>CAVXET010000001.1:0-8984 GCA_963760725.1 uncultured Gammaproteobacteria bacterium
CCCGCGACCAGCCAACTGCGCCACATGGCCGATAACCTCGGCGGCGGCGTCGGACGTCTACCGGATGAGGTGACAAGGCGCCGCATGGCCGATTTCGTCGATGCGTTGCCGGCGGGAGCCGCCTGAGGATGCTGCAGCCGGCACCGCAACCTGTCGCCGAATGGCGTGACGTCGACGCGCGCATCCTGCGCGAGAAGGTCTTCGCGGCATACCGCCCGGCAGTCCTCCGCGGGCTGGTGAGCGATTGGCCGGCGGTGAAATCGGCGCTCTCCGATCCGGGAGATTTCGTGCGCTACCTCGCCGCGCTCGACCGCGGTCATCCTGTCGACGCCATCCTCATGCCGCCGGAAGCGCGCGGGCGGATCGCCTACAACGCGGCCATGGACGGCTTCAATTTTGCCCGCAACCGGCTGCCCGTCGCCACGATCCTCGAGCAATTATCGCGCTACGCCCGGTTCGAGGAACCGCCCTCCGTCGCCGTCCAGAGCGCCCTGGTCGCGGACTGCCTTCCAGGGTTCGCCGAGGAAAACACGCTGCCGATCCTCGATGCGGCGGTGGCGCCCCGGATCTGGATCGGCAACCGCGTCACGGTGCCGGCACATTTCGACGAATCGCAGAACATTGCCTGCGTCGTGGCGGGAAGGCGCCGCTTCACCCTGTTCCCGCCGCAGCAGGTCGCCAATCTGTACGTGGGCCCGCTCGACTTCGCGCCTACGGGCGCGGCAATGAGCCTCGCACCGCTCGCCGAGCCGGATTTCGAGCGGTTTCCGCGGACGCGCGAGGCCCTCGCCGCCGCGCAGGTCGCGGACCTCGGCCCGGGCGACGCGATTTTCATTCCGACGCTATGGTGGCATCACGTGGAGTCGCTCGACCGCACGCTCAACGTGCTCGTCAACTACTGGTGGCACGGCGCGCTCGGGTCGGTCGAGAGGATGCCGTCCGGCATGGAGGCGCTGCTCCACGCCCTCCTCAACATCAGGCCGATGCCGCCCGCACTCCGCGAGGCCTGGGCCAGCCTGTTTGATCACTATGTCTTCGGCGCCAGCGAGGAGACGCTGTCGCACATTCCGGAGCATCGGCGTGGCGTACTTTCGACGCAGTCGCCCGAGGCGGAGAAACGAATGCGGGACTTCCTCGCCGCGAGGCTCAAGGGCTGATTCGCGGCCCCGCGGGCGACGAGCGGCCGTCAGTCGGACGGCTTCCCGTCGATCCAGGTGGCCTGGACCTCGAGCCGCTCGTCCACCAGCACGAGATCCGCCCGGTAGCCCGCCGCAATCCGCCCGAGCTCGGCACCGAGGCCCAGGAACTCCGCCGGATACCGGCTCGCCATGCGCGCGGCCTCGGGCAGCTCGAGGCCGAGCAGCCGGACGGCATTCTTCACCATCGAGGCCATGTCGGTGTCGGAACCGGCGAGCGTTCCGTCCTCGTCGACGAGCACGCCGTCCGTCACGGAGATCAGCCGTCCCTGCAGCGAGAAGGATTTCTTTGCGGCGCCAACGCTCGGCATCGCGTCCGTGACCAGCATGAAGCGGTCATGGCGCTTGCAGCGCAGCGCGATGCGCAGCACCGTCGGATCGACGTGCCGCCCGTCCACGATGATTCCGCACCAGCTGTCCGGGTCGTCGAGCGCAGCGCCGACGACGCCGGGGGCGCGTCCCGTGAGCTGCGACATCGCGTTGAACAGGTGCGTGAAGCCCGTGAGCCCATGCTTCAGCGCCGTGCCGATTTCCGCGAAAGTCGCATTCGTATGGCCCGCGGAAACGACGACGCCTGCCGACGCGAGCTTCTTGATGAGCGCGGGCGTCGTCATCTCCGGCGCGAGGGTAACGAGTGTCCTGCCCTTCCGAAGCGAGGTCAGCAGCCCGATCGCGCCCTCGTCCAGCCCGCGCAATTTCTCGGAGTTGTGGACGCCCTTGCGCGCTTCGTTCAGGTACGGTCCCTCGATGTGGATCCCGAGCACGCCGGGAACGCCGGCTTCCATCGCCCCCCGGACGGCTTCGAGCGCGCGGGCGACGACATCGAGGTCGTCGCTGATGAGCGTCGGCAGGAAGCCGGTCGTGCCGAAACGCCGGTGCGCCGCGCCGATCGCACGGATGGCGTCGACGGTGGGTTCCGCATTGAAGAGCACGCCGCCACCGCCGTTCACCTGCGTGTCGACGAAGCCCGGCAGCAGCATGTGCCCGCCAAGCTCGCGACGCGTCGCGCTCCGGCAGCGCGAATCATCGCCGGCGACGACGTCGACGATGCGGCCGCCGTCGATCAGGACGGCCCGGTCATCGAGGAAGCCATCGTCGCCGAGCACGCGGCCATTCACGAGCACGACGGTCATCAGACGGTCTCCGTCACTTTGCGCAGGTGCGGCGGGCGATCCGGATCCAGCCCGCGCGCCGGCGCAAGCGCGCTCGCAAAGCGGTAGAAGGACTGGACCAGCAGCATCGGCTCGATGGCCGGATGCGCACGCAGCGCGGACAACTCGATCGTTCCCGGAACGCGCGAGCCGGCGAGCATGACCTGCGCGCCGACACCGGCGAGCTCCGCGGCCAGCGCCTCGACATCGGCCAAAGCCTCATCGTGCTGCGCGAACGCGAGCACCGGGAATCCGCGGCTGACCAACGCCATCGGGCCGTGGCGCAGCTCGGCAGAGCTGAACGCTTCGGCGTGCAGGCCGCAGGTCTCCTTGAGCTTGAGCGCCGCCTCCTGGGCGAGGCCAAGGCCGAGTCCGCGCGCAACGACGAACAGGCTGGCAGCCGAATGCAGCGGCTCGATCGCCGCGCTCCAGTCGAGGCGCCACGCGCGCTCGAGCTCGTCCGGCGCGGCCTCCAGCGCGGCGAGGAGCTCCGTGTCCTCGGTCCAGCTTCCCACCAGCTGCGCAACGGCCGCGAGCGTCGCGATATACGACTTCGTCGCGGCGATGCTGGTCTCGGGACCCGCGCGCAGCGGGATCGTGCAATTAGCGACGCTCGCGAGCGGAGAGCCCTCGACGTTGACGAGGGCGACGACGAAGGCGCCCGCGGTCCTCGCGGCTTTTGTCGCCGCCAGCAGGTCCGGGCTCGCGCCGGACTGGGAGATCGCGATGAACAGGACCGACTCGAGATCCGCGCGCGCCGCGTAAAGCGAGCTGACCGACGGTGCGGCCGACGAAGCGAGCAGGCCCGTGCGCGTCTCGATCAGGTAGCGCGCGTAGGTCGCCGCGTGGTCCGAGCTGCCGCGGGCACAGGTCACCACCGCGCGCGGCGCGTGGCGACGCAGCAACTCGCCGAGTTCGAGCGCGGCATCGCGGTTCGCGACCAGTTGTGAACGCACGGCCGCGGGAGCGGCCGCCGCCTCCTGGAACATGCGTGAGTCGACGCTCACCGCGACGTGCTGAGCTCGGCGACGAAGTCGTAGGTGTCGCCGCGATAGTAGGACTGCGAGAACTCGACGGCGCGGCCGTCCTGCAGGAAGCCGAGCCTTTCGACCAGGAGGCCCGCGTCGCCCGGATTCGCACGCAGGAGCTCCGCCTGTTCGCGCGTCAACAGCACCGCGCGCAGGCGCTGCAGTGCGCGGACCGGACGGTTGCCCGCTTTTTCCAGCGCTTCGTACAGGGAGCTCGTCACGGCATCGAGCGACGGCAGGCAGCCCGCGACGATCGTCGCGTATTCGACCGACATCGGCGCGTCGTCCGCAAACCGCAGCCGGTTGAACCGGTACACCGGCGTGCCCGGACTCGAGCGCAGAGTCAGTGATTCCTCCGGAGTGACCGTCCCGCTTGTGCGTTTCAGCCATTCGCTGCGCGGATTCCGCCCGCGCGCGCGCATGTCTTCCGAGAACGATGTCAGCAGCGAGAAATTCTTTTCGAAGCGCCCGCGCACGAAGGTGCCCGATCCCTGGCGCCGGCTCAGGAGGCCCTCGTTCACGAGCCCGTCAATCGCCTTGCGCACCGTGATCCGCGAAACGCCGAACTCCTCGGCGAGGTCGCGCTCGGCTGGCAGGGCGTCGTTCGCGTCGAGAACGCGCCGGTCGATGGCCTCACGGAGCGCTCGCTGCAATTGCTGGTAGAGCGGCAGGTTGCTCGATGTCTCCAGGGGGCCGACCGCCCGCGCAAGCTCGCTTGGACCGGGTGTCTTGACACGACCTGAAGCTGGCGAAGATACCAATGTCATACCACGCGCCCTCCCCGCTGGCTTGCCGCTGCAAGTATCGGCCCTAGATCAAGCCCGTTGTGGGCTTTTAGTCGATTCCGCGCAGGCTTGCCATTTCTGGACGAGTGGTATTATATTGGCATCACATTGGTTCTGCCACTGGGCTCTCGCGGAGAAAGCCGGTGGCAGGGAACGGAAACCGCCTGCGCGGGCCGACCGCGGGGAATTGGGCCAGAGGGGGTCACAGCACATGAACAGCACACGGTCGACGTTGATCGGATCCGCGGTCGCCATCGCTCTCTTCGCACAGAACGATCCGGCGCGGGCGCAGGAGCAACTCGGGGAGATCGTCGTCACGGGCATCCGCGTCTCGAACGAGAAGTCGCTGGACGCGAAGCGCAACGCGAACTCGGTCATCGAGGTGGTCACCGCCGAGGACATCGGCAAGATGCCGGACAAGAACGTCGCCGATTCGCTGGCGCGACTGCCAGGCGTCACGGTGAGCTCCGCGAGCGCGAACGAGGGCGGATTCGACGAGAACGACCGCATCAGCATGCGCGGCACGAACCCGAGCCTGACCCAAACGCTCCTCAACGGCCACAACGTCGCGGCCGGGGACTGGTTCGTGCTGAACCAGGTCCAGCAGGTGGGCCGCAGCGTCAGTTACACGCTGCTGCCGTCAGAGCTCGTCGACCACGTCACGGTGCACAAGAGCTCGCAGGCCTCGCTCGTCGAAGGAGGCGTGGCGGGCTCGGTGGACATCGTCACCCGCAAGCCGCTCGACTTCAAAGATGAATTCACCGTCAGCGGCTCGGCCGGCCTCGTCTACTCCGACCTGCCCGATGACACGGCGCCGCAGCTCAGCGCCCTCTTCAACTGGAAGAACGACTCCGACACCTTCGGCATCATGGTGCAGGCGTTTTCGGAGGAGCGGCACCTGCGGCGCGACGGCGTCGAGCTGCTGGGCTACGGGACTATCGCCGCAGGCAGCGCGATCGCGATCTCGAACCCGGACCTGGCCGGCGTGCAGTATCCGAACCTGATCGGCGCCGCCTTCTTCGACCAGAAGCGCGAGCGGACCGGCGGCCTGGTGGACGTCCAGTTCCGGCCGACCGACCAGCTGTCGCTGGATTTCCAGTACTTCATGTCGGACCTCGACGCGACGAACTACAACCGCAACTACCTGTTCTGGGGATCAACCTGCTGCAGAGCGGAGGGCCCCGGCGGACGCCCAGGCGCCCGATCCCGGCTACGTGGTCCGGAACAACACGCTGGTCGCGGCATCGTTCGGCGCCGGCGGCCCGTCCGCCGGCGTCTTCGACCAGATCTCGCGGCCCAACGAGAAAGCCACGTCGAACTACGGGGCCTTCAGCGCCAGCTACGCGGTCAGCGATGCGCTCACCGATCTCCGGCGAGATCGGCACCTCCACGGGTCACGGCAAGACGCCGACGCAGAACGTCTCCGAGACCGTGCTGGCGGGCGGCATCGGCGGGTCCTATGAGCTGCACGGCACCGGGCAACGGGCCGAGCTTCAACTTCGGCACCGCCGACACGTCGACACCCTTCCCCGGCGGCACTCCCGTCGGCTTCGGCTGGATCTTCGGCGACCAGAACGTCGACGTGGAGGACCAGGAAGACTGGGCGAATATCGACGCCGACTTCGCCCTCGACGGCGGCGCCTTCACGGGCGTCCACGTCGGCGCGCGCTACAACAACCATGAGCGCGAATCGCTCAACGTCATCGGCCAGGGACCGCTGGCGCCCGGCATGGACCCGGCGAACTACCCGGACGGCTTCCAGAACTACCCGAGCGACTTCAACCAGTTCGGCGGCGACATCCCGACGAACATCTGGTTCTGGTCGCCGTCGCAGCTCGCGGACTACAACAGCCCGGCCAACGTCAATCGCGATCCCGGTCGGACGGCTCGACTGGAACAGCACGTACGACGTCGAGGAGGAGAACTACGCCGCGTACATCCAGGCGGACTTCGGCGGGGAGGCCTGGAGCGGCAACATCGGCCTGCGCTACGTCCAGACGAACGAGGACATCGTGTCCTTCGTCTCCGCCGACGCTTCGGACCCCCACGCGGTCGCTCGGCTCGGCGTTCGGGACGTTCAAGCCGTCCTGGGTCACGCACACCTACGACGACTTGCTGCCGAGCGCCAACCTCCGGTGGAACGTGAACGACACGCTCGTCGCGCGTTTCGGGGCCGCCATGACGATGACGCGCCCGGACTACTCGGCGCTCGCCGGCTTCGTGTCGCTGGGCGCCCCGCCGGCCACGGTCGACGAGGTCGGCAGCGGCTCGGGCGGAAACCCGGACCTGGAGCCGATCCGCTCGACGAACTTCGACGCCGGCCTCGAGTGGTACTTTGCGAAGAACTCGCTGCTCGGCGTGGCCCTCTTCTACATGGATCTCGACAACTACGTGTCGTTCGGCACCGAGCGCAAGTCCTACCTCACCTACAGCGCGAATTTCCCGGACGGCCAGGAACTGCAGTACGACCTGACGGTACCGATCAACGCGCAGGGCCGCGTCCAGGGCGTCGAGCTGACCTACCAGCAGGCGATCACGGACAACTTCGGCGCGTTTGCGAACTACACGTACGCCGACGGGAAGCAGACGTCCGGCGTCCAGCCCGGCGGCGACGACCGGCTGGTCGGCACGTCGAAGAACACGTACAACGTCGGCGCCTACTACGAGACGGCGAACTTCAACGCGCGCCTGAACTACACGTACCGCTCGGACTTCTTCAGCGGGCTCGACCGCCAGACCGCCTTCTCGCAGGACGCGATCGACTCGATCGCGGCGTCGGTCGGGTATACGTTCCTGGAAAAGTACACGATCACGCTGGACGGCCAGAACCTGAACAACCCGACGCTCAAGTACTTCGCGTCCAACCGGGACCAGCCCCGGGCGTTCTACAAGAACGGCGCACAGTACTACCTGAGCCTCCGCGTCAAGTTCTGAGGAAGGCGGGCAGCCACTCACGGGGCGGAGGAGGCAACTCCTCCGCCCTTGTTTTATGGTGCATGCCGTGAAGCGCGTCCTGACTGCGATGGCCGTGTCCGGTGCTCGCCGCCCTCGCCGGCTGCGGGGGCGCGAGCCCCGCTCCGCGCGCGCCGCTCTCGCTGATTCCCCTGCCGGCGATCATCCAGCCGCAGCGCGGCCAGTTCCGGCTCGTGGACGGGGCGCGCGTCGTCGCGGCGGATGCGCGCGGTGCAGCGAGTCGCCGCGCTACCTGGTCGACCTCATGGCGCGCACGCGCGGCACTGCGGCTCGAGGCGGCGGAGATCCGGCGGCGGCGCCGTCCGCCTTCACCTATCGACCCGGAACCGCGAGCACGTCGCCCGAGGGCTACGTACTCGACGTCACGCCGGACGGCGTCGAGATCCGCGCCGCCGACGAACGCGGCCTTTTCTACGGCGCCGTGACGCTCTGGCAGCTCGCGACCGCGGACGGAGCGGACAGCGGTCCCGCCGACATCCCGTCGCTGCGGATCGAGGACGCGCCGCGCTTTCGCTGGCGCGGGCTCATGCTCGACTCGGCGCGCCACTACCAGCCGCCCGACTTCATCAAGCGGCTCATCGATGCCATGGCGCTGCACAAGCTCAACGTGCTGCACTGGCACCTGACGGACGACCAGGGCTGGCGGCTCGAGATCCGGAAGTACCCGCGCCTGACCGAGGTCGGCGCCTGGCGCATTCCGGCGGGTGCCGCCTGGCCGCGCACCCCGGATCCCGCGACCGGTCGACGCCCGGCCTACGGCGGCTACTACACGCAGCAGGAGGTGCGCGAGATCGTCGCCTACGCCGCGGCGCGCTTCGTGACGATCGTGCCGGAGATCGAGATGCCCGGCCATGCGCAGGCGGCGATCGCGAGCTACCCGCAGCTCGGCACCGGCGGCGCGCCGCCGCCCGTGTCGCCGGACTGGGGCGTGCACGACTACCTCTTCAATGCCGACGACTCGACGTTCGCGTTCCTCGAGGACGTGCTCGACCGAAGTCATCGAGCTCTTTCCCGGCCCGTACATCCACATCGGCGGCGACGAGGCGGTCAAGGACCGCTGGAAATCCTCGCCGCGCGTGCAGGCGCGCATGCGCGAGCTCGGACTCGCCGATGAAGCGGCGCTGCAGGGCTGGTTCGTCGCGCGGATCGGCCGCTTTCTCGAGAGCCGCGGACGCCGGCTGATCGGCTGGGACGAAATCCTCGAGAGCGGCATTCCGGCCGGCGCCAGCATCATGTCCTGGCGCGGGACGGAGGGCGCGATCGCCGCCGCACGCGCGGGACACGACGTCGTCATGGCGCCCTCGCCCGATCCTCTATCTCGACCACCTGCAGAGCGATGCGCCGAGACGAGCCGCCCGGCCGCCCGGCGGTCGAGTCGCTCGAAGACGTCTACGGCTACGAACCGGTTCCCGCCGGGCCTCGACGGCAGCGGAGTCCTCGCACGTCGCTCGGCGCGCAGCTCAATGCCTGGACCGAGCACATGCGCCTGACGGAACGCGTCGAGCACCAGGCATTTCCGCGCGTCGCCGCACTCGCCGAAGTCACGTGGTCGCCGGCGGCGCTGCGCGACTGGCCGGACTTCGCCGTCGCGCCTGGGTGCGGAATTCGCGCGCTACCGCACGCTCGGCATCCACTACGCCGACTCGGCCTTCGAACCGCGATTCGAGTGAAGTCCGGGGCACGGATGCTTCGACGCGGCGCGTGGAGACTTCGAAGCAGGTTCCTTCGGCGCGATCCGCTACACGCGCGATGGCAGCGATCCGTCGCCCGCCTCCGCCCTCTATGAGGCTCCTTTCGACGACAACCGTCGGGACGACGCTCAAAGCCGCCACATTCGACGGTGATTGGCCG
>CAVXET010000002.1:0-3565 GCA_963760725.1 uncultured Gammaproteobacteria bacterium
GTGCCTGGCGCAGCTGGGTGCGCAGTTCCTCGAGCGCCGCCCGCTCCTTCTTGATCGCGTCGACGCTGGCCTGCGTCTCGAGCGCCTGGGATGACAGCTGCTGGACCGCTCGCTTGTGCTTCTGCAGCTCGCCGTCGGGTGCCACGAGCCGTTCGGCAGCCTGCTGCGCCTGGGTGGCCGTCTCGATCAGCCCCGACACGCGCTTTTCGACCTCGCCAAACGTCTTCACCTGCTGCTCGAGCCCTTCCATCCGCTTCATGAGGCGCGTCGAGTTTTTCGGTCGCGCCTGCGGCCTTCTGATCGACCTGCTCCAGCGACTTGCCCATCTGTGTGAGCTTCACGCTGCGCATGGAAATCTGCGTGAGCATCGCGCTCAGGGCGCTGCGCTCTTCTTTCGCGGCGGTAATGAGGCTCTGGAGGTCGTCAGTCTGCTTCTGCGCTTTGCCGGGACCGGCAAGGCCTTTCAGGGCGTCGAGCATGTTGAGTCCTTGATGACAGAGGTACGGCTACCGACGGGTCGCCAAAGAGGATACCCGGCAACGCGGCTAAACTCAACTGCAGGTTACGGTTATGACGGCGTCCGAGGGCGCCGTGGTGCCGCTGGAGGAAAATATGAGCAGGGCTCTGGGGAGTGAGCCCGGACGCTAGAGGCGGCTGGCGACGGCCGCCAGGATCGCGCACGTGATGAGAATGTCGAGCCACAGCAGGCTCATCGCACGCGAATATGCCGTCGAGGCGGTAAGTTCGTTGTCAAAACTGAGATCGGCAGTAGGGCTTGTCGTGCACGGGGGTCTCCTGTTGCCGCGTTCGAATGGTCCCGAAAAAGAGTGAGAAAGCGCACGCGAATCTCGTGACTATCATCACGTCCGGGAATCATTGTCGTGGCCGAGCTTCGCACCGGCAAGCGCCATCGGGTTCCAAATAACGGGGCGCAGAGGCGCCCGCCCCAGAATCGGAACGAACACCCACGCCCCGTGCCACAGAGTCACTCGCCTGCACAGTACGGCATCAACGCCTCGTGGTTGTCTGAGACCATCCGCGAGTGTCAGTCGTTTCTCGGAGAGTCCGTCTCGCTCGTCCCGAGCGATCTGCGCGCCTCGGCGGGCCGTTTCATCGCGCGGTTGCCCGAAGGCGCGCACGCCGCTCGAGACGCTGACGCAGAAGGGACTGCTGCTCGACCTGGCGATCCAGTTCGGCTACGCCGCTCACA
Source organism: uncultured Gammaproteobacteria bacterium (assembly GCA_963760725.1). Lineage (GTDB taxonomy): Bacteria > Pseudomonadota > Gammaproteobacteria > Steroidobacterales > Steroidobacteraceae > SCUD01. The sequence continues at coordinate 1,211 of CAVXET010000002.1, forward strand.
AGGCGTTTCACAAACACGCGGGCGAGCGGGATCGCTCCGCGCGCGACTGCAGCTTTCAGCCGGCGGCGACGCTGGACGAATGGCCTCGCGATCTCGACCCGATCGCCGGGCGAGGCGTTCTACCGCTGGGCGGGTCGCTTTGCCTTCGAGCTGCAGAGCGCGCATCCGCAGGCGTGCGTGCGCGGCGCCGAGCACTATCTCAGGGAGCACTATTCGCAGAAGCTCGCCGTCGACTCGCTCGCGCAGCATCTGCGCTGCTCGCCGACGTATCTGCAGCGAACGTTCAAGGAGGTCACCGGCTTTACGCTGCGCGAGTATCAGTCGGAGCTCCGCCTGCGCGAGGCGCTGCGGCTGCTCGAAGAATCAGACCTGAAGATCGAGGCGATCGCCCGCCACGTCGGATACCGCAGCAAGAAGGATCTCTACAAGCTCGTGCAGGATCGCGTGGGGCGTACGCCGCTCGAATTTCGAAAGGGACGCCAGGCGGGACGGGCGGCAAGCGAGGCAGAAACTGCGCGCGAGGCGAGCCGCGGCCATGGCAGTTTCCGCCACACTCCCACGATACGTCGGCGTCGCGAAGGCTAAATCGGCCTGTTTTCACCGAAATTGACCGAGCACGGCCGTGCAGCGCGCTTTGCATCGTGCGGCCCCGTGCTCGCACGGCTCCGCAGCGCGGCTGTCTTTGGGGTAGACGCCTACCCGGTTCACATCGAGGTCGACGTGTCGTTCGGCCTTCCCCACTTCACGATGGTCGGGCCTGCCTGATGCGACCGTGCGGGAGAGCCGCGACCGCGTGCGCTCGGCGATCAAGAACTCGGGCTTCGAGTTCCCGCACCACCGCATCACGGTCAACCTGGCGCCTGCCGACGTGCGCAAGGCCGGGTCGTCATTTGATCTCCCGATCGCGCTTGGCCTGCTTGCCACCTCGGGATGCCTGACCGGACGCGCCATCGACGACACGCTCGTCCTCGGCGAGCTCTCGCTCGACGGGGGCATCAACGGCATTCGCGGCGTGCTGCCCATTGCCGTGGCCGCGCGCCGGCTCGGGCTCACCAGGCTCCTCCTTCCGCCCCAGAACGCCGCCGAAGCCTGCGTCGTCGAAGGCCTGGACGTCTGCACCGCGAGGTCGCTCGGTGAGGCACTCGAAGCGCTGAATCGACCCGAAGACGCCCGGCGCGCCAGCGTCCACGGTGCCACCGCCGGCGCAGACGGCTTCCTCGGATGGGGATCTCGCCGACGTCCGCGGACAGCTCCTTCCTCGCCGGGCGCTCGAAGTGGCAGCGGCCGGCGGACACAACCTGCTGCTCACCGGACCGCCCGGGGCGGGCAAGACGATGCTGGCGAGGAGGCTCGGCGGGATCCTGCCGCCGCTGACCTTTGACGAAGCGCTCGAGTGCACCGCGATTCATTCGGTGGCGGGCACGCTTCCCGATGGCGGCGGGCTGCTCAGCGCGCGTCCGTTCCGCGCGCCGCATCACACCATCTCGAACGTCGCGCTGGTCGGCGGAGGCGCCATCCCGCGTCCCGGCGAGATCTCCCTCGCGCACAACGGCGTGCTGTTCCTCGACGAGATGCCGGAATTCGATCGGCGCGTTCTCGAGGTGCTGCGACAGCCGCTCGAGGAAGGCCGCGTGACGATCGCGCGCGCCGCGCGGACGGCGGTCTTCCCTGCCCGCTTCGTGCTCGTGGCGGCGATGAACCCCTGTCCGTGCGGCTTTCTGGGCGACGAACGGCGGGCGTGTCAGTGCACGCCCACCCAGATTGCCCGATACCGAGGACGGCTTTCGGGTCCGCTTCGCGATCGCCTCGACCTGATCGTCGACGTCCAGGCCGTGCCCGTGCACGCGATCACCGACGCCGCGCCGGGAGAATCGTCGGCAGCCATTCGCGATCGCGTCCACGCCGCGCGCACCGCACAGCGGACGCGCTATGGCGATCGCGGACCGAGAACCAATGCGGATCTTCGCGGGTCGCTGATGGCGAAGTTCTGCCGGCCCGACGCGAAAGGCCGCCAGCTGCTTCGCGCCGCCATCGATCGCCTGGGACTCAGCGCGCGCGGCTATGACCGCATCCTCAAGGTGGCGCGCACCATCGCCGATCTTGGCTCCGCGGATACGGTGAAGGCCGATCATGTTGCCGAAGCCTTGCAGTACCGGCTTATCGAATGAACCACGTGGTTTCAGAAGATCAGTTTCACCGCCAGTTGCACGACACGCGGATCGCCAGCGGTGGTGATCGTCCCGAACGCCGCCGAGCCGAACACGCCGTTGGGCGCGCCGAATGGAGGCGTATTCGTGGCGTTGAAGACCTCCGCGCGCAGTTCCAGGACCTTGTTCGCCGGCAGCATGACGTGGC
>CAVXET010000003.1:0-10369 GCA_963760725.1 uncultured Gammaproteobacteria bacterium
CTGGGAAAGCGACGTGGCGAGCGCGGCGGCGTCGGTTTTCAGCCGGTTGACCCGCAGCGTCAGCGGTGCGGCACTGTTGTTGAACTGTTCCCAGGCCTCAGCCCGTTCGAACCCATACCTGTCGAGCCATCTTTTGGCGAGCCAGGCAGGATGCGACAGCGCCACCTCGAGATAGGGGAGCGCGTCGCCCTCCGGAGGCCGGGCCGGAAGCGGAAGGCGGTGTGAATTCCTCGAGATCGCGCGAAGCACGGCGTTGACCAGGCCGGCCGCGCTTGTTTTGCGGGCGCGGCGGGTCATCGCGACGGCATCGTTCACGGCAGCGGCGGCCGGGACGCGGTCGAGGTGGAGCAGTTGATACGCGCCGAGCCGCAGAATCTGCAACACCTCGAAGTCGAGCTTGGCGACGGGTCGCTTCGCGAAGTGCTCGATGAGATGGTCGAGCTGCCGCTGCCATCGCAGCGTACCCGTCACCAGATCTGTCGCGAGCGCGCGATCGCGCTCATCCTGCAGGGTGGGGCGTACGTGCGCCAACGCGGCGGGGAGATCCAGGCGCGCCGTATTGACATCACAAAGCGCGCTGAACGCTGCCGTGCGGGCCGCCCCGATCATGGCTGGCTGGAGCGGACGAAGCGCGTACCCGGGCTGACAGGCCGGCCGGATAGAAATTCGCGCGCCGAGACAGGACGCCGGCCCTCTCGCTGAAGCGTCAGCAGGCGCAATACGCCCAGGCCTGTTGCCACGGTCAACCGGTCGCCCCGCGCTTCGAAAACGGTTCCGGGATCCGTTTCGCGGGCGGTCTCATCCTCGACCGCCGACTTCAGGAGGATCGTGCGTTCGCCGTCGAGGTCCGAGAAGGCATGAGGCCATGGATGGAGGCCACGAACCTGATTGTGAATCTCGCGGGCGGACCGCGACCAGTCAACGATGCCGTCGGCCTTCTCGATTTTCGACGCGTAGGTGGCCTGTGACTCGTCCTGGGGCGTCTCCTGCGCACACCCCTGGGCCAGGGCATCGACCGCTTCGACGAGCGCCCGCGCTCCTATCCGTGCGAGATCGCGCTCGACGTCCGCACTGGTTTCGTCCGCATCGATCGGCCGCGTCACTTTTGCCATCATCGGCCCTGCGTCCAGTGCCTTGACGACGCGCATGATCGTGACGCCGGTCTCGTGCTCGCCGGAGATGACGGCACGGTGAATCGGCGCGGCACCTCGATATTTCGGCAGGAGCGACGCATGTACGTTGATGAGCCCCAACCGCGGGATTTGCAGAACGTCGTCTGTCAGGATCTTCCCGTACGCCGCGACGACGCCCAGATCGGCTGTATGACGCCTCAACGTGTCGAGAAAGGCTTCGTCGCGAAGGCGAGCAGGCTGCAGCAGCGGCAGGGAGTGCTGGTCGGCAAACTGCTTGACCGGGCCCGGTTGCGGTTTCTGCCCACGGCCGCGCGCGCGATCCGGTTGCGTGACGACCGCAACGACCCGGTGCCGCGACTGGTGAAGCGCCTGAAGTGTGGGAACCGCGAACTCGGGAGTGCCGAAGAAGACGACGCGAATCGGGGCCGCGGTGTCTACCATTTGCCCGTGCGCGAGAGCTTGCGGATCTTCTTGACGATGAGATCGCGCTTGATGCCGCGGACCCGATCGAGGAACAGCCGGCCGTCGAGGTGATCCATCTCGTGCTGGAAGGCCCGGGCCAGCAGATCCTTACCTTCGACGGTGTACGGCTGGCCGTTGCGATCGAGACCGCGAATGACCGCGCGCATCGGACGAGCGACCGTCGCGTTGAAACCGGGAACGCTCAGGCAGCCTTCTTCCTCGAGCTGCATCCCTTCGAGCTCGATGAACTCGGGATTCACGAACACCATCAGGTCTTCGGCTCGCCGGCCGACCGACACGTCGAGGACGAAGATTCTGAGCGACACGCCCACCTGTGGGGCCGCCAGGCCGATGCCAGGCGCCGCATACATCGTGTCGATCATGTCATCGATGAGCTTCTGAATATCGCGGGTCAGCTCGCCGACGTCCGCCGCGCGCTCGTGCAGCGGGGTTTCACCATACTTCAGAATCGGAAGAATCACCCGCCTTCGCCCCCGCGATCCCCGCGGGGCTTCGGCGCGGCAGGCCCGCCCTCGCGCTCCCGAAAGGGAGCTGCCAGCTGCGGCGCCTTGAATCTCGTCTGCAGCCGGCTGGTGGCCGACGCGTAGTTGCGCTCGATTTCACCGAGTGAGTCGCCGCTGAATTTCTCGAGAAAGGCGTCGGCCAGCACGAGGCTGACAACCGCTTCGCCCACAACCGCCGCGGCGGAAATCGCGCACACGTCGCTGCGCTCGATGACGGCGGGCGCTTCGCTCATGGCCGAGAGGTCGACCGACCGCAGCGGCTTCATCAGCGTCGCGATCGGCTTCATGAAGCCGGAGACTCTGAGGTCTTCGCCATTGGTCACGCCGCCTTCGAGGCCGCCTGCGTTGTTGGTAGGCCGGGCCACGCCGATCGGAGGTTGCGTGCGGCCGGGCGCCGGGACGATTTCGTCGTGCATCTGCGACCCTGGCACCGACGCGGCCTTCGGGCCGATGCCGATGCCAACACCCTTGATCGCAGGAATCGACATCATGGCCTGGGCCAGCCGGCCGTCCAGCTTGCGATCCCATTGCACGTAGCTTCCGAGGCCCACAGGCAGGCCACGCACGATGACCTCGAAAGCGCCCCCCGCCGTGTCGCCGGCGTCGCGGCAGCGATCGATTTCCGCGATCATCATGGCTTCCGCGCCCGCGTCCGCGCAGTGGAGCGCCGACTCCTCGCCGATATCGCGCGCCGATTCGTAAGTGACCCGGAGCGGCGAGTCGAGGCCGATGCCGTTCACCTGATACACGTGGCTCACGATGTCGACGTTGAACTTCTTCAGGAGCTGCCGTGCGATCGCCGCGACCGCTACCCGCGCCGCGGTCTCGCGCGCGCTGGCGCGTTCGAGCACATCGCGAATATCGGTCCGGTCGTACTTGATGACACCCGCCAGGTCGGCATGACCAGGACGCGGCCGCGTGACGACCGGCCGAATCGCACCGGTGGCGTCGGGCGGCGGCGTGTCTTCGGCATGCATCGTCTGCTGCCAGTTCTCCCAGTCCTTGTTGCGGATGAGCAGCGAGATCGGCGAGCCGAGCGTTTCGCCGGCCCGCACGCCCGACAGCACTTCCGCCTTGTCCGACTCGATGGCCATCCGGCGGCCGCGGCCGTAACCGCCCTGACGCCGCTTCAGCTGCTCCGTAATCGCATCGAAGTCGAGGTGGAGACCGGCGGGCATGCCTTCGAGAATGGCGACGAGGCCCTTGCCGTGCGATTCGCCGGCAGTGAGAAAACGCAGCATTTCCCGCTAATTCTATACGAAGTTTCTGCGAGGTCCCGGCGCCGCCGCGCGCGATCGCGCCTGTTTTGAGCGGGCCACGCGCTTGCAGATGGAGATCGGTCGCATGGCTACACTGATTGCCGATCGGTTCCTTTTCTGCGGCGTCCCGGCGGCCGCCGAAGACCTCACGGTCGCTGCCATCGATCTCGCCTCGGGCGATCGCGTCAACGTTCAGATCGCACCGGCAGGTGCACGAGACGGGCAGCAGGCCTGGGCCGAGGCGTGCGCCCGCGCGTATGGCGAGGGGCGACTCGTCGATTTCGGATTTCTCGACGCGTCCCACCGATTCGAGGCCGCACTGTCGAACGGCGGGATGCGGAAGTGCGCCAGGCCGTCTCCGGACGGCCTTCTGGAGTGGCTCGAGCATTCGAGTCCCGCGACGCGGCGGGTTCTGTACGTGGACGAGCTTCCCGATATGCGCGAACTTCGCTTACGTGGATTCGTGCTGTGCGAGCTCGCGCTCCTCGAAGACCCTGGACTGTCCGTGGCGATATGGCCGCTGCTGGCAAAGCGCTCGGTGCTGCTCTTGAACGCGCGGAGCGACCCGGCACGCATCGCGATGGCGATCCTGCGGCTGCGGCGGCTGCAGGCGCGCGAGGTGTGCGTGCTGGCGCTGCGAAGCCACGCGACGCGCGCCCGGGTTGATGCGGCAGCCGAGAGCCGAGCCTCGTACGGCCGATCGCCGTCCACGCCCGATGCCCGCGTCGCACAGATGACGGGAGAGGCCGATCGCCTGCTCCTCCGCGGACGCCATGCAGCGGCCCGGCGCGTTCTTCGTGGCGCGATCGGCGCGTTCGAGCGGCGCGGCGACTGGCTTCGTGCGGGCGATGCGGCGCTGACGCTCGGCAAACTGCTCCTCGCGCGCGGCAGGGCCTTCGACGCAAAGGCTGCGTTCGAAGAGGCCCACACGTACTTTCAGCGGGGCCAATCCGCGCCGCGGGCCATCGCTGCAACCATCTATGTCGGCCTCGCCCAGACCGATCTGAGAGAGCTGAGCGACGCGGAGCAGACGTGTCGCGCGGCCCGCTCGGCAGCCACGGCCCTGCGCTGTACCGAGTCGATGTTGTTTGCCGGCGTGGGCCTCGCGCGGAACCTGCTCTGGCAGGAACGTTATGCGGATGCACGATCGGTTCTGGAGTCGACCACACCTGCAGGCGACGCGGGGCACTGCGTGCGCTATTGGTGCCTCGTGGCCCGTCTGAGGAACATGGCGAACGCGCTGCCCGACGCGTGGCATGCGGTCGAGCGCGCGCGACCGATGTCGTGCGGTATCTCGCCAGAACTCGAATCCGTCGTGCGGTTGCAGGAAGCCTCGGTCCAGGCGCGTATCGGCGATCTCGAAGCCGTCCGCGTTCATGTCACGGCTGGCCTGGCCGCGGCCCGCGCCGCCCACCTGCCGCTGCAGACGATCAAATTGAAGCTGGTGCACATCGAGGGCCTCATCAGAGCCTCTCGATCGGGCCTGGCCCGAATGGCGGCCAGGCATCTTCACAACATCCGCGACGGCGCCGTTCCACCGCTCCTGCGCATGCGAATTCAGTCGGTGCTGAAAGAGCTGGACAAGCCGCCCGCCGCTCGAGAATCGGGGGCGTGCCTGCAAATGGCGGGCACGGCAAGCGGGGTCACCGAGCTCGACGAATTGCGCAATCTTCTGGCGCTATCGCACCAGGCCGAAGACGAGGCCAGCGTCCTTGCGCGGGCGGCGACTGCCATTCGTCAGCACACGCATGCCGCCGGCGTCGGCATCTTCGGGGCGGAGCGGGGCGTGGTCCGGCTGGTCGGCGGCTCGGGTTCGTCGAGCGAGCCGCTGGCACAACGTGCCGTCAACATGGGGCAGCCGATTGCACCCGAGCGCCATGAGAGCTGGGTGGAAAGCGCGATTCCAGTCGAGTACCTCGGACGATCGATCGGCGCCATGGTGTTCCGGTGGGCTATCGACGGGCCCGCCCAGGCGGAACGGGTGCGCGCGTTCGGAGCCGCGGCGGCGGCGGTGTGCGCACCGCTGGTGTATGTGGCGATAGAGCGCGGCAACGTGCCGGCAGCCGACGACGTCGCGTTCGACATCATCGGGGTAAGTCAGGCGATGAGCGTTCTGCGGAACGCGATTGCCCGCGCCGCCAATGCACCATTCACGGTACTGATTGAGGGCGAAAGCGGAACGGGCAAAGAGCTTGTCGCTCGCGCCCTGCATCGCGCGGGATGCCGTCGCGACCGGCGGTTTCTGGCGCTCAACTGCGCCGCCATGCCGGAGGATCTCGTGGATGCGGAGCTGTTCGGCCATGCCAAGGGCGCGTTCACCGGCGCGACCGGCGAGCGGCTGGGACTCTTCGAGAGCGCCGACGGCGGCACCGTGTTCCTCGACGAGATTGGCGAGTTGTCGGCTCGTGCCCAGGCAAAGGTCCTGCGGGTCTTGCAGGAAGGCGAGGTCCGGCGCGTGGGCGAACACTTCACGAGGTCCATCGACGCCCGCCTTGTTGCCGCAACCAACCGGCCGTTGCGCGGTGAAGTCGAGGCGCGCCGGTTTCGTCAGGATCTTTTGTATCGCCTCGACGTGATCCGCATTCACGTGCCGCCGCTGCGCGATCGCGCGGAAGACATTCCGCTCCTGGCCGGCCGGTTCTGGAAGCAGGCGGCCGATCGGATCGCGAGCAGAGCCGTGCTCGGCCAGAGCGCGCTTTCAGCGCTGGCGCGCTATGATTGGCCGGGCAACGTTCGAGAACTGCAGAACGTGCTGACGGCGCTCGTCGTTGCGGCGCCAGCCCGCGGGGTCGTCGGTGCCGCCCTGCTGCCCTCGGCGATTGCGCAAGCCCCCCAGGATGCGCCGGAAGAGTCGCTCGAACGCGCGCGCCTGCAGTTCGAACAGCGGTTCGTGCGCGCGGCGCTGGCGCGTGCGGCCGGACATCGGGGCCGGGCGGCGGTCGCGCTTGGTCTCAGCCGCCAGGGTCTCGCCAAACTGATGCAGCGTCTTCATCTCGATGCATAGGTATCTCATCCGCCGGCTCGTGCTCACGATTCCGGTCCTCCTCGGGGTGGCCACACTGGTCTTCGCGCTCATCCACCTCATTCCTGGCGATCCCGCGCAAGCCATGCTCGGCGAAGGCGCCACTCCCGAAGAAGTCAATCAGTTGCGCGAGCGCCTCGGCCTGAACCGCCCGCTCATCGTGCAGTACGGGTCGTTTCTCGAGGGCCTCACGCACGGTGACCTCGGGGTGTCGCTGCGCAACGATCAGCCGGTGACGGCGCAGATCCTGGAACGGATGCCGGCGACCGCGGAGCTGGCATTTGCCTCGATGACGGTTGCCGTCCTGCTCGCCGTACCGCTGGGGATCGTGGCGGCGGTCTGGCGGGGCACCGCCATCGATGTCGGCGCGATGACGCTGTCGCTCGTCGGCATCTCGGTGCCGAATTTCTGGCTGGGCCCGCTTCTGGCCATCATCTTTTCCGTCGAGCTCGGCTGGTTGCCCGTCGGCGGTCGTGGCACGCTCGCACATCTCGTGCTGCCCGCGGTCACTCTGGGTGCCGCGCTGGCCGCGATTCTGGCCCGCATGACGCGGGCCAGCCTGCTCGAGGAACTGCGCGAGCCGTACGTGCTGGCCGCGCGCGCCAAAGGCGTCTCGCGAAGCCGGGCCATCCTGTATCACGCATTTCGAAACAGCCTCATCCCCATCGTGACGATCCTTGGCTTGCAGTTCGGCGTCGTGCTCACGGGCGCGGTGATCACCGAAACGATTTTTGCGTGGCCCGGCATCGGGCGGCTGCTGATTCAGTCGATCAGCTTCCGTGATTACCCGCTCGTACAGGGTTGCGTGCTGCTGATTGCGGTCACTTACGTCGGGGTGAATCTCCTGACGGACCTCACCTACAGCTTCCTCGACCCACGCATCCGAGTGGACCGGTAAGAATCATGATTCGCGTCGGCGCGGCGATCGTGCTGATCGGCGTCCTTGCCGCCCTGTTGGCGCCCTGGGTCGTGCCGTACGATCCGGCAAGCCAGAATCTCGCGCTACGCCTCGAGCGTCCCAGCGTTGAGCATCCGTTCGGCCTCGACGAGCTGGGACGCGACATCCTTTCGCGCGTGCTCGCCGGCGCGCGAATATCGCTGTTTGTCGGCCTCACGGTCGTCGGTATTTCGACGCTCGTGGGTGTGCTCCTGGGCTCGATTGCGGGCTATTTCGGCGGGTGGCTCGACGATCTTGTGAGCCGTACGGTGGATGTGCTGCTGGCGTTTCCGGGCATTCTGCTCGCGATCGCCCTCGTCGCGGTGCTCGGTCCGAGCCTCAGGAACGTGGTGGTGGCGCTGTCGGTGATTGGCTGGGTGGGATACGCGCGGCTGGTCCGCGGCCAGGTGCTGAAGGCGCGCGAGCTCGAGTTCGTTCAGGCCGCGCGTGCGCTCGGTGCAGGCACGTCGCGAATCCTTCTCAGGCACGTCGTGCCGACGACGCTGCCGGCCGTCATGGTTCAAGCAACGCTGGGGATGGCCGGCGCCATTCTCGCGGAAGCGTCGCTGAGCTTTCTCGGCCTTGGGGTGCAGCCGCCGACGCCGAGCTGGGGCACGATGCTGAACGGCGGTCGGCTGCACCTGCTCGATGCCCCACACCTGACGATCTTTCCGGGTGCGGCGATTGCGGCGCTCGTGCTCGGCTTCAATTTTCTGGGCGATGGGCTGCGCGACCTGCTCGACCCGAAGCGCTATCGACGCTAAAGGCGCTCGAGCGTGGTACGTAGGGCGGGTCCTGTTCTTTGGACCCGCCTCAGCTGACCCAGAAATTGCCGGGTCTGAAAAGCAAGACCCGGCCTACATGATTGCCGGGCGGCTATCGCGGCTGAAGGCGGACGGAGAGGCCACGCGCGGCGGCGTTCTGCGGGTCCCGTTCCAGCGCGCGCTCGACCGTGGCCCGCGCCTGGTCCAGATGTCCCGCCTTGGCCTGGGCCTCGCCAAGCCTGACAAGGGAAGAGGCGTCACCAGTCCCGGTCCCAAGCGACTCTGATTTCTGGTACCAGGCGACGGCCGACACCGCGTCGTCGAGCTGCATCGACAGGTCCCCGATATGCCGCGCGTGCGAAGCCTCGTCGCGGTCCTCATCCACGAGAATTGAATACCTGACGAGCGCCTGGCGTGCGTCGTCGAGATGTCCAAGCCGCTCGGCGACCGCCGCGAAATGGGGCAGCACCTCGGGATCGGTCGGGAATCGCTGCGCCGCCTGGCGCAACACCGCCTCGGCTCGCGCGTGCTGACCTGCGAGCACGAGCGCGCGTCCGTACTGGCCCAGCGTCTCGCTGCTGGCATTGGTCTCGGCGATGACCCGTTCGAACGCCTCGAGCGCCTTGCGCAAATCGGTCGGGTCTCCCCAGTCTTCGGCCACCTCGAGCCACACCTGTCCGAGCGCGGCGTACACGTTCGGCATATCGGGGAAAAGCTCGGCGGCCCGGCCCAACGTGACGACGGCGAGGTCGCGATTACCGGCCCGCAGATGCGCCAGGCCAACCGCAATCAGACGCTCCGCTTTGGCCGGATCGAGCGCAAACAGCGCCTCGAGCTGTTCGATTTCTTCACGGTCGCTATCCTCCAGCCGGTACAGATCGGCGAGCTCTTCGCGTGCCGGGATGAACGCGGGCGAGATGGTGATGGCGCGATCGAACGCCGCGCGGGCCTCCGAAAGCTGGCCGCGATCCCTCAGGCAGAGTCCGAGCACGTAGTGCGCTTCGTGAAAGGTGGGGTTGAGCTTGACGGCCTGCTGCAGGGCCGTGGTCGCGCGCGCCAGGCGTCCATCGCCGCGCGACGCGAGCGCGAGCTTGTAAAAAATCTCAGGGGAATGGTCGTCGAGGCGGATGTACGCCTCGTAGCTCTCGGTGGCGTTCGCATAACGCCGAAGCTGGAAGTTGACGTCTCCGAGCCGTTCGAGCGTCCTGGTCGAGCCGGGGTCGAGCGCCGCCGCGCTTCGCAGGTCGCGCAGGGCCGACGACAACATCTCGGGCGTGTCGCCACGGCGCTGGTGGGCCTCGCCGCGCTTCAGATAGGCCAGCATCGACCCCGGCTTGAGCGCAATGGCGCCGCTGTATTGCTCGATCGCCACGAACGTCTGCTCCCGGCTCAGGGCGTCGTCGCCCTGGTCGATGAAGCGGTCGTATTCATGGTCCCGTTCGATCGCCTGGTCGGCCAGGAAGCCGGCCGCCGCCAGGCCGGCGATGATGATGACGGTCGCGACGAGCTTTTTCACTCAACAGATGGTACCAAAACGTCAGGAAAGACTAGGGATTAGGGATTGGGGATTGGGAGTCGGAAGGCGAAAGTCGTCGGTCGAAAGTCCTAGCGGGTATAATCCGCCACCGTCATCAACATGCCCCTCGCGCCCGGCGCCCATCGCGATCTCAAGCCTGGAAATGTCTTCCTCGTCTGAGGAAAGCTTGGCCGAGATCTCTCCGGACGGCCGTTGGATTGCGTATCAGTCGGATGAGTCAGGCCAGGATCAGGTCTACGTTCGACCGTTCCCCAATGTGAACAGCGGAAAATGGCTGATCTCTCCTCAAGGGGGCACAAACCCCGTGTGGAATCCAAATGGTCGAGAGTTGTTCTTCTTTGATGGCAGAACTGGTGAACCTGTGCGTGCGCTTTTCGTGGTGTCTGTTCAAACAAATCCCGATTTCCGCTCGGGCACTCCTGTGAGACTGTTCGAAGGACCTTACCGTGCGGTTCTGCCCTTTGCGCGCAGCTACGATGTCGCACCCGACGGTAGGCGTTTTCTCATGATCAAGTCTGCACAGGCGACGCAAACCGCATCCGATGAAACCCCGGCAAGCATGGTCGTTGTCGTGAACTGGCAGGAAGAGCTGAAGCGGCGGGTGCCCTGACTTTACAAGTGACGTCTGCCGGGGTAATGACTATCGACTTGTGGCTGTCGACTGGCGACCCTGGACTCCTAATCCCCAATCCCTAATCCCTAGTCCCGGGCCTGTTTAGGGAACATTCCGA
>CAVXET010000004.1:0-16643 GCA_963760725.1 uncultured Gammaproteobacteria bacterium
GAGGTCGCGCAGGTCGCCCAGGTTTCACAGGCGACGGTGTCGAGGGCCCTTCGCGACAGCCCGCTCGTCAAGCCGGAGACGCGCGCTCGCATCCAGGAGATTGCGCGCGAGCTGCACTACCGCACCGATCGCAACGCCGCGGGCCTGCGCACGCGCCGCAGCCGCACGCTCGCGCTGCTGCTGTTCGAGGAATTGCCGGACGAGGCGCAGATCAACCCGTTCTTCCTGTCGATGATCGGCCACATCGCGCGCGCGGCCGCCCGGCGCAGCTTCGACCTCCTGATGTCGTTCCAGCAGCTCTCCGAGGACTGGCACACGGACTACGAGCTCTCGAACCGCGCCGACGGCATGATCCTGCTCGGTTACGGCAACTACCTGAACTACGCGGAGCGGCTGCGTCACCTCGCCGAGACGGACTCGCACTTCGTCATCTGGGGTCCGGTGGTCGAGAGCCAGCCAGGCCACTACGTCTGCTGCGACAACGTGCTCGGCGCGCGGCTCGCCGCCGAGCACCTCATCCGCCAGGGCCGCAAGCGGATCGCGTTCGCCGGCGCCGCGACGGCGGGCTCGCCCGAGTTCCAGCTCCGCCATCGCGGCTTTGCCGAGGTGCTCGATGCCGCCGGCCTCGCCCGCCTGCCGCCGCTCCATACCGAGGCACAGAGCCTCGAGGCCGAGGGCTATCGCTCGGGGATCGAGCTCATCGATGCGGGCATCCCGTTTGACGCCGTGTTCGCGGCGAGCGACCTGATCGCGATGGGCGTGATCCATGCGCTGCAGGATCGCGGGGTTTCCGTGCCCCAGGACGTCGCCGTCGTCGGCTTCGACGACATTGTCTCCGCGGCCGACTTCAACCCGCCGCTCACGACCATCCGGCAGGACACGCACCTGGCGGCCGAAATGCTGGTGGAGAACCTCATCCGCCTGATCGAGGGCCAGGCTATCGAGTCGACGCTCATCGCGCCGGAACTCGTCGTGCGAGCCTCCTGCGGAGCTCGTTCCGCAACATAGCTTGATGATCGTCCCGCGATTGCGACAATCGAGGCGGCAATTCGATTTGGAGCAGTCCCTCCGAGAAGTCTTGCCTTCACGCGTTTAATGTCGCAGTTGAACATCAGCGACTTCGAGCCTAGACAAGCACTTACGACACCGCCCGATGATTAATAGTCAAAAATGACGTAAAACATCATGTGAATGTTCACATCCAATTGTAGTTGGGCGACGACCACTCATCAGGGTTGAAGGAGATTATCCATGGGCAGATTTGCCGCTCCACGAGCCTTGCTTCCCATCTGTTTGGTTATCGTGCTTGGCGCCCACGCTCAGGAATCGGGTGACACGGCAAGAGCCTTGCCATTTGGTGAAATGAAGTGGCAAAACGACAACACGCTTCCATCGGTTCAGAGTGTGCCACTCTGGGGAAATCCAGCTTCAGGCGAGCACGGGATGCTGCGAAAGTTCCCAGCTGGTTACGCGCCGCCCATGCACAAGCATCCGTCGGTCGAACGAGTTGTCGTTATCTCAGGGACAATTGCCGTTCAGTACGGCGATTCCAACGAGAAACTCCTCGGACCCGGGTCGTATTCAGAAGTCCCTCCTAATACAGATCACGCTGTGAAGTGCGGAAAAGAGTCGGAATGCGTGTTTTTGCTCTCGTCGCCAGGTCCGTTCGCAATTGAACCGAGTACTAGTCGCCCCAAGCCTTATCCGGACGAATGAGTGTATCGACGTCGCCCAACAAGTTGTTCCAGCCGACGTCCCATTCGCGCTTCGCGCGTCTGGGCCGCGGCTGAACAACGGCGTTAGACGGCACGAGAGGCGTCGTGGCACTACAAAGACCCAAAGCGCTAAGCAAGCTACTAGAAGAGACTGATCGGGTCATCTTAACGGAATGGCGACTCGCCCCAGGCGCCGAGACAGGTTGGCATCGCCACGCACACGACTATGTTGTTGTCTGTCTTACTGCGGGCATGCTTCTTGCGGAGACGCCGACGGGAAACGTCGAGATCCCGCTAAGGTTCGGGCAATCGTACGCACGGCCGCTGGGCGTCGAGCACAACATCGTCAATCCGGGTGTCGAGGAATTTGCTTTCGTAGAGGTCGAGCTCAAATGAATCAAAGCAAGCGTAGAGTTAGTGGCGCGCCGCCTAACTATGCGTTGGAGCGGTCCGGGATCTTGACCCGATAAAGCAGGCGCTCTGGCCTAACCAGGAGGTCAGAAGGCGGCGAGCGCGGCTGCCGCGCGGTCGAGCTCGGCCACAAGCGCAGCGTCCTTCGTTCTTCCGTCGCGCAGCAGCACGCGCACCCCGTGCGCGGGCACTTCCGCAACGAGCGCCTTGCCCTTCCGTACTTTCACCACCTTGCCGCCTGTGGCGTCGCGCCACGCGCCCGCGTCCAGGTAGCGGTCCACGCTGAAAGTCGCCGGCGCATCTCCCTTGTTGAGGAGCACGAGCGCGGTCTGCGCAGTCTTCCCCCGCTCGAGCACGCGCAGGAACGCGGCGCGGTCGCCCCCGAACTCGAGGTTGACCTGCAGGCCCCGCTGCAGCGCCGGCGTGTCGCGCCGGAGGCGCGCGATCGCGGACAGCGCCGCATGGATGCGGCTCTCCCGCGCGTGCGCGATGCCCTCGGGGCCGAAGTAATTGCGATTGCCTTCGTGCTCCTTGTCGCCCGCCATGAACGCGATCTCGGAGCCGTAGTAGACGACCGGGATGCCGCGCGCGGTGAAGAGCCAGTTGTTGGCGTCGATGAAGCCGTTCGGGGTCGCATTCATCCGCGCCATGTCGTGGTTGTCGTAGAAAGTCATGAGCTCGTACGGGTTCCGGTAGGCGCCGTCGGCGAGGTGCAGCGCCTCGAGCAGGCGGCCGAAGTCGCTGCCGGGCTTCTCGAACACCTCCGCCATGGCGCCCTTCATCGGGAAGTCGAGCACGCTGACGCCGCCATTCTCCGGCCGCGTGTGCTCGGCGATCACTTTGCGCGTCGTAGTTGAAATCCTCGCCGAACATGAAGAAGCCCGGATGCTGCGCCCGGATGCGGCGCGTGAACTCGCGCCCAGAACGGGTGCGGCACGCGGCTGATCGTGTCGATGCGAAACGCAGCGGCGCCCTGGTCGATCCACTGCAGGTAGGCGCCGGTGAGGTAGTCCATCACCTCGGGGTTCGTGTCGTCGAGGTTGGAGAGCTCGGCGAGGTCCGGCTCGCGGTGAAACCAGCGGTGCAGCGGGTTCGACGGGTCGAGCTGCTCCGGCCGCAGGTTCTGGTGATCCGCACGCAGGCGTCCCGTCGGCGTCGTAGATCTCGCCGAACTTCGGCTGGTCCACCGGCATCGTGTACGACGGCGAGCCGTGGTTGCAGACGATGTCGAGCACGATCTTGAGGCCGTGCTCGGCCTGCATGCGGCGCGTGAAGTCCGCGAAGCGAAGGCCCTCGGACTCGAGGTGCTCGTCGACCCGGTAGAAGTTGACGCCCCAGTAGCCGTGATAGCCGGTCTTGCCGCGGTCCGCGAAGAAGCCCTCGCCGATCCGGTTGCCGCCCGTGAAAGCCTCGTCCGGGTTGTCCACGATCGGCGTGATCCACACGGCCGTGAATCCCATCGCGCGGATGTACTCCGCGTTGTCGAGGATGCCCTTGAAGTCGCCGCCGAGGTAACCGATGTTGTCCGGCACGCCGTTTGCGCCCATGAGCGGCCGATCGAAGCTGTGGTTCGCGCCGCCCTGGTCGCGGTGGTCGTTCGCGGGATCGCCGTTGACGAAGCGGTCCGTGAGCACGAAGTAGACGGCCTCGGAAGCGAATGGCTCGGCCGTGCCGTAGTAGTCCGCGCGGCGCTGCGCGGCCACGGCGGCGATTGCGCGCCGCGCGAGAAGCGCCATCCACGGGCGCGCAACGCCGCCTTCATCGCGGCGCGGCTTCGCGATCGTCGACGCGCAGCGTCGCGAGCCCGGCGAGGATCATCAGGACGCCGCCCGTCGCGAGCGCGTAGATGCTCTCGCCGTCGAACAGCACGCGCACCAGCACGCCGAGCACGCTCGCCGCCAGGATCTGCGGGATGACGATGAAGAAATTGAAGATGCCCATGTAGATGCCCATCTTCGCCGGCGGCACCGCGCCCGAGAGCATCGCGTACGGCAGCGAGAGGATCGAGGCCCAGGCGATGCCGACGCCGATCATCGCGACGAGCAGCATGCGCGGGTCGTCGATGAAGAGGAATGAGATCAGCCCTGCCCCGCCGAGCGCGAGGTTCAGCAGGTGCGCGTGGCGGCGCCCGATCCTCGCGACGACGAGCGGGATCAGGATCGCGGCGAGCGCCGCGAAGCCGTTGTAGGCCGCAAACAGCACGCCGACCCAGTTCGCGCCCTCGTTGAAGGCCGCCGACGCCGCGTCGGTCGCGTGATAGTGGCGGCTCGTCACCGCGGACGTGGTGTAGATCCACATCGCGAACAGGCCGAACCACGACAGGAACTGCACGAGCGCGAGCTGGCGCATGGTGCGCGGCATGTGGAACAGGTCGTCCATGATGCAGTAGAGCGCGTCCTGCGTGCGGCCCCAGGACTGCAGCCACGCGACGACGAGCTGCAGCACGCCGAAGGCCGCACTGCCGACGCCGAGCACGTGCAGCTGCAGGTCCCAGTCGAACACGCGCGACCGCGACGCTGAAGAAGCTCCCGCCGAGGAGCCAGAGCGTGCCCGATGCGCGGTATTGCCGGGCGCTCCGGCTCTCGCCCGGCTGCTCCGCCTTCTGCACGACGTCCGCTGCGCTGAACTCGGCGAGTTCTGCGGGCGAATACTCCTTCGTGCGGGCGACCGTCCAGGCCACCGACGCGATGAAGACGGCGGCGCCGAGATAGAACGCCCACTTCACCGAGTCCGGCAGGCCGCCGTCGCGCGGCGACGTTGCTGACGCCGCCCCAGTTCGCGAGCATCCAGGGCAGCGCCGAGGCGACGACCGCGCCGACGCCGATGAAGAGGCTCTGCAGCGCGAAGCCGAAGGCGCGCTGCCGGTCGGGCAGCATGTCGCCGACCAGCGCGCGGAACGGCTCCATCGTGATGTTGATCGACGCGTCGAGGATCCACAGCGTGCCCGCCGCCACCCACAGCCAGGGGCTGTTCGGCATCACGAGCAGCATCAGCGTCGCCAGGATGGCGCCGTAGAGGAAATACGGCCGGCGGCGGCCGAGCCGCCCCCAGGTGCGGTCGCTCATGTAGCCGATGACCGGCTGCACGAGCAGGCCCGTCACGGGCGCCGCGAGCCACAGCACCGGCAGGTCGTCGATCGACGCGCCGAGCGACTGGAAGATGCGGCTGACATTCGCGTTCTGCAGCGCGAATCCGAACTGGATTCCGAGAAATCCGAAACACATGTTCCAGATCTGCCAGAAACGCAGCGCCGGCTTTTCCCGCATGTTCCCCCCAGTTTTTCGAGTCTCGGGCCGGGCGCGAGGCCGCACAATGCGATGCAATCGTATTCACTCAACCGGCCCCGGCCAATCGAAAAGAATTGCAGGAGGCCTGCATCCGCGGGCCGCCGGCGGGCTGACGGGGCGGGGCGGGGCTCAACATGCTGCAGACCCAGGAGCGGAGCGACACGCCGGCGCCGGCCTCCGTGGCGACGCAAACCGCGCAAGGCGCCGACTGGTGGCGCGGCGCCGTCATCTACCAGGTTTACCTGCGCAGCTTCGCCGACACCGACGGCAACGGCATCGGCGACCTGCCCGGCGTGATCGCGCGGCTCGACTACATCGCGAGCCTCGGCGTCGATGCCATCTGGATCGCGCCGTTCTTCAAGTCGCCGATGAAGGACTTCGGCTACGACGTCAGCGAGTACCGCCAGGTCGATCCGATCTTCGGCACGCTCGAGGACTTCGACCGGCTGGTCGCGGCGGCGCATGCGCGCGGACTTCGGATCATCATCGACCAGGTGCTGAACCACACCTCGGACCAGCACGCCTGGTTCGAGGAGAGCCGCCAGAGCCGCGAGCAACGCCAGGGCGGACTGGTACGTGTGGGCCGATCCCAAGCCGGACGGCACGCCGCCGAACAACTGGCTCTCGATCTTCGGCGGCCCCGCGTGGCAATGGGAACCGCGCCGCGGCCAGTATTACCTGCACAACTTCCTGGTGAGCCAGCCGGACCTCAACTACCACAACCCGGCCGTCGCGGCGCAGATGCTCGAGGAAGCGGAGTTCTGGCTCGCGCGCGGCGTGGACGGCTTTCGCCTCGATGCGATCAACTTCTGCTTCCACGATCCGCTCCTGCGCGACAACCCGGCGAAGCCCGAGGCCGAGCGCAAGGGCCGCGGCTTTCGCACCGATAACCCCTATGCCTGGCAGGTGCACCTCTACGACAACACGCAGCCGCAGAACCACGCGTTCCTGGAGGCGCTGCGCCGGCTGATGGACCAGTACGCGCCGGCCGTCGCGCTCGGCGAGGTGTCGGCCGAGAACGCCGTCGAGGCGATCGTGCAGTACACCGCGGGCGCGAAGCGCCTGCACATGGCCTACAACTTCGAGCTGCTGGTGGACGAGTTTTCGACGCGGCACATCCGCGAAGTCGTCGAGACGCTCGCGGCGCGTTGCGAGGATTGCTGGCCGTGCTGGGCGATCGGCAACCACGACGTCGCGCGCGTCGCCTCGCGCTGGTCCGACGGCGCGGCGACCGCGCCGCGCGCGAAGCTCTTCAATGCGCTGCTCCTGTCGCTGCGCGGCACGGTCTGCAGCTACCAGGGCGAGGAGCTCGGGCTCACGCAGGCGGAACTGCCCGATTCGCTCCTGCAGGATCCTTACGGCCTCGCGTTCTGGCCCTTGTTCAAGGGCCGCGACGGCTGCCGCACGCCGATGCCCTGGAACGACCGCGAACCCGAGTGCGGCTTCACGAAGGGGCGGCCGTGGCTGCCGGTCCCGGCCGAGCACCGCGCGCTCGCGGTGAATCACCAGGACGCGGCGCAGGACTCCGTGCTGAACGCCTATCGCGGCTTCGTGCGCTGGCGGCGCGGCGTGCCGGCGCTGCAGAAAGGCGGCATCCGGCTCCTGGACTCCCCGCCCAATACGCTTCTGTTCCTGCGCGAGCACGAGGGGATGTCGGTCCTCGCCTGCTTCAATTTCGGCTCGACGCCGTGCGAGATCCGCATCCCCTCACGCGGAAGACTCGAGATCCTTGCAGGCCACGGCTTCACGGCCTGCATTCCCGGGCGCGGCGTCGTTACGCTACCCTCCTGCGGGGCTTTCTTCGCGAACCTTCACGACGGGGCAGAGGCATCGGCATGAAAGTGCTCACGACGCTCGACTGGGTGATGGTCGCCGCGTATTTTCTCCTGGTCTTCATCGTCGCGATGGCGGTGTCCGGCAAGAAGTCCACGCGCGAATCCGCCGAGGGTTATTTCCTCAGCAACCGCAATGCCGGCTGGTTCATCGTCGGGTCGTCGCTGTTTGCGTCCAACATCGGCGCCGAGCACCTCGTCGGGCTCGCGGGCTCCGGCGCCGCGGGCGGCGTCGCCGTCGGGCAATTCGAGATCCTCGCGTCGCTGATCCTGCTGCTGCTCGGCTGGTTCTTCGTGCCGTTCTACCTGAAGAGCGGCGTCTTCACGATGCCGGAGTTCCTCGAGCGCCGCTATTCGCCGGCGGCGCGCTGGTACCTCGCGGTGATCTCGATCGTCGGCTACGTGCTGACCAAGATTTCCGTGACGATCTTCGCCGGCGGCATCGTGTTCGAGGCTCTCATGGGCCTCAACTTCTGGACCGGCGCCGTCATCGTCGTGGTCGCGACCGGGATCTACACGGTGTTCGGCGGACTGCGCGCGGTGCTCTACACCGACATGCTGCAGGCCTTCGTCTTCGTCGGCGGCTCGGCCGTCGTCCTGTTCGTCGGCCTCGATGCGGTGGGCGGCTGGAGCGGCCTGTATGCCGGAGCCGGCAGCGACGTTCTTCGACATGTGGAAACCGGTGACCGATCCGAGCTTCCCGTGGACCGGGATCCTGCTCGGCGCGCCGATCCTCGGCGTCTGGTACTGGTGCACGGACCAGTTCATCGTCCAGCGCGTGCTGGCGGCGAAGAACGTCGACAACGCGCGCCGCGGCGCGATCTTCGGCGGCTTCCTCAAGGTGCTGCCGCTCTTCATCTTCGTGATCCCCGGCGTCATCGCCCACGTGCTCGCCTCGCGCGGGCAGCTCGCGCTCGCATCGCCGGACCAGGCGCTGCCGGCCCTGATCGGCGCCTTGCTGCCGGCGGGCGTGCGCGGACTCGTCGTCGCGGGCCTGCTCGCGGCGCTGATGAGCTCGCTCTCGTCGGTCTTCAATTCCTGCTCGACGCTCGTGACCTGGGACATCTATCGCAAGCTACGCCCGCAGGCGAGCGAGAAGCGGCTCGTGCTGGTCGGCCAGCTCGTGACCGTCGTGATGGTCGGCTTCGGGCTCGCGTGGATCCCGATGATGAAGCTGATCTCGGGCCAGCTGTACCAGTACCTGCAGAGCGTGCAGGCCTATATTTCCCCGCCGATCGCCGCGGTGTTCCTCGTCGGTCTCTGCTGGCAGCGCGTCAATGCCGCAGGCGCGATGGCCGCGCTCGGGACCGGCTTCGTGCTCGGCCTTGCGCGCCTCGTGCTCGAACTCAACCGCGCGAGCCTCGGCGACGGCCTGCTCGGCTGGTACAGCGACGTCAACTTCCTGCACTTCGCCATCCTGCTGTTCGTGGTCTGCAGCGTCGTGCTGGTGCTGGTGAGCCTCGCGACACCGCCGCCGTCGGCAGCGCAGACCGCGGGCCTGACGCTGCAGACGCGCGCGAAGACCCCGGAGCGGATGCCGGCCCTGCAGAGCGACGCCGCCTGGCGGCGCGCCGACGTCCGGCTCAGCCTGCTGCTCGCCGCCGCGGTCGCGGTGATCTGGTTCGTCTTCCGCGGTTGAAGATCGCGATGAGGCGATGGCTGCTGGCGTTCGTTCTCGGCCTCGTTTCCGCCGCGGCTGCCGCTGCCGGCTTTCGCATCGAGCGCGTCGAGCCCGCCTCCTGGTGGGTCGGCATGAAGAACAGCCGGCTGCAGCTGCTCGTCCATGGCGATGGCATCGCCGCGCTCGAGCCATCCGTCAGCGATGCGCGCGCCTCCATCTACCGCGTCACGCGCACGGCGAATCCGAATTACCTCTTCATCGACCTGCTGATCGCGCCCGGCGCCGCAGCCGGCCGCTTCGACATCGCTTTCCGCAAGGGCGGGAAGACAGTCCTGCACCAGCCGTATGAGCTCCTCGCGCGCGCGGCGGGTTCCGCGGAGCGCAAGGGATTCTCGAGTGCGGACGCGATCTACCTCGCGATGCCGGACCGCTTTGCGAATGGCGATCCCGCGAACGACACGGTTACGGGCTACCGCGAAGCCGCGGACCGCGCCAATCCCGACGGCCGGCACGGCGGCGACCTCGCGGGCCTGCGCGCACGGCTCGGCTACGTCGCGGACATGGGCTTCACGCAACTCTGGCTGACGCCCGTGCAGCAGAACGACCAGCCGCGCGGCTCCTACCACGGCTATGCGATCACGGATTTCTACCGCGTGGACGACCGCCTCGGCGACAACGCGGGCTACGTTCGCCTCGTCAGCGAGGCGCGCTCGCGCGGCCTCGGCGTCATCATGGACGTGATCCTGAACCACTGCGGCTCGGAGCACTGGTGGATGAAGGACCTGCCGGATCCGGACTGGATCAACCACGGCGGCACCTTCGCCGGCACGACGCACCGGCGCGAGACGCTCTGGGATCCGCATGCCGCGCGCGCGGACGAGTCGGCCTTCACCGACGGCTGGTTCGTGCCGGCGATGCCCGACCTCAACCAGCGCCACCCGCTCGTCGCGACCTACCTGATCCAGAACGCGATCTGGTGGGCCGAAACCGCGGGTGTCTCGGGATTTCGCGTCGACACGCTGCCCTATTCCGACCGCGGATTCCTCAGCCAGTGGCGCGATCGCCTGCTCGAGGAATATCCCGGGCTCTCGATCGTCGGCGAGGAGTGGAGCGTCGATCCCGCGATCGTCTCGCGCTGGCAGCAGGGCCCGCCGCCCGGGCCGGAGCCTGCTCCGGCAGCGCCGTCACTCATGGATTTCCCGCTGCAGCACGCGCTGGTCCAGGGCCTGACGGAGGCCGAGGGCCGCGAGACCGGGCTCATCCGCATCTACCAGGCGCTCGCGGACGATTTCCTCTACGCGGACCCGAACCGGCTCGTCGTCTTCGGCGACAACCACGACACGAGCCGCATCCACACGCAGCTCGGCGCCGACGCCGCGCGCACGAAGATGGCTTTCGCCTTCATCGCGACCGTGCGCGGCATCCCGGAGTTCACGTATGGCTCCGAGATCCTGATGCAGAATCCGGAGCCCAAGGCGGATGGTCGCGTGCGGCAGGATTTCCCCGGCGGATGGGCCGGCGATTCGGCCGACGGCACGAGCGGCCAGGGCCTTTCCGCCGAGGCGCGCGACGCGCAGGACTACCTGCGACGACTCCTCACCTGGCGACGCAGCGCGAGCGCGGTCACGAACGGCACGCTGACCCAGTTCGCGCCGGAGAACGGCACGTACGTGTATTTCCGCCGCGACGCGCGCCAGCTCGTGATGGTCGCCTTCAACAAGACGGGCACGGAGCGGCGCCTCGACACCGCGCGCTTCGCCGAGATGATCGGCGGCAATACGACGGCGCGCGATGTCCTGACCGGCCGCAGCTTCGCGCTCGCCGACGGCATCACGCTGCCGCCCGAGAGCGCGACGATCCTCGAGCTCACGGGCGCGCCGCCCATGCCGGCCGGGGTCACCGGCACGGTCGAGACGCAGGAGCGCGTCGAGTCGCGTTTCGTCGATCCGCGGCGCGTCGACGTGTGGCTGCCGCCCTCGTACGGCAAGGACCCGTCGCGCCGCTATCCCGTCCTCTACATGCACGACGGGCAGAACCTCTTCGATCCCGCGCTCTCCTACATCGGCGTCGACTGGGGCGTCGACGAGGCGATCACGCAGCTCGCCGCGAGCGGCACGCTGCGCGAGGCGATCGTCGTCGGGATCTGGAACACGCCGAAGCGCTTCGAGGAGTACATGCCGGCGAAGGCGCTCACGGAAGCCGCGGCGCTTCCGGACGGCTGGCCGGACATGGCCTGGATGCGCAAGCAAAAGGTCGTCGGGGACGATTACCTGCGCTTCATCGTCGAGGAGCTGAAGCCCTGGGTCGACGCGAAGTACCGCACGCTCCCCGGCCGCGCGGACACGTCGATCATGGGTTCGAGCATGGGCGCGCTGATCTCGCTGTACGCGCTCACCGAATACCCGGACGTGTTCGGGGCGGCGGGCTGCGTCTCGATCCACTGGCCGCTCGGCGACGGGATCGTCGCCGACTACCTCGCGCGGCACCTGCCGCCGCGCGACGGGCATCGCCTCTATTTCGACTACGGGACGACGACGCTGGACGCGGCCTACGAGCCCTACCAGCGCCGCGTGGACGCCATGCTGACGGCCGCGGGCTGGCGCCCGGGCATCGACTTCCTGTCACGCCGCTTCGACGGCGCCGAGCACTCCGAGCGCGCCTGGCGCGCGCGCCTCGGAGTCCCGCTCGGCTACCTGCTCGGCGCGCCGCCGGCTCAGAACCGGTAGTTCGCCCCAAGCAGGTACTGCGTGCCGTACTGCCTGGTAGTCCAGGAGCCGCTACTTGTCCACCGAGTAGGCGATGTACGGCTCGTTCGTCAGGTTGTTCACCTGGAACAGCAGCTGCAGGCCATTCAGCATGCCGCCGTTCGCCGAACGTGTAGCTGACCTGCGCGTCGGTGATCATGTCGGCGTCCACGTAGCGCAGGCCGCGCTCGTTCGCGAAGTTCGTCACTTCGCCGATGTACTCCGAGCGGTAGCGCGTCGCGATGCGGGCGCCGAAGCCGTACTTCTCGTAGTACAGCGTCGCGTTCCACACGTCCTGCGACAGTCCCGGCAGCGGGATATGGTCGTTCGCGACCGAGCTGACCGAGCCCGGGATCGCGATGTCGCTGTCGGTGTAGGAGTAGCTGCAGGATCGCGCCGAAGCCCGTGCGAGCGCGTCCGAGAACATGTCGAAGGGCAGCGAGGTCGCGAGCTCGAAGCCGTACAGGTAGCCGCCGCTGCCATTCTCCGGGTGCGAGAAGTTGCCGGTCGTCTGCGGGACGACGCCCGGCGCGAAGAGCCCCGGCGGCGTGACCGCCAGCAGGTCCGAGTAGTCGTGGTTCGGGTCGGTCTGCGTGAAGATGTAGCTGTCGAGGTCCTTGTAGAAGCCCGCGATCGACACGTAGCCGCCGCGGTCCGCGAAGTAGCGCTCGTACGAGACGTCGAATGCGAGGCGCGCCAGGGGTCGAGCCGCGGATTGCCGCCGCTGCCGCCCGGGATGCCGGTCGCGGCGTCGTAGCCGCTCTCCTCCGTCGCCTTGAGCTGGTCCATGCGCGGGCGCGCCATTTCCTCGGCGAGGCCGAAGCGCACCGCCTGGCTCTTCGTCGAGCAGGAAGGCGAAGTTGAGCTGCGGCAGGATGTCCGTGTAGGACTTGCCGTTCGCCGTCGCGGAAGACCGCGCCGATTCGCGATGAAGAAGCCGTCGGAGCTCTGGTCCGTCTCGATGACCTGGACGCCGACGTTGCCCTTCAGCGTGCACGCCGTTCCGAGTCTCGTGGTCGAGGTCGCCGCGCACGTAGCCGGTCTCACGTTCCTCGTCCACGCCCCAGAACTTGCCGGCGAGGTACGTGGACCGCGTCGTCGGGTGCCGTAGACGACCGGGTTGAAGTACTGCGCGAGCACGCCGTACACGTCGATCGCGAGCGCGTCGCCGGCGCTGCGCGTAGGTGAGGTTGGTCGGTCGCAGCACGAAATCGTCGGCGATCTGGAGGCGCCGCCGCCGATCGTGCTGAGGCCCGATTCGGGCGAGGTCTTGTCCTTGCCGCGATCGCTATAGTTGAGGCCGAAGGCGATGCTGCCGAACCAGCCCATGTCCGCCTCTCGGATTGCGTCCAGGCGGAAGGAGCCAAGCTCGTCCTCGATGTGCGGCTTCTTCGTGTAGCCGGAGCCGTAGATCGTCGGGCCGACCACGACCTGCGTCGGGTCGGCGTAGTCCAGGTTGAAATGCAGCGTACGGCATGCCGTGGTTGCCGCGCAACTCGAAAGTACCCGTGTCGAACGACGAGGCTCGGGCCGCATCTGCGCGTTGATTTCCGGCTGGAGCTGGTCACGCGTCGCCTTGGAGTAGCTGATGTCGGCGACGAGCGACCAGTCGTCGCTCATCTGGAACTCGTTGCGCCAGCCGCCCGCCATGATTTCGTCTTCCGTCGTGAACAGGAAGTTGCGGGCGAGCGGCGTGACGGTGTTGAGCGTGCCGGCGACGACCGTGTCGTGCTCGATCGTCGTGTCCGAGTAGCCGAAGACCGTGCCGTCCGGGAACGGAGCCGGCGACGCAGCAGGGTGCCGGGTAACCGCCGAGGTTCACCTCGAGGCTGCGCGCGTTGTCCGTCTGGTCCATCGTCGAGTAGTAGAGGTCGAGGATGCTCGAGTAGCCGCCGCCGGCTCGAACTGCAGCGTCGCCATGAAGCCGTCGCGCACCGTCGAGCCCATGTCCGCGCGGACCTTCATGCCGTTGGTCGCGAACTGGCCGGGCGCGACGCCCGGGTTGTTGTGGCAGGCGTCCGCAGTGCCGCCCGGGCAGTCGAGCAGGTCGCCGCCGCCCGATGGATTCCACGGCTCGTAGGTGCCGAAGCCGCGCGTCGCCATCGGCGTGTCGAGGTGCGCGTAGCCGAAGGCGATGCCGAATTTCGCCGTCCATGAACTGGTCGACGAACGAGAAGCTCGCGCGGTAGCCGCTGTCGTCCGAGTTCGCGCCCAGGTTGTCGTTCGAGTTCTGCTCGGCCCGGAAGTTGACCGCCATCGCGTACTTGCCGTAGTCGAGCGGCCGGATCGTGCGCAGGTCGATCGTGCCGGCGAGGCCCTGGCCGCGAGCTGCGAGTCCGGCGTCTTGTAGACGACGACGCCGCTCAGGAGCTCGGAGGGGTACTGGTCGAACTCGACGCTGCGGTTGTCGCCGGTGCTCACCTGCTCGCGGCCGTTCATGAGGGCCGTCGTGAAGCCCGGGTCCGTGCCGCGCAGGCTGATGGCCGACGCGCGGCCTTCCGCGCGCTGCGAGGTGAGGCCCGGCAGGCGGGAGATGGATTCCGCGATGCTGGTGTCGGGGAGCTTGCCGATGTCCTCGGCCGAGACCGCCTCGACGATGCTCGTCGATTCGCGCTTGGTCTCGATCGCGTTCTCGATGCCGACGCGGATGCCGGTGACGACGATGTCGCCGAGCTCCGCGGGCGTTCCTGCGCCGCCGCAGCGGCAGGGCCGCCGCGGACAGCGCGGCGGCGATCGCCAGGCGAAGCAGGTTTTTCGGAAGGTTCCGGTGTGCGGAGTGTGTCAGGCGGACGTGCGTGCGCAGGGCCATGATTGTCGTCCCCCCAAGAGCGAATGTCGCCGATCGCGGTCGACGCTCCGATCCTAGTGGGGCCCCGCCAACACCCGCAATGAATGCATACGATTGCATGACATGAAAACGTTTGCAGTCGCCGGCAATGTCCGGCGGGCCTGCTAGCCTCGTTGTTGCCGCCATGAGACACGCCCGTCATTTCATCGCCGCCGCGCTCGTCGCGTCCTACGCCGGAGGCGCGTGCGCGGAGACCGTCGCGACGCTCGCGTCGCCCGACGGCGCGCTCGTGGTCAGCGTCACGATCGACGGCGATGGCCGCCCCGGCTACGCGATCGCGCGGAACGGCAAGCCCGTCATCGACGAGTCGCGGCTCGGCTTCATCCTCGCGGACGCGCCGAAGCTCGAGCGCGGGTTCCGGCTCGAGGAGACGGCGACGCGCAGTGTCGATGAGACCTGGGAGCAGCCCTGGGGCGAGCGGCGCTTCGTGCGCGACCGTTACGAGGAGCTGCGCGTGCACCTCGTCGAGAAAGCGGCGCTGGCGCGGCGGCTCGACGTCGTGTTCCGCGCGTACGACGACGGCGTCGGCTTTCGCTACGAGTTTCCGGCGCAGCCGACGCTCACCGACGTCGGCATCGATGAAGGAACTGACCGAGTTCGCGGTCGCGGAGCCCGCGACGGCCTGGTGGATCCCGGCCGGCGACTGGAACCGCTACGAATACCTCTACCAGAGGACGCCGCTCGCCGAAGTCGGCCAGGCGCATACGCCGATGACGGTGCGCACGGCGAGCGGCCTGCACCTCGCCTTCCACGAGGCGGCGCTCGTCGACTACGCGGCGATGTGGCTGCGACGGAGCGGCGCGGGCCAGCGCCTGAAGGCCGAGCTTTCGCCCGCCGCCGACGGCCCGCCGGTCCGGCGCACCGCGCCGTTCGCCACGCCCTGGCGCACGATCGTCATCGCGCCCGATGCCGCCGGCCTCTACGAATCGAACATGATGCTGAACCTGAACGAGCCGAATGCGCTCGGCGACGTGTCCTGGTTCAAGCCGTTCAAGTACGTCGGCATCTGGTGGTCGCTGCACCTCGAGCAGGAGAGCTGGGCGACCGGCCCGAATCACGGCGCGACCACGGCGAACGCGAAGCGCTACATCGACTTCGCCGCGGCGAACGGCTTTCGCGGCGTGCTGATCGAGGGCTGGAACCGCGGCTGGGACGGCGACTGGTTCGCGGACGGCAGCGACTTCAGCTTCACCGAGGCGACGCCCGACTTCGACCTGGAGGCGGTCGCCGCCTACGCGACGCGAGCACGGCGTGCACCTCGTCGGCCACCACGAGACCGCGGGCAACGTCGCGCACTACGAAGCGCAGCTCGGCGCCGCGCTCGACCTGTACGCGCGGCTCGGCATCGACAGCGTGAAGACCGGCTACGTCGCCGACGCCGGCGGCATCGCGCGCTCGGAGGCGCGACGGAACGATCCGGTACGAATGGCACGACGGGCAGTTCATGTCGCGCCACCACCTGCAAGGTCGTGACCGAGGCCGCGAAGCGCCACATCGCGGTCAATCCGCACGAGCCGATCAAGGACACGGGCCTGCGGCGCACCTACCCGAACTGGGTCGCGCGCGAGGGCGCGCGCGGCATGGAGTACAACGCCTGGGGCCAGCCGCCGAACCCGCCCGAGCACGAGGCCAACCTCGTCTTCACGCGCATGCTCGCCGGCCCGATGGATTTCACGCCGGGCGTGCTCTCGCCTCACGGGCCGCGGCGGCAGAAGATCGAGTCGACGATCGCCAAGCAGCTCGCGCTCTATGTCGTGATCTACAGCCCGATCCAGATGGCGGCGGACCTGCCGGAGAATTACGCGCAATACCCGGGACCGTTCCAGTTCATCCGGGACGTGCCGACCGACTGGGCCGAGACCCGCGTCCTCAACGGCGAGGTCGGCGACTTCGCGACGATCGCGCGCAAGGACCGGAACAGCGAGGACTGGTATCTCGGCGCGTCACCGACGAGAACGCGCGCGAGCTCGCAGTCCCGCCTCGACTTCCTCGACGCCGGGCAGGCGCTACAGCGCGGAGATCTACCGCGACGCCGACGACGCCGACTGGAACACGAATCCCCAGTCGATCGTGATCGAGAAACGCGAGCCGTGAACAGCACGGAGACGCCTGATCGCTGCGGCTCGCGCCCGGCGGCGGCCACGCGATCCGCTTCAAGTCACCCAAGCCCCCGGTACGGGGGTCC
>CAVXET010000005.1:0-910208 GCA_963760725.1 uncultured Gammaproteobacteria bacterium
CGGCGATGAAGCTACGGCGCAAGTGCGGCGCCTCGGCGCAGAACAACCGGCCGGCCGAGCTGAAGTCCGCGCTCGGGAGCGCGCGCGCCAGCGACGCGACGTAGTCGTGGCCACGGTACGCGTGCACGGTCAGGAGCACCTGGATATCGGCGTTGGCCAGGAGCCAGCCGAGCTCGTCGGCGGTCGAGAAGGTGCTGATGGGACACGGCGACCGCGCCGATTCGGGCGGCGCCCAGCCACGCGGCCACGAAGTCGATGCCGGTGGGGAAGAGAATGCCGACGTGCGCGCCGCGCCCGACCCCGGCGCCGATCAAGCCGCGGGCGATCTCGAGGGAGGACGCGCTCGGCGTCCGCGTAGGTGAGGCGTTCGTCGTCGCAGACCACGAATGGGTGGTCGCCTCGGATCGCGGGCCTGCTGCGCAAGGACCGCGCTCACCGTTGTCATTGGGCTCGTGGTCATCTCGCGTGGGTCATGGCGATCGACGGGGGGACACCGCAGGCAGCCCGGCGCGGTTGCCCTTGAACGCGCTCATCTCTGCGGTGCAGAGCAACTCGTCGTCGAGGAAGAGCTCGGCGTGCGACCGGATCCGATCGTCGTCGAGGGTCCGCTCGGCGGTGACCCGCAGGGGAGTCAACAACGGCGTCGGCCGGCGGTAGCGGACCGCGAGGTTCGTGGTCTTGCCGGCCAGGCCCAGGTCGCAGTTGAGCTGTTGCAGCACGCAGTCGAAGTAGACCGCGAGGAAGCCGCCGTGCACGATTCCCGGCGGGCCCTCGTAGCTGATCGGGAACGTGACCGTGCCGACGGCTCGGTCGTCGGCGCACTCGAGTTCGTACAGCGGGAAGCACGGGTTGTACTCGCCGACGTCGCGCGAGTGGTCGATGTAGACGCGTTGCTCGGGACGGGACGCGTCGCCGATTCGCGGCGTGAGATCCGTGGGGAGGGACCGCTCGAGGCGTTCGCGCGCGTCGCGGATCTGCCCCGTCAAGCTGCGCAACTGGTCCGGCGCGTGCTCGAGCGCCAGGACCGTGTTGGTGAGTTCGCGCAGTTCCTGCGCGAGGTCGGCCACCTCCGCGAGCGGAGCCTCACCGAAGACCCATCGACTCTGATCGGTCGCCACGGTCGCCTCCTTCTGCCAGCCTCATTCGGCTACGCCTGGGTGTCACTCGCGTGGGAGCCCCAGCACCCGTTGCGCGATCAAGTTTCGTTGAATCTGCGACGTGCCTGCCGCGATCGTGAATTGCAGGGACCACAGGTAGTCGCGGTCGGCGGACTCCGTCGGTTCGCCTTCGAGGTCGGCCATCGCGATTGCCGGGCGTCCGATGACCCGCACCAGCAGATCGGCCAGCTCCTGGGTGAGCTCGCTGTACCGCAGCTTGACCGCCGATCCGTACGCCGCCGGTTGACCCGTCTGCTCGGACTCGGTGATGCACATCTGAGTGAGGCGCCAGAGTGCTTCGATGCTCGCGGCGATGCGACCGACGTGCCGACGGAGCTCGATGTCGTCCCACGCTTGGTCCCGGTCGGTGTGCGCTGCTGTTGCGCGACGTCCACGAGCCGACGCAACTGCGCGCGCATCGAGATGATGTGCTGCGCAAACGCGGTGCCCCGTTCGAAGCGAAGGGTCACGTTCGCAACGCGCCAGCCGTCGTTCTCGTCTCCGACGCGATTCTCAACCGGCACCCGCACGCCGTCGAGGAACAGTTCGCAGAAGTGGCTGTCCCCGTCGATGGTGCGGATCTGGCGCACCTCCACACCAGGAAGCGACATCGGCAGGATGAGCCAGGTGATGCCGCGGTGCTTGGTTGCGTTGGGATCGGTGCGCACCAGTAGTTCGCAGTAGTCGGCCACGTGGGCCCGCGTGCACCAGATCTTCTGTCCGGTGACGACGTAGTGGTCGCCGTCGCGTTCGGCGCGCGTCTGGAGGGAGGCGAGGTCGGAACCGGCGTCGGGTTCCGAGAAGCCCTGGCACCACACGTCGTCGCCCCGGAGGATCCGGGGGAGGTGAAAGGCGCGCTGCTCGGGCGTGCCTTCCGCGATCAGGGTCGGACCGCGTGCATCAGGCCGACGAAGTTCACGCTGATGTACGGCGCTTCGGCGCGCGCGTACTCCTCGAGGTAGATCAGCTGCTGCGTGATGGGAGCGCCGCGTCCGCCGTGTTCCGCGGGCCAGGCCAAGCCCGCGTACCCGCGCGGCGTGCAGCTTGGCCTGCCACGCGGTGTCGTACGCGCGTCGGGCCGGCCAGTCGGCGTTCCCCGGGTCGGGTCCGTGGCGCGGCACCTCCACCTCGAGCCACGCGCGCAACGCGGCCCGGAACTCCTCGTCCTCGGCGGAGTAGCGGAGGTCCACCTCAGCCCTCGCTCGGGGTCTCGCCGGTCGGCTCGGTCGCCAAGAACCATTCGCGCGTGCCGGCCAAGTCGACCTTGTGCGACGCGGTGCGCGTCGAGCCGGTCGACGAAGCGGACCGTCACCGGGATCTCGTACCGGGCCAACCGCTGCGCGCGTACGCGAGGAGTGCAGCGGCGTCGAGGTCTTCGCCGCTTCCGGGCTCGACGACCGCGACGGGAACCTGGCCGAGCCGGTCGTCGTCGACTCCGAACACCACCGCGTCGTTCACCGCGGGGTGCTGGACCAATACGACCCGCACCATCTCGGGCTGGACCTTGAAGCCGCCCCGCATGATCGTCTGGTCGGAACGACCGACGATCCAGAGGAAGCCGTCGTCGTCGAGGCGTGACAGGTCGGTGGTGCGGATCCACTGATCGGGATCGATCTGCTCGGCCTTGCACCTCGAGGAGACCCGACCTCACCGTGGGGGAGCGGGTGCCCATCGTCGGGGTCGACGACGCGGCAGCTCGCACCCGCGCGTGGGCCCGACCGACGCTGCCGCGCTTCTCGCTCGCGTACTGCTCGTAGTCGCGGAGGTTCCAGCCCGCGACGCCGCCGCCGAACTCCGTCGCCGCGTACGACGTGAGCACGGGCACGCCGTAGCTTCCGGTGAACGCCTCGGCGAGATCGGGATCGAGGGGCGCGGTGCCCGACACCACGGACCGCACGCTGGCGAAGTCGGCCGGGTCGAGATCGGCGTCGTAGACCATGCGCAATGCCGCGGGGACCAGGCTCACCGTGCGCGGCTCGTGCCGGCGGACGCAGTCGATCCACGATTCCACCTCGAACCGTTCGAGCAGCGCGAACTTGCGCCCGTCCATCACGGCTTGGAGGACGCGGAACAATCCTCCGAGGTGCACCATCGGCGAGTTGACCACGACCACGCCGTCGCGCAGCCGGAGCTCCGCGCTGCGCGTTCGACTCGTAGTGCTTGGCCCCTTCCATGACCCGTTCGAGCGTCTCGTAGGTGAGGTCGACTCGGTCGGGCGGCCCGGTCGTGCCGCTCGTCAGCATCTTCACCGCGACGCCTTCGTAGTGGGGCGGCGTCGCGTGCGACCGGTGCGCGGCCTCGTCGAGCTCGCGCCGGTCCGCCCAGGTCGTCGAGCGTCAGCACCACCATCCGCTGGCGTGAGCTCCTGGTCGACGAGGTCGGTCGACGTCGGTGCGCTCGGCGGCGAGCAGCGCGAGGTCGAGGTCGGCGAGGTCGCTTGCGCACGCGGTCGGGCCGAGCTGTGGGTTGATCGTGACCAGGCACCCGCCCGCGCGCAGCACGCCGAGCATGAGCCCGACCGGCACCGGCCGGTTCCGCAGCATCACGCCGACGGCGGCACCGGGGCCGAGGCCGAGCCGCGCCATCGCGTCGGCGACGTCGGTCGCGGTCTGGTCCAGCGCGCGCCACGGGTACCAGCCGCGCTCGAACTCCATGCGCCGGCGCGTCGGGATCGAGCTCGAGGATCGCGGCGATCCGCGTCGAGAGGGCGTTCACCGGTACTCTCGGGTCGGTCTTCGGGAGCGGCCGCGCGATCGACTTCGGCGCTGCCGATCGGGTTGCCGAGGCGCGTGTAGATGAGGCCCTGCTCGACGGCCGCGCGGTACGGCTTGTCGAGCGACTCCCAGATCGCCTTCACCGTTCCCTGAGTCGCAGCGGTGGGGAACGCCGCGATCGTGCGGGCGATCTCGTCGGCGCGTGCCCACAAGCTCGGCGCGGGAGACGACCTCGGTGACGAGCCCGATGCGCAACGCGGTCTCGGCTGTGAGCCGTTCGGAGTTCCCGGTGAGCGCCATGCGCAACGTGTCGCCGAGGCCGATCCGGCGCATGAGCCCCACCGGTTCGATCGCGGACACCATCCCGTACGTCACGTGCGAGTCGAAGAACGTGGCGTCGTCGGCGCAGATCACGACGTCGGATTCGTTCACGAAGTAGAAGGCGCCAGCCGTGCAGATGCCCTGCACCGCACACACCACCGGCTTCCAGAGCTGTTGCCACTTCGGGCTCAGGTACTCGCCCGGGTCTTCGTGATTCCAGACGTCGGCGGGCTGACCGAAGTCCTCCTTGACGTCGAGGCCGGCGCAGAACGCGCGGTCACCGGCGGCGCGGAGGACGACCGCGTTGACGCGGTCGTCGAACTTGATCGCGCGCCACGCGTCCTTGACCTCTTCGCACATCGCGCGGTTGAACGCGTTGAGCGCGTCGGGCCGATTCAGAGTGAGCGTGGCGACCCGCGTCGCGGGATCGACGTCGAGCTCGATCGTGTCGTACGCCACGCTCGTCACTATGGTCGCTTCCACTGCGGTGTTCCGTGCGTGCTGGCTACGCCTCCGTTGCAGCTCATCGGCCTTCCCATTTCGGCTCGCGCTTCTCGAGGAACGCCCGGGGCCCTTCGGCGGCGTCGTCGGTGTGGAGATTGCGCTCCCGGTACGCCTCAGCCAGAAGCTCGGCTTCGTAGAGCGGGAGTCCGAGACCCTTGCGGATTGCGAGGCGCGTGCCGCGGACGGCGAGCGGAGCGTTGCGGTTCACGGTCTCCGCGAGCTCGCGCAGACGCGGTCGCCAAGGTCGTCGTGGGGCACCACTTCGGTCACGAGACCGAGGTCGTACGCGCGTTGCGCGTTGATGCGTTCCTGCTCGGCCCATGAGCGCCACCCGCATTGCGACGTTGAGCGGCAGCACGCGAGCGAGCCTGCACCATCTCGCGTCCGGACACGAGGCCGATGCTCACGTGCGGATCGAAGAACTCGGCTCGTTCCGACGCGATCACGATGTCGCCGGTCGTGACGAGGTCGAGGCCGGCGCCACAGCAGATTCCGTTCACCCCGACAATGACGGGCTTGGCCATCGTCCGGAACGGCGGCGTGGCTTCCTGCGGCGCGTCCCATTCCTCGAATCGCGACAGGTACCGGCCCTCGTACGGCACTCGGCCGTCGTCGGGTACACCTTCGACGTCGGCACCGGTACAGAAGGCCCGGCCGTTCGCGGTGACGACGATCGTCCACACCTCGTCGTCGGACTCGGCGCGCCCGTAGGCGTCGCGCAGCTCGCGTTGCATCACCGCGTTCACGGCGTTGAGCCGATCGGGTCGGTTGAAGGTGATCGTCGCGATGCGGTCGTCGACTTCGTACAGGATGGTCTCGTAGCTCACGAATGGCTCCCCAGGGCGGCGGCGATCTGCTCCGTATGGCGAACGCTGGTCGAGAATGCGTGCTCGAGCACCCACGTCCGCTTCAACAAGTAGTGGGGCATCATCTCCCATGTGAAGCCCATGCCTCCGTGGACCTGGATGCAGGAGCGGGAGTTGGCCATCGCGGCGTCGCCGGCGACGACCTTGGCCGAGGCGGCGGCGAAGTCGATGGCGCCGGCCTCCGGGTCGTCGAGGATCGCGGCGGCCGCGTAGGTGGCACTGCGGGCGAGCATGGTGCGCACGTACATGTCGGCCAGCAGGTGCTGGATGGCTTGGAAGGACCCGATCGGGCGGCCGAACTGGTGCCGCTCCAGGGCGTACGCGGTGGCCAGGGTCAAGGCCCGATCGGCGATGCCGACGAGCAGGGCGGAGGTCAGCACGGTGCCCTGGAGGTGCAGCGCAGCGACCGCGTCCGCATCGGCCACCTTGGTCCCCAAGGGGAGAGACGAGACGCGGCCCACCTGGGTCAGCGGGTCGAGCGGGGGGAGCGCCTCGACGCGGCCCCATTCGTCGGCGCCGACGAGGAAGACGCCGTCGGGCCGAAGCACGAGGGCGGTGTCGATGGCCGCCGCGTGCTCGATCAGAACCAGTTCGTCGGACGCGTCTCCGGAATCAAGGCTGGCATCGAAGCCGCCGACGATCTGGGTCCCGTCCGCGGCGTTCGGGACGTAGTCGATCGCGAGCTGCGACCACACGAGTGGGCCCGGCACGAGGTGGGCGCCGAGGACCTCGTACACCACGGCGGTATCCATCCAGCCCAATCCGAGACCGCCGACCTGCGGGTCGGACCGGATGCCGAACACTCCGAGCTCACCCAGGGCCGACCACCTCTCACGGGCCGCGTCGCGCTGCACGCCCGCGCGCTCCATCTCGGCGAACCGCGCGAACGCGTATTCACTCGCGCAGAACGTCCCGACCGCCTCCTGGAGCTGAAGTTGATCGTCCGTGAGCCGGAAGTCCATCCCGGTGGCCTACCGCACCAAGTAGCCGCCGTCGACGACGATCTCCTGTCCGGTGACGTACGCGCTGTCGTCACTGGCGAGGTAGACGATCGCGTTGGCGATGTCGAGGACGGATCCGGCCCGGCGCATCGGAACGAGCCGCCCGAAGCCTTCGATGCGGGCGTCTTGCTCTTCGTCGTTCAGACCTTGTCGAACGCCTGTGGACATCGGCGTGCGCATGAAGCCCGGAGAGACGCAGTTGACGCGGATCCCCTCGGCCGCGAGTTCGCGCGAGACGTGGCGGGTGAAGCTGATGATCCCGCCCTTCGTTGCCGCGTACGCCGCGCCGCCCACGCAGACGGAGGCCGCGATCGAGGCCACGCTCACGATTGCCCCGCCGCCGCGTGCTCGCATTTGGGGCACGGCCGCTTTGGTGCACGCGTAGACGCTCTTGAGGTTGACCTGGATGACCCGGTCCCAGAGTTCTTCGTCGCAATCCCAGGTGTTGCGTTCGGTGCCCTGAGCGATGCCGGCGTTGTTCACCAGGATGTCGAGTCCGCCGAATCGTTCGACGGCGCGGTTCACCGTCTCGGTTGCCCCTGCCAACGTGGAGATGTCGGCGAGCACGAGCTCTGCTTCCGCGCCGATGTGCGTCACCATGTCGACGGTCTCGGCTCCACCGGTCGCGTCGAGGTCGGCGACGACGACGGAGGCACCTTCCTCCGCGAGGCGCGCGGCCGTCGCTCGACCGAACCCGGACGCGCTCCCGGTGACGATCGCAACTTTCCCGTTTAGCTTCATGGCTACGCGTCTTCTTCGGGGACGGCGAAGTGCTCGTCCCGAAGCTTGAACGCACCACCGGTGCCGTGCTTGGCGCGCGTCTTGACGAAGTTGAACTCGTCTTCCTCGAAGCGCAGGTTGGTCGCGAACGTGTGCATCAGGTAGCCGGTTGCTTCTTCGCCGATGTAGCTCTGGGTCTGCTCGACGAGGTTGAAACCGGTCTTGGCGATGGCCAGGCCGTCGGCAGGCATGCGCGTGACGCGTGCCGCCCAGTACTCGGTCCGGCGCGCGACGTCTTCGTCGTCGCACACTTCAGTGAACAGACCGAGGTGCTCGATCTCTGCGCCCTCGAGCGAATCGCCGGTGAAGAGG
Organism: uncultured Gammaproteobacteria bacterium; assembly: GCA_963760725.1. GTDB lineage: Bacteria > Pseudomonadota > Gammaproteobacteria > Steroidobacterales > Steroidobacteraceae > SCUD01. The sequence continues at coordinate 7,656 of CAVXET010000005.1, forward strand.
AGGCGACGGCTGAGGACCGGACCGAGGCGATGGAAAAAGAGGTGCAGGTTCCCCAGCGCGGGTCCGAGGAGGCGGGCGCCCGGCATGCCCAACTTGGCGTGACGGCCCACCACGGCGAAGTCGCTCATCAACGCGAGTTCGAACCCGCCGCCGAGCGCGTAGGTCTCGACCTGCGCGATGGTGACCTTCGGGAACGTGAGGAAGTTGTGGTAGAAGCCGAAGCTCTCACGGTCGACCGCGAGGCGACGGCGCTGGCTCGGTCGGCGACGCCGCTCACCACTCCCGCTCTCTCCGCCGCCGGACTCGTACCAGCTGTACGCGTTGGCCATGTCGGCGCCCGTCGTGAACACGCCCTCGGCCCCGCGCAGGATAAGCACCTTGATTGCGTCGTCGGCGGCGACCTCGTCGAGGTACTCGTCCATCTGCCGGCGCATCGGGGGGTCGTACGCGTTGCGCCGCGCGGGGTTGTTGATCGTCAGGCGGGCGATGTGCTCGTCCCGGTCCATTTCGAGCAGCACTTGGCCAGGGGGCTGGGTCGTCATGTGTCCATCCTAGACAAATATCTAGATAGATCGCCGGGCCCCGGAGGGCCGCGCGATCAGGCCTGAAGGCCGGGCGCGCGTGAGTGGAAGAGGTGCGCGTTGATCTGCGGGCCGACCTTCGTGGCGTCCCAGCGCGTGCCCCCGTTCTGGAGCGTGGGTCCGTAGCGCCAACCCTCCATCAGGATCAACGTTTCGCCGATCGCGCGAAGCACTTGTCCGGTGACGTGCGCGGCTTCGTCGCTCGCGAGCCAGGCGACGACCGGCGAGCTCATCGACGGGTCGAGCGCGTCGAATGCCTCGTACTGGTCCGGTTCCTTCGGCGCCTCGAACCCGGGGATGGTCGCGCTCGATGCGCGTCGCACCACCGGGCGCGATGCAGTTGACGGTGACACCCAGGCGCGCGAGCTCGAGGCTGCACGTCAACGTGAACCCGACGATGCCGGCCTTCGCCGCGGTGTAGCTGGCCTGCCCAACGTTGCCCGACAATCCGGCGCCCGACGTGGTGTTGATGATGCGGCCGGTGACCGCTTCCCCCGCCTTGTGACGCGCGCGCCAATGGTTGGCGGCGTGATGGGTCGGCGCGAACGTGCCCTTGAGGTGCACGCGGATCACCGCGTCCCAATCGGCTTCGCTCAGGTTGAAGACCATGGCGTCGCGCACGATGCCGGCGTTGTTCACGAGGATGTCGAGCTTGCCGTACGTGTCGACGGCTTGGTTGACGACGCCGGCGGCGCCGTCGAAGTCGGCGATGTCGTCGTAGTTCGCGACGGCAGTGCCGCCTCGCTCCTCGATGATCGCCACCGTGAGGTCGGCGTCGCGTCCCGCGCCTTCGCCGGTGACGCTGGAGCCGAGGTCGTTGACCACGACCGTTGCGCCTTGCGCCGCCAGTTCGAGGGCGTGGCCCCGCCCGATCCCGTGTCCCGCACCGGTGACGATCGCCACCTTGCCGTTCAGAAGTCCCACTTCATTCCCCTTCGTCGTTCCCCGGCAGGTAGTCCTCGAGCGGACGGGTCAGATGGGTCGAGAGATCGCCGAGGAGGTCGGTGAACATGTGCCGGCTGGTGAAGCACCATTCGCCGTCGATGCGGCCGAAGGTGTCGTGGTACCGACCGCCGAGCACGGAGTGCAGGCCCGACCCGCCGTCGTGCATCACCAAGAAATACGCCTTGCTCGTCGCGGCATCGCCGTCGACGTGGATCTGAAGGTTGGTCGTGAAGATCAAGGTGTCGGGCAACTTGTCGCCGAACACCACCGAGTCGCGGTACATCGCGACGATCTCTTCTTCGCCTTCGTACGCCGTGGGATTGTTCTCCGCCGTCACCGCGCGCGTGGCGGAGCAGCGCGCCCACCTCTTCGATTCGGCCGAGGTTGAGCAATTCGGCGTATCGAGCGATCAGGTTGCTGATCTCCCAGTGATCACTACTCACCCGTGCCTCCTCAACGCTGCCTCCGTTCGAACTTTTCGTCGGGACGAGAATCGTAGTAAATATATAATCCGCCGGCGATCGGCCGACGAGGGGGCGTTCGGTGACAGATCTCGACCATGCAGTGGTGGTGGGGTGCGGCTTCGGCGGGATCGCCACGGCCGGCATGCTGGCTCAGCACTTCGACCGGGTCACGATCATCGAGCGCGACGACGTGCCCGACGATGCGACGCCGCGCAAGGGAGTGCCGCAGAGCCCCCACATCCACGGGATCCTGAAGCTCGGCCGCGACATCCTCGAAACGACGTTCCCCGGGTTCGTGGCTCAGGTCGAAGCCGCGGGCTCGCCGATGTTCGACTGGCTCGCGCGGGGAATCGGCTACTCCTCGTACGGGTGGGCGGTCCGCGGCCATTCGAGCGTGCGGGGCTTCGCCATTCGTCGCGCGGTGATGGAGCACCTGGCCCGTCAACGTGCGCTCGCGCTGCCGAACGTCGAGATGGTCCACGGCCAGGTCGTTGGATTGGTCGTCGGCCCGGCTCGTCGCGTCGTCGGTGTGACGTTCGCCGACGGCGATGCCACAACTCGCCGGATCGATGACGCCGATCTCGTTGTCGACACGTCGGGCCGCACGCCGGCCACGTCGAAATGGCTCGAGGACGCGGGATTCGCGGCACCGGCCGAAACGCTGGTGAACGCATTCGGCGGTTATGCCAGCCGGTTATTGCACATCCCGGAGGACGCGTGGCCGAGCGACTGGCGCTTCGTCGCTCAGCTCCCGATGCCGCGCAACACCAAGGGTGCAGTCGTCTACCCCCAGGACGACGGGCTCTTCATCGTCTCGTTGTTCGGTCAGTCGCGGGACTACCCACCAGGCGATGAGGAGGGCTTCGACGCCTTTCTCTCCCAGTGCGAGACGCCATTGCCCCACCAGATGGTGTCGCGGGCCGAGCCCGTGAGCGAGATCCGAACGTCGCGCGCGACGGCCAACCGGTGGCGCCACTTCGAGGACCTGAACGAGATTCCGGTCGGCTATGTCGCGCTCGGTGATGCAGCGTCGTGCTTCAACCCCATGAACGGCCAGGGCATCTCGACTGCGTGTTACGGCGCGGTCACGTTGGCGGACACGCTGGCCGACGTCGACTTCAACCTTCAGAAGCTCAACCCCGAGTTCCAACAGCGGTTGGCGGAGCGGATGAAGTTCCCCTGGGGTATCGCGGTCGGCTTCGACTTCCAGTTCCCCGCAACCGTCGGCGAACGTCCGCAGCCCACCACCGAAGCGACCGCGAACGCCGCGTACATGAAGGCGTTGGGCGAGCTCGCCACGGCAGACCTCGACGCGGCCGAGGCGCTGTTCCTCTGGACGCACACCTTCGATCCTGGGCAGGTGCGCCGGCCGGAGATCGTCGCCAAGGTCGAAGCCTGGATTGCCGAAGGCCGGCGCCCGCCGTACGCGGACCCGACGCAACCGCCGCCGCCGCTCGACCCGCTGTGAACCCCGTCCGCTGATGCTCGAGGAGAACCAATGACCTACCGCATGATCCAGTGGGGAACCGGCAACGTCGGCAACCACGCGCTGCGCACGATTGTCGAACGGCCCGACTTCGAGCTGGTGGGTGTGCGCGTCTACAACCCCGACAAGGTGGGCAAGGACGCCGGTGAACTCCTCGGAATCGACCCGGTCGGGGTCATCGCCACCGACGACGTCGATGCGATCGTCGCCCTCGACGCCGACTGCGTGAGTTACACACCGCTCGGAACCACGCTCGACAACTACGACCTTGCCCTCGACGACATTTGCCGGCTGCTCGAGTCAGGCAAGAACGTCGTGTCGAGCGCAGTCGAGTACTACGGATATCTCCATCCCGACTTCGCGCCCCAACGCGTGGGCGCCGCCGCAATCGAACGCATCAACGCCGCGTGCGTCGCGGGCAACACGAGCTTCTATCACGCGGGGATCAATCCCGGCTTCACGATGGACGTGTGGCCGATCACGCTGTCGCGGGTGTGCCGGACGATCGAGCGATTCACGATCGTCGAGCTGGTCGACATGCAGAAGTACTCATCCGCGCAGATCGTGCAGGACTACATCGGGTTTGGGAAGCCGCCCGACTACGTGACGCCGCTCGACAACCAGCTGGCCGACGTGAACGAAGCCGCGTTCACAATTTCGATTCACATGATCGCGGACGCGCTCCACGCGGAACTCGATGACATTCGCTATCACCGTGAGGTCGCCCTGGCGGAGGAGTCGTTCTCAATCGCGTCCGGTGTCATCGAGAAGGGGACCGTCGCGGCGATGAAGATGCACCTCGACGGAATCCGCGCCGGCAAGGTCGTGATCGCGCTCGAGTACGTCTGGCGGGTCAGCGACGCCGTGGCCCCCGATTGGCCCAGTGGTGAGAGTCGGTGGCTGGTGACGATCGACGGCGACCCGCGCGTCGAGTCGGAGCTGTTGCTCTCCACCACGCACGACTCCGGCCGGGCCACGTCACTGGCAGTGGCCACGCTCACGCTCAACGCGGTTCCGGTGGTGTGTGCCGCGCCGCCCGGGCCGATCAACAACCTGACGCTGGCTCCGCACGGAGGTGGATACTTCGTCTAACGGCCGGGGAGCAAGCGGTGGTACAGCACGTTGGCGTCGGGTGACGGGGTGTCGATGTCGCGCCACATCAGCCACTTGCCGTCGATCTTCTTCATCACGGCAATCCAGCGGCCCGCATGGTCGAGGCCGGCGACGCCGTCTTCGGCGCGGCGCGTGACCCGAAAGATGCCGACCAACACGGCGACGTCACCGACGATGTCGATCGAATCGACTTCGCTGACGGCGTTCATCTCGTAGTCACCCGTCCGACCGGCGTACCAATCACGTATCTGGTCACGACCCCACAACGCGGCGTGCGATGCGGGGATCGAGATCGCGTCCGGCGCGTAGATCTGGGCCAGTCCGTCGAGGTCGAGGGCGCGGTATGTGTCGCTCTCGTCGGTCCACGAGTACCGCGTCATCCCCGCGACGATCGCGGCTTCCTCAACGGTCAGTTCCCGGTCGATCGCCATCGATTCCCCACTCCATCGTTCGTGAACGAATTTGCGCCAAGATCAGGGCCCGGCTCACCTTGTGGGCCGTATCTCATAAGATATGATGGTCGATATGCGCACCTTCCCGCAAGACGGCTTTGTGGCCGCGAGCAGTGGTGAACGGGCTGCCGCGTACATCCGCAAGCTCATCTTCGATGGGGAGCTCCGCCCGGGTGACCGGGTACCGCAAGACCAGATCGCCGGCGTGCTGGGGATGAGCAAGATCCCGGTTCGGGAAGCGCTCGTCGCGTTGGAGCGTGAAGGTTGGGTGAGCATCGAGCTCAACCGCGGTGTGTTCGTCAATCTGTTCGACGAGCAGGTGGTGCGGGATCAGTTCGCGTTGTTCGGTCTGCTGTACGGGCTGGCCGCGGAGCGGGCCGTCGGTCAGAACGACTCGGCGCTCATCGCGAACCTGACCCAGATCCAGACTCTGCTCGCGGCCACGGAGGATCCGGTCGAGATCGATCGCCTGGTGATCGAGTTTCACTCCACCGTGGTGGACGCCGCGAATTCCGCGCGGTTGAAAGCGGTGCTCCGGGGGATGTCGGCACTGATTCCCGGCAGCTTCTTCTCGGTGGTCGGCGCCGCGGCGGACGTTGAGCGGCGAGGCATTCGCACGCTGCTCAAAGCGATGAAGCGCAACGACGCGGAAGCGGCGACCGGCGCGTATCGGAAGATGATGCAAGAGATCGGTGATGTGGTGGTTCGCGTGTTCCAGGAACGCGGCTTGTTCGATCAGACTGCAGTGATCACTCGGGCGTCGGGCGACGCCGACTAGCGGTCACCCATCGCGTCCGACACGTCAAGCGCGTGTCGAGAGTCAGCGTTTGAGAGTTATCGGGGGGAAGCAATGTCAGTGGCTCGCAATGCAGCGCCGATCAAGTTCGGGATCTTGGCGGATCTCATCCTGCCGGAGACCCCCGAGCGCGACGTGAAGAGCGACATGTTCCTTCCGTTCGAGTTGGTGTTCAACGACGCTTATGAGGCGGGTGTGCTCGACCGGCCGGTCGAGATTGTGTTCCGGGAGGTGAATGGCTTGCCGAGCGGAACGGTCAAGGACGTGGTCGACGCGTACGCAGAGTTGGTCGACGAGGGATGTCTCGGCGTGTTCGGACCGAACATCTCGGAGAACACGATCCCGCTCCGCGAGGAGATCGAACGCCGCTTCCGAGTCCCCGCGATCAGCGTCTGCGGTGCCGACGACTGGCTTGGTGAATGGACGTTCGGGCTGCCGAACGGCTCGATGACCGACGAGCCGATCATGCTTGCTCACCTCATCGCCAAGGCCGGTCTCACCAGCGCGGGGGTGCTCGTGGAGCGGTCGCTCATTGGCCAGCTCTACTTGCGGAGCTTCCGAGAAGCGTGCCGCGACGAAGGGATTCGTCTGGTCGCGGAAGAGACGATCGCGCAAACGGGTCAAGACATCGAGGCCGCGGTGCATTCAATCCATGCGTCCAAGCCCGACGCCCTCGTGCACCTGGGCTTTGGTTTCGGCGTGCTCCGGATCAACGAGGCCCTCCGCGCCGCCGACTGGGACCCGCCGCGTTACATGGGGACGTCGTATGAAGACGCGTACTTCTCCAATGACCTTTGGGATGCGTTCGTCGGATGGATCGGACTGGAGCAGTACGACGAGGGAAATCCGGTTGGCCAGGCCTTTCTCGATCGATTCGAAGCGGTCTACGGGCGTCGGCCGCAGTACTTCGCACCGGTGGTCTGTCGCGATGTTGCCGTCTCGTTCCTGCGCGCGTTCGTCAACGCGGAGCCGCTCTCGCCGCGCGGCGTGATGGAAGCACTCGAGCGCGTGAAGATGATCGCCGCCGCGTCCGGCTCGCCCGGCACGCGGATCTCATTCGGGAAGTGGACCCGACGCGGTTGGATGGGGGCGGGGTACCTCACCGCGCGGTCACTCAATCCCGATCGGACTACGCACCAGCTTGCCGCCCGGTACGACCCGTCCTGACCGGCGCGCCGGGTTCAGACAGGAGCCTCGATGTTCTTCGTCCATCAAGTCCATGCCCTTCGCCCGGGCTCCGCCGAGGAGTTCGAGGCCACACTGCGGGCAGCGTGGGTGCCGGCGCTCGCGCGCGAGCCGGGGATGCGCCTCGCCTGGTGTGCACGTTCCATGCCGGGCGCGATCTCGTTCCCCGAGATCGTGACGCTCACCGCGATCGCCGATGGCGAAGCGCTCGAGCGCTACGGAACCCGAGTGCGCGGCGGCGATCTTGCCGGCGACGCGTCGGCGCTGGCCGCCCAGCGCGTGAAGGTGACAACGAGGGTGATGGCGCCGCTCGCGTTCAATCCGCTCGAGGTGGAGCTCGATGACCTCCCCCTTGAGTCGAGCGACGGGCCGGGGGAGATGTACCTGCACGACTTCGTTCCGCCGCGCCTCGGTATGCAGCGCGCGTACGAAGAGGCGATGCAACGGGTGTACATGGCCATCCCCGACACCGACCTGCTTCAGATCGTCATTTGGGCCGGGCTCGAGAACGTGGCCGGCGGCGGCGCGTATCCCGAGAGCCTCAATATCAGCCACGTGCGCGACGCGAGCGCGCTGACCCAATTGCTGGCCTTCGAAGCGCCGCGCGACAACAAGCAGATCGGCAGCTGGATGTACGACGCGCTGAAGCTGCGCGACACCTGGACCACGAGGCTCGTCCGCAGCCTGCGTTGGTCCCCGCTGAGCTAGGGATCGGTCGGATGACGGCGAGGTTCGTCGGCGCGGCGGTCCATCGCGTCGAGGATCGGCGCGTGCTCACGGGCACGGCGCGGTTTCTCGACGACGTGAGGATGCCGGACCTGCTGCACGCGGTGTTCGTGCGCAGTTCGATGCCCCACGCCCGCCTTCTTGGTGTGGACGTCGGCGCGGCTCGTGAGGCCGAGGGTGTGGTGGCCGTGTTCACGGCCGCCGACCTCGCCCCGTACGCAGACCCCATCGACTATCCGGTCGCCCCGACGTTCCTCGGGCCTTCGTCGTATCCGGCGCTCGCCGCGGGCAAGGTTCGTCATGTGGGCGACCCCATCGCGATGGTCGTGGCCACTTCGCGCGCCGCGGCCGACGATGCTGCCGAGTTGGTCGTGGTCGACTACGAGCCGTTGCCGCCGATCGGAACCAGTGAGCAAGCGCTGGCTGGTGACCTGCCGCCCATCTGGGAGGACGCGGGCACCAACATCCTGTGGTCCGACACGCGTGACTTCGGTGATCCGGACGACGCGTTTCGTCGGGCCGATCGCGTGGTCTCGACGCGTCTACGCCAGCATCGCGTCACCAACGCGCCAATGGAGACGCGCGGCATCATCGCCACGTTCGACCGCGGGCGGCGGGAATTGACGTGCCACGCGGCGACGCAGAACCCCCAGCTCGTGCGGTTGACCTTGGCGCGGTTGCTCCACCTCCCAGTGCATTCCGTTCGCGTGGTCAACGACGACATCGGCGGATCGTTCGGACAGAAGGCGTGGGTGCGCCACGAAGATGTTGCGGTCGCGGCCGCGGCGATGGCCACGGGGCGGCCGGTCAAGTGGGTCGAGAGCCGGAGCGAGAACATCGCGACCGCCGGTCACGCGCGCGACGAGTACGCCGACATCGATGTCGCGGTGAATGACGACGGCGAGATCGTGGGCCTGCGGGTGGCCCTGGTCATGGACCAGGGCGCGTACCCCATCGCGAGCAACGTGCGCACCGGCACGGTTGCCATCATGCGCACGCTGCTGCCGTCGGCGTACCGGATCGAGCACTACTCGTTCTCGGCGACGATCGTGGCGTCGAACAAGGCGTCGTACACCACCTACCGAGGTCCGTGGGCGGCCGAGACGTGGTTGCGCGAGCGGACCCTCGATTTTGTTGCGCACGAGATCGGGATGGACCCGGTCGAGTTCCGCCGCCGCAATCTCTGGGACGCGGACGAGCTCCCGCGCCCGATGGTCACGGGTCCAACCTTGTCGGCCCTGACCGTCAAGTCGTCGCTCGAGCGCGTGGAGCAGCATCCGACGTACCGCGACTTCCGGGCTCGCCAAGCGACCGCCCGGGCCGAGGGGCGCTACCTCGGTATCGGAGTGGCGACCTTCCTGGAGCCCGCGCCCGGCCCCGCCAACTTCCATCCGTCGGCGAGCGGGTTCATCCCTCCGAGTGAGCCGGCGCGGATCACGGTCGAGCTCGACGGATCGATCACGGTCGCCGTCATCCAAACCCCGGGCGGACAGGGTCACGAAACGACGGTCGCGCAGGTGGCCGCCGACGAGTTGGGCGTCCCGATGGAACGGGTCCGCATCGTGCACGGCGACACCAGCGTCGGGCCGCTCGAATTCTTCGGCACCGCGGGAAGCCGGAGTGCACAGAAGACCACCGGCGCGGTGCGCGGTGCATCCCGCGAGCTCGCCGACAAGATGCGCCGGATCGCCGCGCACATGCTCGAGGCGAGCGAGTACGACATCGACCTCGACGATGGCCGCGCGTTCGTCCGGGGATCACCCGACAAGGCGGTGCCGTTCGCGCAGCTCGCGATGGTGGCCTGGAACATGCCGACCACGCTGCCTCCCGGAGTCGACAAGGGCCTCGAGGCGCTCTACGACTACACGAACGAGGATTCCGGCTGGAGCCAGGCGGTCCATTGCTGCGCGGTGGAGATCGACCCCGAAACCGGCGCGGTGAACGTCACCGACTACATCGTGTTCGAAGACTGCGGTGAACTGATCAATCCCGCGATCGTCGAAGGCCAGATCCGCGGCGGCGTCGCGCAAGGCGTGAGCAGTGTGCTGTACGAGCGCATCCACTACGACGACGACGCCAACCTCCTTACGAGCACATTCCTCGACTATCTAGTGCCGTCGGCCGCGGAACTGCCCGACATCGAGGTCCACCACGTGGAAAGCACGCACGCGAGCGCGGTCAACGTTCGTGGCGTCGGGGAGGGCGGCGCGATCGTCTCGCCGGCTGCGGTGAGCAACGCGATCGAGGATGCGCTGACGCCGTTCGGTGCCCGGGTCACCGAACTCCACATGGCGCCCGCGGCCGTCATGGCGCTGCTGCAGGCCGAGCCGACAGAAGAACAGAGGTGAGGTCAGCATGAGTGCGTCCACCAACGAGCTCCGCTATGACGGCCGGGTTGCGATCGTGACCGGTGCCGCCCGCGGCATTGGCCGGGCCCACGCGCGCTTGCTCGCCGCGCGCGGGCGCGCGTGGTCGTCAACGATTTGGGCGGGTCGATCGACGGGTCGGCGCCGTCGGCGGATCCGGCATCCGAAGTAGTCGCGGAGATCGCGCGCGACGGGGGCGAGGCCATCGCCAACTCCGATTCCGTCGCGACACCCGAGGGGGGCGCGGCCGTGGTCGAGGCGGCACTCCACGCGTGGGGCAGGGTCGACATCGTGATCAACAACGCGGGCGTGCTCGAGTCGGAGCCGTTCGAAGCGATGGCCGAGGCGACGGTCGACCGCGTGCTCGCGACGCACCTGCGCGGGTCGTTCAACGTTCTGCGGCCGGCGTGGCCGGCGATGCGGGAGCAGGGCTACGGCCGCGTCGTCAACACGTCGTCCGGTTCGATCTTCGGGTCGCCGGCCGGGCTCGCCTACCAGAGTGCGAAATCGGGGCTCATCGGATTCACGCGCGGGCTCGCGGTGGTCGGAGCCGCCGATGGGATTCGCGTGAATGCGCTCCTCCCGACGGCGTACACCCGCATGACCGACACCATCCCCGACCCCACGTTCCGCGAGTTCCTCGAAACGCGGTTCACGCCCGAACGGGTGGCCGCGGCGGGCGCGATCCTCACGCACGAGAGTTGTCCGGTGACGGGGGAGTTGTTCGCGGCGGGCGGCGGGCGCGTCTCGCGCGTCTTCTTGGGCGTCACCCAGGGCTACATCGGCGACGATCTCACCCCCGAAGACGTTGCCGCCCACTTCGACTCGATCATGGACACCAGCGGCTTCACCGTTCCTCCCGACCGGATGACGGAGTTCGGCGGCTACTTGGGACGGCTCGGATTCGACGTCGCCGCGCTGGCCACGACGCAGCTCGTCGCGGACGGATCCGATGAGTAATCATGCAAATGCACGCGGAGCGTGCCAGAGAGATGGAGTAACAAGTGCTGTTCGTTCACGACGTGCATGCAGTGATGGGGGAGCGCGAGCTGGAGTTCGAGGACGACCTGCGCGCCGCCTACGCGGCGACGGTGGCCGACGACGACACGCGCCTGCTCTGGTACTTCAACTCCACGCACGGTGCGGGGGAGGCGTACAAAGTCGTGACGATCACGGCGGTGCGTGATGGCGCGGCGTGGGAGCGGCTCGTGGGGCGCTTGCGCCGCGGCGATCTCAGCGAGTGGAGCGGTCGCGCCGAAGCCATGAGGTACGGACTCACGAGCACGCTGCTCGTGGCCGCGCCGTGGTCGCCGGTTGCCAACCTCGATCTCGAGTCCGTTCCGGCGGAGCCCCAGGAGCACGACGTGCGGGTGTTCCGTGAAGACACACTCGTTGGCCTGGGCATCGACGCGGCGAGCGCCGCGCAGTTCGCGCAACCCCGTGCCGCCGATGCGGTGATGACGTGCGTGGCCGCGTTCCGCCCGGCGGTGGAGTCCGAAGAAGCGCTCCGCATCCTCTATCGCGTGGAGCCACCCGACACGTGGACTCCGGTGTTCGGCCTCGACGCCGGGTGGAACGACTGGTCCGGGTCGTTGACGCCAACGCTTTCCGAAGGCGCCGACGGGTCGAGCCGAATCTTGCGAACTACGTCGTGGTCACCGCTGGCGTAAGCGTCAGTCGGAGGGTCTTGGGGCCCTGCAACATCGCCGACGGCACGGGATCGAAGTCGTAGGTCGGTGCGAGGCTGAACGCGCTCGACCCGCTCCACGAACGCGTGCAACGCGGTCCGCGCTTCGAGCCGGGCCAGCGACGCGCCCGGACAGATGTGCGGCCCGGATCCAAACGACAAGTGGTCGCGCGTCGTGCGATCGAGGCGGAACGCGTCGGCATCGTCGAACACGGTGTCGTCGCGATTGCCGGAGCCGATGCACATGAAGACCCGTTGGCCCTGTTCGACGGGGACGTCGGCCAGATCCGTGTCGCGCTGGCACGTGCGAACGAGGAACTGCGCCGGCGCGTCGAGGCGGAGCGCTTCCTCGATGGCGACGTCGACCAAGCCGCGATCGGCCCGCAGCTGGGCGTACAGCGCGGGTGCGGTCGCGAGCCGGTAGAGCAGATTGCCGATGAGGTTTCGGGTCGTGTCGCTGCCGGCCCCGATCATGAACATGATCTGCGTTCGAATGGCACGCGGTTCGAGGCGCTCGCCGTCGACCTCGGTCACGAGAAACCGCGTGAGCGCATCCTGGGGCCACGCGTCGCGCGGCGAGTTCCATTCGCTCACTGATCCGCGCGTCGACGTACGCCGCGAAATCCGGGCAGGCATCCGCAGTCGCGATGCTGGCGCCCGTCGCGGCCGCTTCCTGGAAGCGGCGGCCGATCTCGTCGCCCCACTGGTAGTACGCGAGGGAGTCGGCTTCGGGAAAGCCGAGGAGGTACGCCATCGCCGCGGGCGGAATGACGTCGGCAAACCCGGTCATGACGTCGACGCCGTCGTCGCCGGCAACGTTCGGCCCGTTCCAACAAGCCGTCGAGCAACGTCTGCGTCGAGGTCCTGGAGGTACGGCTCGATCTGCTGGCTCTTGTGGAAGGCGACGACGGAGTTGATGATGCGACGAATCTGCCCGTGGCGGGGTTCGAGGATGGCCGCGATGTTCTGATCGACCTCGGGCAAGCCGTCTTGGCGCGGCGCTGCCGCCGAAGTCGTCGACCTTCCGCAGGCCGGCGTCGACCGCGTCGTACTGCACTGCGGCGACGCACGCCATCGACCCCGGCGAGGGGGACGACGGCGCCGTCGGCTCGGAGCTCGCGCGAACGCCGCGTGGCGGCGAACGGGATCGGGATCGAGCGGATTCGCCGGGGCCATCAGCAGTCGTCGACGAGCCACCGCATGAAGCGGTGCAGCGGGAGGAAGCCGTCGTGCGGGACGCCGGGCACGACGTCGATGACCTCGCCGAGCGGAACGATGCGCTGCATGCCCCGAGCCGACGAGCAGGTCGCGGTAGTCGGCCGCGCGCGACTCGCGGGTAGATGCCGATGGTCTGCGTCGCGACGTTCACGTACTCGAGCGCGTCGTCGAGCGACGGCACGCACACGACGTTGACGGTCTTGCCCGACCGGATGGAAGTCGACCGGATCGTCGGACAGGATCACGAGCCCGGAACCGTCGTCGGCGCCGAACACCTCGTACATCGGGTGCCATCGTCCGGAGCACGTCGACTTCGGCGCGGAGCTCGGGCTCGGCAGCGGCGCGACAACCGCGTCCGTGTAGGTGCGCTCCACGGCCAGCTCGAGCGGCGAGCTTCGTGCACCAGGTTCGCCAGCGCCATCCGCGATCGCCTTCGGCGTAGATGAAGCGGCTCGCCGCGCACACCTCCTGGTTGAAGAGGCCGCACGTCGATCGCGGCCGCGCGTGGCCGACTCCGCCATCGAGTCCTGCGGACGCAAGCGCCTCGCGACCGAGCAGCGAGATCGACACCTTGGGGTCGAACGAGACGAGGTCGAAGCCGGGCGCGGTGTACTTGATCGCGCTGCGGATCGCGGCGTCGCCGCCCCACGCGACGAGCCGGTCGAAGTACTGGGCGCGGTAGAGCGCGCCCTCGACCGCGGGATCACCGCCGCGCCAGTACACGCACGAGAACGACTGCGTGACCGGGTGGTCGGGATCGACGTCGGCCATCGTGCGGAGGATCGCGGTGCCGGTGAGCAGGTCGTTCGACGGCAGCTTGAGGAGGTGGACGCCCTTCGTGAACGCACCGCGGGCGATCGAGATCCCGGTGACGCCCGGCGTGTTGCCGGCGAGCACGTGGATCAGGCGAGGCGGGAAGGCGCGGATGCGCCGCACCCGTCCGTTCGGATCCGTCACTCGGCGTCCAACCGTCGAGCGCGGCGCGCCCGACTTCCTGTTCGACTTGGAACCACAACGACGACCGCTCGAAGACGCCGGGCAACCCGCGATAGGCCTGGGCCAGGATGCGCTCGCCCAACGAGCTGAACGAGAGGCTGAACTCGAGCGCGTGCTGCAGGTGCTGGTTGGTGTCGAGATCGAGACGCTCACCGACCGCGACGAGGAAGTCGATGATGTCGGCGACGGGCAGGTCGAACGCGGGTCCCGGCTCGGCGCGCGGACCACACCAGCTCGTCGAGATCGAGGCGCGGCGTGGTGAAGCCGTCGTACTCGACGACCCCGCCGTCATCGCCGGGCTCCTGGACGCTGTCCGCGCACGACGTGCGGCACCGCGACCCTGGCCGCCGCCTCGTTTGGATGGTCACTGACATCACTCCCCGCACGTACGCGTCGACGGTTCCCGCGCACGTGAGCTTGTCGTCGCCGCCCTCGAGCTCGCTGTAGCGCACGACACTCCCGTGCGACGATGCTCACGTTCGGCGTCGAGAAGTCGGCGACGACGCGATCGCCCGGTGATCACACCACCCCACCGACCTTCGATCGACACGTCGAAGAACGCGAAGCGACCCTCGACGAGCCCGTCGTCGGCGTTCAGCAGCTTCTCTCCGGTGTCGTCGAGAATCAACGGGATCACCCACGGCATCGGCCGGTAGCGGTCCGTCGACCATCGGCGCTCCGGCCGACAGCTCCGACATGCCGTAGCCGAGCTGCACGTTGGCCGCGCGTGAGTCCGAAGAAGCCGAGGATCTGCGCCTCGTAGTCGTCGGGAAGGTTGGCGCCCTTGGTGCCGCCGCCGCCGGTGATCACGGTCTCGGGGTGGAACTCGCCTTCACCGATGCCGCGCGCACGCGCCCGTTCGACGATCATCCAGTACTGCGCCCAGAAGCCGCCGATGATCATCGGCTCGTGGCGGTGCTCGAGGAGCTCGTCGATCAGCTGGTCGAGGCGCTGCGCCATGTCGGCCTGGCGCGTCCGGGCCTCTTCCTCGAACGTCGGCGATCTCGCTCGGCTTCGCCGTGCCGGCGGCGATCGCGTCGCCGAATCGCCGCCATCCGGCTGATGTCGCGAAACTCGCATCGGCTCGTCGGTGAGGAAGAACCGGGCATCGGGTCGGCCGAACGCCTCGGCGAGCTTCGCGGAAGTACTGCGCCACCCGGTTGGGCGCGTACTTCGGGCCGAGGATGAACACGGCGCGATCTTGCTTCGGCTCGAGTGCGCTGCACCCACGTGATCATCGGGAGCAGCGCGCGCATCGAGAAGTCGCGATCGAAGGGAGTGGCGGGGAGGAAGGAGTTCTTCCCGCTCGTGCCGCTGGTCGCGAACACCATGTGGCCGGCGGCGTGGAGGCGCTCGATCCACTCGTCCTGGTCGGTGACGCCGTCGACGTCGACGCCCTCGACTCGCACCGACGACAGCGTGTCGAGCCAGCGGTTCATCAGGTCCCACCGGTTCTTGGCGATGAGCGTGGCGGGATACGACTTGTAGTTCGAGTGCGCGAACAGCAGGGGGACGAGGTCGTCGAGCGTGCGGATCTCGTGGATGCCCTGTTCGTCGGCGAGCCGCCCGAGCACCGGGATCCGTTCGCGCTGCTGCGCCAGGCGCTCGTTCGCGGCGGCCAGCCACAGCGGCTCGAGGTCGGCGCGTGCGCGCTCGTACGGCCGGTACTCGTTGATGCAGTCCACCAACGTGCTCGAAGCGGTGCTCACAAACTCGGTCCCCTTGTAGGTAGCGGTTTGCCAGGTGGTTCGGCGCGAGGGATCATATGTTATGTGATCTGGGCGAGACAATCGGCCGGTGAAACGCCTGAGAGCCAGTGAAACGTTTGAGAGCCAGTGAAACGCGTGAGGAGGATGAGTGGACCACGTGATGCTCGGCACATCGGGCCTCGCAGTGTCTCGTGTGTGCCTCGGCGCAATGAATTTTGGCACGCCGGGTTGGGGCTGCGATCGGGATGACGCCGCCGCGATCGTGACTGCGTTTCGCGACGCCGGCGGCGACTTCTTCGACACTGCCGACGTGTACGGCGCCGGCGCGTCGGAGGAGATCCTCGGGTCGCTGCTCACCGGTGTGCGGGATGAAGTGGTGATCGCGAGCAAGGTCGGTTTGCCGACGATGCCCGGACCCAATGGTGGCGGGATGTCGGCGAAGCACATCCACGCGTCGGTGGATGCATCGCTGCGTCGCCTCGGCACCGATTACATCGATCTGTACCAGCTCCACCATTTCGACAACACCGTGCCGCTCGAAGAGTCACTCGGCACGATGGACGACCTCGTCCACGCGGGCAAGGTTCGCTACGTCGGCTGCTCGAACTACTTCGCGTGGCAGGTCGCGCAAGTGATGGGCGTCGCGCAGGCGCGGGGGCTCACGCAGCTGGTGTCGGTGCAGATGATGTACAACCTCATCCGTCGCGACATCGAGCGTGAGCACGTGGAGTGTGCCGACCGGCTCGGAATCGGACTCATCGCCTACGGACCGTTGCACAGCGGGCTGCTCGCGGGCGGATGGACGGAACTCTCGCAGATTCCGGCCTCGAGCCGGATCGCGGAATGGCCCAGCGTGTACCTCGGTGATGGAGATCGTGCGTTCACGATCACCGCGGCACTGGTCGAGGCGGCACGGGGTCTCGGCGCGACCCCGGGGCAGCTCGCCCTCGCCTGGGTCCTGGGCCAGCCCGGGATCGCGTGCGTCCTCACCGCGGCGCAGCGTCCGGAGGAGCTGACCGAGCAGCTCCGCGCCCTCGAACTCGACATCCCGCCCGATGCCGCGTCGGTCCTGGATACGGTGAGTGCACTTCCCGTCTCCTATCCGACGGACTTCTACGAGCGACTCCACTCGCGCCAAGGAACATGACAGGAGAGCGTGAATGACCTCCGATGACGCTCGACTCCTGGCGGACGACCCGCGGGCGTTGTTCGGATCCGCGGCCAAGATGTTTGCGGTTCCGTACTCCGAGATCCGCGAACTGCAGCTCGAGGCGTTGCGGATGCGATACGAGGCACTCCGGCCTCACGTGCCCCTGCTGTCACGGCTCGCCGAACGCAACGGGGTCGACGGCATCGAGGATCTCGCCACCGGTGGACGGTTGCTCTACCCGTCGAACGTCTACAAGTCGTATGTCTTCGCGTGGTTGAACGAGGGTGAGTACGACCGGTTGACCCGCTGGCTCCAGCAACTCACCGCCCACGACCTTTCCGGCGTCGATCTCGATGGTGCCGAGACGATCGACGACTGGTTCGACCGCATCGAGGCCGTGACGAACCTGCGCATCTGCCATTCGTCGTCGACGTCAGGGAAGCTCTCGTTTGTACCGCGCGGCGTCGACGAATGGGTGCGGCGTTCCGCGACGCTGCCCTTCGCGAGTGAGGCGGCGGGAACCGACGACGGCCCGGTGCACGTCTCCTACGCGGGCCTGCCGCTCATCCTGCCCTTCTATCAAGCGGGCCACGGCGCGGCGATCATGCACTACGACTGGTTCATCCGCGTGCACACGGATCCCGGCGGCGAACATCCGGAACGCGTGCTTGCGCTCTATCCCGGAGCACTCAGCTCGGAGCTCATGGTGCTCGCGGGTCGATTGCGCTCCGGGCAGCTCGGTGGCGACCCCAGTTCCGCGCAGCTTCCCGAACGACTGCGCAACCGTCGCGAGGAGTTGGCGGCACTGGTGGCCGGTGCGGGCCCCGATCGGATGAACGACTTTGTAACTGAGGCCGCTGATCGTTTTGGCGGGCAACGTTGCATCATCAGCGGTGTGTGGCCGACGATCGTCGATGCCGCGGCGGCGTCGCTCGCGCTCGGGCGCACGAACGTGTTCGACCCGACGTCGTTCATCATTTCCGGCGGCGGTTCGAAAGGCCGAACCCTCCCGGAGAACTCGTACGAGATGGTGCGTGACTGGACCGGGGTCGAGTGGGTCGAGGAGTCGTACGGGATGTCCGAGCTCATGGGCATGAACGCGAAGTGCTCGGCCGGGAACTACCACGTGAACCCGTGGCTCATCCCGTACGTGCTCGACGTCGACTCGCTCGAACCACTGCCGATCGGCGGCCAAACGACTGGGCGCTTTGCCGCGATCGATCTCCTCGCGAGCTCGTATTGGAGCGGGTACATCAGCACCGACCTCGTCACTATGAACTGGGACCCGGTCTGTTCCTGCGAACGCCAAGGGCCGTATCTGGATGCGAACGTCCAGCGGGCCGAGAACGCGGAGGACGACAAGATTTCGTGTGCGGCAACCCCCCAGGCCCACGACGAAACGATCGAGTTCCTTCGAGCGCAAGGCGCGTGACATGACGGCCACCGACTCCGCTACGACTGTTGTCGAAGTCCCGTTCGTGATCCGCGGCGCGTGATCTCGGACCTCGTGGTGGAGCACCGCTCGGGCGACGTCGTCTTCCGCACTCCGGACCCGCACATGCTCGTCGGCGAGCTTCCGCTGTCGTCGCGCGTGGGCATGGCCGACCTGCACACCATCACGATCGACGAGATCATCGACTTCCTGGCCGCGCTCGGTGACCGGCTGCGGTTGGCGCACAACGTCCACCTTCAGGACGCATTCGCGCTCACCGTCAGTGCGTCCAACCTCTCGGAGCAGGTGCTGCGCACGGTCTACGAAGAGCAGCTCGTCTCGTTCTTCCGTCCCAATGTGATTCGCGACGCCGTGGAGCGCCGGCTGGGCACGCGGTACATCGAGGGCTGGGCCCATGAGCCCGCGGTCGACGGCCGCGACCTCCGAATCCGGGCGTTCGGCGCGCGCACCACGCACGTTGTGGCCGGAAACAGTCCCGGAGTGTCCGCCCAGACGATCGTCCGGAACGCGATCACGCGCAGTGACGCGATCATCAAGACGCCCTCGAACGACCCGGTGACCGCGGTCGCGATCTTGCGCACCATGGTCGACCTCGATCCCGATCACCCGCTCACCAAGCACGTGAGCGCGCTGCATTGGCGCGGCGGCGACGAGGTGATGGAGCGGGTCGCGTTCACGAGCCCGAACATCGACAAGATCGTGGCCTGGGGTGGTGTGGCCGGCATCAAGCACGTTGCGCAGTACGTCGGCCCCGGCGTCGAGCTGATCGCGCTCGATCCGAAGCTCAGTGTCTCGGTGCTGGGCTCGGAGGTGCTCACCGACGCCGCGGTGGGCGCAGAGGCCGCGCAGCGTCTGGCGATGGACGTCGGGCTGATGAACCAAGAGGGTTGCGTCAACTCGCGAGTGGCGTTCCTTCGACGTCAGTGGCGTCGCCGATGCCGACACCGCAGTGCGTGAGTTCTCTGCAGCGGTGTTCGCCGCGATTCAGGATCTGCCCGAGCACTACAGCAGTCCCGCGGATCGGATTCCGTCCTCATTGCGTGACGAGGTGGAGGTCGCTCTGCTCACGGGTGAGCCGGAAGTCGTGGGCGGGGGCACCCGAGATGGGGGAGTGCTCATCTCGTGGGACGGGCGCAAGGTCGACTATCTCGCGTCGCTCGCGGCGCGGTACGTGAACCTCGTACCGGTCCAAGACCTCGCGCCGGTACTGGAGGGCATCTCGTCGGTCACGCAGACCTGTGGTGTGTATCCCCCGGAGCTCCGCGAGCGCCTGCCGCGATGCACTGGCGCTCGCAGGTGTGCAACGAGTCGTCACGCTCGGCGGCGCGGCCGCGAACGGCGACAACCAGACCATTCCGCAGGACGCGATCGAGGTCCTGCGCCGGATGTGCCGATGGATCATCGACGAAGGCGATCCCGCCCAGCGTGCGATCGCGATGGACTGAGTCGCGTCAGCGCGGCTGCTCGCGCGGGGTGCTGCGAGGGAGGCCGAGGACCTTCTCGGCGATGAGGTTCCGTTGAATCTCGACGGTTCCGCCGTAGATCGCGGTTGCCGGCGCGAAGTAGTACATCTCGCCGACGAGTTCCGGATCGAGTCCCGCACTCGGCGGTCGGCCGTGGACCTCGCCGAGGAGGAGTGCCTCGGCGCCGATGAGGTCGGTGAGATCGCCCGCCCGTTCCATGAGTCCAATCGACGACGAGTTGCGGCCGTAGAGCGCGGGGCTCGCCGCCGCCACTTCGGTGGCCAGGGCCGCCTCCGCCAGTCGGCGACGCACGTGCGGATCGTCGATGGCCCGATCGTGCTCCACGCTGGGATGTGACTGGGCCCAGGCCAACGCCGCGTCGTGGACCCGGCGCATCGCCCACGTGTAGGGAGCCTCGCGCTCAATCGTGACTTCCTTGGCCCGATCGCCCATGAAGTGCTCGGCCCCGAGCGCGGCCGACGCCACGACCCAGCCGCCGTCGGGATCGCCGAGCCGGTGCGAGTCCGGCACCCGGACCTCGTCGAAGAACACGATGTTGGTGCGTTCGCCGCCCATGGTCTCGACCGCCTGGATCTCGACGCCGGGCACCTTCAGCGGCACGACGAGCATGGTGAGGCCCTTGTGCTTGGGGGCATCGGGGTTGCTGCGGGCCAACACCATCGAATAGTCGGCGAGGTGCGCGCCGGTGGAGAACATCTTCTGACCCGTGACCACCCACTCTTCGCCGTCGCGAATCGCGCGGGTCTGCACCGCGGCCGCGTCGGATCCCGCGCCGGGTTCGGTGTAGCCGAGCGCGCACACCGCCTCGCCCCGAGTGCAACGGGGGAGGAGGTCCGCTTTGAGTTCCTCGGAGCCGAACCGGCGAAGGGGCTCGAGCACGAGTGAGTTCGAACCCGCGACTTGGTACGGGTAGTCGCGCGCGTAGAGCTCGCGCTGGAGGATCGTGAGCCGGACGGCGTCGAGACCGGCGCCGCCCTGTTCGACCGGCCATGCGGGCATCACCCAACCACGCGATCCGAGCGCCAGGTGGAGCACGCGCGACATGCCGTCGCCGTGCAGTCGTTGCTCCTGACGGATCTCATCGGTCAGGTGCTCGTCGAGAAACTCCCGGACGTCGCGCCAAAACTCGAGCGTTTCCTGGTCGAGGTCAACGGGGGCGAAGTTCATCGACGCGCCCCGGCGTGGTCGAGGCGACCGTAGAGGTCGTCGGCAATGCGCTGCAGCTCATGCTCCGGATCGCCGCCGACGAGCGAGTAGCCCTTCGCCCGGCGGAAGTACTGCTCGACGGGCGCCTCCGACGTGACGCCCACGCCGCCGTGCGTGTGCACGCTCACGTCCACACTCCGACTCGCGGTGCGGTGCGCGTGCAAGAAGGCAATCCCCACGAGCCCACCGAGCGCGTCGGGCTCGTGGTCGACGAACCACGCGGCCTTGTGGACGAGTCGGCGCGCCGCCACGACGTCGGTGGCGACGTCGGCCAGTGGGTGAGCGACGCCTTGGAACGAGCCGATGGGAACGCCGAATGCCTCGCGTTCCTTGGCGTGTTCGACCGCCAGGTCGAGCGCGGCTTGCGCCACTCCGACCAACGCCGCCGCGATGAGGATGCACCAGTCGCGGCGGGCGAGGGCGAAATCGCGTTCGGGGTCGTCGCTCGCCAGCCGCGTTCGTTGCGTCCCGGACGCGGTGCCCGCGTCCCACCACGCGATCGGCAGCGACGATCGGTTGGGTGCGAGGGGCGGCGGAACGTCGCGCGTCAACAAGACCAACTCGTTGTCGTGGAGGGCGACCACGTGCTGCGCACACGCACCACCGGGCACCAGGACCGCGTTCGTGCCTCGAAGCGTTTGGGGCGCGAAGGCCACGATCGTCGTGTGGTCCATCGCGGCGCTGAGCAGGTCGTCGCTGGTCGGTCTCGGCGTCGACGCGGGCGAGGGCTCGCGCCGCGACCATGCTCTCGACGAAGGGCACCGGGGCGATGACCCGCCCGTGCTCCTCGGCGATCAGGGCGAGTTCGAGGAGCCCGGCTCCGTCACCGCCGCGATCTTCGGCCACTCCGGTGGCAACCGGTCGTAAATCGGCCAGCTTGCTCCACAGCGCCGCGTCGAATCCGAGTGGCTCCGCCTCCCGCACCGTGTCGATCGTGCACGCACGGGCCAAGAACGCGCGGACGACGTCGCGGAGCTCTTCATGTTCTTCTTCGAGGGCGAAGTCGTTGTGCCGGATCTCGAACTCGTCATGAGCCATCGGGCGAGACCGTATCGGGTGGATTCCGACGACGGAATTAGTCGTCGAGAGGAAGGACGACGTCCGGGAGCGGGTGCCGGTAGAGCGCGGCGGCGTTCTCACTGCACATCATCCGGAGCTCGCGCTTCGGGATATGGCCCCACGCCTTCTCGATGACGAGCTGCGTGTCGGGCCAGGTGCCGTCGCCGTGGGGGAAGTCGCACTCGACCATGATGTTCTCGACGCCGATCGTGTAGCGCGTGTCGATCGTCGACGGATCGTCGAGCGTGCAGAACCAGAAGTTCCGCCGCAATACGTCGGCCGGCCGCTCATCCCACTCGCCGCCGTACCCCGAACGGTCGACGAGGTTGTCGAGGCGGTCGAGCAGCATGGCCACCCAGCCGATGCCGCCTTCGCTGAGCGCGATCTTCAACGTGGGGTTCCGCACCGGGTACCCGGACCACAGCCACTCCACTGAGCTGCGCAGCGATTGCTGCCCGAAGAGCACCGCGCCCAACTCGAACGGCGGTGCCCCGGGCGGGAAGCCGCCCATCCCGGAGCTGCCGACGTGCAGCGAGACGACGGTCTCGGTCTCGTCGCACGCGGCGATGATCGGATCCCAGTGGTCGCGGTCCCACAGCGACGGCAGGCCGACGTCGTGCGGTCGTTCGGGAAAGCTGATGCCGGTAAACCCGCGGGCCGCGTTGCGATGGATCTCCTCAACCGCGAGTTGGGGGTCGGCGAGGAACGTGATGCCCACGGGGATGATGCGCTCGCGGTGCGGCTCGTACCACTCTTCGTAGAGCCAGTCGTTCCACGCCGCGAGTGCACGCAAGGCCCGAGTTCGGGATCCTCGGCGTTGTAGAAGACACGGCCCGAGAAGCCGGTGATCTGCGACGGGAAGTTCACCGCGGCCCACACGCCGTTGATGTCCATGTCCTTGACGCGCGCGTCGGCGTCGTAACAGGACGGGCGCATCTGGTCGAAGCGGAATGGCTCGCGCTTGATCGTCTCGGGACGCCGCCCGGCGATCGCGTTCATCCCAACCTGGAAGTGACGCGAACCCTCGAACTCCCATACCTGGTGACCGTGCTCGTTCTCGACGATCCGCGGTGCGCGGTCTTGGAACTCCGCGGGCATCCGGCCTTCGAACGTGTGCGGTGGCTCGCACACGTGATCGTCCACCGAGATGATCGTGTACTTCACCTCGCGGGCGTGGGATCGGGCAGGAACAGCTCAGTCGACAGTTCGGTCGTCATGAACCAGATGTTACGAGCGGAGACAACATGTCTCAGACAAGATGGGGCCCTGTGACCGACGCGCCCACCACCACAACCACCGACGTCCTCGCCGGCGTAGACCTCACCGGCCGGGTGGTGCTCGTGACCGGTGGCACGACCGGGATCGGGATGGAGACGGCCCGGGCGCTCGCCGCGGCCGGTGCGTCCGTCACCATCACCGCCCGCTCCGACGAGAAGGGCGCGGCGGCGCTCGAGGAGCTCCGTACCGCGGTCCCGGGCGCCGACGTCACGTACGAAGTGCTGGAACTCGGCTCGCTGGAAAGCGTGCGGGCGTTCACCGACCGCTTCATGGCGACCCACGACCAGTTGCACTTGCTCATCGCCAACGCGGGGGTGATGGCGATGCCGTTCGGGCAGACCGACGACGGCTTCGAATCGCACCTCGGCACCAATCACCTCAGTCACTTCGTACTGGTAGGTCGGCTGCTCCCTCTGCTCACGGCGAGCGCACCCGCGCGCGTCGTGGTGCTCAGTTCAGCCGGGCACGCGGCGTCCGACATCCACTGGGACGATCCGAACTTCGAGCACACCCCGTACTCCAAGATGGATGCCTACGGGCAGTCGAAGACGGCCAACATCCTTCATGCGGTGGAGCTCGAGCGTCGGTACGGACCGCTTGGCGTCCACGCGTACGCGGTCCATCCCGGCATGGTGGCCACCGACCTCGGTCGGCACTTCACGCGCGAAGACATGGCCGACCTCGTGGCCCGGGCGAAGGCGGCTCCCGGAGGTGGCGCGCTGCCGCCCATGGTCGGTGTGGATGTGGGTGCGGCGACGTCGGTGTGGGCGGCCACCGCCCTCGGGATTGAACCCGAGGGCGGGACCTACCTCGCCGACTGCGCGGTCGCGGAAGCCAAGGCCTACGCCACCGACCCCGCCGCCGCCGAACGCTGGTGGACGCTCAGCGAGCAGCTGGTCGGGGAGCAGTTCCCCGACCCGTCCTGAGATGCCGGTGATCAGAACGGCCACTGCGCGTTGTGGCCCTCCTCGAGCACCTGCATCGCCGTGAACGTCGCGTCGGTGAAGCCGCCCAGCGTGTACCGACCCCGCGCGCCCGCCGCGAGTGCCGACGGGGCGTAACCCGCGAGGTTGAACGTGTACACAAGCGGAACGTGGTCAAGGCGGACCTTGCCCGCGTCCTGCTGCTGGTCGTCGGTGAAGATCACGACGCGACGGTGCCGCGACGGATCGAACCACTGCGCGACAGCCGTGTGGCCGAACGTCGCGTGGCCGACCGAGCCGATCCGGCCAACCACCTCACGCACGCCATCGAGCACCGACGCACCGCGGCGGAACCGCAGCTGCGCGTTCGTCTGACCGTAGATCACGACGTCGACATCCCGCGAACGCTTTGCCGTCGCCATGGCCATTACCGCGGCAACCTCGACGCGCGACATTGCCGACCGATTCGAGACGTGGCCCTGCATCGAGCCCGACGTATCGATCACAACAAGGGTGTTGTCGAGCGCGGGGATGTTCGCGACCGTGAGATCGAGCGTACGGCCGAGCGCGCGCTTCCAGTTGTCCGACGGCGCGTAGCGGTACGCCGCCCACACCTGGTACGGGAACAGCCGCGCCGCGCGCACCTCGTCTGCGTTCGTGATCTTGGCGATGACCGCGTCGATCGAACGCTCCGAGATGCCGGCCTGGTCGAAGTTGCGCAGGTTGCGTACGAGTGCCATCACGCCCATCGACGGCAGCACTGCCTCCCACGCCTCCGCGTCCATGCCGCCCGGAAGCCAACCCGAGAGCCGCTCCCACGACGTGCCGGCCTCGGCCAGCGCGGCCGGACCGCGAGCGCGCAGCACCGCCCGACGCTCCTCGACCGGAACCGCGTCGAGCGCGGCCGTGGCCGCGAGCGTCGGCAGCGTTGCCGAGTCCGCAACGGCATCGTTGTGGTGACGACGGTCGAGCAGGTACTTGAACAGCACCGACTGCGCCGCGTCGCGCGGCTTCGGGTGCGTGAGCTCGATGACGTCGGCCATACGGATCTGACGCGTCAGGCCGTCGTAGCGA
Organism: uncultured Gammaproteobacteria bacterium; assembly: GCA_963760725.1. Lineage (GTDB taxonomy): Bacteria > Pseudomonadota > Gammaproteobacteria > Steroidobacterales > Steroidobacteraceae > SCUD01. Next base: position 33,007 of record CAVXET010000005.1, read on the forward strand.
AGCACGGCGCGCTGGTTGTACAGGCGCCGCGCCGCGTCGGCGACACCACGCTTGACCGGCATGGGGACGTTGCGACCGTGCGTCGTGATCCAGTAGCCCAGCATCTCGGCCGGCTCGTCGGCACGCTGAAGCGCGCGCGCGACCACCGACCGACCGCCGGGACCGCCGGCCGCCACGTACTCCGCGGCCATCACGACCGACGCCGAGCGCATCAGCATCGTCTCGCGCAGGTACTGCACGAGACCCACCTTGCCGTTCTCGACGTCGCCGGAGATGAACGTCGGGTTCGCCTTCGTCACCTCGCGCACGAGCTTCACGAAGCGCGCGTCGTCGCGATCCGCGGCGCGCTCGTAGAACGTGTCCTCACCCACCATGTTCGTGGCCGCGAGCAGAAACAGGTCCGACTCGGGGTCGCGCGCGTAGCCCACGCCGCCCTCGTAGGTGAAGACGCGCTTCGAGAGCGTCTGCACTGCTGCCGTGAGATTGGGCCGGAGCATCCGGCGCTTGGAACCCGAGAACTTGCCCATGGTCGTACCTCTTTCGTCTCTTTCTTTCTGTTGGTGTGTGGTGCGAAGGTCCGGTCAGGGAACTGAATGGACGAGCGATGCCGAGTTGAACGGCGGCCGACGGTTGCCCGTGCGGTCCTCTTCCAGAAGGAAGCCCGTTCCGGCGCAGCTGACCGGGAGATCGATCGGCCTGTGAACCAAAGCAACGGAGGACACTGGTGCTCTGCCATCTGAGCTACGTCCGATCGCTCGGACGACGGGACTCGAACCCGCGACCACCATTTCGTTGTGAAGGAACCCCCGTCTACGCATCAGGCCGATTCAGATGTCAATGAACTCCGACAACTGCAGAGACATCTTTGAGCTGCGAGGCCAGGTCTCGAACCCGGTCCTCCTGGTTCAGAGCCAGGTGTGGTTCCCGTTCCACCACCTCGCAAAGGGTGTTGGTCTTCCGTGTGTTGGTCTGGACGGAGAGATTCGAACTCCCAACCTCCGGCTTCCGACGCCGGCGCGCTTCCAGTTGCGCTTCGTCCAGGTGCAGTACCGTGCGGAACCTTTCGGACGGAGGCGACCGATGAGTCCATCGGATCACGAGTCGCGGTTCAACGCGTTCCTGGCGGCGGTTCCCTCGATGGTCGAGCGATCACACATCGAGAGCGTCATCGATCGTTTCATGGGCACGTACACGTCCAGAGATGTCGAGACGAGACTCTCGCTCTTCGCGGAAGAGCTGTCCTTCGAGGATCCAATCGGGAACCACCTGGCGTCGGACAAGGGCGCACTCAGGAAGTTCTTCGAAGGCATGGTGGCGTCCGGTGTCTCGCTCCGATTTTTCCCGGAGCGGCTCATCGTGGTCGGTGACGAGGCCCTGCAGATCGCCCGGCTCCTCATCGAGCACGGTGAGAACGACGCGACCTTGCTCCTGCTCCACCTGAACTTCGTCTTCAACCGAGACGGACTCATTACCCAAGTGCGCGTCTTCTTCGATGCGAATTGCGCGTCGAAGCCGGCGAGTTGAGCACCGGGAGTGGACCGCGCGGGATTCGAACCCGCAACCTTCTCCTTGCAAGGGAGCTGCGCTTCCAATTACGCCACCGGCCCTGGTAGCGGGGGCGGGAATCGAACCCGCGAGGCTGGGCGTATGAAGCCCGGCTGATCTCCAGATCCCCCGCGTCTGCTTTCGCGTGTGCGATGGGGTGACCGACCGGACTCGAACCGGCTACCTCCGGGGTCACGACCCGGCGTCTCGACCACTTCAGACCTCGGTCACAGTCGACGAGGGAGGATTCGAACCTCCGGCATCCTCTTTGTAAGAGAGGCGGTCTGACCACTGACCTACTCGTCGTTGCCTTGCTTGCTTGGTAGGGCGTCGTGGAGTCGAACCACGTCATCCCGCGGTATCAGCACGGTGCCGTCCCGGTCTGGCTCACGCCCCTTGTGTCGCCTTCCTGGTGTTGCTGTTCGTGCGTGGTCCCGGGAGTGCTCGAACCTCCCCCTGCCGGGTTTCAACCGGCCGCTCCGCCGTCAGAGCCTCAGGACCTTGCGTTGTTGCGGTGTCGCGATGGAGCCGGTGGCGGGGATCGAACCCGCTGCCTCTCGGGTACGAGCCGAGCGTCCTTACCCTCAGGACCTCGCCGGCAAGTGGTGATGGCAGGTGGTGTGGATCGGTGTGGTCGAAGGGACTCGAACCCTCATCGCCGGCGTGGCGGGCCGGGATCCTGACCGTTAGACGACGACCACGGGAGAAGTCGATCCGTGAACCAAGCGGAACGAGGCGCTTGATTTCTGGGATGAAGTAACCCCGTTCTCTCGCATCGGATCGAGAATGTGCTGCCAGGGAGGGGATCGAACCCCCGCCTTCCGGGTAACAGCCGGACGTCTTACCGCTCGACTACCTGGCATTGCGTTGCGTGTCGCGACGGGGAATCGAACCCCGATTTCCGAGTTGAGGGCCCGGCGTCTTGACCAGTGGACCATCGCGACGAGAGCGGAAGCGGGGCGACTCGAACGCCCAAGGGTCTTGCGACCCGTACCTGTTTTCGAGACAGGCTCCTCATCCAGCCGGGTCACTTCCTTGACTGCCTCGCCGGCACGATTCGAACGTGCGACCTCTGCGCTCGGAACGCAGTGCTCTTGGTCCGCTGAGCTACGGCGAGTTGTTGGTGCGTCGACGGCAGGGGTCGAACCTGCATCCCTCCGGTTTCGTAGACCGGTGCCTTCTCCATTCGGCCACGTCGACCTGGTGTTCCTTGCGCGCCACCGACGGGACTTGCACCCGCGACCTCCGGCTTGACGGGCCGGCGCTACCTGCTAGCTGAGCTACGGCGGCATGGATGTTTCTCTTGCAGTGCGCGCCCTGGGCCTCGAACCCAGTTTCTCCCGGGTAAGAGCCGGGTGCCTCGCCAGTTCGGCCTGACGCGCGTGGTGGGTCGGGAGGGAATCGAACCCCCTGTGTCGATCGACGGCTGCTTTACGGGCAGCTGCGCCCCATGGCGCGACCGACCCAACTTCGGAGCCGACTGGACGGCCCCGATGTTGATGCCTCTGCAGTTGTCAAGGAGCTGGTGTCCGGATTGGCGATCCGGCGCATTGCACGCTCGGAAGGAGTCGAACCCCCGGCCGTCGGTGTTGGAGACCGCGGCGCCGCCGTGGCTCGAGCGCATAGGAAATGCACGCGCCAAACAAACTGCGCGCGTTGTGGAAAGAAGTGCTGGGGTCAGCCGAGTTGGGCTGCGCTCACCAGCGCCTATCGAGATCACCGGGTTTGTCGGTGACTCGACTTCCCGGTGATTCCTGTTGATCCAGGAATCGCTCGGGTCGGCACGCGTGCGCGTAAGCACTCGACGGGGCTGGGGCCCGGAGCAACTTTGCGGAGGTGAATATGCGTGCCATAGGAAGAGACATGATGGAGCAACGCGCCCGCAAGGTCAAACGATTTATTTGGGAGTACGAACGATGAAGTACACGAACCTGGGATCGACCGGACTGCGCGTGTCGCGGATCTGTCTCGGAATGATGAGTTACGGCGACACCAGTGACCGCGTGTGGGTGATCGACGAAGCCGCGGCGGAACCGATCGTGCGGACCGCGATTGAAAGCGGCGTGAACTTCTTCGACACCGCGGATGCGTACTCAGAAGGCATGAGCGAAGTCGCGACGGGACGACTCGTTGGCAAGTTCCTGACGCGCGACGAGATGGTGATCGCAACCAAGGTGTTCATGCCCACCACACGCGGCGAGAACGGATGGGGACTCAGCCGCAAGCACATCCTCTCCGCCATCGACGCGTCGTTGACGCGCCTTGGCACCGACTACGTGGACCTGTACCAGATCCACCGCTGGGACGGCCGGACGCCGATCGAAGAAACGATGCAGGCGCTCCACGACGTTGTGCGCGCGGGCAAGGCGCGGTACATCGGTGCCAGCAGCATGTACGCGTGGCAATTTGCGAAGGCGCAACACGTCGCGGAACTGAATGGGCTCACGCGGTTCGTGTCGATGCAGAACCACTACAACTTGATCTATCGCGAGGAAGAGCGCGAGATGATTCCGCAGTGCATCGACCAAGGTGTCGGAGTGATTCCGTGGAGTCCGCTCGCACGCGGGATGCTCGGAGGGAACCGCACGCGCGACGGGGTCATGCTCACACAACGCGCGCAGACGGATGACCGAGGTGCGAGCCTGTACACGGACGCCGATTTCGACGTCGTGGATCGTTTGGTGGAAGTCGCGCGTGAGCGCGGGGTCGCGCCCGCCCAGATTGCCTTGGCGTGGCTGCTCCAGCGTCCAGGCGTGGTCGCGCCGATCGTGGGCGCGACGAAGCCGGGCCAGATCGATGACGCGCTCGCCGCGGTGGACCTTGCCCTCGATCCTGCCGACGTTGCCCGGCTCGAGGAGCTCTACCTCCCGCACGCGGTCAGCCACTGACCGACCGCGCGGTGCAGTTACGGGACGATGACCTCGATCGTGTCCGCTTCGGTCGCGTGCATCCACGGCGGCATGCAACCTTGATCCGCACCGACGTAGTGGAGGCCGTCGAGGTCACCGGTCTCGTACTCGCCGTGGACCACCGAGTACACGGGATACATGACCTGCACGGTGTCGCCCACGTGCGCGAGGCCGACGGAATGGCCGAGCTCGTGCAGGAGCACGTCGTACCAACCCATGGTGTCGCTGGGATACGTGAGGTTGTACGTCGACTCCAAGCGGATCTTGGCGAACAGGATTCGCGTCTCGCCGGGGTAGTAGCTGTACGAGGCGAGGCCGATGGGACCGCCGCTTAGCGGACCCCAGTCGATGAGGATGCCCGGTCCGGTCCAGGTGTCCCAGGTGTCGGTCGTCGTGCCCCCGTACACGAAGTCGAGCCCGGTCGCCGCTTCGACTTTGGCGACCGCGTCCTGGACCTGGGTCACGGTCAGCGATCCACCCGATGGGTTCACCGACGCGGGGTTGTACTTCCACGGGATGACCGCGCACGAGTCCCAGCGCAGCGGACAGCCGTCGGATTGCGAGTTGAACGCGTAGTGATCGAGCCCGTCGGGCGCACCGAGCGTGCACGGCGGCGGCGGGTCGTACCAGCCGGCGATGTCGACGATGACGTGAGGGCAGCCGTTGTTCGAGTAGATCGTGATGGAACCGGTGTCGCCCACGGTGACGGTGACCATGTTGGGGACGGTCTGGCCGGCGACGAAGTTCAGGTTCGACGCCGTCGGCAGCTTGCTGTCCGTCGGGGTAGACGGTGAGGAAGCCGCCTCCGCTCGGTGCGGTGACGGTGACGTTGAGCGCGACCGACGCGAGCTTCGCCGGGAGGAAGTCGTTCAACGACGGCACGTAGGCGGAGGCGATCTGGATCGTCCGGCCACCGGATCCGACGCAGGTTGGCGGGATGAGCACGCCGCCGGGGCCGAACGAGTACTCGCGGGTGTCGAGGCACGCGTGCGGGTGTGATTCCGGTAAAGCCGCCCGGGTCCGCGGGCGCGGCGGTGTACCAGCCGGCGATGTCGACGATGACGTGGGGGCACCCGTTCTGCGCGTAGAGGGTGATGGATCCGTTGGTGCCGAGCGCGACGGTGACCATGTTGGGGACGGTCTGTCCGGCGACGTAGTTGAGGTTCGACGCAGTCGGGAGGGTGGCGCCCGCCGGGTAGACGGTGAGGAAGCCGGGTCCGCTCGGCGCGGTGACGGTGACGTTGAGCGCCACCGCCGCGGCGCCGTCGGGGACGCCGCCGAGGCCGGTGAGCTTGAGCGTGCGACCGCCCGCACCGGAGACGCACGGACCCTTGCCTACGTCGCGCGTGTCGAGCGCGCGGAACGGCGTGACCCCGGTGAAGCCACCGTCACCGACGGGCGCTCCCGCCTTGTACCAGCCGGCGATGTCGACGATGACGTGGGGGCACCCGGTCAGCGTGTAGAGGGTGATGGATCCGTTGGTGCCGAGCGCGACGGTGACCATGTTCGGGACGGTCTGTCCGGCGAGGTAGTTGAGGTTCGATGCGGTCGGCAGCGTCTGCCCGGCGGGGTAGACGGTGAGGAACCCGTCGGCCGTGGGTGCGGTGACGGTGACGTTGAGCGCCACCGCCGCGGCGTCGTCGGGGACGCCGCCGAGGCCGGTGAGCTTCAGCGTGCGGCCGCGCAGGCCGGAGACGCACGGGCCCTTGCCCGCGTCCCGGGTATCGAGCGCGCGGAACGGTGTGACGCCGGTGAACGCGCCGGGCGGGATGTTGCTCGGGGACGTCGTGGCGAGGTCGGCGCTGCCGGCCCGCGCGGACCCGCTGGCCGGTGAAACGAGCGCGCCGGCCGTCAGCGCGAGTGCGAGTAGTACGGAAACCGCGAAGCGCCGAATCTGGGCCAAGCGGTGACCTTAGCGAAATTTCAGACGGGCGAGTTGGGCGTCGATGGCTTCGACGATGGCGGGGTCGTCGGGTGTGGTGGTGGGAGCAAAGCGTGCGACAACGGTGCCGTCGCGCCCGATGAGGAACTTCTCGAAGTTCCAGAGGATGTCGGGCTCTTCGGTGGGGGTCATGCCAAAGCCGCGGAGCCGCTCGCGAAACGCCTCGGCGTCGCCGCCGTCGGCGCGCGGGATGGCCGACGTGAGCTCCTTGTAGAGCGGGTGCTGATCGTCGCCCACCACGCTGATCTTCGAGTACATCGGGAATTGCACGGAGTAGTTCGACGTGCAGAACTCGATGATCTCTTCGTCGGTGCCGGGCTCCTGTGCTCCGAAGTTGTTGGCCGGGAAGCCGAGCACCGCGAAGCCGCGGTCCTTCGTCTTCTCGTACAGCGCCTCTAGCCCTTCGTACTGCGGCGTCAGTCCGCACTGCGATGCGACGTTCACCACGAGCAGCACCTTGCCGTCGTGCTCGGCGAGGGTCGTCGCCTCACCCGTAATGGTCGCGACCGGGATTTCCTGAATTGCGCTCATGTCACGATGCCTCGGATCTTCAGGTCGATGAGGGCCTCGTCGTCGAGACCCAGTTCGGATTGCAGGATGTCGTCGCCGTGCTCGTTGAACTCGGGCGAACGCATCGCGGGAGCGGACACGCCGCCGAACTGCATGGGCGGCGTCACCAAGCGGAAGGGATTGCCCTCCGGCGGTCTTCGTCTCCGCGATGTACCCGTTGGCGTCGACCATCGGGTCGTCGGCGATGTCGAGCATGTTCTGCACCGGCGCCCACGGGCCCTTCTGGGCTGAGAGCCGCGCCTTCCAGTTGGCGAAGGTGTCGGTCAGGAATGCTTCGGTGACCAGCTCCGCCGCCGCCGCACCGTTGGAGAAGAGGAGCTCGTTGGTCGCGAACCTCGGGTCGTCGATCCACTCGGGATGACCGAACATCTTCGAGGCCTCAGGCCAGAAGTGGAAGCCCTGCAACATGCACAACGAGATGAACCGGTTGTCGGACGTGCGGTACACGCCTACGAGCGGGTTGCGCCCGCCTGCCGCTTGCAGGGCGAAGCTCGCGGTGCCGCTCTGCAGTGCGAGCCCGATGCCGGCGCTCAAGGCCCACATCCCCGACCCGAGAAGCGATACGTCGACGACCTGCGCCTCGCCGGTGCGCTCGCGGTGGAAGAGCGCGGTAGAGATCGCGCCGGCGATGAACATCGCGCCGATCGAGTCGCCGAACGCCGGGACCATCTGTCCGAGCGGCGCGTCGAGCTCGGCGGGAGTGTTGGCCACCGCGACACCGGAGCGCGCCCAGAAGGCCAACGAGTCGTAGCCGCCGGCGTCGACGTCGGGACCCCGGCTGCCATACCCGCTGCCCTGAACGTAGATGATGTTCGGGTTCTGGGCAGAGATCTCTTCGGGCGTGATGTGGAGCTTCTCCTGCACGCGCGGGAGCTTGTTGGTGAGGAAGACGTCCGACGACTCGGCTAGTCGGTAGAGCAGCGCCAGACCGTCGGGGTCACTGATGTCGAGGCCGAGGCTGCGCTTCCCGCGGTTGGAGTGCTCCATCAGGACGTGGACGCCGCCGCTGCCCACGTTGACGCCGCTGCTACTCGCGAGGCCGCGCATGGCGTCGCCGCGCTCGGGGTGCTCGATCTTGATCACGTCGGCGCCCCAGGTCGCCAGCACTGCGCTGGCGAGCGGAACGAAGGTGTGCTCCGCGACCTCGAGCACACGGATTCCATCCATCACGTTTGTCATTAACCGGGTCCTTAGACGAAAGAAGGATTAGACGAGAGAAGGAGTGGCGGTGTCGCGCCCGGACCGAAGCAGCGTCCCCGAGCGGTTGTCGGTGAGCTCACCGTCGGTCACGATTGGTTCGCCGTTCACGAGCACGTGGTCGACACCGGTGGAGCCTGCGTACAGCCGTCCCTCATTCCCCGGGAGGTCGAACTGCATCACCACGTCGTCGGTGGCGATCGTGTTCGGATCGATGACGATCACGTCGGCGTACCAGCCCTCGCGGAGCTGGCCACGCTCGCGGATGCCGTAGAGCTCGGCTTGTTCCTGCGTCATCAGGTGGATGGCCTCTTCGAACGAGAGCATCTGACGCTTCCGCACCGCGCGCTCGAGCATCGCGGTCGCGTAGTTGAACGACGCGAGCAGGTCGAAGTGGGCACCGGCGTCGGATGCACCGATCACGCTGCGCGAGTCGCGCCACACTTCGATGCCGCGCCTTCCAGTCTTCTTCGGTCTCCACCGGGACCGGCGTGCCGAAGCTCGTGTTGAGCTCGTCGGCCACCGCGATGTCGCACAGCACGTCCCACGCGTCGCGGCCTTCGGCGGCGGCGATGTCGGCCACCTTCTGTCCGCGGTACTGCTCGTTCTCCGGGGCCACGACGTCGAAGATGACCTTGGTGCCCCAGTCGGCGATCATGCGCATCGGGTTGTCGGGCGATTGCGCCTTGGCGTTCAACGCCTCGCGTGCGCCTGGGTCGCGGAGGAGGCGGAGCTTCTCGTCGCGTGACGAGTGCATCGCACCTTCCCAACCGGGCATCGCGTCGAGCACGAACCCGCTGTTGAACGAGAAGCGTGCGCCGAAGCTGATCGGAATGGTGAGCGCGACGATCTTGCCGCCCTTGGCGCGGGCGGCGTCGCCCGCCGCGAGCTTGGCCAGGCACTCGTTGAAGTTGGCCTGCGTTGACGGTCATCACGTTCCAGTTGATGGGCCGCTGCGCCGCGACCGACATGTCGGTCATCAGCTCGACGGCCCACTGGTCGAACGTCGGACCGACCTGCGGGATGATCTCGAGGCCGGTGCCTTCGAACTCGCCCGCGACCCGCGCCAACTCGATCAGTTCGGTGGTCGCGGCGTTGCGCGACGGGACCATGTTGCCGTCGGCGTCGTTGTGCGTGCGCGGCGTAGCTCGTAGAGAACCCGAGGCCACCGGCTTCGAGTCCGGCGCGTAGCAGCGCCTTCATCTGCTCGAGTTCCTCGGGCGTGGATTCGCGCTTCGTTGCTTCGGGACCCATCACGATGCGCCGGATCGCCGAGTGGCCGATCATGAACCCGAGGTTGATCCCCACGGTTCCGTCGATCCGGTCGAAGTAGTCGGCGGTGCTCTTCCAGTTCCAGGGCACGCCGGTGCGGAGGGTGTCGACCGGCATGCCTTCCACGCGGGCGAGCATGCGCAGGAGGTACTCGGCGTCGGCCGGATCGTCGGACAACGGTGCAATGGTGAATCCGCAGTTGCCGGCGAGCGCGGTGGTGACGCCGTGCAAGGGCGACGGTGTGAGCGCGCCGTCCCAGAACACCTGGGCATCGAAGTGGGTGTGCACGTCGATGAACCCGGGGGAGACCAACTTGCCGGTGGCGTCGATCGTGTGGACCGCATCCTCTGTGATCTCGCCGATCTTGACGATGCGATCGCCCTTGATGCCGACGTCGGCCCGGCGGCGCGCCGCGCCCGATGCCGTCGATGACCTCGCCGCCCTTGATGACTACGTCAAGCATTGGATCCCCTCGTCCCAGGCCTCGCTGCAGTAAGCAGACACTACGGCGTAGGCCAGGGACAAGTCCTCGACCGAATGTCCGAATCGAGCCCACCTTGGGTGCGCATCGGGCGACGTTGACAGGGGGGCGCCGATCAGTAAGGTCATGCGCAACCTGGGGGGGACCATGGGAATTGCTCAAGGCAAGAGTCGTGTGGTGGGCATTGCGCTCGTACTGGCGGTCGTCGGCGCGACGCTCGCGCTCAGCGTGCCCGCCGGCGCGCAGGGGAGTGACGTGCCGGGGGTGTCGGCCAAACAGATCGACATCGGCGCGATCATCGGGAAGACGAACCCGACCGGCGTCCCATATGAGGACGTGGTCACCGGCGCCCAGGCGCATTTCGATGCGATCAACAAGAAGGGCGGGGTGTTCGGCAAGAAGTTCAAGATCACCAAGGTGTACGACGACCAAACCCGCGCGTCGAAGAACATCCTCGCGGCCCGGTCGTTGATTGAAGAAGACAAGGTGTTCGGTGCGCTCGTCGCGAGCCAGGACTTCTCCGGCGCCGAGACCTTCGCGACCGCCGGGACTCCGGTCGCGGGGTACAACATCCAGATCCAATGGTCGAAGGGTCCGAACCTCTTCGGCGCGTACGGCTCGTACAACTGCCCCGACTGTCCGTCGGTCTCGCCCGTCTACGCCGCGCAGCAGGTCGGCGCGAAGCGTCCGGCGATCTTTGCGTACGGGTCGTCGCCCAGTTCCTCGGATTGTGCGGGCGCCATCCGGCGAGCGTTTGACTTGTGGGGGCCGAAGTCGGTGCTCTTCGACACGAGTCTTTCGTTCGGGTTCTCGGCGAACGACATCTCCGCCGCAGTGCAGGCGATGAAGGACAATCAAGTCGACTTTGTTGCGACATGTATGGACCTCCAAGGGGAGGTCAACATCAGCAAGGCCCTCAAAGCCGCAGGTGTGAACGGCGTGAAGTTCTACGTGCCGCAGGGGTACGACGTGGAAACGATCAAGGAACTTGGCTCCGATCTCGACGGATTCACGTTGCCGATCCAGTTCGTGCCCTTCGAGCTGGCCAAGGGCAATCCGGGTATGACGGAGTTTCTCAAGGCGATGAAGGCGCGCAAGCTCAACCCCACCGAGAACTTGCTCGTGGGCTGGGTGAGCGTGGGGCTGTTGGCCAAGGGCATCGAGGATTCGGGGAAGAACTTCACTCAGAAGTCGGTCGTCGACGCGATCAACAAGATGACCGACTGGAGCTCCGACGGCATGATCGCCCCCGTCAACTGGCAGCACGAGCACGGTCCCGCGCAACCGGGGGACATCGGTTGTTTCGCCTACATCCTCGCCAAGGACGGAAAGTTCACGCCGGCGTACGGACAACCGGGCAAGCCCCTTGTGTGCTTCCCTTCGAATCCGCAGCCGTCGTCGCTCAGCAACCCGACCTACATCGGCGGCTAGCAAGCGCCGTCCGCTCGGGCGCAATGTGCAGACGATCTAGGGTGGCGCCGTCTCGCATCGCGGGATGACGGCCCAACGTTCAAGGGGGAACGCGGTTGAAGATGCCGCTGTTCGAATATCACTCGCCCGACACGATCGACGAGGTGCTGGCGCTGCTCGCCGAGCACGGGGACGAGGCGAAGGTCCTGGCCGGCGGCCAGAGCCTGATCCCGTTGCTCGCGATGCGGCTCGCCCGGCCGACCGCAGGTCGTCGACATCAATCGGCGTGGCCGGGATGTCGGAGATCGACGCGAGTGGCGACGGCGATCGCGTTCGGCGCGCACGGTGCGTGAGCGCGCGGCGGAGCGGTCGCCGTCGTTCGCGAGTCGGCTGCCGCTGCTCGCAGAGGCGCTGCCGTTCATCGGGCACGCCGCCATCCGCACCCGGGGCACGGTCGGGGGCACGGTCGCCCACGCCGACGCGTCGGCCGAGATCCCGTGCGTGGTCGCCGCGCTCGACGGCGAGGTGCTGGTCGCGCAGCGCCCGCGGCGAGCGCGTCGATCGCGGCGTCCGACTTCTTCCAGGGCCACTTCACCACCGCGCTCGACGACGACGAGTGCGTCGTCGAAGTGCGGATGCCGCTCGATGGATCCGTCGACCGGGATACGCGTTCCAGGAGGTCGCCCGCCGGCACGGCGACTTCGCGCTCGTCGGCGTCGCGGCCACGCTCGCGCTCGACGCCGACGGCCGGATCGCCGACAGTCGCATCTGCGCTCATGGGCGTCGCCGACGTGCCGTACCGTGCGCGCGCGGCCGAAGCGGCGCTCGTGGGCGCCGAACCCACCGCGGAGGCGTTCGCCGCCGCGGCACAGACCGCCACCGCCGGATCTGACGCCGGCGACGTGACGTGCACGGGTCGGCGGCGTACCGCACGACACCTCGCCGCGGTGACCGTGCGGCGAGCGCTGACCACCGCGGGCGCACGAGCGAAGGAGCGAACCGCACATGACCGACAAGATCGATCGAGCTCACCGTCAACGGTGCGGCACGGCGCGCGGCACGGCCGAGGTCCGCGCCGACCCTCGCCGACTTCCTGCGCGAGAAGCTCGAGCTCACGGGCACGCACCTCGGGTGTGAGCACGGCGTGTGCGGCGCGTGCACGGTGCTCGTCGACGGCGAACCCGTGCGCTCGTGCCTGATGCTCGCGGTGCAGGCCGACGGCGCCGACGTGACGACCGTCGAGGGCCTCGCCGACGGCGACACGCTGCACCCGCTGCAGCAGGCGTTCATGGAGAGCTTCGCCTTTCAGTGCGGGTTCTGCACGCCGGGCTTCGTGATGTCGACGCTCGCGTTGCTGCGCGACGATCCCGACGCCGACGAGGCCAAGGTCCGCGAGGAGCTGTCCGGCAACCTCTGCCGCTGCACCGGCTACCAGAGCATCGTCGAGGGCGTGCTGCTCGCCGCTCGACGTGCCCGCGAAGAAGGAGCCGTGCTGTGACCGACGTGATCGGTGCCCGCAGTGTCGGCGCGCGCGTGCTTCCGGTCCGAGGACCCGCGGATCCTCACCGGCCGCGGCCGCTACATCGACGACATCGTGCTTGCCGGGCATGCTCCACGCCGCGTTCCTGCGCAGCACGGTGCCGCACGGCCGGCTGCTCTCGGTCGACGCGAGCGAGGCCCGCGAGCTCCCGGGCGTGGTCGCGGTCTACACCGGCGACGACATGGCCGAGCTGTCCACGATCGGTACGCCCGGGCGGGACGATCGGCATGAACCAGATGCCGGGCATGAAGCTCCCGTCCTTCTATTCGCTCGCCACCGACAAGGTGCGGTACGTCGGCGATCCGATCGCGATGGTGGTGGCCGAGAGCCGCGCCGCTCGCCGAGGACGCGCTCGAGCTCATCGTCGAGGACATCGAGATGCTCGACCCGGTCGTGACGCTACGAGGACGCGCTCGACCCGTCGAGCCGATGCTCTTCGAAGAGTTCGGCGACAACGTCGCGATGAGCGGCGAGATGGTGATCGGCGACATCGACGCGGTGTTCGCCAAGGCCGACCACGTGATCTCGACCACGACTGTCGGTCCATCGGCACCAACCGGTGCCCATGGAGTGCCGCGGGTCGATCGCCGACTGGGACGCCGCGAACGAACAGCTCACGTTCTACACGGCCACCCAGTCGCCGCACATGGTCCGCCTGCTCCTGGCGCCGCAGATCGGCATCGCCGATGGAGCAGATCCGCACGCTCTCCGAGGACGTCGGCGGCGGCTTCGGCCTGAAGAACGGCGTGTTCCGCGAAGACGTCGCGTCGCGGTGGCGAGCCTCGACCTGGGCCGACCGGTGAAGTGGATCGAGGACCGCACCGAGCACCTGGCCACCGGCGGGCAGGCGCGCGAGGAGATGGCCGACATCGAGGCTCGCCGTCACCGCCGACGGGGTGCTGCTCGGTGTCCGCATGAACGTGCAGCTGAACTCCGGCGCGTATCCGATGCGACCCGTTCCCCGGCGCCATGATGGTCGGGCGCCGTCAGCGGGTCGTTCCAGGGCCCGACCAAGCTCGAGGCCATCGCGGCACGTCAACACGTCGGTCTTCAGCAACAAGGCGACGTACGTCGTCGTACCGCGGGCCGTGGGCCACCGCCGACTTCCTGCGCGAGCGCGTGCTCGACGTCATCGCCCGCGAGCTCGGTATCGATCCGATCGACGTGCGCCGCCGGAACTACGTCCACCTCGACGAACCGCCGCTCGACGATGCTCACCGGGCAACCGTTCGACGGTGTCACCACGCAGGAGTCGATCGAGCAGGCCGCGCGCATCGCCGGTTGGGACGAGTTCAAGGCCGCGCAGCAGGCGCCGCGCTGGCCGAGGGCCGCTACCTCGGGCTGGGAATGGCGTCGTACCTCGAAGCCGCACCCGGTCCGAAGAACCCGGCGGGGTCAGCGCGGCGGCGGCATGCTGGGCGACGAGACAGCCACGTCTCGGTCGAGGCCGACGGCTCGATCACGGTCGTCACCCAGCAACACCCGCACGGGCAGGGCCACCAGACCACGCTCGCCCAGGTTGCCGCCGATGAGCTGGGCGTGCCGTTCGAAGCGATCACCGTTCGCTACGGCGACACCGACTTCACGCCGTTCGCGTTGGTGTCCACCGGTGGGAGCCGCGCCGCGACGATGGCCAACGGTTCGGTGCTGCACGCGTCGCGCGCGCTGCGCGAGAAGATCGTGGCGGTGGCGGCCGAGCTCCTCGAAGCCGATCCGCACGACCTCGAGATTCGCGACGGCGTCGTCAGCGTGGTGGGCACGCCGAGCATCACGTTGTCCGTTCGCCGACCTCGCTCGGATCGTCGCCGAGGAGCCCGATCGGCTTCCCGAATCGACGTCGACCGGAGCTCACCGCGTCCGAGACGTACGACGGTGGCGAGGGTGGATGGTCCGGCGGCACGCACTGCTGCTTCGTCGAGGTCGACGTCGAGACCGGCATCGTCGACATCCAGCGCTACGTCGTGGTGGAGGACTGCGGCCTGCCGGTGAACCCGGCCATCGTCGAAGGCCAGGTGCGCGGCGGCGTGACCCAGGCGATCGGTGCGGTGCTGCTCGAGCACGTCGGCGTACGGCGAAGACGGGCAGTTCCTCGCGGGAACCTTCATGGACTACTTGCTGCCGACAACGACCGACGTGCCCAACTTCGAGATCCACCACCTCGAGAGCGTGCTGCTCGATCCCGACGTGAACTTCCGCGGCGTCGGCGAGGGCGGCATGATCGTCGCGCCCGCGGCCATCGTGAACGCGATCGAGGACGCGCTCGCAGCCGTTCGGTGTGCAGGTCCGCGAGCAGCACCTGCCCGCCGGCGCGAATCCTCGAGCTCATCGGGGTCGTACCGACCGCGTAGCGACCTCGGCGGAGCCGCTGCTCGGCCCCTCGCCACGATTTCACCGCAATCGACCCCCCGATAATGATGTATTACTCTCCGCGAGAACATCGTTTCCGAAGTGCCAGAGCGATAAGTACGGGGGGCTCGAAATGGGACTGTTGGACGGCAAGGTTGCGGTCATCACCGGCGCGGGCTCGGGGATGGCAAAGGCCTCGACGAAGCTGTTTGTCGCCGAGGGCGCCCAGGTCGTGGCCGCGGATATCAGCGGCGCCGAGAAGGACACGGCGGCCGAGGTCGGGGAGGGCGTGCTGCCGGTGCACTGCGACGTCACCCAGGAAGGTGACGTCGCGGCAATGTTCGAAGCCGCGGTCGCCGAGTTCGGCCGCGTCGATGCCGTGCTCAACGTGGCCGGCATGGGCATGGCGGCGCCGATCCACAAGTTCTCGATGGAGGACTACGACACGGTCATGAACGTCGACCTCCGCGGCGTGTTCCTCGGAATGAAGCACGGCATTCCGTGCATGCTCGACGCCGGCGGCGGATCAATCGTCAACTGGTCATCGGTGGGCGGGTTGAACGCGTCGGAGGGCCACATGCCGACGTCGGTCTACAACGCGGCCAAGGCGGGCGTGATCTCGATGACCAAGTCGGCGTCGGCCGAGTACGGCCGCAAGGGGATCCGCGCCAACGCGATCTGTCCGGGGTTCATCGAGACCGAGATCATGGGCGCCTCGGGTGGCGCGCGCTTCCCGCAGATGTACGAGAAGGCATCGCTGGGACGCGCCGGCAAACCTGATGAAGTCGCCCAGGTGGCTGCGTTCTTGTGCTCCGACCGCGCGTCGTTCGTGTCCGGGGCGATCATCCCGGTCGACGGCGGCTGGTCCGCGCGGCTCCCCTGATGCGGGTCCTTCCTCCCGCGTCCATCGATCCCCAGGACCTTGTCGAGGGGGCTCGGTTCGCGAGCAACGGCTACCCGCACGCGGCCTGGACGCAGTTGCGGGCCGAGGCGCCGGTCGCGTACTTCGAGCCCAAGGGCTATGAGCCGTTCTGGGCGATTACGAAGCACGGCGACATCCAGTGGGTTGCCTCGCAGCCCGAGCGCTTCTCGAACGAACACGGGCTCATGGTCATGCCGGTGGGACCCGACGGCTCGCTGTCGGTGCCGGGCCAGCCCACGGAGATGGTGGTCACGCTCGATCCGCCGCGGCACGGGCCGCTCCGCCGGGTGGCGATGCGGCGCTTCACCCCGCGCGCGATCCGTTCCCGCTTGGCGGAGATCGAGCGCATCACGGCCGAGATTCTCGACGACGTGGCCGCGACGGAGGGCACCAACGAGTTCGACTTCGTCGAGCGCATCGCCGCGCCCCTGCCGATCGGTGTGATCTCGTGGATCCTCGGTGTGCCGCAATCCGACTGGCAACTTCTGTTCCACTGGACCAACGAAGTGATCGGCAAGGACGACCCGGAGTTCCGTCGTCCGGGCGAGACCGCGGAGCAGACGATCCGCCGCGCGCCGCGGCGAGATGCACGCCTATCTCAGCGACCTGATCGAAATGCGGCGGCAAGACCCGGGCGACGACGTCGTGACCCAGCTGATCGACGCCGAGATCGACGGCGAGCCGCTCACGCCATACGTGCTGCTCAACTACTGCGAGCTCATGGTCGAAGCGGGCAACGAGACGACGCGAAACGCCATCAGCGGTGGGCTCCTCGCGTTCTCCGAGAACCCGGGCGAGTGGGAGAAGCTGCGGGCCAATCCGGAGTTGCTCTCCAGCGCGATGGAGGAGATTCTCCGTTACGTCACCCCAATCATCCACTTCACGCGGTACGTGAAGGAGGACAGCGTGGTGCGTGGGATTGACATCCCGGCCGGCGACAAGCTCGCGATCATCTTCGCTTCGGGCAACCGCGATGAAGAGGTGTTCGACGACCCGTTCGCGTTTCGGATCGACCGCAGCCCCAACCCGCAACTCGCGTTCGGCTACGGCACACACTTCTGCATGGGCGCGCACCTCGCTCGCGTCGAGCTCGAATCCGTCTTTCGTCAGCTTCTCGCCCGTATGGAGTCGTACGAGATCGCAGGTCCGGTCGACCGTCTGAACTCCAACGTCAACGGCGGGATCAAACACCTGCCGATTCGCTGCCGCTTGACCTAGGGACGCCGATGCAGCCCACCGAGTTGCTCGACGCGGCGCGGTGGAGACCGGACTCGACGACTTCGGCGACGATTCGTTTCGTGAGGGACTCGAGATCCTCGTGCGCGCGTTGCGCGACGAAGCACACCTCAATCCGATTGGTCAGATGGTGCTCCCGCAACAGGTCGGGCACCTGCTTTCGCAGCGCCTTCAGATCGAGGATTGGTACCGCCGTCATCCGGAGATCGACGACGAACCGATTGAGGCCCCGGTCATCGGCCTCGGACTCCCGCGGACTGGATCAACCGCACTCACGTTCCTCCTCGCCGAGGACCCGAGCACGCGTTTCCTGCGCCAGTGGGAATCGGCCCAGCCGTGCCCGCCGCCGTCGACCGTGCCCGCACCAGATCCTCGTATCGCAGTGGCAGTGGCCCAAGCCGAGCTCCAAGCGCAGGCATTCCCGCGCATGCAGCAGCTCGTGCCGAGTGCCCCGACGGGACCGTTCGAGTGCCAGGACCTCATGGCGCTCGACTTCAAGTCGCACATCTTCCAGGCCTTCGCGTACGTCCCGTCGTACTCCGAGTGGCTGATCGACGCCGACCTCACGCCGACGTACGAATACGAGCGGCGCACCTTGAAGCTGCTCCAGTGGGGCACCCCGGCGCGTCCGTGGCGGCTCAAGTGCCCGAGCCATTTACTGTTCCTCGACCATCTCGACCGCGTCTTTCCCGACGCGCGTTACGTGATGACTCACCGAGACCCGGCCGAGGTGATCGTGTCGGTGGCCGACCTCTATGCCGAGGTGGCCACGATGTTCAGCGATCACATCGATCTCGAATATCTCGGTCGGCTGAATGTGGAGCACTGGTCGGTGGGGATGGAGCGCACGCTCGCGTTTCGTGACGGCGGTGCCGAGGATCGGTTCTACGACATCGACTTCCGCGCGATGCAACAGGACCCCATCGGCGAGGTGCGTGGCCTGTACTCGTGGCTGGGTGAACCGGTGTCCGACGAGTTCGAGGCGGGCATGCAGCGCTGGTGGCACGAGAACGCGGAAACCCGCCAAGCGTCGGTACATCCCGACCCCGCGACGTTCGGAATCAACCTCGACGAGGTCCGCCCGTTGTTCGCCGACTACATCAACCGAATGAGGGGCCCATCATGGGGATCGATCTGACCGGCGGTCTCGACGCCGAGCGCGAGTACGTGTTCGCCGAGTGCCCGGATGTCCCGGAGATGCGCGAAGCGGTGAACATGTGGGTGTCCGACGACCGTGGCGTGCTCGGCCTCCCGCGCTTCGCGGTCGAGGCCGTCGCCCCGCAATGGGGCTCGCACGACTTACAGGTGAACATCGCCTTCCCCGACGGACGTGTGTACCGCCTGCGCGAGCCGGGTCCGCGCCACGACGCGATCGGGCCCGAGGGTCTCCCGACCGTGTTCGGCGCAGGGCCGCTCGAGTTCCGTTGCGTCGAGCCGTTCCGCGTGTGGACCGCATCGTTCTCGGGCACCGCGACCGAGACCAGCACTGAGTCGCTCATCGCAGGGAACGGCGACGGCCCGCGCGTCGACGTCGAGTTCTTCATCGAAGCGACGATGGCGGTGCCGCCGTGGATCCAGGGTGAGATGTCGGCGCAGGCGGCGGAGCAACTCAAGTCGGCGATCGAGGGTCAGTTCATGGGCGGCCCACGCTACGAGCAGTTGTTCCGGGCCAAGGGCACGTTGAAGGTCGGGAAGGCGGGGCAGGCGGGGAAGGTGGGGGAGCAGGAGCACGAGTTCACCGGGTCGGGTCTGCGGATCCGCCGGCAGGGGCTTCGCAACATCACCGGCTTCTGGGGCCACTGCTGGCAGTCGGCGCTGTTCCCGAGCGGCAAGGCGTTCGGGTACATCGCGTACCCGCCCCGCCCGGACGGATCGCGTCGCTCAATGAGGGCTATGTGTACGAGGGCGACGGCGCGCTCATCCCCGCGGCAGTCGTCGACGCGCCCTGGCTCCACAGTGTCGAGGGGAACGGCGAGGACGTGTCCGTGGTGTTGGAGTCCGCGCTCGGCACCACTCGCATCGGCGGTCAGACCGTCGTGTCGACGTACGAGCTGGCCATGCCCGAGTACCCGGACTTCCCGGTGCTGTCACAGAGTGGCGCGCGCTACACCTGGGACGGCGAAGAGACGTACGGGATGATGGAGCGCTCGTCGCCGCCCGACAAGGTCACGCGGGACTGACGCCGACGAGGGGTCAGGTGCCGCAGAAGGTGCGGTACCGACCGAAGCTGGGTGGTGCCGGCGTGGCGTACGACTCGAGGCCGGGCCGTTCGTCGAACGGGTGGGCGAGCACGTCGAGGAGTTGCTCGGAACGGTCCGAGGTCGTCGTCGGTGCCGGCGGCCAAGGCCTCTTCCACCTTGTGGTTTCGGGGGATGTACACGGGGTTGACGCGGTCCATCGCGTACGCGGTGTCTTCGGTGCGCGCGATCTGGCGCGACAGCTTTCCTGCCAGCGGACGGTCCACGCGTCGAACGCGGCCGGGTCGTCGAAGTGCGATCGCACCGGCGCCGCGTCGCCGCGCACGGCCGCCGAAAGGGTCCGGAAGAACGAGGTGAAGTCGACGTTCTGCGCGTGGAGCAGGACGAGCAGGTCGTCGATGAGGTCGGGGTCGTCGTCATGGTGGTCGGCGCCGTCGGTGCCGTCGAGACCCAACTTGGCGCGCATGCCGGTACCCCAGTACTCGTGATAGCGATCGGCGAATGACTCCAGCACCTCGGTCGCGAGGGCAACGGCCGTGTCGGTCTCCGCGTCGAAGAGGGGCAGCAGCGTCTCGCGCGAGCCGGGCGAGGTTCCACTGCGCGATCCGCGGCTGGTTGCCGTACGCGTAGCGGCCGCCGTCGTCGATCGAGCTGAACACGGTGGCCGGGTCGTAGGCGTCCATGAACGCGCACGGCCCGTAGTCGATGGTCTCGCCGGAGATCGTCATGTTGTCGGTGTTCATGACGCCGTGGATGAACCCGACGAGCATCCAACGCGCCACCAGCGATGCCTGCGCGTCGACGACGCCGCTCGAAGAACGCGAGGTATGGGTTCTCCGCGTCCGTCGCGTGCGGGTAGTGACGGGCGATGGCGTAGTCGGCGAGGCGCGGCACGAGCGTCGGGTCGTCGCTGCATCGCGGCGTACTGGAACGTCCCGACGCGGAGATGACTCGCCGCGACTCGGACGAGTACGGCGCCCGGGCAGCATCCGTGTCGCGCGCGATCTGCTCGCCGGTCGCGACCACCGCCAGCGCCCGGGTGGTGGGGATGCCGAGCGCGTGCATCGCCTCGCCGATCAGGTACTCGCGCAGCATCGGGCCGACGGCGGCCTTGCCGTCGCCGCCGCGCGCGAACGGCGTGCGCCCCGAACCCTTCAGGTGCAGGTCGCGACGGCGTCCGTGAGCGTCGAGCACCTCACCGAGCAGGAGCGCTCGACCGTCGCCGAGCCGAGGCGAGAACCCACCGAACTGGTGACCCGAGTACGCCTGGGCCACGGCGACGCACCGTCCGCGGCGGCGTCGCCGACCAGGACCGCGACACCGTCGGGCGTCGTCAACGCCTCGACGTCGACACCGAGCTCGGCGGCCAGCTCCTCGTTGAGCGCCAGCAGCCTGCGGCGCCGGAACGGGCGCCGCCTGCCACGGCTCGTACAGGCCGGTCAGGTCACGGACGAAGGAGTTGTCGAACTCGAACAGTGGCTGCACCGCGACGGTCACCGTTCCAAGGCTAACTCCTCGGATAAATGTCACACCCGGGTGAAATGCTCGGTTTATGACGAAGCGGGTGCGACGCATTCGTGAGGACCTTGCCTCGGTGATGGCCGAGTTCGATGCGCGGTTGGTTGATGCGCGCACGGCTGCCGAGTTGGTGGAGGAGTTCGGCGCGATCGAGCGGATGGCTGCGGCGGGGCGGGCGTTGGCGGCGAGTCGGGTCGCGGAGACACGCGTGTGGGCGGAGAGTGGTCATCGCTCGGCGGCGCAATGGTTGGCGAAGACGTCGGGCACTTCTGTCGGTCAAGCGGTCGCGGCGTTGGCGACGGCGCGGAATCTCGAAGGTCTGGACGCGACGGCGGAGGCGTTCCGGTCCGGTGAGCTGTCGCTGGAGCAGGCCGGGGAGGTCGCTCGGGCGGCGAGCGCGGATCCACATGCCGAGCAGGCGCTGCTCGAGACCGCGGCGACGGCGGGGGTGGCGGGTTTGCGGGAGGAGTGCCGTCGGGTGGAAGCGTCGGCTCGCGTCGATGAGGTGGCGCGTGATGCGGCGATCCGCAAGGGCCGGTACGCGCGGCAGTGGGTGGATCCGGATGGGGCGTGGCGGATGAGTGTGCGCGACACGGTGGATGCGGGTGCGCGGATCTGGGCTGCGGTCGAGTGCGAGCAGGGCCGCCTCGCAGCGGAGGCGGAGTCGCAGGGCCGAACCGAGCCGCGGGAGGCATTCGCCGCCGACGCGGTCGTGGCGTTGGCCACGCGGGCGTCGTCGGGTTCGAAAGCGGCGCCGGGTTCGGGGCCGCGGGTCTCTGCGCACGTTCGTATCGATCACTCCGCGCTGGTGCGTGGGCATACGGAGTTGGGTGAGGTGTGTGAGATCCCCGGGATCGGTCCGATTCCGGTTGCCACGGCACGGGCGTTGATCGCGGACTCGATCCTGAGTGTGATCGTCACCAACGGCGTCGAGATCGTCGGCGTGGCGCACGCAGGACGCACCATCCGAGCGAACGTGCGGCGTGCGGTGGAGGAACGCAGCCCCTGCTGCGACGTGCCCGACTGCCCGATCCGCCACGGCCTCGAGATCGACCACATCACCGGGTACGCGATCACGAAGGACACCAAGCTCGAAGACCTCGCCCGGTTTTGCGAGTGGCACCACTACCTCAAGACCCACCACGGCTACCGAATTATCGGCCCACCCGGCGCCCGCCAATGGCTCCCACCCCAAACCGTCGAACGCGCCGAACGGGCACCGCCCGCGGCGGCCTGACCGCGGGTCGATCAGGCGGACGAATCGAGGAGTGCCATCACCTGCGTGAGCCGCTCGCCGTGCAGCGACTCTTCGCGGCCGTTGAGCCGCAGCAAGCGCGCCACTTCCGGATCAGACTCGGCGTCGGCCCAACGCTGGTAGTCGGCATCACCGGCCTGTTCGCCGCCAACGATTGCGGCCAGGAGCGAACTGTCGATGGTGGGCGGAAGCTCGATTGCGTAGTGCTCCTGCAGCTCGGCCGACGGTTCGTAGTCGTGCCCGAGCTTGATCGCGATGGCCCGGCTTACACGCCGCGCGTGACCGAGCTCTTCGCGGCCGTTGCGACGGAGAAGTTCGGCCGCTGCGTCGTTGCCGATGCGTTCGGCCAAGAGTTCGTAGAAGTAGCCCCCGCTGTACTCGAGCTTGTAGAGCAATTCCAGCTCGGGTACGTCGAGGGAATCGAGTGCCGCCAGGGCAAGCGCGGTGCTCAAGAAGTCGTCGTCGTTACTCATGCAATGGACAGTAGTGAAGCTGACAAGCCGGTGTCAGCGCACGGTGCGGAAGAAGGTGCGCAGGTCGTCGACGAACGCCTCGGGCTGCTCCATGGCCGCGAAGTGTCCCCCGCGGGGCATGACGGCCCAGTGCGTCACGTTGTAGCTCTGCTCGATCCACACGCGCGGGAAGCGCAGGATCTCTTCCTTCGGGTAGCGAGCGACGCCGGTGGGGACGCTGACGTACTCGGGCGCGTTGTGCAGCGCGCCGCTGTGCATGGTCTCCCAGTACAACCGGGCCGACGACGCGAACGTCTGCGTCACCCAATAGAGCATCACGTTGGTGAGCAACTGATCCCGAGTGAAGCAGTTCTCGGGGTGCCCGTCGGAGTCGCTCCAGGTGCGGAACTTCTCCACGATCCAGGACAGCAGCCCGGCCGGTGAGTCGTTGAGCGCCATGCCCAGGGTTTGCGGCTTGGTGCCCTGGAGGTTCGCGTAGGCAGCCTCTTCGCGTTGAAAGCGCGCCATGGTGGCGAGGTCGGCCTGCTCCTCCTCGGTGAGCGGACCCGGTTCGGCTGGAGGCCGGGCAATCGCCAGGTTGAGGTGCAGGCCGACGCAGTGGTCGGGATCGAGCGCAGCGATTCGGGTCGCGATCTGCGCGCCCCAGTCACCGCCCTGTGCGCCGTAACGCGTGTAGCCCAGCCGTTGCATCAGCTCGACGAACGCGCGCGCGATGCGATCGATGTCCCAACCCGTTTCGCGCGGCGGTTCGGAAAAGCCATAGCCGGGGAGCGACGGCGCGACCACGTGGAAGGCGTCGTCGGGGCGGCCGCCGTGCGCTTCCGGATCCGACAGGCGAGGAATGACATCGAGGAACTCGACGATCGAGCCCGGCCAGCCGTGAATGAGCAGGAGGGGCAGCGCGTCGGCGGATTCGGATCGCGCGTGGACGAAATGAATCGATTGGCCGTCGATGCCGGTGCGGAAATGCGCGAACGCATTGAGCCGCGCTTCCTGCCGCGCGCCAGTCGTACTCGTCGCGCCAGTACTCCACGAGCTCGCGCACGTAGGGGATCGGAGTTCCGTACTCCCAGCCCGTGCCGTCGATCTGATCCGGGAAGCGGGTCAGCGCGAGCCGAGCCTGAAGGTCCTGGAGCACTGCGTCGTCGACGGAGATCGCGAACTGTTCGATGTCGGTGTCACCCAACGGGTGTGAACTCCAGGTGCAACTCGCGGAGGCCGCGGAGCATGTAGGTGGGGTCGTACTCGTAGCGCCGATCCTCGATCGAGCCGTGGTGCGCATCCGACACGCGGATGTCTTCGGTCCGCTCGAGGAAACGCTGAATCGTGGCGACGGTCTCCGCACGCGAGCGGTGCGCCCGCGCAGGTGTGGATGCCGTGTCCGAACGCGAGGTGCTGGCGCCCGTTGACTCGGTCGAGACGGAACTCGGCCGGGCACTCGAACTGGCGCGGGTCGCGGCTCGCGGCGTCGGTCATGACGAACACCGTGGTTCCGGCGGGAAGATCGACGCCGCCGACGGTGGTGGGCACGCGCGACAACTTGAACGAGCCTTTCAACGGCGCCTCGGTGCGCAGCATCTCCTCGATGAACGCGGAGATCAGTTCGTTGTCGTCGCGCAGCCGCTGCTGGAACTCGGGGTGGTCACCGAGGGTCCGCATGCACATGGTGATGAGCCGGGCCGTGGTCTCGCCACCGGCGGAGAACAGGTTGGCCGCGATCTTCGCGACTTCGTCGACTTCGGGCAGCGTGCCGTCGGGGAAGGTGGCCTGGGCCATCTCGGTCATGATGTCGTTGCGGGGCTCGCGCCGCCGGTCCGCGATGTACGCCGTGAATTGCTCGTACAGGAAGCCCAGCGGCTTGTGCTCCATCTTCGCTGGACGCACCCGGTGGATGAGGTTGGCCCGGAACGCTTCACGGTCTTCGTCGGGCACGCCGAGGAGGTCGGCGATCACCAAGAGGGTGTACGGGATCGCGTACTCCTGGATGAGCTCGCACTCGCCGCGGGCGATGAACTCATCGATGACCTGATCGGCGAGGTCCCAGAGGTGTTCCTCGCTCTCCTTGAGCCGCTTCGGGGTGATCAACCGCATCGAGCAGCCCGCGGTGCTCCGTGTGCTTCGGCGGGTCGAACGAAGGCAGCTGGTCGCTGAACGGCAGTTCGTCGCGGTGCGCCTCGATGATGTCGGTGATGTCGTCGCCCTCGAGGGGGACCGACATCTGGAAGAAGGGGCCGCTCACGGTGTTGCAGTTCGACCACGTCTTTTGGTCGTGGTACACGGCGACGACTTCCTCGTACCCGGTGACCAGCCACACGTCCCAGAGCGGGTAGTACCAGACCGGACCCTGCTCGCGGACCCAGTCGTAGAACGGGTACGGGTCGGCGGGGAGGTCTTTGTCGCGGAAGAGGTCGACGCTGGCGAAATCGCAGCTGGGCGCCTCGGTGCTACTTACGTCGGTGTCGCTCACGAACGGCCCCCCGGATTGATTATGACGTTCACACTGTAGGAAAGTAACGTTTCCGGTGCAACGGCGAGCCGCCGCCGCACCGCCGTCGAGGATCTGGGGGGACCCGATGAGCAGCCCAAGGAATGGGGAGCTCGAGGGGAAGGTCGCCATCGTCACGGGCGGCGCGAGCGGGATTGGCCGCGCCACTGCCGAGTTGTTCGTGGAAGAGGGTGCCCAGGTCGTCATCGCCGACGTGAACGAGGAGCTCGGTGAGGAAGTTGCCGCGTCCCTCGGTGACGCGGCCGCGTTCAAGCGCACCGACGTATCGGACGCCGACGAGATCCAGGCGCTCGTGGACTTCGCCGTCGAGCATTTCGGTGGGCTCCACGTGATGTTCAACAACGCCGGGATCGGCAGCGCCTTCACCCGGTTTCTCGACAACGACCTCGCCGACTACGACCGCGTGATGAACGTGAACCTCTACGGCGTCATGCTCGGCAGCCAGCGGGCGGCGCGCCATATGGCGGAGCACGGCGGCGGATCCATCATCAACACCTCGTCGATCGCAGGAGTCACCGGCGGCGCCGGGCCGCTGGTGTACCGCGCCTCGAAGGCCGCGGTCGTCCAGTTCAGCCGGTCGATTGCGATCGACTTGGCGGAATACGGGATCCGCGTGAACTGCATCGCACCCGGCCACATCGCGACGGGGATCACGAACTACGACATGGGGCCGGTCATCCGGCTGACCCAGCCGCTGCAGCGCCACGGCGGTCCGGAGGACGTTGCCAACGCGGTCTTGTTCCTCGCCAGTGAACGCGCGGCCCAGATCACTGGGATCTTGGTCCCGGTCGACGGCGGAACTGTCGCCGGGCCCCCGGTGACGCAGATGAAAGAGCTCATGACCACGCTCACCGGGGGAAAGAAGACAGTGGGCCCGAAAGATGTTGGCCCGAAAGATGTGGGAGGTCGCAATGCCGACTGACATCGTCATCCGAGGCGGAACCGTTGTCGACGGGAGCGGCGAGCCCGGCCGCGTGGCCGACGTCGCCATCGCCGACGGGGTGATTCAGGAGATCGGCGAGCACCTCGAGGGGGCGCGCGAGCTCGACGCGTCGGGCTGCGTGGTTGCGCCCGGCTTCATCGACATCCACACCCACTACGACGCGCAGGTGTTCTGGGATCCGGCCCTGCGGCCGACGTCGTACCACGGCGTCACGACCGTGGTTGCGGGGAACTGTGGCTTCACGATCGCACCCACGCGGCCCGAGCACCACGACGTGATCGTGCGCACGCTCGAGAACGTCGAGGACATGGATGCGGCAACGCTTGCGCGCCGGCATCGTGTGGGAGTTCCAAACGCATCCCGAGTACATGGCCCTCGTTCGCGAACGCGGCACGGTGCTCAACTTCACGTCGTACGTCGGGCACAGCTCGGTGCGTCTGTACGTGATGGGCGACGCGGCGTACGAGCGCGAGGCCACGGCCGACGAGATCAGCGAGATGAGTCGGCTCGTGCGCGAGGCGATCGACGCCGGCGCAGCAGGGTTCTCCACGAGCTTTGCCTTCACCCACCGCGGGATGGACGGCTTGCCCGTCCCGAGTCGCTTTGCCGCGCGCGACGAAGTCACGGCGTTGTTCGACGCGGCGGGCCAGTCGGGCAAGGGCGTGGTGCTCGCCACCGCGGGCGAGCAGTGCACGTACGCCGACATGTACGAGCACCAAGCCCGCATCGGTCGGCCGTTCACCTGGCCGCTGTTCGCGGCTCCGAACGATGCCCACTTCCCGCAGTTGAAGTTGCACGAGGAAGGGCTGGCGCGGGGTCTCGACGTCTGGCCGCAGGTCACGCCGCGTCCGCTCACCATGCAGTTCACGATGGCGACCCCGTTTAGCCTGAACGTCGCGCAGATGTTCGGGGAGCTCATGAGCACCGACCGCGGAACGCGGATTGCCGCGTACAGCGATCCCGACTGGCGGGCGCGGGCTGCGGTAGATCTCGAGCACGCGCCGGGGATGAAGCCGCGCTGGGAGACGTTCGAGGTCTCCGAGTCGGAGCGGTTCCCGGAGCTGGAGGGTCGGCGGGTGGCGGACCTCGCGCAAGAGCGCGGCTGTAGTCCGCTCGACGTGATGTGCGAGTTGGCCGTCGCCGAAGACCTCAAGACGCGGTTCCGCGCCTACATCGCCAACGAAGACCCCGACGCGGTCGCGCACCTCCTCACGCACGAGTCGGTCGCGCTCGGCCTCTCGGACGCCGGCGCGGACGTGGGCCAGCTGTGCGACGCGCCCTTGGCCACGGACCTTCTCGGCAACTGGGTGCGCGGGCGCCATGTCCTTTCGGTCGAACGCGCGGTGCGCAAACTGAGTGGTGAGCCGGCCGACATGTTCGGCTTCTCGCGCCGCGGGTATGTGCGCGAGGGCAACTGGGCCGACCTTTGCGTGTTCGATCCCGAGACCGTGGGCTCGGGTCCAATCCGACGCGTACGCGACTTCCCGGCCGACGGCGAACGCCTCACGGCCGAGGAGCCGACCGGGATGCGTCACGTCTTGGTGAACGGCACGCCGATCCGCGAAGACGAGGCGCAGCTCGACGTCCTCGACCAGCGCCCCGGACGCCAACCGGAGCTCCTCTGATGGAGCCGACCGTTCAGGGGTAACGTCAAGTTTCTGGGGGGAAGACGATGAAGATGAGCAACGGGGATCAGCGAGTCATCTCGGCAGACAACCACCTGATCGACCCCAAGGACCTCTACGTCGAACGGCTTCCCAAGGAATATCGCGACCGGGCGCCGCGTGTGATGCGCGGTCCCGACGGTGGTGACGGGTGGAGCTTCAACGGCGGCGCGCCGTCGCGCACGTTCGGTTTGGAGGCGGTTGCCGGCCAGGCCGACCAGAACGGCGAGTACCGAGCCACGGGCATGACGTGGGACGAGATCATGCCGGGGAACTACGACGGCGTTGCGCACTTGGCCGACATGGACCGCGACGGAATCGACGGCGCGGTGGTGTACCCGAGCGTGGCGATGGCGGCGTACAGCATCCCGGATCCGTCGTTTCGGCTGGCCTTGATGCAGACCTACAACGACTGGTTGCTCGACGACTTCGAGGCCGCCGACCGCAGCCGGCTTGTCGGCCTGTGCGCGCTCCCGGTCGATGACTCCGACGACGCGGTCGCAGAAGTGCACCGCTGCGTCGCGAAGGGCGCGCGCGCGTTCTTCATGCCCGGCTCACCCGAGCACGGGTACTGGGAGTCGGTGCACGACCCGCTCTGGCGCGCGGTGTCCGAGACCGGCTCCGTGGTGTCGTTTCACCGGAACCACGGTGGGAAGCCGCGTGCCGACGAAACTCCGCAGCTCGACGTCCCCGGCATGAACGTGGGCGGCATCGCCGTCCGCTTCTTCTCGGCCGTCACGCCATTGACGTACATGATCTTCACCGGCGTGTTCGAACGGTTTCCCGACCTCAAGGTGGTCGTCGGTGAAGTCAACTGCGGGTGGATGCCGTTCTGGCTCGAGAACATGGACCAGAACTTCGAGCAGCAGCGGCACTGGGCGGACCTTCCGTTCGAAGTGCTCCCGAGCAGCTACGCCGGGCGGAACGTGTTCGTCACCACCCTCGATGACCACGTTGGGTTCGCGGCGATGCGCCAGGATCCGCATCTCGCCGACGCGGTGATGTACTCGATCGACTATCCGCACAGCGTGACGTTGTGGCCCAACTCGGCCCGGCACATTGCCGAGCTCACCGCGGGGATGGACGACGCCACGAAGCACAAGGTGCTTTCGGGGAACGCCGACCGCCTCTACCGATTCTCCGAGAACAACTAGCGATGGCGCCGCAACTGATCATCGACTCCGACAGTCACGTCACCGAGCCGCCCGATGTGTGGACGGCGCGCGTCCCGCACGATTTCGGGACGACGTCCCGCACGTCGAACGCGTCGACGGGATGGACCTGTGGCTGCTCCAAGGCAAGCGCCTCGCGCCGTTGGGCGTGACGGCACCGGCCGGATGGCCGGAGTTCCCGCCGGAGTACCCACCCACGCTCGAGGACTGCCATCCCGCAGCGGCCGATGCGCACGCGCGGTTGCGCTACCTCGACGAGGCGGGTATCTGGGCGCAGGTGCTGTACCCGAACGTCGGCGGCTTCGGCAGCGAGAACTTTCTCGAGCTGAACGACGAAGCGTTGAAGCTGTGGTGCGTCGAGGCCTACAACAACTTCCTCGTGGAGTGGTGCGCCGCCGACCCGAACCGACTGCTCCCGATCGTGGCCACACCCTTCTGGGACTTGGCGGCGACGGTTGCCGAAGTCGAGCGCCTCGCACAGAGCGGAGCGCGGGGCATCTTGTTCACGGGGGAACCGCAGCGCTACGGGCTGCCGATCCTGGGCGATCCACACTGGGACCCGTTGTGGTCGGTTGCCCGGGCGACGGGCCTGCCGATTCACTTCCACATCGGCAACGCCGGCGACCTGCCGAGCTTCTCGGCGCCCGACCGGATCGCGGCCAGCGGCGTCGAGGGCTATCAGGCCTACGCCGCGGTGAACCTGTTCATGAAGAACGGCGTGCAGTGCGCCGACCTCATCACCTCGGGCGTGCTCCCGCGGTTCCCAGAGCTGCAGTTCGTGTCGGTCGAGAGCGGGATGGGGTGGCTCCCGTTCATGCTCGAAGCGACCGACTACAGCTACCTCGGGCGCGTGCCGCCAAGGGCCGTCAGCGCCCGGCCGGACGAGTTGCTGCCCTCCGAGCTGTTCGCGCGCCAGGTCTTTGTCACCTACTGGTTCGAGCAGATCGCGCCCAAGTACCTCCTCGACGTCATCCCGATCGACTCCGTCCTCTTCGAGACCGACTTCCCGCACACCACCTGCTTGTTCGGCAACATCGAAGAGACGATCGAGCGCGGCCTCGGACACGTATCCACCGAAGTGCGGGAGAAGATCCTCTGGAGGAACGCGGCGCGCCTCTACGGGATCGACATGCCCCAAGGAGCACACACGTGACGTTCACCATCGTCCCTCCCGACGACCGCAATCTCGAGCCCGTGGGGGAGGGGAGCCCGATCCAGTTGCGGGTCGTCGCCGACGGTCTCGAAGGCGAGCCGTATGTGCACATCAGCGAAGTGCCGGCGCGGCACCACATCGCGACGCACAGCCATTCGGAGACCGAAGTCACGATCGTGCTCTCTGGTACTGCGATCGTCGGCGGTGTCGAATACCCGGCGGGCACGATCATCGTGATCCCCGCCAACGAGAACTACGCGCTGGACGCCGGTGACGAGCCCCTGACGTTTGCAGTCATCCGTCCGCGGAAGGCGTCGTACGAGTTCGTGCAGAAGTGAGCGAGCGTGGCGAGAGGGAGGAGAGAGGAGGAGGGACGACGAGCAGTGAGCGAACGGTGGAGGTGAGCGAGCGTGGCGAGGAGGGACGACGAGCAGTGAGCGAACGGTGGAGGTGAGCACGGCGCAACCCGGGATTGGCGGGCGGTACCAAGCCGCGCTCGACGAGGGCCGCCCCGCATTCGGCGTGTTCTGTGCACTCGACGGCTACGCCGTCAGCCACCTCTTCGCGGCCGCGGGCTGTCGACTTCGTGATCATCGATCGTCAGCACGCGGCCTACACGTGGCCGGAGATCGAGAACATGGCCTTCCGCATCCGATCGACTGGAGCTGCGGTGTTCATCCGCACCGCGTCGACGGAACCCGCCGGAAGTGAACCTCGCCCTCGACCTCCCGATCGACGGCGTGATCCTCCCGAACATCGCGTCGTTCGAAGAGGCGCGCGCCGCGGTGGCGCAGACGAAGTTCCCGCCGGCGGGGGAGCGTTCGCTCGGCAATGAGCGACACGACGCGATCTGGCAGGCGTACTCCCAGCCCGACGCCGCTCGTCGGCATGCTGGTCGAGCATCCGGGCGCGGTTGCGGAGATCGAGCGCATCTTCTCGGAGTTGCCGATCGACTTCTGCTGGGTCGGCGTGCACGACCTGTCGGCGCTGATGGGCTTCGATCCGCACGCCGTCGTCGCCGACGGCGTCGTGCAGCCGTTCCCCGATGAGCTGGTCGCCGCCATCGACCGCGTGCGTGCGCGCGGCGCGTGCGCACGGGGTGCGCTTCTGGGGCGCGGAGCCGGGCGCTGACGCGATCATGATCGGGGTCGACGCGCGGATCGTGCGCAACGCGGTGACGGGGGCGCTCGACCGGGCGCGCGCCGCGTTCGCCCCGACGGCGGAACCCGGGTGAGCAACCAGAAGCGCGTGGTCTCGGTGCCGCCGTACCGGCTCCATCCCGCGGCCCTCGAGATCCTGGCTCCCGAGTTCGAGA
The DNA here is from genome assembly GCA_963760725.1 of uncultured Gammaproteobacteria bacterium. Lineage (GTDB taxonomy): Bacteria > Pseudomonadota > Gammaproteobacteria > Steroidobacterales > Steroidobacteraceae > SCUD01. Next base: position 64,574 of record CAVXET010000005.1, read on the forward strand.
TCGTGGAGCCCGCGCCCGAGGACCTGGCGGACGCGCTGGCCGGGGCCCACGGGTTGGTCGGCGTCGCGGACGCGGAGGTGCTGGCCGCGAGCCCGGTGCTCGAGGTCATCGGGATCCCCGGTTCGGGGTGGGACCACATCGACATCGACGGCGCGAACGCGCGAGGCATCAAGGTCGTGAACGCGGCCGGCGCCCAACACGCGGCGGTTGCCGAGCACACGCTGGGCCTGATGCTCAGCTTGGTGAAGCGGATCGCGGTCTCGGACCGCATCTTTCACGCGGAACAGCGGTTCGTCGGTCGTGAGCACTTCATGGGCGACGGCTGGCCGGGATGGCCCGAAGAGCTGAGCGGCAAGACGGTGGGCGTCGTGGGCTTCGGTTTCATCGGTCGCGACGTCGCGCGGAAGTGTCGCCTGGGCTTCGACATGAAGGTGCTCGCGTACGACCCGTTCGCCGATCCCGACGAAGTTGCGCGCCAGGGCGTTGAACCGGTGGCCGACCTTGATCAACTCCTCACCGCGAGCGACTTCGTGACGCTGCATCTCCCACTCACCGACGCGACCCGCAACTTCATCGGTGAGCGCGAGCTGCGGCTGATGCAACCCCACAGCTACCTCGTCAACCTCTCGCGCGGCGGAACCGTCGATGAAGCCGCGCTCGTGCGGGCGCTCACGGAAGGGTGGATCCGCGGGGCCGGGATCGACGTGTTCGCCGAGGAGCCGGCCGCGGACGGGCACCCGCTCTACGGGATGGAGAACGTGGTCCTGACCGCCCACATCGGCGGGTGGGTCATTGAAGCAGTCCCGCGGCTCTCGGCCGTCATGGCGCGCGAGATGCGATCGGTGCTCCGCGGCGAGCGGCCCTGGCGGATCGTCAACCCGGAAGTGTTGCGCAACGCTCCCGGGTGAGTGGGCCGGGGAATGCCTTAGGCGGGCATGTACTTGCCGCCGTCGATCACGATCACCTGACCGGTCACGAACCGGGCTTCCTCGCTGGCGAAGTACGCGGCGGCACCGGTGAGATCGTCGGCATTGAGCACGCCGGGGACGGCCTGCTGCGTGGCGAGGAACTCCACCACGTCCCGCGGGACCACGTTCAAGGTGGCATCCGTCGCGATCACCCCGGGCGCGATGCAGTTCACGGTGATGTTCCACTGCCCGAGCTGCGCGGCCGAGAACTTGGTGAGCCCGACGACGCCCCACTTGGTCTGTTGGTAGTTGAACGCGTTGAGCCCGCCGAAGCCCTCAGCCGCCGGCACGGCGCGGTAGTTGTACGCGGCGGCCGACGCCTGGTTGATGATGCGGCCGTACTCCTGCGCCACCATCTGCGGGGCGACCGCGCGCGTCATCAACCACACGCCGTGCAGGTTCACGTCGAAGACCTGCTTCAGGTAGTCGAAGCTCTGGTCCCCCATCTTCCAGTCGCCGTACAAGGCGGCGTTGTTCATCAGGATGTCGATGCGGCCGAACCGATCGACGGCCTTGCGCACGCACGCGTCGGCCGATTCCGCATCCGAGACGTCGCAATGCACGTACTCGGTCGGGCCCAGTGCTTGAAGTTCTGCCACCGTCGCTTGTGCGCTCGTGTCGTCGACATCGGCGATGACGACCGACGCGCCCTCGCGGAGGAACCGCTCGGCGTACGCCTTGCCGATCCCGCGGCTCCCACCGGTGACGATGGCGACGCGATCACTCAGGCGCATTCGCGCTCGCTTCGGTTCCGAAGTAGGCGGCTTCCAAGCGCTCGGCTTGGGCGAGGAGATCCTTGGCCGTACCCCGCAACACGATCGAGCCGCGGTTGAGAACCGAGGCGGAGTCGGCGACTTCGAGGGCGAGGTTGACGTGTTGTTCGACGAGGAGCACGGCGCATCCGTGGTCGGTCGCGATCCGCTTCACGGTGTCGAAGAGCGACTTCACGATGAGCGGGCGCGAGGCCCATGCTCATCTCGTCGATGAGGAGCACGTTGGGTTCTTGGATGAGCGCCCGGGCCATGGCCAGCATCTGTTGCTCGCCGCCGGAGAGGGCGCCCGAGCGCAGCGTCCAGCGTTTCTCGAGGTCCGGGAAGACTTCGAGCATGTCTCTCGGGGACGGGCCGCCCTTGTGCCGCGCGGCCTTCAGGTTCTCCTCGACGGTGAGGGTGGTGAAGAGGTTCCGGTTGTCGGGCACCAGCACGACGCCGGCCTTGTTGGCCTGCGACGGGCGGCCACCCTTCAGCGGCTTGCCGTCGACCGTGACCACGCCGGCATGCGGGGGCAGGAAGCCGGCCATCGTCAGGAGCAATGTGGTCTTGCCCGCGCCGTTCGGCCCGAGCAGGGCTTCGATCGTTCCGGCCTGGATGGCGAGATCGACGTCGCGAAACGCCGTCGTGGTGCCGTATCCGCCGCTGAGCTCGCTGCACGCGAGCCGGGCCGGGGTGGCCTCACTGGTCTCGGTCGTGACTTCGGGCGTGGTCATGCGGTGACCGGTGCCGCGTGCACGTGGCCGAGGTACGCGTCGGCCACCGCTCGGTTCGCGCGGATGGCGGCCGGCGTTCCTTCGGCGATGACCGATCCGAAGTCGAGCACGTAGATGTAGTCACAGATGCTGAGCACCAGCGCGACGTCGTGGTCGACAAGCAGTACGCCGGTGCCGGTCGCGCTGATGTCGCCGATCCGCTCGCCCAGCCACTTGCTTTCGGTGGTGTCGAGGCCGGCCGCCGGCTCGTCGAGCAGGACGACGTGGGGGTCGGCCGCGCAGGCCCGGGCGATGGACACCAGTTGGCGCTGTCCCTGGCTCAGGTCGCCGGCGTCACGGTGGCGGAGGTCGGCGATGCCGACGAGGTCGAGCGACCGTTGCACCGCGCCGTGACGGGCCTCGCCCCGGACGCCGAACGCGGCGGCGCTGACGTTCTCCTCGACGCTCAAGTCGTCGTAGAGCTCGAGCGACTGGAAGGTGCGGGCGAGACCGCGGCGGACTCGCTGGTGGGTCTTCAGCTTCTGGATGTCTTCGCCTTGGAGGGTGATGGTGCCCTCGGCCTTGGCGAACCCGGTGATCGCGTCGATCGCGCTCGTCTTGCCCGCGCCGTTCGGGCCGATGAGGCCGACGATGCCACCGGCGGGCACCCGGAGGGAGACGTCAGAGACGGCGACGACTCCGCCGTACCGCACCGTGAGGCCGTTGACCTCGAGGACCACGGGCGCGTCGGCGGGAGGTGGCGTGCGCGGCGACCGAGTCGGCGCCGCCGCCAGCAACGGCGTTGCCTCGGCCAGGGCCGGCTCGGGCACCGCGGACCGGTGTCAGCTCGGTGCGTCGACCGTCGCGCTCGGACGAGGCCGCGCTTGAGCCGCCACGCGTAGAACTTGTCGGCGAGCTCATGACCGCCGGCGGCGATGCCTTCGGGGTTGCGAATGAGCGTGAGGATGAGGAGCACGCCGCTGATGACGGCGAACGTCTCGCTGCCGATGTCGAACCACTTGTCGGTGAGGTAGAAGACGATGCCGCCGGCGGCGATGATGCCGGCTTGCACGCCGCCGAACACCGAGGTGATGCCGGCGAGGTAGGCGGTGGACAGGATGGCCAGGCCCGCGATCGCGGCGAAGCTCTCCCAGGTGACGATCGTCTGGCGGTAGGCGAGAAGGCTGCCGGCGAGGCCGGCGACGAACGACGCGATCGCGAAGCTGATCACCTTCACCGCGACCACGTTGACGCCGATCCCGGCGGCCGAGCGCTCGTTGGCCCGTACCGCGAGCATGGCGGAGCCGAACGAGCTCGTGCGCAGCCGGGCCACGCCGAACGCAACCAGGATCAAGACGATCAGGCACATGAACCCGAAGTGCAAGCGGGGGAAGTCCGCTCCGGAGCCGACACCGACATCCAAGCCGAAGAGCTTCCGGGTTCCGCACCGTGGCCCCGAACGAACTGATGATGTCGGTGTTGCGGAACCAGATCGCCTCGATACCAAACGCGAGGGCCAACGTGACCACGCCCAGGGTCAAGCCGCGGAGGCGCAGCGCCGGGAGCCCGACGACGACGCCCACCACCGTGGCCGCACCGGCGGCGAGCAGCGGCGCGAACGGGAACGGCACGCCCCAGCTCTCCGACACGTAGGTCAGCGTGAACGCGCCGACGCCCGCGAGCGCGAGTTGGGCGAGCGACACCTGGCCGGCGTACCCGGTCACGACCACGAGCGAGAGCGCGAGGATCGCGTAGATGATCGTGCTGACGACCGCGGCGCGCGCGGAGCCCTGGGTCACGATCAGCGCCACCGCGCCGACGATGAAACCCATGATGATCGGCAACGTGTACGACCGCGGCCGCGGGGCGCGCCCGAGTGGGGTGCGCAAGAGCGTCCCCCGCACCGGAACTGCCGCGTCCGAGGAACAGCAGCGCGATCAGCATCACCACCAGCGGCACGATCTCGCCCACCCCGGACTGGGGCATCCAGGAGTACTTCCCGGAGAGGTAGATCAGCCACGCCTGGATCATCCCGATCCCGATGCCGGCCGCCACCGCCGGAATGAGGTACTGGAACCCGCCCACGATCGCGGCGGCGAGCGCCGGGACGACGAACAGGGTGTAGGTGTTCGGCACCACCGGCGAGAGCGGGGCGATGAGGATCCCCGCCGCGCCGGCAACTGCACCGGCCAGCATCCAGTTCAGCAACGCGATGCGGTCGGGCGAGATGCCGCTGACGTACGCGCCGGTCTCCGACTCGGCCACGGCGCGGGTGTCGAGACCGAATCGGGTCCAGCGGTAGAGCGCGGTGATCACCAGCGTCAAGCACGACCACCGTGATCGCGAGGTACGCACGGTCCGAGAGCAGCGTCATGTCCTGCCACGTCCACCGCTCCGACGGATAGATCGCCTGGACGATCACCGGCGTCGTGCCCATGCGGTTGGCCATCGATCCCTGCAGGATCACGAGCACGCCGAGCGACGCCACCGCCTTCGCCAAGGGCGGGGCGTTGCGCAGCGGCCGGAACACCAATCCGTAGAGCAACGCGCCGAGGAGCGCGGAGATCACCAGCGTGATGAGGAGTGCGGGCACCATCCCGAACTCCTGATTGAGGTTCACCTCGGTGGGCAGCCCCGGGATGATCAGGAAGAGCTTGCCCTGACGCAAGAACGCATACGTGTACCCCGCGTAGAGGGCCTGGGCCCCCGTTGCGAAGTTGATGACCCCGGACGATCGGTACGTCAGGACGAGCGCGAGCGCAAGCGCCGCGTACGTCCCGCCGTTACCGAGTCCGAGAAACGATGATGCGAGATCTTGCACAGAAAACCGTACCGCGGCTCGTTAGAGCCGGGGCGCTCGGTTAGCCCGGGATCTCGTTGTCGCCGACCGGGATGTACTTGGTGGCAATTCCGGTCGAGTTGAGCTTGGCGGCGTTGGTGGCGTTCGAGCACACCGCCGGCTTGGTCGCATCCGCCTTGCCGTTGCAGCGGAAGTGCAGACCGCCCGTGCCGGGGAGGAGGGACCACGGCATGGCCTTGGTCGCCGCGATGAGCGATGCCGGGGTGACGTCACCCTTCAGCGCCTCGATTGGCGACGTCGAAGCCGCCGAAGGCGGTGAACGCAGCCGCCCCGCCGAGGTTGCTCTTGTCGACGCTCGTTGCCCCGTACTTGTCGAGTACGGCGAAGTACTGCTTGATGGTCGGGTCCTTCGGGTTCCCGATCGGGTTCGTGGCCGAGATCGAGATGCCCTCGAGGAAGTCGGCCGGCACTGCGGTGCGGGTGGCGTCGGTGAGGCACTGCGGGATCGTGGTGACGCTGCCCTTGAAGCCCGCGGTGCGGAGCCCGTTGAGGGCGGCGATGCAGAACGCATCGTTCCCGATGATGAACACAACACCCTTGGGGTTGTTCGAGACGACCTGCTGCATCTGCGGTGTCATGTCGGCCGTCCCGGCAGCCACCGGAACGAGGTCCAGCGTGAGCCCTTCCTTCTGGTACAGCGCCGGACCGGGGCCCTTGAAGAAGCTGGTTGCGGCCGGCACGTCAATGGCGACGGCGGTCACCTTCTTCTGCTTCGTGTCCTTGGCCACGCCGACGGAAAGGCCGAGCAGGGTCGCGTCGCCGCTGAGCAATACGAACGTGGACGTGGTGTCGGCCACGATGCTCGGGTTGGAGGCTCCGTAGTAGTAGAGGGGGATCCCGGACGTGTGGACCGTGTCAAAGATCGCCTGGTTCTGGCTGTTCTGGGCGACGATCACGGCCGCGACCTTGTCCTGGATCATCTGGTTCCCGCAGTCGGTGGCCCCGCTGGGCTCGCCGCGGTCGGTGCAGATGTCGAGCTCGATCGGGTGCCCACCGATGCCGTTGGAGTACTCGTTGATCCACTTGACCGTGGCCTGGGCAACCGGCGTCTCGATGCTCTGGTCGACCGTTGCGGTCTTGCCGTTGCTGATGAAGCCGATCTTGACCGGCGTGCCCGTGGCCGGGTTCTTCGTCCCGAGCAAGTCTTTCTTGGCCGCGCCGGCGGTGCTGCTGAGCCCGACGGCAAGCAGCCCGATGACTGCGATCACTGCTGCGAAACGCGCAGTGCGGCGGTGAGATCGCCCGTCAACCATTGTCCCCCCCAGGGTGTGCACTGTGTCGCGCGCGGAATTGGACCGAGCGCCCCAAAATGTTGTTCTCGGCAGTGTAAACCACGTTCTCGCGCTTTGTCTCGTCAGGCTCCCAAATTTGGTCGGCGATCACGCCAGGGCAGTGCGGCCTCCAACTGCGCGCCCACACGCAGCAACGTGGCCTCGTCGTGACGACGCCCCGCGAGCTGCACCCCAATGGGCAAACCGCCGGCCGACCAGGCCGTGGGCAGGCTCAGCGCGGGTTGACCGGACAGGTTGAACGGCTGCGCGAAGTTCGGGAACGACGAGAACGTCGCCATGTGCTCCTCGGGGGTCTGGTCCCAGGGCGCCCACGAGACCGACGGGGGAAGGATTCCCGACGTGGGTGTGACCAGGACGTCGATGTCGGACCAGAACTCGAGGAACTCGCGCGCCGCGTTCCGGACCAACTCGACCCATCGCGCGTGCTCGACGACGGTGAGCGAGGCCAGGGCGTCGAGCATGGGCCGATTACGCGGCTCGACGAGTTCGCGCTGATCGTCGCGCACGAGCGCGGCGGCGCCGGGAACGCTCATCGGTCCCGCGGCGGCGACGAGGATCGCCATCCAGTCCGGCGTCCGCGCGTCGACGACATGGCCGAGCGACTCGAGCGTCTCTCCGGCTTGGCGCGCCGCGAGCGCGCACTCGGCATCGACCTCTCCGAACGGTGCCGTCGTCGAGACGGCGATGCGCAACTGCGCCCGGCGGTCGCTCGCCGCGCCAGCAGCCGGTCCCCCGAGTACGTCGAGCATTGCTGCGGCGTCGCGCACTGAACGCGTCATCGTGCCGTCGACGGACGTGCCGAAGTACGGGTTGCCGTCTTCCCAGTCGAAGCCGATCCCACGCGTCGGCTTGAGGCCCACCAGACCGCAGAAGGACGCGGGCACCCGCACCGATCCGGCGCCGTCCGTGCCGTGCGCGACCGCACACAGCGCCGCCGCGAGGGCCGCGGCCGCGCCGCCGCTTGAACCGCCCGGCGTCCGTTCCGTGTCCCATGGATTTCGGCACACGCCGTTGAGCTCGGACGAGGTCATCGAGCTGCAGAACTCGGGGACGTTGGTCTTCCCGAGGATGATGAAGCCCGCGTCGCGGAACCGACGGACGACGGGATCGTCGGATACGGCAACGTTGTCGACCAACACCTTGCATGAGTGCGTCGTGGGCAGTCCGGTGACGTCGACGACGTCCTTCACCGAGATGCAGACACCGTGGAACGGCGGGAGATCGTCGAGGTCAAGCGACGCGATCGCGGCGTCCGCGTCCTGTGCCGCTGCCCGTGCTCCTTCGCGGTCCACGGTCACGTACGCGCGCAGTAGACCGTCGTGTTGGTCGATTCGATCCAAGTACGTGTCGAGCAGTTCGCCCGCCGAGATCGCACCGGTTCGGATCGCGGCCGCTTGCGCCAAGGCGTCGGACCACACCGCGTCGGCTCGGTTCAGCGAGTCGCTCATGGCAGTCGGGCCCCGATCGCACTGACGCGGCAAGCGCCGCGTGTGTGATTACATCGTTCGCAATCTAGGAAAGTAACGTTCTCAGAGCAATGGAGGCGGCGCCACGCCGACCTTCGGGCACGGCCGGGGGGACACAAATGGCGTTACGGGTGGTGGTCGTCGGGGCCTCGAGCGGGCTGGGACGGAGCATCGGGATCGAGCTCGCCCAGCGCGGCGCGCGGGTGGCGCTGTTGGCCCGGCGGCGCGAGCGGCTCGACGCCGCGGCCAGCGAAGCCGGTGAGGGCGCACTCGCGATCGAGTGCGACGTCACTGACGAAGATTCATGCCAGCGCGCGATCGCCGACGCGGCGGCCGGTCTCGGGGGAATCGACGCCCTCATCTACGCACCCGCGATCGGACCGCTGGCCCGCCTCGCCGACACGGACGCCGAGACCTGGCGGCGGGTTTTCGACACCAATGTCATCGGCGCAGCGCGGATCACTGCCGCGGCATTGCCGCACCTCCTTGAGTCGGGCGGATCCGCGGTGTTCTTGTCTTCGGTCAGCGCGTCACAGACACCCCCGTGGCCGGGCCTCGGCGCGTACATCGTCAGCAAGGCGGCGCTCGACAAGCTCGTGGACGCGTGGCGGGTGGAGCACCCCGAGATCGCGTTTACGCGCTTGGTTGTCGGCGATTGCGCCGGCGGGGAGGGCGACTCGCAGACGGGCTTCACCGACGGCTGGGACCCCGACCTCGCGGTGGAGTTCGGGACCATCTGGTTCTCGCGTGGCTACGTCGCGGGCGCGCTGATCGAGATCGACGAGTTGGTGTCGGCCGTCGAGTCAGTCCTGCGCGGCGGTGCGAGCCTGACGATGGCGTCGGTGACGGTGGCCCCGCGCCCGAGTGCGAGTGCCAAAGAGCTGTACGCCCAGAAGTCGAGCGAGAGACAACCGAGCGAGAGCTGAGGAGAGGAGTCCACATGACGACCACGACTCCGGTGGAGTTCGATCCGTTCTCCGACGACTATTTCAACGATCCGAGCGAGACCTATCGGCGCCTGCGCGATGAGGCCCCCGTCTACTTCAGCGAGAAGTACGGGTTTTGGGCGCTTTCCCGTTTCGCCGACGTGCTCGCCGCGCATCGCGACTGGCAGGGCTTCTCGAGCGCGCACGGCATTGAGTTGTTCACGCTCTCGAAGGATCCCGAGGAGATCCGCAGTTACGGCAGCTTGATCATGATGGACCCGCCCGAACACGACCGTTTCCGCACGCTCGTGAGCCGGGTGTTCACCCCGCGTGCGGTCGACGCGCTCGAGCCCATGATCCGCGAAGTCATTTGTAGTTTTCTCGATCCGCTCGACGACGCACCGACGTTCGACGCGGTTGCGGACTTTGCCGCGCTGTTTCCGGTCGAAGTGATCTCGCGCATGCTCGGCGTCCCGGAAGCGGATCGCCAGAACATTCGCCTGTGGCTCGACGCCAGCCTGCGGCGCGAACCGGGTCAGATTGAGCCGAGCCCCGAGAACGAAGCCGCGGTCCTCAACTCCGGCCTGCTCTTCCACGGGCTCACCCAAGAGAAGCGCGCGAACCCGACCGACGACATGCTCTCCCGTCTCACCCAGGTGACGGTCGACCGGGGTGACGGGGTGGAGACGGGCCTCGATGACGTCGAGATCACCGGCTTCTCGCTCCTCCTCGGTGGTGCCGGGGCCGAGACGGTCACGAAGCTCGTCGGCAATGCGGTGATGATGTTCTGGCAGCACCCGGATCAGTGGCAGAAGGTGCTCGACGACCAAACCAAGATCCCGCGGGCGGTCGAAGAGCTCCTCCGCTACTTGCCCCCGTCGCAATACCAGGGCCGCTACTGCACCGAGGCGCGCGAGTTCGAGGGCGGCACGATCCCAGCCGATGTTCCGGTGCTGCTCCTCACCGGCGCCGCGACGCGCGATCCCCGCGAGTTCGACCGCGCCGACGAGTTCGACATCGAACGCCAGCCGGGGATCACGATCGGATTCGGCCACGGCGTGCACAGCTGCTTGGGGGCCGCACTCGCGCGGATGGAGAGCCGCATCGCCATCGAGGAACTCGCCAAGCGGTGGCGCCGGCTCGAAGTCGACGAGGCGGGATTGCGCCGCGTCCAGATGGCCAATGTTGCCGGGTACGCCAACGTGCCGGTCACCGCGATTCGGTGAGCGAAGAAGAGTTCCGCGCTCGAGTTGCGCGCGTGGCTGGCGGAGCATCCGCCCCCCGCGGTCGACGTGGCGGGGACGCTCGAAGAGGGTGCCGCGCTCCGAGAGTGGCAGCGCACGCTGCACTCCGGAGGCTGGGTCGGCATCCACTGGCCGATCGAGTACGGCGGACGCGCCGCGTCGATGATGGAAGTCGCGGTGTACAACCAGGAGCTGGCGCAAGCGCACGCGCCGCACATTCTCGGGCGGGCCGGCGTCAGCCTGGTGGGGCCCACCCTCATGACGCACGGCACCGAGGAGCAGCGCCGGAAGTGGATGCCGAGGATCCTCTCCGCTGACGACATCTGGTGCCAGCTGTTCAGTGAGCCGGACGCGGGCAGCGACTTGGCCGGGCTCACGTCGCGCGCGGAGAAGCACGGCGGCGCCTACATCGTGACGGGGCAGAAAGTGTGGTCGTCGTACGCGACGTTCGCGAACTGGGGCATCGCGCTGGTGCGCACCGACGCCGACGCGCCGGCGCACAAGGGCATCTCAATGCTCGCGATCCCGATGGATGCCAAAGGTGTGGATGTTCGCCCGCTCCGCCAGATCACGGGCGAGAGCGAATTCAACGAAGTGTTCCTCGACGAAGTGGAAGTTCCCGTCGAGTACCTGATCGGGCCCGAGAACGAAGGCTGGCGCGTTGCGAACACCACGCTCGCAAACGAGCGCGGCGCGAACTTCGTGTGGAAGGAGCAGGTACTCCACGAGGTGGCGATGGATCTCCTCACGAAGGAGTGCGCGCGCCGCGGGCAACTCAGCGACCCGTTCGTTCGTCAACGGCTCGCGCAATCGTGGATCGAAATCGAGATCTTCCGTCTGCACAACGAGCGCACGCTCTCGCGCATCGCGCGCGGTGAGGAGATCGGATCGGAGTCCAGCCTCGTCAAGCTGTTCTGGGCCGGGATGAGCCAGCGCTTCTACAAGACGGCGAGCGACGTGCTCGGGCCTGACTCGCTCCTCCTGGCGGCCGACGAACACGCCTTTGAGAAGGGGCGGTGGGCGCACGGGTTGCTCTGGTCGCGCGCCGTCACCATCATGGGCGGGACGAGCGAGATCCAGCGCAACATCATCGGCGAGCGTCTGCTCGGTCTTCCGAGAGAGCCGAGATAGATCTCGAACAGAGGGGAAGTAACTATGGATCCGTCGACTGCGGTCTTTTCCTGTGACGATCACCTCGACCTGCGGGCTGTCCCGCCCGGGGTGTGGGAGTCGCGGTTGTCGGGCCCGGACCGCGAACGGGGACCGCGCGTCGTCGAGCGCGACGGTGGGCGGGTCTGGGTGTGCGAGGACCGTGTGCTCGGTGGCAGCGGGACCCCACCGAACAGCGCGCACTTGAAGAGCCTGAGCGCGATCGGGCGGGCGGGGATCGAAGACGACGGGTACCGAGCCGGTACCGCGAAGCTGCGGCTCGAGGACCTCGACCGCGACGGCCTCCAGGCATCGGTGATCTACGGACCACTCGCGATCGGCCTCCCCATCAATGACCCTGCGCTCCAGAACGCCTGCTTTGCCGCGTGGAACGACTGGGCGGTGGAGGAGTTCAACGCGGTCGACCCCGATCGGCTGTGCGTGCTGGGTTTCCTGCCGGGCCACTCGTCAGCGGCCGCGGCCGCCGAGCTCGAGCGGTGTGCCGGGATGGGCCACCGTGGCGTGATCATCGACGTCTTCGAGATCGACCTCGGCGACCGCGAATGGGACCGACTCTGGGCCGCCGGCGAGGAGACCGGCCTGCCGATCAGCCTGCACATCAAGGCCGGGTCGTGGTCGGGGCTGAGTTACAAGATGGGCAAGTGGCAGGCGGCCGCGTTCGCAACGATCATGCCGCTGCAGCTCGACGAGGTGCTCGCGACGTTGATCTTCTCCGGCGTACTCGATCGGCACCCCAAGTTGAAGTTCGTGCTTGCGGAGTCGGGCATCAGCTGGCTGCCGTTCTTTCTCGCCCGGGCCGACATGGAGTGGCGGGCCCTCAAGTCGAGCCTCGACTACGCGCCCGAGTTGGCGCCGAGTGAGTTGTTCCGCCGTCAGGTGTACGCGACGTTCGAGGAAGAGTTCTTCCCGGAGCAGATCGCGGTGCTCGGCGCGGACTCGTGCATGTGGGCGTCGGACTATCCGCACACCGACAGCACGTTCCCGAAATCGCTCGAGGTGATCGAGGAGACGCTCGGTGTGCTGACCCCCGAGGACCGGCGCAAGGTCACCGCGACCAACTGCGCGGAGCTCTACCGCTTGGCGCCCGCACAACTATGAGGTCGAGGGTGAGCCCAGCATGAAGCCGAGCGCGCAAGAGCTGTTCGGACCGGCGGGGACGCCGCGGGTCGTGGTCGTGGGCGCCGGCTTCGGCGGGATCGCGGCCGGCGTGAAGATGAAGCGCGCCGGCATCCACACGTTCACGATCTACGAGTCGTCGCTCGGCATCGGCGGGACGTGGTGGGACAACACGTACCCGGGCGCCGAGGTCGACGTCGGCTCGCACCTGTACTCGTTCTCGTTCAAGTCGCAGGAGTGGACCCGCACCCACGCCAAGCAGGCCGAACTGCAGAAGTACCTCGAGGAAACCGTCGACGACTTCGGGTTGCGGCCGCACCTGCGGCTCGGGGTCGCGGTCGAGTCTGCGGTGTGGGACGACGACCGTCACGTGTGGACGATCCGCCTCGACGACGGCACGACCGACGAGTGCCATGTGCTCATCAGCGGTGTCGGGTTCCTCAACGTTCCGAGCTATCCGGAGTGGCCGGGCCTCGACGACTTCGCGGGGCCGAAGTTCCACACCGCGCGGTGGGAACATCAGCACGACCTGAGTGACAAGGTCGTCGCGGTGGTGGGCACGGGCTCCACCGCAACCCAAGTCGTGCCCGCGTTGCAGCCGGACGTTGCGCGCTTGTACCTGTTCCAGCGCGAGCCGGGCTGGGTGCTCCCCAAGGGGGAGCGCGACTTCAACGACGACGAGCGCAAGACGTTCTCGAACCCGTGGCGGCGCAGGCAGGAGCGCTTGCGCCTGATGTGGGTGATGGAAAAGAGCATCTGGGGCGGGAAGATCTTCCGCGTCGACTCGAAGGAGAATTTGGCGCGGCGTCAGACCTGTCTCGACTACATCGACCGGACCTTCGCCGACCGCCCCGACCTGCGCGAGGCCGTGACCCCGACGTACCCCTATCCCGGCAAGCGACCGATCTTCGCGACCGGCTTTTACCCGGCGCTCAAGGAACCCAACGTCGAGCTGGTCCCGAAGGCGGTGGCCTCGGTGACGCGCGACGGAATCGTGGACGCCGATGGTGTCGAACGAAAGATCGACGTCCTCGTGATGGCGACCGGATTCAAGCCAGCCGACTATCTCGCGCTGGCTGAAAGTCGTGGGCCGCACGGGCAAAACACTCCAGGAGTATTGGGAGGGCGAGCCGCACGCCGTTCCTCGGCATCACCGTCCCGGAGTTCCCCAACTTCTTCATGCTCTACGGGCCCGGCACCAACGGCGGCGACATCGTGACGATGCTCGAGGGCCAAGCGGAGTACGCGGTGCGGGCGGTGAAGCGCATGCGCCGCGAACGAGTCACGGCGATCGAGGTTCGGCCCATCTTCGACACGCGGTGGAACCGGTGGCTCCAGTCGCAGATGAAGGGCATGTCCTGGACCGTCAGCAACAACTACTTCAAATCACCGAGCGGCCGGATCGTCACGCAGTGGCCGCTCAGCTGCTCTGTGTACCGCGTGCTCTTGAAGCTCTTCGGCCGCGTGAGTGAGACGACCCGTCGGCGCCGAGTGGTCTGACCGGCGCGGCTACGGGCGCGGCGGACGACTGGCTGGGTAGCCCGCGGACAGGAGCTCGAGCAGTTGCCCCTCGGGGTCCTTGATGAAGAGGGCCAGCCCGACGTCGCTGTCCTCGATGATCTCTCCGCCGTACTCGACGGCCTTCTCAGCCGTGGCCCGGATGTCGTCGACCGAGATCGACAAGTGCGTGAGCCCAGGCATGTTCATTGCGCGCGACTGCGTGGGCGCGGTGGCACCGGGTACGGAGTAGTGCATGAGCTCGAGGACGAAGCCGTCGAGGGTCAGGTACGACGCGGTGACGCCGAGCGGTGGCTCGAGGCTGCTGAGCTTTGCCGTCATCTCGTCGGGTGGGTTGATCTCGTACCAAAATTCGAAGCCGAGGACCTCTTGGTAGAAGCGCTTGGCGCGCTCCAAGTCGGTGACGATCTGCCCGGTGTGGTTGTAGACGCCCATCCGTTCCCGTCCGTTCTTCGAGCTAGGCGAAGCCGATGCCGGCGGCTTCGTTGCGCTTGCGCCACTCCTCGCGCGGCATGCGCGTGACGTCGACGTCCGTGGCGAGCGCGCGCAGTGCGCCGACCGTCGCCTGCTCCTTCGGGAGGTGCGCGAACGGATCCCAGTCGAAGAAGCGGCACGCTGTTCTCCCACGTGATCTTGTGGATCTCGTCGTCGGTGCAGCCGGCTTCCTGGAACTCTTTCCAGATGTACTCGGGGGACTCGGGCCACGTGGTGTCGGTGTGCGGGTAGTCGCACTCCCACGCGATGACGTCGATGCCGATGTCGTGGCGCAGCTTCAAGCCCGACGGGTCGGTGATGTAAGCAGGCGAGGACGTGCTCGCGGAACACGTCGGACGGCAAGCTTGCCCTCACCGAAGCTGTTGTCGATCCACGCCTGGTTCTGGAAGTGGCGGTCGACGCGGTCGAGGTAGAAGGGAATCCAACCGATCCCGCCCTCCGACAATGCGACGCGCAAGCTCGGGAACTTGCGCAGGGTCGGCCCGAAGAGCAGGTCCTGCGCGGTGAGCATCGTGACTCTGCGACGGGATCACGATCATGTGGTCGACCGGGGCTTCCGGTGCGAGCTTGATGATGTTCCACGCCGCGCCGATGTGCAGGCACAGCACCATGTTCTCGTCGACGAGCGCCTGGAGCATCGGGTCCCAGTGGCCGGACAGGAAGCTCGGCCAGCCCTGCGCTGTGCGGCGCCTCGAGGAAGCTGATCGCGCGGCAGCCCTTCTTCGCGATGCGGTGCACCTCGGCGACCGCGAGGTCGACGTCCCACATCGGGACGATGCCGAGCGGGATGAACCGCCCGGGGTACGCGCGCGCACCACTCGTCGATGTGCCAGTCGTTGTAGGCCTTGAGCATGACCAGCGACAGTTCCTTGTCGGCGGCCTCGACGAACGTGCGCGCGTTGAAGCCCGCCATCGTCGGGAAGCACATCGACGCAAGCACGCCGTTGACGTTCATGTCGCGGACGCGCTCGTGGACGTCGAAGCAGCCGGGGCGCAGCTCGCTGAACGCGCCCGGGTTGAATCCCCACTCCTCGCGCGGCCAGCCGACGGTCGCGGCCATGCCGAACGGAGTGGAGGTCTGCTCGCCTTGGAACACCCACTCGTCGACGCCGGCGTCGTTGCGGACGACCTTCGGCACTTGATCGAGCCACTTGGCCGGCACGTGGTTCTTGTACATGTCGCGGCGGCTCGATCGAGTGGTCGTCGATGCTGACGAGGATCATGTCGTCCATGCGCATGGGAACGACTATGCCGCGTCGGCCACGCCCCTGCCATAGGTTCGTGGTGATCGGAGGTACGGCATGGATCTGTTGAAGGGATACCGGGTGCTCGACGTGTCGTCCCATGGCGTTGTGCCGCTGGCCGGAAGCGTCCTGGCGGACTGGGGCGCGGATGTGATCAAGGTCGAAGACCCGGAGCACGGCGACATCATGCGGGGCGGGACGGTCTGGGGCGTGCCGGCGCCCGAGCGCGGGTCCGCGCACCTGTACCACGTGTTCAACCGGGGCAAGCGGGCGGCCGCCATCAACATGAAGCACCCCCAAGGCCGGGAAGCCGTGTTGCGACTGGCCGAGCACAGTGACGTCTTCCTCACGAGCTACCTGACCGGCGTGCGCCAGCGGCTCGGGATCGATGTGGACGACATCCGAGCCCGCAAACCGAACATCATCTACGGCCGCAACACCGGGCGCGGGACCGACGGTCCGTTCGCCGAGCACGGCGGCTTCGACGCCACGTCGTTCTGGTCGCGGGCCGGGTTGGCGAACGCGACGTCGGCGCCGGACCAGGCGACACCGACGGCAATGCCGTCGCCCGCGTTCGGTGACAGCCAGACCGGCTTTGCGTTGGCGTCGGGGGTGGTGGCTGCGCTGCTGCACCGCGAGCGGACGGGGGAGCCGATGGTCGTCGACACCGCGCTGCTCAACACCGGGATGTGGACGATGCAAGCCGCGATCGTCGCCGCGACGCTGATGGGCACCGAGGACATGCGGCGGCCGAGCCGCGGCGCGAACGCGCCGTTGGTGAACTCGTACCGGACGCGGGACAACCGGTTCGTGCACTTGTGCATGGATCAGCAGCACTACTGGCCCTCATTCTGCGATGCGGTCGGGCGGCCGGAATGGAAGACCGACCCCGTGCTCGGCACGTTCGAGACGCGCGAGGCGAACGCCGCCCACGTCGTGAGCGTGATGGAGGCGTTGTTCGCCGAACGCACCCTGGCGGAGTGGAAGGACGTGCTCGCGGGCCAGCGCGGCCCGTTCGACCCGGTGCAGAAGGTGGGGGAGCTGGTCACCGACCCGCAGGTCGTGGCCAACGGATTCATGGCCGAGATCGACGACGACGCCGGTCGGACGCTGCACCTCGTTGCCCCGCCCGTCCGGTTCGACGGTGCGCGCTACGAGACTCGGCGCGGGCCCGAACACGGTGAGCACACCGACGAGGTGCTCGCCGAAGTTGGTTACGACACCGACGAGATCATTCAGCTCAAGATCGACGGCGCGATCTTCTGACCTTCACGCAGTGCGCGACGCGCAGGAGCTTGTCGGCGACCCAGTCGGGTTCGGTGATCATCAGGTCGTGGCCGGTATCGATGTCCCAGACGCGCCCGGCACTGAGCGCTCGCCCCATGCGGTCCTTGCGGAACGCGAGCAACGAGGTGGTGCAGATCACGCTCTGCGGGATCTCCCACAGCGCTTCCTCGTTGGTGAGTCGCAGCGGCTGCGCGAAGCACTTCCAGGGATGCGGCGTCAGGCGTGCTTCCAGCCAGGCCAAGGCGTCGGGATCGGTCACCCCGTAGCCGGGGATCGCCTCGGTCCCGGGGAAGAGCACGAGCTCGACGCCGTCGACCATGCGAGCTTGGGCATGGGTCGCGTCCATGAGCTTGGTCGCGACACCGGCGAGCGACTCACCGTTCGCTGGCATCACCGCGTCGAGGTACACGAGGTGCCCAACCCGATCCGTTCGCGCGATCTGCGACTCCGGTAATCACCATCCCGCCGTAGCTGTGACCGACGAGAATCACATCGCGCAGGTCTTCGTACTCAAGCACCGCGACGATGTCGCGGATGTGGAAGTCGAGATCAAGGTCGGGCCGAAGGAGGTGCGACCGCTCGCCGACGCCCGTCATCGTCGGCGTGTATACCTCGTGCCGAGCGCTGCGGATGATGCCGCGCGACCGGTTGGTAGCACCATCCACCGTGCGCGCCGCCGTGCACCAACACGTAGGTGGCCATCTCAGCTCGGCATCGAGGCCCAGGCGGCCTCGACTGCGTCTTCGAGCGCCTCGCCCTTGGCGAACCCGTAGTAGGTCGAGAACTGGAGGACGACTTCGTCCATCTCTTCCTTCGTCACGTCGCCGGAGTGCAGCGCCGAGGTGACGTGCGACATGATCGGGATGGGTGCGTCGCACAACCCGACGCACGGGATCGTGATGAAGCGGCGGTCGCGGCGCGAGAGCCCCGGCCGCTGCCACACGTGACCGAAGACGAAGCTGAGGATGCCGGCGTGGCGGTACGGCGAGTCGCCCGGCGGCGCGGACACGAGGTTGATGTCGTTGAACGCCTGGATTCCGCCCGCGATGCGCTCGTCCCAGTCGTTCGGTCCGAGTGAGGCGTTGTCGAGCACCGGCCAGGGCGGAGCCGGCTCGCCCCGCTCTTCGTGGATCCGGTTCCACTGTTGGAGGATCACCATCTCGAGGTTCGATCCCTTCGGCCAGCCGCAGTACACCGCGAACTGGAGGACGAACTCGAGCATCTCCTCGAGCGTCATGTCGCCGCTGTTCAGCGCGGCGTACACGTGAGCACTGATCGCGCCGGGCGCGTCGGCCGCGGCGACGCAGCTGAGCGTCACCCACCGCCGGTTGCGACGACTCAAGCCGGGACGTGACCAGACCTCCCCGTACACGAAGTCCTGTCCGGCGAGCCCCAGTGGTGTCGTGCGATCCGGCATGTCGCGGCTCATCACCTCGAGGCGCGTCTGTCGCCAGTCCGGGTTGCTCATTCGTCCCCCTCTGAGCGTTGGTCGACTGCCGGGAATCTAAGACAGTCTGGAGGATCTGGGGCGCTCGCGGCCTGGGAAGGTGGAGCATGAGTATCGAGTGGAGCAATTCGGTGGCAGTGATCACCGGTGCGGGAAGCGGCGTCGGCCGAGCCGCCGCCCATTCGTTCGCGCGACGCGGCGCCCGTGTGGTGATCGCCGACATCGACGGGGACCGCGCCGCGGCGGTTGCCGACGAACTGGGCGATCAAGGTGCGGGATTGCAGTGCGACGTGACGGTTCTCGAAGACCTCGAGGACGCACGCGACCTCGCGTTGGAACGTTTCGGCCGTGTCGACCTGGTGATGAACAACGTCGGTGTGCTCGCGGTCGGCCGGGTGGAAGACATCCCGCTCGACGCGTGGCAGCGCATCATCGACATCAACTTGCTCGGAGTGGTGCGCAGCAACCTCGTGTTCCTGCCCCTGCTGATCGAGCAGCAATCGGGCTACGTGGTGAACACCGCGTCGACCGCGGGTCTTTTGCCGTACGGCTTCGACCGACTGCCGTACACGGCAACGAAGCACGCGATCGTGGGGCTGTCGGAGTCGCTCGCGTTGTACCTGCGGCCGCAAGGGATTGGCGTGTCGTGTGTGTGCCCGGCCGGGGTGGCCACGAACATCGTCGAGCAGATGACCTTCTACGGCGAACCGGTGCAACCGCGCGCACCGTCGTTCCCGATCCTCGACGCCGAAACGGTCGGCGAGCTGGTGGCCGACGGCGTGACGGACGGTCGGTTCCTGATTCTCACTGCGCCCGAAGTTGCCGACGAGTTGCGCGAACGGGGCGCCGACGTCGATGCGTACGTGAACCGTCTGGTCGAGGAGATTGAGGAGAACGGGCGATGACTCGGGTCGGATTCATTGGATTGGGGAGTCAGGGCGGGCCGATGGCCCGGCGCATCGCCGAGGCGGGTCTCCCCCTCACGCTGTGGGCCCGGAGACCGGAGGCACTGGAATCGTTCGCCGACTCCGGGGCTTCCTTCGCGGCAACACCCGCGGAGCTCGGGGCGGCGTCTGACGTCGTCGGGATCTGTGTGGTGGCGGACGCCGACGTCGAGGATGTGTTGCTGCGCGCCGACGGTGTGCTCGCAGGCATGGCACCGGGCGGCGTGGTCGCCATTCACTCGACGATTCAT
Source organism: uncultured Gammaproteobacteria bacterium (assembly GCA_963760725.1). Lineage (GTDB taxonomy): Bacteria > Pseudomonadota > Gammaproteobacteria > Steroidobacterales > Steroidobacteraceae > SCUD01. Next base: position 84,267 of record CAVXET010000005.1, read on the forward strand.
CCCGACACCTGCCGGCGACTCGCCGACGCGGCGGCCGAACGGGATATCGCGGTGGTCGACGCACCGGTGAGCGGTGGGGCACCGGCGGCGTCGGAAGGCACCTTGCTCGTGATGGCCGGCGGCGACGCCGATGACCTCGCGCGGTGCCAGCCGATGTTCGATACCTTCGCCAACCCGGTGATCCATCTCGGTCCGCTCGGGAGCGGGCAGATGGCCAAGTTGATGAACAACTTCGTGTTCACCGCGCAAATCGCGGTGGCGCTCGACACCTATTCGTTTGCCGACGATCTTGGCGTCGACCGCGCCGCGCTCGGTCAGGTGCTCGCGCACGGGAGCGGCGGAAGTCGGGCGGCGGGGATCATCGCGGGCGCCAACTTCGACATCACCGGCATCCGCGACCACGCCGGACTGCTGCACAAAGACGTCGGCATCATGCGCGAAGTCGCCCGTGCGCGTGATTGTGCGCCGCCGGACGTGCTCGACGGCCTCACCGATCACGCGCTCGACTTGCTCACCCCGTAGCTCAGGGGTTGGCGGGCCCGGCCGGGGTAATCGGCGGTAGGTCGGCGGTGGCGAGAATTCCGGGCGCGGCCTGGCACACGTAGGGGACCGCGTTCACCGGACGGTTCGCCGTGTACGCCGGTGTGAAGTCGGCGAGGTCGTCGAGTGGGATCGGGAACGGCATCTCGACGGCGAAGGGCGCATCGCCCCGGACTCGGACCCGCCATCCGGTCGCACCGACGTCCCACGCCGGATCGAGGTCGGGGGTGACGTACCAGCACGCGGTGAAACGCACCACGGCGTCACCACCGCTGTGGCCGACGATGCTCGTCCGCTGCGCGCCGACCGTTCCCTTGGGAATCTCGCCCGCGAGGATGACGGTGTCCTCACGCGCGGCCGCGACTTCTCCGAAGGCTGACCACTCGTCGACCGGCCGGCCCGCGGCCTCGGCGAGCACTCCGAGCGACGGACCGAACTCGCCGAGCAGGTAATGCGCTCGCCGTTGGTCGTACGAGTCGAGGGGCTTGGCGAACCCGATCTGCTCGAAGATCATGTGCGGCGAGTCGCGCCGCGACATGTTGGCGAACTCCTCGATTTCGATCGCGTCGACCCGGCGCTGCATTGACAGCAGCGCGAACGGAAGCGCGTCGGAGATGAATCCGGGGCTGCTGCCGGTCGCGTAGATGGACGCGTTGCCGCGCGTGCATGCGTCGAGCACCCGCGCTCGCTCGTCGTCGCCCAACCGCTGGCCGCCGGCGAAGAACTCGCCGCGCGTCGTGACGATGTTGGTTCCCGCTTCCAGAAACGCCACGACGTCGTCGAGGTCGATGATCCGCGGCATGTAGAGGACGCAATCGGCGTCGAGCGCGTGGATCGCGGCGCGATCGGTGGTCGCGAGCACACCGGTCGTGTTCTCACCGCAGAGGGTGCCGGCGTCGACGCCCTCCTTCGCGGGGTCGTAGATGAGTACACCGACGAGTTCGAGGCCCGGGTGGCGGATCACCTCGCGGAGCGCTCGGTTGCCGATGTTGCCGGTGGCCCACTGCACCACGCGGTAATGCTTCTGGATCATTGCCCCGTCCCCGAGTTCGGCTGCGCCTAAGTCCGCATGGTCCGGAAGTTTCGTGGACCGCTACTTTCCGTGGAGTGGTAGCACCTGGCATGGACATCGCCAAGTTTCGGTCCGAGCTCACTGCCTGGCTCGACGCCCACCCCGAGATCGGCCCGCAGTACGAGCCGCCGGGGACACTCGACGAGCACATCGCGCAGATGCAGCGGGCCAAGTCGATCCTGTTCGAGGCTGGATGGATGCGGTGGGGCTGGCCCGAGCGGGTCGGTGGTCTCGGTGGCTCGCCCATGCTCCGGACCGAGCTGGGTGCGGCGATGGCTGCTCGCGATATCGCCGATCCTGGTCTCTATTCGCTCGTCGAGGTGCTTGCTCCGACCCTCATCGACTTCGCGTCGCCCGAGCTCGCGGCGGAGGTCGTGCCCCGGCTGCTCTCCGGCGCGGAGATGTGGTGCCAGGGATTTTCCGAGCCGGGATCCGGGAGCGACCTCGCGTCACTGAGCTGTCGCGCCACTCCCGATGGCGATCCGGCGACGGCCGAGCAGTGGATCATCAACGGTCAGAAGGTGTGGACGAGCCTGGCGCAGTTCTCGGACCGTTGCGTCCTGCTCACCCGCACCGGCCCGGCCGACTCGCGGCACCGCGGGATCACTGCGTTCTTCATCGACATGGACACCCCGGGGATCACCATCTCGCCTATCGAGATGATCAACGGGGTGCTCGAGTTCGCGGAAGTGTTCTTCGACGACGTAGTGGTGCCCGCCGACCGCATGCTCGGCGAACTGAACGGCGGGTGGGCCGTCGCCATGAGCATCCTTCCCTTCGAGCGCTCGTCGTGCTTCTGGCAGCGCATCGCGTACCTGTACCGCCGCCTCCAACTCTTGGTTGAGGTCGCGCCCGACGACGACCGCACCGCGGAAATCGTGGGCAACGCGTTCCTGCAACTTCACACGGTTCGCGCGCGGTCGCGCAACACGCAACATCGAATGGCGTCCGGCGCGACGCTGGGTGCGGAGACGTCGATCGACAAGGTGCTCGTGGCCACGGCGGAGCACACGACGTACGACGCCATCCGTCGGGTGCTCCCCGGCGTCGTCGAGATGGATGATCACTTGGCCGGCGAGGTGTGGCGCACCGAGTACCTGTACTCGCGCGCGGCCACGATTTACGGCGGGACCGCCGAGGTGCAGCGCAACATCATTGCCCGGCGACTCCTCGACCTCGGGAGCGACGACTGATGGACGCGGCGGAACGCGCGCTCCTCGACGAGACAGTTCGCGACGCGGTCACGAGCGCGGCGGTCGACTCTGGCGGCGGCGCGATCGACGACACGCTGAGCGAACTCGGGTGGCTCGAGATGCTCGACGCGGAGCCGCGCGACGCAGTCGAGATCGTGTTCACCGCGCTCGGCGCGAACAACGCGGTCGCCTCGGTGCTCGACGACGTGGTCGTGTCGGCGCTCGGGCTCACGCCGCGTCCCGACCTCGCGGTGCTGTTGCCCTCGTTCGCGAAATGGGCTGCGCCCGCGGGCGTTGGACTCACCACCGGACGCGTTGCCACCGCGTCCGAGGTCGTCGTCGTTGGCGAGTCGTGGATCGCGACCGTGCCGGCCACGGCGGTCGACGCAACCCCGGTGCAGGGCATCGACCCGTCAGGAGGGTGGTACGCCGTGCGCGTCGACGTCGGCGATGTCGCGCGCACCGCCGTGGCCGACGGCGTGTGGGAGTCGGCGGTGGCGGCCGGTCGAGCGCGCCGTCGGGCACCAAATTGTGGGCGAAGCCCGAGCGATGCTCGACCTCGCCCGTACGCACGCTCTTGAGCGTGTGCAGTTCGGCCGTGCGGTCTCGCGGTTCCAAGCGGTTCGGCATCGCCTGGCCGAAGCCCTGGTCGCGATCGAAGCGCTCGAAGCAAGCCTGACCGCGGCGTGGGACGAGGGCACGCCGATGACCGCGGCGCTGGCCAAGGCCGTCGCCGGCCGGACCGCGCGCACCGTGACCGCGCAGAGTCAGCAGGTACTCGCGGGCATCGGCTTCACGACCGACCACCCGTTCCACCGTTACCTCAAGCGCACCATGGCGCTCGAAGGGCTCTTCGGATCGGCCGACGAGATCGTCGTCGACCTCGGACGTCAACTGCTCGCCGCGCGTCAAGTCCCGAGGCTCATCGAGCTCTGACCTCCGTTCTCTGTTTTGGCGTGATTTCGGCGCGCCGTTGGGGTCCGTGTTCACGCCAAAACGTGAAGCTAAGAGGGGTGGCGGCCGGGGTTCACCGGGAGCGCGGCCAATCCGGCCGGCCGGGCCGCGCGGTACGCGGGCAGGATCGGCGCGAGCTCCGCGGGCGTGGCGCCGTGGAGGATCACGCTGTCGGCGCCGAGGTCGAACTGGCGCAGGATCGTGGCCGTGCACTGCTCGGGCGTGCCGGTGGCCGCGCTGGCAACCCACTCGGCGGGGATCAAGGTGGCGAGGTACTCGAGTTCGCTGGTCGTGGCCTTGGCGTCGAACGCACCGCGGAAGTTCTGCACGAACTCGTCGGCGCGGAAGCGCTCGATGACGGCGGGATCCCAACCGTTGACCTGCACGAGCAGGTCCCCGTACCCCTGCAAGTACGACGCCATGCGCCCGACCGTCTTCTTGAGTCGGGTGGCGTCGTCAATGTGGTCGCCGACGGTCGCGAGCACCGACCACACCCGCACCTCGGCGGGATCGCGTCCGGCTTGGTCGGCGCCGCGGCGGACGGCGGCGACGGAATTCACGAGCGCTTCGTCGCCGAAGAAGGTGTGGAGCACGACCGCGTCCATGCACCGGCCGGCGAGCTCAAGAGTCTTCTCGCCGATGGCGACGAGCAGGAGCGGGATGTCTTCGTCGAAGTCGGCGTCTTGGAAGAGGTACGGGTAGGAACCCAGCGGCCCGTCGTGGCCCAGGATCATCTCGCCCTTCCAGAGCCGACGGAAGACGTCGGCGGCATCCTCGATCTGTGCGCTGGTGATCGGCGGGAGCCCCATGCCCATGAACAGGCGGTCGAAGCCGCGGCCGAGGCCGAGTGCGAAGCGGCCGCCGCTGAGGCGGTGCATCGTGGTGGCGAACGTGGCGGTGATCATCGGGTGACGGGTGTTGTGGTTGGTCGCCGCAGTCGCGATCCCGATCGTCTCGCTCACGGCCGCGGCGGCACCGCAGAGCGTCGCGGCTTCCTTCAGGTTGAAGCGCTCCGACACAAACGCGGCGCCGAGCCCGAGCGCCTCGGCCTCGCGCACGTCGTCGATCAGGTCGCGTGGCGAATCCGTGTGCCCCGCGAGCGTGTAGAAGCCGAGTTCCCCGAGTTGTTCCGGCTGCTGGTCCATCACACACGGTTACCACACGAATGGCTTCGTTACTGTTGCGAGACCGTGGTTTCCAACCCGAGGCGGCGCACATGGAAGAGTCCGAGTCCCTGCGGGAGGCGCGCGCGATGCGCAGAGCCATGCTCGGCGATGCCTACGTCGACGGTGCGACTGCCGATCCGGATCCGGTTGCCGTTGAGTTCCAGGACTACCTGACCTCGACGGCGTGGGGCGTCTGGACCCGAGGCGGGGCGTTGAGCCCGCGCGACCGGAGCCTGCTGGTGATGGCGATGACGGCCGCGCTCGGGCGGATGGAGGAGTTCCGCCTGCACGCGAGCAGCCAAGCCGGAACCGGCGTCACCGACGAAGAGATCGACGAGCTGCTGTTCCAGATCGCCGCGTACTGCGGGGTGCCGGCCGGGAGCGCGGCGCGGCGCAACGTCATGGCCGTGCGCGCCGAGCGGGACGCGAGAGTGATGGCGGCGCGAACGCCCGCGGTTGTTGGTTTCATCGGTCTCGGGAACATGGGCGGAGCACTCGCTGCGAACCTCGTGGCATCCGGTTACGCGCTGCGTCGCGTTCGACGCCGCCGGTCCCAAGCGGGTTCCCGTTGGCGCGACGGCGGGGGAGAGCGTCGCCGACGTCGCCCGCCGGGCTGACGTAGTGGTGTGCAGCCTTCCCGACGGCGCGGCGTCGGAGCAGGTGGCGCGCGCAGTTGTCGCCGTCACGGACCGCCGCGTCACGCACGTGATCGACACCTCGACGATCGGGGTGCCGGCTGCACAGTCGATCGCCGCGCTGCTCGCCCAGGCCGGCATCGCATTCGTGGATGCGCCGGTGTCGGGCGGCGTGGCGGGGGCCCAGGCCCGCACGCTCGCGGTGATGTACGCGGCCGACGACGACGCGTGCGCGCACGTCGAGCCCGTCCTCGCGGGGCTGAGTGATCGGTACCGGCGAGTGGGCAATCGTCCGGGGCTCGGTCAGGCGATGAAGCTCGCCAACAACTTCCTTTCGGCGACCGCACTCGCCGCGACGAGCGAGGCGATCGCGTTCGGGATGTCGGTGGGTCTCGACATGGCCACGATGATCGACGTCCTCAACGGATCGAGCGGGCACAACACCGCGACGAACGACAAGTTCCCGAACCACGTGCTCACGCGGCGCTACGCCTCCGGGTTCAGCAACGCGTTGATGAACAAGGACGTGCAGTTGTACCTGCGCGCGGTCGACGGGGAGGGCACGCCGGCGACGGTGGGCGCGGTGACCGCGTCGGTGTGGGAGCGCTTCGCCGCGGCCGAGCCCGGCGCCGACTTCACCCGGATCTATCCGTTTGTTGCGTCGGGGGTGGAGGGCTCATGACGGCACTCACGACCGAACCGTTGGGTTCCACCGTCGGCGCGCGCGTCGTCGGTGCCGACCGCGAACTTCTGCTGCACGACGACGACGTCCCGGCCTGGTGCCTCGCCGCACTCGAAGCGAACGGCGCGCTCGTCTTCCGCGACCTGCATCTCGACGACGCGACCCAGGTGGCGTTCAGCAAACGCCTCGGCGAGGTCGAAGTGTTCGGAAGCGGCGAGTACCCGGAGATCTTCTTGGTGACGCTCGACCCGACCAAGAACCGGTCGGCGGATTACCTGCGGGGGACGTTCGACTGGCATATCGACGGCATGACCGAGGAGATCCCGATCATGGCCACGATGTTGAGCGCACGCGCGGTGGCTGAGTCCGGCGGCGAGACCGAGTTCGCGAGCACCTACGCGGCGTACGACGAGCTCACCGACGACGAGAAGGCGCAGTTCGAGCAGATCCGCGTGGTGCACACGTTGGAGGCGGCGCAACGGCTGGTGAATCCCGACCCGTCGCCCGAAGAGCTGGCGAGATTGCGCCAGCGGGCCCCGAAGGAGCACCCACTCATCTGGCGCCACCGCGACGGCCGACGCTCGCTCGTGCTCGGCGCCACGACGTCACACGTCGTGGGCATGGAGCCGGACGAGGGTCGGGCGTTGCTCGACGACCTCCTCACTCGGTCGACGGCGCCGGAGCGCGTCTACCGACACGAGTGGGCGGTCGGTGACCTCGTGATCTGGGACAACCGAGGGGTTCTGCACCGGGCGCTCCCGTACGACCGGGACTCGGCCCGCGACATGCACCGCACCACGATCAAGGGCGACGAACCCGTCCGGTAGTCGACCACGCACGTTACGGAAACCATCTTCTCTTTTCCGGAGATCCGTGATACCGTTCGCGCATGGCCCACTTCCCGAAGCCCGCGGAGGGCTCCTGGACCGAGCACTATCCGGGGCTCGGCACCGCACCCGTGTCGTACGCCGACTCGATCTCGCCCGAGTTCTACGAGCTCGAACGGGAAGCGATCTTCTCCAAGACCTGGCTCAACGTCGGGCGCCTCGAGCAGCTGGCCAAGGTCGGGAGCTACTTCACCAAGGAGCTCGACGCCGCGGGCACCTCGATCATCGTGGTCCGGTCGTCGGCCGACGAGGTCAAGGCGTTTCACAACATCTGTCGACACCGCGGCAACAAGTTGGTCTGGAACGACTTCCCCGAGGAAGAGACGAGCGGCGTCTGCCGCCAGTTCACCTGCAAGTACCACGCGTGGCGCTATGCGCTCGACGGCGAGCTCACCTTCGTGCAGCAAGAGTCGGAGTTCTTCGACCTCGACAAGGCCGACTACCCGCTCGCGTCGGTGCAGTGCGAGGTGTGGGAGGGGTTCATCTTCGTGAACTTCGACCCCGACAACACCACAACGCTTCGTGACTACATGGGTGAGATCGGCGCCAGCATCGAGGGCTACCCGTTCCACGAGATGACGCAGGTGCACAAGTACCGCGCGGAGATCGGGAGCAACTGGAAGCTCTTCATCGACGCGTTCACCGAGTTCTACCACGCACCCGTTTTGCACATGAAGCAGTCCGTGTCCGAAGAGGCGACCAAGCTCGCGGCGGTTGGCTACGAGGCACTCGCGTACGAGATCGCCGGTCCGCACGGGCAGGTGTCGTCGTGGGGTGGCATGTCACCCCCGAAAGATCTGAACATGGTGAAGCCGATCGAGCGCGTGCTGCGCAGCGGCTTGTTCGGTCCGTGGGACGGCCCCGACTTCGAGTTCCCCGACGGCGTGAACCCAGCCGACCATCCGGCGTGGGGCATCGAGTCGTTCCTCTTCTTCCCGAACTTCATGATCCTGATCTGGAAGACGAACTGGGTGCTTACGTACCACTACTGGCCGACGAGCTACAACACGCACATCTTCGAGGGCACGTGTTACTTCGTGCCGCCGAAGAACGGTCGCGAGCGTCTCGCGCAGGAACTCGCGGTGGTGACGTTCAAGGAGTACGGGCTTCAAGACGGCAACACCCTCGAAGCCACGCAGCGGATGCTCGAGTCGAAGACGCCGGTGAAGACGTTCCCGCTAGGCGACCAGGAGATCTTGCTCCGTCACCTGCATACGGTCGACGCGGGAATTCGTGGAGGCGAACCAATCATGACGGACGTTTCACTGCCGGCCGAGTTTGCCGACCTCGCACCGTTCTCCGACTGGGTCCTCCAAGGGGAGCGGGCGCGTTACGACAAGCGCGTCGCGAGCTCGATGGACGAACTGCAGACCTTCTACGACGCGGCGTTTCCGCGGCTCGAGGCCGCGTGCGTGTACTTCGACCAGTACGGGATCGACGACCTGCCCGACGAGGGGATCAACCTCCTGTGGCTGATGTGCTCGCTGGTCACGGTCTCGTTCCCGGTTGAGGTGTGGCGCCAGCCCCGCGTCCCCGACGCGGGCGCGTCGAGCATCGACGCGGTGCTCGAACCCGCGATCTAACGTGCGCCGTGCTGCGCTGGTCGCGCTCGGCGCGACCGTTGCCTTGCTCGCTGCCGCGCTCGGCGGGGGGCCTGCCGGTGCGTCGGCCGCGAATCCCACCGCCACCGTCGCGACCGGTGGGGAGGGGCGTCCCGGTGATCGGGGGATTCACCTCGTTTGATCCGGCGGTCGTCGGTTACCAGCAGTCCGAGTTCGTTCTCTCGGGCACGGCCAACGCGTACGAACCAACCGCGCCGCTGGGACCGGACGGGAAGTTCAGCGTCGCGCCGACGACCACGGCGCCCTACACCACGCGCGTCGTCGTGATGCGACCGATCGATCCGCGCCGCTTCAACGGAACCGTCATCGTGGAATGGCTGAACGTCTCGGGAGGCGCCGACGCGGGCACCGACTGGATGCTGGCGCACAACGAACTCGTACGCGAGGGGTTCGCGTGGGTCGGGGTCTCCGCGCAGAAGGTCGGGGTGGATGCGCTGAAGGGGACGGATCCGCAACGGGGCGACGCAGCGCGATACGCCGCTCTTTCACACCCGGGTGACAGCTTCTCGTACGAGTCGCGAACGCCGTATTCGACCGGTCGATCCAACGGACCGAGGGCGAGTCCAGGGCTCGGTCCAGTTCTCCGTTCTGGTCGGCGTCAGCCCGGAATATCGGGACTCAGGCCGACCAGAACGGATCGCGTTGCGCCGGAAATAGCGTTCTCTTAGAGTGCAAGGCGAATATTCGCCTGGCCGCGGCGAAGCAGAAGGCATCTCGGCGAAGCAGAAGGCATGTGGAGGGGACCGATGCAGGACGTGCTCGCGGGGATCCGCGTCGTCGAAGTGGCGGCGTGGACGTTCGTGCCGATCTCGGGCGCGGTGCTCGCGGAATGGGGCGCCGACGTCATCAAGATCGAGCACCCCACGACGCGGCGACCCGCAGCGCGGGCTGGTGTCGTCGGGGCTGGTACCGGGCGGCGACGGCGTGAACTTCATGTTCGAGCTGCCGAACCGCGGCAAGCGCTCGGTCGGCCTCGACATCTCCACCGACGAGCGGCCGCGAGCTTCTGTACCGAGCTGGTCGAGACGGCCGATGTGTTCGTCACCAACCACCTTCCCGAGGTGCGCGAGCGGCTCGGCATCACGGTCGAGCAGATCCGGGCGCGCAACCCCAACGTGATCTACGTCCGCGGCTCGGGCCTTGGTCAGCGCGGTCCGCAGACGAACCGTGGCGGCTTCGACGGCGCGACCTTCTGGGGTCGCGGCCGGGCTCGCGATGGCGTTCAAGGACCCGGCCGCGGAATGGCCGCCCGACCAGCGGCCCGCGTTCGGTGACGTGCTCGGTGGGCTCACGATCGCCGGCGGCATCGCGGCCGCGCTGGTGCGTCGCGAACGCACCGGCACACCGTCGATCGTCGACGTGTCGCTGCTGGGCATGGGGATGTGGGCGCTCGCGCCCGACATCACCGCGGCAAAGCTCTACGAAGGCATCGAACTCCCGACGTTCGATCGCGACTCGATGCCCAACCCGCTCGTGGGCACGTATCCCACGAAGGACGGCCGGTACATCATCCTGCTCCTCTTGCAGGCCGATCGATTCTGGCCCGACCTGTGCGAGCACCTCGACCGGCCCGACCTCATCGACGATCCGCGGTTCAAGGACGGCGCGTCGCGCTACGAGAACCGCGGCGAGTGCATCCAGCTCCTTCGTGAGATCTTCCGATCGCGCACGTACGAGGAGTGGGTGCGCGCGCCTCGACACGCTGAAGGGCGTGTGGGCGCCGCTGCAGACCGCGCTCGAACTGCACGACGATCCGCAGGCGATCGCCAACGGCTACTTCGAGCCGATCGTCGCGTCGAGCGGCGCGGAGTTCGTGTTGCCGGCGAATCCGGTGCAGTTCGACGAGACGCCGCCCTCGGTGCGGCGGCGCACCCGACCACGGTGAGCACACCGACGAGGTACTGCTCGAGCTCGGGCTCACCTACGACGAGATCATCGAGCACAAGGTCACGGGAGCCGTGCTGTGAGCGACTTTGAGTCGCGATCGACTTCTTCCTCGGCGACACGCTCCTCGAGAACCCGTACCCGTATTTCGACTTCCTGCGCGAGCAGTGCCCGGTGCAGCGCGAACCGCACCACGACGTGGTGATGGTCACGGGGTACGACGAAGCGGTCGCGGTGTACAACGACACCGCCGCCTTCTCGTCGTGTAACTCGGTGACGGGGCCGTTCCCCGGGTTCCCGGTCCCGCTCGAGGGCGACGACGTGAGCGACCTCATCGAAGCCCACCGCGACGAGCTCCCCATGAGCGATCAGATCATCACCATGGATCCGCCGGTGCACACAGCGCACCGCGGCGCTGTTGATGCGGCTCATCACGCCGAAGCGGTTGAAGGAGAACGAGGAGTTCATGTGGCGCCTCGCCGATCGCCAGATCGACGAGTTCCTCGCCACACGGGGAGTGCGAGTTCATCGCGGAGTTCGCGACCCCGTTCGCGATGCTGGTCGTGGCCGACCTGCTCGGTGTCCCCGAGGAGGACCACGCGAAGTTCCGCACCGAGCTGGTGCGGCCCCGCGGCGGCGGGGTCGGGGCCACGGACGGCGAGTCGATGGCCCACCACCCACTGGAGTTCCTGTACCAACAGTTCGCCGACTACGTCGAGGACCGGCGCGCCAATCCGACCGATGACGTACTGAGCGGGCTGGCCAACGCCACCTTCCCGGACGGCTCGCTGCCCGAGGTGATCGACGTCGTCCGCATCGCGGTCAACGTGTTCGCGGCCGGGCAGGAGACCACCGTCCGCCTGTTCGTCCACTTCGCTCAAGCTGATGGGCGAAGATCCCGACCTCCAGCAGCGGCTCCGCGACGAACGGGCGCTGATCCCGAACTTCGTCGAGGAGTGTCTGCGCTTGGAGAGCCCGGTGAAGGGTGACTTCCGCTTGGCGAAGGTGCGGACCACCGTGGGCGGCGTGGAGATCCCCGCGGGAACCACCGTGATGGTGGTCAACGGCGCCGCCAACCACGACCCGCGTCGCTTCGAGAACCCGAACGAGTTCGAGGTCGACCGGGCGAACGCGCGCCAGCACATCGCGTTCGGGCACGGCAATCACACGTGCCCGGGAGCGCCGCTCGCGCGGGCCGAGGGCCGCATCAGCGTCGAGCGTCTGCTGGAGCGCATGGCCGACATCCGCATCTCGGAGACCCATCACGGCCCGGCCGGCGACCGTCACTTCGACTACGTGCCGACCTACATCCTCCGCGGCTTGCAACGGCTCCACTTGGAGTTCACGCCGACCGCCGACAAGTAAGGCGGACATCTGATGGCGACCTACGTATTGGTGCACGGCGGTGGGCACGGCGGCTGGTGCTACCAGCGCGTCGCGCGGATCCTGCGCGCGCGAACGGTCACGAGGTCTACACGCCGACGCTCACCGGTCTCGGCGAGCGGTCGCACCTGCTGTCGACCGGACATCGACCTCGACACGCACATCACCGACGTCGTGAACGTGCTCGAGTTCGAGGACCTGCGCGACGTGATCCTGGTCGGCCACAGCTACGGCGGGATGGTGATCACCGGCATCGCCGACCGCGCGACCGACCGCGTCGGCGACCTCGTGTACCTCGACGCGGCCAACCCGGTGAACGGGCAGTCGCTCGTGGACGTCGGCGGGTCCGGTCATCGAGATGACCCGTCCGCACGGCGAGGTGGTCGACGGCGTGGAGCTGGTGCTGCTCCCCGCACCCGGCGCCGGGCGCGTTCTACGGCGTGACCGATCCCGACGACATCGCCTGGATGGACGAGCGGCTCACCGGTCATCCGTGGGCGTGCTTCGAGCAGCCGCTCGTCCTCACCAACGAGGACGCGCTCTGGGCGATCCCGCAGTCGCACATCGTGTGCACGTCACGTTGGCGACCCGCGATCCGGAGCTGATGGAGAAGGCCCGCGTGGACGGCCGGCTCTGGGAGGTCGACACTGGACACGATCTGATGATCACCGAGCCCGAGGCCGTGGCCGACGCGCTCCTCCAAATCGCGAACGTCGCTAGGACGGGAGAAATACCATGGCATGGGACTTCGAGACGGACCCCGAGTACCAGGAGAAGCTCGACTGGGTCGACGCGTTCGTGCGGGAGGAGGTCGAGCCGCTCGACCTCGCGTTCCCGCACCTGCAGTTCGTGCCGCTCGACGACAAGCGCCGCAAGGTCATCGACCCGCTCAAGGAGGAGGTGCGGCGCCAGGACCTGTGGGCGACGCACCTCGGGCCCGAGCTTGGGCGGCCAGGGCTACGGCCAGCTCAAGCTCGCGCTGCTCAACGAGATCCTCGGCCGCTCGCAGTGGGCGCCGATCGTGTTCGGCTGCCAGGCGCCCGACACCGGCAACGCCGAGATCATCGCGCACTACGGCACGCCCGAGCAGAAGGAGCGCTACCTCCAGCCGCTGCTCGACGGCGAGTGCTTCTCCTGCTACTCGATGACCGAGCCGCACGCCGGTGCCGACCCGACGCTGTTCAAGACCGCGCGCGGTCAAGGACGGCGACGAGTGGGTCATCAACGGCTGGAAGTACTTCTCGTCGAACGCGAAGACGGCGTCGTTCCTGATCGTGATGGTGGTGACCGACCCCGACGTCGAGCGCGTACCAGGGCATGTCGATGTTCCTGGTGCCGACCGACACGCCGGGCGTCAAGATCGTGCGCAACGTCGGCCTCTACGGCGAGCCGCTGAACGAGGGCTCCCACGCGCTCATCCACTACGACGAAGTGCGGGTGCCGGCCGACGCGCTGCTCGGTGGCGAGGGCCAGGCGTTCGCGATCGCGCAGACGCGCCTGGGCGGCGGGCGCATCCACCACGCGATGCGGACCATCGGCCTCGCGCAGAAGGCGATCGACATGATGTGCGAGCGGGCGCTGAGCCGCGAGACGCAGGGTTCGATCCTCGCCGACAAGCAGTTCGTGCAGGGCTACATCGCCGACTCGTACGCGCAGCTCGTGCAGTTCCGGCTGTTCGTGCTCTACACCGCGTGGGAGATCGACAAGTACAACGACTACAAGCGGGTCCGCAAGGACATCGCGACGGCCAAGGTCGTCATGCCGACGGTGCTGCACGACATCGCGTGGCGGGCGATGCAGGTGCACGGCGCGCTCGGTGTCAGCAACGAGATGCCGTTCATGGGCATGGTGTCCGGCGCTGCGGTGATGGGTCTGGCCGACGGGCCGACCGAGGTGCACAAGGTCACCATCGCCCGCCAGGTGCTGCGCGACTACAAGGCGAGCGACGACCTCTGGCCGACGGAATGGATCCCGAAGAAGCTCGATGCCGCGCGGGCTAAGTTCGCCGACTTCATCGAGTTGGAAGTGGGGAACCTCTGATGGATTTCGAGCGCCTCGGCGCGTGGATGGACGAGATCGGCCTGGCCGGGAAGGGCGAGCCGCTCGAGGAGCGGTTCCTCTCCGGTGGAAGCCAGAACGAGATCTACGAGTTGAAGCGCGGTGACCTGCACTGCGTGATCCGCATGCCGCCGTCCTTCGCGCCGGCCGACCGCGACGCCGGCATCCTGCGCGAGTGGCGGATCGTCGAGGCACTCGACGGCACCGACGTGCCACACACCGCGGCCATCGCCATGTGCGACGACCCGTCGGTGCTCGGCCGCACCTTCTATCTCATGGGCTTCGTCGATGGTTGGTCGCCGATGGGGATGACGGACAAGAAGTGGCCGGCGCCGTTCGACACCGACCTCGAGCGCGCGCGGGGCTGGGCTATCAGCTCGCGGAAGGCATTGCCTTGCTCTCGCGAGGTCGACTGGCAGGCCAAGGGCCTCCAGGATCTCGGCCGCCCCGACGGCTTCCACGATCGCCAGGTCGAGCGGTGGACGCGTTTCTTCGAGCGGATCAAGGGCCGCGACCTGCCGGGCATCGAGGTCGCGTCCGAGTGGCTGCGTACGCACCGGCCGATCGACTACATCCCCGGGTTGATGCACGGCGACTACCAGTTCGCCAACGTGATGTATCAAGACGGCGCGCCGGCGAAGCTCGCGGCGCTGGTCGACTGGGAGATGGGAACGGTCGGGGACCCGAAGCTCGACCTCGGCTGGATGGTGCAGTCGTGGCCCAGCGACACGAGCGGCGCCGACGCGGCCGAGTCGGGCTACGTCGACATGACCGGCATGCCGACCCGCGACCAGGTCCTCGCGCACTACTCCGAAGTGTCGGGGCGTCAGGTCGACGACATCGACTACTACGTGATCCTCGCCAAGTGGAAGCTGGCGATCGTGCTCGAGCAGGGCTTCCAGCGTTCGGGCGACGACGAGAAGCTGCTCGCGTTCGGTCCGATCGTCGTCGACCTCATGAAGGACGCGGCCGATCTCGCGGAGAGCACCGACTACAGCGTCGCAAAGCGCGAACTGAGACTGCCGTGCGCGCGGCCGTCTGTCCCGAACACGGCACTCCGGACGTCGTGCGGGTCGAGGAAGTTCCGGCGCCGGAGCTCGCGGCGGGGCAGGTCCGCGTGCAGGTGCACGCCGCGTCGGTGAACTTTCCCGACGTCCTGATCGTCGCGAACGAGTACCAGATGAAGATGCCCGCGCCGTTCGTGCCCGGCAGCGAGTTCGCGGGCGTCGTCACCGAGTTGGGCGACGGCGTCACCGAGCTGGCCGTCGGTGACCGCGTCTTCGGCACGCTCTTCGTCGGCGCGTTCGCGGAAGAGGCAGTCGCGGCCGCGACCTCGCTCACGCGCACGCCCGACGGCGTCGATCATCGCCAGGCCGCGGCGTTCGGCGTCGCGCACCGCACCGCGTACTACGTGCTCCGTTCCGTCGCGTTGCTCCAGCCCGGTGAGGAGCTGGTGGTCCTGGGCGCGGGCGGGGGAGTGGGACTCGCCACCGTGCAACTCGGCGCGGGAATGGGCGCCACCGTGACTGCGATCGCGTCGTCGCCCGAGAAGCTCGACGCCGCGGCCGCCGCCGGCGCGACGAACCTCGTCAATCACCGGTCGGGCGACTTACGCCAAGCGTTGCGTGAGACGCTGCCCGGCGGGAGCGATGTGGTGGTCGATCCGGTGGGCGGGGATCTCGCCGAGCCCGCGTTGCGCTCACTGCGCTACGGCGGCCGCTTCGTCACGGTCGGCTACGCGTCGGGCGAGATCCCGCGGATCCCGCTCAACCTGGTGCTGCTGAAGGGCATCCACATTCTCGGCTTCGAGTTCGGATCGTTCATGACCCACGAGCCCGAGGTGATGCACCGCAACGAGCAGGAACTGCTGGCCCTGCTGGGCGACGGCCGCGCCGCGCCGCATATCGGCGCGACGTTCACCCTCGACGACACCGCGGCCGCGCTGCAATACGTGGCCGACGGCAAGGCAATCGGCAAGGTCGTCCTCGACGTCCGGAGCTGAAATGCTCGATCCGGAGCTGTTTCTTCCTGAGCCCGAACCGGCGGTGGTGAAGTACACGGTGATCTCGGTCGACGATCACCTCGTCGAGCCGCGCGACATGTTCGAGGGTCGGCTCCCCGCGAAGCTCCAAGCGCGCGCACCGAAGGTCGTGGTGAACGACGACGACCATGAGGTGTGGGAGTTCGAAGGCGAGACGCACTACCAGGCCGGGATGAACGCGGTGGTGGGCCGCAAGCCGAGCAGCTACGGGCTCGAGCCGTTCCGCTTCGATCAGATGCGGCCCGGTTGCTACGACCCCCACGCCCGCGTGAAGGACATGGATCTCGGGGGGATCTGGGCGGCCGTCAACTTCCCGTCGATGATCACGGGATTCTGTGGGCGGGTGTACTCGTCGGCGCAGGATCCCGAGCTCGGCTTCGCCACGACGCGTGCGTACAACGACTGGATGTACGAGGAGTGGTGGCAGGCGTACCCCGAGCGCTTCATCCCGCTCGGGATCACCTATCTCGCGGACGCCGAGAAGGCCGCGGCCGAGATCCGGCGCAACGCCGAGCGGGGCTTCGTCGCGGTGACGTTCCCGGAGCGGCCGCATCGCATCGGGTTCCCGTCGATCTTCGACGAGTACTGGGATCCGGTGATGCGCGCCTGCGCCGAGACCGACACCGTCATCTGCCTGCACGTCGGCTCGTCGGGCCTGGCCGATGTCGCGCCCGGCGCGCCCAAGGGCGCCACCGCGACGTTGTTCGGACAGCTCGCGCTCGACGTCGTGCGTGGAGTGGGTGTGGGCGGGCTGGATGGTGAAGTATCCGGAACTCAAGATCGCGATGTCGGAAGGCGGACTCGGGTGGGTCGCGATGCTCGTCGACCGGCTCGACTTCCTCGTCGACCGCTCCGAGTACCTGTCGAACGGGTACGGGCCCGACAACCGCCCCGCCGACGTGCTGCGGCGGAACTTCTGGTTCTGCACGATCGACGATCCGTCGACGATCGACACGCGCTACGGCATCGGCGTCGAGAACGTCATGCTCGAGGTGGACTACCCCCACGGCGACAGCACGTGGCCGCACACGCAGCAGATGATCGAGAAGTGCTGGGGCCACATCCCCGACGACGAACTGCAGCTGATGACGCACCTCAACGCGGCAAAGTTGTTCCGTCAGCCGCTTCCTCGATGAGCGCAACCACTTGTGACGGACCAAGGGGCAGGCGCGTGATCGTGACGCCGAGCGGCGCGAGCGCGTCGGCGATGGCGTTGATGATCGCGGGCGGTGCGCCGATCGCGCCGCCTTCGCCGACTCCTTTGTAACCACCGGCGCCGGGGCCCGGCGTCTCCACGTGGCCGTACTCGATCGTGGGGACTTCGGCCGCGGTGGGCAGGAGGTAGTCCATGAACGTGGTGGTGAGCGGGTTGCCCTCGTCGTCGTACACGAGGTGCTCGAAGAGCACGCCACCGATGCCTTGCACCGTGCCCCCGGCGATCTGGCCTTCGACGACGTTGGGGTTGATCATCGGACCGCAGTCTTCG
Organism: uncultured Gammaproteobacteria bacterium; assembly: GCA_963760725.1. Lineage (GTDB taxonomy): Bacteria > Pseudomonadota > Gammaproteobacteria > Steroidobacterales > Steroidobacteraceae > SCUD01. The sequence goes on from CAVXET010000005.1 coordinate 101,870, forward strand.
GCCACGATGTAGCGCAACAACTTCACCGCGCCGGTCACGATGTCGACTTCGCACGTGCACACGTGCGTGGCGTTGGCCCAAGAGGAACCGTCGCGCGGTGTACCGCGCGCTGGCCTCGAGTCCCGTTGCCATGCCCGGCGGCAACGCGGCGGGCTGGAAATACGCCAGCTCGGCCAGCTCCGAGAACGTGAGTCCGGCCGACGGCGTGCCGCGCACGTAGGCGCGCCCTTCGCCGAACTCGATGTCCTCGGGTGCTGCCTCGAGGCGGTGCGCGGCGAGGTGGGCGATCTTGTCACGCAGCACGGCGGAGGTCTCGCGGATCGCGCCGGCGGTCATCCCGCCGCTGCGGCTCCCCGCCGTGCCGGCGCCGTACGGGGTCACCGCGGTGTCGCCCTGGATCGGTGGCGACGTCGGCGATGTCGACGCCGAGGGCGTCGGCCGTCATCTGGACGACCGTGGTCTCGATGCTGTTTCCGGCCGAGCCGCCCGCCACGTACACGTTGACCTTGCCCGACGGTTCGATCCGGATCGTCGCCCCTTCCGTGGCAAAGATTCCCGTGCCGCTCGTCGTGGGCTCGACGTACGTACTGGTTCCGACCCCGAGATAGCGCCCAGCGGAGACGGGCGTCGGCTTGTTCGCGCCGGAACGCGTCGTAGTCGAGGATCTCGAGCGCATGCTCGAAGGTCTCGAGCGGCGTCACGTGGTCGTAGGGCATGCCGTTCGCGTTGGCGTAGGGCATGTCGTCGTTGCGTAGGAGATTGCGCCGCCGTAGCTCCACGGGGTCGAGCCCGATCTGGCGCGCCGCGATGTCGAGGAGCACCTCGCGGGCGACCGACTCGAACTGCCACGGCCCGCGGTACGCCGTTCGTCCGCAGGTGTTGGTGAATACGAACGTCGCGCTGAATCCGGCCTTCGGGATCCGATACGGACCGGGGAAGAGCAGCGCGGCGACCATCCCCGACCCCACCGGCCACGGGATGGGATACGCACCGGTGTCCTGGAGGTAGTCGATGTACGCGGCGAGGATCGTGCCCTCGTCGTCGAACGCCATGCGGGCTACGCCCTGCTCGCGCCGGGACTTGCCCGCGGCCATCAGGTTCTCGCGCCGGTCCTCGATCCACTTGATCGCCGCGGGGACCTTGCGCGCCGCGAGCATGAGGCACATCTCTTCGCGCTGGACCATCACCTTCTGCCCGAAGGCACCGCCGGTGTCGCGCGTGCAACACGCGGATGTGGTGCTCGGGAATCCCGAGGAGACGCGCGCAGTACGGCGCGGACCTCGTGCGGTGCTTGCGTGGCGGCCCAGATCGTGAGCTCACTGCTCGGCCCGGACCACTCCACCACGATGCCCCGGGTTTCCATCGGCACCGCGGCGTACGCCTGCTGTTCGATGGTCTCGCTCACGACGTGCGCGGCCGCGGCGAAGAGTTCCTCGATCTCTGGCGAGGGAGGACCGCCCATCTTTCCCACGAGATTCCCCGCGTAGTCAGCGTGGACCACTTCGGTGGAATCCGCGGCCTGCACGTAGTCGATGACGGGAGTGAGGGGCTCGTAGTCGACGTCGACCAACTCGGTCGCGTCTTCCGCGATCGCTCGGCTCTCGGCCACGACGAGGGCGACGGGGTCACCGACGAAGCGGGCCTCGCCGTCGGCCAGCGGCGGCAGCGGTGTCTGGGGCATGTTCTGGCCGAGCATCGAGAACCACTGTTCGCGTACGTCGGCGTTGAGGTCGGCGGCCACGAACACCGCGTGCACTCCGGGCAGCGCGAGCGCTTCCGACGCGTCGATGCCGCGGATGCGCGCCCGTGGGAACGGACTGCGCACGAAGCACGCGTGCAGCATCCCGGGGCGAGCGATGTCGTCGACGAAGGTGCCGCGGCCGGTGAGCAGCCGGGCGTCCTCGACGCGCGCGATGCGACTGCCCACGTACCGAGTGGCGCTCACCAGACCTCCCGTGCTCCGTCAAGCTGCTCTGTTACGGGGACTATACGCAGACGAGAATCTGCTTATCACGGTGAACTATCGTGCGCGGCGATGGAACTGGTGGACGCGGTGGAGTTCGCGGAGAGGGACGCGCGAGTCCGTGCTCACAACCATCCGCGCCAACGGCCGTCCGCAACTGTCGAACGTGTGGCATCAAGTCAGCGACGCCGGGATCATCTGCGTGTCGATCACGTCCGACCGGGCCAAGTACCCGAACCTGCGCCGCGAACCGTGGGCGGCGCTCCACGTGTCCGGCCCCGGATTCAACTCGTACGTGGTGATCGAGGGCGAGGTCGAGCTGTCGCCGATCGCCGGCGACCCCGACGACGCGACCGTCGTCGAGCTCGTCGCCCACTACCGACGCGTGGCGGGCGAACATCCGAACTGGGACGAGTTCCGCCGCAGCCAGGTCGACCAGCGGCGCGTCCTCGTGCGCCTTACCCCCACACGCGGTGTACGGAATGCTTTCGACCTAGTCCACCGCGGACTCACGATGGGGGTGGGCTATTTCCCGAGGAAGCGGTCGACGTTCGCGCGCAGGTCGTCGGTGTCGAACGACGCGGTCTCGGCGGCCATCGCGAAGTCGATGGTGGCCAGCACCGCCCGCTCGAGGTGCAGGTTCAGCACCCGCTTCGTTGCTTCGACGGCCTGCTGGGGGAGCGCGGCGATCTTGTGCGCCGCCGCGATCGCCGCGTCGAGCACTTCGCCGTCGGGGACCACGTGGTTGGCGAGGCCGATCTCTGCCGCGCGCTGCGCGGAGATGCGGTCGCCGGTGAACGCGTACTCCTTCGCCAGCAGCAGGCTGGTGTGCAGCGGCCACGTGAGCGGACCACCGTCGGCCGCGACGAGGCCGACGGTCACGTGCGGGTCGGAGAGGAACGCCGACTCCGCCATGTACACGACGTCGGACAACGCGATCACGCTGCATCCGAGCCCTACTGCCGGCCCGTTCACTGCCGCCACCACCGGGACCCGGCAGCGGATCATGTTGAGCACGAGCTCGCGACCTTCGTCGATGGTGTCGCGTCGCACCTCGTGATCGTTGACCATCCGGTCGAGGAGATCGAAGTCACCCCCGGCCGAGAACGCCCGACCCTCGCCCGTGATCACCGCGACGCGAGCCTCGGCGTCGGCACTGAGCTGCGGGAACAGGTGAGTCAGTCCGTAGTGCAGCTCCGGGTTGATCGCGTTGAGCTGCTCGGGTCGTGACATCCGCACAATGCGGATCGGACCATCGGACTCAACACGGATCACGTCGGGCAAGTCGTACGTCATGGCGTTCTCTTCCTTCTCTTCTGAAGAGCAAGGTCTGCTCTGAAAGAGCAGGGGTTAGCTGGTGGGAAGACCGAGGATGCGGGTGGCGATGATGTTCTTTTGGATCTGGGATGTGCCACCCATGACGCGACTGCGCGCGGCTGTACAGGTAGGTCTTGAGCGCGACGTCTTCGGTGTCTACCACCGCGTGCGCTCCCGACACCGACAGGGCCGCGCTCCCGACCGTCTGCTCGACCCAGGTCATGAGCAGCTTGTCGATCGATCCGCCGGGTCCGTGGTCCACGCCGTCGAGCCGCTCGGAGAGCCGGCGGCACACGTGCAGCCGCAGCATCTCGGTCTGGACGTGGGCCCACGCCACCGCCTCACGCTGATCGCTGCGGAATGCGCCGGGATCGGCGTGCACTTCCTTCTCCAACTGCTTGACCGTCTTCGCGTAGCGGGCGACGTACCCGAGCTCGCCCGGTTCCCGCTCGTGACTGACGATCGTCATGGCCAGGCGCCAACCTTCGCCCGGCTCGCCGATCATGTTCTCGGCCGCGACCCGCGCGCCGTCGAACGACACCTGCCCGAACTCCTTGGTGACGCCGTTGATCATCTTGAGCGGCCGCTGCTCGATGCCCGGGCTGGTCCATCGGCACCGCGAACGCCGAGATGCCCTTGTGCTTGGCGACGTCGGGGTCGGTGCGGGCGAGCAGGATGCACCAGTCGGCGACGTCGGAGTAGCTCGTCCAGATCTTGTGGCCGTCGATCACGTACTCGTCGCCGTCGGGGACCGCGGTGGTGCGCAGCGCGGCGAGGTCGGATCCGGCATCGGGCTCGCTGAACCCCTGGCACCACCGCTCCGTGCCGTTGATCAACCCGGGCAGGAAGCGGTCCTTGATCGCGTCGCTGCCGTGGTTGGAGATCCCTTGGACCAGGTAGCCGAGGCTCGGCCGCGGCGGCGCGCCCGCGGCCGCCATCTCCTCGTCGAGGATCACGTCGAAGACGGTCGGCAGGTCCTGACCGCCGTAGCGCGCCGGCCAGCTCAGCCCGAAGAACCCGGCGTCGTACAGCGCGGTGTGCCACTCGGCCTGGCGGGCCCAGTACTCGTCGTCGGTCGACGACGCGGGCAGGCCGGGGTTGTTGTCGGCGAGCCACGCGCGCAGCCGGGCCCGGAACTCGGCTTCCGCCGGCGAGTCACGAAAGTCCACTCGTCACCTCCCACCCCATCGGCGCACTCCCGAGGCGCGTGCGCGCAATCGCGGAGAGCTGCTCGCCGTCGTCGCCGAACCATTGCGTGGAGAGCAGCGCGCGTCGCAGGTAGACGTGGACGAAGCATTCCCACGTGTTCCCGATGCCGCCGTGCACCTGGATCGCGGTCTCGCACACGGTGCGCGCGGCGCGCGCGCAGTACGCCTTGGCGACGCGGCCGGCCGCGACGCGCGTCGTCGGGCGGCAGGCTGTCGACGGCCCACGACGCGTGCAGCGCGACGCTGAGCGACCCCTCCATCAGGCACTGCGCCTCGGCGAGCAGGTGCTGCACGGCCTGGAACGAGCCGACCGGCACTCCGTACTGCTGGCGCTCGGCCGCGTACGCGACCGTGACGTCGAGGACGCCGCGCATCAGCCCGACGAGGTCGGCACTCGTGAGCGCGAGACCGAGCGCCGCCCATTGCGCCAGGTCGTCGGCGGTGAGTGGTCGCGGTCTGATCCGCGATCGCGACGACGGGAGTGCCGACCGGGATCACGCGCACGCCACGAGTGAGGTCGGTGCTTGCCGGATCAGACTCCGTTGCAGCGGGAACGGCCACGCTCGCGAGGTGGTACCCGTCGCCGTCGGGGACGAGCACGTACGCAGCGGTGGTGCGCTCGGGGTCGACATCGACCGCGTACAGCGGAGTGGTGGTGACCGCACCGGCCACCACCGCGGGCTCGATCAGTGCGGACGAGAACGCGACGACCGCGCCGTCTCGCTCCGCTTGACTCGCGGCCCGCCCGACCCGGCGGAGCAGGTCGCCGGCCAGGATCGGACCGGCAAACGCAACCGCGGCCGCAGTGCCGCCGAGCGCGTCGGCGATGATCGTGGCTTCGACTCCGCTGGCGAGCGGCTCGCACGCCCTTCAACGTCAGCCCACCGTCATCACGGAGCTCGAGCCAGCCCGCATCGTGCACCGCGGCCGGCCAGGCGCTTCGTTCGGGTTACGTCGTCGAGGTCGGCCACCGTGGATGGCCGCGAGCTCGCCAGCCAGGTGGCGGGCGGAGCGGCGCAACTCGGCCTGTTCAGGCGTGTCCCGGGTGTCCACAGCGCTAGAAGGTAAGCGCAAGAACGTAGTTATTCAAATTTGAGAATGCAATACTCAGGCGGCAGTCGACTCGATGCCCGATCCAGCCGCCTCCTCGTTGCCCCTGGCCGCCGTGGCCGACCTCCGGGTGGTCGAGATGGGCGTGTGGGTCGCGGCCCCGGCCGCTGCCGGGCCTGCTCGCCGACTGGGGCGCCGACGTGATCAAGGTCGAGGCGCCGGGCGGCGACCCGATGCGCAACGTGTTCGGGGCGATCGGCGTGGAGCGCGAGATGCCGAACCCGGCGTACACGCTCGACAACCGGGGCAAGCGATCGGTCGTCCTCGACCTCCGCACCGACGAGGATCGGGCTCGGATGGAGGAGCTCCTCGCCGAGGCCGACGTGTTCGTGACCAACTTGAAGCCCGACGTGCTCGACAAGTTCGGTCTCGATCCCGACTCCACGTCAGGCGCGTCACCCGCATCTCGTCTACTGCAGCGTGAGCGGCTACGGACTCGAGGGCCCCGAGCGCGACCGTCCCAGTTACGACCTCGGCGCGTTCTGGGCCCGCAGCGGACTCTCGTATCAGCTCGCGAGTCGCGGTGAGCCGTTGAACGCGCGCGGCGCGATGGGCGATCACATCACCGCGCTCTCCGCGCTCGCCGGCATCCTCGCGGGTGTGCTCCAGCAGCGGGCCACCGGTGAAGGCTGCGTCGTGGAGACGTCGCTGCTGCGCACCGGCGCGTACGTGCTCGGGTGGGACCTCGGCCTGCAGTCGTCGCTCGGGAAGGTGGCGCAGAGCGAGCCGCGTGAAGCCACGCAGACGCCGCTGATGAACTGCTACCTCACCGCCGACGAACGCTGGATCTTCCTCACCTGCCTCGAGGCCGACCGCCACCTGCGGAACGTGATGGTCGCGCTCGAGCCGTGACGACCTGCTCGATGACGAGCGGTTCGCCAGCGGCCGCGCGCTGCGCAAGAACAGTCGCGACGTGATCGCCATTCTCGATGCGGAGTTCGCATCCCGTACCGCCGACGAGTGGGCCGACCGCCTCGACGCCGCCGGCGTGTGGTGGGCACCCGTACAGTCACCCGCCGACGTGCTCGCCGACGAGCAGGTCAGGGCCAACGACGGAATCGTGGAGGTGCCGAACCCCGACGGCGCCGGCGCGTTCGGAGAGCGTCAACGGACCGATCAGCTTCCGCGGTCGCCCCCGCCTCACTACCGGCCCAGTGCCACGTCTCGGCGAGCACCAAGATGCGCACTTCGCCGACCGAACCGCGCGCTGACTGCGCTCGCCGCTACGACAGTTCGAGCGCGTACGCGACCGAGGCCAGGTAGTCGATGTGCTCGTCGACGGAGTCAAAGCCGAGGCCCATCGTCACCACCGAGACGTGGGTACCACCTGCCTCTCGCCAGGTTTCAATCTCCTCCGTGAGCTCGCCGACGCTGGCTTGAGGGAGGGCAACGAACTCCCCGCCGAAGTCTTCGACCACCCGTCCGAGGCCGCGCACGCGGTCGCGCAGCCCGGTCCAGGTGCCGACGGATTGCTCGGCGCGGCGACCGAAGAAGATGAAGCCATCGGCGAGGCGGGCAGCGCGGTCGAACGCCGCCTCGCTCGATCCACCCAGCCAGATCGGGATGGAGCGCGTCGGCTTGGGCACGAGTGCCGCTCGGTCAACGCGGTCGAAGCGGCCCGAGAAGTCGACGACCGGTTCTGTGAACAACCGGCGAAGCAAATCGATCTGCTCCTCCTCCCTCGCGCCGCGCGTACGGAAGTCCTCCCCCAGGGCCTCGTACTCGACGTAGTTCCAGCCGACGCCGACCCCGAGGCGCAGGCGGCCACCCGAGAGGAGGTCAACGTCCGCGGCCTGCCGGGCCACGAGCGCGGTCTGTCGTTGCGGAAGGATCAGAACCCCGGTGGCGAATTCGATGCGCTCGGTGATGCCGGCCAGATAGGAGAACATCACGAACGGATCGTGGAACGGGTCGTGTTCGCGATACGGGCCCGTCAGCGGAGGCGTTCGATCCGCGTGCACCGCTCCGAGTACGTGGTCGTACGCGAGCAGGTGGTCAAAGCCGAGGTCCTCGACCGCGGTTCCGATACGCCGGACCGCTACTGGATCGCCGCGAAGTTCGATCTGCGGGTAGACGACGCCGATATCCATCGGGGTTCATCCTGCCAGGAATCGCTTCGCGCTAATCCGGTGAAGCAGTTCCCGTCCGTTCGATACGAACGCCGTAGACGCGCTCGATCTGTTGCCACGAGCGCTCGACGATCTCGTCGCGGCTGAGGCCAATGCCGTAGCTGGGCGAGAGCAGCGGCGCCGCGTACTCCACTTCCATCAACGCGACGCCGTGGACGCGACCGAGGTCGAGTTGTCGGTCTGCTTGGTAGAACGCAACGACCGCGTCGAACTCGGGCCCATCAATATGGACCTCCGCGTGACCCTTGAATCGGTACCCCGATCGCGTGATCGGATCGACGACGTTGACTTCGATGGCCGGGTTCGCCCGAAGATTCGCCATCGTCGTGGGTGAGGCGAGGTCCACGAACACGAGGTGGTCGTCGTCCCACACCGTGGTGGTGCCCTTCGGCGAGAGGTTGGGAGTGCCATCGGGACTCACGGTTGCGACGAAGCCCAAGCGTTGCTCGCGGACGACGCGCTTCATGTCATCGGTCAACACGGCCATGTGCTCATCATGACGACGCGGTGTCCGGTGATCTACACCAAGTTCAGAGCTCGGGGCAGACGGTGGCGAGGAATGCCTGGGTTCGCTGCTTGGACTCGATGCGCGCCGCCGCATCGTCGCCGAGCGGGACGATCCGGGCCGCGAGATCGGTGACCCCGGCGTCGCGGTAGCGGCCTAGACGCTCCACGATTGCGGACTCGCTCCCCACGGCCATGGTGTCGCCGACGTCTTCGGCGTCACCGAGCTCGACGCAGGCGCGCGTAGTTCGGCGAGAAGTCGGCGTGCCCCAATACCTCGCTCGCGTAACCCGCGAACTGTGTCGACCTCGTCGTCGGCGCACAGCGCGACCGGCACCCCGGCCACGATCCGCGGCGCTGGCCGGCCCGCGTCGCGCGCCGCCGTCGGTGATGCGCGGGACGACGTGCTCGGCGATGGCCCGCTCGTCGGCCATCCAGAGGATGGTCCCGTCGGTTTGCTCGCCGGCGATGCGCAACATCATCGGCGCGAGCGCGGAGATGAGGAGTCGGCATCGGGATGGCATCGGCGACGTCCATCGGACTGTGCACGTGGAACTCGTCGTTCTCGACGTCGACCGGACCCGGTCCGGCGAACGCGTGGTTCAACACCTCGAGGTAGTCGCGAACGAGGTGGGCCGGACGCTCGTACGGGAGGCCGAGCTGATCCTCGACGATCCAGTGGTGCGAGGGCCCGAGCCCGAGCGTGAATCGCCCTCCGCACGCCACCTGTGTGGTCAGCGCCTGCTGGGCCATCGGAATCGGATGACGGGTCTGGATCGGGACGACCGCAGTCCCGATCTCGATGCGATCGGTCACTTGGCCGACGATGGCGACGGCGGTCATGGCATCGAGGTAGCCGGGGATCTGCGGGATCCAGATCGAGGTGAAGCCGTCGTGCTCGGCGGCCTGCACGTCGGCCACCAGCCCCGCCAGCCGATCGCCGGCGCTCGCGCTCCTTGTCGGAGCCGATCATCAGTCCGACGCGCATCTCGGTCAGGTGAGCCGGCCCATCTCGCGGAGGAACGGCTCGGTGTGGGCGACGCGGCCCGTCAGGACGGAGGGGTCGCCGGTGCAGAGGATGAACGCGGTCTCGGTGATGAGGCTGATGTCCTCGGTGACCGTCTTGGCCAGGTCGAGCGTGCCGGCGCCCTCCGTTGCCACCGGATTCGACGGCGCGGCGGCGTTCACCGCGATCCCGTCGCCGTAGAACTCGGCGGCGAAGCTCTGGGTGAGCGGCTCATCGCCGCCTTCACGGTGCCGTACATGCCGAAGCCCGCGGTCGTGTCGAAGTCGGAGAACGGCGGACCGTCGATGCGCTCGCCCGCGAGCGAGGTCATCATGAGCACCCATCCGCGCTCGCGTTCGCGCATGGCGGGCAGCGCGAGCTGCGTCAGGTGCAGCGGCGCCAGCACGTGCATCTCGAGCATCAGGCGCGCCCGCTTGTCCGGGAACTCGTCGAGCGGACGGAGGAACGTCACCGCCGCGTTGTTGACGAGGATGTCGGGTGACCCGACCTGCTCGACGACCTCGGCCATCATGCGCTCGCGGTCCTCGGCCTGGGAGAGGTCGGCTTGGACGGCGACGGCGGTGCCGCCGGCGGCGGCGATCTCGTCGAGCGTCTCGCCGAAGCGAGCCGACGTACTTCGGGTCGGGGTCGATGGTCCGGGCCGTGATGGCGACGGTGGCGCCTTCGGCGGCGAAGCGCTTGGCGACGCCTTGCCCAGTCCGCGGCTGCCGCCGGTCACGAGCGCGATCCTTCCCTCACAGCCCCGGCCATGAGTCGCGATACTTGCACATGCCCGCGGTCGAGCTCGACGTGCTGACCTCGACGCGCGCCTTGCGCCGTCGGCGTCGCCGACGTCCGTCGCACTCGCTGGTGGCGCGTCGAGCCTGACCTTCGCCGGCACGATCGCGGGCGACCGCCGCGGGTCGTGATCAAGGTCGCACCGCCGGGCGTCGCGCCGATCCTCAACCGCGACGTGTTGCGTCAGGCCCGGCTCATGCGCGCGCTGCACGGCAGCGCGGTCGCGGTGCCCGAGGTGCTGTGGGAAGACGCCGGCAACCCTCCGGAGGTGCCGCCGCTGTTCGTGATGTCGTTCGTCGACGGGAACGTCGCTCGAGCCGCTCTTCGACCTCACGGCGACGAGGACGAAGCGGGCGGGGAGGAGGATGAGAGCGAAGATAGTCGTGGCCGAGCGGATGCGCAACGCCGCCCGGGTCCTCGCCGCGCTGCACTGCCTCGACCCCGAGGCGATCGGGTTCGGTGGCGAGCCGCGCGTCGGGCTGCGACGAGGAGATCGACCGCTGGTGCCGACTGCTCGAGACGGTGGACCCGGAGCTCGTGCCGGGCTGGGACGAGCCGTGGCCGCGACGTTGCGGGCGAGCGACACCAGCACCCATGCCGGCCGCAGTCGTGCACGGCGACTTCCGGCTCGGGAACCTGCTCGCCACCGGCGCCGACATCACCGCGGTGGTCGACTGGGAGATCTGGACGCGTCGGTGATCCACGTGTCGACGTCGGCTGGTTCCTCGTCAACGCCGACCCCGCGACGTACCGAGCGTGACACTCGCTACACGGCGTCGTTGCCGTCAACCGACCGAGCTGGCGGACATCTACGCCGACGCGCTCGGCCGCGACGTCCCCGACCTCGAGCTGTTCCAAGCGCTGGCCTGCTTCAAGTCGGCGGCGACGTGGTCGCTGATCGTGAAGCACAATCGCCGCCGCGCCGATCCCGACCCGACACTCGAGGACATGGCGACCGTGCTGCCGCATCTCCTGGGGCGAGCGAGCGATCTCCTCGCCTGAACCGATCGCGCGTTCAGCCGCGCGGGATGCCTTCGAGTTCGGGCGCAACCTTGGCTTCGGCCGCGGCCCGCAGACGGAGGAGGTGCTCCGAAGGGAACCCGTCGGGCGCGGGTTCGTACCCCTTCAGCACCTGACGGGCCAGCGTCACCTTGTGCACCTCGGTCGGGCCGTCGGCCAGTCCGAGCACGAACGACTCCACGAGGTACTGCACGAACGGCATCTCGTGCGTCGTGCCCAGTGAGCCGTGGATCTGGAGCGCGCGCGCCGACACGTCGTGCAGCACCTTCTGCATCATCGCCTTCACGGCCGAGATGTCGGCGCGCACCGCCTTGTAGTCGTTGAGCTGGTCGATCTTCCACGCGGTGTGCATCGTGAGCAGACGGAACGCTTCGATCTCCATCCAGGAGTCGGCGATCATCTCTTGCACCAGCTGCTTGTTCCCGAGCATCTCTCCCTGCGTGGATCGCGACACCGCGCGTTCGCAGAGCATGTCGAAGATGCGCCGCACGAGCCCGACCGTGCGCATGGCGTGGTGGATGCGCCCACCGCCGAGACGCGTCTGGGCGACGACGAACGCGCCGCCGCGCGGTCCGAGCATGTGATCGGCGGGCACGCGAACGTTCTCGTAGCGGACGTACCCCTCGCGCCCGCCGCCGAGCGGTTGGTATCCGAGTCCGACGTCGCGCAGCACGTTGATGCCCGGCGTCTCCGCGGGAACCACGAACATGGACTGTTGCTCGTACGGCGGCGCGTCGGGATCGGTGACGGCCATCACGATGATGAACGACGCCATCGACGCGAACGAGGAGAACCACTTCTCGCCGTTGATCACCCACTCGTCGCCGTCTTGCACGGCGGTCGTCGTGAAGATCTTCGGGTCCGAGCCACCTTGCGGTTCGGTCATCGAGAAGCACGAGATGATGCGGTTGTCGAGGAGCGGTTCCAGGTAACGCTCCTTGAGCTCGGGCGTGCCGAAGTGGGCGAGGATCTCGCTGTTGCCGGAGTCGGGCGCGTGCGAACCGAACACGATCGGCGCGCATTCCGATCGACCCAGGATCTCGTTGAGCAGCGCCAGCTTCACCTGGCCGTAGCCCGGGCCGCCGAGGTGCGGCCCGAGGTGGGTGGCCCAGAGGCCGCGCTCCTTGACGATCTTCTGCAGCGGCGGGATCAGCGCTTGGCGGACGGGATCGTTGAGGTCGTGCGACTCCTTGATGATGAGGTCGAGCGGCTCGCACTCCTCCCGCACGAACTCCTCAGCCCACGCGAGCTGCGCGGCGTACTCCGGGTCGGTCGAGAAGTCCCAGGCCATCGTCCGTTCCTCTCCACGCAGCGGTCGCGCCGTCTATCTCATGCACTTGCGTGACAGTGATAGTGATTGGGAGTCGGGCCGCAGCCGTCGGGTCGGTGGGGAAGGAACCAGTCATGGCTTCAGATCGCTTGTGTGAGGGACGCGTCTGCGTGGTGACCGGTGGCGGCCGGGGCCTCGGCCGCGAGTACGCCCTGGCGCTCGCCGCGCACGGCGCGAAGGTCGTGGTCAACGACTTCGGCGGGAGCCGTGACGGCACCGGCGAGGACGCCGGTCCGGCGCAGGAGGTCGTCGACGAGATCATCGCCGCTGGTGGCGAGGCGGTCGCGAACATCGACGACGTCAGCTCGTGGGACGGCGCGGCCGGCCTGATCCAGCAGGCCATCGACACGTTCGGAACGCTCGACGTGCTGGTCAACAACGCCGGCATCCTCCGCGACCGGATGCTGTTCTCGATGACCGAAGACGAGTGGGACGCGGTGATCCGCGTGCACCTCAAGGGCACGTTCGCCCCGAGCCACCACGCGGCCGCGTACTGGCGGGAGCGATCGAAGGCGGGCGAGACGAACGACGCGCGGCTGATCAACACGACGTCGGTCTCCGGGCTCTACGCCAACGTCGGGCAGACCAACTACGGCGCCGCCAAGGCGGGCATCGCCGCGTTCACGCAGATCGCCGCGCAGGAGATGGGTCGCTACGGCGTGACGGTGAACGCGATCGCTCCCGGCGCGCTCACCCGGCTCACCGGCGACCTCGAGTGACCGACGAGATCGCGCGCGAACTTCGCGACCACCGCCGTCGCGCCGGTGATCGTGTGGCTGGCGTCGCCCGATTCCGCCGACGTCACCGGACAGGTCATCGAGTCGACCGGTCTCGTGCTGGCGGTCGCCGAGGGCTGGCACCGCGGTCCGTCGACGAAGCCGGTCGGAGTCACCCGACGAGGTCGGTCCGACCGTGCGCACGCTGTTGGCCGACGCCCGGCCCCGCACGCTCTTCAACGAAGTGAGCTGACGAATGGCCGATTCCTGGATCGTCGACGTCGTTCGCACGCCGCGGGGGAAGGGCCGTCCCGACGGCGCGCTCCACGAGGTGCACCCGCAGGAGTTGTTGGCCCAGTGCCTTCATGCGCTGACCACGCGAGTCGGGTTCGATCCGGTCGAGGTCGACGACGTGGTGGCGGGCAACGGCATCCTCTCCGGTGACCACGAATCGATCGGTCGGCTCGCGGTACTCCTGGCCGGCTGGCCCGAGTCCGTCCCGGGCATGACGCTCAACCGGTTCTGCGGTTCGGCGCAGCAGGCGATCACCGTCGCGGCCATGGGCGTCGGCAGCGAACAGCAGGACTTGGTGGTGGCCGGCGGCGTCGAATCGATGTCGCGCTGGAACCTCACTGCCGGGTCGGCGACCATCGACGGCGGCAACCCGGCCTTCCGCGAACGGTTCCCAACCGTGCCGCAGGGCATCTCGGCCGACCTCATCGCCACCCTCGAGGGCTTCAGTCGTACCGACCTCGACACGTTCGCAGTGCAGAGCCAACAACGCGCCGAACTCGCCATGACCGAAGGGCGGTTCGACCGCGGCGTGATCGCAGTGACCGGTCCCGACGGCGACGTGTTGCTGGCCCAAGACGAGCACCCTCGTCCGGGCACCAGTGTCGAGGGACTCGCGAAGTTGCGTCCCGCGTTCGCCGAGATGGGCGAGACGTACGACGCAGTGGCGCAGTTGCGGTACCCGGAGGTGGACCACATCGAGCACGGCCACCACGCCGGGAACTCGTCGGGCGTGGTCGACGGTGCGGGCGCCGCGCTGGTCGCGTCCGATCGATGGGTGCGGGCCAATGGCGTCACCCCACGTGCTCGTATCCGCGCGACGGCCGCGGTCGGTTCGGAGCCGGTGATCATGCTGACCGCGCCGGGGCCCGCGGCGGAGCGGTGCTTGGCCAAGGCGGGCCTGCGCGTCGACGACGTCGACCTGTGGGAAGTCAACGAAGCGTTTGCGGCGGTGCCGCTGAAGACGATCCGCGATCTCGGACTGGATGAGGACCGGGTCAATGTGAACGGCGGAGCGATCGCGCTCGGTCACCCGATCGGGGCCACCGGCGCCATGCTGATCGGCACAGTGCTCGACGAGCTCGAGCGCCGCGACCTCACCATTGGCCTGGTCACCATGTGCACCGGGGGCGGCATGGGCACCGCGACGATCGTCGAACGTGTGTGACGCGGCGGTGACCGGGAGAGGCGATGAGCGGGCCGCTCGCCGGGATCCGCATCGTGATGATGGGCGGCCTCGGTCCGGCGCCGTTCTGCGGAATGCTGCTCGGTGACCTTGGCGCCGAGGTGGTGCGCGTCGACCGGGTGAACGAGGTCGACCAGTCACGGCCCATCGACGCGCTGCTGCGCCGAAGCCAGCGTTCCGTCGCGCTCGACATGAAGAACCCGGCTGGCCGCGACGTCGTGTACGCACTCACGGAGCGCGCCGACGCGTTCGTCGAGGTGTTCCGACCCGGCGTGGCCGAGCGAATGGGCGTCGGCCCCGACGACCTCCTCGCGCGGAACCCGCGCCTGGTGTACGCGCGGATGACGGGCTGGGGCCAAGACGGCGACTACGCCCAGATGGCCGGGCACGACATCAACTTCATCGCGCTCAGCGGTGCGCTCCACGCCGTCGGTACCACCGACACTCCGGTGCCGCCGCTGAACCTGCTCGGCGACTACGGCGGTGGTGGGATGCTGCTCGCGGTCGGGCTCCTGAGCGGAATTCTCGAAGCGCGCCAGTCCGGCGCGGGCCAGGTGATCGATGTCGCGATGTACGACGCGGCCGCCACGTTGATGACCGTGTTCTACGGGTTACTCGCCGACGGTCGGTGGGTGGATCAGAGGAGCGCCAACGTGCTCGACGGCGCCGCGCACTACTACCGCACGTACGAGACCGCCGACGGGAAGCACTTCGCGGTGGGGGCGATGGAGCCGCAGTTCTACGCGGAGCTCTGCGCGCGGCTCGGTGTCACCGTCCCGCAGGACGACACGCGCGAGGCCTGGGCCGCGCACGGGGAGACCTTGGCGGCGCGATTTCGCGAGAAGACCCGCGCCGAGTGGGAAGCCGAGCTGGTGACGCCGCAGTCGTGCGCGACCCCGGTGCTCAGCCTGGCCGAGGCGCCGTACCACGCCCACGCCGCGGCTCGGGCGCGTTCATCGAGGCCGGCGGCGTGAAGCAACCCGCACCCGCGCCCCGGTTCTCGCGCACCACGCTCCCGGCACCGTCGTTGCCCGCGCTTCCCGGCGCCGACACCCTCGCGGTGCTGGCCGAACTCGGGATCGTTGGCGATGCCGCGCAGGAGTTGTGCGATGCTGGCGCGGCCCGGCAAGCAACAGTGAAGGAGAGCGCATGAACCAGCAAGAGATGTCGGACTTGCTCGAGATCCACCAGCTCGCCGCGCGCTACATGGCGTTTTCGGCCCGCAAAGAGATGGACCGTTGGCTCGAGGTGTTCGTGCCCGAGGGTGTGTACAACGCGTTCGGCACGCCCTACGGACTCGACGATTTCCCCATGCTCCTCAAGAGCGCGCCCCCGGTCAGTACATCGGGAACGTACCGGTGGTCGAGTTCGACGGCGACACCGCCACGGGTGTGCAGCACTACGTGTTCATCGAGCAGATCACGCACGAGATGCGTCTGGGTTGGTATTCCGACGAATACGTGCGCACGCCGGATGGTTGGCGCCTCGTGAGCCGGACGACCACGTTCATGCGCCGCAGCGGCGAGTTCGACCACGGCAAGGCGCACGACCCGGCGCGCTACGTGGCTGGGCAAGCGATCGAATAACCGCATCGAACGCGGCGAATCGCGGGGACTGCCCGAGAGACGGAGGTTTGATGCGGATCTCGTTCGACGGACAGGTTGTGATCGTCACGGGAGCGGGCGGGGGACTCGGACGCGCGTACGCACTCGAACTCGCCCGCCGCGGGGCGGCCGTGGTGGTGAATGACGTTGCCGGGTTGGACAGTCCTGAGGGACCGGCTGCCGACACGGTTGTCGCGGAGATCAACGCCGCCGGAGGCAACGCGGCCGCGTCGTACGACACCGTCGGAACACCCGAAGGTGGACACGCGATCGTCGGAACCACGCTCGAACGATTTGGCACGGTGGACGCCATCGTCCACAACGCGGGCGTGTGGCGCCACGCCTTCTACGACGAGATGACGCACGAACAGCTTGACCCCGTGCTCGATGTGCATCTCCGGGGCGCGTTCTTTGTCACGCAGCCCGCGTGGTCGATCATGAAGGAGAAGGGCTACGGGAGAATTGTGTTGACCAGCTCCGGCGCGGGCGCGTTCGGACGGGAGAAGGGCACGAACTACGTTGCCGCGAAAGCCGGGATTCTCGGACTGGGCCGTGCCCTCGCGCTCGAGGGCGCGCAGCACGGCATCTTGTCGAACTGCATCCTTCCGATCGCGCCGTTTGACCGGCAAAAGCCAGGGCCGCCGGAAATCGTTGAGCGACTGCTTGCCGCCGGGCTGCCCCCGAACGCGGGACCCGAGCTCGTGTCGCCGATGGTCGCCTATCTCGCGAGCAGCAACTGCACCGTGAGCGGAGAGGCATTCTCGGCTGGGTGCGGTCGATACGCGCGCGTGTTCATCGGCGTCGCCAATGGCTGGCTGAGTCCGGGAAGCGCAGGTGCGACCGCCGAAGACATCTCGGCGCACATCGACGAGATCGAGGACCTGGCCGGCTTCACGGTGCCCGGCGAAGTGTGGGACGAGCTCCGCGTCATCGGGTTGTCGTACGAAGCCGCTCCGTTGGACTGATCGGTCCAATAGGATCGGGCCGTGGACCTTTCGCTGACCGAAGTGGAGCGCGATCTCGTCGCGCTCTGTCGCGACTTCGCGCAAAAGGAGATCGCGACGCGCGCGCCCCTCGCCTGGGACGAAGCGCGGTGCCCGACCGACCTCTTGCGCGAGATGGGTGCGCTGGGTCTGCTCGGCATGCTGATCCCCGAGGAGTGGGGCGGCATCGGAATGTCGACCGTCGGCTTTGTCGCGGCGATGGAGCAGATCGGCCTGGCGGATCAGTCCGTGGCCGCGGCGTGGCAGGCCCACGTGACCATCGGTTCGTTGCCGCTGTACCTGTTCGGGAACGACGCGCAGCGCGAGCGTTGGCTGCGACCGTTGGCTGAAGGACGAGTCCTCGGTGCGTTCGGGCTGACTGAGCCGGATGCCGGCTCCGACGCGCGGGGGATCCGAACGTTGGCGCAGCGACGCGACGGCGGCTGGCTCATCAACGGCGCCAAGACGTTTATCTCGAATGCGGGGACCGACATGTCGTTCGGCGTGACGCTGCTCGCCCGCACCGAGTCGGCCGACAGCGCGTCGGAAGGGCAGGGCGGCACGCAGTTCGGGAGCTTCGTCGTCGAGAAGGACACTCCCGGGTTCACGATGGGTCCGAAGATGCGCGGCATCGGCTGGCGGGGTCTCGACACGCGTGAGCTGTTCTTCGATGACGTCTGGGTGCCCGACGATCACCTCATCGGCGATCCGGAAATGGGACTCAGCCAGTTCCTCGGGACGCTCGAAGTCGGGCGCATCTCGATCGCGGCGCTGTCACTCAGCCTCACCCAGGCCGTGCTCGACCTCGCGACGGAGTACGCCAAGGAACGCCACCAGTTCGGGCAGCCGATCTCGAAGTTCCAGGCCATCCAGTTCAAGCTCGCCGACATCGCGACCGAGCTCGAGGCGGCGCGCTGGCTCACCTATCGCGCCGCGTATCTCCGCGACACCGGCCAGCCGTTCCTCAAGGAAGCGTCGATGGCGAAGTTGAAGGCGAGTCGCGTCGCGGTATGGGCGGCGTCGGAGGCCGTGCAGATCCACGGTGGTCTGGGTTACATGCTCGAGACGCCGGTCGCGCGTTTCTACTGCGACGCGAAGGTGCTGGAGATCGGCGAAGGCACGAACGAGATCCAGCACGTGGTGATCGCGCGTACGTTGGGTTGCTGATCTGGCGCGCCTTCGCCGCGTGGCGGATCTGGGTCTGGTCGGATCAAAGTCGGCGCGGTAAGAATGGTGTCGTCACGAAACTGAGCACCGCAGGAGGTCGCGATGGGCGACGCCATGGCGCGTGTCGGCACTGCGATCAACGATCATGATCTCGACGCGTTCGTTGCCCTCTTTGCACCCGACTACCGAAGCGAGCAGCCAGCGCACCCGAACCGCTCGTTCCGGGGGGCCGACAAGGTCCGCGAGAACTGGGCGTCGGTCTTCGCCGGTATCCCGGACCTGAGCGCCGAGCTCATGACGTCGGCGACAACTCGCGACGGCGTCGAGGTGGGCGAGTGGCATTGGCGCGGGACGCATGTCGACGGGTCGGAGTTCGCGATGCGCGGCGTCATCGTGCTCGGCACGGAAGACGGCCGTATCGCCTGGGGCCGCCTCTATATGGAACCCGTCGAGCGAGAGGGCGCCGACGTCGACGCGATGGTGCGCGATACCTACCGCCCACCGACTGACCCTGAGGCACCGCTCGAATAGTGGGGAGAAGCTGACGGACGCGGACCGACTCACACTCCGGCGAGGTGGCGGATCGCAATGGCGATGTCGCCACGGTCGGGGAGCCAGGCGCGTTCGAGGTCGGGTGCGTAGGGCGGGGGAGTCGACGCCGCGCCGATGCGTTCGACGGGCGCGTCGAGATCCCAGAAACCCTCGCGCGCGACCGTGGCCGCGATCTCGGCGCCGATACCGAACGGAACGACCGCCTCGTGCGCGATCAAGAGTCGGCCCGTCTTGTGGACGGACTCGAGGATCGGTGCCATGTCGAGTGGCGCGACAGTCCGTAAGTCAATGACTTCGACTGCGATGCCCTCGCTCGCGAGTTCTTCCGCGGCGGCGACGGCTTCGTGCACCATCCGCGAGACCGACACAACGGTGACGTCGGTTCCCGGGCGCACCACCACGGACTTGCCGATCGGGAGGATGTAATCGGCCGGCGGCTGCGGTCCCTTCATGCCGTAGAGCAGCCGGTTCTCGATGAAGATCACCGGGTTCGGGTCCTGGATCGCGGCCCGCAGCAGTCCGTACGTGTCGGCCGGGGTCGACGGCATCACGACGCTCAGGCCCGGGATGTGCGCGAGCAACGCTTCGAGACTCTGTGAGTGCTGGCTGCCCGACGAGCGCCCGGCGCCGAACTGGGTGCGCACGGTGAGCGCCATTTGCGCGGCGCCACCCGTCATGAACGGCATCTTCGCGGCTTGATTGAGGAGCTGATCGAGGCAGACGCCGACGAAGTCGAGGTACATCAGCTCGACCACGGGATGCATCCCCGCCATCGCGGCGCCGACACCGAGGCCCATCACCGCGGTCTCGGAGATGGGGGTGTCGCGCACACGATCACCAAATTGATCGTGGAGTCCGCGCGTCAAACCGAAGACGTTGCCGCCGGCGGCGATGTCGATACCGGCGAGGAACACGCGATCGTCGCTCGCGAGTTCGGCTTCGAGGGCGGTGCGGATGGCGTCCATCGTGCGAAAGATCGGCGCGTCGTCGCCGGGCGGTGACGGTTCGGCGCGATCGGCTCGGGTGCGGACGACGTAGTCGGTCAGCGTGTCGACGGCGGACTCGCGAGCCGGCGCGCCGCGTCGACGGCGTCGTCGAGCTCACGAGCGACCGACGACTCCAACGCCTTGATCGCGTCCTTTTTGACGCCGGAGGAACGAAGCACGCGCGCGTGCACGAGGAGGGGATCACGCGCTTCCCACTCCCGCTTTTCGTCGGACGATCGGTAGCGCTCGGGATCGCCTTCGTAGTGCCCGTGCCATCGGTACGTGTTCGCCTCAATGATCGCCGGACCACTTCCGCCCCGTATCGCGTGCACCACGTCGTGCATCGCGTTGGCCGTGGCGACGACGTCGTTGCCGTCGACCCTGCAGTAGTCGACGCCGTACCCCTTCGCCCGCCGCTTGAGTGGCGCCGCGTGCTGCGTCGCCGCCGGAGAGAACTCCGCGTACCCGTTGTTCTCGCAGAAGAAGATGACCGGCAGCTTCCAGACCGCAGCGAGATTCACCGCTTCGTGGAACGCACCTTGGGCGACGGCACCGTCGCCGAAGAACGCGACCGCCACGCTGCCGTCGGCGCGCAGTTGCGCCGCGGTTGCGGCACCCACCGCGATCGGCAACCCCGCGGCCACGATTCCGTTCGCGCCGAAGATCCCGAGGTCGGGGTCGGCGATGTGCATCGAACCGCCGCGACCGCGGTTCGTGCCCTCGGCCTTGCCCATCAACTCGGCGAACATTCCCAGCGGGTCGAGACCTTTGGCGAGGCAGTGGCCGTGGCCGCGATGCGTCGACGTGATGACGTCCGCCGGGCGTAGCGGCCAGCACGCGCCGACCGCGGAGGCTTCCTGTCCGATCGACAGGTGCACGAAGCCGGGCACCTCGCCGTCGCGATAGAGCGCGGACACGCGCTGCTCGAAGCCGCGGATCACGAGCATCCGCCGATGCAGCTCGAGCAGATCGGCGTCCGAGAACATGCGCGGTGTATTGTACTGGTCGGTACAAATTGGCCCAGGCCCAGAAGCAAACGACATGAGCGCACCGATCGAGATCCCCGAGTCCTTCCCCAGTGCGGGAGACGTGCGGGGAAAGCGCGTGGTGCTCACCGGTGCCAGCCGTGGGCTCGGCCAATTGCTTGCGCACACGTTCTCGCGCGCGGGCGCGCGCGTGTCGCTGGTGGCGCGCTCGGAGTTCGATCTCAAAGCCGTCGCCGCGGACCTCCCGGGTCCCGCGTTGGTGTTCAGTGGCGATGTCCGTGACGCGGAGTTCAACGAAGCCGTGGCCGACGCGACGGTGGCCGAATGGGGCGGCGTCGACGTCTGGATCTGCAACGCGGGGATCTCGCCCATCGTGGGCGGACCGCTCGAGACCGACCCGGCGGTCTGGCGGGAGGTCCTCGACGTCAACCTCACCGGCGCGTTCCTCGGCGCCCGTGCCGCGGCCCGGGTGATGGTCGACGGCGGCCGGGTGATCTTCACCGGCTCGGTGCTGGGCGAGCGGCCGCGCAAGGGCCTCACCGCGTACAGCGCGTCGAAGGCCGGGCTGGCCGGCCTGGCCAAGGGTTTGGCGCTCGACCTCGCGTCCGCGGGCATCACGGTGAACGTCGTCGCCCCGGGTTGGTTCGATTCACCACTGGCCGAGGGATGGATGGGCAACCCGGCGCTCTCGGATTCGATCCTCGGACACACGGCGCAAGCGCGGTGGGGCGGCCCCACCGACCTCGCGGGTGCGTACCAATTTCTTGCCTCCGACGCCGCGGCGTTCGTGACCGGGACTGTGCTCAACGTCGACGGCGGATACCTGCTCGTATGACGGAGCTCGTGTGACCGAGCCGCGACGCGTCGTCGTCATCACGGGCGCGGGCGGAACGCTCGGCGCGGCGCTGTCCCGCCAGTTCGCGGGCGAGCCCAACACGGATGTCGTGCTGAGCGACGTGAGCGCGCCGTCACTCGACGCGACCGTTGGCGGCTTGGGCGACAACGGCGCGGCCGTCGAGACGGTGCTGGCCGACGTGAGCGAGATCGAGCAGGTCGAAGCGGTCGTCGAGCGCGCCGTGCAGCAGTTTGGTCAGCTCGACGTGTTGATCAGCAACGCCGGGGTGCTCGCGCCGAACGGCCGCATCCACAACCTGACCACCGAGGACTGGGAGCGCGCGTTCCGGATCAACGTGCTCGGTGCGGTCAACGGCATCCGCGCCGCGGTGCCGGTGATGCGCGCACAGAAATCGGGATCGATTGTGCTGACGGCATCGGTTGCCGGGCTCACCGCGTGGTCGCACGCGGCCCCGTACTGCGCGACGAAGGCCGCGGTGATCCAGCTCGCCAAGGTCGCGGCCGTCGAATACGCGCGCGACGGGATCCGGGTCAACTGTGTGTGTCCCGGGACGTTTCTCTCGGGAATCCACGCCGACCTCCCGGCGGAAGCGATCGACGCGATGGCGGCGAAGCATCCGCTCGGGCTTGGATCCGCCGACGATCTGGTCGGGGCCTACTCGTATCTCGCGAGCGACGCGTCGCGATGGACGACCGGGTCGGCCCTCGTGGTCGACGGCGGGTACGCCGCGCCGTAACGCGCGTCAGCGGCCCTTCCACTGGGGTGCGCGCTTCTCGATGAACGCGGCCGTGCCCTCTTGGGCGTCGTCGGACGCGAGTACGTCATCCAGCAGCTGCTTGGACAGCGCCTGCAGCGTCTCGTCGTCTTCGGACGCGGCGGCGAGCACGACGCGCCGGCTGGCCCGCACCGCGAGGGGGCCGGATGCGGCGATCAGCCGGGCGAGGCGCAGCGCTTCGTCGAGCGCGGCGCCCGGTTCGACGAGGCGGCTCACGAGTCCGAGGTCGAACGCCCGGCGCGCGTCGATCGGCTCACCGGTGAGGATCATGTCCATCGCCGCGGCCTGGCCGATGGCGCGGGGGAGCCGGAACAGCCCGCCCGCCGCCGCGATGAGGTTGCGGGTCACTTCCGCGAGCGCGAAAGAAGACCGGGTCGTGGCAACCACGATGTCCGCGGCGAGCACGATCTCGAAACCGCCCGCGGTCGCCAGACCGTCGACGGCAACGACGATCGGCTTCGTGCGGTCGCGGAACACGAACCCGCCGAATCCGCCCCGATCGGTGTCGAGGGACGCCGCGCTCCCCGTCGCGTTGACCACCTTGAGGTCGGCGCCGGCGCAGAAGACGGGGCGGTCTTGTTCGCCCGTGTTGGCGGTGAGCACGCCGACCCAAACGTCGGGGTCGTCCTCGATTTGGTCGACCGCCGCTTCGAGGCCGAGCGCAATCTCGCGGTTCACCGCGTTGCGCGCCTCGGGGCGGTTGAGCGTGATGACGCCGATGCGATCGGCGGATGTGTAGAGCACGGCGTCAGACATCGACGCTCACTCTATGCTGGACTGTTCGGTACAAAAAGTGGGGGTCAAGGTGGAAGAGCTGCAGTTTCACTACGTGCTCGATTGCCCGTGCGGCGCGCGGTTGACGGCCGATACCGAAGACGAGATCGTCGACGTCTCGTTCGCGCATCTCGCCGAGAAGCATCCGGACATGGCCGACGAGTACGAGCGCGAGCACATCCTCTTCATGGCCCGCCGCCTCGTCAAAGGCTGATCGAGCGAACGCAGTCATGCAGTCCGACATGAACTGGTTCGGCGTCCTCGCGCACCACGCGGACCGCACGCCCGACAAGCCGCTCTGCGTCTTCGGCGACGAGACCGTCACGTACGGAGAGATGGCGACGCGCGCGGCCGCGTTGGCGGCCGGACTGCACGAGCACGGGGTCGGGCCCGGCGCCGTCGTCGGCCTGCTTTCGTACAACTGCAACGAGTTTCTCGAGACGATCTTCGCCGCGAACTTCCTCGGCGCGATCGCGATGCCGATCAACTGGCGGCTCGCCGCGCCCGAGGTCCGGTACATCCTCGAGCACTCTGAAGCGCGCGCGCTCGTGTGCGACGAATCCCTCGTCGACCTCGCGAACGACGCGACCAAGGGACTCGAAGACACACTGGTCCGGGCCTGCGTATCGGAGCCCGCACCCGACGGGTGGACGTCGCTCGCGGATCTCCGTGGCACCTCGAGTTTGTCCGAACGCGTCGCCCGCGCCGGCGACGACATCCACCGGTTGATGTACACCTCGGGAACCACGGGTCGCCCCAAGGGAGTCATGATCACGCACGCCAACCTGGCGTGGAAGAACCTGGCGCACGTGACGGAGTTCGGCTTCACGAGTGCGGACGTCGGCTTGGCCTGCGGGCCGATGTATCACGTCGGCGCGCTCGACCTCACTACGACGTCACTGATCTCAGTGGGCGCAACCACGATCATCCACCGCGCGTTCGAAGCCGCGGACGTTGTCGACGAGATCGAACGCTCGCGTGTGACCACGGTGTGGCTGGCGCCCGCGATGGTGAACGCGATCATGGCGTTGCCCGATGTCGAGCAACGCGACCTCTCGTCGGTGCGATTGATCATCGGCGGCGGAGAGAAGATGCCGATCCCGCTGATCGAACGGCTCCAGCGGACGTTTCCCTCGGCGTGGTTCGCCGACGCGTACGGCCTCACCGAGACGGTGTCGGGCGACACCTTCCTGGACCGCGCGAGCACGGTGACGAAACTCGGCAGCGTGGGTCGGCCCTGTCTCTACCTCGAGGTCGACATCTGGGACGAGGACGGAACCTCGGTTGCCCCGGGGGCGCGCGGGGAAATCGTGATGCGGGGTCCGAAGGTCTTCCCGGGCTACTGGCGCGATCCCGACGCCACCGCAGCCGCATTTGCCGGTGGCTGGTTTCACACCGGCGACATCGGCATCCGGGACAGTGACGGCTACCTCTTCATCGTTGATCGGCTCAAGGACATGATCCTGTCCGGCGGTGAGAACATCGCCGGCTCCGAGGTCGAGCGCGTGCTCTATGAACACGGCGCGGTCCATGAAGCCGCGGTCGTCGGACGGCCCGACGATCGTTGGGGGGAAGTCCCGATCGCGTTCGTGGTGTTGCGGCCGAACACGACCGCGACGGCCGACGAACTCGTCGCGCACTGCAGTGGTCAACTCGCGCGGTTCAAGGTCCCCAAGGAGATCGTGTTCATCGACGCGCTGCCACGGAATCCGTCGGGCAAGGTGCTCAAGCGGGAGCTGCGGAGCGGGCGGTAGCCGCGATCAGGGCGAGGCGTAGCCACAATCAGGTAGACCCGCTGAGTTTGGTGTCCATGATCCCGGCGCCAACCTGAAGCCGCATCTTGGCGGCGTCGCTGCGCGCCATTCCACCCATGATCTGCGCGCCCTGACGGAGTTGTTCGCCCATGAACCACGTCGGGCCATTCGCCAGGTTCGCGATCACCTCGGCCACGACTTCGTCCGGGGTGGCCGCGCCCGGGATCGGGGTCCCGTCCTCGGCACTGGCAAGGTTGCCGCGGCGCGCGAGCAGTTGGCGCAATGCCGGCGTGTCGGTGACGCCGAGCACCATCGCCAAAACGTCAACGCCCTGGTCGTGGAGCTCCGCCCAGAGGCTCTCGGCCATCACCATGTCGAAGGCCTTCGACGCGGCGTACGCGACCATGTTGGTGGAACCGATGAGTCCCGCGCCGGACGAGATCAGCACGATTCCGCCCCGGCCGCGCGCCACCATCGGAGCGGCGAAGTGGTGACAGATCTGCACGGGCACGACGCAGTTGCGCTGCACCAACGCGAGTGCGACGTCCACCGGGTTGTCGAGGAACGGCTCGTAGTTCGGATCGGCGCCGGCGCCGTACATGACCATGCCGATGTCGAGGTCCGCGGTCTCCGCGACGACCTCGCGCACCGCGTCGGGCTCGACGAGATCGACCGCGACCGTCCGGGTCTCGACGCCGGTGTCGGCGCGGATGGCAGCGGCCACTTCGTCGAGGACGGCCTGCCGGCGGGCAAGGAGGACGACGTTGATTCCTCGTTCGGCCATCGCCCGTGCGTACGTCGCGCCGACACCCTCGGATGCGCCGACGACGAGCGCCCACGGTCCGTAGCGAGCGGCAAAGTCTCGAGCCGAGTCGGGGTCGTTGAGGTCCACCGGGCGCACGCTATCTCTGCGAGGATGAGCCGTGATGAGCCCGTGCGCTCGATACGCCGTGTGCGAGCAGGTCCTGCGGCAAGGATCGTTCGCCGCCGACGTGGCGTTCGCCAGTGCTGCGGGCATCGCCGCGATCGGGGTGGACGACGCGGCGGTGGACGCAGTGGGTGTCGACGAAGCGGTGCGGATTCTCGACGGCGAAGGCATTGGGGTGTCGAGCTACATGGGCCTCGGCAGCATCCTCGGGGACGATGGCGCCCCCGCGTCGCTCGACGAAACCGCCCGCCGGCTCGACGTCGCCGCCCGCCTCGGCGCGCCGGGCGCGCTCGTGGGGACGGGTCCGCTGGGTGCAGTCGATCCGGCGTCAGGCGGAGTCCGTGTGCGGTGATTGGCTCGCCCGCGCCTCGCCGCTCGCGGCCGAACGCGGGTTACGGATCATGCTCGAGCCGATGCATCCGCTGATGCGGCGTTGGTCGTTCGTGCACACCTTGCGCGACGCGCTCGTGATGGTCGACGGCCTGGACGGCGCCGGGGTGGTGCTCGACTTTGGGCACGTGTGGTGGGAGCACGGGCTCGACGAGTTGATTCGCGAGCACACCGGACAGATCGTGTCGGTGCAAGTGACCAACGTCGACACGACGGCACTCGAAGAGATTCGCTACGAGCGAGCACCGTTGGCCGCGGGCGACGTACCGGTCGCGTCACTCGTCGCCGTGCTGGAAGCGTCCGGCTACCGCGGCTGGTACGAGAACGAAACCCTCGTGCGCACGCGCAGCGACGAGCGCCTCGACATGCTGCGCGCGTCGCGCGAGTGGTTCGACGAGTTAGGAGTCGACTGAGTTCACTTGCGCGACCAGTTGGCCCACGCGGCTTGGGATTCCTCGCTGCCGTGGGCGAGGACCTGGTTGCGGTTCTCGATCGCCAATGCCGCGTTCAGATCCGAGGCGTCGGTGTTGACTTGTAGCGCACGCTTGGTCAACTGCACGCCGAACTGCGAGTTCGCCGCGATCTGCGCGGCGAGCTCGAGGGCGTGGTCGAGGAGTTGGTCGTCGTCGACCAATGCGCTGACGAGTCCGGCGCGCAGTGCCTCGTCGGCGTCCACGATCCGGCCGGTGAGCATCCAGTCCGCAGCGACGCTGGTGCCGACGATCCGGGGCAAGTGGTAGCTCATCCCCATCTCCGCCCCCGACAGCCCGATGCGAACGGCGCCGTTGCCGAACTTTGCCGACGCACCGCAGATGCGCACGTCGGATGCCAGGCACAGCGCCATGCCGCCGCCGACCGCCGGACCGTTGACTGCGGCGATCACCGGTTGCGGGAGGTCGCGCAAGCACTGGGGCAGCGCGCCCATCATCTCTTGGAAAGCGAGACGGTCGATCGCGGGGGCCGACGCCGTCGGTGCGCTCGGGCCGAAGCCGCGGAGATCGATCCCCGCGCAGAACCCGCGCCCCGCGCCCGTGAGCACCACGACCCGCACCTCCGGGTCCTCGGCGATGGCGGCGCACGCCTCCCGGAGTTCCTGCACCAGGACTTCGTTCAGTGCGTTGAGCCGCTCGGGCCGGTTGAGCGTCAGAACGACCACGCCCGACTGCGGCGTGTCGATGGTCAGGGTCGTCGGCGCCACGGGAACCCTCAGGAGTCGCGTTCTTGCGCGCGAGCCAGCAGACCGCGGGCGATGACGATGCGTTGGATCTCGTTGGTGCCCTCGCCGATGATCATGAGCGGCGCGTCGCGGAAGTAGCGCTCGACCGGGAGTTCGGTCGTGTAGCCGACGCCACCGTGGATGCGCATCGACTCGGTCGCGACCTCGAGCGCGGTCTCGCTCGCGAACAGCTTGGCCATGCCGGCCTCGACGTCGCAGCGCAGCCCGGCTTGCTTGCGCTCGGCGGCGCGACTTGGTGAGCAGCCGCGCCGCCTCGAGCTTCGTGGCCATGTCGGCGAGCTTGAGCTGGATGGCCTGGTGCTCGGCGATCGGCTTGCCCATCGTGACGCGCTGCTGCGCGTACGCGAGCGCGGCGTCGAACGCGGCGCGGGCGACGCCCACCGCGCGCGCCGCGATGTTGATGCGACCGACTTCGAGCACGCTGAGGATCTGGGTGAGGCCCGCGCCCGGCGTCGCCGATCAGCGCGTCGGCCGGGATGCGGTGATCGACGTAGGCCATCTCCACCGTCTCGATGCCCTTGTATCCGAGCTTCCCGACGTTCTTCGACACCGAGAGACCCTCGAACACGGGACCGGGGTCCTTCTCGACGATGAACGCCGAGATGCCTTCCTCGGTGCGGGCCGCGAGGGCGACGATCCCGGCCCGTTCGCCGTTCGTCACCCACGCCTTGGTGCCGTTGACGATCCACTCGTCGCCGTCGCGCACCGCGCGGCACGAGATGTTGCGGGTGTCGGTGCCGGCGTCGGGCTCGGAGAGTGACAGCGCACCGCGCGCGCGCGCCGTCGACCATCTGCGGGAGCCACCGCTGCTTCTGCGCGTCGGTGCCGTAGGTGCCGATCAGCGTCGCGCACATCGTGTGCGTGTTGACCACGCCCGACAGCGTCATCCATCCGTAGGCGAGCTCCTCGATCACCCCGATGTAGGTGAGCAGGTCGAGGCCGAGGCCGCCGTACTCCTCGGGGATCGTGATCCCGAAGAGCCCGAGCTCCTTCATCGTCTCGACGATCGCGGCCGGGTACTCGTCGGCGTGCTCGAGCTCGCTGGCGACGGGGATCACCTCGCGCGCGACCCACTTGCGCACGGTGGCGACCATCTCCTCCCGCAGCTCCGGATCGGTGGGCGGTGGTGGGCGCGTTGGTGAGCATCAGACGGACAGGATTCTGAACATCAGACGGACAGGATTCTGAACATCAGACGGACAGGATCGACACGCCGGCGGTGCCGGGCGCGCCGTAGAGCTGCGTGTAGCCGACCTTCGGATTCCCCGGCACTTGCCGATCTCCGGCCTGCCCGCGGAGCTGCAGCACGATCTCGTGCACCTGGCGCAGACCGCTGGCCGCCGATCGGTTCGCCGTTGGCGATCAACCCGCCGTCGGTGTTCACGGGCAACGGACCGTCGATCTCGAGCGCGCCGTCGGCCACGAGCGCCTCCTGGTCGCCGTCGGCGCAGAAGCCGTTCTCGGCGAGGTGGATGATCTCGGCGCCGGCGTCGGTGTCTTGGAGCTGGATCACGTCGACGTCTTCCGGGCCGATCCCGGCCATCTCGAACGCGGCCCTCGACGCGTCGACGGTCGGTCCGGGCGTCTCTTCGATCGGCAGCCACGGGCTGTGCACTTCGAACGCGCCGAGCCGACGTGTCCGCACCGTCGTCGCGCGCAGGTAGATCGGGTTGGTCGGTGTAGCGGTGCGCCTTCTCGGCCGTGCACAGCACGACCGCCGCGGCACCTTCGTCGGGGCTGCAGAACATGTACTGCGTGAGCGGGTAGTTGAGCATCGGCGACCCGAGGATGTCCTCCTCGGACAGCGGCTGGCGCCGGAACGCATTCGGGTTCAGCGAGCCGTTGCGGTAGTTCTTCGCCGCGACCTTGGCGAGCGTCGACTGCGAGATCCCGTGGTCGTGCATGTACTTGTTGATCTTCATCCCGAAGAACTTCGTGGTGACGAACTGGCCGACCTCGCCGTACCACGAGGGACACGCGTAGTTCCGGCGGGTCGGCACTGAACGCGCCGGGAAGGTGCTTGTCCATCCCGACGGCGATCCCGAGGTCGCTGTCGCCGAGCCGGATGGTGTTCGCCGCCATGGTGAGCGCGCTCGCCGCGGTCGCGCAGCCGTTGTACACGTCGGTGAACGGGATGCCGGTGAGCCCCATCAGCGCGACGACGGCGTCGGGGTTGTCGACCTCGTAGCTGCCGCCGAACGCGAACTGGATGTCCTGCCACTCCACGCCCGGCGTCGGCGAGCGCGCGGCGGATGGCGATGGCGCCCATCTCGATGCCGGACACGCCCGCGAAGCGTCCGAACGGGTGCAGGCCCACTCCGACGATGGCTACGTCCATCAGCCATCTCGCTCGCGTCGCGTGCTCAGCTCGACGGGTCGGAACGCGAACGTCACGACCTCGTTGCCGTCGTCGTCGGTGCGGAACGGCACCACGATCAGTTCCATCTCCATGCCCTGCTTGAGTGCGTCGACGTCGGCCACGGTCAGCCGCGTCTCCACCTTCACTTCGTCCGGCAGCTCCACGTAGCCGACGCCGAACGGCACGAAGTCGGCGCCGGTGGGCCCGGAGTACGGCGGCGACGGCGGCGGGAAGTCCTGCGTGGTCCACGCCCACAGCCGGCCCCGGCGGGCGAGCAGGTGCTCCTCCATCGAGGTCGACGCGCAGCGCGGGCACGAGTCCTGGGTCGGGAACGTGACGATCCCGCAGTCGGTGCAGCGGCTGCCGATCAGCTGCGGGTCGTCGGACGGCCACGTAAAGAGGCCCTCCGCCACCGGTACTTGCGCCATCACTGGCTCCATTCGTCGGACCCCCACCCACCGGGGGTTCCTAGCCCCCACCACTCGGGGGTTCAGCTCGGCAGGGACGGCAGATCAGTTGGAACACGCATGGGGAACTCCGGTGCGCGTCGGTCTTTGAATGCCGCCACACCTTCGCGCGCATCGGGGGCGGTTGCCGCAGCGAGCAACAACGCGGAGTCGATCCGGTGGGCGGAGGCCGGGGAGTCGACGGTCATCATTCGCCACACCAGTTGGCGGGTGAGGGCGACGGAGACCGGTGCGGTGCCGCGCACGAGATCGCGCGCGTACTCCGTCGCGGCGGCAACCGGATCGTCGACAACGGGGCGAACGAGGGCCGCCTCGGCGGCCTCGGTGGCCGACACCGAGCGCCCCGACATCAGCCATTCAAGGGCCGTGGGGATGCCGACGAGCCGGGGCAGGAACCACGACGAGCACGCCTCGGGCACGATGCCCAGCCGGGTGAACACGAAGCCGAACTTGGCCGTGGGCGCGGCAAACCGCGCGTCCATGGCCAAGGTCATCGATGCGCCGACTCCGATCGCGGGTCCGTTGATCGCGGCGATCACGGGCGTGGTGCAGTCGAAGATGCGCAGAGCCACGACGCCGCCGGGATCTCGTCCAGAACGCTCCGTCTGCTTCCCGCCGGAGAACGTGCGCTCGCCCGACCCGAGATCGGCGCCGGCGCAGAAGGCGCGTCCGGTTCCCGTGACGATCACCGCGCGAACGTCCGGATCCGCATCCACTCGATCGAACGCGTCGCACAGTTCGCGTTGCATGCGGTTCGTGAACGCGTTCAGCCGGTCGGGGCGGTGCAACGTGATGCGAGCGATCCCGTCGGGGTCCGGATCCTGGTACTGGATCGCCTCGTACGCGTCGCTCACGCGGGAACCGCCTTCATTGTGGAACCGGGCGCGCTCGCAACTCGTCCTTCACCACCTTGCCGGTCGCGTTCACGGGCAGCTCGTCGACGAACTCGACGAAGCGCGGCACCTTGAAGTTCGCCATCTCGGCGCGCGACCACTCGATGATTTCGGCGGCGTCGAGCGGCGGTCCGGGCGTGAGCACCACGAACGCCATGCCCACTTCGCCGATGCGCGCGTCGGGGACGCCGATCACCGCGACCTGCGCGATGCGGGGATGGCGCAGCAGCAGGTTCTCGATCTCGGCCGGATACGCGTTGAACCCGCCGACGATGAACATGTCCTTGATGCGCCCGACGATGCGGAGATAGCCGTCGGCGTCGAACGGTACCCAGGTCGCCGGTGTGGAGATACCCGTCGGCGTCGATGCGCGGCCGCGGTGGCCTCGGGGTCGTCGAGGTAGCCGCGCATCACGGTCTCGCCCCGCACGACCACCTCGCCCGGCTCATCCACCGCGGCGTCGGCACCGGTGGCGTCGACCGTGCGGACGTCGAACCCGGGCCACGGCACACCGACCGTGGTGGCGATGTGCTCGAAGTCGTCGTCGGTGCGACTGCCGGTGACGGTGCCGGCCTCGGTGAGCCCGTAGCCGGTGAGGATGCGTTCGAACGGAAGCTCCTCGCGCACGCGGCGAATGAGCTCGACCGGGATGTCGGCCGCACCGGTGACCGCGAGCCGCAGTGACGAGATGTCGTACCGGGCGCGATCGGGGAAGTCGAGCAGCGACTGGTAGATGCGTCGGCGCGCCCGGGAAGCACGGTGATCGACTCCCGCTCGACGAGGTCGAGCACTGTCGGCGACGTCGAACACCGCGAGCGGGTAGATGGTGGCGCCCCGCATCAACGACGCCAGGCACCCGGCCTTGTAGCCGAAGATGTGGAAGAACGGGTTGACGATCAGGTAGCGGTCGCCTGCGCGCAGGTCGGCCCAGTCGCACCAGTCGAGGTAGGCCCGCAGTCGCCTGCCCGTGCGCCATCACCACACCCTTGGGGGTGCCGGTGGTGCCCGACGTGAACACGACGTCGCTCGGGTCGTCGGGCCCGATGGAGGCGAGGCGGGCGTCGAGCTCGTCCTCGCGGACGCCGTCGCCACGCGCGAGGAACTCGTCCCACGCGACGGTGGCGTCGTCGGGCTCGCCGGCGAGACGAGGATCGTGTGCGCGAGCGCCGGGAGGTCGGCACCCGACTCGGCGAGGAGGGCCGGGTAGTCGGTGTCGAGGAAGCCGCGGACGGTGAACAGCACCGGGCGCCGCTGCGCGCCAGCACGTAGGCGGCCTCGGCGCCCCTGAACCGGGTGTTCACCGGGACGAGCACGCCGCCGGCAGTGGTGATGCTCAACGCCGCGACGAGCCAGTCCAGCGAGTTGGGCGCCCAGACCGCGACCCGGTCGCCCGGCTCGATCGCCCGACGCCATCAGGGCCCGGGCCCCGCCCGACACCATCGCCGACGAGCGCCGTGTACCCGATCCGGCGATCGCCGTCGACGACGGCTTCGGCGTCACCGAAGCGGCGCGGCGGCGTCGCGCACCATGGCCGGGATCGTCGGCCACGTGACCTCGCTACGCACGTCGAACACCCCCCGTCGGAGCTCGGAATCTTGAGGCCGACTGAAAAGCGACCCTAACATTTGGGAAAGGTGACTTGCAGGAATCGGATATGGCTTTATCATCGCTCGAGCGCCCGTTCGGTGGAGATTCGATGCATCCCGACCACGAGTACCACACACTGTCGATCGTCGACGTGATCGACGAGACGGCCGACACGCGATCGTTCGTGCTCGACATCCCGGCCGAGCTCGCGGACACGTTCGCGTACGTCGCCGGGCAGTTCTGCACGTTCCGGGCGACCATCGCCGGAGAGCCCGTGGTGCGTTGCTACTCGATGTCGAGTTCGCCCGACACCGGCGACCGCTTCACGACGGCGGTGAAGCGGGTCCCCGAGGGCGTGATGTCGAACTGGATGAACGACACGCTCGCGCCGGGCGACACGCTCGACGTGATGCGGCCCTCCGGCCTGT
Organism: uncultured Gammaproteobacteria bacterium; assembly: GCA_963760725.1. Classification (GTDB taxonomy): domain Bacteria; phylum Pseudomonadota; class Gammaproteobacteria; order Steroidobacterales; family Steroidobacteraceae; genus SCUD01. Next base: position 135,174 of record CAVXET010000005.1, read on the forward strand.
TCGTGCTGCACCCGACTGACGTCCCGATCGTGGCCTTCGCCGGCGGCAGCGGAATCACGCCGGTGATCTCGATCATCAAGAGCGCGCTCGCCACCACCGAGCGCGAGATCGTGCTCGTGTACGCGAACCGCGGCGCCGACTCGGTGATCTACGGCGACGAGATCGACCGCCTCGCGGCGGAGTCCGGCGGGCGCCTGCTCGTGCACCACCATCTCGACTCCGAGCGCGGCTTCCTCGACGCCGGCCCAGTGCGCGGCGCTCGTCGGCGACCGCGCCGACGCCGACTTCTACGTCTGCGGGCCCGGGCCCTACATGGACATCGTCGAGGCCGGCCTCGAGCAGCTCGGCGTCGGGCCGGGGCAGTTGTTCATCGAACGCTTCGTGGTGCCGGACGAGGGCTCGTCGCGCGCCGAGAGCTCGGCCACCGAGTCGTTGGTGCTCAGGCTGGCGAGTCGGAAGCAGACCCTCGAGTACCAGCTCGGCGACACGATCCTCGAGTCGGCCCGCCGCGCCGGGCTGAGCCCGCCGTTCTCGTGCGAGTCGGGCAGCTGCGCCACCTGCATGGCCCACCTCGACGTCGGTTCGGCCACGATGCGGGTGAACAACGCGCTCACGCCCGAGGAGGTCGACGACGGCTGGGTCCTCACCTGCCAGTCGATCCCCACCAGCCGGGAGGTCGTCGTCAACTACGACGCGTGAGGGGCGCTACTTCCCGGCGAGGAGTTCGTCGGTGTGCTCGTGCAGGCGCGGCGGCACGTGGAGCTCGGGCTCGACGCCCACGACACGGATCGGATTGCCGACGAGGCGCAGCGGACCGTCGGCGGTGTCGACCGACACCACCATGTCGCGGAACCGCACGATCTCACCGTCGAGCACCTCGTCGAGTTCGCGTCCGGACCGACCGGGACACCGAGCGGACGCAGCCGCGCGGTCCACTCCTCCGCCGACGTCTCCATGAAGCACCGGCGCGAGCTCGGCGAGCAGCTCGGCGCGGTGCGCGGCCCGCGCGTGCATGGTCGCGAAGCGCGGATCGTCGGCCCACTCCGGACGGCCCACCTCGACGCAGAGCCCGCGCCAGAACTCGTCGTGGGTGACGAAGAGCGCGAGGTAGCCGACGGCGGTCTCGAACAGCTGCGCCGGGACGTAGAAGGAGTGGGCGCCGAGCGGCTCCCGCGTCGGTGGCGACCCGCCGTTGAGGTACGCCGCGGCCTTGTAGTTGAGCTGCGAGAGCATCACGTCGAACAGCGCAATGTCGACCTGACCGCCCTTGCCTTCGAGCACCTTCGCCACGAGCCCGAGCGCGGCCATGATCCCGGTGGAGTTGTCGACGACGGAGTAGCCCGCCAGCGTCGGCGGGCCGTCGGGCTCGCCGGTCATCGCGGCGACGCCGGTACCGGCTTGGATCACGTAGTCGAACGCGGGCCACTCGGCGCCCGGCCCGTCGAGCCCGTACCCGGTGATCGCGACGCACACGATCTTCGGGTTGAACCGACGCAGCGACTCGTAGTCGAGGCCGAGCTTGCGGATCGACGACGGGCGCAGGTTGACGATGAGCGCGTGCGCGGTCGCGGCCAACTCGCCGAGCTCGCGCTTGGCCCTCGTCGGTGGTGAGGTCGATGTGCACGCTGCGCTTGTTGCGGTTGACGCTCGCGAAGTACACGTTGTGGTCGTCGACCGAATGCGATCCCACTTGGCGGGACAGGTCGCCGTCGATCGATTCGATCTTGATGACGTCGGCGCCGAGATCGGCGAGGAGCATTCCCGCGTACGGGCCCGCGAGGATGTGCCCGACTTCGAGGACGCGGACTCCGGCGAGCGGTCCGCGAGTACCGGTCACGGTGGGCTGCCGGTCACGACGGAGCGCCGGCACGCCTCAGAACTCGTTGATCAGCGACGCGACGAAGGCCTCGGTCCGCTGCTCGCGACTCGATGCGCGCGTCGCGGTCGGCACCGAACGGCACGATCCGGATCGAGAGGTCGGTGACACCGGCGTCACGGAAGCTGCGCATCCGCTTCTCGACCGCGGACTCATCGCCGACCGCGAGCATGTCGCCGACGTCGGTGGCGTCGCCTTGTTCGAGCAGGCGCTGGTAGTTCGGCGAATACTCCGCGTGGCCGAGCACCTGGTTCGTCCATTCGCGTGCCGCGTCGACCTCATCGTTCGCGCAGACGGCGACGGGGATGCCGGCCACGATCCGCGGCTCGGGCCGTCCGGCGTCGGCCGCGGCCTTCGTGATGCGGGGCACGACGTGCTCGCTGATCGCGCGCTCGTCGGCCATCCAGAGGATCGTCCCGTCGGCCTGCTCGCCGGCGAGGCGCAGCATCACCGGGCCGAGGGCGGCGAGGAGGATCGGCGTCGGCGTGATGTCGGTGACGTCGAGCGGGTTGTGGATGCGGAACTCGTCGTTCTCGACGTCGACCGGCCCCGGCCCGGCGAACGCGACGTTGAGCACCTCGAGGTAGTTACGGACCTGGTGAGCCGGTCGCTCGTACGGCAGACCGAGCATGTCGTCGACGATCCAGTGGTGCGACGGCCCCAAGCCGAGCGTGAACCGGCCCTCACACACCGCCTGGTTCGCGAGCGCCTGCTGGGCCATGGCAATGGGGTGGCGGGTCTGGATCGGCATCACGGCCGTCCCCAGCTCGATGCGGCTGGTGGCACGGCCCATGAGCGTGATCGCGGTGAGGGCGTCGAAGTCGGCCGGGATCTGCGGCACCCAGATCGAGGCGAACCCGGCCACCTCGGCCGCCTCGGCGTCGGCAACGAGCCGGGCCACCTTCTCGGCGTAGCGCCCCCGCTCGGGTCCGATCATCACGCCGATCTGCATCTCGAGTCCTCCACATGGCGAGCCGGGCAAGCCCGGCGCTGGGGCTTCCGCACGACCCTAACGGAGCCGGACCGAAGTGGCAATCCCATTCTCTTTTTTTGAGAGGCGGCTTGCGCATGCTTTCGGCATGGTCCATACTCACGAAGCCAGCACGTCGGCCACCAGGTTCCGGGGGAGCTCATGGCGCGAGTCGCAGTAGTCACCGGAGGCGCGTCCGGGATGGGGCTCTCGATCGCGCAGCACCTCGCCGCCCGCGGCGACCGGGTCGCGATCCTCGACCTCCAGGCTGAGGCGGCCGAGCAGGGTGCCGCCGACCTCCGGGCCGGGGGAGCCGCGGCCATCGGGTGCGTGGTCGACGTGAGCGATCGCGCCTCGGTCGACGCCGCGCTCGACAAGGTCCGAGCCGAGTTCGGCCCGATCGAGATCATGGTGACCAGCGCCGGCGTCGCACCGTTCGAATCGTTCTTGGACATCAGCCTCGAGTCGTGGAACCGCACCATGGCGGTCAACCTCACCGGGACGTTCCACTGCCTTCAGGCCGCGATCCCCGACATGGTCGCCGGCGGCTGGGGCCGCATCGTGACGATCTCGTCGTCGAGCGCACAGCAAGGTGCGCCCCGGATGGGTCACTACTCCGCGTCGAAGGGCGGGGTGATCGCGCTCACGAGATCACTGGCACGCGAGTTCGGGCCGGCGGGGATCACCGTGAACACGATCCCGCCGTCGATGATCGACACGCCGATGTCCCGCCAGTCGCAAGAGGTGGGCAACCTGCCGGCGACCGAGTTCCTCGTCGGCCGCATCCCCGTCGGGCGCGTCGGCACGGGCGACGACATCGCCGCGGCCTGCGCGTTCCTGTGTTCGGAGGAGGCGGGCTACATCACCGGTCAGGTCTTCGGCGTCAACGGCGGGACTGTCGTATGAGCGTGTCGCCGGAGCCCCGTCTCGCACCGATTCCCGTCGACGAGTGGAGCGACGAAGCGCGCGCCACGCTCGAAGAGCACATGCCGCGTGCCGCGAAGCAATTCCTTTCCGGCGCGCCCGACGCACCGCGCGTCCCCAACGTGCTCGGGGTCCTGATGAACCACCCGCAAGTCGCGGGGCCGTGGCTCACGTACAACGGCGTGCTGCTCAACGAAGGCACGCTGGACCCGCGCCAGCGCGAACTGATGATTCTCCGCGTTGCCGCGCACACACGTTCCGAATACGAATGGCTCCAGCACGTGCGCCTCGGGCGTCAGCTCGGGATCACCGATGAGGAACTCGCCGCGATCGCGTCCGGTGGCGACGCGTTGGTGTGGAGCGCGCTCGATCGCCTCTTGGTCGCGGCCACTGACCAGTTGATCAGTGGCTACGCCATCAATGATGAGACCTGGGCGAGTCTTCGCGAGCACCTCGACGACCGTCAGCTGGTCGAGATCGTCTTCGTCGTGGGCTCGTATATCTGTCTCGCGTTGGCCTTCAATACGTTCGGTCTGCAGCTCGACCCCGACCTCGACCCGAGCGAGGCACCGGCACTGCCGAGATTGGGGGAATGACGATGGCGCGATTCCCGAAGCCGGCCGAGGGAAGTTGGACGCAGCACTATCCGGAGGTCGGCACCGGGCTGGTGTCGCTCGAAGATTCGATCTCGCCCGAGTTCTACGAGCTGGAACGTGAAGCGATCTTCAAGCGGGCGTGGCTCAACGTCGGGCGGGTCGAGCAGCTGTCGCGCAACGGGAGCTACTTCACCAAGGAGTTGGCCGTCGCGAACACGTCGATCGTGGTCGTACGCGGGATGGACGGCGAGGTCCGCGCGTTCCACAACATCTGTCGGCACCGCGGCAACAAGCTGGTGTGGACCGACAACCCGCGCGACGAGACCGGCGGAAGCTGTCGCCAGTTCGTCTGCAAGTACCACGGGTGGAAGTACGACCTCGACGGCGCGTGCGCGTTCGTGCAGCAGGAGAGCGAGTTCTTCGACTTCGACAAGGCCGACTACGGCTTGGTGCCCGTGCACTGCGACGTGTTCGCGGGGTTCATCTTCGTGAATCTCGATCGCGAGCCGCGCCAGACGCTGCGCGAGTTTCTCGGCCCGATGTTCACCGCGATCGACGGGTATCCGTTCCACCTGATGACCGAGCGCTACGGGTTCACCGCCGAGATCCCCGCGAACTGGAAGACGTTTCTCGACGCGTTTCAGGAGTACTACCACGTGCCCGCGTTGCACGCGCACCAGCAGGTGCCGTCGAAGCGCGCGATTGGTCGCGGAAGGCTTCGAGGTCCCGCACTTCCAACTCGACGGGCCGCACCGCTTGGTCAGCACAGCTGGCGCGCCGCGCCACACGTGGCCGCACGACGCGTTTTATCCGAGTGAGCCGGTGACCCGTAGCGGTCTCCTCGGACCGTGGGACAAGCCGGAGATCGGGCCGGTCCCGGCCGGGGTCAACCCCGGCGACGTGCAGCCGTGGGGGATCACCAACTTCCAAATCTTCCCCAACCTCGAGATCCTGATCTACGAGCGCGGCTGGTACCTCTCGTATACGTACTGGCCGACGTCGCACAACACGCACCGGTTTGTCGGCGACCTCTATTACGTGCCGGCGAAGACCGTGCGCGAGCGAGTGGCGCAGGAGATCTCGTCGATCACGTTCAAGGAGTACGCGCTGCAAGACGCGGGCACGCTCGAGGGCACGCAGTCGATGCTCGAGTCGCGCGTGCTGTCGGAGTACCCCATGTGCGACCAAGAGTTCCTGGTCCGCCACTTCCACAAGGTCGTCGCCGATTGGGTCGACGACTACGCCCGCGAGCTGGCGGCGGTGTGATCGATGGATGACGTACGCCTGCCCGAAGAGTTCGCGGATCTCGAGCGGTTCGCGGAGACCTGGTGCCTCGCTACTGAAGGCGAGCGCTACGCGCAGCGCTTGGCCACTCCCATGGAGGAGTTGCAAGAGTTCTACGACGCGTTCTTTCCGCGGCTCGAGGACGCGATCGCGTACTGCGACAAGTTCCCGCTCGACGACATGCCCGACGACGTGCTGCGGCTGCTCCAGCTGGTGTATTCACTGCTGATGGTGTCGTTCGCGGTTGAGGTCTGGTTCGACCAGAAACCCCTCAACAGCGCGGGCGCGTACCTCGACCGCGTCATTGAGCCCGCCCCATGATCGCAATTCGAAAGTCGGAGGTGTAGCGATGGCTCGTTTCACGAAGCCGCCGGAAGGAAGCTGGACCGAGCACTACCCGGAGCTCGGGACCGGGCCCGTGTCGTACGAGGACTCGATCTCACCGGAGTTCTACGAACTCGAGCGAGAGGCGATCTTCAAGCGGTCGTGGCTCAACGTCGGCCGGGTCGAGCAGCTGTCGCGCAACGGGAGCTACTTCACCAAGGACCTCGCGGTCGCGAACACGTCGATCGTGATCGTGCGCGACATGGACGGCGAGGTGCGCGCGTTCCACAACATCTGCCGGCATCGCGGCAACAAGCTGGTGTGGAACGACAACCCGCGCGAGGAGACGAGCGGGTCGTGCCGCCAGTTCGTGTGCAAGTACCACGGGTGGAAGTACGACCTCGACGGCGCGTGCGTGTTCGCCCAGCAGGAGAGCGAGTTCTTCGACTTCGACAAGGCCGACTACGGCCTCGTGTCGGTGCACTGCGACGTGTGGGCCGGGTTCATCTTCGTGAATCTCGAACCGGAGCCGAGCCAGACGCTGCACCGACTTCCTCGGTCCGATGATCACGTCGCTCGAGGGCTACCCGTTCGACCAGCTGACGCAGCGCTTCTATTACCGCGCCGAAGTCGGCAGCAACTGGAAGCTGTTCATGGACGCGTTCCAGGAGTTTTATCACGCACCGGTTTTGCACTCGCGCCACCGTCCGGCGGAGATGGCGCGGGCGTCGATGGAAGCCGGGTTCGAAGCGCCGTACTACGCGATCGAAGGTCCGCACCGCGTCGTCAGCACGTCGGGCATACGCGAGTGGGAGATGCCCGACAGCATGATCGGTCCGATGTACCGCGCGTCGCGCAGTGGGCTGTTCGGTCCGTGGGACGCGCCGGACCTCGGGCGAGATGCCGCCGGGCCTCAACCCGGGCGCGGTGCGACCCGTGGGGGCTCGACTCGTTCCAGATCTGGCCCAACTTCGTGATCCTGATCTGGGAGCGCGGCTGGTACCTCACGTACCACTACTGGCCGACGTCGCAGAACACGCACATGTTCGAGGGCACGCTCTACTTCGTCCCGCCGAAGAACGCGCGCGAGCGCGTCGCGCAGGAGGTCGCGGCGGTGACGTTCAAGGAGTACGCACTCCAGGACGGCAACACGCTCGAAGCCACGCAGATCATGCTCGAGTCGCGCGTGGTCGACGGCGTTCCCGCTCAACGACCAGGAGGTCCTGTGCCGGCACCTGCACAAGGTGGCCAACGACTGGGTCGACGACTACCAGCGCGAACCGCGGAGGTGTAGGTCCAGATGGCTGACACGTTGCTGCCGACCGAGTTCGCGGATCTCGAGCCGTACGCGGCGACGTGGTGCCTTCCCACGGAGCCCGAGCGCTACGCCAAGCGGCTTGCGAGCTCGATGGACGAGATGCACGACGTTCTACGACGCGTGCTTCCCGCGGTTCGAGGAGGCGATCGCGTACTGCGACCAGTTCCCGCTCGACGAGATGCCCGACGACGCGAGCGAACCTGCTCCACCTGGTGTACTCACTGGTGACGGTGTCGTTCCCGGTCGAGGTGTGGCACCAGCCCAACGTCGTCGACAGCGGCGCGGCGTATCTCGACCTCGTATCGGAGCCCACACCATGAGCGACTACATGTACGAATATGTGAACGCGACCCGACGCGCCGATCATCTTGCGGGCCGCCCGTTGGGTCGACATCGTTGGCGGCGAGGTGCTGTCGCCCGCGGTCATCGTCGTCGAGGGCGAGCGCATCACCGCGGTGAACCCCGCGGAACTGCCGAGCGGGGCGACCGAGATCGACCTCGGCGACGTGACGCTCCTGCCCGGGTCTGATGGACATGGAGCTCAACCTCGTCATCGGCGGTCCGTCGAGCGGCAACTCGCGCCCCGACGTCGAGGACCCACCGTCGTTCAAGATGATGCGCGGTGTGGTGAACGCGCGCACCACGCTCATGGCCGGCTTCACCACCGTCCGCAACCTCGGGCTGTTCCAGAAGACCGGTGGGCTGTTGCTCGACGTCGACCTCGCGCGCGCCGTCGACCTCGGGCTGGGTGCCCGGACCCCGGATCATCTCCGCCGGCCACGCGATCTCGCCCACGGGCGGACACCTCGACCCGACGATGTTCCAGCGGCTCGGGCCCGGGATCATGCCGCTCACGGTCGAAGAAGGGCATCGCCAACGGGGTGTCGCGAGGTCCGCCACGCGGTTCGGTACCAGGTCAAGTACGGCGCCAAGCGTCATCAAGGTGTCGGCCTCGGGCGGCGTGATGTCACACGCGGGCGGTCCTCCCGGCGCGCAGCACTACTCCCAGGAGGAGTTCGACGCGATCGCCGAGGAAGCGCACCGCTTGGGCGTGAAGGTCGCCGCGCACGCGATCGGCGACGACGCGATCCGGGCGTGCATCGAAGCCGGCATCGACTGCATCGAGCACGGCTTCCTCGCCAGTGACGAGACCCTGAAGCTGATGGCCGAGAAGGGCACGTTCCTCGTGTCGACGACGGCCCTCACCGATCTCTTGAACGTCTCGCGTCAGGCGCCGGAGAAGCAGGCGAAGGCCGCCGAGGTGTTCCCGCGTGCCAAGTCGATGCTGACGGCCGCGATCAAGGCCGGGGTGAAGATCGCGTGCGGCAGCGACCTCCCGTGCTTCGCGCACGGCGACAACGCGCTCGAGCTCGCGGCGATGGTGGAGCGCGGCATGACGCCGTTGCAGGCGATCTACGCGGCCACGGTGGTCAGCGCGGAGCTCGTCAGCATGGAGGACGAGCTCGGCCAGATCGAGCCCGGCTTCTTCGCCGACATCATCGCGGTGCCCGGCGACCCGTCCGAAGACATCACGGTCACGCAGGACGTGCGCTTCGTGATGAAGGGCGGCACCGTCTACAAGGGCGCCTAACCAAATCCGTTTTGGCGTCAAAACGGACCCTTACGGCGCGCCGAAGTCACGCCAAAACGGGACGCGCGTGGTCAGCTCGGGAGGAGGCAGGTGCTGCCGCCGTCGATGGGGATCACGGCGCCGGTGATGTAGGCGGCGCGATCCGACGCGAGGAACGACGCGAGCTCGGCGACCTCTCCGGGCTGGCCGCCCCGCTTCAGGCATGACCCCTGCACGAGTCCGGGGAACCGCTCCGCCGCGCCGGGCCCGCCCGACATCTCGGTCTCGATGAACCCGGGACAGATCGCGTTGGCGCGAATCCCCTGCATGCCGTATTCGATCGCGGCCGCCTTCGTGAACGAGATCACGCCCGCCTTCGCCGCGGAGTAGACGCTGGTGGGCAGGCGGGAGCCGTTCATGCCGCCGATCGACGACCAGTTGATGATCACGCCGCCGCCCGACGGGAGCATCGTTCGGATGCCGTGCTTGGTGCCGAGCATCACGCCTTTGAGGTCGATCCCCATGACGCGGTCGTACTCGTCGGGCGTGATGTCGGCGAGCGGCTCCGCACCCCCGACACCGGCGACGTTGAGCACTGCGTCGACCTTTCCGAACGCCTCGACCGCGGCGGCGAACATCGCTTCGACCTGGGTCTCGTCGGTGACGTCGACCGTGAACGAGACGCAGGCGTCGCCGAGGTCGGCGGCCGTCTGTTCCTGGCGCCCGCTCACGTCGGCCGCGAGGACCCGTGCCCCTTCGCGTACGAACACCTCGGCCGAGGCCCGGGCCATGCCGGATCCGGCCCCGGTGATCACCGCGACCTTGCCGTTGAGCTCACCCATTCGACGTCCCCCTGATCAAATGCTGTGCAACTGCCTAGCATACGAACGCCGTGGGTGCGGGAGCGCCGCCACCCCGATCGAATCGAGGCCCGGAGTGACCATTCGTGTCGTGCAGTGGACGACCGGCAACGTCGGCCAGCGGTCCGTGCGTGCCGTCGTCGCCAACCCCGACCTCGAGCTGGTGGGTTGCTACGCGTGGTCGCCGGACAAGGTCGGGCATCGACGTCGGCGAGCTGTGCGGGATCGATGCCGTCGGTGTCACCGCGACGAACGACGTCGACGCCCTCCTCGCGCTCCGGCCCGACTGCGTCGTCTACAACCCGATGTGGCCCGACGTCGACGAGCTCGTCCGCATCCTCGAGGCCGGTGTGAACGTCGTCAGCACCGCCGCGTTCATCAATGGCAACGCGTTGGGCGACGATCGTGAGCGCATCGTCGACGCGTGCGCGCGCGGTGGTGCGTCGATGTTCGGCAGCGGTATCAGCCCCGGCTTTGTCAACCTCATCGGCATCCTCGCCGCGAGCATCTGCGACCGCGTCGACAAGGTCACGATCCACGAAGCGTCCGACACGACGCTCTACGACTCACCGGCGACGGAACTGCCGTGCGGCTTCGGGCGCCCGATCGACGATCCCGAGCTGCCCGGCATGGCCGCGCGAGGGCACCGCGGTGTTCGGCGAAGCGGTCGCCATGATCGCCGACGCGCTCGGTGTGGACCTCGACGAGATCGTCTGCGAACCCGAGTACGCGCAGACGACCGAGGACGTGGTCATGGAGTCGTGGACGATTCCCGCGGGCTGCGTCGCCGGCGTCGCCGCGAGCTGGCAGGGGCGCGTCGGCGGTCGCACGGTGGTCGAGCTCACGGTTCGGTGGAAGAAGGGCCAGACGCTCGATCCCGACTGGGCGATCGAGGAGGGTCACGTCGTCGTGGTCGACGGGCGGCCGACCGTCCGCATGAAGATCGACTATCTCCCGCCGCCCGACTTCGAGGCGACGACGTTCGCCGACTTCATGGTGCTCGGCATGATCATGACCGCGATGCCCGCGGTGAACGCGATTCCGCGCGTCGTCGGCCGCGCCGCCGGGCATCGTCACCTACAACGACCTGCCGATCGTGTTGCCCCGCGGGGTGGTGTCGGCAGTGAGCGACGAGCGAGCGTCCTGACTATCGGGGCTGCCACCCGGCCGTGAGTTCGAGCTGAATGTTGTCCGGGTCTCGCAACACGATGAGTGGTCCGCCGTGCTGCCCGTGAAGGTCCTGCACACCGGAGTGGTGGACGCCAAGCGCGTCGAGATGCGCCGCCCACAGTTCAAGGGTCGCGAGGTCACCGACGTGAAACGCGAGGTGATCGAGTCCGACCCGGCGCTCGTCAAAGGTCCCGGCTTCGCCCTGGTCATGACTTATCGCGGTGACCGCCACGCCACTCGGGTGCAACATGGTCCAGCCTCGGTGGTCCGGCTGCTCGAATTTCGCGAGGAGGCGGAAGCCCATTACCTCTTCCCACCATCGGGCACTCCGGTCCCCGTCGGTGACGGTGAGGTCGAGGTGCCCGAGGCCGTTCATGGTGGGTGCCGTCATCGGGGAATCCTGTCAGCCGTTCGCGGTTCGAAGGGTTGCTAGCCGATCGCGCCGTCGATTGATTCACGCATCAAGTCGAGGTGCCCCGCATGTCGCGCCGTTTCCTCGATCATGTGAATGAGAATCCAGCGCAGCGACACGTTGCCGTAGTGCTCGGACGGTTTTCGGCTGAGCTCGTCGAGCGTCGGCGCTTTATCGACAATCGCTCGAGCTCGGCGACACGCCTCGTCGTACTCGGCCAGCACCGACGGGACCGAATCCCCAGTGCGCAGTCGAAACGAACCGTGGTCAGCCCAAACGGGGTCGACGGGTTCACCGGCGAACGTCTCGCAGAACCACGCGTATCTCGACCGCGGCGAGATGAGCGACAACCCCAAGCGGTGACAGCCCCGATGGCGTCACCACGCGGACCGCGTCGTCCCACGCGAGATCCCGAACCTTGTTTTGGGCGACGGCGCGATTCCAGTCCAGAAATCCGCACAGCAACGCTCGTTCGGGGAACTGGCCACCAAGCCCGTCAGAAACAGCCACAGCACCACCTGGGACGATCCGGCACCAGACTCACCTATCGGGAACGATCCCGCCACGGCCCGTTGGGTCGAACGTTTCTCGGTTACGAGACCGGGAGCACTACTCCTCGACGAGGACGACCAGCGTCTCGGGCATGACGCCGTCGTGCTTCATCGCCTCAGCGGCCGCCTCGGTTTGCATGGCCGCCGTGAAGGCATCGAGATCGGGCACGTCCGCGACAATCGCCACGTGATTCGGGTTCTGCGGATCCACGAAGGTACGGATGTTGGTGACCCCAAGCGGGCCGAAGAACTCTTCCCGCTTCGGCGAGGAGAGCCAGTGATCCTTTCCCTTCGAGATGTCGTGGTGCCCAAGAATGGTCGGCATCGATCCTCCCGCGGCGTCATGAATCGCGCACGAGTGCGCGTCATGCGAAGTTAGTGGTCGTCCCTCGATCGCGCTAGAGATGAACGGCGGTGACGCCGGCGGCGAGCGCCGATAGAAGTGTGCCGATGCGAGATCGCGCCCGCAGGCCCGCTCTGGCGCACTTACGCGGGACGAAGATCGTCTCAACCTCGGCGGCTGGAGTCCTGGCGATACGACATCGAGTGGACCGGCCCGTTCGCGGACGACGGTGACGCTGTCGTACGACTGGTCAGCGGTCCCGCCCGAGGTGCGCGAGTACATCCAGTTCCCGCCGTTCGAGCAGGACCACCTCGACAACTCGCTGCAGCACCGGTCCGACCTCGTCGCCTAGGCGTGGCCTCTGATGAGCGGTCAGGCTGCCCCGCGTTTCAGGGACGGTCGCTCCGCCCACCCCAGCGTCACGTCCCTCGAGGTCAGGCTCTGATTTGGTGGTCGGTCGTAGGTGTCACACCCGGGTGAAATGCTCGGTTTATGACGAAGCGGGTGCGTGCCGTTCGTGAGGACCTGGCGGCGGTGATGGCCGAGTTCGATCCGCGGTTGGTGGACGCGCGGACGGCGGCGGAGTTGGTGGAGGAGTTCGGCGCGATCGAGCGGATGGCCGCGGCGGGGCGAGCGCTGGCGGCGGGGCGCGTCGCACAGACGAAGGTGTGGGCTGAGGGCGGTCATCGCTCGGCGGCGCACTGGCTCGCCTCGACGTCGGGCACGTCGGTCGGGCAAGCGGTCGCCGCGTTAGCGACGGCGAAGAACTTGGAGGGTCTGGACGCGACGGCGGAGGCGTTCCGCGCGGGTGAGCTCTCGCTCGAGCAGGCCGGGGAGGTCGCCCGAGCGGCTTCGGTGGATCCGCACGCGGAGCAGGATCTGCTCGAGACCGCGGCGAGCGCGAGCGTGGCGGGTTTGCGGGAGGAGTGCCGCCGCGTCGAGGCGTCGGCGCGGGTCGATGAGGTGGAGCGGGACGCGGCGATCCGGAAGGGCCGGTACGCGCGGCAGTGGGTGGATCCCGACGGTGCGTGGCGGATGAGCGTGCGCGACACCGTCGATGCGGGGGCGCGGATCTGGGCTGCGGTCGAGTCCGAGCAGCGCCGCCTCGTGGCGGAGGCGGAGGCGCAGGGGCGGACCGAGCCGCGGGAGGCGTTCGCGGCGGACGCGCTCGTTGCGCTGGCGACCCGAGCACCGTCGGGTGGGAAGGCTGCGCCGGCTTCGGGACCGCGGGTCGAGTGTGCATGTCCGGATCGACCACGCCGCGTTGGTGCGTGGGCATACCGAGCCGGGTGAGGTGTGTGAGATCCCCGGGATCGGTCCGATCCCGGTCGCGACGGCCCGGGCACTGATTGCCGATTCGATCCTGAGTGTGATCGTCACCAAGGGTGTGGAGATCGTCGGCGTCGCGCATGCGGGCCGGACGATCCGCGCCAACGTGCGTCGCGCGGTCGAGGAACGCAGCCCGTGTTGTGACGTGCCCGACTGTCCGGTGCGTCATGGTCTCGAGATCGACCATGTGACCGGATACGCGATCACGAAAGACACCAAGCTCGAAGACCTCGCGCGGTTCTGCGAGTGGCACCACTACCTCAAGACCCACCACGGCTACCGAGTCATCGGCCCACCCGGAGCGCGGCAGTGGCTCCCACCCGAATCAGCGGAACGCGTGGAACGTGCCCCACCCGCGGCCGCGTAAGGCAAATCAGGCGAGAGCGCGGCATGCTCTCGACGAGGTCTTCGAGTGGCGTGCCGGTGGGGTAGACCGCGGCCGCGCCAGCGGCTTCCAGCTTCGGGACGTCGCGTTGCGGGATCGTGCCGCCGACCACGAGCAGGATGTCGTCGGCGCCCGCGGCGCGCAGCGCGTCCGCGGTCTTCTGCGTGAGCGCGACGTGGGCGCCGCTCAAGATGCTCAGCCCCACGATCTGCACGTCTTCTTGCACGGCGACTGCGGCGATGGACTCGGGCCGCTGACGGATCCCGGTGTAGATGACTTCGAAGCCGGCGTCGCGCAGCGTCCGGGCGACGAGCTTGGCGCCGCGATCGTGGCCGTCGAGGCCGGGTTTGGCGACGAGCACGCGGACCGCCATCAGAAGACCGCGGGCTGTTGGAACTCGCCCCACTCGGCTTTGAGCACGTCGACCATCTCGCCCACGGTGCAGTACGCCTTCGCGGAGTCGATGAGGCGCGGCATCAGGTTGTCGTCGTCGTGGCGCGCCGCGGCAGTGAGTGCGGCCAACGTGGCGTTCACGTCGGCGGCCGAACGGGTGCGCTTCACTTCGGCCAGCCGTTCGAGCTGACGGATCCGGCCGTTCTCGTCCATCTCGTAGCCCTCGACTTCGGGGGGCTCCTCATCGGTGGCGAACTGGTTCAGGCCGACGATCGGACGCTCGCCCGACGCGAGGGCCTTGTGCACGCGAAACGCTTCGTCAGAGATGAGGCGCTGGAGGTAGCCCTCTTCGACGGCCGCGACCATCCCGCCCCGGCGTTCGAGGTCGTCCATGATCTCGATGACGCGCGCTTCCATCTCGTCGGTGAGCGCTTCGACGTAATACGAACCGCCGAGCGGGTCGGCGACGCGGGTCACGCCGGTCTCGTACGCGAGCACCTGCTGCGTGCGCAGCGCGAGCGTGGCGGACTCCTCGCTGGGAAGCGCGAACGGTTCGTCCCACGCGGCGGTGAACATCGACTGCACGCCGCCGAGTACGGATGCCATGGCCTCGTAGGCGACGCGGACGATGTTGTTGTGCGCTTGCGGCGCGTAGAGCGACGCGCCCCCGGCCACACAACCAACTCGGAACATGCACGAGCGATCGTCCTTGGCGCCGTACCGCTCGCGCACGATGTGCGCCCACCGACGCCGACCGGCGCGGTACTTCGCGATCTCCTCGAAGAAGTCGCCGTGCGTATAGAAGAAGAAGGAGACCTGGGGTGCGAACTCGTCGATCGTCATCCGGCCCCGGGCCATCACTTCGTCGCAGTAGGTGATGCCGTCCATCAAGGTGAACGCCATCTCCTGCGCCGCGTTCGCGCCGGCGTCACGGAAGTGGGCGCCGGCCACCGAGATCGCGTTGAACCGCGGCACCTCCTCAGCGCAGAACTCGATCGTGTCGGCGATGAGCCGGAGCGACGGCTTCGGCGGCCAAATCCATGTGCCGCGGCTCACGTACTCCTTGAGGATGTCGTTCTGGATCGTGCCGCGGAGCTTTGCCCGTTCGATGCCCTGCTTCTCGCCGACGGCCACGTAGAACGCGAGGAGGATCGCGGCGGTGCCGTTGATCGTGAAGCTGGTGCTGATCGCGTCGAGCGGGATCTGGTCGAAGAGGATCTCGGCGTCGGCCAGCGTGTCGAGCGCGACGCCGACCCGCCCGACCTCTTCCTCGACGTCGGGGTGGTCGGAGTCGTAGCCGCACTGGGTGGGGAGGTCGAGCGCGACCGAGAGGCCGGTCCCGCCCTGGGCGAGCAGGTAGCGGTACCGCTCGTTCGACTCCTCCGCGGTGCCGAAGCCCGAATACTGCCGGAAGGTCCAGGTGCGGCCGCGGTAGCCGTCAGGGAAGTTGCCCCGGGTGAACGGGAAGACGCCGGGCAGGGGGATGGACTCCGGCGGGGGCAGATCGGCCGGTCCGTAAGCGACAGCCAGGGGGATCCCGGCTTCGCTGCGCACGGTCTCGTCCACGAAATGAGCGTATCGGAAATCGGCTATGAAGAATATGGGAAAGATGACACGCAGAATTGAGAGCGGTATTATCCCGACCAACTGAGACCCATGCCGCCTAAAACCCATGCCGCGAGGGGAACGACCCATGCCGGAGCCTGATCGGAACCCGACGGCCGGCACGGCAGGCGGCACGGGCAGCGATTCGGGCAGCGGTTCAGGCAGCGGCGGGGTCCGCGTCGAGCTCGACGGTGGCGTCGCGGTGGTGACGATCGACCGGCCTGAGGTCCGCAACGCCATCGGTCTCACGACGATCGACGAACTCGGGGCGGCCCTCGACACCGCCCTGGAGGCCGACGCGGCGGTGCTGGTGCTGCGGGGCGGCGGAACTCGTGCGTTTGTGTCGGGCGGAGACCTCAAGGAACTTGCGGCGATCCGGACCCACGAAGCGGCGCTCGAGATGGCCACCCGAATGCGGCGCCTCCTCGACCGGGTGGCCGGATTCCCGGTCCCGGTGATTGCCGCGCTCAACGGGCACGCGCTCGGTGGTGGCGCCGAGGTGGCCATCGCGGCCGATATCCGGGTTGCGGCCGACGACGTGAAGATCGGCTTCAACCAGGTGAGCCTCGGCATCATGCCGGCGTGGGGCGGAGCGGAGCGCTTGGCCGGGGCCGTCGGGCGGAGCCGAGCCTTGCTGGCCATCGCCAGTGGTGACCTCTACGACGCCCCGACCGCGCAGCAGCTCGGCCTGATCGACATCGTCGTGCCGCGTGCCGACTTCGACCATGAATGGCGGGCGCTCGCGAAACGAATGGCCGCGTTGGCTCCCGGGACCACTCGGTCCGTGAAGGCCGTGGTGGACGCCGCGTTTCCGAGTGTGCATGTGGAATTCGAGGCGGACGCCACCGAGGCGTTCGCGCAACTCTGGACGGCCGACGCTCACTGGACGGCGGTCGACGCCTTAGAACAGAAGATGCGGAAGGGCTAGCAGCACAAAAGCGCGAAGCGCGTTCTCGCGCAGACACGCTGATACGGTCTCTCGAGTGGAATTGGATTCTGATATGGCGACGATCGAAGCCGACGGGAACGGAAATGAGCCGGCTTGGCGCGAGCGTGCGGTGTCACGAAGCCTCAACGCCGCCCGCTCCCGGGCCGAGCAGCGCGTCCAACGTTTCCTGGATGCGGCATTTGAGCTGATCGACGAAAAAGGGACGACCGAGTTCACCATCCAAGAGGTGATCGATCGCTCGAAGCAGTCGCTGCGGGGCTTTTACCAATACTTCGACGGGAAGGACGAGCTCCTCCTCGCCCTGTTCGAAGAGACCGTCCGCGAGTCGCTCGAAGATCTCACGCAAGTCGTGGCCACGGAGACCGACCCGCTCGCGCGCCTCCGCGCGTTCGTCATTCGCCACGCCGAATGGTGCGACCCGGGCGAGCGCAAGCGGGGCGTCCACAACCGCCGCCCGATCTCCGAGTTCACCGTCCAGCTCACCATCACCCACGCGGAGCGCGTGCGCGGCCGCGATGGACCCGCACTCGCGGTTGCTCCTCGAGCTGGTCGACGACGCCATTGCCGCGGGCGTGATCCACGTCTCCGACCCGAAGCGCACCACGGCACTCGTGCAGCAAACGATCATGTTCAGCTGGTTCGGGAACCGAATGGTGAAGAACCCTCGGCTGCGCGTCAGCGCCGAGGACATCTGGGTCTTCTGCCTCCACGGCCTCGGGGGCTGACCCCGTCGTCCGGGGGGAATGATGGAGATTCGTCCCCTCAGTGATGCGCTTGGGGCGGAGGTAGTTGGCTTTGACGCGCGTGGAGGCACTTGATCCCGTGCACGCGGCCGAGTTACAGCGTGCCTACGACGAGTTCCACCTCCTGGTGTTCCGCAACCAACGAGTCGACACTGCACAGCAAGAACGCTTGGCCGCCACGTTCGGTCCGCTGATCGACGACATGGCCGACGGCCGACTGACGGGCCACATCTCCAACGTCATGGAGGACAAGGCGGGAAGCGGCCCCCTCCCGTTCCACGCCGACTATTCGTTCACCCCGCTTCCGGTCCAAGGCATCGTGCTCTACGCGGTCGCGTTGCCGCCGAGCGGAACGTCCACTTGGTTCGCCAATGGTGCGCTGGCCGCGGCGACCCTGCCCGCCGACCTACGCGACGCGGTGGAGGGCCGAACGGCCACCCACGCGCTCGGTGTGTTCGCGACCGGCTCCGAAGGCGCCCGCACGCGCGATCACGAGCTTCCGCCCGAAGCACCGCGGTACAGCCACCCGGTCATCCGCGTGCACCCGCGCACCGGTGACCCCGTGCTCTTCATCACGGACCTCCATGTGGAGCACATCGACGGCATGGATCCGACCGAGAGCGACGCGCTGATCGCCGAGCTCCTCGCGGACTTCTACCGGCCGGAGCACGTGTACGAGCACCCCTGGGAGCTCCACGACCTCGCGGTGTGGGACAACGAGACGCTCCAACACATGCGCACCGACGTCAGCAACGCCACCCCGCGCACCTTCATGCGCAACACGCTGCACGTCGCGCGGTGGAGCGAACTCGTTCCGCTGCCCTGACCCGCGCGTCTCAGGCGCGGCGGAGTTCGTCGCGCAGCACGAACTTGCGGATCTTGCCCGACGGCGTGCGGGGGAATTCGTCGACGATGCGGACTTCCTCGACCCACTTCTGCTTGGGCAACCCGGCCGACTCCAAGTGGGCCTGCACGGCGGCGAGATCGGGCGCGCTCGCATCCGGGCGGAGCCGGATCGTGGCCAGCGCGTGCTCGCCCATCCGCTCGTCCGGGGCGGCGACCACCGCGCACTCGGCGATCACCGGCATCGTCATCAACGCCTCTTCGATCTCGGCGGCCGAGATGTTGGCGCCACCGCGGATGATGATGTCGCTGACCCGGTCGGTGATCGTGAGGTAGCCGTCGGCGTCGAGCACGCCGACGTCTCCGGTCCGATACCACCCGTCCGCGCTGACCGTTCGCGCGGTGAGCGCAGGGTCGGTGTAGCCCGCGAAGAGATCGGGCCCGCGGCGACATGATCTCGCCGGGAACGCCGGGTTCGACTTCGGTGTCGCCGTCGACATCCACGAGCCGGATCTCGACGCCCGAGCATGGGCCGACCATCGGTGCGGTTGCGCTTCTCGCGCGGTTCGTAGGTGTGGCAACCGGTGATCGACGGGTGCTCGGTCGAGCCGTAGGAGCGCCACACGGTGATGCCCAGGTCCTCGGCCCGCTCGGCGACCGCGGCGGGGACCGGCGCGCCGCCGAGGCCGACGTTGCCGATCCGCTCGACGTGCTCGGGCCCGAAGCCGGGGGCGTCGAGCAGGCTCGTGAGGAAGATGGTGGCGCCGGCGCCCGGCCGACACGTCGGCCTCGATGATGATGCGCAACGCCTCCTGCGGGTCCCACTGGTCGGTGAGATGGATCGCTTGGTGGCGGTACGCGGGCAAGAGCAATGACGCCAGCATCCCCGTCATGTGCGCGAGCGGGGACGCGTTGAGGATCGGGCGGGCGTCGGGTGCGAGTGCGGCGAGTTGCGGAATCTCGAATAGCAACGAGCGGTGCGTGTGCACGACGCCCTTCGGTTCCGCGGTGGTGCCCGAGGTGTACCCGACCATCGCGGGGAGGTCGGGGTCGATGTCGGCGGTGCCGGTGTGCGGCGCGGCGTCGAGGAGGTCGGTGAAGGGCAGCGTCCCGGGCAGCTCGGGCCCGGGCGCGCCGCTCGAGATCACGATGACGTGCTCCAGCGTGTCGACGCGGTCGCGGTAGGTCGCGAGATTGGCGAGGTGGTCGACGTGGCCGAACCGGTCGACGGTCACAAGCGCCGCGCGCTCGACTGGCGCAGGATGAACTCCACTTCGCGCGCGCCGTAGAAGTGCACGATCGGCACCATCACCGCGCCGAGCCGGAACCCGGCCGCGATCACCACCACCGATTCGGCCCAGTTCGGCACTTGGTAGGCGACGACATCGCCGACGCCGATGCCCAGGCGCTGCAGCGACGAGGCCAGGCGCAGGGCTTGCTCGTACAGGCCGCCGATGGTCCCGACGAACGGGTGCGTCTTCGACCAGACGCGAAACGTGAGGTCGGGTGCCGCAGTGATCTCGCGGTCGAGGAACGACGCGAACGTGTCGTCAGTCCAGTACCCCTCCGCGCGGTAGTGGTCGCGCAGCTCGGGCGGGACCTCGCGCAGATCCCACATCTAGCGCGGCACGTCCCCGGCGAGGCCGATGCGATGCATGATGCGGGTGTATCCGTGGTAGTCGTTGATCGGGTTGTGCATCGCGCACCGGTTGTCCCACAGCGCGAGCGAGCCCACGCTCCAGCGGTACCGGCACGTGAACTCGGGCCGAATCTGGTGCTCGAACAAGTACCGCAAGAGCGGCGCGCTCTCCGCCTCGGTCATGTCGGCGAAGCGCGCGGTGTGCGCGGGGTTCACGTACAGCGCCTTGCGCCCGGTCTCGGGGTGGACGCGCACCACCGGGTGCTCGGCGAGATACTCGGGATTGGCGTCGGCGCCGCTGTCGCGGATGCGGTCTTCGCGAGTCTTCGACACGTCGGCCAGCGCGGAGCTGTTGACGGCCCGCAGCCCGTCGAGCAGGCGTTGCATCCCCGGCGAGAGTGCTTCGTACGCGGCGTACATGTTCGAGAACATGGTGTCGCCACCGAACGGCGGGACTTCGCGCGCCAGCAACATCGTGCCCATCGGTGGCCGCTCGAGGTAGACGGTATCGCTATGCCAGATGCCGCCGAAGTTCACCGTCTCGTGCGGGAGCTTGGCGACCGCGATGATCTCCGGGAACCCGTCGATTCCCCGCACGAACGGGTACTCCACCGGTTCGCCGATCCGACGGGAGAAGGCGATGAACTCTTGCGGCTCGAGGAACTGGTCGGGGAAGAACACCACGAGGTGATCGAGCCACGCCCGGCGGATCTCGGCCACGGTCGACTCGGCCAGGTCCGTGGCGAGGTCGACGCCGGTGATCTCGGCGCCCAGCGCGCCGGCCAGGGGCGCGACCTTGATCTGGAGGTACGAGTCCCCGGTCGTCATCGTCGAACGGTTTACACGATCTCGCCGGTCGACTAACAACCTTCCCGCATGGACAACCAACTCGGGCACGAAACCTCCTACGGGCGCCGGCTGACCGAGATTGCGGCGGAGCGACCCGACGACGTCGACCTGATCATCGTCGATCGTGACGGCGCGGAGCGCGAAGTCACCTGGCGTGAGCTCGAGACGCGTGCCAACCAGATCGCGCGCGCCCTGCAGGCGCTCGGCGTGCAGCCCAACGACGTCGTGGCGCTTGCGCTCCCGAGTTGCGCCGAGCACGTGTTTGTCACGGTGGCGATCTGGAAGCTCGGGGCCACGTTGCTGCCGCTGCGCCACGACCTCCCCGATTGGGAGATGGAGCGGATGCTCGCGCTCGCCGAGCCGAAGGTGTTGGTCAGCGACCAGCACCACGCGTCGTGCCCGGTCCTGACGCGTGCCGACCTCGCGGCGACGACCACACTCCCGGCCGAACCGCTCGAGGACGCGATCTCGGAGATCATCAACCTCGTGGCGTCGTCGGGCTCGACCGGCTTCCCGAAGCTCATCGTCACACCGTCGCGCGGCGTGATCGACGTCGATCCGGACGTGGGGACAACCAAGGGTGATGTGCCGATGGTGGTGTTGGTCACGTCGCCGCTCTATCACGTCAACGGATTCGCCTTCGCGTCACCGACGATGCTCGAAGGTGGCCACGTGGTGATCATGGAGAAGTTCGACGCCGCGAAAGCCGTCGAGCTGATCGAGAAGCACCAGATCACGTTCACGGTGATGGTGCCGACGATGCTCCAGCGCGTCGTGCAGCTCCCCGACATCCGGCCCGAGCAGCTCGCGAGCCTCCAGCGAATCGTCTATGGCGGTGCTCGCGTCCCCGACTGGGTGGTCGAGCGGTGGCTCGAGCTGGTCGACCCGTCGGTGTTCGTCTTCACGTACGGATCGAGCGAGCGGCTCGGCTTGGTGATGATGACCGGCGCGGAGTGGAAGGACCACCCGGGCGCGACGGGCAAGCCGGTGGATGCGGAGCTCAGCATCCGCGACGAGATGGGCGTGCCGTTGCCGACCGGTGAGGTGGGGGAGATCTACATGCGCCCGACCGGCGATCGCCGCATCTTCGAGTACATCGGGATGCCCACCCCCGAGCCGACGGCCGACGGGTTCTTCACCATCGGTGACATCGGGTGGCTCGACGCCGACGGCTACCTCTACGTCACCGACCGTCGCAAGGACATGATCGTGACCGGCGGCGCGAACGTGTTCCCGGCCGAGGTCGAGAACGCATTGAGTGAGCATCCGGACGTCGTCGACCAGGTGGTGGTCGGGGTACCCGACGACGAGTGGGGCCAGCGGGTCCACGCGATCCTGCAGGTCACCGACCCCGCGCATCCCCCGACGCCCGAGGAGCTCAAGGCGTACTGCAAGGACCGGCTGGCCTCCTACAAGGTGCCCAAGACCTACGAGATCGTCGATCGCGTCCCGCGTACCGACGCCGGGAAATTGAACCGCACCGATCTCGGCAAGAATCGGGCCGAAGGAACCACCGGCTAGCGCTGCAAACGGGCCGCTCGAGGAAATCACGCATGGACAAGATCTGGGCCAACTCCGGCGACTCACACCTCGTCGAGCCCGATGATCTGTTCGCGACCAGCCTGTCTCCGGCGATGGCCGCGCGCATGCCCCGCAGCGTCAAGGACGACGACGGGCGCATGGAGACGATCCACGTCGACGGCGAATCGTTCCGCCGTCGGATCCCGCGGTCGATCGGGATCAAGGACGAGGTGGCCGAGCGCGCACCCGGCGCCAACGACATGGCCTTGCGCCTCGCCGACCTCGACCAAGAAGGCGTGTGGGCGGAGCTCGTCTACCCGTCGATCGGGGTCTGGATGTCGTCGATCCGGGATCCGGAGCTGCTCGCCGCCGGCTGTCGCGCGATCAACGACTGGGCCATCGAGTTCCAGCGCTTCTCGCCCCGGTACGTCCCGACCGCCACGATCCCACTGCTTACCGCCGAGACCGCGGTCGCCGAGATCGAGCGCGCCGCGGGCGAGGGCTTCCGGGCCGTGTACTTCTCGGTCGCGCCGCCGACGGCCGAAGACTGGAACGACGCGATGTGGGAGCCGGTGTGGTCTGCGCTCGACGACACCGG
The DNA here is from genome assembly GCA_963760725.1 of uncultured Gammaproteobacteria bacterium. GTDB lineage: Bacteria > Pseudomonadota > Gammaproteobacteria > Steroidobacterales > Steroidobacteraceae > SCUD01. Next base: position 158,226 of record CAVXET010000005.1, read on the forward strand.
CCTCGTGCTCGGGTACCACATCGGCACCGAGCCGCACGACGCGTCCACGTTCCACGGCGCGTACTTCCGCGGCGCGGGTGGCGCGCTGCTCAACTACATGGAGACCACGTACGGCGGCCAGCGCGCGGTGGCGAAGATGATCGCGTCGGGCGTGTTCGACCGGCATCCGTCGCTCAAGGTGATCGTGTCCGAAGGCGGCGCGACCTGGGGCCCGTTCGTGGCCGATCGCCTCGACGAGGCTTACCGGCAGCACGCGTCGGCCGTGCGGCCAACGCTGGCGCGATTGCCGAGTGAGTACCTCTACGAGAACGTGTACGCGTCGTTTCAACACGACCGTTCCGCCGTCGCCGCGAACTGGGCGATGGGGTGGAAGAACGTGTGCTGGGGGAGCGACTACCCGCACCTCGAAGGCACGTACGGGCACACGCAAAAGACGCTGCACGAGCTGTTCGACGACGTCGACGCCGAGACTCGTCAGCGCATCACCGTGGGCGCGTTCGAGGAGCTGTTCCCGCACGTGCCGCCCGCGCCGGTTACCACTCTTACGCCCACTGTGGTCGACTGACCGGCGTGACCGTCAACTCCACACTGCCCGGATCCCGCACGGGCACACCGGCCCGCCGGACCAACTCCGTTCGCCGCACCGCCACGATCGACATGACGTGGCCCGAGGGAATCGGCACGCCGCTGCACCTCGTCGGCCGCGCGCGCGACCTCGTCACCCCGGCGGACGGCGATCCGTTCGTCGCCGGTGACGCGTCGGTCCACGTGACCATCGCGCAGGACCGGACGATCGCGACGATCACGGCCGAACCCGAGCGACCCGGGATCGCGGGGTTGGTCGGCGCGCAAGGTGGCAGCTACATGCGAGCCGCAATCGACGCCGCGCTGCCGGGGAGCGCGAGGCCGCGACTCCCTTGCACGTCCTCCTTGACGACCTCGCCGGCACGAGCCTGATCGCGGGCTTCGCGTGGTCGCGTTGGGATCCGGAAGCCGCGAGCCGGATGCGCGCCGCGCAGCGTCCGGGTCAGCTCGGGATGCGCAAGGGTCGCATCATCTGTTCGGGGCTCCGTCCCGACGGCCACGTCCACACGGCGTCGGAGGAGGAGCGCGAGAACCTCCATGACGCTCGCCCGGCGGCACCGCTGTCGGGTGTCGACGACCCGTGGGCCTGGCACCTGATGCCGGAGCGGCCACCGGTCGCGATGCGCCGTCACCGCCGGATCGATGTGTGGCGAGGGGCGGGAGAGGGTGAGGGAGACGACGGGGACGAGCTCGTCGTCGACGAGTTCTTTCGTGACAGTTGCTGGGAACCCGACGGCAGCGAAATCGTCCTGCACGAGTACGCCGTCAGCGCGCGCATCGATGCCCACGCAGGCACGCTGATCGCGCCATCACCGCGACGCCGCACGTGCTGCCGTTCCCCGAGTGCCCGTCGGCGGCCGGCAACGTGGTGCGGCTCGAGGGGATGCCCATTCGTGCCTTCCGCCAAGACGTCCAGCAGACCTTGACCGAGATCGATTGCTGCACTCACCTCAACGACATGCTGCGGTGTCTGGCCGAGGTCCCGGCCCTCGCCGCTGCCCTGTCGATCGCGTGACTGGATAGAACGCTTCCGTGCTCGCATCCGATGCGTACCGTCCCGACGAGTGGCACGACTTCTTCGTCATGGTCGGCGGTGCGGGGGCGGTACTCACTGGTCTTGTGTTCGTTGCCTTGTCGCTCGACCTCGCAACCCTCGTGGGTGACGCAACACACCGACATCGCGCAATCGGCACGCTTACCAACTTCGCGGCGATCTTCGTGTTGTGCGCCCTGGTCCTGATGGGCGGCCAAGGCCACATTGCGGTCGGTGTCGAATGGATGATCGTCGCGACGGCCGCCGGTGCCGTCTACGTGAACGGCTACCTGCAAGCCCGAAAGACGGGCGGCAGTCACACGACGCTCAGCGTCAAGCGCACACTCTTCGGCACGTCGCTCTTTCTGGCGCAGATCGTCGGCTCGGTTGTCCTGATCCTCGGGGAAGAGGCTGGGCTGTACGTCGCGGCAATCGCGATGGTCCTCGTCGCCGCCTACTCAGTATCCGGAGCCTGGCTCCTCCTCGCCGGCGTTCGCCAAGGACCGGGTCAGCCAGACGGAGTCGGCCGAGAAAATTGACACTCGACTGACAGAATGCTCGAATGCCGGCCGTGCCCGAGCAATCGAACTTTCCGCTGTCGGGCCTGCGGGTCGTTACGACGGCGAACGCCCTTCCCGCCGCCATCGTGGGCCAGATGCTTGCCGACGCCGGGGCGGAGGTGTGGCTGCTCGAACCGCCCGGTGGCTCGCGCTTGCGGGCATCCAGTGCGTGGGAGTTCTGGAGCCGGGGTCAGCACAGTCTCTGTGTCGACCTGACGCAGGCGGGCGATCGCGAACTCGTCCGCGCGCTGATCGCGCGCAGCGACGCGTTCGTTGACGGTTGGGCGCCCGGAGTGGCCGCGCGTCTCGGCTTGGCCGCCGACGATCTGTGCGCCGAGAACTCACGCCTCGTGCACGCGCGCATCAGCGCGTTCGGCGATGACTCGCGGTTCGCGAAGGCGGAGGGCTGGGAAGCGACGGTGATGGCGGTCTTGGGCGGGCCGCAAGGCTTCTCGAGCCTGACGGCGCGTAAGGGTCCCGCATTCGTCAGCACTCCGTACGCGTCGGTCGGCGCGGCGCACCTCACGATCCAAGGCATCGTCGGCGCGCTGGTGGAGCGCGAGCGAAGCGGATGTGGTCAGCAGCTCACCGTCACGCTCGCGCAGGCGGTCGTGGCGTACGACACATGGAACTGGTTGCTCCACGTGCTGAGCGAGCGGTACTCGCAAGCGTTCGCGGCCGGTTCGGCGATGGATGCCGAAAGCCTGGTGCCCAACACGCCGATGTTCTTCCGGCTGCTGGTCGGCATGACCAAAGACGGGCAATGGCTCCAGTTCTCGCAGACGACGGACCGGCTCTGGCATGGGTTCCTGCGGGCCTGTGACCTCGACCCGGAGGATCCCGAGATCCTGGCGATGGAGAACGCCGAGGAACCCGAGGTCCGGGTGCGGTTCTGGGAGATGCTGCTCGCGGCCGTGCGGAAGCGGACCGCCGACGAATGGGCCGCGGTGTTCGACGCCGATCCCAACGTGTGGGCCGACACCTACCGCAGCGGTCCGTCAACGCTCGAACACGCGCAGCTCGTGGCCGACGGTCGCGTCGGATACGAGCGCGTCGGGGACGCGGGTTCCGGCGGGACTGGCGCTCGCGCGTGGCTGGGCTGTCGACCCGTCGCGGCCACCGCCGTCACTCAGCTCCGGTGCCGCGGACCTCGACGCAATCCTCGCCGAACCAGTTCGCGCCCGACGATGCCGCGGCCGCGCCCCGCTCGGAGCCGGGCGACGCGCCCGTGCTCGACGGAGTGACCGTGATCGAGATCGGCTCGTTCTTCGCGGCGCCGTTCGGCGCGACGCTGCTCGCCGAGTTGGGCGCACGGGTGATCAAGATCGAGTCGGCCGAAGGCGACGCGATCCGCCATCTGATCCCGTTCCCGGAGCTGTCGGGGATCAAGGTGCTCCAAGGCAAGGAGTCGATCGTCCTCGACCTCGCGACCCCGGAAGGGCACGCGACGATGATCGAGCTGGTGCGACGGGCCGATGTCGTGCTGCAGACCTTCCGGGCCGGGGTGGTCGACCGCCTCGAGTGCGCACCCGATGATCTCCTCGCGGTGAACCCGGGCCTTGTGTACGTGAGCGCGCCGGGATACGGCGAGGGACCGCCGTGCGGCCACCGTCCTGCCTTCGCGCCGACGATGGGCGCGGCGTCGGGGATGGCGGTCCGCAACGTCGGCGGGCCGGAGCTGGTGCCGAGCGGGCCCGATCTCGACCTCGTCACGGTGAAGCGCACCGCGATGCGGTTGGCGACGGGCGCCAGCTCGCCGGCGAACTCCGACGGCGTTTCGGCGCTCGGTGTCGCCACCGCGATGTCACTCGGAATTCTCGGGCGGGTCCGTCACGGTCATGGCGACGTCCTGCGCACCTCGATGCTGTCGACCGTCGCGCATGCGTTGGCCGACACGTCGGTGATCGGACCCAACGGCACGCCCACGCCCACCCCCGACGACCAGCTCTTCGGGCTCGGGCCGTGGTACCGGCTCTACGAGGCGGCCGAGGGCTGGGTCATGTGCACGGTCGAGCGGCCCGCAGGCGCGGGCCGTGCTGGCCGAACAGCTCGGCGTCGACCTGGACGCTGCCGACCTCGACGCGCAGCTCGCGGCGGCATTCCGTTCGGCGAGCGCCCGCGAGTGGGAGAGCCGATTGCTTCCGCTGGGCGTGTCGGTCGTCGCGGTGTCGCCGTACGGGTTCGATCGCACCTTCGTGGTGAGCGAGATCGCCGACGAGCTCGGCCTGCGGGCGCAGTCGTCTCACCCGAATTTCGACGAGTACCCGAGAGCGTCTCGATACGTGCGCTTCGCGCGGAGTCGCTCAGTCATCGGCGACGCGCCGCTCTGCGGGCAGCACACCGACGCGATCTTGAACGAACTCGCGGAATCGGTGGAAGGAAGCGATCAGTGATCGATCTCCGCAACCAGGCCGCGATCGTCGGCTACGGCCACGTCCCGTTCGGGAAACGGGGCGAGCACGCGGAGAAGGGGCACCTGCGCCTCGTGATCGAGGCGGTGGCCGCGGCGTGCGCGGACGCGGGCATCACGCCACAGGATGTCGACGGGTACAGCTCGTACTACACGCCCATTGATCCGCCGGAGCTGTTCGAAGCGTTTGGCGCGAAGCGGCTCCGCTACACCGCGCAGACGTGGGGCGGAGGTGGGGCGTCGATGTGCGGGGCGTTCCAGAACGCGGCGATGGCCGTCGCCACCGGGCAGGCCGACTACGTGGTCGTGCACAAGGTGATGACGATGGAAGCCGGGTCGCGCTACGGGCAGGCGTTCGGCCAGATGGGCCAAGGCATCCCCGCGATCGGCGGCCCGTTCCAGTTCAGCGTCCCGTACGGCTTGCAGGCGCCGGGGCAGATGTTCGCGCTCGCGGCGCGCCGGCACATGCACCTCTACGGCACGACCACGGAGCAGTTCGCGCACGTCACGATGAGCGCACGCGAGATGGCGGCCGACAATCCGCAGGCGCGGTTTCGCACGCCGATCACGGTCGAGGACCATCACGCGAGTCAGATGATCTCGGATCCGCTGCGGCTCTTCGACTTCTGCATGGAGACCGATTACGGCTGCGCGGTGGTGATCACGTCGGCGGAACGCGCGCAGGACTGTCCGGAACCGCCGGCGTACATCGCGGCCGCGGGGGTCGGCGCACCGTTCCGGTTCGGGAACGCATTGATGAGCTTCTACAACCAGCCCGACGAGGACTTCGCGTCGAGCGGGCAACGGGCCGTGGCCGAAGAGCTGTACAAGCACGCGCGCATGGACATCGGCGACATGGACGTGGCCATGGTCTACGACCACTTCACCGCCATGGTGATCATGAGCCTCGAAGACTTCGGCTTTTGCCCGAAGGGAGAGGGCGGGCCCTACGTCGCCGACGGCAACCTCCGCCTCGACGGGCCGTTGCCGGTCAACCCGCACGGCGGCAACCTCGCCGAGGCGTATACGCACGGGATGAGCCACGTGAACGAGGCGGTGCGTCAGATCCGCGGCACCGCGATCAACCAGATCCCGGACGCGACCAATGTGCTCGTCGTCGGTGGGGCCGGCCCGTCGCCCACCAGCGGAATGATCCTGACTGGCCAACGATGAGTGATCAGCGTGAGTGTGCGGAGTGAGCGAACAGATGCCGGGTCTGCCCGGACCGCGGCCCGACGCCACCACCGCGGGCTACTGGGACGCCGCAGGCCGGGGCGAGCTCGTTGTCCAGCGCTGTGCCGCGTGTGGCGTCGACCGCCACCCACCGACCGAAGCGTGTTACGTGTGCGGGTCGCTCGACTGGTCGTGGGAGCCGCACTCCGGCAACGCCACCGTCTACACGTACACCTGGGTCGAGCGCCCGATCGTGCCCGCGCTCGCGGCTCTTGGTTCGTACAACTCAACCGTGGTCGAACTCGACAACACCAACGGGGTCGTGCGCATCCTGAGCCGCGTTACCGACGTCGAGCGCACCGACCTCGTGATCGGGTTGCCGGTCGAGGTGCACTTCGACCCCGTCACCGACGGCATCGCGCTGCCGATCTTCCGGCCCCGCGCCTAGTCCGCGGTCGGCACGCGTGTTCCCGCTCCGCGACGTTCGGGCCGACGAGCTCGCGGCCGACGCCGGTCGGCGCGACCGCAACAAGCTGCGCACCCGCTCCCAGCTGAATGCAGCCGCCCTGCGGCTGTTCGCGATCCACGGGTACGAGGAGACCAGCGTCGACGACATCGCGGCCGAAGCCGGAGTCTCGGTCCGCACGTTCTTCCGGTACTTCGCGAGCAAGGAGGACGTCCTCTTCGCGCAGGAGATGGATTTGACCGCGTTTCTCGACCGCGTTGCCGCGCAGCCCCGAGGCGTGTCGCCGATCGCGGCCATCCGGCAGGCGTACCACGAGCAGCCGCCGCTCACCGAGGACGAGATCAAGGCGCAGCGCGAGTTCCATCAAGGCATGGCCACCTCGAGCGTGCTCTTGGGGCACTACTTCGAGGGCATGCACGAATTCCGGGCGGAATTGGCCCATGTGTTGGCGCGACGCGCCGGGCGGAAGCAGGCCAACGAGGCCGACCTCCTCGCGGCCACGATCGGACAAACGACGCTCGACTACACGTACATGCGGTGGAACGCCCGGGTGTGCGCGGTGATTTCCGCAAGGCGGTGGACGCCGCGTTCGATTTGCTCGAGCGCGTCACGATCGCGGAGTGACCAGCGGTGTGCCGTCCATCGTGTCGGGAACCGCAAGGCCGAGCAGGCTGAGCACGGTGGGGGCCACGTCGATGGCGCGTCCCTCCGCGGCTTCGTCGGTGGCCGGAATCCCGGGTCCCGTGATCCAGCACGCGCGATTGCGGCGCGTGATCACCGGTGCGCTTCAGATTCACCGGCCAACCGTCGGCCCGGCGCTCGCGCGAGAAGATCGGCGCCTCGACGAGTCCGACGCGCGGAGAGACGCACGCCTCGAGCGGCCCGAGGTCGTCGCGGAACAACACCATGAGGTCGGGCAGGTCCGGATGATGATCCGGACCGAACAGCTCGTCGGGGGTCATCGTGCGTACGACGATCGGCTCGTTGGTGGCGGGATCGCGCAGCTCGTGAAGCGTGGTCCGGATCTCATCGATCACCGCGTCGAACTCGTCGCCCGGTTCCACCGACCCGTACGGCTCGCGTCCGCGCAGGTTGACGCGGATTGCACCACACCGGTTGTTGGGCAGGCTGACGGCGCGGGTGGAGCGCATCACCAGCTGCCGGTACTGCCCGGACTCACCGGTCTGCCCCGAGAGGATGTTGCGGCGCAACCGCACCTTGGGGGACAGGACGCGCGCCGCAACACGTCGCGCACGGGGCCCGGCAGCCGTGACGGCAGGCCGGCGGCGGGGATCACGCCGGTCGCGCCGCATCCCGATGCGTTCGAGCACTCCGGGGAGGAGCGCGGCACCCTCGGTGAAGGGGGCGTAGCCGTGCGACGCCAACACCACGACGGAGGCGTTGGGGCCGGCCTGGTCGAGCACGCGCCCGATCGCGCGGTCGGTCGCGGCGTAGACGTCGCGCATGGCCGTCTCGAGTTCGGCCGGAGGATCCTCGACGGTGACCGGATGGCGATGCGGCGTCCCGACATCGGTGAACAACCAGAACTGATGCCCAACGCAGTGCACCTCGATGAACCCGAGCACGGCGAGGTCCCACGCTTCGCGGCGGAGCAACGACTCCATTACTTCGGTGCGCAGCTCGACGCCGGCGATGAGGTCGCGCGCGAGCTGGGCGTACTCGTCGGGTCCGGTTCCGTGACAGACGTTGCAGTCCGGAACGGGGTGTGGCGGATACTGCGCGCGGAGTTCATCGAGGATGGCCGCGGGCACCGAGGCACTCGGCCACGACATGTCGTGGCCGCCCCAGTCGGCGACGTGAATCCCGTTCGTCTGCGCATCGGGGCGGCGCTCGGGGATATCGAACGCGAGGACGCGCCGACCGGCCGCGCCGGCGACGTTCCACACGTCGAGACCGGTGTTGATCTCGTCGGGCTCAATGGCCCGGACATCGGCCTCGCCGGTGCGGAGCTGCAACGGTACGTAGAAGCGCGCGTCGCGGCCGACCGACCGCCCCGTCGACAACTCGACCCAGATCGCGCCGGGCAGGTAATCGAGCGAGTTGCTCAGTGCGATGGCAGTGGCCGCTGATCGCAACCACGCGCGAAGTTCGGCAGGTACCCGGCGTCGGCCCACCGCTCCATGAGCCCCGCATCCATCGAGTCGAGTGCGAGCACCACCACGTTCGCAGGCATGAGACCTCCCGGTCGCCGGAGCCTATGAGGCGCGGCGGGTGCGCTGCCGGAGTGCCCGACGCGCCGCGCGCGTCGTCCGAAGGGTGAACCGGTCGAGGGGCGCCGGCAACGCGAACGCGACCCGGGCCCACGCGATGACCGGATCGCGGGGGCGGCCCGGTACAGGATGGCCAGGTCGACAGGGTCGGGGATGGTGGCGAATTCCACGCGCGAGCGACACGCGTCCTGAACGCCGTGCCGGGCCCGGCGCGCGATCGTGGCGCGCACGACGGGCCGATCGTCGGGCGCACACGCCTCAAGTTCGCGCTCGTACACGCTGACGGCTTGCGCGGCCGATCGCAACCCGCGTACATCGTGGCGGCCCGACATGCTGTCGGGCCGGTACCGCCACCGCGCGACCGAGGCCGTGTGAAACGTGACCGGATACGCGCGGGCGATGCGGAGGTAGTAGTCGTAGTCCTGCACGCCGGCGGGAACGATGCACACGTTCCCGAGCGCGGCGACGACGGGGCGGGGCACCAGGGCCTGGGCCGGGCACATCACGGGGGACGCAGCGAGGAACTCGTGGTACATCGGACCCGTGAGCTGACCGTCGGCCGTGGCGTTGAGCCGAGTCACGAGCCCGTCCGGAAAGAGGTGGGCGTTCAAGACGGTGCTGCCGGCGAACTCGACGCCATCGCCGACGACCAAGCCGCTCTCGGGGTGCTGGCGCGCGACCTCAAGCTGGATGCGCAACGCGTCTGGCTCCCAGACATCGTCGGAGTCGAGGAAGGCCACGTAGTCGCCGGTGGCGAGCGCCAATCCGGCATTGCGGGCGGGCCCGAGCCCTTCATGCTCACGCTCGATCAGCGTGATGCGCGACGCGTACGCCCGGGCGCGTTCGGGAGTGTCGTCGGTGGACCCGTCGTCGACCACGATGATCTCGTAGTTTGCGTGCGATTGAGCGAAGACGCTCTCGAGCGTCTCGGGAAGGTAACGACCAGTGTTGAACGTGGTGATGACGACGCTGACGAGAGGCGCGTTCACGTGACTGGGCGGATCGCGCCGTGACGCCGGATCTGGCGCGAGCGTTTGTCGAGCGCGGCTGGGTCGTGATCGATCTCGAGGAAGCCGATGCCGTCGCCGAGATTGGTGACGCGCTGCTCGCGCAGCTGCAAGCGACGGCGATGCCTGACCTCCCGCGGCTGGAGGACTACCACCACTACGCCGATGACGCGGCGCACGAGACTGTGCGCTTCGACCTGGCCCGCTGGTACTGGGACACGCGGCTTGGCCATCGGATCGTGGAAGCCAACCTGGCGTTCCTTCAGGGCTTTGTCGGCCTCGATCTCCACGTGCAACGCTTTCCGTACCTGCGGGTCGTTCGGCCCGGAAAGCCCGAGGACGTCACCGGGATTCATCGCGATACCGACTATGGGGCATCGCCCTACGAGGTATCGATGGTCGTGCCGTTCACGGCGCTCGACGCCGATGCCGCGCTCCGGGTCGTGAGCGGATCGCACCTGGAACCAGCCGATCGGTACCCGGCCACGCGCGCGGAGTCCGACGCAGTGACGCCGGGCTCGCCTCGCCACCTGCTTGGGTTCCCGTACGCGCCGCAGGTCCTGGATCCGGACGTGGTCGAACGGGCCGAACCGGTAGAGGTGGGGGTTGGGCAGGCACTGGTGATGAGTCTCGGGCTGGTGCACGGGCAGGTGGTGAACGCGAGCACGTCGACGCGCGTCACTACCGATATCCGCGTTGTGAATTCGCTCGCACCCGTGACCTTCGCGCGCGGCGTGCGCGCCGACTACTACGAACGGCTCTGTGAGTCGCCGGTTACCGAGCAAGCGCGTCATCACGGCGAGGGCTCGGATTCGGATCCCGGTTCGTTGTCCGCGGACTGACCCGGCCCGCGCGCGACCCAAAGTTGTTCGATCATCTCGTCAAGTGAGGTCGACGGCCGCCAGCCCAGGGCGCGCGCCGCTTCAGAGATGTCGGCGACCGGGTGCAGGAGGTCATGGGCGGCAAGTGGGAATGCACCCCAACCGGCGTCGACGGTGACTCCGGTCACCCGCTCCACCGCCGCCACCAGCTCACCCAGTGTCGTCGCGACCCCCGAGCCGCAGTTCAGGACTGCACCGCGGAGCACGGCCGCGTTATTGGCGGCGAGCACGAACATCTCGATGGCGTCCTGCACCGCGACGAAGTCGCGCACGATCCGCTGATCTGACAACGCGATCGGCGCGCCCGGCACGCGCGGAGTCGACGAGCCGGGGAACGAGCCGCCGGGGGTCGTCGTCGAGTCCGACGATCGAGAACGGTCGCACGGTGACGATGGGCGGTCCGGCACTCGCGGCCAGCGCGGACCCGTAGAGGGTGGCGGCCAACTTGGTGATGCCGTCGAGGGAGGTTGGGTGGCAGGGCGCGGTTTCGGCGACCGGGCCCTCGCCGGGCCCGTACTCGAAGGCGTCACCGATGTTGACGAATGCGTCGAGGGGGAGGTCCTTGCACGCGTCCATGAGCGCGACTGTGCCTCGCAGGTTCGTGGTGACCTGATCGTCGGCGCCGGCTGAGCGGCCCGCGTGCATCGTCGCGGCCGCGAGGTGGAAGACCCGGTCGGGCTCGGCGGCGGCGACCACCGCGGCGACCAACTCCGGTTCGCGCAGGTCGGCGAGATGCATGACGACGGCGTCCTGAATGTCGGCGAGGCGCGCGGTGTCGGAGTCCGGCCTGCACAACAGGTGCACGTCGTCACCGAGCCCGACGAGGTGACGCGCGAGATGCGCGCCGACGAAACCGGTCGCGCCCGTGACCAAGACGGAGCGGGGACTCATGCGAAGTACCGGTACAAGACGGCTCCAACTTGCTCGGTGACGGAATCGGTGACCGCCGGGCTCGTGTACCGCGCGGTCAGCTCGCTCAGTGCCGCGCGGAATTCGGTATGGGTCGCCGGAAGTGGGGGTCCGGAGGCGAGCGTCTGGATCTCGCGTTCGTGGCTGCCGAAGCCGAGCTTGAACCGGATCAACCCCGGCTGATCGTCGTCGCTGGCGCCGAGGTCGAGTTGCCGGCACCCGAGTTGTGCGGCCAACTCGATCCCGGCCCAGAGGAGCAGGTCGTTCGGCCGCGCGCCGAGGGTCGCGGGATCGGAGGCGTTGAACTTGTAATAGAGGGTGTCGCCGGCGTGGAGGTACACCGTGGCCGCGAGGACCTCGTCGTCGCGCACCGCGACGAGCGGATGCCACGCGCCGATGGGTTCGAAGTGGTTGCGCAGGGCGATGAAGAACTCCAGCGGTTGCGGAAGCAAGCCGTACTTGGCCTTGCGCACACCGGTGTGAAGGTGCAGGAACTCCGGCACAAACTCGGCATCGGTCCGCTCGGCGATAGTTACGCCTTCACGCCGCGCCTTCTTCACCGCGCGTCGCGCGCTCGCGTTCAACTGCGTCCAGCTCTCGGCTGGATCGGCACTGATTCCGATGCCGTGCCAGCGGGCGGCGCCGATCATCGGACGTGGCGGCTCCGATCCGGCGTCGGTGAGGATCCGGCACCGGACGGGAAGGCCCGCGTCATCGAGCGCGTCGTACAGCGCGTCGTACAGCGGCGCGCCAATCGGCCCGCAGAAGTCGCTAAACGGCATCGAGACGATGCGTTCGCTGCCGGGATCCGACACTCGGCACCACGGGATGCCCGCGGCCGCGGTACCGGTGGGGTCGAGCGTGATGTCGCGCGTGGCGCCCAGCCGTAGGTGTCGGCGAGCACGTGCGCCCATTCGGGGGAGTGGAACAGCGACCCGTGTGCCCGTTCCACCAGCGCACGCCACCGCTCGTCGACGCGCGGGTCTACTTCGACAAGCATGGTCACACCGTGCTGCGTGCTCGCCACCACGCGACGAGGCGCTCGAGACCCTCCCGCAAGTCGACCTCGGCGTCGAAGCCCAACGCGGCGCGAGCCTTCTCAGTGCCCGCCAAGCGTCGTTCGACCGCCGGCACCGCGCGGGCCGGGCCGTACTCGACTTGAAGTTCGCTCCCCATGGCGGCGAGGAGCGCGTGGGCGAGCTCATCGAGCGACGTCTCAACTCCGCTCGCGATGTTGAACACGTCGTCGGTGACCGCGCTCTTCGCCGCGAGCACGTTCGCCGCACGCGACATCGCCGACGTAGATGAAGTCCATTGTCTGCGCACCGGCACCGTCGATGACGGGTGGCAGGCCGTCGTCGATGCGTTGCATCCACCGCACCAGTACTTCGGTGTACACGGTGTGCGCGTCCATCCGCGGTCCGTAGACGTTGAAGTAACGGAGGGCGATGTAGTCGAATCCGTAGGTTTCGTGGAAGCTGCGGAGCAGTCCCTCACTGAACGTCTTGGCCGCGCCGTAGAGGGTGCGGTTGCCGTACGGGTCGTGGGTCTCCTCGATCGGGAACGTCGTGGCGGAGCCGTAGATCGATGCGGACGATGCGGCGACGAACTTTGTCACGCCCGCCTGGTGTGCGGCCTCCACGACGTTGAACGTCCCGTCGACCATCACTTCGAGCGCGAGGCGCGGGTCCGACGCGCAGTGGGGGAGTCGGATCGCGGCTTGGTGGAACACGATGTCGATGCCTTGTGTGACCGAGGCAACAAGTTCGCGATCGCGTACGTCGCCGACTACGACGGTCAGCGGCGCGACTTCGCGGGCGTTCGCGAGGTTGGCGTCGAGTCCACGCGAGAAGTCGTCGAGCACCACGATCTCGGCCGGCTCGCTGGCCACCAGCGTGTCGACCAGCGTGGACCCGACTACCCCGGCGCCGCCGGTGATCAGCACCCGCCGCGCCGGCGAGGTCGGTCATGGTTGCGTCGCAATCGGGTCGGCCGTGCTCATCGGGACGGCGACCACCGCGCCGTCGTCGGCGGCGCTCTGGGTGGCGGCTTCGAGCAAGGTCAACACGGCGATCTCCTCAGCGGGCCCGCACGCCGCGGCCCGGCCTTCGGTCAAGGCGGTGACGAACTCGCGAACGACGAGCGAGAGCGGTTCGTCGTCGTCGACGGAGAAACGGTCGGTGGTGGCCGGGGTCGCGAATTCGATCCGCGGTCCGTCGGCGGCGAGATCGTCCCAGGTCAGCGTGCCCGTATCGCCCGTGAACGCGACCGTGCGGGCTTTGTGGGCACGTCCCAGTCGACGTGGACGCGCGCGAACCGCTCCGTTGGCGAGGTGCACGGTCAGGTCCCCGGCGTGGGCACGTCCGATCCCCAGAAGGTCCACGCTGCGACCACTGATGGCGACCGGCCGGGCAGTTGCGGGGAGCACGTAGGTGAGGATCGAGAGGTCATGGTCCGCGAGGTCCCAGAACACGTCGACGTCCGGCTGCCCGTGGTGATGGTTGGTCCGCACCGATTCCGCCGACCAGATCTCCCCGGGGACATCGGCCGCGATCAGTTCCCGCAGGCGGTGGACCGCGGGGGCGAACCGGTAGGTGTGATCGCACATCACAGTGAGGCCGCGCGCCTCCGCGAGGTCGGCCAGCCACGCGGGCGTCGGCGACCGATGGGGCGAGAGGCTTCTCGACGAGCAGATGGCGGTCGGCTTCGAGGCACGCCCGCACGATGGCCGCGTGCGTGCTGGCGGGAGTGGCCACCACCACGGCGGTGACTGTGGGATCGTCGAGCACCTCGGCGAGCGAGGTGGTGGGACTCGCACCGACGAGGCTGGCGACCTTCGCCGCAGCGATCGGGAACGAGGTCGCAGACCCAGAGGACCGAAGCGCCGGCGGCATCCGCCAGGTTGCGCAGCGAGGCGCGAGCCCCAATACCCCACGCCGACGAGGGCGATGCCCGGGCACGACGCGGATTGGGTCCCTGCCATCCGCCCGACGTTACGTGCCCAGCCTTGACGCGCTTCGCGACCCTCGGCGAGGGTGGGCGATGAGCAGATTCAGTCGCGAAGAGATCGAGGAGCACTGGGCCCACTACCAGAAGGTCGCCGCGCCGCTGCGGACCCGCCGGCGACTGGGACGAGTTCTGCGACCTCTACACCGAGGACGCACGATGATCGTGTCGGGCGGCGGCCGCATCGGCGGGCGCGAGGCCATGAAGCGGTGGTACCGCGAGGCATTCGGCAGCGAGCCGATGCGGTCGCTCGTGTACTACCCCGTCGAGTGGTACATGATCGACGAGCATCGCGGCTGGGTGGCCTGCCAGTTCTGGAACCGCATGGCCGATCCCGGCGACGGCAGCGTCCACGAGTTCTCGTGCTTCAGCCTGCTGAAGTACGCCGGCGACGGCCTGTGGTCCTACGAAGAGGACAAGCTCGATCCGGCGGAGATGGCGGAAGTCCTCGAGGGTTGGTACGCGGCGAAGCAGCGCATCGAGCAGAACGGCGCGAGTTAGGCGTCGTCGGGCAGGCCGCCGAGAACCGGGCCGCCGCTCACGTACAACGTCTCGCCGCTGATGTAATCGGACGCGGTCGATACCAGGAACAGCACCGGCCACACGATGTCGTCGGGGTACCCCACCCGTCGCAATGGGTAGGCGCGGGCAAGCTCGTCTTCGTCCATACCGGCCCACGCCCACGAACGGCGCGATCCCTCGTTGGCCACGAGGCCGACCGCGATCGCGTTGGCGCGGATGCCGTAGGGACCCCACTCGGCCGCGGTGACCCGCGTGAACATCTGGAGCCCGGCCTTGCCTGCGCTATACGCCGCGCCGCCCCGCACGCCGGTCATGCCGGCACCCGACGAGATGTTCACGATGCGTCCGCCGCCGCCACTGATCATGTGTGGGCCGACAGCCTTCGTGCACAGGAACGGGCCGCGCAGGTTCAGGGCAATGCTGCTGTCCCACTTGTCGGTCGCGGTGTCGAGCAACGGAAAGAGATAGGCGCCGCCCGAGTTGTTGATGAGGATGTCGATGCGCCCGAGTTCGGTGGCGGTTTGCTCGACCATCGCGTTGACGGCGTCCTCCTCGCGAACGTCACACTGGATGGCGACACAGCGACGGTCGGTGCTGGCTTCGATCTCGGCGGCGACGCGTTCCAGGTTCTCGAGCTTGCGGCTGGCGATCACGATGTCCGCGCCGTGCCCGGCCAATACCTTGGCGGTGGCTTCGCCGATTCCGGTACCGCCACCGGTGACGATCGCTACTTGATCGGTGAGATCGAAGCCGTACTCGACCATCTCGGTGTCCTCCTCGCTCTGAACCGCTCGCTACGGTTCACCGCTGAACCTAGGGGAGGCGGGCGCTGAGCGGAATTCGTTGGGACCAGGTGGTGGGTGGGTTCCGTCGGCAGCGTGGGCCGGATCCTGGGCCCCTTGTCCCGTGGCCGACACGGCTGGTGGTTCGTGACTCGCCGCAGCGGTCACGCGGTCGCTGACCTCACTCCCGCGCCCGGTGCGCGCGCCCGACGGCGTGCACACGGTTTCGGCGGAGCGGGCGGCGGAGATGGTTGCCGGTGCGCGTCTGCACCATCCCGACCCCGGCTTTCCCGTGCTCGAGCTGCCGGACGGGCTGGTGCTTGGTCCATGGGGCGAAATCGCCGTGGACCCGAACACGGTGATCACCGACATGGCGATGCGGTACGGGAAACGATCGCCCACCCACGTCTCCACCGTGTTCCGCGACTGCGCCGACGCCGCCGCCGGCCCGGTCCGCGAGCTACCCGGCCGATCGGTCACCCTCGTGCAGCGTTCGCACGGCAACTACGGGCACTGGATCATGCAGGGGCTCGTGCGGTTCGACGTCCTCGAGCGGACGGTGGGCTTCGACGCGTGCGACCGGTTCCTCGTGTCGAGCGCGCCGCCGGCGTTTCTGGTCGAGGTGTTCGAGCGCAATGGCATCGACTGGGCACGGGCCGAGCGGATCTCGAACGTTCCCGGTTCGTACCGGTGCGAGACCCTGATCGCACCGGGGCTGCCGCAACGTGCCGGGGACTCGCCCCGGTGGGCGCTCGATCGTGTCCGCGACCGTTACGGATCCCCGCCGACGGCCGACGCGCCGCGACGGGTCTATCTCCCTCGGGGTCCGGGGGCGCGCCGCCAGGTCGTCAATGAGGCCGACGTGATCGCGTGCCTCGAGCGGCGCGGGTTTCAGACAGTGGTGGCGCCCGGGCACACGATCGCCGAGCAAGCGGCATTCGTTGCCGCCGCGGAGTGCATCGTCGCGCCGATGGGCGCGGCGCTGGCGAACATGGTCTTCGCGCCACGCGACGTTCACATCGTGGAGCTCATCGGGGCGAACTTCTACACGAACGCGTATCAAGATGTGGCCGCGACCCTCGGGATGCCGTTTACGCGTCTCGTCGGCGTCGACCCGGGTCTCCCACCGCGTGCTGCCACCGCTTCACGAGATCGACGCCGAGACGATCGTCGACATCGCCGCGCTCGAGCACGCGCTCGACGCGATCGGGTTCACGTAAGGCGGCGAATCCGCCGCATCACGGCGCGACGGATACGCGAGACACGCGCCTTCACGCCAATGGGGCGGGTACTGAACCGAAACCAACGTCGGCCGGCAACCAACTCGTCCGGTTCGGTGATCAAGCGCACTTCGCCGACGAACCCCACCCCGCCGGGACGTTTGCTGCCGCCGTGATCCCGCAACGCAATCTCGCGGAAGCCCCGCGTGATCGAAAGCCTGACGGGTCGTCTCGATCGAGGTGCGTGTCGTGCTCGCCGTGGGTCCACACGACGGCGGCGCTCGGCGCGCAGACCTGGCGAAATGACTTGGCGGTCCGCCGGAGGTCGCGGCGGCTCAAGTAGCGGACCACGCCGCTGAAGATCACGACGTCGGCTCGAGGCAAGCCCATGTAGCTGTCGGAGAGCCCGGCATCGCCGTGGATGACGGTGACGTCCGCGAGCGCGTGTTCGGCGGCGAACGCGCGCGCGGTGTCGCAACACTCAGCGTTCGAGTCGATCAGGGTCGCGTACACGTCGGCGCCACGAGGGTGGGTGCGGATAATTGGCAGCGTGACCCGGCCTTGTCCGGCACACACGTCGATCAGGGTGATCGGGCCGGGTGGACGATCATCGAGGATCTCGAGTGAGCAAGGCCTGGGTCGTGGCCAGCCGCTGCGCGAACTTCCCGTTGGCGGTGTTGTACTTGTGGTGCCACTCGTTCCAGTCGGGGCTCACGGTCCGTTGCCTCGAGCGTCGTCGAGTCGCGGCGAGCCGCGCCATGATCGGCGCCAATGTGGTGTGGAGGTAGTCGCCACGCACGAGATTGCTGTGCCGGCCAGGGAACGACCACGACCTCGAAGTTCTCATGACGATCTCGCCCAGCGCAGTTGGCGTCCGTCGGTTTGCCGATCGCCCGCGCTGGACGCAGCAGGACGTCGCCGGTGTAGGGCGCGGCCTTCGTAGCGCCCGACGGCGTGGTGGACCACGGTCACGAAGGCGCCTGCCGTTGGGGTTCGCCGCGGCGTGGGACCCAGCCCGCGGTCATTCGGCGGTACGCCGACGCCGGCTCGTGCATCGCGACACCGGCGACTCGGTACGCGCGTCGCCAGATTGATCGCCGGGGCGTCGGCGAACTCGAGTTGGAGGTTCCGCTGGAAGCGGCGGAATCGCGGTCGTCCGGGTCCGTTGGTGTCGAGGAGCACGACGAGGGCTGGCGGGTGCCCGAGCGCCGCAAGCAGCCCGCGGCCTCGAGTCGCGGTGAACCCGCCCGACGAACGCCCGACGAGGACGAACTGGCGAGCGTGCGTCGAGTGCGACGAGGTCGGGAATGACCCGGGCCGCCATACGCGGGACGGTGCGGTCGGGCTAACCGCAGTGTTCGAACGCGTGAGGGATGACGCTGTAACACGGGCGTTCGGGAAGCGAACCGATCATCGGCATCAGGTCGTAAATGCCCGCGCCCCCGGCGCCAGGGAAGAAGACCACCGGCGTCAAGTCGTCGGTTCCTGGCGACACCCGCACGAGGTGGCGGTGTGTGCGTGAGCGCTCGCGTATCCATACGCCGAGCGCGGCCGGCGTCGGGTGCTCAAGCAACGCAGAGAGCTCGAGCTTGACTCCGAACTCTGTGCCGAATTGATCGGCGAGCTCGAGTGTGGCCAGTGAATCGCCGCCGAGGGCGAAGAAGTCATCGTCGCGGCCGACCGGACCCGCACCGAGGACGGCGTGGAATATGGCTGCGATTGCGGTCTCCGTGGCGTCCATCGGTTCAACGGGTGCCGCGGACATTGCGCCCGTGGGGGCTTGCGCTGCGAGCGTGCGGAGCGTGGCGGTATCGACCTTGCCCCGTGCCGAGATCGGGAGCGCGTCAAGCATCGCAACGCGCTGAGGAACCATCGTGCGCGGCATCGAGGCGGCGACATGCGCGCGGACGATCGTCGCCGGATACGGACGCCCCACGAGGAACGCGGCGAGCCGGGTTCGGCCGTCGTCGTCGAACGGCTCCACCGCAACGTCGGTGATCCCGGGCAGCGTCGAGAGGCAGGCCTCGATGCGAGCGGGATCGACCAACACGCCGTTCACCTTCACGGTTCGGTCGTTGCGGCGCAGGTGTGTGAGCAGTCCGTCGGTTGCCTGCGTGACTTGATCGCCGGTCCGATACCAGCGAGTGGCGCCGCCGACAACGAACCGATCGGTTGTACGAACGTCGTCACCCCAATAGCCCAGGGCGAGATGCTCGCCGCTCACCCAGAGCTCGCCCGGCGATCCCGGGGACACGTCGGCTCCGCATTCGTCGACGACGCGGACATTGGCCCACGGCACCACCCAGCCGGCGGGCAATGGCTCGCGCTCGGAGTCGGTGTCGCGTTGCGCGATCAGGCCGGCGACCCAGTTCGTTTCGGAAGTGTTGTACCGGTAGAGCACACGCGCCTCGGGGAAGGTGGTGAACACCTCGTCGACGTCGGACGCCTCGAGGTGGTCGCCACCGACGTTCACGAGCCGGACGGACGGCACCGTGCCCGACGCGGTGTAGGTGACGGGTCAACGGGAGGATCTGCGCGGGCGCGAGCTGGACGACGGTGGGTGTGGTGTCTTGCACGAACTGGGCGAGGACGTCGAGCCCGCCGGACGCGAGGTCGCAGTACAAGCCGGTCGCGCCCGTGAGGAGCGCGCTGTATACCGAGGTTGCCGAAGCGGTGAACTGCAGCGGCAGGGACACCAGCACGCGGTCCTCGGTGTCCATGCCGTTCGCCGCCGCGAACCGAAGTCCGTTGACCACCACGTTGCGATGGCTGTGCACGACCGCCTTCGGGATTCCGGACGATCCGGATGTGAAGGAGATCGACAAGGGATCATCCGGGGCCGCACGAGTGCCGTGGGCGCGCCCTTCACCGCCGGTTGGAAGTTCGTCGAGATCGATCATCCGACGATTTGGCCCGAGGGCGAGGCCTTGTGCGCGGTGCTCGCGGTCGATGATCACCACCCGCGCGTCGAGTTGCTTCGCGACGAGTACTGCGATAGTCGTTGGGAGCGGTGAGGTCGAGGATCGGCGTACGGGCGACCCGCTCGCGCCGCGCCGAGGATCGCGGTGATCGCGGGTGCACCGTGTGCCGCGGCGATCAGCACCGGGTGAGGCGTCGTGGTTGTCGCTCACGAGCGCAGTGGCGAGCGATCGACTGCGGTCGGCAAGTTCGGCGAACGTCGTCGCGCCGGTTGCGTCCTCGATGGCGACGCGCGTGCCGTGTGCCGTGACAACGGAGGCGAAGACCGCGGGGAGGGTGGCGGTCTCGGGGTCGAGGGTCGCCGCGGGATCGGTGAACGACGCCGGAATCGCGCGGGACCAGCCGGTCATCGGGTGAGTCTCGCAGGATCGGCCCCGGGTTACTCGGTGCGAAGCAGGAGGTTGATCGGGGCGTGCAAGCGTTCGCCGCGCCGTGTAGAGAGACGCGACCACCGCGAACAGGAATACGAGGGGCACGAGGATGAGCAGTCTTGGGTTCACCTCGATCGTGTGGTGCATACCGAGTGACCGTGCCACCCGACCCCAGAGTGCGGCACCGAGCAGGATTCCTAGCGGAATACCGATCAGCGTCATCCCGGCGGCGAGCAACGAGCCCTGCCACGCGAGGATCCGTCGCAATTGACGGGCCCGGAGTCCGAGCGAACGCAACACCGCGATCTCGTGCGTGCGGGCCCGGGCGCTGACCACGAGCACGTACAGGAACACGAAGAGTCCCATCAGCGCCGCTGCAACGAAGCCGAGCAGCGCCAGGCTGCGGACGCGATGCAGATTCACAACTTGGGCCGGGACCAGATTCGTGGCCATCTCCTCGGTGTACGACCGGTCGAGCGCGGCGATCGTCGTGGCGCGGTGACCGGGGCTTACCTTCACGAGTTCGAGCTGTGGACCGTCGAGGCCGCCGGCCGCGGCGATTGCGTCCAGGGGCACGAGGCCGACCTTGCCGACGTCCATGTCTCCGAACTCGGGTGCGAGCGCGACGCCCACGACCTTCAGCTTCAGGGGCGTGGTGGGATCACCCGCGTCGAACTCGCTGCCCGCGATGGAGAGCTTGACGGTGGATCCGAGATGGAGCCCGAGGTCGCGCATGGTCGCGTCGCCGAGCGCGACCTCGTGGGCGGTGCGCGGCAGGCGTCCGGTCACGACGTCGGGCGGGGCGTCCCCCTGCGGGTCGAACGCGAGGAACTCGGAGAGCTGTCCGTTCACCTTCGCGGATCCGTAGTGGGCGGACGTGTGCGCGGCGATTCGCGGGTCGCGGTCGATCCGATCGGCGGTGTCCTGCGAAAGGGGAAAGTTGATGTTGCCGATCGCCGCATCCCACGGCCAACCGTGTGCGGCGGGCACGGCGTACAAGTGGTCGACGCCGCTGACGTACACCCCGACCGCGGTGAGGACGGCAAGCAGGGTGGCGCCGCCGATGATCGCTTGGCGCGACGGCACCGAGCGCACCCCTTGACCACGGTCGAAGGTCAGGTGCGACGCGATCGTGAGGTCGGTGGGGGCTCCGGAATTGCCGAGCCAGCGGGCCATGGTGCGCCGATTCGCGGGAGCGACGGCGTGTTGGCGCCGGGGCCGTCCAAACGCGAATGCGCAGAGCTCGACCAGGATCACGATGAGCAGTGCGCCGAGGCCGAGGATGGCGAGGTTGGCGTCGAGACCTGGGTCGAGCTCGATCTCGCGTCCGATCCCGATGGGGAACCGTGCCGAGAGGACCACTGCGAATCCCACGGCAAGCAACGCGCCACCGAGCGCCGCCGGGAGCATGCGGATCGCGGCGGAGGCGCCGAGCTGAGGGACCGAACACCCGAGCGCGCGGAAGATTGGCGTATCGGCGTCGTGCGAGCGCTGGTCGGCGCGCACGATCAACGCCACGGCGAGCGCACTGGCAATCGCGATGCCGATCCCCAACACGACCAGCCCCGTGGTCTCGAAATTGACCGGCGTGTCGAGCGATCCCCGTCGGATGTCAGCATTGGCCGGGATGAAGAAGGGCGCATCCTCGCCCTCGGGAGTACGCGGTGGCGATTGCGGCCTCAAGGCCGGGAAGCGCCTTCGATCCACCGTGCACGTTGATGTTCATCGAACTTCCGAAGTCGAGGAACTCGCTGCGGTGGGCTTCATAGAACTCGTTCGAGATGAACACCTGGTTGCGGTTGGCGTAGCCGGACTGGCTGGGCGACTCGACCTGATTGGTCGCGATGTCCTGGGGTGTGCGCACCAGGGCAGCGATGTGCAACTTGTAGTGGGGACCGCTCGGCTCGTATACGCCGTTGCTGACGGCATCGCCTTGGTCGAGGCCGAACATCTGCACGTCGACGGTGTCGCCGACCGTGCGCCCGAACTGAGCGACGAACGCCTTGTTGACCGCGATGGCAAACGGGTCGCGACCATCGGGGGCGGTGCCGGCGAGGACCTGAATGGTGGGATCGATCGCGGCGAAGTTGGCCGCGATTCCGTTGATGCCGGCCGGCACCGAGGAGCCGGACGGGGTCGTGACCATCGCGACGTACGCGGACCGGTCCGCGCGCGTGACGCCGGGCATGGCCAGGACCTCGGCTTGGGTCAGGGGCCTGCTCGATGGATTCTCGAAAATTGACGCGTCGTAGTGCCGTGCGGTCGCGAGGTAGCGATCGACGACCGATGCCGATCGGCGGGAGCCCGCGATCAGTGCGATCGACAGACCGCCAACGAGCCCGATGAACAGCGTCAGCGCGATGCCCGCTCGCCACCGACGGCGCGCTTGCGCGCGTGCGACGAGGACGACGGGACCGGACATCGACGTCAATCATCGCCGCCTTCGGGCAAACGGTCGATTGTGGGTCCATCCCCACTCCCGGGGGTTCCTAGCCCCCTCCTTCCGGGTGCTGGCACCCGCTCCTGGGGGTTCCTGAGCCCCCTCTCCTGGGGGTTCCTAGCCCCCTCGGTGCGACAATGCCCCCGTGAATCCCATCCCGATCATGCGGCCGTGGCTCGGGCCCGAAGAGGCCCAAGCGCTGGCTGAGGTGGTCGCGTCCGGCTGGGTCGCCCAGGGCCCGCGGGCCGCCGAGTTCGAACGCCTGCTGGCCGAGCGGGTGGGGGCCGTCCACGGCGTGGCCGTGTCGTCAGGGACGGCGGCACTCCACCTCGCCATGATCGTGCTCGGCCTCGGCCCCGGCGATGACGTGATCGTGCCGTCGTTGTCGTACATCGCCACCGCGAACGCGCCGCGTTACGTAGGCGCACGCCCGGTGTTCGCCGACGTCGACCCGGCCACGCAGAACCTCACCGCCGACACAATCGAGGCGGTGCTGACGCCAGCCACGCGGGCCGTGATCCTCGTCCACCAAGCCGGCGTCCCGGCCGACATCGACGCAGTCCACGCGCTCTGCGATCCGCTCGGTGTGGCGGTGGTGGAAGACGCCGCCTGTGCGCTCGGCGCCACCTATCACGACCGAATGATCGGTTCGCACTCCGACCTCGTGGTCTTTTCCTTTCACCCCCGAAAGATCATCACCACCGGCGAGGGCGGGATGGTGATGACCGCACGCGCCGATTGGGCGGACCGGCTGCGGCGGCTGCGTGACCACGGTGCCAGCGTCAGCGCGTGGGCGCGCCACGACGTCAGCGTCGTGATCGAGGAGTACGTGGAGACCGGGTTCAACTTCCGCATGAGCGACTTGCTCGCCGGGGTCGGCCAGGTGCAGATCGGGCGGCTCGACGCGATCGTGGCGCGTCGGCGCGCCCTCGCGCATACGTATCAAGGGGCCCTGGCCGACTGCGCCGACCTGCAGATCGTCGCCGATCCGCCGTGGGGTCTTGCCAACTTTCAATCGTTCTGGGTGGTGCTCCCCGATGACTTCCCGATGACCCGCGACGAGCTCCTCGGCCGCTTACTCGAGCAAGGGATTCTCGCTCGTCGCGGGATCATGGCCGCCCATCTCGAACCGACTTTCTCCGCCCAGCCCCACGGGGCGTTGCCGGTCACGGAGCGCATGACTCGCCAGTCGTTGCTGCTCCCGCTGTTCCACGAGATGACCGAAACCGAACAGGGCCGGGTCATCGACGCGGTCCGAGCGAAGCTCGCGTGACCGCGCCCCAGGACCTCCTAATCGTCGGTTCCGGCGGCCTCGGGCGCGAAGCGGTCGCGGCGGTGCGCGCGATCAACGCGGTGCAGCCAACCTTTACGCTGCGCGGCTTCCTCGACGACAATCCCGATCGCGCGGGTACCGAAGTCGATGGCTTGGCGGTGCTCGGCCCCATCGATCGCGGTCGGGTCGACGACTTCCCCGACGCGCTGGTCGTCGTGTGCGCCGGAAGCGCCGAACGCTCGATTCAACCGGCCCCGCATCGTGGATCGGCTGGACCTGCCCGCGCACCGGTACGCGACCGTGGTCCATCCCACCGCAGTGCTCCCGGAAGGGTCGGTGGTCGGACCCGGGTGCGTGATCCTCGCCACGGTGGTGGCCACGACCGCGATCGAGATCGGCGCCCACGTCGTGATGACACCCGGGGTGACGTTCGCCCACGACACCGCCGTGGGAAGTTTCGTCACCTTTGGTTCCGGGGCTCGGCTGTCCGGAGGCGTGATCGTGGACGACGGCGCCTACCTCGGGGCCGGCGCCATGGTGCGCGAGGGCTGTCGCGTCGGGCCGTGGTCGTTGGTGGGAATGGGGGCGGTCGTGCTGAGCGACATCCCCGCGGCCGAGGCCTGGGTTGGCAATCCCGCCCGACGGCTGCGGGCACTCGACCTGCCCGAGTAGCGAACCATGACGGTGCCGCGGATCACGGTCCACGTCCCGGCCTACAACTACGGCCGATTCGTCGGGGACGCGCTCGACAGCTTGCTCGCACAGACGTGCACCGACTGGGAAGCGATCGTCATCGACGACGCGTCCTCCGACGACACGCCCGACGTCCTCGCCCGCTACGACGATCCGCGGTTGCGGTTCGTGCGTCACGACGTGAATTGGGGCCACGTCGCGACGTACAACGAGGGCATCGACCTCGCGTGCGCCGAATACTTCGTCATCCTCTCGGCGGATGACCGCTATCACCCGACGTTCCTCGAGCGCGCCCTCGCGTGCTTCGATGCCCATCCCGATGTCTCGCTCGTCTACACCGATTACGAGGTCATCGACGCGCACGGCGAGGTTCGCGGCGTCACCGCGATGACGCTCGATCCCGATCGCGACTGGGTTCGGGATGTGTCGGTGGAGCTGATGTTCCGTCCGTTTATCCAAGGCTGCGCCGCCGTCGCTCGCACCCGCGCGTTGCGCGACCTCGGCGGCTACGACGCCGCGTTCCCGCATACCTGCGACACGTACCTATGGCGCCGCCTCGCCTTCGGTGGTCCGGTCGGCCACGTCGCGGGATTTCTCCTGCAGTACCGCGTGCACACAGTCGGGATGCACCACGGGACCAGCGTGGTGGAGTTGATGACAACCGAAGAAGCGGACCAGTTTGCCCGCCTGTTCAGCGATCCGGCGCTACCGGCGGCCGTCGCCGCGCAACGGGGGCGCCTCGAAGCGACCCTGGCAGTCCGGCGCGCCCGCGCCCAATTCCAGGCTCGCCGGTACGGCGCGTCGGCCGCCGCGGTCGCGTCGGCCGTCCGCCAGGATCCGAGACTCTGGCAAGCCGACCATCCGCTATGGGTGTTCGCTCGCGACTACGCGCGCAATCACCGGCGGACTGCGGTGCCGAGCTAGGCCGCCTCGCCGGCGCGTGTGAGCTGAGCCACGTGCTCGGCGACGGATCCGATGGTGTCGATCCAGACGTCGTGCTCGCGGCACCAACGAACCACGGCTTCCACGGTGGCGGCGGCGGTGGTCTCGCGATCAAGGTGATCGCCGAACTCGTGGCCCCCGAGCACGAGCCACGCACCATCGTCAAGCGTGGCGTCGAGGCGGTGCTCCAGTTGCGCAAACGTCAAGTCGTCGGAGCTGATCGCCGCGACCCGCGCGAGATCGCAGTGCAGCGGCGCGTTCGCGGATATGTCGTTGAACGTGCGGCCGGCGATGAAGCGTTCCGCGATGAGCGGGACGACGCTTGCGGTGTTGCGACCGCGTCCCACGAAGGTCTGTCCGCACGGATACGCAAACGACACGGGTTCGACTTCGAGGAGTTTGCGAATCTGGCGGCTGGCATCGTCGATCTCGGTGCGGAGGTCGCTCAACGTGAGGTCTTCGAGGGCGTGTTCTCGGCTCCACGGAAAGTTCGCGCGACACGGATGATGCAGGGTGTGGTTGCCAATCTCGTGCCCGGCCGCAACCGCGTCGCGCCAGCGCACGCGCTCCTCGGCAACCTTGTCAGGAAGCACGAAGAACGTGGCCGGGACGCCCAGGCGCTCGAGTACGGGAATTCCCGCGATGACCTGCGAAGGGCGCGCGTCATCGAATGAAAAGCTGAGGGCGGCGCGTTGGCCGTCGGGCCACACTTGGCGCGGGATCGGAACTCCCGGTCGGCGCCGGAAGACGCGGCCCAGTTGGTGTCTCATATCGGCCGGTACGCTAACGGATGCCGGTTTCGGAGCACGCGTCAGTCGTGTGGGCAGTGGGGGATCGAGAGCCTGAGCGAGACGCCTGAGTTTCGACCTATTACGCCCACGCCAGCGCAACGGTCGAGCCGGGCGCGCACATCGGGCCGGGCACGTCCGTGTGGAACCACGCGCACGTGCGTACGGGAGCCGTCGTCGGTGCGGATTGCACGCTGGGTCAGAACTCGTTCGTCGATCGCGACGTGCAAGTCGGCGACCGCGTGAAGATTCAGAACAACGCGTCGATTCACGCGGGCGTGCGCCTGGCCGACGAGGTGTTCGTCGGACCGGGCGCGGTATTCACGAACGATCGCTACCCGCGCGCCGTCTCGCCGGATTGGGTGCCACTCCCAACCATCGTCGGACGCGGCGCGTCGATCGGTGCCAACGCCACCGTCATCGGCGGCAACGACATCGGCGAGTACGCCATGGTGGGGAGCGGTTCGGTGGTGACCCACCCGGTCGATGCCCACGAGTTGGTGGTGGGCAACCCGGCCGAGCACGCGGGGTGGGTGTGCCGGTGCGGACAGGTCGTCAGCCGCGATGGCCCCCGGCCCACCTCGCTGACGTGCGCTGGATGTTCGTAACTCACTCCGGTGCGCGCCGCCGCTTCCATGCTTCTACCGCCTCGGGATACTCCGGCAAGGTCCTGGAGATCGCTTCGTAAGCCAGTGCGGTATCGAGGATTTCGTTGGCCATCCAGCGCACGTAGCGGTTGAGCACCATCTTCGTCGCGCGTGCCGCGTACACCGGCTGGTCAGCGAAGGTGTGCGCGAGTTCGTAGGTCACCGTCGCCAAGTCTTCCGCAGGAACGGCGTAGTTCCCGATGCCCATCGCCAGCGCCTCCACGCCGGTGACGAGCTTTCCGGAGATGAGGAGCTCCTTGGCCCGTTGCGGCCCGACGAGGATCGGGAGCATGACCGCGGCACCGTCTCCGGCAACGAGGCCGAGTTCGACGTGCTTGTCGCCGAGCCGGGCGTCCTCCGCCATCACGATGGAATCGCAGAGGAGGGCGATGGTCAGGCCGAGCCCGACGGCCACGCCGCTGACCATGGCGATGAGCGGCTTCTCGAAGTCGAGCATCGCGTAGACGAGATGCCATCCGCGCCGGTGAACGTTGGGATCCGGGTGGGAGCCAAAGGTCGTGATGTCGCCGCCGGCCGTGAACGCGCCACCTGCCCCCGTCAAGACGACGGCGCGCGTCGTGGGTTCCCGGTCGACTTCGTGCAGGATCTCCATGAACTCCACGACCATCTCGGGGTCGAGGGCGTTGAGGCGTTCGGGTCGGTTGAAGGTGATCGTGGTGATCGCGTCGACGTGTTCGACGAGGATCTTTCCGGAGCTCACGGGCTGGTCTCCTTGGTGCGGGCTTCGCGGGGAAGGCCGAGTACCTGCTCCGCCAACGTGTTGCGCTGGATCTCTGATGTCCCCGCGAAGATTGTGCACGCGCGGTAGTAGACGAAGTTGCGTTGGCGCCGACTTGGCGACGCGATTCCCGACGGGCCCAACATTCGCATCGACAGGTTGTGCATGCGTTGGGCCATCTCACTCCAGAAGAGCTTGACCGTCGAACTGGTTGCGCCTGGGGGACGCCCCGCGTCGAGCGCACTGATGACGCGGTAGAGGTGCAGCCGGTAGATCTGAAGCTCCGAGTACGCGGTGGGCCAGGTCTTGGCGGAGCAGCGGATCCGAAGCGCCGCGGCGCGCCTCGTCGAGCAGCTCGTCGAGGAGGATCGAATGGACGATGAGCTGGCGAGGTGACGTGCTGCGTTCGTAGCCGAGCGTCGTGCTCATGACGGCCCAGCCGTTGGCCGGATCGCCGACCACCGACTCGTCCGGGACGAAGGCGTTCTCGAGGAAGACTTCGTTGAACTCGGATTCGCCCGTCATCTGGCGGAGCGGACGAACCTCGACGCCCGGCTGGTCCATGTCGAGCAGGAAGTAGCCGATCTTCGGTCGGCGGCCGTCGGCCTCGGCGGTTCGGGCCAGGAGCACGCCGTACTGCGCGTACTGCGCGTTGCTCACCCAGACCTTCTGTCCGGTGATGTGCCAGCCGCCCGGGACTTGCTCGGCGCGGGTGCGCATCGCGCCGAGATCGGATCCGGCCTCCGGCTCGCTGAAGAGCTGGCACCAGATGTCGTCGGCAGTGATCGCGCGATGGAGATAGCGGCGGCGCTGGTCTTCGGTCCCGTGCTCGAGCAACGTGGGGCCGACAAGGTTGATCGCGACCCGGTTCACGATCTCCGGCGCGCGGGCCAACGCCAGCTCTTCCTGCACGATGAACGCCTCGCTCCATCCGAGGTCTCGGCCTCCGTACTCGTGCGGGAAATGCACGGCGACGAGGCGAGCGCTCGCGAGCGATGCTTGCCAGGCCCGCTCGAACTCGACCCGCTCGACGCCGCCGCCCTCAGGGAAATCCTCGGTGGGCGCGTGATCGGCGATCCAGGCGCGGACTTCGGCCCGGAACGCCTCCTGGTCGCGGGAGAACCGCAGATCTACCAAGGGGTGTCCGGTTGCGACACCCCGAGTTGCTCGCGCAGCTCGGCTTTCACGACCTTGCCCGACGCATTGCGGGGGAGCGCGGCGACGATCTCGAGCTGTTCGGGCAACTTCTGGACCGTGAGGCCTCGGGCGCGCAAGCCGGCAGTGAGTTCCGCGAGGGTCGGGGGTGCCGACGGGTCGCGGGGCACCACGACGGCACAGCACCGTTCGCCGAGTTCGGGATCGGGGATCCCGATCACCGCGACCTCAGCGACCTCGGGATCCAACTCGAGCAGTTCCTCCACTTCTCGAGCCCCGATGTTCTCGCCCTTGCGAATGATCACGTCCTTGAGCCGGCCCACGATTCGGACGTAGCCCTCGTCGTCGATTTCCGCGAGATCGCCCGTGCGGAGGTAACCCTGGTCGTCGAATGCCTCGGCCGTCATGGCGGGGTCGAGGTAGCCCCGACACAACTGAGGCGCGGCGGACCCAGAGTTCGCCGGGCCCCGCGTCTACGGGGGCTCGGCTGGTTGGATCGCGGACGGAGAATTCGACGCCGGGATTCGGCAGGCCTTCCGTCGTTGCGAGCTTTTCGTCGGGTGACCCCGGGGTGTTCCCCGTGAGGTTCGGGCACTCGGTCATTCCGTAGTTCGAGAGGATTCCGGGCCCGATCTCCCGGCGGAGTTCGTCGTGCAGCGTGACGCTCTTGGGTGCGCCGCCGCTGGTGAACGCGCGGACGTCGGGCATGATGCGGACGTCGGGCGCCTGACGTTGCACGTCGAGGTACGCGCGGTGGAACACCGGTCCGGCGCCGGCCAGGGTCACTCGCTCCCGTTCGAAGAGTGCGACGGCTTCCGCGGCGTCGAAATGCTCGACGAGCACGTTGGCGGCACCCGAGTCGACCGCGAGGAAGAGCAACTGGACCCCGCCGATGTGGGTGATGGAGAACACGACGCCGTTGCGGTCGTCCGCGGTGATCTGTGCGGAGTGCGCGTACGCCCGCGCCGCGGCGAGCACGGTGGCGTCGGTGTGCAGCGCTGCCTTGGGCGCCGCTGTGGTCCCCGACGAATGAAAGATCCAGCGGATGGGGTCGTCGTTGTCGTCGGGCGGATCGGGCGGCGCATGATCGGCGGTCGGGAGCCGTCGGTCTTCGATGACGAGGAGTTCCACCGATGGCACGGTGGCCAGTGCGGCCTGCGCCTGCGCCGCGAGCGGCCGACCCCGAAACTGGTCCGGCACCACGAACAGGTCGGTGCCGGTCGTGCGGACGTAGTACTCCAGATCGCGTGCCCCCGCGATCGGCAATACGGGCACCTGGATCGCCCCGAGATGCGAGAGTGCGCCCGCGAGCACAAACGCCTCGATCCAGGTCGGGAACTGCCACGCGACGGTGCTGCCGGGGCCGACCCCCCGCGTCGCGAGTGCGGCGGCCACGCCTGCGACTTCGCGCTCGTATTGTGCGAACGTGAGGTGGCGGCCCCGTTCGTCGGCGAATGCGAGTGCATCGGGAGTAGAACGCGCGCGATGAGCGAGGAGCGCGGGGAGCGAGGCCCGGTCGAAGGTCGTCAACGGGGATCCTCCACGAGCGTCGGAACGTATCGGGTGCCCCCGGGCTTGGCAATCCTGCCGACGCACCGGAGCGCCGATCTTGCCGCGCGGTGGCGCGCGCTGGGCGTCTGGAAGGACGAGCCTCTTGGAGACACGTTCGCCGCGACCGCACGTCGTCGTGCGTCGAAGCTCGCGGTCGTCGACGGCGACCGGCGGTGGACCTACGCCGAGTTCGACGCGCTGACTCGACGGCTGGCCACCGTGTGGCGCCAATTCGGGGTGACGCCCGGGAGCGTCGTGACCGTGCAGCTTCCGAGTTGGTGGGAGACAATCGCCGCGATCATCGCGACGTGGCGCGTGGGTGCGATCGCCAATCCGGTGCTGCCGAACCTGCGCCGTCATGAGCTCTCGGCCATCACTGCTGAGATGACGCCGAGCCTCATGATCGTGCCCGAGCAGTTTCGGGGGTTCGACTACCTGCCGATGGCAACCGACCTCTCCGCGGTCGCACAGGTTCTGGTGGCCCGCGCCCAGCAGTCGGCCACCAGCATCAGTCTCGATTCCCTTGTCGCCGAGGCCGAGCCGGCGTCCGACGAATTGCTGCGGACGCTCCGACCCGATCCGGACGCGGCCGCACTCGTGCTCTACACGTCGGGCACCACGTCGGCGCCGAAGGGCGTCATTCACACGCACAACACGCTGCGGGCGGAAGCCGACGGCATCGAGACCATGCACGAGTGCACCGACGACGACGTGATCCTGGTCACGATGCCGTTCGCCCACGTCGGCGGGATGCTCTACGGCGTGCTGCTTCCCGTCTCGGTGGGCTTGGCCGCGATCGTGCTCGACACCTGGGATGCCGACGTGGCGGTGCGCCTCACCGAATCGGAAGGCGTCACCATGCTGCCGGGTGTCCCCGTGATGCTGCAGGGCATGCTCACCAGCCCGGCGTACTCGCGCCCGGCGCTCAAGACTGTTCGGCTCTTCGCCCTCGGGGGCACTCGAGTCACTGCGGCCGATGTGGAGTTCGCGGCGGCGACGCTCGGGTGCTGGAGCAAGCGCTCGTACGGCCTCACGGAGATGCCGACGGTCACCACCGGTCCGCGCGCTGATCCCGAGGGCCGCCTCGCGTCCACGGACGGAGTTGCGATCGGGGCCTCCGAGGTTCGTGTCGTCGACCACGACGGGTGCGATGTTCCCGCGGGAGAACGGGGCGAGATCCTGTGCCGGGGCCCGGAGATGTTCCTGGGTTACGTCGATGCGGCACTCAACGAGTCGGCGTTCGCCGACGGCGACTGGTTCCGAACGGGCGACATCGGAATCCTCGACCGCGATGGCTTCCTCAGGGTGGTGGATAGGAAGAAGGACATCATCATCCGAGGGGGAGAGAACATCTCGGCCCAGGAGATCGAAGGGATTCTGCTTGCCTTGCCGGAGATCGACGACGTTGCGCTCGTCGCGATGCCGGATCCCGTGCTGGGGGAGCGTGCGTGCGCGTACGTCGTGTTCCGCGGTGAGCACCTCACCCTGGCCGACATGGTCTCGCACCTCCGTCGTGAAGGTGTCGCGAGCTTCAAGCTTCCGGAGCGACTCGAGGTGCGCACCGAGTTGCCTCGGAACCCCACGGGAAAGGTCCGCAAGGACGCACTCCGCGGCGGAGATCGCGGCGTCGGTGGCCGCCGAGTCCTCGATGTGATCAGGGGATGCGGCCGGTCGTGGAACTGAGGTTGCTCGAACGGGACCCGTCGACCACCTGGATGCCGGCGACAACGTTCGCGAGGTGGAACGTGTCCATGTACTCCTTGACCTCGATCAGTTGGTCGCCAGCGCGTGCGAAAGAACCAGTGGAACTGATTGTTGTACTCACCGCCCGCCGACAACTGACCGTGGATCTCGGACTCAACGCTCACGCGGTCGCCTTCGGCGGTGACATGTCCGACGTCGAAATACACCTCGCCCGCGAACATCGAGCCGCGGCCACCGCCGACCCGGCGCATGTGGGCCATGTACTCCGGCTTGTCCTTCCAGCCCGAGTTGGCGAAGTCACCGGAGATGAAGATGCGGCAATCGTCGGCAAGGAGCGCGTCGAGTCCGTCGAGGTCGCCGGTGATTGTTGTCTCGAGGAAGCGCAGTGCGACGCGTTTCGACGCCTCGAGTTCCGTCGGGTCCATCGGGTTATCGTACCGACGTGACTACCAACCCGGTTCTTTACGAACTGCGCGGGACGACCGCGCTCATCACCCTCAATCGTCCTGACGCGCGCAACGCCCAGAACACCAGGATGACGCTCGGTCTCGACGACGCGTTTATGAAGTTCGCGCAAGACGATTCCGCGCGCGTTGCGATCCTCACTGGTGCGGGGAAGCACTTCTCGGCCGGGCACGACATCGGGACCGACGAGATGGACTACGACGACGAATTCGAGCGGCGCGGGGTGTGGTGGAACCACACCGACAAAGAGGTCGCCGAGCGGTGGATGTCGTACGAGGAGGAGTACTACCTCGGCATGTGCCGGCGGTGGCGCGAGATCCCGAAGCCCACCATCGCCATGGTGAACGGTGCGTGCATTGCCGGTGCGTTGATCCTGGCCTGGGCCTGCGACCTCATCGTCGCGTCCGACGACGCGTTCTTCTCGGACCCGGTGGTGCAGATGGGCGTGCCCGGGATCGAGTTCTTTGCCCACCCTTGGGAGATGGGCAGCCGCTTCGCCAAGGAGTTCCTCTTCCTCGGTGAACGGGTCTCGGCGCAACGCGCCTACGAACTCGGAATGGTCAATCGGGTGGTGCCGCGCGTGGAGTTGGAGAGCGCGACGTTCGACATCGCCGAGCGGATTGCCCGCATGCCCGCGTTTGGCCTCGCGCTCACGAAGCAAGCAGTGAATCAAGCTGATGATGCGAAGGGGCTGCGCACGGGGGTCGACGGTGCGTTCGCACTTCATCAGCTCGCGCACGCGCACAACTACGCGATCAGCGGGAGTCCCATGCTCATGCAGAGCGTGGAATCAATGCGCGACGACGCCGCCAAGCAGGCCGGGCGCCACCCGTAAGAACGCGGGTCAACCGGAGCGCGGCAAGCCGAGCCCGTGGCGGGCGATGATGTCGCGCTGGATCTCGCTCGTGCCCCCGTAGATCGTCTCCACCGGAGCATGGCGGTAGGCCTCCTCGATCGCGCCGTCGAGCAGGGCGCCGGGCGCGTCCTCGCTGAGCAGTCCCTCGGCGCCGATAAGGCCGATGACCGTCTGCGCGATCTCCTGGAGATGCTCGGTCGCGAAGAGCTTGGCCATCGATCCTTCGATGACCGGTTGGACCCGTTGCGAATGGACCCACACGGCGCGGATTCCGAGCAGCCGGCCCACCTCGTTGCGCACCGCAAGCCGGGCCAATTCGCGCCGCACATTGGGTGACTCGATCGGCGCCCGCCCATCAGAAGCCGGCGTGTTCGCCCATTCCACTGCAAGCGCAAGGACGCGATCGCAGCGCCCGGGCTGATTGGGGAATGACCCTCGCTCGAGCGCGAGCGTGACTTGCATCACCGACCAACCGCCGTCAACGTCTCCGACCCGGGCCGAGTCAGGGACCTGCACATCGTTGTAGAAGGTGATGTTCGTCCGTTCGCGGCCCAGCGTCGCGACCGGGTGGACCTCGATGCCGGGCGTGTCCATCGGGACGAGAAAGAGCGTGAGCCCGCGGTGTTTCGGCACGTCGGAATTCGTGCGGGTGAGAAGGAACACGTAGTCCGCACCGTGCGCCATCGTCGTGAACATCTTCTGCCCGTTGATGGTCCAGACGTCCCCGTCGCGCACCGCGTTGGTGCGCGCCGCGGCGACGTCGGAGCCGGCGTCCGGCTCGCTGAACCCGAGGCAGATGATGACGTCACCGGCGTTGAAACGCGGCACGATGTCGCGCTTCTGCGCGTCGGTTCCCACTTCCCTCAAGGTCTCGGTGACGAGCGCAGTAGTGAGGATGGCGTCGAGCGGCGCGTCGACCAGGGCGCCTTCGTCAAAGAACGGGGCCAACTCGACTGCGTTACGCGCCGCACCCCCTTCTTCGAGCGACCACGACGCGGTGAGCCAGCCGCGCTCGCCGATCGCCCGATGGAGGTCGTGGTCATAGACGGTGCCGGTGGCGCGCACGCGGGCCCGCACTTCCGGCGTCACGAACTGATCGAAGAGCGCGCGGGCTTCGGCGCGTACCGCAACCGCGGCTTCGTCGACCCGAAAATCCATCATGCGCTCCGGGAGTGCTCGGTCGGCCACAGCCGGTCGGCGAGCTCGTCGAGCGTGTCCGTCGGGCGCCCCAAGGCCGTCGACCATGCGGCGGCCCGCCGGTAGTACAGCTGTACGTCGTACTCGCGCATGAAGCCGTACCCGCCGTGGTAGTGGAGGCTGCGCGCCGACGCCGTGGTGGCAACCTCGCTGGCGAACTCGAACGCCATCAGGGACAGGAGGCCGGCATCGGGTTCCGACTCTTCGAGCGCCCATGCTGCCTTGTACGCGAGGAGTCGAGCACCGTCGACGAGGGTGGCCACATCGGCCAGCCCATGGGCGACCGACTGGAACGTGGCAATGGGAACTCCGAACTGGCGGCGCTCCTTGGTGTAGTCAACCGCGAGCCGCGAGTGCACCCGATGCGAGCCCGACCAGGGCGGCCGCTTGCAACGCGCGCCACTCGTCGATCGCGGTGGCGTGCTTCGCGTGGGCGTCGTCACTCGGTCCGATCAATACTTGGCCACCGCCGGTCGTCACCAGCCCGCGCGCCCACGGCTGCGAGCCGGTGTTCTCGACGTGCTCGATCGCGATGTCGATCCCGATGCGCAGGAGTCGCAGGGTGTCGGCGACGGGCACGATGACGACGTCGACGACGGCTCCCGCGGGGACGAACACACGCTCGGCATGGTCGGCCGGCAATGGCGCCAATGCCGCGCGCACGTCACCGGCGAGGACGCCACCGAGGAGTTCAGTCGCGGCGTCGTTGCCGAGACGATCGAGGAGGCGAGTGACCACGACGGAGTCGACGAACGGCACCGGCGCGACGACGCCGCCGGATTGCTCCGCGAGGAGGGCCGCTTCGACCATTCCGCCGCCGCTCCCACCGCGCTCGGTCGCGACGCCGACACCTACCGCGCCGAGCTCGACGAGGGACTTCCACAGGGCCTCGTCGAAGCCGAGGGGCTCCGACGAGCGGACGCGGTCGCCGCTGACTTCGCGCCGGAAGAACGTGCGGAACGTGGCCTGGAGATCCTCCTGGTCCTCGCTCAGCGCGAGATTCACGTGCGGGCGTCCAGGGTGTAACCGGCTCGGTGCTGGTCGTCGATGGCGGCCATTCCCTCGAGGAGGACGCCGTAGCCCTGGCCGGCCAGGATCTGTTGGCGGATGGCGTGGGCGAAGCAGACCTTCGTGTATCGAAGCACGAGGGGCGACTGGCGCGGCGAGGTCGCGAGCGAGCTCCCACGCACGCGGGAGTACTTCGCCGGGCGGAAGCACCTCCGCGAAGATCCCGAGTTCAAGCGCCTCGCGCGCCTCGATCACTTGGCCGGTGAGCATGAAGTAGCGCGCGCGGTTGGGACCCATTACGTACGGCAACACGATGTGCATCCCGTCGCCGGGGACCAGGCCGTTGATGAAATGCCCGGAGTCTTGGATCGCCGCGGTCTCGGACGCGATCACGATGTCGGAGAGCAGCGGTGTCTCGCAGTGACGCCACACCGGGCCGTTGAGGGCGCAGATCACCGGGGCTTCGATGTCGAGGAAGTTCAGGAGCAGCTTTCGGGTGTTCCAGTGCGCGAACTCCCAGCCGCGTGCCGTGGTGCCGGGGAACGTCTCTGGCGAGCCCTTGGGGCCGTTGAACTCTTCGCCCGTGCCCGTGAAGATCACGACCCGGTTCTCCACGTCGGCCGCGATCGCGCCGAACGCTGCTTGCATCTCCTGCACGGCCGGCGCGCCCCACCGGAGGCTGTCGCCGTCGGTGTGGACCGTCATTTGGAGGATGCCGTCGTCGCGTTCGAAGCGGATGGTCTCGAAGCTGTTCCGGTACTCGTCGAGCGTGGTCATCGAAACCTCCGGCGGGCATCACTGACGGCAGTGGAATGCGTGCGCATCGTAACCACGGGTCCTGGCCCGGGTTCGACCGCCAATTGCCGTTATGTTGCGCGTGTGTCGGACGAGGAATCTTGGGTTCGGGTCGAGCACCGAAACCGGGTGTCGCACGTCGTGATCGACCGTCCCGACCGCATGAACGCGCTCACCAACGCCGGGTGGGAGGTCTTCGAACGCCGGATGGTCGAGGCCGATGCGGAGCCGTCAACCAAGTCCATCATCGTGACGGGAAATGGCCGAGCGTTCTCGGCCGGTGGCGACACCGTCCAGCATCAGCAACAAGACGAAGGCGGCGGCACCGACCCCGCCGCGTGTTCGTCACGATGGCCTTGGCCTCGTCAACACGATGCTCAACGTCGAGAAGCCCACCGTCGCGATGGTGAACGGTCCCGCCGTTGGCCTCGGCGCGACCGTGGCGCTGCTCTGCGACTGCGTCGTGATGTCGACGACCGCGCGTATCGGCGATACCCATGTGCCGCTCGGCATCGTGGCCGGCGATGGCGCGATCGCAGTGCTTCCGCTCCTCATCGGTGTTCACCGCGCGAAGGAGCTCCTCATCACCGGACGATTGATCGACGGCACCGAAGCGGCCGAGATCGGTCTCGTGAATGCGGCGGTCGCGCCCGAGGAGTTGGAGCGGGCGACGCAGGAGTTGGCCGAGCAGTTGAGCGCCGCGCCGTCCTACGCAGTGCGCGCGACGAAGCTGGTCATCAATCGCTGGTTGCGCTTCCACGCCGAACTTCAGTTGGAAACTGGGTTCGCGTACGAGGCGATATCGATGGCCCTGCCCGAGCACAGAGACGCGATGACGCGGTTCCAGGATCGGAAACGCGGATCGTCGAACGGCTAGCCCTCGCGCGGCAGCCCGAGGACGCGTTCGCCCAAGATGTTCTTCTGGATCTCTGATGTCCCGCCGGCGATCGACGCTTGGCGATACCACAACAGGTCGTTCCAGGTCGCCGGGTCCCCGGCAATGCCGTCGAGCCCGTCGAGCATCGCTGCGGTGTCCTGGAGGTGCTGCGCGAACTGGGCCCAGAAGACCTTCGTGATCGACGAACGGAACGTGACGTCCTCCCCGGCGTTGAGAACGCGTGAGCGTGCGGAGGTTGAGCAAGCGGAAGATCTCGGCGTCGATGTAGTCGTGGGCGAGGCGTTGCCGCTCGTCAGGCCTGAGCGCGGAGTCGCGCGATCGCGCCCGTTCGAGGAGGCCGTGCAGTCGCGCGGTGAGGACGCCTTGCTCCTTGAGCGGGAACGCGAGGCCCCGTTCGTTGGCGAGGGTTGTTTGCATCGCCAACCAGCCCGCGCCCTCGTTGCCGATGGCATCGCGTACCGGAATCCGCACCGAGTCGAGGAACACTTCCGCAAACTCCGCGTCACCGGTCATCTGGCGCAACGGCCGCACAGTGACGCCGTCGGCGTGCATGTCGCAGATCATGGTGGTCAGGCCCCGCGGCCCGGGGATGGGCGCGGTGCGGGCGAGGAGGATCCCGAGGTGGGCATGGACACCCACGCTTGACCAGACCTTCTGACCGGTGACGATCCAGTCGTCACCGTCGCGCTCGGCGCGGGTCGCGACGGAGCCGAGGTCCGAACCGGCGTCGGGTTCGCTGAAGAGCTGGCACCAGATTTGCTGCCCCGACAGGATCGGTTCGAGATGGCGCGCCTGTTGCGCTTCGGTGCCGTGCGCAAGCAGGGTGGGCCCCACCATGTTCACCGCGACCCGATTCGCGAACTGCGGCAGCTGTCGTCGGCCGATCTCGGTGATGTAGATCGCGAACTCGGTGAGCGTGCTGCCGCGCCCGCCGTGCTCGACCGGCCAGTGCGGTGCGACCCAACGCCCGGCGTGCAGCGTTTGCTGCCATTCCAGTTCGCGTTCGAAGCTCGGAAGACCTGGGGGAGCCGGGTGCTGGTCGAGGAACGCGCGGAACTCCTCGCGAAACTCCAGTTCCGCCGCCGTCAGGGTCAGGTCCACGGCGCCCTTCCTAGCGGATCCCACGCGTCGTTCTGTGAACGCGGACTGCAGTGGCTGTCGTAGCGTGCGGACATGAGCCTTAGTGAGCTATTCCACGTGGGCATCGTCGTTCCCGATCTTGACGCCGGGTGCGCACGGTTCTCCGAGCTGCTCGGAATCGAGTGGGGTCCCGTGATGCGCAACGACATCGAGGTGCGTGACGGCGACGGCAACGACCTCGTGGTCCATAACGTCATGCGCTACTCGACGTCGGCACCGTATATCGAGTTGATCCAGGAGACGCCGGGCACGCCGTGGGTGTGCAACGAGCACTCCAACCTTCATCACATCGGGTTCTTCTCCGACCAACTCGTCGCCGACTCCGGACAACTGCACGCGGCGAGTTGCCCGCTCGAGTTCATGGACGGCAACGGCGACGGCCCGCCCGGGATGTTCGCGTACCACCGTGATCCGCTCGGTGTACGGATCGAGGTCGTGAACGCCGATATGCGTCCGATGATGGAGGCGCACATGTTTCGCGCGCCGGTTGAGTGACGCCGGGCGACTCTCGCCGTTTCGTCAGGGCATCGCTTTGTAGGCCCGCGAGGTATCGAGGATCTCGTTGGCCAACGCACCCAGCGGTTGAGCACCACCTTCGTCGCGCGTGCGGCGTTGCGGATCCCGCGGCCGCGGGATGGGCGGCGGGTACACTGCGCCGTCAATCTCAACCGGGTCGAACGATCCGGGCGAGCCCCGATGCAGGAGACGCGGAATGGCGCAAGCGGGCGATCAGAAGTCCTCGGTGTTACGTCGGAGCCGCGCCCTCGTGGCGTTTGGGGGCTTGATTGCGTTGGTGACCGGCACCTTCGCGGCGGCGGCGCCGGCAGCGACGCCCACCGACTCCGATAACGCTGACGGCGAGAACGCGGTCGACAATCAAGTCGTATCCACCGGTGCGTACGAAGCGTGCTCCGAGAACTTCGGGTACGGCAAGGTCGTCGAGATCGTGGTGAAAGTCGACGGGACGGTTCCCACCCCGCCGCTCACCTTCCCGACCGACGTGCAAGTCGTGGCCGAGTTCGACGACGGGGCCCCGCAGGTATGCGTGCCCGAAGTCGTGACCCCGGCGCTGTGGGACGACGAGTCCATTTGGGGCAATGTCATCGGGATTGACGCACCACCGCCCGTCGGCAACTACGTCTTTCTCCCCGACGTCGAATGTGACACCACGTTCACGATGCGGCTCGTCGGTGCGCCGGCCGGCTACACGGTGACGGTGGCCGTGGACACAGTCGCTCCGCCCGAAATGGCATTCCCCTTCTTCGGCTGCGGCACCTACGTCGATGCGTTGCCGTTCGCCGAGCCGTTGATGTCGGTGCCCGCGTTCACTGCGCTCACGAGCTTTGTGGAAGCGGACTACTCCGGGCAGGGCTGCAACGACGACGGGACGGGAACCCCCAACGCCGACCTCGCCGCGGCTGCCACCGCGCTCGTAGGTGACTTGGAGGGTCGTTTCGCCGAGCTCTACACAGACGCGAGCGCGGGCGACACGGTCTGTGAAAATGTCGCTTCTGCCTTCCAGATCTTCGCGCTCCAGACGGCGTACGAGTCTGAGGTGGGTCGCCAAGCGATCTTCGAGTTGACGACGCCGCCTCCGCCGCCGGCCCCGCCGGCCCCGCCGGTTATCGAGCCCACCTTCACCGGCTGAGCGAGCGCACAGTCACGGCACGCGAGATGGCGGGCCCAGCGAATGCCTGGTACCGGCGCGAGCGTCTCGTCGACGGTCGCTTCTGGCGGGCGCACTGTTATTTCGACGACCGCTTCGTCGACGGTCATGTCGTGGCGCCCGATGAAGACCCGGGCGACCTCACGGACGCGCTCGAGATTTGGCGGACCGACGTCGACGCGAGCGGGCATCTCGTCATCACCGTGAACGACTGGGCCGCACCCGACGCACCGGACCTGTGGTACGTCGCGATTCTGCGGCCCCGC
The DNA here is from genome assembly GCA_963760725.1 of uncultured Gammaproteobacteria bacterium. GTDB lineage: Bacteria > Pseudomonadota > Gammaproteobacteria > Steroidobacterales > Steroidobacteraceae > SCUD01. Next base: position 198,584 of record CAVXET010000005.1, read on the forward strand.
CTCGATCGTCCGACCGCAAGTCTCGTTGCGTATTCAACCGATCATTTCGCGCCCGGCACCGTGATCAAGGACACCGAGTTCTTCCCGTTGGCCGTCCGCAGCGACGAGCAGGTGGCGGCGATCCGTTGGTGGAATACCGAAGCCTGTGTCGAGCAGGTGTACGTCGCGCCCGACATCCGTCGCCAGCACGCCGCCACCAAGGTGATCTACGCGGCGTCGGCGTTTCACCAGGCGAACGGTTGGGACGGACGACTCCGCAGCGACGGTCGCCGGACCGACCTCGGCGAGCAACTCGTGGTTGGGTTGCGCCACAGTGAGCGCATCGCGCCCTGGACCAATCACATGGCGCCGATGGACCCCGACGCGTAGACACGTCGACGCGGGGCAGAGGCGAGCTAGAGGTCGAAGCCGAAGATGCGGGCCGCGTTGCCGCCCACGATCGCCCGCACCTCGTCGTCGGGAACACCGTCGAACTGCTCGGCGCATCGGTCTTGCGACGACGGCCAGGTGCCCTCGGGGTGCGGGTAGTCGTTCCCCCACATGAGGGTGTCGAGGCCGGTGAGGTGGCGGTTGTTGATCGCCACTGGGTCGTGCATGAACGTGGCCGCGCACTGGCGCCGGATCAACTCGCTCGGCAGCATCGACAGCTTGGGGCGCGCGTACATCGCGTGGTCGACGTAGATGGAGTCGGCCTGGGTCATGATCCATCCGAGCCACGCCGCGCCGGTTTCGACGGTGATGATCCGGAGGTTGGGGAAGCGGTCGAGCGCGCCGCCGGCGGAGAGGCAGAGCATCACCATCGGGCCGTCGAGCTGCGCCGCCATGATGTAGTTGATGACCGCGCCGCCCGGGCCGCGCACCATGCGCGGCTCGTAGCCGGTGCCGGAGTGGAACGTGAGCGGAAGCGCGAGTTCTTCGGCGACTTCCCAGAACCGGTCGAACTCCGGCTCGTTGTACTGGTGGCCGGGGATGCGCGCCGGGAGCATGAGCCCACGGAACCCCAGCGCCCGCGAGGCGACGGGCTTCGGCGATGCCGTCGTCGATGTTCAGCAACGGCACCGCGCCGACCGCGAGCATGTTCGCGTGCCCGGCGAACGCGTCGTGGGCCCATCCGTTGTAGGCGCGGCAGAGCTGAATCTGCAGTTCGGCGTCTTCGGGTGCGAAGCAGGCCTGGAGTGCGAAGGTGGGGAAGATCACTTCGGCGCTCACGCCGTCGCGTGCTTGATCGCGAATGCGGGACTCGATGTCGAAGTCGCCGATGACCGCGCCCTGCAGCTGGTCTTCCGACATGAGCTTGCGCGGGTCCATGCCCTCGGCGAGCAGGGTGCGCCAGCCGTCTTTGCTCTCGATGCGGGGCGCCCGGTCGCGAAACTTGGCGTCGACGCGCTCGGCGTACAGCTCGATGGGCTCAGTGACGTGTGAGTCGGCGGAGACGAACTTGGCGCCGCGGTAGGTATCACTCAATGTTGCCGTCATCACGGGCCAACTTACTCCGACCCGAACGAGCGCTTAGAGGGTGGTGCCGATGATGGCGGCGATGCGGTGCTGACCGGGGGTCGCGCCGTGAAGCCACGGTTCGTCGAGGCCCATCGCGAGGAGCATCCCGCGGATGCGCAGGAAGATCGATTCGGCCCGCAACAGGCTGAGCACTTCGAACCACTCGAAGTCCACGACCTCGCGGCCCATACACGCCGACCACATTGCGAGGACACGCTCGCGGTCCAAGAAGCCCGGAAGGTCCCCGCCTGCACCTTGGGCGCTGATGTCGTGCAGACCGACGAACCACGCGAGGTCGAGTTCCGCGGCACCGATCGACGCCATCTCCCAGTCGAGGAGCGCGACTTGGCTGAAGTCGTCGTCGTACACGATGTTCCCGAGGCGGGGATCGCCCCAGATCAGCGACAGCGGGGGTTCGGGGTCGGGCTTGTTCGCGCGGAGCCACACGAAGGCCTCGCGAATGACGGCGGGGACGTCGCCGTCGGTGGACCACTCCACGTAGGTCTCGGCGCGATCGAGGTCGTGGACGAGCCCGCGCTCGCCCATAGGGGTGAGAGAGCCCAGCCCGAGTTCGTCCCAGTCAACGCGGTGCAGGTCGGCGAGCACGTTGACGAAGTCGCGCTGCACGCGCGCTTGGGCTTCCGGCGGAGCGTCGACCAGCGTGCCGGACACGACGTACGACGGCATGTCGGCCAGTACCCAACCCGGTGCACGCTCCATGACGAAGAATGGTGAACCCACCCACTCCTCGTTGGTCTCCACGATGATCGGCCGCGCGACCGGAATCGCTGTGGTGCCGAGCGCGGTCTGGACCGCGGCTTGATGGGCGAGGTCGTAGGTGGGGAAGATGCCACCGCCGGCGGGTGGGAGCCGGAGCACGAGGTGCGCTTCACGGTTCTCGCCGTGTTCGCGCCACGTCACATCGAGGAGCAGGGTCTCACTCGAGTACCCGGTCGACGGCTTCCCGAGCGGGCTGAGGACGAGGTCCTCGGCGTCGGGATGGTGGCTGCTGAACCAGCGCACCAACCCCGCGTGGACCTCATCGAGATCGCGCTGACGCGCCGCGACGGTCATCGGAACGACGTCTCCGCGGTGAGACCGAGATTGGGATGGGGGCCGAAGGCGAGGCATTCGAGATTGCCCCACCCGACGCCGCCCCCGACGGGGTCTTCGACTCGCACTACGCAGTCGCGCAGCTGGTGCAGGCGGCGGGCAACTTCGATGTCGCGGCAGTCGGCCGTGTACTCACCTTCGATGTGGAGCGGGCCACGATGCTGGCCGTGCCAGTGCCCGTCGAGGCCGAAGTACAAACCGGCGCCGAGCAGGAACCCGGTGTCGGAGACCGCGGTCACCCGCAGCGGCCGTTCCGATCCGTCGGCCATGGTGAACCGGAGGTCACCGCGCACGAAGCGACGGTTCACGGGGTCGACTTCGAGGTCGTGGTGCAACGCGACGAAATGATCCTTGCGGCCGTCGGGATGCTCGACCCCGCCCTGCAGCTCGGTCTTCTGCCAGCTGCCCAACGCGTTCTGTTGGTAGTACCAGTGCAGCGCGTACTGCGTGCCGTCGGGTCGCTCGCAGCTGATCGGGCACCACATCGTGAGGACGCTGAGTTGATCGGGCATCTCACGAGTGAGCACGTCCTCGACGGGTGCGCCGACTGCATAGCGAACGCCCCACGAGTGATCACGGGTGGCGACCCACGTCGACGGGTCGATCTCAACGCGCGTGCCCTCGACCTCGACCCACCCCTCCGCCACACCGGCGTGGTGGTAGCGCACGACGTCGGCTTCGATGCGCGAGCCGTCGGGACCGCGGTGCACCTCGCGGTTCTCGATGAACGGAGGCGCGACCCCGGTCATCGTGTAGTCGAAGCTCACCGGTTGCGCGTCGTTCGCCTCGAGCACGAAGCGGATCTTGTGGAGCGGCTCCACGATGTCGTATTCGATCGGGCCCACGACAGTGAGGTCGCGCGTGGTCCCGAGCTCGCGGCTGGCCCGCACCGTGAACTGCTCGACGCCGCGCGACACGCCGGCGACCGCGTCCATCACGCTGCGGTTGATGTACTTCCCGAGTCCGAAGCCGATCGAGAGCGAGCCGTCGCGCGCGCCGGCCATGGCCCAGATCTTCTCGGTCCACGAACGGTCGGATTGGCTCACCGTGGCGAAGGTGTCGGTGATCTGGTGGTGCAGGTACTCGTCGGCGGCAACGAGCGGACCGAGTGAACTCACAAATCCTCCGAGCTCTGGGGGATCGAACCCTTCATCGTTGAAGGGAGGAGAGTCAAGCCGTGGCCCAGCGTGCGATCGGTATTGTGCGGCACCGTTTCGAACCCGGCGCCCGAGGAGTCATCGATGGCCAACGACGACCTGGTCCAAGCCTTCACCGAAGGGCGAGTGACTCGGCGGGCATTCGTCCGCCAGCGCGTCGACGGCGGGATGTCGATGCCGGACGCGCTCGCCGAGGCCGATGCCCTCGTGCCACAAGCGCCGCTCGCCCCACCGGCCCCCGCCGATTCGGGGGCAGCTCCCGGTGTGGCCGCCGCGCCGGACCGGCCGAGCCGAGTCCCGGATCTGGTGGTGGAGTTCGTGGGCGACGGCTATCTCGTGTACCACCCCGAGCGCGATCGCATGCATTCGCTGAATCACACCGCGGCGCTCGTGCTCGAGCTCTGTGACGGCCAGACCGACGCAGCGGGGATCGCAGGGCTGCTCCAAAGGGGATACGAGATGGACTCGAGCCCGGATGCTGAAGTGCGGGACTGCATCGAGAGCCTGTACGCCGAGGGTCTCGTCCGCTGAATCAACCTGGGTCGCCATTGCTGAGCGCGGCCATGATCGTGCGCGACGAGGCCGAGCACCTGGCCGCGTGCCTCGCGTCGCTTGAGGGGATCGTCGACGACGTGGTGGTCGTCGACACCGGTTCGGTCGACGACACGGTGGCGATTGCGACGCGCTTGGGCGCGCGGGTGTATCACCATCCCTGGACCGACAACTTCTCCGACGCGCGCAACGCTGCCCTCGACCACGCCGCTGGGCGCTGGATTCTCTACATCGACGCGGATGAACGACTGCGTCCAATCGCGCGCGAACGGATCGTCGCGCTGCTTGACGATGCGGACGAGGTGGCGTTCCGAGTGTGGCTGCGCCCGTTTCTCGGTGCCACCCCCGCGCGTGAGTACCGCTTGTGGCGCAACGATCCGCGCATCCGCTTCGTCGGGGTGATCCACGAGAAGGTGGTCCCCGCGATTCAGGCCGTCGCCCTTGCCGACGGCCGGGGCATCGGGCTGTGCGACCTCGAGCTCGATCATCTGGGGTACGAGAGCGATCAAGCGCGCAAGCACGAGCGGAATCTGCCCTTGCTCCGGGCACAGCTCCGCGCCGAGCCGCGCGAATGTCTTCAACTGGCACCATCTCGCCACGGTGTTGATGGCGATGGGGGAGACCGCGGAAGCCACGGCTGCGCTCGAGGAAGCGCGTGCCCTCGTCCAGCGTGAGGCGGCATCCGCGGCGGCGCCGTCGTCGACGGGCGTGCTCGTGTACGTGGATCTCATTCGGTTGCGACGCGATCAGGGTTGCGACGGGCGAACTCTGCGGGACCTCGTCGATGAGGCATCGCTTGTGTATGCCGACTCGCCGTTGATCCTCTGGGAGCAGGCCCAGGTGGAACTCGACGCAGGTGATTGGGAATCCGCACTCGCCGTACTTGACCGACTCGACGCCGCTGATCCCGGCGCGCTCGACGACACCGTGAGCTACGACGAGCGACTGTTTGGGCTCTTCGCCGCGCAGGCACGCGCGCTGGCGTGCTTCCGCCTGGGCCGATTCCGTGACGCGGCCGCGGCCTACGCGGCAGCTGAGCGCGACGAGCCCAGCAATCCGGAGCACCGGGTGAAGCGGATCATGTGCGAGCGGCTCGCGGGCGAGGCGTCGTGAACCGGGTGGTCGAAGTCGCAGGGTTGGTGATCGGGCTTCAGGCGTCGCAGTGGGAGCGGATCGAGGCGATCGACGCCATGTGCGGCACGCTGGCCTCGATCGACGCCGCTCCCGTGTTCGAGATCGAGTTCGGGATCGAACCGATCGCACTGCCGGCGGCGCCGTGGGACCACGCCGACGGCGACGTGCGTTCGTGGATCCGACCGGACGCGCTCTTTCTCGCCCACGGCGACTTCTCCGTACGGGTCGACGCGACGTCGGCGCGGATCGGAGGCACCGGGCACGCGGTCCGGGCGTTCCGGCAGCTGTTTCCGTACGTTCTCGCGCACTTCCTCGCGCCGTACGAGTGCTTCGTGCTGCACGGTGGCGCCATCCATCGAGCGGAGAGCACCGCGTTGGTGCTGGGTGGCACCGGTTCGGGGAAGTCGACCCTCGTCGTGGGGGCACTGTGTGCCGGCTGGACCGCGCTCGGCGACGACTTGGTGGTGGTGCGATCCGGCGTCGACGGGCCCGAGGTGATCGGGATCCCTCGGCCGCTGAGCGTGCCGGGCGAGCTGGCGGGGACGGTGCCACGGGAGTACGAAGGCGAGCCCATTCCGGGAGACCCGCGTGGACGGTGGCGTATCGCGGCGGGCGACGAGGGACAGGAATGGCACCGGGTCACGGCGACTCTGGTCGCGGTCCATGGCGCCACCAACGACAGTGCTCCGGAGATCCTCACGAGCGAGGCCCTCGCGACGTGGCTGCTCTACTCGTATCTCGCTCGTCACGACGCCGACCGCTTGCGCGAATACGTGCCGGTCGCGGCATCGATCACCCGCCGCGGCGGGTGGGAGGTGCACCACAGCGTGGACCCGCAGGCGCGGGTCGCGCACGTGGCCGCGAGCCTGCGCGCTGGCGCTCGGTTAGAGGACTACGGGCTGGTTTGGTTGGTGGCCGCGCCCGTGACCTTCATCCCGAGGTTGTTCATGTCGAAGGAGCTGACGATCGGCACGGCGAAGGCGGAGCCGATAATGAGGCGTCGAACGAACGTCCGTCGGTCGGGTCCTACACGCTCGACGATCTCGTCCATCGATTCTTCGCTCACTGCTGCTCCTTCTCGAGTTCCGGAGAAAATAGCGCATAACGGCCCCTCCGGCACGACTCATCACCGATAGGAGTCGCGCCAAACGGCAGGGGGGCGCCGAAACCAGCGTCGAAGCCGCTCGTCGAGGCTCGACCGGTACAGGCACTGCTGGAGGTAGCTGTCACGCGCCTCCTGGATCCGTGCCTTGGTCTGGCGGCGATCGAGCCCATGCTTGCGGAAGACCCGGCGGAGTTCGCGTTCGTGCACTCGGCGCGACAGGTGCGTGGTGAGGCGGGTGCCGTCCCGGTGATCTCGGTACACGTAGAGGCAGTCGTCGATGGCCTCAAATCGTGCTCCGTGCTCGGCCATGGTCCACGGGAAGTCGAAGTCATCGGGCCCGACGGAGGCGGAGCGCTCGTCGAGCCCCCCGACCGCGAGCCCCGTCGCCCGGCGCCAGCAGAGCAGGTGTTTCACGGGGGCGCCGGTGCGGAAGTCGTCGAGGGTCACGTCGTGGCGGGCCGGGTGCACGCTGCTGATGGGGTTGCCTTCGTCATCGACGATCCGGCGCGCGGAGTGGAAGAAGTCGACGTCGGGATAGCGCGCGATGCGATCGGTCAGCGTCGCGACCGCAGTGGCGGTCCAGAGGTCGTCGCCGAGGAGGAGCCCGACGAAGTCGCTCGTGGCGTCGTGCATGCCGGTGTTCACCGCGCCGGCCAGGCCCTGCCCGCGGTTCGCGCTGACCTGCACCCGTGGGTCCACGGCCCAATACCCCAGCATCTCGACGATGCGCGCCTGCTCGGCCGGTTCGGTCACGACGACGAGTTCCCAGCGCGGTGAGGTCTGGTCGTGGATCGATGTCACCGCTTCCGCGAAGTAGCCGGGATGCGGATCCTTGATCGGCAATATCACGGACACCGCATAGCGTTGCCCGCCGTGGCTGAACACCGACGCGTGATCGTCCGTGATCTCGGGCTCGACGCGCGCGACGCGTTCGTCGCCCGTGGCCACCTCGCCCGCCACTACTTCCCCCACCGCGTCCTACGGCTCCCCAAGGGCGGACCCGACGGGTTGAAGTTGGCCCGACGCATGGGCGCCCCCGACACCGATCCCGCCCAACTTTGGGAGATCGGGTTGTATGCGCTCCCGCCGGCCCGGGACGAGTTCCCCGCGGAGTTGTTCTTCGATGACGACATCGTGTGGCACCAACAACAGTTCGGATTGGCTGGCCACGTGGCGACCGCGGCGCTCGTAGAACGGGGGACCGATCTCTACGTATTGAACCTCGTTTCCGACGTCGTGCAGCGAATCGGCCGTCGCCGTGACCTGAAGACCCGGATCGAGAACCGGTTCAAGGGCTGGTCCCGCCTTCTCCTCAACGCCGCACTGGCGTTCGCGCTCGACGCCGGGCACCGGCGCGTCCTGGTCGCGAGTGCCGACTGGGCGCTGGCCCACACCGATCCCAACCGGGACGTGCAGCGCCCGCTCTTCGACCGCATTTATGACTCCGCCGTGGGCGCGCCGTTCCGGGCGATTCGGGCAGACGAATGGTGGGTCCTCGACGTCGCGGAGAACGCGCCGGTCCTGATGCGCCCCGAGCCCACGGTCCTCGACACCGGGAGCGATCCGCAGGTCTGCCTCGCGCACGACATCGAGCGAGGGTGGGGTCACCTCGACGAGGACCCGACCTTCGCGGCCGCCGCCGACGCCTTCGCGCCGGCCGCGCTCGAACGCATGCTCGAGATCGAGGACGCGGCGGGCGTTCGGTCGACCTACTCCGTGGTCGGCTTTCTCGTGCCGGAGCTCGCGGCGCAGATCCGGGCCGGTGGTCACTGTGTGGCCTTCCACTCCTTCGATCACGCCGGACCCGGCGATCCGGGCGCCGAGGAGCAGCTCGGTCCGTGCCGAGAGATCGACTACCGCATCAAGGGCTACCGGCCCGCGCAGTCACGCCTCACCGCCGAGCTGACCGACGCCAACCTCGCGTTCCACAACTTCGAGTGGCTCGCGAGCTCGGGGTACTCGTTGGGGATCACCGAACCTGCGCTCGAGAATGGCGTGGTTCGCATTCCGATTGGATTCGACGACTTCGACCTGCATCGCGGCGCTGAGTACGGCGCGTGGGAGTCCGCCGGGTTGCGGGCGTTGGCGGAACGGGAGACCGCGACGTTCTCGCTGCACGACTGTTACGGGCCAACCTGGCTCGACCCGTATCCCGACTTCCTGAGCAAAGTCGGCGAGCTCGGCTCGTTTCGCACGCTCGACGAGATCGCGGCGCAGGTGTTGCTCAGTCGCGCGGTGTGACCCGAGGGCGTTACAGGTAGCGCGTGCGCTCACGTGCGGAGCCGAGAACGCGGCCGAGCCGCTTCCCGGCGTGGTGCGCCCATTGGTACCGGTCGTGGGTCCCGCGCAACACCGCGGGCACCGATCGGAGCAACCATCGGTACTGCTCGATGGCCTCCGCCGTCGTCGTACTCGGCATCCCGCGGTCGCGGTGGCGGCGGTAGAGGCCGGCCTCGGCGATCCCACCCCGCACCGCGGCGCGGAACTCGGCGCGCGGATCGCCGCGCAGCCGTCGGTGGAGTACGGCGCGGGGCTCGATCGCGACCGGGATCCCCAGATACGCAGCGCGCCATCCGAAGTCGATGTCCTCAGCCCGCAACAAGTGTTCGTCGAAATCACCGACCGTCTCGAACACGTCACGCCACATGCCGATGTTCCCGCCCGGCGCGTACGCGAGGTACTGGTACGCGACCGGCACCTCGTCTCGGGTCGCGTCGCCGGTCCAGCCGTATCGGTCGGCGTCGTTGAGAGTGACCACGTCGATGAACCCGGTGACAATCGGCGCGTCGTCGAGTGCGGCCGCCATGAACTCGAGCCAGTCGGGCGCGACGATGTCGTCGCCGTCGCAGATGAACAGCAGCTCGCCGCGTGCCGCGTGCAGACCAACGTTCCGCGGCGTGCGCGACGCCGCGGTGCGCCGACGAGTCGACGATCGTCAACGCGGGGAGTCCGTGTCCGCCACGCCTCGACGCGGGCGCGGGTCGCGTCGGTGCTGCCGTTGTCGGAGATGACCACTTCGTACGGGCCGCGGTAGGTCTGATGCGCGAGGGCCGCGAGTTGGTCGTCGATCGTCTTCGCCACGTTGAGGACGGGGACGATCACGCTCGCGACCGGAGCGTCGGCGTCGACCGTCCGAACCGCAGCCCGCGCGGACGTACCGCGACTTCGGGCTTGGGCCACACAGTGGGCGAGCACCGTGGCGACTTCGGCGGCAATGCGCGTGGCATCAATCTCGGCGCGTTGGCTGTGCTCGAGCGCTGCTTCCGAACAACGCGCGTGCGGGTCGCGTCGTCGTCCCATAGCTGGGCGAGGCCGTCGACCCAGGCGTCGATCCCGGCGTCGGGCGGGATCAAGATGCCACCGTCGCCCACCGCCTCGCGCAGCGCAGGATCGTCGCGGGCCAAGATCGGGATGCTGCTGACCTGCGCCTCGGGCACGACTCGCGGCCGGTTCGCGTCCTCGTAGGGCACGAGCAACAGCCGGGCGTGGCGGTACGGCTCACGGAAGTCGGTGGTACTGCGCACAAACGTTGCGTTCCCGAGTTCGGCACACCGTTCGCCGACCGCCTGGGCCACGGCTCTCGGCAAGTGCCACGACTCGCGGAACTCGAACGGAACGTCGGGTCGACGCTCGGCCAGCGCGAACGCGACATCCACGCCTTTGGTCGGAACGGGGTTGATGAACACCACGGCATCGCCGGTTGGTTCCACCCGGTAGCGGTCCGGGTCGACGACCGAAGGAATCACGACGGCTTCGGCACCCAGCGTGACGGCGGTATCGGCGTGATGCTGCGCGTTGGCGAGCAGAAGGTCAACGCGTGACGCGACTTGGTCGTAGATCTCGAACGCTTCGGCGTCGCGCACGTACAGCGCAAGTGGGAGATCGGGCGGTGCAGCCCGCACGAGCGGGACCGTCCAGTCGTGCCACCAACTGCCCCCCGCATTCACCACGAGGACGTCGGGACGAAACCAACGGATCACGACACCGAGTCCCGCGCCGGGCGGAAGCAGATCGATCGAGTACGCGTCGTACTCGAACCCGGGTTCGCGGCGAACGATGCGTCGTTCGGCTTTCGGAAGCGGCGGCCCGTCGAACGCAGCGTGGGCGAGTACCGCGATGTCGTGACCCACGGCTGCGAGCCGGCTGGCGAGCTGATCGGTACTCGCGGGGATGCCGCCGGGGTCGTAGTGCTGCTTGCCCGCGAAGAGAATGCGCACGGGGCCGCCGTCAGTCCGGGCTGGCGTCGCGACCGGCGTCGCCGCGGCGCATCGCGATGGCGTCCTCGAGGAGCCGCTCGATCGTGGCGAGATGGGCGCCAAGGTCGAAGGCCGCGGCCCGAGCGATGGCGTGCTCCCGCATCGGTGCGCGGACGTCGGGCTCGCGGGCGAGCCGCTCGATGGCAGCGGCCAGCGCCGCGGGATCCCGGCGCGGCACCACGAAGCCTTCGACGCCATCGGTGACGACTTCCGGCATGCCGCCGGCGTCCGTGGTAATCACGGGTAAGCCCATTGCCATGGCTTCGAGCGCGGCTCGGCTCGCGCCTTCGCCGACACTGGGCAACACGAAGACGTCAGCGCGGGCCAGCGCGGCGCGCACACCGGCGACCGAGCGTTCGCCCACGAGAGTGACCAGATCGCCGACGCCACAATCGCGAATCGCGTATTCGATTGCCTCGCCGGCACCCCGATCGGCACCAACGATCGTGTACGAGATGTCGGCACCGTTGGCGCGCGCCAGCGCGACGGCCTCGATCGCGTACTCGTACCCCTTCACCCAGTGCATGCGGCCGACACTTACGAGACGCACCGCATCCCCCGGGCGCGGCGGGCGGGGCGAGGTCGAGAAGTACGTCGCGTCGACGGCTGGATACAGCACCGAGGTGCGCTCGAGTGAGGCGCCGCGGCGGACGGCCCAGTGCCGGAGTTCCTCGGAGCGGCACACCACGTGCGTCATCGTCGCGAAGACCGCGGGGAGGGCCCGCCCGAGCCACGGAGTCGAATCCGGCAGAATCCGAACGTCGGATCCGGTGCACATCACCAGCTTCGGGCCGAGCTGATCGAGGATGGGCGCGTACTGCGCGGCAACGTTCGCGGCCTCGAAGTACACGACGTCGGCGGGTTCGGCGAGTGCAGGAACGTAGGCCGCGACCCGGTCGGCGAAATGGGTCCCGACTCCGTGGAGCTGCCGAATGCGCGTGGTCATCACTCGGAGCGCGGCCGGATCGGCCCGTGCGCTTCGGGCGAGGCGGCTGGTGAACCGGGCGGCACGCCGTGCGGAACCGCCGGGCTCGCCGCCGATGACTTCGATCGCGTCACCAAGGCGAAAGCGATCCACGGGGTCAAGTTCGGCGGGACTGAGCGCCCCGACGACGCGGACGTGATGCCCGCGATCCGCGAGACCGACGACGGTGAGTCGCAACAGGGGCTCGAGCCCATCGGTAATCACGAGGATTCGCACCCGCCGGGCACAATAGGGCATGCGCGTCGTCTGTCTGCTCCCGGCACGGAACGCGGCGGAGAACCTCCCGAGTTGGTTCGAGTCGATCGGCCGCTTCGCGGACGTCGTGGTCGCGCTCGACGACGCGAGCACGGATGCCACCAGCGACCAGCTACGCGCCCATCCGTTGGTCGAGGTGTTATTGCGCAACCCGCCCCGGCCCGACTACGTGGAGTGGAACGATTCCCTGAACCGCAATCGGCTCCTGGATGCCGCGCGCGCGCTCGAGCCCGACTGGATCATCAGCATTGACGCCGACGAGCGCGTCCCCGAAGCGGACGGACGCGCGCTCAGAGCATTCATCGAGCGCGACGCGGTGCCGGGAATCGCATACGGATTTCCGTGCTACCGCATGATTGAGGACCTCGACCACTACGACGTGGTGGAGAACCGCGCGTACCGGTTGTTTGCGTACCGCCCGGGTCAGGTGTTTCCGTCGGATCGGCTCCACTTCAATGCCGTCCCGACGTCTCTCCCACCGCATCGGTGGCTGTGTACGAATCTGCGGATTCAGCACCTCTGCGCGCTGACGGCCGAGCATCGCCGAGCGCGGCGTCAGAAGTACCGCGAAGCCGATCCCGACCAGCGTTGGGAACGCGACTACTCGTACGTCGACGCGCCACCACAAGCCGTTTCGCGGTTCGTGCGTCGTCGCCCGAACGCTCCGGTGATTCTCGAGACCCGTTTCGAATTCATCGAGCCCGAGCCCGAGGGCGACTTCGACTGGCCAGTGCTCAGCGTCCTGGTGGTGGTCGACGAAGCGCTGCTCGACGAGCTCACCGAGCTCATCGACTCGGTGAACGAACAGTTGGTACCGCACCCGATCGAGGTCGTCGTGTTGGCCCGAGGCCCCGAAGTCGCCGACGATGTCGCGCGCCTGCGCCCGGGGATCGCAGTACTCCGGATCGACGCGCGGGCGTCGCCCGGCGCCGCGCGCAACGTCGGCCTCCGCGTGGCGCGCGGTGACTACGTCGTGTGCTTTGACGCGCCTGCTCGTCTCGAACCGGGTGCCCTGGCGGCGGTGGTTGCGCACCACGATGCCGGCCATGCGTACGTTGCCGGACGAGTCGAGAACCTGACTCCGTCCGAACCCGGGTGGGCCGCCTTCTTCGACGACCCCGGCTGTGGTTCGTTCAGCCGGAACGCGCTCCTGCGGATCGGGGGCTTCGACGAGCAGCTCGTCACGGGTGTCGATGCCGCCACGCGCGACCACGTTCTCGCGGCGGGTCAGCGCGGTACCGAAAGCGCCTTGATCACGTTCGGGGTTCGGACTGAGATCGCGTCCGCGAGCGAGTACCTCCGGACCCGCTACGAGCGGGGAAAGATCGCGGCCCGACGCGACCGGGCGCCCCGGCGATGCGCAGGGAATTGGAGGCGGACTCGACCCAGCTCGCGCGCGGCGTACGACCGCGTGAGCGCGCTTCGTCGACTTGGCGACGCGGCCGCGCGATCGGGAGCCGGATACGCGCGCCTGCGGCGATCGCGAGCCTGAAGGTGCGAGTCGTCATATCTAATTTCAGTCGGCCGTTGCCGATCACGGCCGACTACGTGCAGGCCTGGGCCAACATCGAGATGCCGAAGCGCGGACCCCGCCGGTCGCTGCTCGAGCAGCAGTACGGGTGGGGATTCCACTTGTACTCACTCGGCGTCCATCTGATGGACCTCGGAGTGGCCGAACACGTCGAGTTCTGGGACTTCCGGCTGCAGCGCTCTATGGGGTACCTCGAGAACGGCGTGCTGCGCATCACGTTCCACAACGAGGACGACATCGCCGCGTATCTCGACCGGTTCGGTCCGCCCGACCTGTTCGTGAATCACGGCGTGCACGGTGGACCCGTGTTGCCGTTGGTGGAAGGCGCTGCGTTCCGGGTCCACGTCCCGACATTGCGCACGCGGGACGATCCGCTTCCCCACGCCGAGTGCTACCTGCTCGATGCTGAAGACCAGCTCATCGAGCGGTCCATGCTGTACATCCCGGTGGTGAACCTGCCCGTGATTCGTCCGGGCGACGGCACCACCGAACGCGATTTCATCTACTTGGCCGCGTGTTATGAGGGGAAGCGCCACGACCTCCTCATGAACGCCGTCCGCGGTACGGAGCTCACGGGCCACCTCCACCCCGTCGCCCCGCACGAAGTCGACGTGTCTGGCACGGGCGTCACGACGTCGGACCTCGACGAACGCGACGTCGTGGATCTGCTCCAGACGTCCCGCATCGCGGTCTATCCCGGCGACAACACGTCAAACCCCGCGGCGATGTGGGAGTGCGTCGCCGCGGGCTTACCGATCGTGATGAACGATGCGATCGCGGGCGGGAAGCACCTTGTGGTCCCTGGGGTCACCGGCGAACTGGCGAGCGAAACCGAGTTTCGCGACGTGATGCGCGGCGTGCTCGCGAACCGCTCGGCGTACTCGCCGCGGGACTACTTCGAGGCAAATTGGGACACCATCACTCTGATCGAGGGCTACCTCGCGTTCTTCCGGGAGATGGGATGGACGGCCTGAGTCCCTTTCTCGTCGGGGGTCCGGCGTTCAGTGGCACGACGCTGCTCGCGCTCTTGTGCAACCAGCCCGGGATGGTGTGCCTCGACGAGCCCGACTTCGAGTCGCCCGATCAGGCCCACCGCGGACTGCCCGTGCTCCAGGAGCGCGTGCCGGGCGCACAGTTGCCAGCGGCGCCCGGCCGCGCCCTTGTTCCGGACGAGACGTTTGCGTTCGTGTGCGCGTGCGCCGACGCCGTGGCGCCGACCTCGCTTGGCATCAAGACGTGCGACTACCGGTTCTTGGAGTTCGCCGAGCACTTCCGTGCCGCGGGTCTCCCAGTGGTGATGATCGTGCGCGATATCCGCGATGTGCTTTCCCGACCGCTCCCTGAGTGGACAACCGAGCAATTGGTGAATGCGGCCTACCGGGATGTGTGGGAGACGCGCGCGCTGGCCACCTTGTGGATCCGATACGAGACCTTGGTGGCCGATCCCGTCGCCACAATGGGGCGAGTGGGTGGCGCGCTCGGTTACGAGGGTGTGATGGCAACCACGTGGGATCCGGCCGAAGTCCCTGGCACGATGGTCAAGCTCGACCGGCACGATCTCTTGCGCCGAGGTCGGGTCTCGGCGAGTCGCGTGGGTGTCGGGGCGCGGGCACCGGGGTCATGGTCGACCACAACGTGGGAGACTGCCAGGATGATGGGGTACGGGGATTGACGAGCCCGGTGACGAGCGAATGACCACTTCAATCGAACACAACAAGGCGGGTGCGATCGAGGAGCGCGCGGTGACGCGCGCCGTCGGTGGATCACCTGCCGTTTTACTTTTCCATCCACCTGAACGAGCCGTGCAACCAGAAGTGCATCATGTGCGTGCCGAACGGTGAGCACGGGCCGGCGGAGCTCACCTTCGATGCGTTCGTGGAACTCTTCGACGAGATCAAGCCGTTCGTGGAGCACGTCACGCTCATCGGCGGCGAGCCGCTGATGTACCCGCACATCGAGGCGGTGCTCGAACTCCTCGCCGAGCATCCGGTAGCGGTGTCGATCAATACGAACGCCACGATGCTGGGCGACCGGATCGATGCCCGGTTGCTGGCGCTGCACGAGCTCAACCTCAAGTGTTCGATCGATGCGGTGACCGTGGAGACGTATTTGCGGATACGTGGTCGGGATCACTTCACCCGGGCCACGACGCGGCATGCGTCGATTCGCCGACGCGGCGCGTGACCTTCCGAACATTCACGTCATCCCCGTCTACGTGGTGATGCGCGAGAACCTCCACGAGGTGGTGCCGTTCATCGACTTCGCGGCCACGCTCGCTCCGGAACGGATCGAATTCCACCCCGTGCGTCACGTCCGCGACTGGGTCGTGGGCAACGGCACCGGTTGGATCTTCAATGGCCGCGACCAGGTGTGCGAGTCGTTCCCCGACGAATACAACGCGACGATGCAGGCCGCGGCCCGCGCGCTGCGAGGAAATGGGACTGCAGTATGAAGTCCACTACCTCTGAAGGCTGCTGACGTGCCCGATGCGGAGCCGGTACGGGCGTTCTGTGAAGAGCCGTGGACCGGGGTCCTCGACATCCAGACGAACCGCGACGTCACCTTCTGTCCGTGCTACCTGCACTTGCGGATCGGCAATCTGAACGATCACTCGCTCCGGGAGATTTGGAACGGGCCGCAGATGATCGAAATCCGCGAGTCATTTCGCGACGGCGCCTTGCCGAAAATGTGTGAGGGCCAACTCTGTCCGCCGGTGCTCGGTGAAGGGCTTTCGGCATGAATGACGAACTTGCGAACGACCGCACCTATCTGGCGTGGCTGCGCACGGCCATTGCCCTGTACGGCTTGGGCTTTGTGGTCTCGAAGATCGCGTTCTTCATCGACCCGGGCGAGAAGGGCTTCGACAACCAGGCGCTGTACACGACCGTCGGCGTGATCATCGTGCTCATGGGCGCCGCGACCCTGTTCGTGGGGTACCGCCAACACCGAGCGTTCTTCCGCATCATCGTGGCGAGCGGGTACGACGCCCAACGCGCCCTGTGGCCCGTGGTGATCACGACAATGTCGATCTTGGGTGCGTTGATGCTGGCGTTCCTGATCATCGTCTCGACCTAGCGCCCGGCCCAGGCCGTGGGCGAGCGTGAGACAATGACGCCATGTTGGACGTGGCGATCCGCGGCGGCACCGTCGTCGACGGCACCGGGCGACCCGGGTTCCGCGCCGACGTCGGGATCGTGGACGGCCGCATCGTCGCGATCGGTGACCTCGACGACGACGCCGCGACACGATCGACGCCGACGGGCCGGGTGGTGAGCCCCGGCTTCGTCGACGTGCACACGCACTACGACGCGCAGCTGTTCTGGGACCCGACGTGCTCGCCCTCGCCGCTCCACGGCGTGACGACGGTGGTCGCCGGGAACTGCGGGATCTCGCTCGCGCCCGTCGCGCGCGACGACGAGGACTTCATGACCCGGTTGCTGTCGCGCGTCGAGGCGATCCCGCTCGAGTCGCTCGACGCAGGGACTGACGTTCGGCTGGAGCACGTTCCCCGAGTTCCTCGACGTCGTCGACGGCGCTCGCGCTCGCGGTCAACGTCGGCTTCCTCGTCGGCCACTCGGCGTTGCGCCGGTACGTCATGGGGGAGGCGGCATCGACGCCACCGCGACGCGTCGACCGATCAGCTCGCACGATGGAGTGCGTTGCTCGGCGAGGCGATCGCCGCCGGTGCGCTCGGCTTCTCGAGCTCGAAGTCGCGCACGCAGCTCGACGGCGACGGCCGTCCGACCCCGCCGAACTTCGCGCCGACGACGAGCTCGTCGCGTTGTCGGCGACGACCGGTGAGTATCCGGGGACGAGCCTCGAGTACATCCCGGAGTCGGCGGCGTACGGCTTCGACGACGCGGGCCGTGATCTCGCGTTGATGAGCGCGATGTCGCGCGTCGCGGATCGTCAGGTCAACTGGAACACGGTGGTGCTGCGGTACCCGGGCAAGCCCGACATCCAGGATCGGCAGCTCGCGCTCGGCCGACGTCGGCGACGCGGACGGCGCGACGATCGTGCCGATGATCATCCCGCACAACTTCCGCGTGCGGACCGACTTCCTCGACAGCGACATCGGCTTCCGTTCGCAGCCGAGCTTCCGGTCGTTGTTCGACGCTCCCGCGCGACGAACGGCTGGCGCGCGCTGCAGCAGCCGGAGTTCCGGGCCGAGGTCGCGCGGACCTCGAGCTCGACAGCCGCGTCGGACCACGGGCGGTGAACTTCCGCGGCGGGCTCGGCGACCACGTGGTCAGCGACGTCGGCGACGTCGGCCATCCAGCGGCTCGTCGGCCGATCGGTGTCCGATATCGCGGCCGAGCGCAACGCCGACGTGCTCGACACGATCTTCGACCTCGCCGTCGAAGCCGGGCTCGACATCGGGTTCGCACGGCACACCGTCCCGAGGATGACCACGGAGGAGCGCGCGCTGCGCCGCCGCGTGCTGCGTGACCCCCGGCTCGTGCTCGGTGCGTCCGACGGCGGCGCGCACGTGCGCGGGGTCATCAACGCCGAGTACTCCACCGCGTCGTTCGCCGAGCTCGTGCGCGACGACGACGTGTTCACGGTGGAGGAGCTGGTGCAGGAGTTCACCGACATCCCGGCCCGGCTCTACGGCCTGACCGACCGGGGGCGGATCGAAGCCGGCGCCTGGGCCGACGTCGTGGTGTTCGACCCCGAGACGATGGACACGTCGCCCGTGTCGCTGAAACACGACCTGCCCGGCGGTTCGACCCGCTTGTTCAGCCAGGGCGTGGGGATCGACACCGTGCTCGTCGCGGGCGAGTCCGTCGTGCAGAACGGTGACTTCACCGAGAGTCGTCCGGGTCACGTCCTGCGATCGGGACGCGACAGCGCCACCCCGAGCCGCAGCGAACTATTACAGCGAGCGCGCGCGTGAACGCGGGCGAACTCTGCGTCGGCGTCGACGTCGGCGGCACCTTTACCGACTGCGTCCTGAGCGACGGCACGCGCACGTGGCGGGCGAAGTCACCCACCACACCAGGTGCGCTCGGGCAGGGCGTCCTCGCCGCCGCGACCCTCGTGGCCGAGCGCCGGGGGGAGTCCCTCGCGGAGACGCTGCCCTCGGTCGTGCGGTTCGGGCTCGGCACCACCGCGGTCACGAACGTGCTCGCGTCGGGAACCGGACGCAAGGTCGGGGTCCTCGCCACCGCGGGCTTCGAGGAGATGCTGCTGTACGCGCGCGGTGCGCGGATCGTCGACGAAGACGGGTGGATCGACCGGCCCGGGCAGATCGTCGACAAGCACGCGATCGCGCCGATTCACGGAGCGCATCGACCGCCACGGTGACGTGCTCACTCCGCTCGACGCCGAGGAGGTCGAACGCGCGGCCCGCCGACTCATCGATGACGAAGGCGTCGAGGCCATCGCGGTCTCCTTCCTCTGGTCGTTCCTGAACCCGGTCCACGAGGACGAAGCGGTGGCCGTGATTCGCGCCGCGTTCCCCGAGATGACGGTCGTGTCGGGTGCGGAGTTGCACCCCGCGGCGCGCGAGTACGAGCGCACCACGTTCGCGGTGCTGAACGCGTACGTGTCCGGCGCGCTCGGTGGTATCGAAGAACTCGAGACCGACTTGCGCGACCTCGGCCTGACTGCGCCGCTCCTGCTCGTGCATTCCGGCGGCGGATCGATGACCGTGAGCGAAGCCCGCCGCCGCCCGCTCGGCCTCGCGGTGTCGGGGCCGGCGGCCGGCGTCGCCGCGGCCGTCACCGTGGCCGCCACCAGCGGTACCGACAACGTCATCACCTGCGACATGGGCGGCACGTCGTTCGACGTCTCGATCATCGCCGACGGCGAACCGGCCCGCCGTACGCGCGGCGACCTCATGGGCGTATGGACTGCGCTCTCGCTGGTGGACGTGGAGTCCATCGGTGCCGGAGGTGGCTCGCTCGGGTGGATCGACGCGCGGGGGATGCTGCGCGTCGGGCCGCAGTCCGCAGGCGCGGTCCCCGGACCGGCGTGCTACGGCCGCGGCGGCACCGAAGCCACCGTCACGGACGCGCTGGTGGTCCTCGGCTACATCGACCCCAACCGATTCCTCGGCGGGGATTTCGACCTCGATGCGGAGGCGGCCCGAGCCGCGTGCGCGCGCCTCGGCGAGCCGCTCGGCCTCGACGCCGACGAGACCGCGTGGGGAATCCGCGAGCTCGCGCTCGGCGGGGATGATCAAGGCCACCCGCGCCCGCACTGGCGCGCTCGGCCTCGATCCCCGTGAGCACGCGCTGCTGAGCTTCGGTGGGAGCGGCGCACTGTTCACCCCCGACATCGCCGCCGCGATCGGTGCGCCGACCGTGTTGGTGCCGGAGCTGGCGTCCGTGCTGTCCGCGTTCGGCGCCGCGACGACCGACATTCGTCGCGAACGCCTGCGCGCCGTGTTGATGAAGGTCCCGGGTGATCCGAGTCTCATCGAGAAGCTCATCACTGAGTTGGCCACCGCGGTGCGGGCCGATCTCGCGGCCGACGGCGTGGCCGCCGACGCGCAGTCGGTGACGTTCGAAGCCGACGTGCGCTTCTTCAAGCAGAGCTACGAACTGCAGATCCCGTTCACCGACGCCGCGTTCAACGCCGAGGCGCTAAACCGCGTGGTCGATGCGTTCCGCGCGGAGTACACCAAGCGCTACGGCCACGGGTCGGTGACCCTCGGCGTGCCGATCGAGCTCATCGCGGTGCGCGCCATCGGCGTGGGGCACACCACCCAGGCCGAGCTCCAGCACCGGTCGGGCGACGCCGGTTCCGCTGCGGCCGAGCCGGTCGGGACGCGGTCGGTTCGCCTCGATCGCAATGCCGACGGACCGCAAGCGGTTCCCGCGTTCGACGGCTCAGCACTGCAGCCGGGCCACACGATCGCCGGCCCGGCGTTGATCGATGGATCCGACACCACGATCTGGCTTCCCGCGAACGCACGAGCCACCGTCGACCAGTTCGGAACCCTTGTCATGGAGGTCAGTCATGAGCGTGAGTGAGGCCCTCGACCCGATCGGTCTCGAGATCCTGCGGTCGCGCCTCGAGACCGTGGCCGAGCAGGCCGCGCTCGCGGTCGAGCACACCGCGGTGTCGCCCGCGGTCACCGAGTCGCGCGACTACTCCGTCACGCTCCTCGACGCCGACGGCGCGCTGGTGATCGGGGCGGGGCAGGTGCTGTACCACTACGCCGCGGCGTCGCACACGGTCCGCTCCACGATCGCGCGGCACGGCGACACCATCGCCGACGGTGACGTGTTCATCGCCAACGACCCGCACAGTGGCGGCGGACTGCACCCCCAAGACGTGATGATCCACCGGCCGATCTACGCGAACGGCGAGCGCATCGGCTGGGTCGGCGTCTCTGCCCACATGATGGACATGGGTGGGATGGTGGTCGGCTCGTTCGCGCCCAACGCCACCGAGTGCTACCAGGAAGCGTTGCGCGTTCCCGCGGTGCCGCATGTTCCGGCGCGGCGAGGAAGTCACCGAGGTCTGGGACATCTTCCGCACCAACCTGCGCCTGTCCCAACTCGTCGAGATGGATCTGCGCGGTCTGGTCGCGGGCTGTCATTTTGCCAACGAACGGCTCGCGCCAATTGTTGAAGCAGTTGGTCTGGATGTGTTCAGGAAGAGTCTCACGGCGATCCGCGACCTCACCGAAGCGGAGATGCGGCGCCGGATCGGCAACATCGCCGACGGCACGTACCGCTGGACCTCGTGGACCGAGTTCGACACCGACTTCTACGAGATCCCGTGCACACTCACGGTCGCGGGTGACCACCTCACCTTCGACTTCGAGGGCGCTTCACCGCAGACCGCCCATTTCTTCAACTCGAAGCCGTACATCATCGGCGCCGAGCTCGGCGTCATGATCTGGACGTTCCTCGCGCGTGACCTCCCGTACAACGACGGCATCCTCGCCACCTTCGACCTGCGTTGTCCGGAAGGGTCGATCGTGAACTCGTTGCCGCCGGCGCCGATCAGCGCCGCGCACATGCACGTGGGGCTCAACGCGTCGAGCGTGGCGCTGACCACATTGCATCTCGCGATCGCGGCGTCGCCCGACGCCGACATGCGCAACCTCGTGTCGGGAATGGGCGGTGACTCCGCGATCGGGAACCAGGTGTGGGCGTGGGCCCTCCCCGACGGCACCACCGACGCGTTCATTCCCTTCGACGGCAACTGGGTCGGTTCCGCCGCGGGTTCGCACCACGACGGTCTCGATCTCTGCATCACGGCCACGGGCACGAGTTCGCGCGGCAACTTCGTCGACATCGAGGTGCTCGAGTCGTGGTTCCCGTTGTTGTTCCTCGAGCGCAGCACGCGCCGCGGCGCCGACGGCGCGGGTCAAGCCCGCGCGGGTGGGGGCAACCAGTTCAGCTTCCGCACCCATGGCATCGCCGAGATGCAGGGCACGCTGTTCGGCATGCGCCGGTGGCTGCCGCTCCAGGGCATGGCCGGCGGCCGCCCCGGTGCGTGCGCGGAGTTCGTGGCCCACCGAGCCGACGGCAGCGAAGAGATCTTCGACGTCAACCGCTCCGGGGCGCGCGTGGTGGAGGGTGACTGGTACCAGATCCGGCTGCCGTGCGGCGGCGGGTTCGGCGATCCGCTGGATCGAGCACCCGGAAATGGTCGTCACCGACGTCGCCGACGAGCGTTACGACGCGGCCGCCGCGCGCGCGGTCTACGGCGTGTGTCTAGCCGACGACGAGACCCTCGACCCAGCCGCCACGGACGCGCTGCGTTCCGAGATGCGCCAGGCGCGACTCGCGCACGCAGTTCCGGCCGTCACGCCGATCGCCGCGAACGGCAACGGCACCGGTCCCGAGCTCCCGTTGTATCCGGGCGTCGTCCAGCGCGGGAACGTGGCGTACGCGGCCGAGAGTGGCGCACCGCTCGCGGTCGCTCCCGACCACTGGACCGACGGTTGCCCGATGCTGGTCGAGCGCCTCTGGGGCGACGACGGACCGGGCATCGAGATCGCGCACGTACCTCGACCCGAGCACGGGTCGCGCCCTCCACGTCGAAGCGACAGTCGCCGACCACCCCCGCACCTTCGCCGTGAACCCCGCGCGGTGGCAAAGTGCCACCGCATGACGGGCCAGACCGGACCGCCGCTTGCCGTCGACGGGATCTTGGCCGAGGCCGCGCGCCGCACTGGCGGGCTCGACGACCTCGGCGAGGGACCGTTCGTCGAGCCGATGGCGCTCTTCCTCGACTCGCTCCACGCCGAGGCGCGCCTCAACGACATGGGCCGGCTCATCGCGTCGGAGCGGACGTTGCTCCACACGGTCAACCGGCTGAACTACGTCAACGACCGGAAGCTGAACCCCACGATCGCCGACGAGCGCATCGTCGCACCGGTGTTCATCATCGGGTTCCCTCGCACCGGCACCACGATCTTGCACGACATCCTCGCCCAGGACCCCGACAGTCGGGCCCCGATCACGTGGGAGACGATGTTCCCGTCGCCGCCCCCGGAAGCGGCCACGTTCACCACCGATCCGCGGATCGCGTTGGCCGCATCGATCCTGCCGTCGCCCGAGACCGAAACCGAACGCGACCGCAAGTTCCGTGCGATGCACCCAATGGGTGCGGAGCTGTCGCAAGAGTGCGTGACGATGATGGGCGAGTCGATGTGCACGCCCTTGTTCCACAACCAGTTCCGCGTGCCCACGTACGAGGACTGGGTCGACACCGAAGCCGACTGGGCGCCGGTGTACGCGTTCCACTACCGCCAGCTCCAGCACCTGCAGTGGCACAACGCCCGTGACCGTTGGGTGCTCAAGACCGGCGCGCACATGTGGGGACTCGAGCACCTGCTCGCCACCTATCCCGACGCGCGCATCGTGTTCACGCATCGCGATCCGGTGAAGTCGGTCACTTCGTACGCGAGCCTCACGTCGCTCGTCCGCGAGGCGTCGAGCGACGAAGTGGACCCGTTCGAGATCGCGCGTGACTGGACGGCACGGCTGCACCGGGTGATCGACCACGCGCTCGACGTTCGCAACGCGGGTCCGTATCCGCAGGCGCAGTTCTACGACATGCACTTCTCGGACTTCGTGGCCGACCAGTTCGCGGTGATCGACGACATCTACGCCGCGTTCGGGCTGCCGATGACCGACGAGGGCGCGGCCCGCATGAAGGCCTTCATCGCCGACAACCCCAAGGGCAAGCACGGCCTGCACCTCTACACGCCCGAGGAGTACGGCATCGATCCCGAAGTCGTCCGCCGCGACTTCTCCGCGCTACATCGACCAGTTCGACCTCGCGCCGGAGTAGGTCGATGACGGAGCGGATCATCTCGGCCGACTCGCACGTCGCGATGCGTCCGGAGCAAGTGAAAGCCCGGCTCGAAACGCGGTTCCACAGTGCGTACGACGCGGCCGTGGAGGAGCACGAGCGTCGTACCGGAGCGGCGCCGCGCCGAGTCGAACCTCGGCGATCACTGGTTCCGCGACGGTCATTGGGAAGGCCCGGCGCACCTCTCCGACATGGACGCCGACGGTCTCGCGGCGGAGGTCGTCTACTGCGAGGTCTCGGCGTTCCGCTACCTGTACCGAATGACCGACGGTGCGGTCGCCGCGACGCGTGCGTTCAACGACACCTTGGCCGACTACGCGTCGGCCGATCCTGATCGGCTCGTGGTCTCGTACCAGATTCCGTTGCACGACATGGACGACGCGATCGCGGAAGTGCAGCGGGTCGCCGCGCTCGGTGGACGCTCGCTCCAGGTTCCGGTGTTCCCGGCCGAGCTCGGTCTGCCGGACTATCACGACGACCGGTATCGGCCGCTCTGGGCCGCAGTGCAAGAGACCGGCCTCCCACTGTGCTGTCACGTTGGGCTCAACGCCGCATTCGACGACCTTGCCCGGCGTGACCCCACCCCGCAACGCGCCCTTTGCGTACCCCTGATCGCGATGTCGACCGCCGAGGCAATGGGGATGTGGATCCTGGGCGGCGTACTCGAACGCTTCCCCGGACTGCGGCTGGTCTTTGTCGAGCCGGGCCTGGGCTGGGTCGCCTGGTGGCTCGACAACATCGACGACCTCGTGATCCGTCAGCACTACGAGGCCCCGGCCATCTCGCTCCGCCCGAGCGACTACTTCCACCGCCAGATCCATCTCACGTTCATGGAGGAGGAGCGCAGCGTGCAGACGCTGCGCGACCGGATTGGCGTAGACAACATCATGTGGGCGAGCGACTACCCGCACCCACCCACAACCTGGCCGAACTCACAGGCGTCGCTGGCCCGCCAGTTCGCCGGGGTTCCCGACGCCGACCGGCGCAAGATCGTGTGCGACAACGCCACGCGAGTCTGGAACTTGGCGTGAACTTCGTGGAGTGGCTCGAGCGTCAGACCCGGCGTCGGGATGCGGTGGGGGACCTGGCGCGCGACACGCGGTCGGATCCGGGCTGGCCGCCGCCGGGAAAGCCGAACCGGGCCAAGCTGCGGGCCTACCTCGAAGACCAGGGCGCGATCCCGGAAGCGCTCGCCGTGCTCGACCTCGCGTGGGACGAATGGGACGGTGAGCGTCGCGCCGGCCGGCTGTGACAGCCTGACCGTGTGACCCAATCACCACCCGAACCGCCGACCGAACCGCCCCGGAACCCGCACGCAGGACTGCCCTTCACCGACGACGACGCCACCATCGCCGCCGCGCTGGAGGATGTGAGCGTTCCGGCGCTGATGTGCTCGATGGTGCATATCACCGGAGATCCCGTGTGGGTGCGCGGCGACATCAAGCCGGCCGGGCTGTTCCTGAACGAGTACCAGGGCTACCTCGACGAGGACACGAAAGCGGAAGCGCGGCGTCGCGCCCTCCCCGCGATCCTCGAGTTCCGCGACCGGGGGTGTGTCCTGCCGGCACCGCCGACGCGCGAGGTGCTCCACGAGATGATGTCGTATCTCGCGTGCGCGGAAGTTGCCGCCGAGGTCGAGCCGATGTTCATCGACGACCTCCACCTCGACGGCGCGCGACTCGGGGGCGATCACGTGGGGTGCCGACATCCCGGACGCGGCCAAGGCCGATGCGCCGGTCGTGGTGATCGGTTGCGGTGAGGCGGGACTCCTCGCCGGCATCCGGCTCAAGGAAGCCGGCCTGCCGTTCACGATCATCGAGAAGAACGCGGGTCCCGGCGGCACCTGGTGGGAGAACCGGTACCCGGGCGCGCGCGTCGACGTCGGCAGTCACTTCTACTGCTACTCGTTCGAGCCCGCCGATCACTGGACCGAGTACTTCTCCCAGCAGCCTGAGTTGCAGCAGTACTTCGTCAACGTGATGCGCCATCACGGCATCGACGCGCACGCGCGCTTCGAGACGGAAGTCGTGCGCGCCACGTACGACGACATCACGGGCCGTTGGGCCGTCGACGTGCGCACCGCCGACGGCACCACCGAGACTCTCGACGCCCGCTTTGTGATCAGCGCAGTCGGCGCGCTCAATCGGCCCCATCTCGCCGACATCCCGGGCATGGACGACTTCGCCGGCCCGTCCTTTCACTCCGCGCGTTGGGACCAGTCGGTCGACTACAGGGGCAAGCGGTTCGCGCTCGTGGGCGCCGGCGCGAGTGGTTTCCAGATCGCGCCCACGATCGCCGACGACGTGGCCCAGCTCACGGTGTTCCAACGCACGGCGCAATGGATGTTCCCGAACCCGAACTACCACCGGCCGGTGCCGAGCGGCGACAAGTGGGCCATGCGCCACCTGCCGTTCTACGGCCGCTGGTTCCGCTTCCTCACCTTCTATCCCGGCTCCGGGTTGAGCATCGAGAACTCGCGGATCGACGCGAGCTACGACGACGGCAGCGGCCTCGCCGTCAGCCCCGGCAACGAGATCACCCGTCAACTGTTCACCGACTGGATCGTCAGCCAGGTCGGCGACGACGAGGAGCTCCTGGCCAAGGTCGTGCCCGACTATCCCGCGACCGGGAAGCGCACGCTGCAAGACAACGGCGTGTGGCTCGCCTGCTTGAAGAAGGACAACGTCGATCTGGTGCGCACCGGCATCGAGCGGATCGTCGCCGACGGCGTGGTCACGGTCGACGGCGAGTTCCATCCCGCCGACGTCATTTGCTACGCCACCGGCTTTCGTCACAACGACTATCTGTGGCCGATGACGATCGCGGGCCGCGACGGCGTGACGCTGCGCGACCAGTGGGGCGACGAACCGTCGGCGTACCTCGGCATCACGGTGAAGGGATTCCCGAACCTGTTCTGCGTGTACGGACCGGGCACCAACCTCGCCCACGGCGGCAGCCTGATCTTCCAGTCGGAATGCCAGATCAACTACATCATGGACGGGATCCACCAGGTGCTCGCCGGTGGCCACCGCGCCATCGAGGTGACGGCCGAAGCCCATGACGAGTACCAGTCGCACTACCGCAGCGAGATCAGCCAGATGGTGTGGTCCCATACGTCGGTGACGCACTCGCACTACAAGAACCGCGACGGGCAGATCTACACGCTGTCGCCCTGGCCGATCCCCACGTACTGGCGCTGGACCCGCGCCGTCGATCCCGACCACTACCGATTCGTGTGACGCATGGTCCGGTGTCAGGCGGGCGCCTCGACGTCGAGGACCTTGCGTTCGCGGGGGAGTGAGTCGTAGAGGTCGGCGATCAGGTCGCGCTTGATGCGCTGATATCCGGCGTCGTCCCACAGGTTGTGCCACTGATGCGGGTCGTCGTCGACGTTGTAGAGCTCGCCTTCGGTGCCGTCGTAGTGCACGCCGCACGGCGTGAGCACACCCTCGCCCCACGCACGCTCGAGCCCGTTCGGCTGGCCGTCGGTGCTCTCCTCGTACGCCGTGCACAGCCAGCCGTCGCGGAAGATCGAGCGCAGGTGCATGCCGTAGCCGGGGAACTGGCTGTCCCACTCGCACAGCACGCGCTCGCGCGTCCGCCGCCGTCGGGCGTGGTGGGCAGCGCCCGGCCCTGCATCCACTCGGCCGGCTCGACGCCGGCGATGGCGCAGAACGTCGGCGCGAGGTCGACCTGGCCGACCGGATCGCTCGACCTCCGCCGGCGCGACGCCGGCCGACGGTGCCGGGCGCCAGACGAGCGGGCAGGCGCATCAGCGAGTCGGTGTGGAACGGGCCCTTGTAAGATGAAGCCGTAGTCGCCCTGCAGCTCGCCGTGATCGGTGGTGAAGATGACGTCGGTGTCGTCGAGCCAGCCGCGCGCGTCGATCGTGGCGCAGCACGCGACCGCACGCCTCGTCGATCAGCTCGTTCATCACGTGGGTCTTGGCGTTGATCTCGCGGATCTGGTCGTGCGTGAGCGTGCCGGGCGGAAGATCATCGGACCGCCCTCGGCGTTCACGAACCGACCCTCGTACCAGGCGAGCCAGTGCGCGGGCTTCTGCGCGAGGACCTCGCGGATCGTCGTCGGGCGAGCCCGGGATGACCCGGCGGCAGGTCGAGGTCCGCCACGGCACGCGGCGCAGCTCCGACGCGGGCGGATCCCACGGATGGTGCGGATCGGGGAAGCTCATCCAGCAGAACCAGTCGTCGTCGGCGGCGAGCGAGTCGAGCCAGTCGATGGTGCGATCGGCCACCCAGTCGGTGTGGTACCACTCGCGCGGGATCGGGTTGTTCTTGGTCTCGGGCGCACCGGTGTCGCCGCCGCCGTTCGGCGCCGAGCAGCGGCGCGAAGCTCTCGAGGTGCTCGGGATGGTGCTCGCTCGAGCCAGCGGCCGTAGTGCGCGATCGGCCGGCCGCGGAACGCGGCGATGTGCATCACCTGGATCGGAGTGCTCGAAGCCGCGCCACGGCCCGGTGTCGCCCCGCTCCGGCGCGCGGTTCTCCTCCCACTGGCCCTTCGGGGTCGAAGCCGGGCTCGAAGTGGGCCTTGCCGAGCAGCGCGGTGCGGTAGCCGGCCTGCTCGGCAGGTACGCGGCGACGCTCGGCGCGTCCTCGGGCAGCGGAACGCCGTTGGCGACCACGCCGTGCGTGCGCACGTACTGACCGGTGAGCATCGTCGAGCGCGCCGGCATGCACACCGTGTTCTGGTTGTACGCGCGGCGGTAGTTGATGCCGTCGGCCGCGAGCGCGTCGACGACCGGCGTGCGGGCGATCGTGCCCGCCGTTGCAGCCGAGCGAGTCGTAGCGCTGCTGGTCGGTGGTGATGAAGAGGATCTTGCGATGAGCCATATCGATCCGACCGAAGACCAACTCGGTGCCCTCGCTACCGCGGCTGCGGCAACGGAGGCTGCGACGCCGATCATTATGGTCAACCTCAACCGGTACCGCGAGCGCGCCGCGTACGACAATCCCGGTCCCGACGACGACATCAGCGGGCGGGATGCCTACCGCCGGTACGGCGAAGTCGCGCTGCGGGCGATGGCCGAAGTGGGCGGACGAGTCGTGTGGGGTGCGCCGACCGAGCAGGTCTTCGTCGGCTGCGAGCACGACACGTACGACGAAGTGCTGACGGTTTGGTATCCGAGTCGCGCCACGTTCCTCACGATGATCTCCCTCCCGTGGTACCGAGACGCGTTGGTGCATCGCCGCGCCGCGCTTGAGCACGCGTCGATCATCGCCTGTTCCGGTTCCGACTAGGTCCGCTCCAAACCTACGAACGCGCCCGGCTTCTTACGCGCTCCCATGCAGCGCGCGGGAGCGCTCGGGCTCCGGGCACCTCCCATGTGTCGGCAAGCCAGCCCGGAAATTCGCGAATTGCTCGCCATCGCGTCCACGTCTTCGTTTGTTTCGCCCAGTACTTGTACGTATAGGCAAACGGGCCCAGCATTCGCTCAAACGCGGACGGGGGTTCTGACGATCGTGTGGAGATCTGGGCGTAGATGCGGCGCTGGCGAATCAGTGGTCGTCGTGAGAGTCGTCGAAGGTCGTGGAGCGGGTCGGTATTCGGCGCGAACCGGGGTTGGCCATCGAACCGGGCTGAGAGGTACTCGATGCTGCGGGCGACCGGAAGGGCGATGTTCGCGCTGCGTGCCAGCGAGAGGAGCCGATCTCCGTCGAGCGTCTCACGCTCGAGGATCATCATGGCGTCCGGGACCCAGAGTGCGTGTTTGCACCAACCCGCGTGAGCACCGTGGACGAGCACGTGGACGAAGCAGTCGGTCGGATCCAGTATCCGCGTGTTTGCCGCGCCCACCCTGAAGGGCCGTGAGCGGTCGAAGAACTCGTCGTCGTCCGACATCGTGGTGCCAGGTCTGACGAACGCCGGACGAAGGTGCCAATGCAAATCGAGCTTCTCGCCCTCCGGACCCCGGAGGTCGAGTTCCCGGCGCCGCTTGATGTGGCCTTGGGGGAGTTCTGTGTGTGATTCCCACCCGATCGACCGCGGCGACTTCCAGCGTTGCCTGCAGGTCACGGGGTCGGACGAGGACATCGACGTCGACCATCGGTCGCAAAGCGGGTTTGGCGTAGTACGCGGACGCGAGGGCGAAGCCCTTCAACACGAGCGTGTCGATGCCCGCCTCCGTCAATGGTGTGAGGAGGTGTTCCATCCATCTGACGCGCGTCGCGTAGTCGGCTTCAGCCTGGCGACACGCGTCGCGAAGGATCTCGTGACCGATGATCGTCTCGGACGCGGCGCCGAGATTCTGCTCGACCAAGGGAAGAAGCCGGCGCACCGTTCGGTCCGTGATCTCGTTGGTGGAGTACCGACCGCAGATTGAGGCCCATCGCTGTGCAACGCCCTCGTCCCGCCGCAGCGCCGTCTGGAGCAACTCATCCTGGAGCGGGTCGAAACGGAACGCGTTGTCGCCGACGGTCATCTACAGGTCAGAATTCCCAGCCGGCGTCGGGCATCGGCGGTGTGGCGCCGGCGAGACGGTCGCGCACGAATGTGCCGACGTCGCGATGCACGCGCTGGCTGCTCGCCGCCCACGGCACCAAGATCGGAAAGACATGGAACATTCCTGGGACTTCTGACGCGAAGTTCGTGACGCCGGCATCGTCGAGCCGCTTCACGTACCGGCGGATGGGATCGCGGAACATCTCGTCGGCGCCCCACGTCACGAACGTCGGGGGGAAGCCGGCGAGGTCGGCGTACGCCGCGCTGACGAGTCCCTCGTTGGGGTCCACGCCATGGAGGTACGCCGCAGTCGGAATGTTCCACGGAAGGATGTCGAGCGCCGCATTCTCCGTGACCGACGGCTCGTCGAGCTCGAGATCGACTTCCGGTGAGAAGAGGATCAAGCCCGCGGGCCGCAGCGTGTCGGCGCGCGCCAGCGCGGTGAGGATCAGGGTGTTGGCCAAGCCGCCGCCGCCGGAGTCGCCGGCCACGAAGATCCGCTCCGCGGGGATCTCGCGATGAGTGAACTCGGCGATCACCGCGGCCGCGTCCTCGAGGCCGGCGGGGTAGGGGAACTCGGGCGCGAGGCGGTAGTCGGCCACGAAGATCGCACACCCGGTCTCGCGGCAGAGCGGTGCAGTGAAGAACGAGTACATCCGGGGCGACGTCCCGATGTAGCCGCCACCATGCAAGTAGAGGATGACGCCATGGGGGTTGCGGCCGGGCGGGAGGTAGAGAATCCCCGGCACACCGCCGAACGATGTGCGATGAGCCTGCACGCCAAATGCCGCGACCACCGGCGGCATCACCGCGGTGCACACGGTGTCGAGCATCTGCTCGATGGAACGAAACTCGTCGATGGGAAGCGACGATGCGTAGCCCATGAACGCGCGCACGACTTCGCGCGTCGCCGACGCGCCCAGGCTGGTGATCGCGCGCGAGTGGCCCTGCAACGGATTGCGGAACGGAACTCGGATCAATGCCGCCCCGATCTGCTGCACGAGCAGAACGGTGTCGACGACCGCGATCGGCGCGGGCGCAGTGGCTACCTCGGGTCGCTCCGCCATCACCATGGGCAGATCTTCGCGGTGTTCCGGCGGTTGCCTACGATCGCCCGATCGAAACGCCGATTGGAATACGGGTCGAGGAGCCAGGCGACTTCGCCGCGATCGCCGCGGTGGTGGAAGCCGCCTTCGGTTCCGAGGTGGAAGCAGGTTTGGTGGCGGCCATCCGCGCGTCGCCCGAATACATCCCGGAATGTGCGTTGGTCGCGATCGTCGACGGCCAGGTCGTTGGGCACGTGATGATCAGCGATGCCGCGATCGAACTCGACGGCGCCCGCCGCCGGATCGCGATGCTGTCGCCCCTTGCTGTGCGCCCTGAGTTCCAACGCCGAGGTGTGGGTTCGGCACTCGTGCACGAGGTGGTCAGACGGGCGGACGCACGCGATGAGCCGCTGGTGATTCTCGAAGGTGACCCGAACTACTACGGCCGTCTCGGATTCGTTTCCGCGACGCCGCTCGGCATTGCGATCCCGATCCCCGATTGGGCTTCCCCCGAAGCTGCGCAATGCATCTGCCTGCGCGCCTACGACCGGGCGATTCGGGGTCAGGTTGTCTATCCCGCCGCGTTCGACGGGCTTGCCGACCACTGACGCGTCATTGGCCGAGGCCAGTCCGGGTGTATTCCACGACCAAGCGGATGTCGGCGTCGCTCAACACGCCGCCGAACGACGGCATGACCCCACCACCATTCGTGACCTTGGCGATCTCGTCCTCGATGTCGGGGAAGTCGTCGACCACGTTGCCGGCGAGGCGGGGCCCACTTCCGCCTTGGCCCTTGGCGCCGTGGCAACCGGAGCACCGCACCTGGAAGATCTCCTGCCCCGTCGTGGGCAGCGCGCCGGTTTCGGCGATGTACGCGCCGCCGCCCGTCCCCGCGGCGACGCCGTCGTCGCTCGGCTGCGCGACGAACAGCATCACCACGAACACCACGGCTGCGAGCGCGGCCGACGACCTCGATCGCGGCGACCACCTTCTTGAACATCAGAACTCCGGGAACCCGACGTGGCGGAAGAACCAGAAGCTGCTGGTGAACCAGATGCCCACGAGTGCGGCAAACACCGCGCCGCCCGCGATAGGGAGCAGCCAGTTCGGGAGGGTATGCATCCGCACGCTGAGCACCTTCACCGCGAACGCGCCGTAGAAGAAGCACCCGAGCAACGAATGCACCAACACGCGCGTCGTGCCGTCTTGAAACCCGAGCGACCATAGGCACAGGAACGCAACCGGGAGGCTGACGAGGAAGGCCAGCGTGCCGAGGAGGCGGTGTAAGTCGCCGAGCCAGGGTGGGGCCGTGCGCGGCCACCGCAACTTTCCGTAGATGCGTAGCGCGAGAAGAACTTGGGCGACGGCAAGCACGACCGCGACGGTCGCGAACCACACCTTGAGGTTGATGGTGTCGGAGAAGAGCAGCGAGAACGGCCGGTCGAACGTCGGCGTGTGCTCGTGCCCGTAGATCCCGAGGCCGAGCGATACTGCGGCCCGGACGCCCCGCCCATCACGAGCCTCCGGGAATTGCAGGCGCTGTGGATCGAATGCGGCGAAGCCGCCTATGCAGAGGCCGCACGGCGCGAGGAATTCGCGTCGGCCCAGGCGGAATTGCTGATGGCGCTGGTCGAACTGCGCGCGGTGACTGCGTGACGGCCTCGCGCCTCGCGCTCGATCCGCTGCGCGCCGCCGCCGAAATGGCGGACTTCTCGCAGCGCATGGCGCTCGCGACGGCCGAGCTGGCGAAGCTCGACGTGCGGGCGGAGGGCTGTACGGCGCGCACCGAAGTGTTGCGGCGCGGCAAGACCGTCCTGTGGCGTTACGCACGCGAGGCACCCGATGCGGGCCTTCCGCCCCTTGTCATCTGCTATGCGCTCGTCAACCGGCCGTACATGCTCGACCTGCAGCCGGACCGCTCGCTGATCCGCGGACTCACCGCGAACGGCCTCGACGTGTACCTCGTCGACTGGGGCTATCCCGACCGCGGCGACAGCCATCTCTCGCTCGACGACTACGTGAACCGTCACCTCGGCGCCTGCATCGACCACGTGCGTGCGGCGCATGGCGTCGCTGCCGTGAACCTGCTCGGCGTCTGCCAGGGCGGGACGATGTCGATCTGCCACACGGCACTGCATCCCGGGCGCGTGAAGAACCTCGTCACCATGGTCACGCCGGTGGATTTCCATACCGAGGACAACCTGCTGTCCCGGTGGGTGCGCAAGGTCGACGTCGACCGCATGGTCGAGGTGCTCGGCAACGTGCCGGGCGCGCTCTTGAATGCCGCATTCATCGCGCTGATGCCGCTCAGGCTCACGGTGCGAAAGTACGCGGGCCTCGCGGACATCGCCGGCGACCGCGCGGCGCTGGAGAACTTCCTGCGCATGGAGCGCTGGATCCACGACAGCCCGGACCAGGCCGGCACGGCGTTCCGCGAGTTCATCCGCGGGTTCTTCCACGAGAACCGGCTGCTGAAGGGCGGCCTCGAGATCGGCGGCCGTCCGGTCGACCCGCGCGCGATCACCTGCCCGATCCTCAACATCTACGCGCGGCAGGACCACCTCGTCCCGCCCGCGGCGTCGCGCGCGCTTGAGGGCCTGACCGGAAGCCGCGATTACACGGCCTTCGAGTTCGACGGCGGGCACATCGGAATTTATGTCAGCCGGAGCGCCCAGGAACTCCTGCCGCGGACCATCGCCCAATGGCTGGGAAGCCGCTGATGCGTGACGAACGAGGGCTTCGGTTAGCATGGACGACTCGATGAACGAAGCCCGTATGTCGCCGATTTTCCCCATTCTTGCCCTGTCGGCCGGGCTGGCCGCGGCGGGGCTCCTGTCGGGTTGCGGGGACGAGGCGGCGGAAGCCGGCGCGGCGCAGCCCGCGACGATCGTGATCACCGCCCGGGTCGCGCCGGTCGAGTGGCGCGACACGATCGAGGCGCTCGGCACGGCCCGCGCGAACGAATCCGTCACGCTGACCGCGAAGGTGAGCGAGACCGTGCGCAAGGTCGGTTTCGACAGCGGCGACATCGTGCGGGCCGGCGACGTCATCGTCGACCTCTCGAGCGGCGTGCAGCTCGC
Source organism: uncultured Gammaproteobacteria bacterium (assembly GCA_963760725.1). GTDB lineage: Bacteria > Pseudomonadota > Gammaproteobacteria > Steroidobacterales > Steroidobacteraceae > SCUD01. Next base: position 233,038 of record CAVXET010000005.1, read on the forward strand.
CGGACTCGAGGAAGCGCGGGCCTCTTTCCAGGAGGCGGAACGGGCAGCTCGCGCGCGGCCAGGAGCTCGCGCCGACCAAGGTCATCTCCGAGAGCCAGCTCGACACGCTGCGCTCGACGCGCGACGCGGCGAAGGCGCGCATGGACGTCGTGCGCGCCCAGCTCTCCGACCGCGTGATCACGGCGCCGTTCGACGGGATCCTCGGCCTCCGGCGCGTCAGCCCGGGTTCGCTGGTGACGCCGGGCACCGCGATCGCGACGCTCGACGACATCTCCGTCATCAAGCTCGACTTCTCCGTGCCCGAGCGCTTCCTCGCCCTGCTTGCACCGGGTCAGGACATCGCCGCGCACAGCGAGACCTATCCGGACCGCGACTTCGCCGGCAAGGTCGCGAACGTCGATTCGCGCGTCGACCCGGTCACGCGCTCGGTCACCGTGCGGGCCGAAATTCCCGAACCTCGAGCGCCTGCTGAGGCCCGGCATGCTGCTCGCCGTGCGGCTCTACCAGGCACCGCGCCAGGCGATCGTCGTACCGGAAATCGCAGTGATCCAGGTCGGCACCGAGGCGTTCGTGTACCGCGTGTCGGAGGATGCAACCGCCTCGCGCGCCAAGGTCACGCTCGGCTCGCGGCGCCGCGGCGAGGTGGAAGTCACCTCCGGGCTGGCGGCCGGCGACACCATCGTGACCGAGGGCGCGGTCAAGCTGCGCGACGGCGCGCGCGTCACCGCCGCGCCGGCTGCCGCAGCCGGCGGCTAGCATGGTCCTCTCCGACGTTTCGATCCGCCGCCCGGTCTTCGCGACCGTGATGAGCCTGCTGCTGGTCGTGCTTGGCGTGATCGCCTATTCGCGCCTGACGCTGCGCGAGCTGCCCGCGATCGACCCGCCGGTCGTGTCCGTCTCCGTCGAGTACCCGGGCGCCTCCGCCTCCGTGGTCGAGACGCGCGTGACGCAGGTGCTCGAGGACTCCCTGGCCGGGATCGAGGGCGTCGAGACGATCGAGCTCGCAGAGCAGCAACGGCGAGGGCAGCATCAGCATCGAGTTCTCGATCGACCGCGACATCGAGGCGGCGGCAAACGACGTGCGCGACGCGGTCAGCCGCGTCGTGGACCGCATGCCGCAGGAGGCCGACCCGCCCGAGATCGAGAAGGCGGAGTCGGATTCCGACGTGATCCTGTGGCTCAACATGAGCTCGACCCAGCATGGACACGCTCGAGCTGACCGACTACGCCCACCGCTACGTCGTCGACCGCCTGTCGTCGCTCGACGGCGTCTCGCGCGTGCGCGTTGGTGGCGGGCAGCGCTACGCGATGCGCATCTGGCTCGACAGCGCGGCGCTCGCGGCCCGCGGGCTCACCGTCGCGGACGTCGAGGACGCGCTCGAGCGCGAGAACGTCGAGCTGCCGGCAGGCAGCCTCGAGTCCGTCGACCGGGACTTCACGCTGCGCGTCCAGCGCGGCTACCGCGAGCCGGCGGACTTCGCGCGCCTGACGCTCGCCAAGGGCGAGGACGGCTACCTGGTGCGGCTCGGCGACGTGGCGCGGGTCGAGCGTGCCTCCGAGGAGCGGCGCGCCTATTTCCGCAGCAACGGCGTGCGAGAACCTCGGGATCGGCATCGTCAAGACCTCGACGGCGAACAGCCTCGAGGTCGCGCGCGCGGCGGTCGCGACCGCGGAGGAGATCCAGAAGACCCTGCCCGAGGGCATGCGCATCTTCGTCGCGTTCGACTCAACGGTGTTCATCGATGCCGCGGTCAAGCGTGTGTTCGCGACGCTGTTCGAGGCGATTGCGCTGGTGATCGTGGTGATCTACCTGTTCCTCGGCAGCGCGCGCTCGGCGCTGATCCCCGCGGTGACGATCCCGGTCTGCCTCGTGACCGCGTTCGCGGCGCTGTGGGCGTTCGGATTCTCGATCAACCTGCTGACGCTGCTCGCGATCGTGCTGTGCATCGGCCTGGTCGTGGACGACGCGATCGTGGTGGTCGAGAACATCCAGCGCCGCGCGGACCTCGGCGAACCGCCGCTCCTCGCGGCGCGCCGCGGCACCGCGCAGGTCGCGTTCGCGGTGATCGCGACCACCGTCGTGCTGGTCGCCGTGTTCCTGCCGGTCGGGTTCATGGAGGGCAACACCGGGCGGCTGTTCCGCGAGCTCTCGGTCGCGCTGGCGAGCGCGGTCGCGATTTCCTGCTTCGTCGCGCTCACGCTCACGCCGATGATGTGCTCGATGCTGATCCGCCCGCATACCGAGCCGCGCGGCCTCAACGCCTGGATCCACCGGCAGTTCGCGCGGCTGACCGAGGCCTACCGCCGCCAGGTCGCCGCGCACCATCGGCAGGCCGCTCATCTTCGGCGCGATCCTCGCCGGCAGCGCTGTCGCGAGCCTGGTGCTGTTCAACGTCGTCCACAAGGAGCTGGCACCGGGCGAGGACCGTGGCGCGTTCTTCATCTCGGTCGAGGCTCCCGAGGGTGCGGGCTACGACTACACTGTCGCGCAGATCAAGAAGGTCGAAGAACTTCTGGCGCCGCTGACCGGGGACGACAAGCCGGTCCAGCGCGTCAACACGCGCGTGCCGGGCTTTTTCGGCGCCTGCGAGGACATGAACACGGGCCAGGCCATCATCTTCCTGCAGGACTGGGACAAGCGGCGACGAGACCACGGCGGAGATCGTCGCCTCGCTGCGCAGCGAGCTCGCCGCGATACCGAGCGTGCGGGCGACGCCGTTCGTGCGCACCGGGCTGTTGCGCAGCAACAGCCGCCCGCTGCAGATCGTGCTCGGCGGCCCCGAATACAAGGAAATCGCGCAGTGGCGCGACCGTGATGCTCGCACGCATGGCGGAGAATCCCGGGCATCCTCGACGCGGACTCCGACTACAAGGAGACGCGGCCGCAGCTGCGCGTCGAGATCAACTTCGAGCGTGCCGCTGATCTCGGCGTCTCGACGGAGGAGATCGGCACGACGCTCGAGACGATGATGGGCTCGCGGCGCGTCACGACCTTCGTCGAGAACGGCGAGGAGTACGACGTGGTGCTGCAGGCGCGCGCCGACGACCGCGCGGCGCCCGCGAACCTCGAGAACCTCTACGTGCGCTCGGGCCGCAGCGGGCAGCTGGTGCCGCTGTCCTCGCTGGTGACGCTCACCGAGATCGCGGAGCCCGGCACGCTCAACCGCTTCAACCGCCTGCGCGCGATCACGATCTCGGCGAGCCTGGCGCCGGGCTATACGCTCGGCGAGGCCATCAAGTGGATGCAGGAGACCGCCGCCGCGGAGCTGCCGGAAGTGGCGCAGTTCGACTACAAGGGCCAGTCGCGCGAGTTCATGACCGCGGGCGGCGCCGTGCTCTTCACGTTCGCGATGGCGCTGCTGATCGTCTACCTGGTGCTCGCGGCGCAGTTCGAGAGCTTCATCCACCCGTTCGTGATCATGCTGACGGTCCCGCTCGCCGTGACTGGCGCGCTGCTCGGGCTGCTGGTCTCGGGCGTCACGCTGAACCTGTTCAGCCAGATCGGCATCGTCATGCTGGTCGGGCTCGCGGCCAAGAACGGCATCCTGATCGTCGACTTCGCGAACAAGCTGCGCGACGAGGGCCGGTCGGTCCGCGATGCGATCGTCGAGGCGGCGGCGGTGCGCCTGCGGCCCATCCTGATGACCTCGATCGCGACCATCGCCGGCGCCGTGCCGCTCGTGACGGCCGGCGGGCCCGGGCTCGGCGAGCCGCTCGGCGATCGGCGTCGTGGTCATCTTCGGCGTCGCGTTCTCGACCGTGCTGTCGCTCTTCGTCGTGCCGTCCTTCTATGCGCTGCTCGCGCCCTACACCGGCTCGCCCGAGGCCCTTTCGCAAGCGACATCGACCGGCTCGAGGCCGCAGACACCGAGGTCACCGGCCCAGCCTGAGCGCGGTGCGGTCCCGCGCCGGTGTCAAGGCGAGTCATGCCATTCAACATTGTTGATTTATAAGACATAATAAGCTGCCCCGGGCAGCCGCGAGGGCCCCGGCTGGTAGAATCGACTGCGCATCGAAGGTCCTGCGGATTCCTGCATCGGCCTTCCACCCGGCGACAAAGGAGCGGCGCTTTGGCGACGGCGACCCCGTATCAGCAGCTCGAGCAGGAGTTCCGGCGGCTGCATGCCTTCCGCGGCGTGCTCGCGATCCTGCGCTGGGATGCCGCCGTCACCATGCCGCGCGCGAGCGCGGACGTCCGCGGCGACCAGCTCGCGGCCCTCGAGATCGAGACCCACACGCTGCTGGTCTCGCCGCGCATCTCGCGGCTGCTGGACCGCGCCGACGCGAATGCCCAGTCGCTTGCGGGCTGGCAGTCGGCGAACCTGCGCGAGATGCGGCGGCTGCACGACCACGCGATCGCGACGCCGCAGTCGCTGATCTCGCGCATGGCCAAGGCCTTCGCGCGCGCCGAGTCGCGCTGGCGCGAGGCGCGGGAAGCGAACGACTTCAACGTGCTCGCGCCGCAGCTCGAGGAGACGGTCAAGCTCGTCCGCAGCAAGGCGGAGCTCCTCGGCCAGCGTTTCTCGCTCGATCCCTGGGACGCGCTCGCGGACGAATTCACGCCGGGCCTCCTGTCGCGCGACATCGAGGCGATCTTCACGCCGCTCGCTCAGCGGCTGCCGGGGCTCGTGACCGAGGCGATCGAACTGCAGGCCGCGGCACCGGCACTGCCGATCGAGGGCCGGTTCTCGGCGAGCCGCCAGCGCGGACTGTGCACCGACGTGATGAAAGCGCTCGGGTTTCCGTTCGACCGCGGCCGCTTCGACGACAGCGACCATGCCGTTCACCGAGGGCGTGCCGGGCGACATCCGCGTCACCGCCCGCTTCGTGCAGAAGGACCCGTTCCAGGGGCTGCTCGGCGCGCTGCACGAGACGGGCCAGGCGCTGTACGACCTCGGGCTGCCGTCGGAATGGGTCGACCAGCCAGTCGGCCAGGACCGCGGCATGGCGATCGAAGAGAGCCAGTCGCTGCTGCTCGAGATGACGGTGGGCCGCAGCCGCGCCTTCGTCAGCTATCCTGCGGCCGCTGCTCGAGAAGCATTACGGCGCTGCCGGGCCCGAGTGGACCGAGGACAACATCTTCCGCTACCTGAATCGGGTCGCGCGCGGCACCAGCCGCATGGACGCGGATGAGCTCACCTACCAGACCCACATCTGGATGCGATACGAGCTCGAGCGCCGCATGCTGACGGGCGAACTCGCGGTCAAGGACCTGCGCGAGGCCTGGAATGCGCTGTCCGCGGACCGTCTCGGCCTCGTGCCGGCAAGCGACCTCGAGGGCTGCCTGCAGGACATCCACTGGGCCATCGGCTCGTTCGGGCACTTTCCGTCGTACGGCGTCGGCGCCGTGATCGCCGGCCAGCTCTGGGAAACGATGCGCGAGCAGCTGCCAGGCATCGAGGCAGAGATCGCGGCGGGGCAGTTCGGCGGGCTGATCGCATGGCTGCGCGAGCGCGTGCACTCGATGGGCGCGAGCATGGGCGTGCCGCAGCTGGTGCAGCACGCGACCGGGCGGCCGTTGTCCGCGGCGCCTTTCTTGCGTTACCTGGAGCGCAAGTACCTCGCCGAATCCTAGAATGCCGGCATGATCCCCGCGCAATCGGAAACGAGCTCGAACTTCAGGCGCCTGTCCGCCCGCATCCGCGGCCTCGTCGGCAAGGCCATCGCCGACTTCGGCATGATCGGGGAGGGCGACCGCGTGATGGTCTGCCTGTCCGGCGGCAAGGATTCCTACACGCTGCTCGACATGCTGCTCTCGCTGCAGCGCGCCGCGCCGGTCCGTTTCGAGCTGTGCGCGGTGAACCTCGACCAGAAACAGCCGGGCTTCCCGGAGCACGTGCTGCCGGAGTACCTCGAATCGCTCGGCGTGCCTTTCCACGTGATCGAGCAGGACACCTACTCCGTGGTGCGGCGCGTGATCCCCGAGGGCCGCACGCAGTGCGGCCTGTGCAGCCGGTTGCGACGCGGTGCGCTCTACCGCTTCGCACGCGAACGGGGCTTCACGCGCATCGCGCTCGGCCACCACCGTGACGACCTGGTCGAGACGCTGTTCCTGAACCTGTTCCACGGCGGCAGGCTGAAAGCGATGCCGCCGAAGCTGCTGTCCGACGACGGCACGAACGTCGTGATCCGCCCGCTCTGTTACGTGCCCGAGCGCGAGATCGAGCGCTATGCGCGCGCGCGCAGCTTCCCGATCATTCCCTGCACGCTCTGCGGCTCGCAGCCGAACCTGCAGCGCGAGGCGATCGGCCGCATGCTGGCGGAGTGGGATCGCGCAAGCCCGGGGCGGGTCGACTCCATCTTCAGCGCACTGTGCAACGTCGAACCCTCGCATCTCGCGGATCCCGGCGCGTTCGACTTCGCCGCCCTTGAGCGCGCGCTGCCGGGGGGCGGCACGTAGTGGCGCGAACGCCGCTGCGCAACAGCCACTGGATCGAGCCCGGCAGGCTGCTCGCGGGCGAGCATCCCTCCGGCGAGGACGTGCGTGCGACGAAAAAGCGCATCGGCAAGCTGGTGGACGCCGGCATCGACTGTTTCCTCGACCTGACCGAGCCGGGCGAGCTCGAGTCCTACGAGGCGCTCCTCGTGAAGTCCGTGCGCGGCCGCGAGATCGCTTACCTGCGCTGGCCGATCCCGGACCACGGCGTGCCGGATTCGGATGCGGCGATGCGCGAGATACTCGGTGCGCTCGAGGGCGCGCTGGGCGCGGGCCGTACGGTCTACCTGCATTGCCGTGCCGGGATCGGTCGCACCAACCTCGTGGCCGGATGCTGGTTGGCGAATCGCCACGGCACCGGCGCCATCGCGCTCGAGGAGCTGAACCGCAGGTGGCGCGACAATGCGCGCTCGCGTAACTGGCCGATCGTGCCGGAGACCACCGCGCAGGCTGATTTCGTGCGCGGCTGGCCACGGCCCGTGGAGGCGGCAGCGCCTGCGCCCGCGCCCGTTGCGCAGACGGCACCGGCGGCCGGCGCGAACCTGCGCGACCGCGTGCGCGGGATGCTGCTCGGACTCGCCGCGGGCGATGCGCGCGGGCATGCGATCCACGGCCTGCCGACCGGAGCGTGGTCCGACAAGACCGCGATGGCGCTCTGCCTCGCTGAAAGCCTCGTATCGCAGGACGGGCCCGACGCCGCGGACCAGGTGGCGCGGTACTGCGAGTGGCAACGCGCCGGTATCTGGTCCAGCACCGGCAGCTGCGTCGGCATCAGCGCGGCCACGACCCGCGCGCTTGCGGCGGCGCAATGGTCCGGCAATCCTTACGCAGGCTCGCACGATCCCGCGCACGCCGACGCCGAGCCGTTGGCCCGCATCGGGCCGGCTGTCGCCTGGTTTCACGCATCGCCAGGCGCGGGGATCGAGGCCGCCGTCAACGGCGCGCGCGTGACGCACCAGGCACCGCTCACGCTGGACTCCGTTCGCTTCCTCGCCGCGCTGCTTGCAGGCGCGCTCGCCGGCACCGGCAAGGACGAGCTCCTCTCCGCCGATTTCAGTCCCGATCCCGCGACCTTCGACCCGGGCACGCTGCGCCCGCCGCTGCGCGAGCTCGCCGCCGGCGCCTGGCGCGGCCGCCGTCCGCGCCGGATGCTGCGCGGCAAGCTCGTCGCCGTCGCCGCGCTCGAATCGGCGCTCGCCGCGTTCGAGGGCTCGGACGGGCTGGTGCAGTGCCTGGATGCGGCGGCCTCGCGCCCCGGCGATGCGGCGACCGCTGCGGCGATCGCCGGCCAGGTCGCGGGCGCGTACTACGGTGCGCTCGCGCTGCCGCTCGAGCTGCGGACAGTCCTCGCGCGTGCCGACGAGATCGAGGCGCTCGCCGACCGGCTCGTCGACGCCGCGCCGCGCGCGCGGAGCGCCTGAGCCCATGCCGCGGCTGCGCGTCCTCGTCCTCGTCCACGAGACGCTGGTCCCGCCGGAGTCATTCGAGGGCGTTGCCGAACAGGCGGCGGCCGAGTGCCGCACCGAGTTCGACGTGATCAGCTGCCTGCGCGGGTCGGGCCACGACGTGCGGCCGATCGGCATCGGGGACAGCCTCACCGAGCTGCGCCAGGCGATCCAGGATTTCCAGCCGCAGGTCTGCTTCAACCTGCTCGAGGAGTTCGGCGGCATCGTCACCTACGACCAGCACGTCGTCGCCTACCTCGAGCTGCTGCGCCAGTCATACACCGGCTGCAACCCGCGCGGCATGATGCTCTCGCGCGACAAGGTGCTGTCGAAGCAGATCCTGGCCTACCACCGCATCCCGACGCCGCACTTCGCGGTGTTTCGCCGCGGCAGCGCGATCCGCATCCCGAAAGCGCTGCGCTACCCGCTGTTCGTCAAGTCGGCGACCGAGGACGCATCGCTCGGAATTTCCCAGGCCTCGGTCGTCGAGGATGCGGCGCGGCTCACGGAGCGGATCGGCTTCATCCATGAGCACACCCAGTCGGACGCGCTGGTCGAGGAATACGTGGAGGGCCGCGAGCTGTACGTCGGCGTGCTCGGCAACGAACGCATCCGCACGCTGACGCCCTGGGAGTTCATCTTCGGCGAACTGAAGGCGGGTCGCGCCGCGATCGCGACGCGCAAGGCGAAGTGGGACCGCGCGTACCAGAAGCGGCACGGGATCACGAGCGGCAAGGCCGAGGAACTGCCCGCCGGCCTCGCCGAGAAGCTCGACCGCCTGGCGCGCCGCATCTACCGCGCGCTGCACATGACCGGCTACGCGCGCATCGACTTTCGCGTGCGGGCCGACGGCACGCCGCTCGTGCTGGAGGCCAACGCAAACCCGAACCTGGAGCGCGCTGAAGACTTCGCCGACGCGGCCCTCAACGACGGCATCGCATACCCGGAGCTCATGAAGCGCCTCATCACCCTGGGCCGCGCGTACCGTGCGGCATGGCGCGAATAGTGAGTGGTGCCGGGTCGCACTTGTCGCACTTATTCGGGCGCGAATAAGTGCGCAAGTGCGACCCGGCACCACACTACTTCACGTCTTCCTCGGCCGGATCAGCCCGAACACGCTGGAGTAACCGTGGACGAACGTCGCGCCCTGCACGGGCGCGATCTCGCCGGCGCTGAACATGCCGGCGACGGGTATGTCGATCATGCGCCGCAGCGTGCCCGAGTCGTGGCCGCTCACGCCGAACATCTGGCGGCCGCGGCCGACGCAGGCGAAGAGCAGCGCGGCGGCAGGGCGGCAGGGCGCCCGCGAGCGAGAGCCGCGAGCCGCTGCTCGAGCTCGTCGGACGCGGACTTGCCGTCGCGCAGGTGGAACTGCACGATCGCATTCGGCGCGATGCGCGAGCCGACCCACAGCGCGCCGCTGTCCGGGTCGAGGCCGAGCACGTTGCGCATCAGGAAGTCGCCGGCGCCGACGGTCTGGCGCGGGCCGGGAAGCGCGAGGCCGATGCAGAGCGAGTCGCCGAAGCGCTCACGATCCGCCTCGTCGAGCGTCGCGAAGAGCGCGGTCAGGATTTCCTCGCGGACGGCGCCCGTCGAGCTCGGCAATCAGGTTGCCGTCGCAGCCCGTGACGAACAGCGGGTCGCCGATCGGGCGGCAGCCCTGCGCCAGCACCGGATCGATGGTGACGTTGCCGGAGAGCGCGAGCAGCACGGCGCCGGTGCGGTGCACCTCGCCGTCCTCGACGATGCGGGATGCGCCGGGCTCGAGCTCGCCGCTCGTGAGGCCGCCGATGACGGTCGAGCCTGGGAATGCGCGATCGATGCCGCGCGCGCAGGCCTCGGCGTCGAGCGTCGACGGGTCCGCGATCAGCATGAAGCTCGCACTCGGATTCGGGCGCGAGGTCGAGCAGTCGCCACCAGCTCTCGCGCGAGGCAGTGAGCGGCGGCAGCGTCGCCTGCTCGAGGTGCACGGCAGTCGAGCGCGGCGTCCGGCAGTCGTCCGCAGAGCAGGGCGACGCCGGGCTCGTCCTCTTCCTCGGTGCCGCCGCCGATCAGGCCGCCCGCATTGCAGCCGACGAGCAGGCAATCGCCGAGGTGCGGCCGCAGGAGCTGCGGCAGGCGCTCGATCGCGGGGCCGTAGGCCGCCGAGACGAAGGCAATCGCGAGGTCGTTGCGCGCCGTGCCGCGCTCGTCGGCGAGCTGCTCGGCAGCCTCCGCGACCGCCGCATCGAGCCGTGCGCCGAGGCCGATGGCGCTCGCGACCAGGCCATGGCCTGGCGCGGTTCAGGCACCGACACCGACTTCATCGTGCGGGATCACCTGCGTTTCGCGGCACGACGCCGTCGATCCATTCGCGGAGGTGGGGATCGGACAGCATCGTTTCGAGATAGCGGCGTCGCGAGCGACGAGAGCGGCAGCCCGTAGCTGCGCACGCGCAGCACGACCGGCGCGTACATCGCGTCCGCGACGCTGAAATCGCCGAAGAGCCAGGGGCCGCGGTCGCCGTGATCGCGCCGGCATCCCGACCAGATCGCGTCGATGCGCCGCAGGTCGCTGCGCGACCGCCGGCGTCATCGGCACGCGCCGACCGGTCGCGCGCGCATTCATCGGGCAGGCGTTGCGCAGCGCCCCGAAACCCGGAGTGCATCTCCGCCGAGAGCGCGCGCGCCATCGCGCGCAGCGGCGCCTCGGCGGGCCAGCCGCGTCCGCCCGACAGCTCGGAGACGTATTCGCAGATCGCGAGCGACTCCCAGATCATCATTTCGCCGTGGATCAGGACCGGCACACGGCGCGTCGGCGAGAACTTGCCGATCTCGGCGTCGAACTCGGGCGTGTCGAGCAGGATCTGGTGTTCGGTGAATTCGAGGCCGAGGTGTCGCAGCAGGAGCCACGGCCGCAGCGACCAGGAGCTGTAGTTGCGGCTGCCGACGACGAGCGTCAGGGGGGTCATGCGGGCGAGACTGCGCGTCCCGGCCCGGAGGGTCAACCGGTCATTCGTCCTTGGGTTTGCGCTGACTTGATCCACTCGGAAAGCTTGCGCAGGTCCTTCTTCTTCTTCCATTCCTTCTTGACCAGCAGGCCGCTGTCGTACGGGTCGTAGCCCTTCTTCACGCCGAGCTGGTTCTGCTGAATGCGCTTCTGCGTGCCGGGCTGAGTAGTCGGCGCTGAAGGCGAGCGTCGGGTCGTCGAGCAGGCGGCGCATGACCTCGTCGCTCGAGTTGCCGCTCACGGGTACCCAGATCGCGTTGCCGAGTTCGTCGAACTCGATGCGGCCATGGCCGAGGCGCTGCTCCTCGGCGTAATGGTTTATTTCCTTCGCGCTGTCGCCGATCTTCCGTGATTTGTCGTTTGCGCCCATCGGGTTACCGCGTGCGGGGATCCGCCTACCCGGCAAACGGTACGAAACGCGGGCCGGCAATCCGCGATTGCATTCACATAACGGGGGTGTCCGCAGGCGATACCGGGCTGTATGGGCGTACAGCCGGTCGGAGTCAGCGGATCAGGGTAGGAGCTCGAACCCGCGTCGTCGGCCAGCACGACATAGGACTCGTCGTGCAGCAGCCGGAGCTCGTAGCTCGCCCGGCGCAAGCGGCCGGCGGCCGGGTTCGGGACGACGGTCGCTTCGCCCGCGAACGCCGCCTCCGTATAAGTGAACCCGAGGTACTGCGAGACGTCCGCCTCGCCGGCGCGGTACAGCCCGATCCAGTCGCGCAGCGCGCCGGGCGCGTTCCGCCAGCGCACGCGGATCGGCGACCCGAGCTTCACGCGCGCGTCGAGCGCCTCGATCGCGGGCTGGCGCCGGGCGGCGCGATCGTGAAGGCCGAGCGCCGCAGCACGGATCCATCTTCGTCGACCAGGAGCGCATCGTAGTCGCCGGGCACGAGTCCGACCGTCGAGAGCGGGAATCGTGCGCTGGTAGTCCTGCGGCATGTCGCGAACGCCCGTCAGCGCATCCGCCGGCGTTCCGCCGCGGCGGACGACGAGGGCGGTCCAGGCCGGGCCGCGCGGATCCCAGGTCCGCACCAGCACGACTCCGCCTTCCTCGACGAGGCGCGGCGTCGCGCCGATGAGCGCGGGCGCATCGGCCGGCACGACCTCGAAGGTCGAGACGACCGCCCGATGGTCGGAAGGCCACGGAGAGATCGCGATGTCGGTAGTCGGGCCGCCCGCCTCGCCGACCACCTGCGCGGCGACGGTCCTCGTCCGCCCGGCCGTGAACACGTAATCGATGCGACTGTGGCTGCGCTCGTGGTCCGCGAGCGGATGCGGCGCGCCGGGTGTCCAGGTGTAGCCCGGACTTGCGACCGGATCCGGGTGCGCTTCGCGGTAGCTGTCGCGCAGGCCGGCATCGGCCAGCATGCGCGTCACGGCTTGTTCCGTGGCCTTCGGCGCCGACGGGCGGTCGAGATGCGAGGACGTGTTGAAGTCGCCGGTCAGGAAGACCGGCGTCCCGTCGCCTGCGAGGGCACCCAGCGCAGTCAGCGGCGCGGTTTCCGCGCGCCGCAGGTCGCCGAGCGCCGATCCGTTGGACAGGTGGACGTTTGCGACCGCGACGACTTTGCCCGGCCGCACCATGACCCAGGCCTGCAGCGCGTCCCGGTCGAGCGAGGTCGTCGAATAGGGCGACGCGCCGGTTTCGGTGCGAATGCCCGAGCCTGAATCGAAGATTGGCCAGCGCGAAAGGAGGCGGCGGCGCGGATCGACGTACGGCATGCCGGCGACTTCCGCGATCCGCTCGAGGTTGCGGTCGGCCTCCTGCAGGCCGACGATGTCCGGGTCCGCCGCGCGGATCGCTTCGCCGATCTTCTCGAGGCTCACCTGTTCGCCGCCGTACCAGACGTTGAACGTCATCACCCGGAGCGTGACGGCCTCGTCGCGTGCAGCGCCGGCAGGGAAACGCTCCAGGCGCCGCAAGCCGCCGCGCCAGCCAGGTTCGCCTCGTCATCGACGCGCGCGCAATTACTCGGGCTTGCGGAAGCGCAGCGTCAAGCGGTCGCTTTCGCCGATCGCGCGGAACTTGTCGCGGTCGGTGTCGCCGCCCTGGTAAGGTCGGCGGCAGCGACCAGACGCCGTTCGGGTGATCGGCCGTGTCCTTCGGGTTCGCGTTGATCTCGCTCTCGCCGATCAGCTTGAAGCCGGCCTTCTCGGCGAGCGCGACGCGGTAGTCCGTGCGCACGTAGCCGGATTCCGCCTTCGGGTCCTGCGGCTTGTCGCCCTTCGCGCGGTGCTCGTCGACGCCGAGGATGCCGCCCGGCTTCAGCGCCGCGTACATCGCCTTGAACATCGCATCGGCCGCTGCCGTCGCCCATCCAGCCGTGGACGTTGCGGAACGTCAGCACCATGTCGACGCTGCCGTCCGGCACCGGCTTCAGCGCGTTCGGCGCCTGCAGCGCGGTGACCGTTCGCGCGGCCGTAGAGGTCGGGCCGCGCGGCGAGCTTGTCGGCGAACTTCTTCGAGTTCTTCTTGCACGTACTCGCTCGTCGAATTCGGGTCCCAGCCCGCGGCGACGTAGTGGCCGTGGTCGCGCAGCGCCGGCGCGAGCACTTCGGTGTACCAGCCGCCGCCGCCCGGCGAGACTTCCATCACGGTCATGTCCTGGCGGAAGCCGAAGAACTGCAACGTCTCCTTCGGGTGACGCCAGGCGTCGCGGGCCCTGTTCTCCGCCGAGCGATGGTCGCCCGCCAGCACCTTGTCGAGGGTCGCGAGGGTCGCCGCGTCGGTGACGGGCGGTTCCGCGGCCGCGGCCGCAAACGCGGCGAGGCAGGCGAGGGCGGTGGCGGCGGTGCGGGAAATTCGGGTCATGGTCATGTGTCAGCTCCTTGCTTGCGCGCTCAGGCGGCGCCATCCGGTTCGAGATACGTGTAGCCGGCGAGTTCCGATTCGTAGAAGCGCTTGAGCGCCTGCCCCTCGGCCACCGAGAGGCTTCCGTCGCGCATCGCGCGTTCGCAGTCGCGGGCGAAGCGCGGGTAGAGCTCGCCCGGGTCGTACTGCATGTAGCCGAGCACGGCGCGCGCGGTGTCGCCCTTGATGATTTCCTCGATCCACCACCCGTGCGCGTCGTCGAGGCGGATGTGCACGACGTGCGTGTCGCCGAACAGGTTGTGCAGGTCTCCGAGCGTCTCCTGGTAGGCGCCGACGAGGAACGCGCCGAGGTAGTACTCCTGTCCCGGCACCAGTTCGTGCACCTCGAGCGCGCGCTTGGTCTCGCGCTGGGAGACGAAGCGGTCGATCTTGCCGTCTGAATCGCAGGTGATGTCCGCGAGCACTGCGCTGCGCATCGGGCGCTCGTCGAGCCGGTGCAGCGGCATGATCGGGAACAGCTGGTCGATGGCCCAGCTGTCGGGCAGCGACTGGAACACCGACATGTTGCAGAAATAGATGTCGGAGAGGATTGTCTCAAGGTCCTCGAGTTCCTCCGGCACGCGGCCGAGCTTGCGCGTGAGGTCCCGCACCTTGGCGCAGGTGGCCCAGTAGAGACGCTCGGCGAGGCTGCGCATCTCGATCGTCAGGTAGCCGACGCTGAACATCTGGTGCGCCTGCTCGCGCGCCTGCTGGGCGTCGTGCCAGCATTCCACCAGGCGGCGCTCGCTGACGGTGGCATGCGCGTCGTAGAGGTCCTCGATCGGCTGCGGCAGGGTGCCGCCCTTCGTACGCTCGGGCACGCTGAAGAGGTCGAGCCGCGCTGCGCCGAGCACGTTGAACAGGAGCACGCTGTGGTGCGCCGCGATCGCGCGCCCGGACTCGCTCAGGATCACCGGGTGCGGCAGGCCGCGCGCGTTGCACACGCTCGCCACGCGGTAGACCACGTCGTTCGCGTATTCGCGCAGCGAGTAGTTCGTGGACGACTCGAAGTTGGTGCGCGAGCCGTCGTAGTCGATGCCGAGGCCGCCGCCGACGTCGATGTACTCGAGGCCCGCACCGAGGCGCGCGAGTTCCGCATACACCATCGCCAGCTCGTTGACCGCGTCCTTGACGCGGCGGATGTCGTGCAGCTGCGAACCCGGGTGGCAGTGCACCAGCTTCAGGCAGTCGAGCATGCCGTGCGAGCGCAGCACCTCGACGACCTCGAGCATCTCGGTGGTGAACAGGCCGAATTTCGAGCGGTCGCCCGCCGACTCGCGCCAGCGGCCGGCGCCCTCGGCCGCGAGCTTCACCCGCACGCCGATCTTCGGCCGCACCTGGTACTTCTCGGCGTGACGCAGGATGTAGCCGAGCTCGGAGAAGTTCTCGATCACCGGGATGATCGAGCGCCCGAGCTTGGTGGCGAGGATCACGGCCTCGATGTAGCTGTCGTCCTTGAAGCCGTTGCAGATGATGAGCCGTTCCGGCGCGTCGCCGGTCATCGCCATCACCGCGAGGAGCTCGGGCTTGCTGCCGGCCTCGAGCCCGAAGCCGAGGTCCGCGCTGCCGCGGTAGACCTCTTCGACGACGAGGCGCTGCTGGTTGACCTTGATCGGGAAGACGGCCGCGTAGCGGTTCTTGTAGTCGTTCTCGGCGATGGCCGCGGCGAAAGCGTCGTGCAGCGAGCGCAGCCGGTCGCGCAGGATGTCCGAGAAACGCAGCACCATCGGCGCGGTAAGGTCACGCGCCTCGAGTTCGCGCACCACTTCGTACAGGTCGATCTCGCGCGCGCTGTCGCGGCCGGGCCGGCACACGACGTGGCCGGCGGCATTGATGCCGAAGTAACCGCTGCCCCAGGAGCCGGTCGAGTAGATCTGCTCCGAGTCCTCGATGCTCCACGGCGTCCGTGGAGCGACCTGCCCGCGCGTCACGCTGTCCAAATCGCGGTCCCGTTCGCTGCCAGAGGGCGCGGACGATAGCAGATCAGGCCGTGCCGCGGGCAACGGGCCGGGCCGGGTCGCGGATCCACTCGCTCCAGGAGCCGGCGTACAGCCGCCCGCCGTGGATGCCTGCGGCCTCGAGCGCGAGCAGGCCCTGGCAGGCCGTCACGCCGGAGCCGCACATGCAGACGGGCGCCCGGCCCGTCGCGGCGCCCGTGCGCAAACGCCACAGGTCATCGAGCTCCGTTGGCGTGCGGAAGCGGCCGCTCGCGGCGAGGTTCTCGAGGTAGGGCAGGTTCACGGCACCGGGCACGTGGCCCGCCACCGCGTCGAGCGGCTCCGATTGGCCGGCGAAGCGCTCGGCGCCGCGCAGGTCGACGAGCGTCTCGCCACCGGCAAGCGCGCGCATCACGCCCTCGGTATCGAGGACCATGTCAGGCCGCAGACGCGGCACGAATGTCGCCCTGCGCGCCGCGCGTTGCCTCGGTCGAGACCAGCCGGCCTTCGGCAACCCAGGCCGCGAAACCGCCGTCGAGCACGGCAACCGCATCGTGTCCTGCCCAGCGCAGCATCCACCAGAGGCGCGCCGCGAAGGCGCCCGACCCCGCGTCATAGCAGACGACGCGCGAGTCGTTGCCGATGCCGAGACGCGCGAGTGTTGCGGCGAATGCCGAGGGCGAGGGCAGGGGGTGCCGGCCCGATGACGGCGTAACCGGAATCGAAAGGTCGCGATCGAGGTCGGCGTGCACGCTGCCCGGGATGTGCCCGGCACGGTAGGCGGCCAAGCCAGCTTCGGGCTTGCCGAGCTCGAAGCGGCAATCCGCGACCCGCAAGCCGGGATCCGAAAGCCCGGCAGCCAGCTCGTCCGTCGATATGAGGGGGGTTCGCAACCTTTTATCCGCCGGCTGCATCTTACTCGCCATGAAGGCGATCCAAGAAAAAGTGCCGAGCCCTGCAGCCGATCCGCGGGACCGGACTCGCTGCCTGCCGCTCGTGACCGGCGCCGAGCGAGAGTTCTGGCGCCGCGCCGTCGCCATGGAGCGTGCGCGCCAGCGCTGCGGCCGCCCGGCGCCGTTCCCGTTCCAGCCTGCATGAAAAAGGGGACGCACCCCTTTTCCCGGCGAACCCTACCGCGATAGCTAGTCCTTCAGGAAAAGGGGTGCGTCCCCTTTTTTGGTCGGCAATCTCCCCGTCGCGGCGAGCGCCACGAGCATTATCGTCGTGCCGGCGAGCGCAAGCCCCATGTCCTTCTGCCCGTCCCAGATGTCGCCCTGCGTCCCGAGGTAGGCCTGGCCGAGGTCACCGCCGAACACGACCGCCGCCGCGAACTCGATCAGTTCATAGAGCACGGCATGCCCGGCCATGAACATCCACGGGAACAGGAAATCCCAGGGTCGTGCATAGCGCCCGTAGTGCGCGAACAACTCGACCGCGGCCGGGGTCACGAGCAGCCCGTACACGAAGTGCACCAGGCGGTCGAAGTGGTTGCGGCCCTCGAGCGGCGCACCGCCGAGCGCCTGCCACCAGTCGGCATACGGAACGAGCGAGTACGTGTAGTGCGCGCCGACGGCGTGCAACGCGAAAAAAATGAAGAGGCACGTGTACGCGAAATTGCTGAAGCGCAGGCGCCGCGCAGTGAGCACGAAGAGCGGGATCGCGATGAAGACGATCACGTTCTCGAGCAGCCAGTCCTTGCGGAACACGGGCTCGACGGCGAGCGCGAGCCAGATGACGCCGTAGGCCGCGAGCAGGCCCAGGGGGTAGCGCCACGTCGACGTGGATTTGGGGTACATTCTGCGCCCTTGGCACCCAAGATAACGGATTCGCCGACATCATGAGCGAGCACACGATCCACACGCACTTCCCGGGCCGCTTGATCTTCATCGGCTTCGGCAGCATCGGCCAGGGCGTGCTGCCTCTGATCCTGCGCCACGTCGGCGGCCTCACGCCGGACCGCATCACGATCGTCACCGCCGACGACGCGGGCCGCGACGAGGCGTCCAAGTACGGCATCAAGTTCCTCAACCACCCGCTCACGCGCGAAAACTACCGGCACGTGCTCGAGCCGCTCGTCGGCCGCGGCGACTTCGTCCTGAACCTGTCGGTCGATGTCTCCAGCGTCGCGCTCATCAAGCTCTGCCACGAGAAGGGCGCGCTCTACCTCGACACCTGCATCGAGCCGTGGCCGGGCGGTTACACCGACCCGAACATTCCCGCGAGCCGGCGCACCAACTACGCGCTGCGGGAAGAGGTCCTCGAGCTGCGCAAGAGCTGGAGCAACGGCCCGACCGCGGTGATCACGCATGGCGCGAACCCGGGCCTCGTCTCGCATTTCGTGAAGCAGGCGCTGCTCGATATCGCCGAGGACACCGGCCACGAGGCCGGCGACCCGCAGGGGCGCGAAGCCTGGGCGACGCTGGCCCGCGACCTCGGCATCAAGGTGATCCACATCGCCGAACGCGACACCCAGGTCTCGAGCCGACCGAAGATGCCGGGCGAATTCGTGAACACCTGGTCGGTGGACGGTTTCGTGAGCGAGGGCAGCCAGCCGGCCGAGCTCGGCTGGGGTACGCACGAGCGGCACTTCCCGCGCGACGGGCGCCAGTACGACTTCGGGCGCAAGAACGCGATCTTCCTGGCGCAGCCTGGCTGCGCAACGCGCGTGCGCACCTGGACGCCCGAGGCCGGCCACTTCCACGGGTTCCTGATCACGCACGGCGAGTCGATCTCGATTTCCGATTTCCTGTCGGTGCGGCAGAACGACCGTGCCGTCTACCGGCCGACCGTGCACTACGCCTACCACCCGTCCGACAACGCGGTGCTCTCGGTCCACGAGTTCTGCGGCAAGAACTTCCAGCTGCAGGAAAAGAAGCGGATCATGATGGGCGACATCACGAGCGGCATCGACGAGCTCGGCGTGCTGCTCGCGGGGCACAAGAAGAATGCCTACTGGTTCGGCTCGCAGCTTTCGATCGACGAGGCGCGCCAGCTCGCGCCGTTCAACAGCGCGACGTCGCTGCAGGTCACCGTCGCGGCGCTCTCGGGCATGATCTGTGCGATCGAGAATCCGGCGGCCGGCATCGTCGAGCCGGACGACCTCGACTTCCGGCGCAACCTCGAGATCTGCCGGCCCTACCTCGGCCCGGTCGTCGGCAAGTACACGGACTGGACGCCGCTGTTCGAGCGCGGCCGCCTGTTCCCGGAGGACCTCGACGAGAGCGATCCCTGGCAGTTCAAGAACATCCGGGTCATTTGATCACTCGTAGTCGATCGCCGTGACGCGGGCGGTCAGCACGCCCCCCGGCAACCGTACTTCGATTCCATCGTCGACGCGCTTGCCGAGCAGGGCACGGCCGAGCGGCGCATCCATGCTGAGATAACCCGGCTCGCGGTCGAACTCGTCCGGCCCGACGATACGGTGACGCCGCTCCCGGCCCTCCGTGTCCGCAATCGTCACCCAGGCGCCGAAGAACGCGCGGCTCCGGTCGGCAGGCGGTCCCGCGACGACTTGCAGCCCGTCGAGCCGTTGGCGCAGGAAGCGCACGCGCCGGTCGATCTCGCGCAAGCGGCGCTTCCCATAAATGTACTCGGCGTTCTCCGAGCGGTCGCCCATGGCAGCGGCTTCCGACACGGCCCGGGTCACGGCCGGGCGTTCGACGAGCCAGAGTTCATCGAGCTCCGCACGCAGCCTGCGGGCCCCTTCAGGCGTCGCGTACTTCGATCCCATGCGCGGCCGTTCTGCAACCATTTGATTTATGGCGTTTTCTCGATTGGACATAACGCTGTACCCAAACTGTGGCGTGGTTCACGTCCCGCAGGCAGGTGGACGACTACGCTGAAGTCCGTTTTCGAGCCTACGTCAGTTTCCCCCGTATCCCCTAGCGGACTTCCTTCCCTTCACCGAAAGTCCGCACTTCAGCCCCGGGCCAAAAGCCCGGGGCATTTTTTTCGGCGGTGCCGGGTCGCACATATCGCACTTATTGCGATTCAATAAGTGCGATATGTGCGACCCGGCACCGTTCAAAGACCATTTTTCGCTCCAGTCCGAGGCCTATCGGCGATTCCGGCCCGAGTATCCCGCGGCGCTGTTCGACTGGCTCGCGTCCGTCACGCCGGGGCGGGAACTCGCCCTCGACGTCGCGACCGGCAACGGCCAGGCGGCACTCGCGCTCGCGGGACGCTTCGCGAAAGTCATTGCGACCGAGCCCTCCGGGGCGCAGCTCGCGCAGGCACCCGCGCATCCGCGCGTCGAGTACCGCACTGAAGCTGCCGAATCGATATCCGTCGCGGCCGGCAGCGCGGATCTCCTGGTGGCGGCGCAGGCGGCGCACTGGTTCGACTGGCCGGAGTTCATCAGCGAAGCCGTGCGCGTGCTGCGGCCGGGCGGCGTGCTGGCTTTCTGGACCTATGGCAACTGCCATGTCACGCCCGCGATCGACCGGCTCGTCGCGGATTTCTCCCGGGACGTGGTCGGGCCGTACTGGCCGCGCGAACGCCGGCACGTCGACGAAAACTACCGCGACCTCGTCGTGCCGCTGCCATCGCTCGATCCGCCTGCATTCGAGATGAGGACGGAGTGGGACGCCGCCGCGATGCTGGGATACCTCGACACCTGGTCGGCGGTGCGCCGCTGCCGGGCACGGTCCGGGCGCGATCCGCTCGCCCTGCTTGCCGCACCGCTCGCGGAATCCTGGGGTGCAGGCAGGCGGGACATGCGCTGGCCGCTGGTCGTGCGGGCTCATCGCAACTGAGCCACGACTGGTCGCGCCGCGGAACCTGACCGCCGCAGCCCTGCCTTATACTCCGCGCCCTCCCAGACTGGAGATCCGGCATGTCCCTGCGCATCCTCACGCCCGCCGTCCTGTGCCTGGCAGCGAACGCCGCCGCGCTTGCCGAAAACGCGTCCAGCCCGCCGCTCGCGGCCGGCATCGACGAGACCGCGATGGACAAGGCCGTGCGTCCCCAGGACGACCTGTTCCGTTACGTGAACGGCACCTGGCTCGCCAACACGCCGTTCCCCGCGGAGTACGCGAGCGCCGGCGTCGGCATCATGCTGTTCGAGAAGGCGCAGGCGGACGTGCAGGCGATCCTGCTGGAAGCCGCGGCCGCGGGCGACAAGGCCACCCCGGAAATGCAGCGCCTCGGCGCCATGTACGCGAGCTTCATGGACGAGGCGAAGGTCGAGTCGCGCGGGATCGAGGCGCTGAAGCCGCTGTTCGCGGAGATCGCCGCGATCGACGGGCCGTCGGCGCTCGCGACCTGGTTTGGCCGTGCCCAGGGCCGGGCCATCAGCACGCCGCTCGGCGTGTACGTTTACCCCGACGGGCGGAACTCGACGCACAACGTCGCCTATGTGGACCAGGACGGCCTCGGCATGCCGAACCGGGATTACTACCTCAAGACCGAGGACACGTATGTCGAATTCCGCCGCAAGTACGTCGACTACCTGGCGAAGCTGCTGACGCTCGCCGGCGAGCCGGACGGCCCTGCGCGCGCCGCCAGGATCCTCGAACTCGAGACGAAGATCGCGACCGACCAGTGGACGCCGGTCGCGAACCGCGACCCGGTCAAGACCTACAACAAGAACAGCCTCGAGTCGGCGGCGGCACTCGCGCCCGGCTTTGACTGGAAGGCCTGGCACGCAGCGACGGGCCTGCCGGCGGGCGATTTCGTGATCCGCCAGCCGAGCTATGTGACGGCCCTCGGCAAGCACCTCGGCGACGCGGACCTTGCGACCTGGAAGGACTACCTGAAGGTGCGCACGATCGGCGCCTACGCGCGCGTGCTGCCCGCGGCCTTCGTCGAGGCCTCGTTCGACTTCAACTCGCGCACGCTGCGCGGCACCGAGGCGTTGCGGCCGCGGTGGAAGCGGGCGGTGCAGGAGACCGACAACGCGATGGGCGAGGCAATCGGCGCCGCGTACGTCGCGCGGCATTTCCCGCCCGAGGCGAAGGCGCGCATGGTCACGCTGGTCGACAACCTGCTCGCCGAGTTCGACCGCGGCATCGACCGGCTCGACTGGATGAGCGCGGCGACCAAGGCCGAGGCGCACGTGAAGCTCAGGAAGATCAACGTGAAGATCGCGTACCCGGACAAGTGGCGTGACTACGACGGCCTCGACATCCGCGCCGACGACCTCGTCGGCAACGTGATGCGGGCCAACCAGTTCGAGTGGAACTGGCAGGCCGCCCGTGCCGGCAAGCCCAAGGACCCCACCGAGTGGTTCATGACGCCGCAGACGGTCAACGCCTACTACCTGCCGACCAACAACGAGATCGTGTTCCCGGCCGCGTTCCTGCAGCCGCCCTACTTCAACATGCAGGCCGACGATGCCACGAACTATGGCGCGATCGGCTCGGTGATCGGCCACGAGATCAGCCACGGCTTCGACGACAAGGGACGCGAGTACGACGGCGACGGCAACCTGCGCGTCTGGTGGACGGCTGAGGACGACGTCAAGTTCAAGGCGAAGGCCGCCGTGCTCATCAAGCAATACTCGGCCTTCGAGGCGCTGCCGGGACTCAACGTCAATGGCGAGCTGACGCTCGGCGAGAACATCGGCGATCTCTCCGGCGCCACGGTCGCCTACCGCGCGTACATCCATTCGCTCGACGGCGCCGAGGCGCCGGTCATCGACGGCACCACGGGACCGCAGCGTTTCTTCCTCGGCTACGGGCAGGCCTGGCGCACGAAAAGGCGCGAGGGACTCATGCGCGAAGTCGTGCTGACCGACCCGCACGCGCCGAGCGAGTTCCGCGCCAATGGCGTGGTCGCGAACATGGATGAGTTCTATGCGGCATTCGGCGTCAAGGAAGGCGACAGGCTGTGGCGGCCGGCCGCGGAGCGCGTGAAGATCTGGTGATCGAAGGCCGGGCCGGGGATAATGCGCGGGCCATGAACCGGCCCGCCATTCGCCTCGCGATACCGCTCCTGGCGGCGCTCATCGCTGCCTGCACGCCGTTCGAATCGCTGTGGAAGAAGCCTAAGTCCGGCGAGAAGCCTGCGGCGGAGGCACCCGCGCCGCCGCCTTTGCCGCTCGCCGAGGCGACGCATCGCTTCTTCGTCAGGCCCGACCAGGACGTCGTCGGCCAGGTCCAGGTGACGGTCGCGAAGCATGAAGACACGTTCGCCGACATCGCCCGGCGTTTCAATGTCGGCTACACGGAACTCGTGCGTGCCAATCCACGCGTCGATCCCTGGCTGCCGGGCGAGGGCACGGAGATCGTGCTGCCGACCGAGTACATCCTGCCGGACGCGCCGCGCGAGGGCCTGGTGCTGAACCTCGCGCAGATGCGGCTCTATTACTATCCGAAGCCGAAGAAGGATGCGCCCAAGGACGGCCCCGTCGAGGTCGTGACGCACCCGATCGGTATCGGCAAGGTCGGCTGGGCAACGCCCGAGGGTTCGACGAAGGTCGTCTCGCACGTCAAGGACCCGACGTGGACGCCGCCCGTGTCCGTGCGCAAGGAGCATGCGAAGGACGGCGACATCCTGCCGGCCACCGTGCCGCCCGGACCGGAGAATCCGCTCGGCCGGCACATGATGCGGCTCGGCTGGCCGAGCTACCTGATACACGGCACGAACAAGCCGCCCGCCGTCGGCATGCGCGCGAGCGCTGGCTGCGTACGGCTCTATCCCGAGGACATCGCGCTGCTGTTCGAGGCCGTGCCGGATGGCACCAAGGTCACGGTCGTGAACCAGCCGGTGCTGCTCGGCTGGCACGGCGATCGCCTGCTGGTACAGACCTACGAGCCGCTGGTCGACGACAAGCGCGACTGGTCCGACGTGCCGAAGATGCTGCGGCAGAACACCCGGAAGCCGAAGTCGCCACTGTGGAAGAAAGTCGCGGAGCACGACGAGGCCATCGACTGGGATGCCGTCGCCGCTGCCGCCAAGGAACCGCGCGGCATCGCCTATTCGGTCGGGCCAGGCCCGGGCCGCGACCTCGCGGGAACCGTCGCGGCCGCCCCGAAGGTGCGAAACGCCCTGCCGGTGGGCGCGACCTGGAACGGGGTCGAGGACCAGTACGCCGGCGATCCGCGCTTCGCGAAGCCCGAAGAAGAAGAAGCAGAGGCGACGAAGGCAAGCACGGGAACCTGAAGGGGACGCGCCCCTTCAATTCCTGAGTGCGCAGGCGATCGATCCGGCGACCACCATCAGCGCGCCAGCCACCGACAGCGCGTTGAGGCCCTCGGGGGGCACGATCCCGAGACCCATCCACTCGATGAACCACATCGCGCCAAGCGTGAAGAGCGGCGCCGTGGCCAGCACCGCGCTGACGCGCGACACGTCCCAGAAGGCAAGCGCCTCGACGAAGGCGCCGTAGGCCGCGAGCGTGTTGGCGCAGCAGAAGGCCAACATTCCGATCTGCAGGCCGTCGAGCCCGAAAATCTCCGCGGGCGTCGCCGTCGGCAACAGCAGGACGGTCGCGCCGACGTAGATCATGAACAGGACCTGCTGCGCCGAGAAATGCCGCTGCAACTGCTTCTGCGCGAGCCCGTAGATCGCCCAGGAGATGGCGGCGCCGACGGTGAGCGCGACGCCGAGCCCGAGTCCCTCGGCAGGGCGGAGGAGTTCCGGGAGGCGCGCGTTGAAGAAGAGGACGAGTCCCGCGGCAAGGACGATGAAGCCGGCCCATTGCGCGCCGGCCAGCCTCTCGTGGAAGACGAGCACGCCGCCCACCAGGAGGAGCAGCGGCGCGAGCTGGATCACGACCTGCGTGACCGAGGGCGTCGCGTGGTCGAGCGCGACGAGATAGAGGACGAAGTTCCCGATCAGCGTGAGTGTCGCTACCGCCACGAGCGCGATCGCTGCGCGTCCTGCGCCGCGGATTCGCGGCAGCGCGCCGCGCGCGGCGAGGAATGCGCCGAGTCCCGCCATCGCGATCGCGAAGCGCCACCACACGATGGTGTACGCGTCCATGGCCTCGAGCACGACCTTGAGCGCAATCGGCAGCAGTCCCCACAACGCGGCTGTCGTGAGCGAGAGCGTGAATCCGAGCCGCCAGTTGGTGGAGCCGCCTGCCATGCCCGTTCATGATAGTCTGCGCGCGTGCTGGGGGAGTCAGGCGTGGCGGAACGACTGGCCGGCATCCAGGTTCAAGAAGAAGCCGGCTTCGGGCAATCAATCGCGGAAGCGCCGACGGCCGTCACGGCCTTCGTCGGCCGCTGCCTGCGTGGTCCCGTGGACCGGCCGGTCCGCATCTCCGGCTTCAACGAATTCCAGCGCATTTTCGGCGGCCTGTGGCAACCGTCCACGCTGTCGTACGCGGTCGAGCAGTACTTCGAGAACGGCGGCCGCGCGGCCGTCATCGTGCGCGTCACGAACGGCGCGCGCTGCTGCACCATCCGGCTGGCCGCCGGCGACGAAGCGCTCGTGCTCGAAGCGCTGGCGCCCGGCACGCGCGAGTTCCTGCGCGCCGCGGTCGACTATGACGGGATCGGCGACAACGAGGAAGAAAGCTTCAACCTCGTGATCCAGCGCGTGCGTACACCGGGCTCGGAGCACATCGAGGACCAGGAGATCTACCGGCGCTTGTCCATCGCCCCGGATGCCCCACGCTCGGTCGCGTCCATGCTGGCGGAATCGGCGCTGGCGCGCATCGCAGGCGAACTGCCGCGCGCGCGGCCTGAACCGACGCCGCGGCAGGACCCGCGCGGACTCGCCGGCTACGTGCTTTCGGGCACGGATGCGGACGACGGCGCCCCCCTCACCGACTACGACATCATCGGCTCGGCCGCTCGCGGGACCGGGCTATTCGCGCTGGACGCCGGCGACGGCTTCAATTTCCTGTGCATCCCGCCGCTCGCGCGCGACGTGGACGCCGGCGCGAGCACGCTGCTCGTCGCCAACAGGTTTTGCCGCGAACGGCGCGCGATCCTGTTCGTGGACCCGCCGGTCGCCTGGGACAGCGCCACGAAGGCGCTTTCCGAGATGCGCCACTGGGTGCTCCCGTCCGACTCCGCGTGCATGTTCTTTCCGCGTCTGCTCGGCTACGACAAGCTGCGCGGCCGCTTCGAGGCCTTCGCGCCGTCCGGCGCCGTTGCCGGAATGTTGTCGCGTGCGTCGGAGCACTGGCCGGTGTGGACCAGTGCCTGCGGCGAGGAAGCCAACGTGCGACCGGGACTTCGCCCGGCCTGCGCCGTGGACGACGACCAGCGCGGCCGACTCGCCGCCGCGGGCGTCAATACCGTCCAGGCCGTGCGCCGTCCCGGCCGGGAAGTGCCGCGAGCCTGCACCCTCGCGGGCCCCGGTGCGGTGGCCGCCGACTGGCGCTCGCTCGCCGCGAAGCGACTTTCGCTCCTCGTCGTCAACAGCATCGAGCGTGGCACGCGCTGGATGGTTTTCGAGCCCAACGAGCCCGCCACCTGGCAGCGCGCGACGGTGCAGCTGCGCGAATTCATGGCGACGCTGGAACGGCGCGGCGCATTCGCGGAGCGCGAACAGGGCGACCGCTGGTTCGTGGTCTGTGACGAGCGCGTGAATCGCGAACGCCAGCGCGAGCAGGGCATCGTAAACGTCCTGGTCGGCATTCCGGCACTGCGTCCGGGCCACTTTCATGCCTGGATCGTGAGCCATCGTGCGGGCGGCAGCCGCGTGCAGACGGTGAGCCCGAACCTTGCGGGCCTGCCGGACACCGGCCTCACCCAGGTGCTCGCCGAGCTCGAACTCCCGCCCGACAGGCCCTAACCGAATCCGCCGCCGCCCGGCGTCTCGATCCGGATCGCGTCGCCGGCGCCGACAAGCTCGGCCGCGCATGCCGGCAGGTCGAGCGTTCCACCGTCCGCGCGCAGGATCCGGTTGACGCCGGTCGCGCCCGGCTTGCCGCCCGCGAGCCCGAAGGGCGCGATGCGCCGGTGATTCGAGAGCACGGCAACCGTCATCGGCGCGCGGAATTCGAGCACGCGCACGAGGCCGTCGCCGCCGCGGCTCTGCCCGGCGCCGCCGGAGCCGCGCCGGTAGCGGAACTCGCGCACCAGCACCGGGTGCCGGCTTTCCAGCACTTCGGGATCCGTGAGGCGCGAGTTCGTCATGTGCGTCTGCACGCCCGAGGCGCCGTCGAAGCCGGGTCCCGCGCCCGAGCCGCCGGCAATCGTCTCGTAGTACTGGTGGCCGGCGTCGCCGAACGTCAGGTTGTTCATCGTGCCCTGCGAGGCCGCGAGCACGCCGAGCGCGCCGAAGAGCGCGTCCACGATGCACTGCGACGTCTCCACGTTGCCGGCAACGACGGCCGCAGGCGGCACGGGGTTCACCATCGTGCCGCGTTCGGCCCGGATCGAGATGGGGCGCAGGCAACCCTCGTTCAGCGGGAAATCGGCGTCGACCAGCGTGCGGAACACGTAGAGCACGGCCGCGGTGCAGACCGCGAGCGGCGCGTTGAAGTTTCCAGGCTGCTGCGCCGAGGTGCCGGCAAAATCGACGGTAGCGCTCCTCGACTCGCGATCCACACGCACCCGGACCTCGACCGCGCTGCCGTCGTCCATTTCGTAGCGCAGGTGACCGTCGCCGAGCCGGCCGATGACCTCGCGTACGCAGGCTTCGGCATTGTCCTGGACGTGCGCCATGTAGCGCACGACCGTGGCGCGGCCCGCGCGCCCGACCAGCGCCTCGAGCTCGGCGGCGCCACGTGCGTTCGCGGCGAGCTGCGCCTTGAGGTCGGCGACGTTCTGGTCGGGATTCCGCGCCGGCCACGGCGTGCCTGCGAGCCCTTCGCGCAGCGCGGCCTCGCGGATCGCGCCGCCGTCCACCAGCAGGAAGTTGTCGAACACGACGCCTTCCTCAGCGATCGTGCGCGAGGCGGGCGGCATCGATCCCGGCGTGATGCCGCCGATGTCGGCGTGGTGCGCGCGCGAGGCGACGAAGAAGGACGGTTCGCGGCCGTCGCCGGTGAAGACGGGGCTCACCACGGTGATGTCCGGCAGGTGGGTTCCGCCGGCGTAGGGTGCGTTCAGCATCCAGGCGCGTCCGGGACGGAGTTCGCCCGCATTCGCGGCCATGACGGCACGCACGCTCGCGCCCATGGAGCCGAGGTGGACCGGCATGTGCGGCGCATTCGCGATGAGCGCGCCGGTGGCGTCGAAGAGCGCGCAGGAAAAATCGAGCCGCTCGCGGATGTTGACCGAGACGGCCGTCGCCTGCAGCACGGCGCCCATCTGCTCCGCCACCTGCATGAACCGGTGGTTGAAGAGTTCGAGCTGCGCGGGATCGGCGCGTCCCGCGTCGATGGCCGTCGCCTGCCGCGGTTCGTGGCGAGCGAGGCGGAGCGTGCCGTCGGCCAGGCTTTCGGCGGACCAGCCGGGCTCGATGACGGTCGTCGAATTGGGCTCCACGACGAGGGCCGGGCCCGCGAGCGGCGCCTGCCCAGCGAGCGCGGCGCGCTCGACCAGGGGCACTTCGCGCCAGCCATCGAACCAGGCCTCGACTCGGCGGCTCGCACTTACTTGCGGGCCCGCGATCGCGACGTGGGCCTCGCGCTCGCCGGCGACGATGGCCTCGACCGCCAGCGTCGCGACCAGCGGGGCGGCCTCCGGCGGCGCAAACCCGAAACGCCGCGTAAACACGGCGCGAAACCCGCGCAGCACGTCCGCGAGCGGCGCATGCGCGATCTCGAGCGCGGTTTCCGTGCCGGGCGCGCGCAACTCGAGCGTGCGACGCAGGCGGACTTCGTGCGGTTCCGCGCCCTGTGCCGACATGGCGGCGCGAAGAGGCGTGGCAATCGCCTCGAATGCGGCGTCGAGTTCCGCATGCAGGCCGGGCGTCAGCGTGCGTTCGAGGCTTTTCCTGCGCACCAGCCGGCGGTCGGCGAGTCCGATGCCGAACGCCGAGAGCACGCCGGCGAGCGGGTGGACCAGGATCTCGCGGATGCCGAGCGAATCGGCGACGCGGCAAGCGTGCTGCGGCGCCGCGCCCCCGTAGCACAGCAAGGTGAACTCGGCCGGGTCGTGGCCCTCCCGGATCGACACGTGGCGGATCGCGCGCGCCATCGATTCGACCGCAACGTCGAGAAATCCCGCCGCGATCCGCTCGACGCCGTCCTGCGCCGCGCTGCCCATCGACTTCGCCAACGCCTCGAATGCCTGCCGCACGATTCCGGCGTCAAGCGGTTGGTCGCCGCGCGCGCCGAAGATTGCCGGAAACGCGTCCGGCCGGATCCGTCCGAGCAGCACCTGGACGTCGGTGACGGTGAGCGGCCCTCCGTTGCGATAGCAGGCAGGTCCCGGCTGCGAACCGGCGGAGCCCGGGCCCACTGTGAGCCGCCCGCCGGCAAACGCGAGCATCGAGCCGCCGCCGGCGGCGACCGTGTGGATATTCATCATCGGTGCCTGCAGCCGCACGCCGGCGACCGCGGTCTCGAATCGCTGGGGCAGGGCGCCGTCATAGAGCGCGACATCCGTGGACGTGCCGCCCATGTCGAAGGCGATCAGGCGCGACCGGCCGCTCGCTTCCGCGATCCGCGCGGTCGCGACCAGGCCGCCGGCCGGTCCCGACAGCACCGCATTGCAGGCGCGAAACGCGTCCGGTGCGGCCAGTCCGCCATTGCTCTGCATGAACTCGAGGCGCACGCCGGCGTGGCGCTCGCCGAGGCCGGCGCGGAACGCGCGCACGTAGCGCGCGAGCAGCGGCGAGAGGTAGGCGTCCACGACCGTGGTATCGCCGCGGCTGACGAGGCGGATGAGCGGCGACACCTCGTGCGACGCGATGACTTCCCGGAATCCCGCCGCCGTCGCGAGCGCCGCCGCGCGGCTCTCGTGCGCGGCATGCCGGTAGCCGTGCATGAAGACGATCGCGACACTCTCGATGCCGCGCGACCTGATGCGCACGAGGTCGGCTGCGAGCCGTGCCTCGTCGAGCGGCTGCAGCACCTCGCCCTCGGGCGTCACGCGCTCGGCAGCCTCGACGACCTCCGCATAGATCGGTGCCGGCAGCTCGATGCGAAGGTCGAAGAGCCGCGGCCGGTTCTGGTAACCGATCGCGAGCGCGTCGCCGAAGCCCGCGGTCGTGACCAGCGCGGTCGGCACGCCGCGGCGTTCGAGCAGCGCATTGGTCGCGACCGTCGTGCCGATGCGGATCGACTCGATGCGGGCCTCGCCGCCGCCCTCACGCGCCAGCAGCTCGAGGATGCCGGTGACGCCCGGGTCCGTCGTGCCGCCGCCTTCCGAGAGGCGTTTGGCCACCTGCAGGCGACCGTCGGGCGCGCGGCCGATGATGTCCGTGAACGTGCCGCCCCGGTCGATCCAGAACTGCCAGCCGCCTGTGCCTGCCATGCGGCTCAGGATAGCGTGCCGGGAGCGTAGGCCTTCGCGAGTTGATCGAGTGCGCCGGCCTCGAGCCGCTCGCAAGCATCCCGGTAGCCGATCTCGACGGCGCGCTCGAATCCCTTCCAGTCGAGGAGCTCCACGGACTCGAGCGCCGGGGTGATGAGCAGGTCGCTCTGCAAGCGCCGCTCCAGCGTGGCAGTCGTGCTGTTGACCATGCCCGCGCGCCAGAGGATCTGCAGGATGTTGGGACGCCGGCGCGGGCCGCGGCTCCGGAACAGCGACCACACCGAGGGCGTCTCGGTCGCCTCGACGTCGGCCGTGAACGCGCGGTCGGTGCCGCAGTCGACGCCGATGACCGGGCCGCGCCCCTTGGCGCGCATCACGTCAACCGGCAGGTTGTTCATCGCGCCGCCATCGACGAAGACCTCGCCGCCCTGGAACACGGGCGGCAGCACGCCGGGAATCGCGACCGAGGCCCGCAGCCATCGCCACAGCGGCCCTTCCTGGTGCACGGCGATGCGCCCGGTCGTCAGGTTAGACGACACGCAGAAGAACGGCAGGGGCAGGTCCGCGATGTCGATGTCGCCGAGCTCCTGGCGCAGCAGCATCCCCACCTTGCGTCCCGATACCAGCGAGACCAGCGGCAGGGTGAAATCCGACAGCGGGTTGGTGTCGACGAAGCTGCGCTTGAAGCGCAGCCGAAGTTCCGCGTCGTCCCAGTCCGCGGCGACGCCCGCGGCAAGGATGGCGCCCATGCTGCTGCCGCCGACGATGTCGATCGGCACGCCGTGTTCCCGGAGCGCGCGCACCACGCCGAGATGCGCGAAGCCACGCGCGCCGCCGCCGGACAGCACGAGGCCGACGGCACGGCCCGTCAGCATGCGCACCAGCCTCGCGTAGTCGGCCGGGCCGCGCAGGTGGTGATGCGCCATGCCGGGAAAGGCTGCGCACCAGCGCCTGGCCGCGCCGTCCGTGAACTTGCCATCGTGCAGGAGCAGGAGCTCGCCGCGCCGCATCCCGCCGTCCAGCCAGCGCGGACCGGCCCAGTCGGGGACTTCGCCGGCCGCGCGCGCCGCCACCAGGACGACGTCGGCCTGCCTGAGGCACAGGCGGGTCCATGCCGTGTCGCCGGGATCGGCCGTGTACACGACGAAGTCGTTGCGCGATTCGCGCTCGTGGAACCACTGCGGGCTGTGGCTGCCCGCCCGCTGGCGTCCGACGAGGTCGACGCGACCAAACCGGGCAAGCGCATCGACGAGACGTGCGGCGTGCAGCGGCAGTTCCACCGACTCGTCGAGCGGAATGAGCGCGAGCGTGCGTGGCGTCATGACCCGCTGCCGTTCGGCATCGCGATCGTCGATGCGCAGCACGGTCAGGCGGGCGAGGCGGAGGATCGCCTGCGGGTGCCCGAGGAGCACGCGTTCGAACGTGCCGGCCGAAAGCATCGCCAGTTCCGAGTCGCGCAATGCCCGTACAGTCGCCCGGCGCGGACGCGAGACGATGAGTCCCATCTCGCCGACCGTCTCGCCGGCCGCGATGCGCCCGACCAGTTCGCCGCCCGGTCCGTACACGCCGAGGCAGCCGCTCACCACGAAGTAGACCGCGTCGGCCGGGCTGCCGGCCTCGAACAGCAGGCCCCCGCCCGGCAGGGACATCCACTCGAGTTCGGTGACGGCCTCGTCGACGACGTGCTTGGGCAGGCCGGAGAACAACGGAAGCGCCGCGAGCATCGCCCAGGGATTGGCCCGCGGGTCGATCTGGGTCCGGTCGTCCTCGGCGTCCACGGCAACGCGACGATAGCACGCGGCGCTGCCGCAGCTAGAATCGCCGCTCATGGTTGTGACGGACCGCAAGTTGCTGGAGCGCATCTGGAAGGCGGTCGCGGACATTCCCCGCGGGGAAGTCGCGAGCTATGGCGGCATTGCGCGGCGCGCGGGAGCCCCGCGGCGCGCGCGCCTCGTCGGCCACGCGCTCAAGGTCGCGCCCGCATCGCTCAAGCTGCCCTGGCATCGCGTGTTGAATGCACAGGGCCGGATCAGCCTGCCTGCCGGCTCGAAGGCGCACCGCATGCAGCGGCGCCTGCTCGAGGAGGAGGGCATGGTGTTCCGGAACGGCCGGGTGGACATGGCGCGCACCGGGGGGCTCGACCTCGATGCGCTGCTGTGGAAGCCGCGCCGGGGCTGATACCATCGGGCCGTCCTTCAACGGAGCGATGCATGGCGAGTCGTCACGTCGTGTTCTCGCACGGGCAGGAAAGCGGCCCGTGGGGAACCAAGATCTCCGCGATGGCGGAAGTCGCGAAGAGCGAGGGGTGGAACGTCGACTCGGTCGACTACCGCGGCGTCAACGACGCGCGCGACCGCGTGACGCGACTGCTCAGCTTCTGCCGCGACCTGCGCGGCGATCTCGTGCTGGTCGGCTCGAGCATGGGCGGTTACGTCGCGACTTCCGCGTCGGCGCTGCTGCATGCGCGCGGATTGTTCCTGCTTGCGCCCGCGTTCTACATGCCGGGCATGGAACAGCTGACCGCGAAGCCGGCGCCGTGCCCGAAGACGATCGTGCACGGCTGGAAGGACGACGTCGTGCCGGTCGAGAACAGCATGAAGTTCGCGCGCGAGCATTCGGCGACGTTGCACATCCTCGACTCGGACCATCGCCTCCACAGCGAGGTCTCGGTCGTGAATTACCTCTTCGAATATTTCCTCGTGGCGCTCGACCTCCCGAAGCGTCGCTGAACCGCACTCAAGCGTCCTCGTGGCACTCGCTGGCGCGCACTGTCGGCCGGCCGGGTTCCTTCGCTCGTTCGGAAGATCGGACACTCACTCGCTCAGGACCCGGCCGTCCTCCGCGCGCGCCAGCGCGAGCCCGGCACGTCGCAGCGGGCGCGGACAAGCGGCGGGCGGGTCCCCGAGCGAGCGCATAAAGTTCCGGCGCGAGCGAGGGTCCCCGACCGCCGCGAAGTCCGCACAAGCCCGGGGCAAGTCGCGGATAAGCGCTAGACTTGCCGGAATGCCGAATGGGAGGTGCAGCGATGCGCGCTAACTTTGCGATCGGGATGCTGGCGGTCGTGGCCGCGCTCGCAGGCTGCGGCGGTTCGGACAAGCCGGAGGAAGAAGAACCGATGAAGGTGGAGGACACCGCGTTCGGCCCGCTCGTCGGGACGCCGAAGAAGGTGCAGGACCGTACGGACGCGGCCGCCGAGCAGTACCGCGACTCCATGAACGAACGCCTGGAAGAAGACGAGGGCGGCACCCCGAAGAAAGACGAGCCGTCCGGGGACTGAGCAGGCCCTGCCTTGAACCGCACCCTCATGTGGATGCTGCGCGGGCTCATGCGTCCGTTCGTCCGCCCGACCGTTGTTCCGGAGGACGCGCTCCAGCGCCTGCACGGGCGCGCGCGGCCGCTGCTCTACGTGCTGGAGGAACGCAGCACCTCGGACCTGCTCGCGCTCGAGATCGCCTGCATGCAGGGCGGGCTCCGGCGCCCGGGCAAGCGCCTCAAGCTGCGCGGCTTCGACCTGCCGCACTCGGCGGTCGACCTCGAACGCCGCGCCGGCGTGCTGCGCCGGCGCGCGGACCGCCGCACGCCGCCTGAGCTCGCGCGCGCGGTGGCGGCTGCGGGCACCGACCCGGTGCTGGAACTCGACATCGTGCCCGTCGCTGTTTACTGGGGACGCGCACCGCAACGCGAGAAATCCTTTCTCGGCCTCCTGTTCTCCGAGAACTGGGCGTTCGTCGGCCCGTTCCGTCGCCTGCTGTCGATCGTCTTCAACGGCCGCGGCACGCTGATCCGCTTCGGCGAACCGCGCCCGATCCAGGGCTATGCCGCCGTCGGGCCCGACGGCGCACGCGGGGCGCGCAAGCTGCTCAAGGACATGCGCGCCGAGTTCCGCCACATGCGCGTGGACACGCTCGGGCCGGACCTGTCGCGGCAGCGCGCGATCATCGCGCAGGTGCTGCGCACGAGGGCGGTGCGCCAGGCTGTGCGCCAGGAGATCCGCGACACGAAGCGCTCGCGCCGGGACGGGCTCCTGGTCGCGCGCAAGCACGCGCTCGAGATCGCAGCGAATTACTCGCACACGTTTGTGCGCATCGCGGATCGAATCCTCAGCCGGTTCCTGACCCGGGTCTACGACGGCATCGAGGTGAGGAACGCCGAGTACCTCGACCGGTTGCCGCCGGCCTGCGAGATCGTCTATATGCCCTGCCACCGGAGCCACGTCGACTACCTGCTGCTGTCGTACGTGATCTACAAGCGCGGCTACGCCGTGCCGTACGTGGCCGCGGGCGTGAACCTGAACCTGCCGGTGCTCGGCCGCCTGCTGCGCAAGGGCGGGGCTTTCTTCATCCGGCGCAGCTTCCGCGGCTCGGGCCTGTATCCGATCGTGTTCATGAAGTATGTGGACGTGATGATGAATCGCGGCCACCCCATCGAGTTCTTCATCGAGGGCGGCCGCAGCCGCACCGGCCGGCTGTTGCGGCCGCGCACCGGGATGCTCAGCATGACCGTGCGCAGCTTCCTGCGCGACACGCGCCGCCCGGTCGCCTACGTGCCGGTCTACTTCGGCTACGACAAGCTGCTGGAAGGGGAGTCGTACATCGACGAGCTGATGGGACGCCCGAAGGAGAAGGAATCCGTCGGTGGCCTGTTCGGCGTCCTGCCTGAGCTGCGCAAACCCCTCGGGCGGGTCTACGTGGCTTTCGGCGAGCCGCTGCTGCTCGATGCGACGCTCGACCAGGTGCAGCCGGACTGGCGCGGGGACGTCGTCGGCGAGGATGCGCGGCCGGCCTGGTTCGGCGAGGCCGTGGACGCCGTTGCCGGCGAAGTCATGCGGCGCATCAACGCCGCGGCAGCAGTCACGCCGGTGAACCTGCTCGCGGTCGCGCTGCTCGCGGCGCCGCGCCAGGCCATGCTCGAGGCCGACCTCGAGCGCCAGCTGCAGCTCTACATCGACCTGCTGAAGGCGTTTCCCTATTCACCCGACGTTTCGGTCGCGGGGGCGGACGGCGCCGCGATCATCCGCCAGGTCGAGCTCATGGGCATGCTCGAGCGGCGCTCGCATCCGCTTGGCGACGTGCTGCGGATGGACGAGAAGAACGCGGTGCTCGCCACGTACTACCGCAACAACGTGCTGCACCTCTTTGCCATGCCGTCGCTGGTGGCCTGCGCGTTCCTCAACAACGCCGTCATGCGCCACGAGGACATCCAGCGCCTGCTGTGGCGGGTGTATCCCTACATGCGCGCGGAACTCAACCTGCGCTGGCGCGAGGACGAACTGCCGGGAGTCGTCGACGGCGTGCTCGCCGCGCTCGAAAAGCTGGGACTGCTGGAGCGCAGCGCCGACGGATCGACCTGGCGTCGTTCGACGACCGGGAGCGCGGAGGCGGTCCGGCTGTCAGTGCTCGCCCAGGCGACCGTCCAGGCGATCGAGCGCTACTACCTCGCGATCGCGCTGCTGCTCCGCGCCGGGCCCGGAGCGCTGACGCCCGAGGCTTTGGAGCAACGCTGCGTCGCGATGGCGCAGCGCATGTCCATGCTCTACGGGCTCGCCGCACCGGAGTTCTTCGACAAGGCCATGTTCCGCGACTTCATCGACCTCCTGCGCCAGCGTGGCGTCGTACGCCAGGACGGCGAGGGCAAGCTGACGTATGACGACGCGCTCATTGCCGTCGCGGAGGACGCGCGCGTCGTGCTTTCCGAACAGATCCGCAACAGCATCCTTCAGGTCACCCACAGCTGATCGGCCGCTGCGTTTTGCAGTGCAAAGTCCGACCGCTGATATATCCTTGCGCGAAATTCCGACCGGTCCTGGCCTTGGGGAAACACATGACCAAGACTCTTGTTCGACCGTTGCCCGCGCTCGTCGCCGCGATTCTTGCGCCAGGCGCCGCACAGGCGGTTGATTTCGCCGCTGGCGGCTGGAACGGGAGCTTCGACACGACGTTTTCGTTCGGCCAGATCTGGCGCGACGAAGACCGCGACCCGCGCCTGATCGGCACCGCCGACGGGGGCAGCGGCCGCTCGCCGAATATCGACGACGGCGACCTCAACTACAAGAGTGGCCGGGTGTCGAGCGCATACAAGATGGTCGCCGAGCTGTCGCTCGATCGCGGCGAGAACTTCGGCCTGTTCGTGCGCGGCTCGCTGCTGTACGACGACATGGTCGAGGACCACGATACCGCCCGCACCGAGATCTCGGAATCGGGCAAGGACCTCGCGGGCTCGTACACCCGGTTGCTCGACGCGTTTGTCTACGGTCGCTGGGATGTCGGCGGGCACCTGCTCGACGTACGCGCTGGACGCCAGGTGGTGAACTGGGGCGAGAGCACGTTCATCCAGGGCGGCATCAACGGCGCCATCAACCATTTCGACGTCGCGGCGCTGCGCGTACCCGGATCGGAACTGCGCGAAGCCTACCTGCCGCAGGAAATGCTGAAGGTCGGCTTCGGCCTCACCGACAACCTGACGGTGGAAGGCATCGGCCTGTTCGACTGGGACCGCACCGAGCCGGAGCCGGTCGGCACCTACTTCTCGGGCAACGATTTCGTTCCGCGCGGCGGCGAGGAAGTGTTCCTCGGCTTCGGCGCGTTCTCGGACCAGGGCACGGACTTCAGGCCGCTCGGCGGGCCGTTCATCGAGAATTTCCAGGGCGTGCCGCGCGGACCGACGCTGGAGCCCTCGGACTCAGGCCAGTACGGCATGGCACTGCGCTGGTACCTGCCGGATTTCGCGCAGGGCACCGAGTTCGGCTTCTACTTCGTCAACTATCACAGCAAGTTGCCGCTCATCAGCGGCCGCACCGGCACCCAGGCCGGCCTCGCCAACTCACTCGGCACGCTGACGGCGGCTATCGCGACGGCGCAGGGCCTCGCGTCCGGCCTGCCGCTCGATGTGGCGGTCGGGATCGCCGCCAACGCCGGCGCCAACGCTGCCGCGGCGAGGGGCGGCGACCTCTCAGTCGTGACAGCCGCCGAATACGCCACGATCGCGGGCAACACCGCGCTCGGCGGCGGCAGCGTGTCGGCGCAGGCGACCGCGCTCGCCACTCATGAATACGCGCAGACAGCGAGGTACTTCACGGAGTACCCGGAGGACATCCAGCTGTTCGGCGTGTCCTTCAACACGCAGCTCGGCATGACCGGCATCGCGCTGCAGGGCGAAGTGTCCTATCGCCAGGACGTGCCGCTGCAGTTCGACGACGTCGAAGTCCTGTTCGCGGCGCTGACGCCGTTCGAGGCCGCCGCGCTTGCCGCGCAGGGCATCCCCTTTCCCACGACCTGCACGCCGGCCTTGCCGACGCTCTCGCGCTGCGGGCAGCTCGGTGCGTACGGTCCGGACCAGGTGGTCCAGGGCTGGGATGTCTACGACATGTGGCAGAGCCAGATGACCGCGACCAAGGCGTTCCCGCCAATGCTGGGCGCCTCGCAGTTGGTCGCCGTGATCGAGGCCGGTATGACCCATGTCTCCAGCATGCCGAGCAAGACCGAAGGCGGCCCGACCGGGCAGGGCCTGCGCTTCAATGGGCCGGGCACCTCGGTGTCCGGCAACGAAGCGCTCGCCGGCCGGCATTTCGGCGAGGTCGAACCGCTGAACCGCTTTGCCGACGCGACCTCCTGGGGCTATCGCATGGCGCTCCGGCTGGATTACCTCAGCCTGATCGGCGCCTGGAACTTCTCGCCGCGCTTCGTCTGGTCACAGGACGTCGACGGCACGACGCCCGGGCCCGGCGGCAATTTCGTCGATGGCCGCCGCGGCGCGACCTTCGGCGTGCTGGCGAGCTACCAGTCAAGTCTGGAATTTGACGTCAGTTACACGACGTTCGACGGCGCCGGCCGCTACAACGAGTTGGGCGACCGCGACTTTCTCGCGGCGAACATCAAGTACTCGTTCTGACCCCGGGGCGGAGGAAAGCCATGATGAAGCTGAAGTACATCCTCGGTGCCGGAATCCTCGCTGCGGGAGCGCTCGGGTTCGCCGCCACCACCGTGTCGGCCCAGGGGATCGGGGCGGACCTGACGCCGATGGGTGCGGAGAAGGCGGCCAACGCGGCCGGGACGATCCCGGCGTGGAGCGGCGGACTGAAGTCGGCGGCCGACGCCGGCGCGCCCGGGTTCAAGTCGGGCGGGCATCATCCGGATCCGTTCGCCGCCGACAAGCCGCTGTACAAGATCGACGCATCGAATGCCTCGAAGTACGCGGCCAGCCTGACCGCGGGCCACAAGGCGCTGCTCGCCGCGTACAAGGGCAGCTACTTCATGAACGTCTACCCGTCGCGCCGCAGCGCGGCCTTCCCGCAGCGCATCTACGACTCGGTCAAGTCGAACGCCACGTCCGCGAAGTTGACCGGCAGCGGCAACGGCGTCACGGGCGCGATCGGCGGGTCACCGTTCCCCGTGCCGAAGACGGGCGTCGAGGTCATCTGGAACCACATCCTGCGCTACCGCGCGGACATCGCGGAGCGCGTGATCGGCCAGGCGGCGGTGACCCGCGCCGGCAGCTACAACATGGTCAAGTTCCACGACGAGACCTACGTCGGCTATGCGCTGCCCGGTGCGACCGAGGCGGCGCTCGACAACGTGATCCTCTATTTCATCCAGGAAACAGTCGCGCCGGCGCGGCTCGCGGGCGAGATCCTGCTGGTGCACGAGACGCTCGACCAGACCAAGGAGCATCGCAAGGCCTGGCTGTACAACCCGGGCCAGCGTCGCGTGCGCCGCGCGCCGAACGTCGCATTCGACAATCCCGGCACGGGATCGGACGGGCTGCGCACGTCCGACCAGTTCGACATCTTCAACGGCAGCCCCGAGCGCTACGACTGGAAGCTGGTCGGCAAGCAGGAAATCGTCGTTCCGTACAACGCCTATCCGCTGCACAGCAACAAGCTGAAGAACGACGACATCCTGAAGCCGCTGCACATCAACCAGCAGCACGCGCGCTACGAGCTGCACCGGGTCTGGGTCGTGGACGCGACGCTGAAGCCCGGCCAGCGCCACATCTACAAGCGCCGCACGTTCTACGTCGACGAGGACTCGTGGCAGATCCTGGTCGTCGACTGCTACGACAACCGCGACCAGCTCTGGCGCGTGCAGGAAGGCCATTCGATCAACTACTACGAGATCCCGACCTTCTGGACCACGCTCGAGACGACTTACGATCTCCAGTCCGGCCGCTACCTCGCGCTCGGCCTCGACAACGAAGAGCCGGTGACGGTCAACTTCAATGCCAAGAAGACGGCCGCCGACTTCACGCCGGCCGCGATCGCAAACCGCGGCACGCGCTAGGCCGAGGCCGGGGCTGCGCTTGAGGCTCGCCCTCGCGGCCTTCGCCCTCGCGGTGGCGGCGCCGACGCTCGGCCAGGACGCGGTGCCGGAAGATCCGGCTGCGCGACCCGCGGTCATCGCGCCGCTGGCGGTCCGCTCACTGCTCCTCGACGTCGCCTGGGCGGGTCCGCGCGTTGTCGCGGTTGGCGAGCGCGGGCACATCCTCCATTCCGCGGATGCCGGCCGCACCTGGACCCAGTCGCCGGTCCCGGCCAGCGCAAACCTGACTGCCGTGTATTTCGCCGACGAGCTGCACGGCTGGGCGGTCGGCCACGTGGAGACCATCCTGCGCACGCAGGACGGGGGCGAATCCTGGGAGCTCGTGCACTTCGAGCCGGCCAGCCCGCAGCCGCTACTCGACGTCGCCTTTGCGGACGCGATGCGTGGCGTTGCCGTCGGCGCGTACGGCGTCATCTACGTGACGACGGATGGCGGCGCGGTGTGGAGCCAGGTGCCGTTCGAGCCGGCGCCGCTCGCCGGCGCCGAGAAGGTCGAGGCGGCCGCAGACGAAATGGAGGCCGACGTGGACCTCGGGTTCGAGTTCCACCTGAACGCGATCACGCGCGGGCCGCCAGGGCGCATGTACCTCGGTGCCGAAGCGGGACGGCTGTTCCGCTCCGACGACGACGGCACGAGCTGGCGTGAGCTGCCGTCGCCCTACGACGGTTCCTTCCACGGGGTCCTCGCGCTCGACGGCGACGTCGTGCTCGCGTTCGGCCTGCGCGGCAACCTGTTCCGGTCGGAGGACGGCGGCACGACCTGGGCCCCGATCCCCACCGGCACCACGGCGTTGCTCGACGCCGGGGCGCGAGTCGATGCGGACACCGTGGTCGTCGCGGGCACCGCGGGCGTGATTCTCGTCAGCCACGACGGCGGGCGCAGCTTCGGGCTCACCCAGCAGGACGACCGCAAGGCGATCGCCGCCCTCGTGCCCTCGGGCGACGGTGACCTGGTCGTGGCGGGCGAGGGCGGCGTGCGGCGCCTGCCGCTGCCGGGCGACGGCGCGACATGAGGGAATCCGGCGACCAGCGGATCGCGGCCTGGCTCGAGCCCCACGTCTTCGGCCACCGCGCGATCATCCTCGCGGTCTTCGCGCTCGTCACCATCGCGCTCGGCTGGGTCGCGGCGACGGGCCTCAAGCTCGACACCAACTTCAACAAGCAGCTGCCGCTCGAGCACGAGTACATCCGCACCTACCTCGACCACAAGGAGGAGTTCGGCGGGGCCAACCGGTTGCTGATCGCGGTCGTCGCGCGCGACGGCAACATGTTCACGCCGGAGTTCTTCCAGGCACTCAAGGTCGCGACTGACGAGGTCTTCTTCATCAAGGGCGTGGACCGCGCGCGCGTGCAGTCGCTGTGGACGCCGAACACGCGCTATACCGAGGTCGTCGAGGGCGGCATCGAGGCCGGCGACGTCATCCCTTCGGATTTCCAGCCCGACGCCGAGGGACTCGCGCGCGTGCGCGAGAACATCCTCAAGGCCGGCATCGTCGGTCGCCTGGTCGCAAACGACTTCTCCGGCGCGATGGTGAGCGCCCAGCTCGTGGACGCGGATCCGGAGACGGGCGCGCCGGTCGACTATATCGCCGTCTCGAAGGAGCTCGAGGAGAAGGTGCGCGCCCGTATCGAGCGCGACAAGGTCGACATCGCGGTCCAGGGGCCGGTGTCCGTGCACATGATCGGCTTCGCCAAGGTCGTGGGCGACGTCGCCGACGGCGCGCTGTCGGTGGTGACGTTCGCGGTCGTGACCGTCGCCCTCACGCTGCTGCTCGTCTGGATCTACATCCAGTCGTTCCGGATCGCCCTGGTGCCGGTGGTGGCCTCGCTGGTCGCCATGGTGTGGATGCTCGGGCTCCTCGTGCTGCTCGGCTACGGCGTCGACCCGCTCGGGATCCTGGTCCCGTTCATCATCTTCGCGATCGGCACCAGCCACGGCGTGCAGAAGATCAGCGCCGTGAGCGACGCCGCGATGAGCGGCGCCGACAGCAACGAGGCCGCGCGCCGGACCTTCCGGCTGCTGTTCCTGCCGGCGATCATCGCCCTGCTGGCGAACCTGGTCGGCTTCATCACCATCCTGCTGATCCCGGTGCAGGTGATCCGCGAGATGGCGGTCACGGCGAGCCTCGGCATCGGCGTCATCATCCTGACCGACCTGATCCTGCTGCCCGTCCTGGTGTCGTTCGTGCCGATCACCGGCCGCTTCCGCGACCGCGTCGCGAAGCGCCAGCAGGCGCTGCAGGGCGTGTGGGAAGCGCCTCGCCCGCATCACCCATCGCGGGCCCGCGGCCGTGATCATCGCCATCGCGCTGGTCCTCGGCGTGCTGGGCGCGATCAAGGGCCTCGAGACGCCGATCGGGGACACCCAGGCCGGCGTGCCGGAGCTGCGCGCCGATTCGCGCTACAACCGGGACAGCAACCTGATCAGCAGCCGGTTCTCGGTCGGCACCGACATCATCAACGTGATCGTCGAGACCCGGGCGGACGGCTGCATCAGCTTCCCCATCATCGACGCGATCGACCGCTTCGCCTGGCACATGGCGAATGTCGAGGGCGTGCGCGACGTCATGACGCTCGCGGGCGTGTCGAAGGTGGTCAGCGCCGGCTGGAGCGAGGGGAGCCTCAAGTGGCGCAACCTGCCGCGCGACGAGCGACAGCTGGTGCAGGCGCAGAACTACATCGAGACCAGCACCGGGCTCCTCAACCGGGACTGCAGCGTGATGCCGGTGATGCTGTTCCTGTCGGACCACCGCGCCGAGACGATCGAGCGCGTCGTCGGGGAGGTCAAGGCGTACCGCGAGAAGTACCCGACGCCGGAAGTGACCTACCGGCTCGCGACCGGCAACGTCGGCGTCATGGCCGCGCAGAACGAGGAAGTGAAAGCCAAGGAGTTCGTGATCCTCGGCTGGGTGTTCGCGGCGGTCACGATCATGTGCCTCGTGAACTTCCGTTCGGTGATCGGCACGGTCATGGTGATCATCCCGCTCGCGCTGGTGTCCATCCTGGTCTACGCGGTCATGGCCTTCGTCGGCATCGGCCTCAAGGTGAACACGCTGCCGA
Source organism: uncultured Gammaproteobacteria bacterium (assembly GCA_963760725.1). GTDB lineage: Bacteria > Pseudomonadota > Gammaproteobacteria > Steroidobacterales > Steroidobacteraceae > SCUD01. The sequence goes on from CAVXET010000005.1 coordinate 275,338, forward strand.
TGGTCGCGCTCGGCGCCGGGATCGGCGTCGACTACGGCATCTACCTGTTCAGCCGCATGCAGGAGTTCCTGGACCGCGGCCACAACGTGCACTACTCGTACCTGGCGGCCCTGCGCGTCACCGGCGCCGCGATCTTCTTCACCGGCGTCACGCTCGCGATCGGCGTCGCGACCTGGGTGTTCTCGCCGCTCAAGTTCCAGGCCGACGTCGGCATGATGCTGACGTTCATGTTCCTGGTGAACATGCTGGGCGCGATGCTGCTGCTGCCGGCGCTGGGGGCCTGGCTCCTGCCGCGGGACAAGGCCCCGAAATAGGGCATCGCCCGCGGCGGCCGTTCGGTCAGTCGAATGCCGGCCTTCCCCTCATCTGCTTCTTGTTCTTTTGCAGTCTCTTCCCGTCCAGGCGCCGTGCCTTCGCCGCGCGCCCCGGGCGCGTCTTCTTGCGCGGCTTCGGCACGTGCTGCGCCTGCTCGATGAGCGCCTCGAGCCGCCCGATCGCGTCCCGTCGATTCGCTTCCTGGCCGCGATGGCGATGCGCCTCGATGACGATCTCGTCGTTCTGCGTGAGACGGCGGCCCGCGAGCTGGCGCAACCGCTGCTTGCCGCCCTCGTCCAGCAGTGACGTCGCGGCGACGTAGAAGCGCAACTCGCAGGCACTCGAAACCTTGTTGACGTTCTGGCCCCCGGGACCGGGGCTGCGGACGTAGGAGAGCGTGTACTCGCCCTCGGGAATCATGCTCAGTCCTGACCGTCGTTCGACGGCACGACCGGCCGGGTATCGAGTGGCGCGAGCGCGGACGCCGACTTGCCGCCCTCGAGGATGCGGATTTCGCGCTGGGCGGGCGGGATGGTGATGCCCTTCGCGCGGAACAGGGCCCAGATCCGCCGGTTCACGTCCGAGCGGACGTTGTTGACGCCCTCGGCGGGATCGCCGATCCAGAAGCGCAGCTCGATCTCCATCCCGTAGTCGGCGAACTCGAGCAGCCGGGCCACGGCCGGCGGGTCGCGCAGGATCCGAGGGTGGTCGGCAGCCTTCAGCAACAGGTCGAGCGCGAGCTCCACGTCGTCGTGGTAGGCGATGCGCACCGGAAGTCGCAGGCGCACCCGCGGATGGCCATAGCTCCAGTTGATGAGCGGGTTGGTGATCACGTTCTGGTTGGGCACGAGCGTCGCGACGCCGTCACGGTCACGGATCACGACATGCCGCCCGCGCAATTCCTCGACCCAGCCGAACCCGGTGGTGCTGGTGCCCGTGCTGCCCGTAAAGCTGATGACGTCGCCGGGCTTGATCGAACGGTCGATCAGCAGCACGAAGCCGCTGACGAAGTTCGCGGCGATGGCCTGCAGGCCGAAACCGAGGCCGAGGCCGATGGCGCCGGAGAAGACGGTGAGCGCGGTCAGGTCGACGCCCGACGCCTGCAGCCCGAAGAGCACGCCGAACGTGATCAGGAACGCGTATGCAGCCTTGCCAATGCCGATCCGCGTCGACGGTGCCAGTTCCTGGATGGCGGTGATGCGCTTGTCGATCCAGCGCGCGATCCAGACGCTGACCACCACGAAGACCGTGACCGTGGCGATCGCCTTCAGCACGGACCAGATCGTGATCCGCGTCTTGCCCCCGGTGAGCCCGATCGAGTCGAGTTGCGCGATCACCGGGTCGAGCCAGCCGAGGACCTCGGCCGCGATCACGGCCCAGACGAGCAGCGTCGCGCGCAGCTCCCAGGTCTTGATGGTCCGGCTCTTGCCGAGCGAGAGCCTGAGCAGGAACATCACGAGGCGGATCAGGGCGAGCAGCGCGAGCAGCGTCGCGGCCGTCTCGTACCAGGGCCGCGGCTCGCCGCCTGCGGCGAACAGCGCAAGGCCGGGGATCAGCAGGCCCACCAGGTACGGCGTGACGACGGCGACGGCGTCGGCGACGATTCCGCCCGCGTGGCCGTTGGTGCGCGCGAGGTACCAGCGCCGGCCCCAGAGCACGCCGACGGTCACGAGTATCGCCGTGGCGGCGATCACCGGGAACTGGGGATTGCCGACGAATGCCTTGATCGCAGCCATCAGTGCGGCGGCGCGATTCATCATGCGTTGAGGTCCGGGATCAGCTCGCTCTCCAGCCGCAGGATCTGGTCCTTGAGCAGCAGCTTGCGCTTCTTGAGGCGGCGCAGCTGCAGCTCGTCTATGTAGATGTCGAGCGACAGGCGGCAGATGACGTCGTCGAGGTCACGATGCTCGATGCGAAGCTCGCGCAGGCGCTGCATGCGCGCGAACAGCTCGGTGTTGACCTTGTCTTCGTCCGTCATGACGGCAGGGTGTCGGTCTCGAGGACGGGGAAAGCGGGGTCCAGCCACACGGGTCGGACCGACCCGGGAAGCTTAGCCAATCGACCCGGCGGATTCCACGGCACCGTCGGGTCGTGGAAGTCCGAGCCGACCGAGCCTTCGAGGCCGCAGCGGACGGCGAGTGAAATGGCGGCCTCGCGGTCGCGCGGGCTGCCCCCGCCGGTCATGACCTCGACGCCGCGCCCGCCCGCCGCGGCGAACTCGGCGCACATTTCGCGGCGCGCGCCGGCCGAAAGTTGATACCGCATCGGGTGCGCGATCACCGCCTTGCCGCCTGCGTCCACGATCCACGCGGTCGCCTCGGCAAGCTCTGGCCAGTCGCCACCGACGTGCCCCGGCCGGCCGCGGCCGAGCCAGCGCTCGAAGGCTGAACCCATGTCGGCGGCCATGCCGAGCGCGACCAACTTGCGTGCGAAGTGCGTGCGGGTCGGCAGGCTGCCGTCGGCACGGATCTCTGCGAGCGCGGCGCTTCCCGGCGCACCCGCCGCATCCAGCCGGCTGGCGATCCGCTCGGCGCGTGCCTCGCGCCGCGCCTGTTGCGCGGCGAGCGCACGTGCAAGGGCGGGCGAGGCGGGGTCGATCGCGAGCCCGAGCACATGGATGGAGCGCCCGCGCCAGCTCGCCGAAATCTCGACTCCCGCGACGAACCCCAGGTCCAGGTCTCGTGCAGCCGCCGTAGCGGCCTCGACGCCCGCAACCGTGTCGTGGTCAGTGAGGGCCATGAGCTTCACGCCGCGGGCGGCGACGTAGGCGACGAGCGCAGCCGGATCGAGGATGCCGTCGGAGGCGGTGGAATGCATGTGCAGGTCGACCTGCGAGTGCGGGCTCATACCGCGCGCGGGCCGAGCCCGACCGTGTCGACATGGTCGCCCGTCACCACGACGAATCCGCGCTGGCGCGCGTAACCGTCGGCCGTGTAGTCAAAGACGTAGGTGCGGTGCCAGGCGATCGGCGCATCGCCGCCGCGCACGATGCGCAGGCGCAGTATCGCAACCGTGCCGTCCAGCATCTGCACGTTGGCACCCGCGCAGGTTTCCTGCGCGACCCGGTTCGCGAGCTCGCGGGCCGCAAGGCTCGAATGCCAGAAGGCGACGGCTGCAGCGAGCGCGGCGACGGAGAGCAGGAGCCCCCAGGTCATCGCACCATCGCGAGCCAGTCGATGTCGGCGTCGCCGAATCCCACGAAGTTCGGGTTGAGCGTGTTCTCGCGGTTGTACTCGAGCGGCTCGCCATCGAGCTTGAGGACCTGCCCGCCCGCCTGTTCGAGCACGCACTGGCCGGCGGCGGTGTCCCACTCGCAGGTGGGCCCGAGTCGCGGATAGACGTCCGCCTGGCCCTCGGCGACGAGGCACATCTTCAGCGAACTGCCGACCTCGACGAGTTCGTGCGGGCCGACCTGCGACAGGAAGGCATCCAGCGAGCTGCCGCGGTGCGAACGGCTGCCGACGACCCGTACCGGGCCCGTGCCGCGCTTCACGACGCGGATCGGGCGCCCCTGCGCCGTGGCGTCGGAGCGAAAGGCGCCGATGCCTTCGCAGGCGAAGTAGTCGCGCTCGAGCACCGGCGCGTGGACGATGCCGAGCACCGGCCGCTGGTTGTCCACGAGTGCGATGTTGACCGTGAACTCGCCGTTTCGCTGCACGAACTCCTTGGTGCCGTCGAGCGGGTCTACGATCCAGAGCCGGCTCCACTTCCTGCGCGTGGCGAAGGCGGCCTGGGCGGATTCCTCGGACAGCACCGGGATCTCCGGCGCGATGCGCCGCAAGCCGGCGAGGATCAGCTTCTCGGAGCGCAGGTCCGCCTCGGTGAGCGGCGAACTGTCGGCCTTTTCCTGGACGCTGAACGAGGACGCATAGACCTCGAGGATCGCGCGCCCTGCCTCGCGCGCGAGCGCGGTCACGTCGAGCAGCAGCTGGTTCGGGTCGGTTGTCATTTCGGCTCCGGAAAGTGGCGCGTTATATCATAGGAGCGTGCACGGAAGCGCCCATTCCCCCGACTGGTCCGCCATCGACACCGTCCTGCTCGACATGGACGGCACGCTCCTCGATCTTGCCTACGACAAGCGCTTCTGGGGGGAGCACCTGCCACGAAGCTTCGCCGAGAGCCGTGGCATCGCGGTCGAGGAAGCGCACCGGATGATGCAGCCGATATTCGAATCGACTGCCGGGACTCTCGACTGGTACTGCATCGATTACTGGAGCCGGGTGCTCGCGCTCGACCTCGTCACCATGAAACGCTCGACACGGCACGAAATCGACTGGCTGCCCGATGCGCGCGCGTTCCTCGACCAGGTCCGGGCTGCGGGTTGTCGGCTCGTCCTCGTCACCAACGCCCATCCCGAGATCCTCGGGATCAAGGACGCCCACCTCGGTATCCGGCGCCGCTTCGATGCCGTCTACTCCTCGCACGACTTCGGCGTGCCCAAGGAGAACGCGGAATTCTGGGGGAGGTTTGCGGTGCGCGAACCATTCGATCCGGCCCGCACGCTGTTCGCGGACGACAACGCGGCCGTGCTCGGTGCCGCGCGGGACCACGGCATTCGCTGGGTGTACGCGGTGCGCCGGCCGGTGCATCGTGCGCCGGCACGAGCCGCAAATGGTTTTGCAGGCGTGGAATCGGTGCTGGAGCTGGCGCAGGGTCTTGCGGCCCGCTCGCGAAGTTAGCGCGGCCCGCCGCCGCCGGGTCCGCTCCGGCGCCGCCGGCGCCTGCCGCCGGGAGGGCCCGAGCCCGGGCCGCCGCCGCGAGAGCCGCCCGGCTGGCGCTCGATGTCACGTGGCGACGGTCCGTCGTCTTCCTGGTCGCCGAAAGAGCGCGGCGCGAAGTGCGCGGGCCGGAGTTCCCCGAGTTCCGCCGGGTCATAGCTGCCAACCGGGATGCGGTGGCCGATGAAAGCCTCGATGTCCGGCAGCGACTCGACGTACTGCTCACAGCCGAAGCTGACCGCATCGCCGGCCGCGCCGGCGCGCGCGGTGCGCCCGATCCGGTGCACGTAGTCCTCCGCGTCCTGCGGCAGGTCGTAATTGAACACGTGGCTCACGTCCGGGATGTGCAGGCCCCGCGCCGCGACGTCGGTCGCGACGAGTGCCGCCAGCTTGCCGTCGTGAAACTCGCGCAGCATGCGCATCCGCTTGCGCTGCGGCACGTCGCCGGACATCGCGGAGGCGACGACGCCATTCGCCCGCAGCAGGCGCTCGAGCCGCTCGGCCAGGCGCTTGGTGTTGACGAACACCAGCGTGCGGGTGGCCGCGCCCTTGCGCAGCAGGTGGACGAGGAGGGCGGCCTTTTCCTCCATCGCCGGGTAGTAGATCACCTGGCGCACGCGCTCGGCGGTGATGCGCTCGGGCTCGATGCGGATCAGCTCGGGGTCGTTCATGTGTTCGTAGGCGAGCTCGAGCACGCGGTGCGAGAGCGTCGCCGAGAACAGCATGTTGAGGCGGTGCTCCGGCGCCGGCAGCCGGCGCAAAAGGAAGCGGATGTCCTTGATGAAGCCGAGGTCGAACATGCGGTCGGCCTCGTCGAGGACCATCACCTGCACGTGGCGCAGGTCGAAGACGTGCTGGCGGAAGAAATCGATGGTGCGGCCCGGCGTGCCGATCAGGAGGTCAACGCCTCCTGCGAGCGTGCGGCGCTGCTTGTCGTAGTCCACGCCGCCGAATGCGAGGCCGAGCGCAAGTCCGGTGTACTGCGCGAGCACCTCGGCGTCGCGGTGGATCTGGATCGCGAGCTCGCGTGTCGGCGCCAGCACCAGCGCGCGCGGCGAAGTGGCCGGCCGGTCCGCAGCTGCCGGGTAGCGCAGCAGGTGCGTGAAGAGGGCGACCAGGAACGCGGCGGTCTTGCCGGTGCCCGTCTGGGCCTGTCCCGCGACGTCGAAGCCCGCGAGTGCCCGCGGCAGGGTCTGGGCCTGGATTGGCGTGCAGTGCTCGAAGCCCGCGTCGGCGATGCCGCGGGCGACGGGTTCAGGCAGGTTCAGTCCGGTGAAGGAAAGGTCCGAGAATTGCTGATGTGTCAACGGATCACTACTTTGGGCGTCATCACTTGAAAAAAGGCCTCCGACACGTTACAAAAGGGTCCTAGCGGTGCGGTTCCCCGCACGTATTGCTCCCAAACGCGCTGAATATTGTGCCGCATCGGGCATTCGCCCGTCACCGATCAACTTGAAACCAGGAGAAATGCCCGCGTGAGCGGCAATATCGTCCATACGACCGACGCGACGTTCGATACCGACGTCCTCAAATCCGATACGCCCGTCCTGCTCGATTTCTGGGCCGAATGGTGCGGCCCCTGCAAGGCAATCGCCCCCATCCTCGACGACATCGCGAAGGATTACGCGGGCCGGGTCAAGGTGGCCAAGCTCAACATCGACGATAACCGCCATACGCCCGTGAAGTACGGCGTACGGGGTATCCCGACGCTGATCCTGTTCAAGAATGGTACCCCGGAGGCGCAGCAGGTGGGCCTCGTCGGGAAGTCCAAGCTGACGGCCCTGCTGGACCAGCACCTATGAGGGGCTATCTCGGCAACCAGGCCCGTAATCGCCAGAAGGGCGGCCATCGCAACCGCGGCGGCGGCGGACCGCGCCACAGCCAGGAAGGACTCCCGGTCGACGATCACACCGGGATGGACGGGCCGGACGGCGACGTCATCTCGCCGGAGGAGCTTGCAGCGTCACGGAGCGCGATGAGCCTCACGGTGCTGAAGAACAAGCCCGTGCACGAGCTCGTCACCATGGCCGAGTCCATGGGCCTCGAGAACATGGCCCGCCAGCGCAAGCAGGACGTGATCTTCTCGATCCTGAAGGCGCATGCGAGGGGCGGTGAGGACATCTACGGGGACGGCGTCCTCGAGATCCTCCAGGACGGCTTCGGCTTCCTCCGCTCGGCGGACAGCTCCTACCTCGCCGGGCCCGACGACATCTACGTCAGCCCGAGCCAGATCCGCAGGTTCAACCTGCGCACCGGCGACTCGATCTCGGGCCTGATCCGCCCGCCCAAGGACGGCGAACGCTATTTCGCGCTCCTCAAGGTCGGCGAGATCAACTACGACACGCCTGAGAGCGCGCGCCACAAGCTCCTGTTCGAGAACCTGACGCCGCTGCACCCGACCAAGCGTCTCAAGCTCGAGCGCGGCAACGGCTCGACCGAAGACCTGACCGCGCGAATGATCGACCTGATGGCGCCGCTCGGAAAGGGCCAGCGCGGCCTGATCATCTCGCCGCCGAAAGCCGGCAAGACGATGCTCCTGCAGAACATCGCCACCTCGATCACCTGGAACCACCCCGACGTCTATCTCATCGTGCTGCTCATCGACGAGCGGCCCGAGGAAGTGACCGAGATGTCGCGCACGGTGAAGGGCGAAGTCGTGGCCTCGACGTTCGACGAGCCGGCGAGCCGGCACGTCCAGGTCGCCGAGATGGTGATCGAGAAGGCCAAGCGCCTGGTCGAGCACAAGCGCGACGTGGTCGTGCTGCTCGACTCGATCACGCGCCTCGCGCGCGCCTACAACACGGTCGTGCCGAGCTCCGGCAAGGTGCTGACCGGCGGCGTGGACGCGAACGCCCTGCAGCGGCCGAAGCGGTTCTTCGGCGCCGCGCGCAACGTCGAGGAGGGCGGCTCGCTGACGATCATCGCCACCGCGCTGATCGACACCGGCTCGCGCATGGACGACGTGATCTACGAAGAGTTCAAGGGCACGGGCAACAGCGAAATCCACCTGGACCGCCGCATCTCCGAGAAGCGCGTGTTCCCGGCCTTCAACATCAACCGTTCGGGCACGCGCCGCGAGGAACTGATCACGGCCCAGGACGAGCTGGCCAAGATCTGGATCCTCAGGAAGCTCCTGCACCCGATGGACGAGCTGGCCGCAGTCGAGTTCCTCATCGACAAGATGAAGGATACGAAGACCAACGCGGAGTTCTTCGATTCGATGAAGCGCGGATGAGCGAGGCGCTGCGCCACCTGCGCCGGGTCGACCCGGTGATGGCGCAGCTCATTCGCCGCGCCGGTCCGTACGCGGTCAAGCCCGAACGCGGCGCGGGCCCGTACGAGGCACTGGTGCAGGCTGTCGCCCACCAGCAGCTCACGGGCAAGGCGGCCAAGACCATCCTCGGACGCTTTTACGCGCTGTACGGCACCGACGGATGCCCGGAACCGGCGCGGCTCGTGGAGACTCCGGACGAAGCCCTGCGCGGCTGCGGCTTCTCGCGCGCCAAGTCGGCCGCGCTCAAGGACATCGCGGCCCGTTCCCTCGACGGCACCATCCCGCCCCGGCGCGCGCTCGCGCGCATGAAGGACGAGGCCATCATCGAACGGCTCATCGAGGCGCGCGGCGTCGGCCGCTGGACCGTCGAGATGTTCCTGATGTTCACGCTCGGCCGGCCGGACGTGTTGCCGGTGGACGACTACGGCGTCCGCCTCGGCTACAAGATCGCCTACGGCAAGCGAACGCTGCCGAAGCCGAAGTCGCTCGCGAAGCTCGGCGAGCGCTGGGCGCCGTTCCGCACGACGGCGTCGTGGTACCTTTGGCGCGCGGTGGACATGGACAGGGCACGTCGTGGACAGGCTGGCTGAACTTCTCGAGCGCCGCGGCATCATCCTCGGCGACGGCGCCATGGGCACGATGCTGCACCGTGCCGGGCTCACCGATGGCGCGCCGGAGCGCTGGAACGTGGAGCGGCCTGACGTCGTTTCGTCGATCCACCGCGCCTACGTCGAAGCCGGCAGCGACTTCATCTCGACCAACACCTTCGGCGGCACGCGCAATCGCCTGCAGCTCGACGGCCTCGCGGACCGCGTATTCGAGCTGAATGAAGCGGGCGCGCGGCTCGCGCGCGAGGCGGCGGGCCCGCGGGCTGGTCGCCGGATCGATGGGCCCGACCGGGGAGCTGATGGATCCGCTTGGCTTGCTGACTCCGGATGGCGCACGGGCGTCGTTCGCCGAGCAGGCGAAAGCGCTGAAGGCCGGCGGCGCGGATTTCGCGCTCATCGAGACGATGAGTGCGCTTGAAGAAGTTCAGGCCGCGGTCGAGGGCGCGCGCGAAGCCGGCCTGGCGGCGATCGTGACCATGAGCTTCGACACGCACTTTCGCACCATGATGGGCATCAAGCCGGTGAACGCGCTCGAGACCCTCGCCGGATGGGGCGTCACCGTGGTCGGGGCCAATTGCGGCAACGGGCCGGCCGAGATCGAGCGCGTGATGACGGAGATGTCGCAGGCGAGGCCGGAGGGCGTCGTCCTGATGGCGAAGTCCAATGCCGGGATGCCGCGCTGGAAGGACGACCGCATCACCTACGGCGGCACGCCGGAAGTCATGGCGGACTACGCGCGTCGCATGAAGGCGCTCGGCGTGCGCGTCATCGGCGGCTGCTGCGGCAGTACGCCGGAACACATCGCGGCGATGCGTGCGGCGCTGGATCAGGGAGACTGAGCGGCCGCGTGAGGCGCGCGCGATGATTCGGTGACGCGCCAGATGACGTTGCCGACGTCGTCGGCGACGAGCAGCCCGCCCGCCTTGTCGACGGCGACGCCGACGGGTCTTCCCCTTGCATTGCCTTCGCCGTCCACGAACCCCGTCAGCACGTCGAGCGGCGGGCCCGTTGGCCGGCCGCCGCTGAAGGGCACGAAGATCACGCGATAGCCGGACAGCGGCTTGCGGTTCCACGAGCCGTGCTGCCCGATGAACATGCCGGCCCGGAATCGATCCGGAAGGCGAGCTCCTTCGGAGAGCGCGAGGCCGAGCGACGCCGTGTGCGGCCCGAGCGCGTAATCGGGCTTGATCGCGGTGGCGACGAGGTCCGGCCGCGGCGGCTCGACGCGATCGTCGACGACCTGGCCGAAGTAGCTGTAGGGCCAGCCGTAGAATCCCCCGTCGCGAACGGAGGTCATGTAGTCAGGCACCAGGTCGCTGCCGAGCTCGTCGCGCTCGTTCACGACGGTCCACAGCATGCCGGTCACCGGCTCCCACACAAGACCGTTGGGATTGCGCAGGCCCGAGGCATACACGCGGCGGGCACCGCTGCGCGCATCGATCTCGAGGATGGCAGCGCGCTCGACTTCCTCGTCCATCCCGTTCTCGGCCACGTTGCTGTTCGAGCCGACCGTGACGTAAAGCTTCGAGCCGTCCGGGTCCGCGAGGACGTTCTTGGTCCAGTGGTGATTGCGCAGGCCAGCGGGCAGGTCCGCCACTTTCTCGGCAGGCGCTCCGATCGCCGTGTCACCGTCCCGGTACGGGAAACGCAGCAGCGCATCCGTATTCGCGACGTAGAGCCGGCCGCCGACGAGATCCATGCCGAAGGGCGAATTGAGGCCGGAAAGGAATATCGAACGATGGTCCGCCACGCCGTCGCCATCGACGTCGCGCAGGAGCGTGATCCGGTTGGCGCTGGGCACCACCGAGCCGGCCTTCGTCATGGCCTTCTTCTGGAAGAAACCGCGGATGCCGCGCCCGTCCTCCGGGCGCTCCGGCGCCGCCGTCTCGGCGACGAGCACATCGCCGTTCGGCAGTACGTAAAGCCAGCGCGGATGATCGAGCCGATCCGCGAATGCCACGACCGCGAGTCCTTCGGCCGCAACCGGCTTGCCGCCGCCGTCCCAGCCGACGGCGGGGGCGATGTTGACGACGGGAATCAGCGATTTCTCGGGCGGCGGCAGCTCGGGCTCGGCACCCATTCCGCGCTCGACCTGCAGCCGTGCTTCGCTCCCGCAACCGAGGAGTGCGAGTGCTGCAATCCATCCCGTCAAGGCGGTGCGATTCGTGCGCATGGCTGCGCTCAGGGTCCGCCGTCGTGTCGCAGGTTGTCTGTCGGCCGGCGCCGCATCCGGCAGGGAGACCAGCCTAGGCCTTGGCGTCGGGGAATTCCTTGTCGAGGACTCGAGTGAGCTCCTCGTCGATGCGATCGCGGAACATCGACGCGAGGAAACCGAGCCTGGCTTCGACCACGACGTCGTTCTTGCCGACGGTCACCTTGCCGTTGACGCCCGGGTGATCGACCGACAGCACGTCGCCCTTCCAGGTGCACTCGGCGTCGAACTCCTTCGCCAGCACCTCGGCGACGCGCTCGACCTTCTTGCGCGCGTCCTTGGGCGTGAGGTCGTGCTCGCGGCGCAGGTGGATCTTGCTCATAGCGCCCGCCAGCCTATATCGCGCCGATACTGCATGCCATCCCAGCGGATGCGGTCGACGAGTGCGTAGGCGGCCTGCTGTGCAGCGGCGACGCCGTCGCCCAGGCCCACGGCGCACAGCACGCGTCCGCCCGCGGTGACCACGCGCCCGTCATCCGCGCGCGTGGATGCGTGGAAGACCTTGCCGGGCAATCGTGCGGCATCGTCGAGCCCGCTGATCGCGTCGCCCGTGCGCGGATCGTCCGGATAGCCGCCTGCCGCGAGCACGACGCCGAGCGCGGCGCGCGGGTCCCACTCGGCCTGCACGGTGTCGAGCCGACCCGCGAGCGCGGCCTCGCACAGCGTCACGAGGTCGCTCCTGAGCCGCGAGAGCACCGGCTGCGTCTCGGGATCGCCGAACCGGCAATTGAATTCCAGCACGTTCGGCGTGCCGTCCTTCGCGATCATGATCCCGGCATAGAGGAAACCGGTGTACGGCATGCCTTCGGCGGCCAGGCCGGCCAGCGTCGGGTCGATGACTTCGCGCATGATCCGCTCGTGCATCCGGGGCGTGACGACGGGCGCGGGCGAATAGGCGCCCATGCCGCCGGTGTTGGGACCGGCATCGCCGTCGCCGAGGCGCTTGTGGTCCTGCGAGGTCGCGAGCGGCAGCACGTGTTTGCCGTCCGCCATGACGATGAAGCTCGCTTCCTCGCCTTCGAGGAACTCCTCGACGACGACCACGCGGCCCGCGTCGCCGAAGGCGCCCGCGAACATGTCCTCGGCCGCGCGTATGGCCTCCTCGGCGCTCGCGGCGATGATCACGCCCTTGCCCGCAGCCAGCCCGTCCGCCTTGACGACGATGGGCGGGCGCTGGGCCCGGATCGCCGCCGGATCGAACGTCTCGCGCGTGAATGCGCGCGATAGCGCGCCGTCGGGATGCCGTGGCGCACCAGGAATTCCTTGGTGAACTGCTTGCTGCCCTCGAGCCGCGCCGCGAGCTTGCGCGGACCGAAGCAGGGAAGGCCCGCCGCCTGGAAGGCATCCACGACGCCCGCGACCAGCGGGCCTTCAGGGCCCACGACCGTGAGGCCGGCGCCCTCGGCGCGCGCAAGCTCGACCAGCCCGGCAACGTCCGTTGCGGCGACCGCGGCGTTTCGGCATTTCGGCTCGAGCGCCGTGCCGGCATTGCCCGGTGCGACGATCACCTCGGTCACCCGCGGCGACTGCGCAAGCTTCCAGGCGAGCGCGTGTTCGCGTCCGCCGCCGCCGATGACGAGGACCTTCATCGCGCTCAATGCCGGAAGTGGCGCATGCCGGTGAACACCATCGCGATGCCGCGCTCGTCGGCCGCGGCGATGACCTCGGCGTCGCGCATGGACCCGCCCGGCTGGATGACTGCGCGGATGCCGAGTTCGGCGGCGGCGTCGAGCCCGTCGCGGAACGGAAAGAATGCGTCCGAGGCCATGACGCTGCCCGTGACTGCGAGGCCCGCATCGGCCGCCTTCATCGCCGCGATGCGCGTCGAGACGACGCGGCTCGATCTGCCCGGCGCCAATGCCGACGGTGCGCCGGTCTTTCGCGAACACGATTGCGTTCGACTTGACGAATTTGCAGACGCGCCAGGCGAACAGCAGGTCCGCGAGTTCGGCGGCATCCGGGGCGCGGCGAGTCACGGCCTTGAGTTCGGCTGCGCCGACGGAGCCTTCGTCCCGCGACTGCACAAGCAGGCCGCCGGCGACGGACTTGAGTTCGTGCGCGGCGGGCGAAGCGCCCGCGAGCGGCCCGGTTTCCAGCACGCGGATGTTCTGCTTGCCGGCGAGCGCCTCGCGCGCGGCGGGTTCGCAGGACGGCGCGGCAATGACTTCGACGAACTGCCGCTCGACGATGGCCGCGGCGGTTTCGGCGTCGAGCGGGCGGTTGAAGGCGATGATCCCGCCGAAGGCGGAGGTCGTGTCCGGCTCGTAGGCCCGCAGGTAGGCGTCGAGCAGGCTCGCCGCGACCGCGACGCCGCAGGGATTCGCGTGCTTGACGATCACGCAGGCCGGTTCCTCGAACTGGCGCACGCATTCGATCGCGGTGTCCGCGTCGGCGATGTTGTTGTAGGAGAGCTCCTTGCCCTGCAACTGCCGCGCAGAAGCCACGGATGCGCCCGCGGCCAGGGGATCGGAATAGAACGCCGCGACCTGGTGCGGGTTCTCGCCGTAGCGCAGGTCCTGCTGCTTGCGGAATCCTGCCGCCAGGGCATCCGGGAATGCGGCGTCGCGCTGCTGGCGCCGCAGCCAGCCCGAGACCAGCGCGTCGTATTGCGCGGTGTGGCCGAACGCCTTCGCCGCAAGCCGGCGACGCGTCGCCTCGGTGACGTCTCCTCGGCGCAGCTCCGCGAGCGCGCCCGCATAGTCCGCCGGATCGACGAGCACGGTGACGCGGGCATGGTTCTTGGCGGCAGCGCGCAACATCGCCGGGCCGCCGACGTCGATGTTCTCGATCGCGTCCTCGTAGCGGCAATCCGGGCGTGCGATGGTCGCGGCGAACGGGTAGAGATTGACGACGAGGACGTCGATCGGCTCGATGCCCTGTTCGCGCATGACGGCGTCGTCGGTGCCGGCGCGGCCGAGCAGGGCGCCGTGCACCTTCGGGTGCAGGGTCTTCACGCGCCCGTCCATGATTTCCGGGAAGCCCGTCAGCGACGACACTTCGGTTACGGCAAGCCCGACCGCGGCGATCGCACGCGCCGTGCCGCCGGTCGAGACCAGCACAAAGCCGAGCGCGGCGAGCTCGCGCGCGAGGTCGACGATGCCGGTCTTGTCGGATACCGAGAGCAACGCCCGCCGGGCGTTCGATCGCGTCATCTCGTCAGGAAGCGAGTCCGTACTCGCGCAGCTTCTTGCGCAGGGTGCCGCGATTGATGCCGAGGATGGTCGCCGCACGGCTCTGGTTGCCGTCGGCATAGTCCATCACGGCCTGGAACAGCGGCATTTCCACTTCGCGCATGACCAGGTCGTACAGGCGACCCGGGCGGTGGCCATTGAGGCTGTCGAAATAGTGGCCGAGCGCCTGTTCGGTGTGGGCGCGCAGCGGTATCTCGCGGGCGTGTCCGTTGACGGGACGGAGATATTGCGGGCGGCGCGACGTCTGCGCCCTCTGCTTCGCGGTCATTGCCAAGTGGTCCCCGATTCTCGCAGTCCGTTGTCGGTCAGGCTGCCCGCGCCGTGCGGCCGATCAGTCCTGACAGGAACTCGCTCGTGAGCAGGTGCTGCTCCCTCGCACATTCCGTCGTCAACAGCCCGGCTGGCAAGTGTCCGACCTCCGGATGGAGACGGCAATACCAACCGAGATGCTTGCGCGCCACGCGGACACCTTTTGCCTCGCCGTAGAACGAGTAAAGGGCCTCGAGGTGCGAAAGCATGATAGCACGGACCTCTTCGAGCACAGGCGGCGCGGCCGCAGTTCCCGCGAGGCCCGCGCGCAATTCGCGGAAGATCCAGGGCCGGCCCTGGGCCGCGCGTCCGATCATCACGCCGTCGGCGCCGCTTTGTTCCAGTGCTCTCAATGCCTTGGCCGCACAATCGATGTCGCCATTGACGAACACCGGCACACGGACGGCGCGCTTGACGGCCGCGACCGTTTCGTATTCAGCCTCGCCCGCGAAGAAATCGGCGCGCGTCCGCCCGTGCACGGCGAGGCCCGCGATACCTCGCGTCCTCGGCGATGCGCGCGATAGCGACGGCGTTGCGGTTGTCGCGGTCCCAGCCCGTGCGCATCTTGAGCGTCACCGGAACGCCGGCTGCCGTGACCACGTCGGCCAGGATGCGCGCGACGAGTCCCTCGTCGCGCATGAGCGCGGAACCGGCCGCGCGATTGCACACCTTCTTGGCGGGACAGCCGAAGTTGATGTCGATGACCTGCGCGCCGAGCTCGACGTTCATGCGCGCGGCGTCGGCCATCATGGCCGGGTCGTAGCCCGCGATCTGCACCACGCGCGGCTCGGGCTCGCCGCGATGGTCGAGCCGGTGGCGCGTCTTCGGCGTGTTCCACAGGCGCAGGTCCGAAGTGACCATTTCGGATGCCGCGATCCCTGCGCCCATGCTGCGGCACAGGCGGCGAAACGGCAGGTCCGTCACGCCCGCCATCGGCGCGAGCGCGAGCGGCGCCGCAATCTCGTAAGGACCGATCTTCACGGGCCGGCGGTCTTGATCTGGTTGGCGCAGCGCACGCCGCCCTTCGCGGGCAGGCAGATGTCGAGCTCGAAGCCGACCGCCTCGGACCCGGGATCGACGATGCGGATGAGCGCGTCCGCCCGCTCGCCCGGCCCGAGGAGTCCCCCGACGCCGGCGCCCGGCAGGTAGTCCGCAGGCTGGATGTCGCCTTGTCTCAGTGTCCCGCCGAAGCGGTCCTGGAGCGTGAGCCGGAGCAGCGGGAACGGCTGCGCATACGTCGCACGGTTGACGATGCTCGCACGCAGGATGAGCCGGTTGGCCTCGTTGGGGTCGCTCGCCGCGCCCCACTGGCGCAACTCATAGGCCGAAAGGTCCGTCGGCGCCATCACCGAAAGGCCGAGAAACGCATAGACACCCGCCACCGCGGGCCCGAGGGCCGGGCTCTCCACGAGTGCGTTGCGCTGGCTGTGGACCACCTGCAACAGCAGGAGGAACGCGAGTGCCGCGACGCCAGCCACCCACGGCCAACGCTGCGAGAGAAATCCCGGCTGCTCGTCGGTCTCGAAGGCGGCCTCTGCGGCCGTCCGCGCTTCAGCCTCCGCGGCGAGGCGCTTTCGCATCTCGTCGGGAATCAGGATGCGCGGTGCCGTAAGCCCGCTCGTTGCCGCTCTCGGAGGCGCAGGCGGCGCAGGCGGCGCGGGCGGCGCGGGCGAAGCAGGCAGTGCGGGCGGCGGCAGGGGTACGGCAGCCGGCTCCACGGTTTCGAGCACGATGGACTCGATCACGGGTACGTCCGGCATCTCGTCGCGCTCGTCGAGCACCAGGATCGGGTGCTCGTCGGTGCTGTCGAGATCGATGACGGGTTCGGCCTCGCCGGCCGACGGCGCGGGCGCCTCCGCGTCCGCGTCGAAATGCACGAGTGCAGAATCCTCGACGACGAACAGGCGATCGAGGTCGGCGGCGTCGCCATGAAACTCCATGGCGCGCTCTTCGTCCTCGGCCTCGGCAGCAGCCGGAGCCTCGTCGGCAGCCTCGGGTTCGGGATCTTCCTGCGCGTCCCCAGGCAGGTCCGGTACGGCCGCGAGCTCGACCGGCGCCGACAATTCGATGTTCTCGTTGCCCGGCAGCTCCTCGACGGTCATCGAGTCGTCCGGCGAGGGAGCATCGGCGTCGGACGCAGCCTTGAAGGCCTGCTCGCTCAGGTTCTCGAGCGCATTGAAGCTGGTCGAGCAGACGCCGCAGCGCACGTCGCCTTGCGCGAACCTGAGCGCTTCCGCGGTGACGCGAAAGACCGTCGCACAATCAGGGCATTGCGTATACACGCCTACTCCGCGCGCCGGCGGCCCGCGAGCAGGGTCCACCCTTCGCGTTCCGCTTCCGGGGCGATATCAAACCACGGCCCATAGGCCTGCGCTACCTCCGCGGCCTGGCGCTCGAGCATGCCGGCGAGCACGATCTCGCCACCCATAGCCGTCAGCCGCGCGAGGCGCGGCGCGAGCTCGACCAGCGGGCCCGCCAGGATGTTGGCAAGGACGATGTCACAGGTGCCCGTAATCGCTTCCGGGCGCTCCACGACCTCGATTCTCGTCGCGAGTCCGTTCTTCACCGCGTTTTCGCGCGTCGCCGTGATGGCTTGCGGGTCGATGTCGAAAGCCGAGGCCGAGCCGGCGCCGAGCTTGAGCGCGGCGAGCGCGAGGATTCCCGAGCCGCAGCCGTAGTCCAGGACGCGCTCACCGCCCTGGATCCGTCCGTCCAGCCACTCCAGGCAGAGCGCGGTAGTCGCGTGCGTGCCGGTGCCGAACGCAAGTCCCGGATCGAGCTCGAGAATGACCGGAGCGGGTGCGTTCGGACGCTGCCCTGCCGGCGCGACCCACAGGCGGCTGCCAAAGCGCATCGGACGGAAGTCCCTGAGCCATTCGCGCTCCCAGAGGCGATCCTCCACGTGCTCGACGGCGACCGCGCTTGCCGGCAGCCCGAGCACGATCGCAAGCGTTGCCGCCGCGACCTCGGGATTCACCGAGACCTCGAACAGCGCACGCAGGCGCAGGACCTGCCACAGCGGGGTTTCGCCTGGGGCCGGTTCGAACAGCGGCTCGTCAGCTGCGTCGGCGAGCGAGACGGCGATGGCGCCGAGGCGGGTGCAGGCGTCCTCGGCGCGCGCGAGTTCGCGGGCTGGAAGCTCGAGGACGAGCTGGTGATATGGCATCGATCGCCCAGACCCGCCTATTTCAGGCCGAGACGGCGCTCGAGGTAGTGAATGTCGAGTCCGCCCTGCCGGAACGCTGAGTGACCGAAGATCTCCTGGTGCAGGGGTGCGTTCGTCTTGATGCCCTCGACGACCATTTCGGAGAGGGCGTTGCGCATGCGCGCGATGGCCGTATCGCGGTTCTCGCCGTAGGAGATCAGTTTCGCGATCAGCGAGTCGTAGAAAGGCGGCACGTTGTAGCCCGAGTACAGGTGGCTGTCGACGCGCACGCCGGGCCCGCCCGGCGCGTGCCACAGCCGGACCGGCCCGGGCGAGGGCGCAAAGGTCTTCGGGTCCTCGGCGTTGATGCGGCATTCCATCGCCCAGCCGCGCAGCACGATGTCCTCCTGCTTGAACGGCAGGGGCTCGCCGGCCGCGATCCGCAGTTGCATCTTGACGATGTCGATGCCCGTGACGAGCTCCGTGACCGGGTGCTCGACCTGCACGCGCGTGTTCATCTCGATGAAATAGAAGTTGCCGTCCTCGTACAGGAATTCGAGCGTGCCGGCGCTGCGGTAGCCGACCGCGATGCAGGCGGCGACCAGGCGCTCGGTCATCTCGGCGCGCTGTTTCGCGGTGATGCCCGGGGCCGGCGATTCCTCGATGATCTTCTGGCGGCGGCGCTGCAGCGAGCAATCGCGCTCACCGAGGCAGACGACGCTGCCGTAGCTGTCGCCCAGCACCTGGAACTCGATGTGGCGCGGCTTCTCGAGGAATTTCTCCATGTAGACCGTGTCGTTGCCGAAGGCGGCGAGCGCCTCGGTCTTGGCGACGTTGATCGCGTTCACGAGCGTCGCGTCGCTGTGGACGACGCGCATGCCGCGGCCGCCGCCGCCGCCGGAGGCCTTGATGATCACCGGGTAACCGATGGAACGCGCCATGCGGAAACACTCGTCCTGGTCTTCCGGCAGCGGACCGTCGGAGCCGGGCACGCAGGGCACGCCGTGTTCCTTCATGGCGCGGATCGCCGAGACCTTGTCGCCCATCTGGCGGATGGTCTCGCTCTTCGGCCCGATGAAGACGAAGCCGCTGTTCTCGACCCGCTCCGCGAAGTCCGCGTTCTCCGACAGGAATCCGTAGCCCGGATGGATGCCGACGGCATCCGTTACCTCGGCCGCGCTGATGATGGCCGGCATGTTGAGGTAGCTCTCGCGCGAGGAGGGCGGTCCGATGCAGACCGTCTCGTCGGCGAGCAGGACGTGTTTCAGGTTCTGGTCGGCCGTCGAATGGACGGCGACCGTCTTGATGCCGAGCTCGCGGCAGGCACGCAGGATGCGAAGCGCGATCTCGCCGCGGTTGGCGATGACGATTTTATCGAGCACGGGCGTTTACTCGATTGCGAACAGGGGCTGGCCGAATTCGACCGGTTCGCCGTTCTTGGCGAGCACTGCCACGACCTTGCCGGCGCGCTCGCTCTCGATCTGGTTCATCATCTTCATGGCTTCGATGATGCAGAGCACCTGGCCGACGCGGACCTCCTGGCCCACCTCGACGAACGACTTCGCGCCCGGTGCGGGCGAGCCGTAGAAGGTGCCGACCATCGGCGCCGTCACGAGGTTCTCGTCGCGGGTGGCGGGGGCGGGCGCAGCGGCGGGTGCCGCGGAAGCCACCGCCGGGGCCGGTGCAGCGGCCGCCATCGGGGCCGGTGCAGCGGCGTACTGCGTCACGACCTGCGCATGGGGACTGTTCCGCGCGATGCGGACCGATTCCTCACCCTCGGTGATCTCGATCTCGGCCAGGCCCGATTCCTCGAGCAGCTCGATGAGTTTCTTGATCTTGCGGATATCCATCACGTTCCCCCGGAAGGACGTTCGAGTCGGTCCAGCGCCGCCTGGAGTGCAAGCTCATAGCCCTGCGCTCCGAGGCCGACGATGCTGCCCGCCGCGATGTCCGAAAAATAAGAGTGCCGGCGGAAAGGCTCCCGCGCGTGCACGTTGGACAGATGCACCTCGATGAATGGCACGCCGACCGCCAGCAGGGCATCGCGGAGCGCAATGCTGGTGTGGGTGAAGGCGCCCGGATTGACGATGGCGAAATCGACCGGCGCGGCCGCGAGCGCCTGGACCCGGTCGACCAGCTCATGTTCGGCGTTGCTCTGAAAGCTCTCGAGCGTGGCCCCGCGCTTCGAGGCTGCGGCCTGCAGCCGCTCCTCGATCGCCGGGAGCGTCACGTCGCCGTACCAGCCAGGCTCCCGCCGGCCGAGCAGGTTCAGGTTGGGCCCATTGATGAGCAGTATCCGAGGCATCGACGGCCTTTAACCCTCTGTATCCCCGTCAGAGGTCGCGCCATTCAACCGGACTATCGTTAATTTGTCCAGAAAAAGCGGCGATAAGGTATCGAACGCCGTCGAACTGGCGCCAATCTAGCTGATCTTGGGTACTTCAGCCCGGATCCGGGCCTGTGCGGTCTTGAGGTCGATCGTGCCGGCATCGATCTCGCGGACGATCGACAGGATGACGTCCGCCTGTGCCCGGTGCAACTCGCCGACGTGGAGGGTGACGATGCGACCTGATGCGTCCACGAAAGCGGTGAAGGGCAGGCCCAGGGACTCGACACCAAAGGCACGCGCCGCATCGAGGCCGTCCTGTTCGCCGATGAGGACCGTGTAGTCGATCGGCGTCGACTCGAGATAGCGCAGCACGTCTTCCCGGAAATCGATGGCAATGCCGACCAGCGCGATCTCGGGCCAGGCGCCGTCTTTCGCGAGCGCATTCAACATCGGGATCTCGCGGCGGCAGGGCGCGCACCAGGTCGCCCAGAAATTGATGACCTGCGGCCTGCCGTTCCACTCCGAGAGGGCACGCGGCTTGCCGTTGCGGTCGGCCAGCGTGATCTCCGGTCGCCGCTCGGGAATCACGGTGGCCGGCGCGGCCGGTGCGGCCGCGACCGGTGTCGCAGCCGTTGTCTCAGGCGTAGTGCCGCCGCGGCTTGCAAGGCGATACGCGCCGAAGCCGGCGGCCAGCGCGAGCAGGACAACGAGGATCCAGCGAGCGGCCTTTCCCATCGTCAGCATTCTCGCGCGAAGCGCGCGAGATGCGAACGGAAGTCATCCGCCTTGACGAAGCCGACCAGCCGGAACGGCCGGCATTCACGGCCATGCGTGCCAAAGAACGCGGTGGTGGGCGGACCGTAGACGCCAAAGCGGCGGAACAGGGCCTGGTCGGCCTCGTTGTTCGCGGTCACGTCGGCCTTGAGCAGGACGTACCCGGCGAGGTCCTTCTGCACCTCGGGCACGGAGAAGGTGTACTTCTCCATCTCCTTGCAGGAAACGCACCAGTCCGCATAGAAGTCGAGCATGACCGGCTGGCCAGCCGCCTGGGCGGCGGCGAGTTCGCGGTCGAGATCTTCGACGGACGCGATCTTGCGAAACGGCAGGACTTCCGCCGGACCACCGTCCGCGGGTCCGCCGAAGCCCCCAAGCGAAGCGCCACGCAACGGTTGCAGGGGATCGTGCCCGCCCGCGGCGGCGCCGACCAGCATGATTACGCCCCAGACGATGGCGGCGAGCCCGAGGCCCCGGGATATCAGGCGTGCGGCCTCGCTTCCCGCACCCGCGCGCCCGAAGCCGCCGAAATAGTAGCCGCCAACGATGACGAGCAGCGCCCACAGCGCCAGCGTCAGCGAGCCGGGCAGGATGCGCTCGAGCATCCAGACCGCGACCCCAAGGAACAGCACGCCGAACAGGGCCTTGACCGTCGTCATCCAGGACCCCGCATGCGGCAGGAATCGTCCGCCCGCGACGCCGACGAGGAGCAACGGCGCGCCCATGCCGATGCCCATGGCGAAGAGTGCAAGGCTGCCGCGCAGGACGTCGCCGGTCTGACCGATCACGGCGAGGGCCGCGACCATCGGCGGCGCGACGCAGGCGGTGACGACGAGGGCCGAAAGCGCGCCCATGATGGCCGTGCCAACGAAGCTCCCCGATTTCTGCCGGCCCGACAGGCCCGCGAGCCGGGTCTCGAGCGCTGACGGGATCTTGAGGTCAAACAGGCCGAACATCGCGAGCGCGAGGACGACGAACAGCGCCGCGAAGGTGATGATGATCCACGGGTGCTGGAAAAAGGCCTGGGCTTGCTGGCCCGCGGCGGCAAAGGCGGCGCCTGCGATCGTGTAGGTGAGCGCCATGCCGAGCACATAGGTCACGGACAGCAGGAACGACCGCCGCGGCGTCGCCGCCTCGCCCTGTCCGGCGATGATGCCCGAAAGGATCGGGATCATCGGCAGCACGCAGGGCGTAAAGGCGAGCAGCAGGCCGAAGCCGAAGAAGCTCGCCATGATCGCGAACAGGCTGCCGCCCGAAATGAGACTCGACAGCCGGTCCTGCTCGGAGACCATCGGTGCCGTTTCGCTCGCCGAGCGAGTGCCGGGCGCGGGCAGCTCGATGGCGACCGTCTTGGTCACGGGCGGGTAGCACAGGCCGGCGTCGGCGCAACCCTGGTAGCTGACCTGGATCTCGAACGAGGAGGCGCCCTCGGGACGCGTCACCGGAACGGTCGCGCCCAGGATTCCGTAATACACCTCGACGTCGCCGAAGAATTCATCGTTCTTCTTCTTGCCGTCCGGCATCGCGATGTCGCCGAGTGCAAAACCGGGCGTCGCCGTCTTGGCCGACGTGCGGTGGCGATACAGGTAATAGCCCGGCGCGATCTGCCAGTCGAGGAGAACGCGGTCGGCGCCGTCGGCTACCGCGGTGAACACGAAAGCCTGGTCCACCGGCAGGAATTGATCCTCGTTGGAGACCGGCCCGAGCAGTCCCTGTGCCGCAACGGCACCGGAGAGGACGAGTCCGAGCAGGGCGAGGGTGTGCCTGAGTTTTTTCATGCGGGCGACAGGTTAGACGCCTGCCGCAGGCTTGTCGCGACACCGCGCCCGCTTTTTCCATAGCCACAGTCCGATCGGAGTCGCCGCTCGGCAACAACTGTCTTTATTATCAATGGGTTACAAATCGTTATCACTCGACGTCCGAGAGTGCTTGAATTTGGGTCGCGGATCCCTATCATTAGCACCCGACCGGGGAGAGTGCTAACCGCCAGAGCGGACCCCTCCTGGGCACTAAACGACCAATTTTCCAAGGAGTGTTGAACCATGAAGATCCGTCCGCTTCATGATCGTGTGATCGTCAAGCGCGAAGACGAAGAGCGCAAATCACCCGGTGGCATCGTGATCCCTGACACCGCTGCCGAGAAGCCCATCCGCGGCAAGATCGTTGCAGTCGGCAAGGGCAAGATTCTCGAGAACGGGAGCGTCCGTCCGCTCGACCTCAAGGTCGGCGACAAGATCCTGTTCGGCAAATACGGCGGAACCGAAGTCAAGGTCGACGGCGACGAGCTCCTCGTGATGCGCGAGGAAGACGTCATGGCCGTCATCGAAAAGTAATCCAGAGGACATCGCAAACATGGCAGCCAAGGAAGTCAGATTTTCAGACGACGCGCGCACCCGCATGGTCCGCGGCGTCAACCTGCTCGCGAACGCCGTCAAGGCGACGCTGGGCCCGAAGGGGCGCAATGCCGTGCTCGAGAAGAGCTTCGGCGCCCCGACCATCACCAAGGACGGCGTTTCCGTCGCCAAGGAAATCGAGCTGAAGGACAAGTTCGAGAACATGGGCGCGCAGATGGTCAAGGAAGTCGCCTCGTCGACCTCCGATGAAGCCGGCGACGGCACGACCACCGCAACCGTGCTCGCGCAGGCGATCATCCGCGAGGGCATGAAGGCCGTCGCGTCCGGCATCAACCCGATGGACGTCAAGCGTGGTGTCGACCTCGCGGTCATCGCGGCGGTCGAGGAACTGAAGAAGATTTCGAAGCCCTGCAAGGACTCGAAGGCCATCGCCCAGGTCGGCACGATCTCGGCGAACAGTGACGAAGCGATCGGCAAGAAGATCGCCGACGCGATGGAAAAGGTCGGCAAGGAAGGCGTGATCACGGTCGAGGAGGGCTCCGGCCTCGAGAACGAACTCGAGGTGGTCGAGGGCATGCAGTTCGACCGCGGCTACCTGTCGCCGTACTTCATCAACAACGCCCAGAACCAGACCAGCGAGCTTGAGGGCCCGTATGTCCTCCTGTACGACAAGAAGATCTCGAACATCCGCGAGATGCTGCCGCTGCTCGAGGGCATCGCGAAGGCAGGCAAGCCGCTGCTCGTGATCGCCGAGGACGTCGAGGGCGAAGCGCTCGCGACGCTCGTGGTGAACACCATCCGTGGCATCGTGAAGGTCTGCGCGGTCAAGGCGCCGGGCTTCGGCGACCGCCGCAAGGAAATGCTGAAGGACATCGCGATCCTGACGGGCGGCACCGTGATCGCGGAGGAAGTGGGCCTGTCGCTCGAGAAGGCGACGCTCAACGACCTCGGCAAGGCCAAGAAGATCATCGCCGACAAGGAAAACACGACGATCATCGACGGCGCCGGCAAGCCGGGCGACATCAAGTCGCGGGTCGAGAACATCCGCCGCCAGATCGACGAGGCGACGTCCGACTACGACAAGGAAAAGCTGCAGGAGCGCGTGGCGAAGCTCTCGGGCGGCGTCGCGGTCATCAAGGTCGGCGCGGCCACCGAGATCGAGATGAAGGAGAAAAAGGCCCGCCTCGAGGACGCGCTGCACGCGACCCGTGCCGCAGTCGAAGAGGGCGTTGTCCCGGGTGGCGGCGTGGCGCTGGTCCGTGCGCAGAAGGCGCTCGAGAAGCTCACCGGCCTGAACGAGGACCAGAACGTCGGTATCCGCATCCTGTCCCGTGCGATGGAGGAGCCGCTCCGCCAGATCGTGCAGAACGCCGGTGAAGACGGCTCGGTCGTCCTCGCCAAGGTGCGCGATAGCAAGGGCAGCAATGGCTACAACGCTGCGACCGGCGAGTACGGCGACCTGATCGAGATGGGCATCCTGGACCCGACCAAGGTCACGCGCCTGGCGCTCCAGAATGCGGCGTCCGTCGCCGGCCTCCTGCTCACCACCGAGGTGATGGTGGCCGAGGCTCCGAAGGAGGAGCACGACCATCCGTCGCCGGGCGGCGGCATGGGCGGCATGGGCGGCATGGACATGTAAAGCCGCTGGGCTTTACGGTTCGAACGAAGGGCCCGGGAGGCGACTCCCGGGCCTTTTTTCTGGTGCGCTGCGCGCCGAGGCTGGCAGGCCGTCGGGTTTGCCGGACATGGCCTGTTGACGGTAGCCTCCGGCTAACCTGAGGGCGGATTCCTGATGAAGCTGTTGGTCACTGTTCTTTGCGCCTTTCAGCTCATGCCACTAGCAGAAGCGCAGGAGCGTACTTACTCATTGGCAGAGGCCGCTGAGTATCGGGGTCAATGGAATCTCGACAACTGGGACGACGGCGGCCCGCTGATGCGCTACGTGTTCCTGAACATGACCGAGTTCTGGAACCACTCGCTCATCCCGCGCGGCGGGCCGGTACGCGCGCTGGAAGAGGCGCTGCGTCCCGAGGTTGCGCAATTCGTAACTACGACAGCGGCCGGTAAAAAGACGCTGCTCGACTATGCGAGGGAATCGACAGTCAATGGTGTGCTGGTGCTGCACCAGGGCCGGATCGTTTTCGAATCGTATCCGCGCATGCGCAGCGTCGACCTGCACAATTACATGTCGGTTTCCAAGGCGCTCACTGCCACGCTAATTGCGATCCTCGAGGATCGCGGGCAGATCGACGTTCGCAGGCCGGTCGATGCGTACCTGCCGGCGCTCGCGGACTCCGGCTGGGCCGGCGTGCCGGTACGCGACATCCTCGACATGGCATCCGGCATCGATTGCCTCGAAGGTGAGGAGGGCGCCTACACCGACCCGGCGACCTGCTACTACCAGTACGAAGCGTCGCTTGGCTGGCTCCGGCCCACAGCGGCAACGACCGACAGCGTGTTCGAGTACATCGCCAGCCTGAAGTCGCACCGGCCGCCGGGTGAAGCCTATGAGTACACGTCGCCGGATACCTTCGTCCTTGGCTGGCTGGCAGAAAAGGTGACTGGACGGAGCTATGCCGAGCTGCTGTCCACAGAGATCTGGCAGAAGATCGGCGCGGAGTCGGCCGCGGTCATCACGGCCCCGCGCCGCGGCGTGCCCATCGCCCACGGGGGTGTTAGTTCCACGTTGCGCGACATGGCGCGATTCGGCCTCTCGTTCACGCCGAGCGGGCGCGGGGAAAAGGACCCGCTGGTCTCGGCCCGCTACCTGGACAATATCCAGAAGCACGGACGGCCGGAACTGTTCCGCGCGGCGCTCGGCAAGGAATCCGGTTTCGTCGACGGCGAGCCGGCGCGACACAACAGTTATCAGTGGGATTTGGTGATGAACGATGGCGATTTCTTCAAAGGAGGGTTCGGCGGTCAGGGTCTGTACGTTTCTCCCTCCCGAGACCTGGTGATCGCGTTTTTCGGCGCTTTCGACGAGATCGGCAAGGGGCACGAGATGTCGCGGGTCGCGCGCCAGCTCGCGAAGTCGGGCTTGTTCGATCGCTAGGCGGCAGGTTGCTGCGCGAATATCCTCGCGCACCGCACGGTGCTGGCGAAATCTCCCGACTGCGGCTGGCGCTGCGGGATGGCTCCACAGACTTCCACGTCAAGGAGCGACGCGGCGACGCGCCTTGAGCAGCACGGCCACCGGCTCGGGCCGGCCGTTCCAGTAATCGAGGCGCACGCGTCCGTCGGGCAGACGGCTCACGGTCGCGGGAATCGAGCTGAACGTGCAGTA
Organism: uncultured Gammaproteobacteria bacterium; assembly: GCA_963760725.1. Lineage (GTDB taxonomy): Bacteria > Pseudomonadota > Gammaproteobacteria > Steroidobacterales > Steroidobacteraceae > SCUD01. Next base: position 301,853 of record CAVXET010000005.1, read on the forward strand.
CCAGCCCGACGGCAGCACGACGGCGTTGCGCGGCCTGCCGAGGCTGCGGTCGAACACGAGGTCATCGCCGTCCAGCCGGTAGCTGACCGGCGCGGTGTAGGTTTCGGTGATCCGCAGCCGAATCGACTGCCCGGGCTTCACGGGTGCGAATGGAATCACCACGACGCGCGCGTCGGGATCGACCGTTTCGCCGGCATTGATCTTCAATGCGGCCATCTCGGCGCCGCTCATCTCCTTCGCCTCGAGCAACTTCGCCTGTATCGAGGATACGCGCCGACGGACCACTCGCCGTGCTGCCGGTGCGGACGACGTTGGCGTAGCCGTTGATGCCCGGTCGCGACTCGGTGTAATCGTGGTAGAGCTGGAACGCGTGCGACTCGGGCTGCTGCAGGAAGTAGACGATGTCGCGGTCCTGGTGCGCGCGTTCGGCGAGGCGATCCTCCTCGGTCTCGCCTTCGAACGGCGATTCCCAGCTTCGCTGCTGCGTCGCCGCCTTCGGCGCCGCGGCCGCGCCGGTCCGCGCACCCTTCGCCGCGCGGAGCACGAGCGGCGCCTCGCCCTCGGTGCCGTTGACGAAGCTGATGCCGATTCGACCGTCCGCTTCGGTGATGATCTGGGAAGGCACCGTCAGGCCGACGACTTCGTAGCCCGCGGGCAGCACGATCTTGTTGCGGCGTATGCCGAGCGATCGGTCGAATACGATCGTCTTGCCGTCGACGTAGTAGCTCTTCAGGTCCTCGTACGTCTTGAGGATGACGAGGCGGGCCTGGCCATTCGTCGGCACGGGGCGAGCGAGCGTCACCTTGATGTAATCGGTGTCGACATCGGCGTCGGGCATCAGCGGATCCTTGCGTGCGTCGGCGCCGCTGACGACCTCGAAGTCGCAGCGGCTGGCCGGTCATCGCGTCGAGCACGGCTTCGTCGCTTGCGGCGCTGCCCTTTCGAATGGGGTTGTAGAACGTCGTGGCGCCGGCGGTCGTGGCGGTGACCTCGTAGGTGATCCTGAACTTGCCGCTCCCGGGTGCGAGCAGTTCGTAGCGCGTGTATTCATCGGTTTCGGACTGGACCGTGGCGGTTGGCAGGTAGATGCCATCCGCGGGCGGCTCTGCGGCTGACGCGCCCGTGAAGACACCGCAGGTGAGCGCGAGGAGGAATCCGACCGTCGAGGTGCGTGCGAGAGCGAGGTTCACGGCTTGCATCTCCCCAGCCTTGTTTATTTCGGGTCGGGCACTTTCTCTGCCGGCAGGAACAGCGCCGGGTCCACCATCGTGCCGTTCAGCGTCACGCCGAAATGCAGGTGCGCCCCGGTGACGCGGCCGGTCGCGCCGACGGCGCCGATGGTCTCGCCGGCGGCGACGTCCTGTCCCGCCTTCACGTCGGTCCGGCTCAGGTGGCAATACATCGTCACCAGCCCGGAGCCGTGGTCGAGGATCACGGTGTTGCCATTGAAGAAGTAGTCGCCGACGTCGGCGACCTTGGCCGCGGCCGCCGCCTTGATCGGCGTGCCGGTCGCGGCGGCGATGTCCATGCCGGTGTGCGGACTGCGCGGCTGGTCGTTGAAGAAGCGGCGCAGGCCATAGGAACTCGAGCGCTCGCCCGGCACAGGCTGCACGAGTTGCAGGGTCGCGGGCTGTCGATCGGTGAAGGCATCAAGCGCCTTGCGGATACGCTGCTTCTCCACCTCGACGCGCTCCAGGTCGCGTTTCGAGAGGTCCACCTGGCTGGGGGACACCGTGAGCTTCTGCACGTCGTACGTCTTGCCGGCGACGTCAAAACCGAGGCGCTCGGTCTTGCCGCCGTGATTCACGACCAGTTCCCGGCGACCGGGCTTCGTGCCGAGCGGGATGCCGACAACGACGATCCAGCGGTCGCCCTCGCGCAGCACCATCGCACGGGCACCGTCAAGTGTGGCGACGGGCCGCGCATCCGCTGGCGCATCGATCGGAAGGACAACGACTCCACCCGGCACGGCCGACGTGCGCGGTAGCGCGGCGGGTGTTTCGTTGCCGGTCGCGGACGCCGTCCGCGCCAAGATTGCCAGCAACAGGGAGACTGCGAACGCGCCCCGCGCGAGCCCGGAGCGCGGCTCTCGAAGTGGACAATCAGCGACTCTTCGTTCCAGTACGGCGATGGTGTCCGGACGTTACCATTGGCCGTCCGTTCCTGTCGAGAAAGGCTACCGCATGCAGCCGACACAAGGGTGCCGCAACCCGGAAATGACGTGACGCCGCCCGGCAGCAGCGAATCGTTGATCGACCGCTGGCGTGAAGCCGGCGGCGATCCCGACGCGCTGCCCGCGCCGGTGCGAGACGCACTGCCGGCCGTCTTCGCCGCCAGTGACTTCGTGCTCGAGTCCGCATCGCGCGAACCGGGCCTGATATCCGGGCTCGCGGCGTCCGGTGCGCTCGGCCGCGCCCGCGCGCCCGGGGAGGTCGAAGCCATCGCTTCAGGCCTCGTCGCTGCGCACGATAACGAACCGGGGTTCATGGATTCCCTGCGGCGCCTGCGCCGCCATGAGCTGGTCCGCATCGCGTGGCGCGACCTTGCCGGGCTTGCGACGCTCGACGAAACCCTGCGCGAACTGTCCACGCTTGCGGACGGCGCGATCCGCGCGGCACTCGCCTTCGCGACACGCGCGCTGGCGCCGCGCTATGGCACACCGCGCTCTGCGGCCGGCGAGGCCCAGGAACTCGTCGTCATCGGCATGGGCAAGCTGGGCGGCGGCGAACTCAACTTCTCTTCGGACATCGACCTCGTGTTCCTCTATCCCGAGCGCGGCGAGACCGACGGCCCGCGCGCGGTCTCGAACGAGGAGTACTTCACGCGGGTCGGCCAGTCGCTGATCCGGCTGCTCGATGCCCGCACGGCCGAAGGGTTCGTGTTTCGCGTGGACATGCGGCTGCGGCCGCTCGGAGAGCCCGGTCCGCTCGCCATGAACTTCGGTGCATTCGAGGACTATCTGCAGCAGCATGGCCGCGACTGGGAGCGGTACGCCTGGGTGAAGGCACGCGCGGTCACCGGCGGCGAGCGCTTCGGCGCGCTCTACGACGATGTCGTGCGCCCCTTCGTGTACCGGCGCTACCTCGACTACGGGGTTTACGAGAGCCTGCGCGAGATGAAGGCGATGATTGCCCGCGAGGTCGAGCGGCGCGAGTTGCGGGACAACGTGAAGCTCGGTCCCGGCGGCATCCGCGAGATCGAGTTCATCGTGCAGTCGCAGCAGCTGATCCGTGGCGGTTCGGAGCCGGGCCTGCGGACGCCCTCGCTGCAGGCGGCCCTGCCGCGACTTGCCGGCGCCAAGCTGCTGCCACCGGCCGCCGTCACCGAACTCGCGGAGGCCTATGCCTTCCTGCGGCGGGTCGAGAACCGGCTGCAGATGGCGGAGGACGCCCAGACTCACGCATTGCCCGAAGCTGCAGCAGGCCGTGCGCGGCTCGCCGCATCGATGGGCTTCCCGGACTGGAATGCGTTTCACGCGGCGCTCGGCGCGCGGCGCGAGTCGGTCACTGCCCGGTTTGACGCCGTCGTCCTCGGGCGCGGCGGGCCGGGGCAGCCGCCGCCGGCCGCGCTGTTCGAGTCGCTGTGGTCGCCCGAAGCGTCGCTCGAGCGTGTCGCGGAGGATGTCCGGCGCACCGGCCTTACGGACCCCGAGGCGGCGGCGCGCGTGCTGCTCGAGCTGCGGCAATCCGCCTACTTCCGCCGGCTCGACGAGTTCGGCCGCCGACGCCTCGCGACGCTGCTGCCGCGAGTCCTCGCCGCCGTCGCACGGGTCGAGGCGGGCGCGGCGGGGCCGGGCCTGTCCGTGCTGACGCGTCTCGTGCGCGTCGTCGAGGCGATCGGCGGGCGCACCGCCTATCTCGCACTCCTGAACGAGAACGCGCAGGCTCTCGAGCGGCTGGTGCAGGCCTGCAGCATGGGCGACTACCTCGCGCGGCAGGTCGCCGCGCATCCGCTGCTGCTCGACGAGCTGCTCGACGCGCGCGTCCTCGAGACGCTGCCGGACCGTGCGCAATTCGCGGAGGAGCTCGCAGCGCGCCTCGAGCACGCCGGAACCGACGAGGAGCTGCGGGTCGACGCGCTACGCCATTTCCGCCGTGCCGCGACCTTCCGGATCGCGATGCTTGACCTCGCCGGGCGCCTGCCGCTCATGCAGGTCAGCGACCGCCTGACCGACGTTGCCGAACTGATCATCGAGCAGGCGCTCGCGCTCGCCTGGCGCCACACCGTGGACCTGTACGGCGAGCCGCGCTGCACCGATGCAGCAGGCACCCGTCTGGCGCGGGTCGGGATCGCGGGCTACGGGAAGCTCGGCGGCATGGAACTCGGCTATGCCTCGGATCTCGACCTCGTGTTCCTGCACGACGGCGCGGGAGCGGGGCAGACCTCCGGGCCCAAGGTGGTCGACAACGAAGTGTTCTTCCTGCGGCTCGCGCAACGGCTCGCGCACCTGCTCACAGTGCACACGGCCGCGGGGCGCCTTTACGAAGTGGACGTGCGCCTCAGGCCCTCGGGCAAGGGCGGCCTCGCGTTCACCCAGATCGAAGCTTTCGAGGACTACCAGCGGCGCGAGGCCTGGACTTTCGAGCACCAGGCGCTGCTGCACTCGCGCTGGGTCGCGGGCGATGCGAACCTCGGCGCCGCATTCACGCGCGTGCGCCGCGACGTGCTGATCCAGGCCGTGAAGCGCGAGGGATTGCGCGAGGAGATCCTCGCGATGCGCGAGCGCATGCGCGTCGAGCACGGCCGCACGCGGGACGGGCAATTCGACCTCAAGCACGATCGCGGCGGCATCGCCGACATCGAATTCCTGGCCCAGTACTGGGTGCTCCGGCACGTGCGCGAGCACCCGCCGCTTGCGGCCTTCGCCGACACGATCCGCCACCTCGAGTCGGTCGGTTCGGCCGCGCTGGTCGACCACCGGGTGATCGATCGCCTGGTCGACGCCTACCGCGCTTATCGCAAGGCCGCCCATCACCTGTCGCTGGAGCAGCGCCCGGCGATCATGGAGGTCGGCGCGTTCGCCGCCGAGCGGGCGGCCGTGGCCGGCGTCTGGGAGCGCGTGATGGTCGCGGGCGAAGACCCGCCGCCGCTATAATCGCGGGATGCCGCACGAGAGCCCACTGCAGCCGCCGAACACGCGCGAACGCTACGACGTGACGGCAGCCGACCTGCCGCTCGCCTGCCCGATGCCCTCGATGTCACTCTGGAACAGCCACCCCCGCGTCTACCTGCCGATCGAGCAGACGGGTTTCGCCAAGTGCCCGTACTGCAGCGCCGAGTACGTGCTCAGTCGCTGATCGGTGATGCTCCAGCGGCTCGCAATCGACCGCGGCGCGATCCTCTACGATCCCCGTCGCGTCGCCGATCCCGGCACGCAGCTCTTCGATCGGGCGTACTGGCGCGCGCGCGATGCGCTGCGCGAGTTCCCGGCGGGGCGCGGCTCGATCCAGCTGATCGAGGACGCGGGCCGGAGCTGGGTGCTGAGGCGCTACCTGCGCGGCGGTTTTGCGGCGCGCTTTGCCCATGACCGGTACCTCTGGACGGGCGAGGACCGGACGCGATCCTTCCAGGAACTGCGCCTGCTCGCGACGATGCACGCGCGCGGCCTGCCGGTGCCGCCGCCGGTCGCGGGCCGCTACCTGAGGGCTGCAATCACCTACCGGGCCGAGCTCATCACGGAGCGCCTCGCGGGCGCGCAATCCATGGAGGCGGTGCTTGCGGCCGGGCCGCTCGACGACACGCGCTGGGAGGCGATCGGACGCTGCCTGCGTCGCTTCCATGACGCCGGCGTGCAGCACGCCGACCTCAATGCCAGGAACATCATGCTGGGCGAGCGGGGGGAAGTCTGGGTCCTCGACTTCGACCGCGGCCGGCTGCGGACTCCTGGTCCCTGGAGCGCTCGCGTGCTCGATCGCCTGGCTCGCAGCCTCGCGAATTCCGAGGCCGGCGTGGGCGACTGGCAGGCCGGGTTCGAGCGCCTGCGCCGCGCGCACGATGCGTGAAGCGCGATGTACTACCTCTACAACGTCCTGGTCTATCTCGCGGCTCCCATCGCCGTCCTCGTGCAGCTGTGGCGCGGCCTGCGCGACCCGAGTTACCGCGAGCGGCTCGGCGAACGCTTCGGGCTGGGCGACCCCATTCCCGGCGCGACGATCTGGATCCACGCCGTGTCGGTCGGCGAAGTGCAGGCTTCCCAGCAATTGATCACGCAACTCCAGAAGCGCCATCCGCACTACGGCATTCTGCTCACCACGGTCACGCCGACAGGTGCGGCCCGCGCGCGGTTGCTGTTCGGCGACCGCGTGCACCTGCGCTACGTTCCGCTCGACCTGCCGGGATCGGTCCGGCGTTTCTTCGACCGCGTGCAGCCGAAGCTCGCGATGATCCTCGAGACCGAGCTGTGGCCGAACCTGTACGGCGAATGCGGACGGCGCGGCGTGCCGCTGGTGCTCGCGAGCGCGCGCATCTCGCCGCGCTCGGTCGGCAAGTACCGGCGCATGGTTTCGCTGTTTCGCAAGACGCTCTCGCACGGCATCGTGATCGCGGCCCAGAGCGAGTCCGACGCCGAGCGCTTCCGCTCGATCGGCGCGACGTCCGAACGGACCCACGTCACCGGCAACATCAAGTTCGATTTCCAGCCACCCGCGGGCATCGAGGCGCAGGGACGCCGCTGGCGCGAGGAGCACGCGCCGGGACGTCCGATCTGGGTCGCCGGCAGCACGCACGAGGGTGAAGAGGCGATAGTGCTCGATGCTCATCGCCGCGTGCTGGAACGATTCCCGGACGCGCTGCTGGTGCTGGTGCCGCGCCACCCGCAGCGCTTCGAGCACGTGCGCGACCTGCTTGCGAAGCGCCATGAGCGCGCCGCCTTTCGTTCGTCGCGCAGCCCGATTTCGCCCTCGACCCCGATCGTGCTCGGCGACACGATGGGGGAACTGATGACCTTCTACGCCGCCGCGGACGTCGCTTTCGTCGCCGGCAGCCTGGTCCCGATCGGCGGCCACAACCTGCTCGAGCCGGCATCGGTCGGCCGCCCGGTGCTGACCGGACCGCACAATTTCAACGGCGAGGAGATCGCGCAGCTGCTGATGGACGCCGGTGCCGCGGTCGTCGTGTCGGACACGGCCGAGCTCGCCCATGCGGTCAAGGGACTCCTCGACGACGCCAACCTGCGCGCGGTGATGGGCGCCGCTGGCCGGGCGGTCCTCGATGCCAATCGAGGCGCGCTTGATCGGCTGCTCACGCTCGTCGATCCTCTGCTCGAGTGACGGAGAACACGGATTGAAAACCGACCTGCGACTGCCCTCGCCGTATGAGCCCGAACGCCTCGAGGCGCTCGCTGCGCAATTCGGCTCGCCGCTCTTCGTCATCGACTGCGATGCGCTGCGCCGCCAGTATCACGCGCTCGCCCGGGCGCTGCCGGGCGTCGACTTGCACTACGCGCTGAAGCCGCTGCCCGACCGCACGGTCGTGCAGGTGCTCGCGCGCGAGGGCTCCTGGTTCGACCTCGCGACGAATGGCGAGGTGGACCTGGTACGCAATGCCGGCATTCCCCCGGGCCGCTGCGTCCATACGCACCCGATCAAGCGCGGTTCCGACATCCGGCACGCGCTCGACTTCGGCGTGAAGACCTTCGTGGTCGACAATGCGGAGGAGATGGCGAAGTTCGTCGTTTCCCGCAAGCGCGTGCGGCTGCTGCTGCGGATCTCGTTCAGGAACCCCGACACGATCATCGACCTGTCGCGCAAGTTCGGCTGCGACGCTGACGCTGCGGTCGGCCTGATCGAGCACGCGCATGGCCTCGGCCTGCGCGTCGTGGGCCTGTCCTTCCACGCCGGCTCGCAGCTGCCGAATCCCGGCAAGTACGTGGAGGCCATCGATACTTGCGGCCGCGTGGTCACGGAGGCGGCGGCGCGCGGGCTGCCGCCGCTCGAGATCCTCGACATCGGCGGCGGGTTCCCGATCGACTACCTGGAGCCGGTGCCCGCCATCGACACGTTCTGCGCGCCGATCCGCGCCGCGCTGGCGCGCCTGCCGGCGGGACTTCGCATCATCGCCGAGCCGGGCCGCTTCATCGCGGGCCCCGCGGTGGTTGCAATCTCCACGGTCATGGGGCGCGCGCGGCGCGAAGGCCGCTGGTGGTATTACCTCGACGACGGGATCTACGGCACGTACAGCGGGCAGCTCTACGACAAGATGCGCTTTCCGGTCGAGCCGCTCGCGGGACCCGACCGGCCGCGCGAGCCCTGCGTGCTGTCGGGGCCGACCTGCGACAGCCTGGATATCGTCGCCGAGGACCTGCCGATGCCGGTGCTCGAGGTCGGCGAGCGCCTCCTCGCCCGCCAGATCGGCGCCTATACGATGGCCTGCGCGACGGACTTCAATTTCTTCCCGCGCGCAAAGGTCATCGCGGTCAACGTCGAACACGAGTCGGGTCAGCCATGACGACTTCCATCCATCGCCGCGTGGATGCGCTGCGCGCGGGCGACGATGCGACCTTCGTTGCGCGCCTCGCCTCGGGCTGGGCGGTGCTGGGCGAGCGCCAGGTGTTGCCGGGATACTGCCTGCTGCTGCCGGACCCGGTCGTGCCGACGCTGAATGCGCTGCAGGGCGCGGCGCGCGCGGCCTTCCTCGCCGACATGGCCGCGCTCGGCGACGCGGTGCTCGCCGTGACCGGCGCGGTGCGCATCAACTACGCGATCTTCGGCAACCTCGACCCGGCGCTGCACGCGCACGTCATCCCGCGCTACCACGACGAGCCGGCCGGGCTGCGCACGGCCCAGCCCTGGGCTTATGACTGGGCCGCGGCGCCGGCCTTCGATCCCGACCAGCACCGGGACCTGCGCGACCGTATCCATGCGGCACTCGCGCGTGTCGCGTGAAGGCCGGCATGAAGGCCGTACATTCACCGCTGCACGCGCGCCACCAGGGCGGGATGGAACTCTACCGAGGCCAGCTCGTGCCGACGTTCGAAACGCCGGAACGGATCGCGGTGATTCTCGGGGCGCTCGAGGCCGCGCACATCGAGGTCACGGCGCCGCGCGACATCCCGGAGTCGCGCCTGCTGCGCGTGCACGACGCCGAGTTCGTCGCGTTCCTGCGCGGCGCACATGCACGCTGGCAGGCCGAAGGCCGGCAGGGCAACGTGTTGCCGAGCGGATTCCCGGCCCGCGGCCTGCGGCGTGATCGCAAGCCGTCGGGGATCAGCGGCGCCCTCGGCTACTACGCGTTCGACGCCAGCACGCCGATCGTCGCGGGAACCTGGGACGCCGCGCTCGCCGCGGCGCGTTGCGCCATGACGGCGGCGGCGATCGTGAGCGAGGGGGATGCCTCCGCCTATGCGCTCTGTCGGCCGCCGGGCCATCACGCCGGCCGCAGCACCTACGGCGGTTACTGCTACCTGAACAACGCAGCGCTCGCCGCGCAGTACCTGCTCGACGAGGGCTGCCGGCGCGTCAGCGTGATCGACATCGACTATCACCACGGCAACGGCACGCAGGAGATCTTCTGGGAGCGTGACGACGTGCAGTTCGTGTCGCTGCACGGCACGCCGGACACGGAGTACCCCTGGTTCCTGGGATATGCGGACGAGCGGGGCGAGGGACGCGGCGAAGGACACACGCTGAACCTGCCGCTGCCGACCGGCACGGGTTGGGATGGGTACCAGGCCGCGCTGGGGACCGCACTCGACGCGATCCGGCGCTTCGCGCCGGATGCGCTCGTCGTGTCGCTCGGCGTCGATACTTTCGCGGGCGACCCGATCAGCGCGTTCAAGCTGGAGCGCGAACATTACCCGCGCATCGGCGGGCTTCTCGCCGGCCTCGCATTGCCGACCGTGCTGGTCCAGGAGGGCGGCTACGCCGTGGCCGAGATCGGCGACATCGTCGTGGGCGTGCTCGGCGCGTTTGCGGGCCGGCCGGCATAAACTACGGCAGATGCCCGTCAGCAACGACTACCGCGATTTCGTGCTCGAGCAACTTGCCGCTGCAGGTCGCGTCGCGCCGCGCGTGATGTTCGGCGGCGTCGGGCTCTACCTCGACGGCCTGTTCTTCGCGCTCATCGACGACGACACCCTCTACTTCAAGGCCGATGACGCGAGCCGCAAGCGTTACGAGGCTGCCGGGTCGCGGCCCTTCTGTCCCGATCCGTCCCGGCCCGATCAGGCCATGGGCTACTGGCAGGTGCCCGCGGAGGTGCTCGAAGACCCCGAGGCGCTCGCCGCCTGGGCGCGCGAGGCCGTCGGCGTCGCGCTCTCGAAGCGCGGCAAGCGCAGCGCACGACGCCGCGCGCCGGCCGCGCGGCGTGGGGCACGCCGATGAGCGCGCGCGCGGAGGATGCGATGACCCGTCTGCGTCTCGACTGGGAGCCGCGCTTTCGCCAGTTCGTCGCGGACCAGCCGGATGCCGATCCCGGCCACGGGCCGGTCCATCTCGAGCGGGTGGTGGCGACGGCGACGCGGCTCGCCGCGGAAGAGGGCGCCCGCCTCGACATCGTGCTGCCCGCCGCCTGGCTGCACGACTGCGTGCACGTCGCCAAGGACTCGCCCGAACGAGCGCGCGCTTCGCGACTCGCGGCGGACCATGCGCTGCGCTTCCTCGAGGGCGCGGGCTATCCCGCGGCCTGCCTGCCGGAGATCCGCCACGCCATCGAGGCGCACAGCTTTTCCGCGGGCATCGCGCCGCGCACGATCGAGGCGAAGGTCGTGCAGGACGCGGACCGTCTCGACGCGCTCGGCGCGATCGGCCTCGCGCGCTGCCTCGCAGTCGGCACCGCCCTCGGGCGGCCGCTGTACGAGCCGGCAGACCCGTTCTGCCGCTCCCGCGCGCCGGACGATGGCGGTGCATCCGTCGACCATTTCTACGCCAAGCTGCTGAAGCTCGCGGGCACGATGCAGACCGCGGCCGGGCGCCGCGAAGCAGGCCGGCGCACGGCGTTCCTCGAAGCCTTCCTGGCGCAGCTCGAATCGGAGATCGCACCGTGAGCCGCCGCGTCTCCGCGAGCGAAGCGCTCGCGAAGCTGCGCGAAGGCAATGCCCGGTTCGCCGCCAACGCGCGCGGCACCGGCACGCTCATCACGGCCGCGCGCCGCGCCCAGCTGACTGCGGCCCAGGAGCCGTTCGCGATCGTACTCGGTTGCTCGGATTCGCGGGTGCCGGTCGAGCTCGTGTTCAACCAGGGACCGGGCGACCTGTTCGTGATCCGCGTCGCCGGCAACATCGTCGCGCCGTCGCTGGTCGGCAGCGTCGAGTTCGCGGCCGACCGCTTCGGCACGCGACTCGTCGTCGTGCTCGGCCACTCGTCCTGCGGCGCGATCGCGGCGACCATCGAGGAGCTTCACCGGCCGACGCCGAACCCGTCTCCCAACCAGCGCGACATCGTCGACCGCATCCGGCCGGGGGTCGAGAAGATCGTCGCGCGCTACGAGACCGAGGGCGCGCTCGCGGTCGAGCACGCGGTGATGACCGCCAACGTGCGCGCGTCCGTGGACCAGTTGCGGCGCGGCTCGAGCGTCATCGAGAACCTGATCGCGAACGACGGCCTGGTCGTGACCGGCGCCTGGTATTCGCTCGAAACCGGCAAGGTCGAGTTCCTCGACGACGCGCCACCGGCCTAGGGCTCAGCGGCGCAAGGCCGCCAGGAACGTCTCGATATCCACGTTGCCGCCCGACAGGACGATCGCGGTCGTGCGTCCCGCGAGCGGGACCCGGCCGGCCAGCGCGGCCGCGAGCGCGACGGCTCCACCCGGCTCGACGACGAGCCTGAGGTCGCGGAAGGCGCGCGCCATGGCGGCCTGCACTTCCGTGTCGCTGACGATCAGGATGCCGGACAGCAACTCGCGGTTGATCGCGAAGGTGAGCGTCCCCGGCGGCGAGGATTGCAGTGCGTCGCAGATCGAGCGCGCCTCCGGCGGGTTCTTCAGCAGCGCGCCGGCCTCGAGCGATCGTCGGGTGTCGTCGAAGGCCTCGGGCTCGACGCCGTAGATGGCGGCAGCCGGCGAGAGCGCGCGGACCGCAATCGCCGTTCCGCCGGTGAGGCCGCCGCCGCTGGTCGGTACCAGCACCTGGTCCGGCGTCATCCCGAGCTCGGCCGCCTGCTGCATCAGTTCGAGCCCGACCGTGCCCTGGCCGGCGACGACGTGCGGGTCGTCGTAGGCGGGCACGAGGGTCGCGCCGCGCTCCGCGACGATCCTGCGCGCGATCGCCTCGCGGTCCCCGGTGAAGCGATCGTAGAGCACGACCTCGGCGCCGAGCGCGCGCGTGTTCTCGAGCTTCACCGCCGGCGCGTCCGACGGCATCACGATCGTCGCCGGAATGCCGAGCATCTTCGCTGCGGCAGCGACGCCCTGGGCGTGGTTGCCGGACGAGAAGGCGACGACGCCGGCGCGGCGCTGCCCGGCATCAAGCTGCACCAGGCGGTTGTACGCCCCGCGCAACTTGAAAGATCCCGTGCGCTGCAGCGACTCCACCTTGAGCAGGATCCGCCCGCCGAACGCCTCGTCGAGTGGCGTCGCCGCGAGCAACGGCGTGCGCCGCACGACGCCGGCGAGGCGGCCGGCAGCAGCCTCCACGTCGGCAAAGGCGGGCAGGGGCGGGTAGTCGTGCTGCGCGTTCACCGGATGCTATGTTAGCCGCATCCGGGGTGAATCATGAACGACCCGATCTGGTTTCCCTGCGCCGCGATGGTGGGCCTCACGGCACTGGTCTGGTTCAAGCTCTATGCGGACCGGCTCGGCGAGATGCGCGCGAGAGGCGTCGATCCGCAGCAGCTCGCCACGGTGAGCGGCGGCAGCCGGAAAGCTCGAGCGGACCGCGGCCGCCGACAATTTCCGTAACCTTTTCGAAGTGCCGGTGCTCTTCTACGTGCTCTGCGCCGCACTCGCGCTGAACGGCGGCTCGACAGCTGCGTTCGTCACGGCGGCCTGGGGCTACGTTGCCTTGCGCGCCCTGCACAGCCTCATTCACGTGACCTACAACCGCGTCGTGCACCGTTTCCTGGTCTACGTCGCCAGCACGCTCCTCCTGTTCGGCATGTGGATCGCGTTCTTCGCCAGGATCGCGCCGTGAGCGAGTTCGAGGGCCGTTGCCTGTGCGGGGCGGTGCGCTTTGCGATCGCGCCGCCGACGCTCTTCTTCGCGCACTGTCACTGCCGCTGGTGCCGGGAAGCGCACGGCGCGGCCTTCGTGAGCTGGGTGGGCGCCGCGGAAGATCGCTTTCGTTTCCTGCCGGGATCGGCGCAACCGACCTGGTATCCGTCCTCGCCGCAGAGTCGCCGCGGGTTCTGCACCACCTGCGGCACGACGCTGTTCTTCGCCTCGACGATATGCCCCGGCGAGATTCACGTCGCGCGGCCTGCGATATCGGGACCGATCGACCGCGGGCCGCAGTGTCACGTTTTCCACGACCAGCGCGCCGAGTGGATCGAGCTCGGCGACGCGCTGCCGCGCTACGACACCGACGATCCCGGGCTCGAAAAGTTCAAGGCGGTTGGCCGCTGACAGCGAACGCTGCGGCGTCGTAAATCGGCTCGGAGCACGCGGGCCCGCGGCACACGTAGGCGAGCGTCCGGTCGCGCGCACGCTTGCCCGCAAGCGCTTCGGGAAGCCCCGACGCGTCGGCGGGAATGGCAATGACCATGCGCCGAGGTGCATAGGCACGCGCGAGATCCCGTCGCCAGGCTTCGACTTCCGCCGCGACGCCGCGGATGACCACGATTTCGACCGGGTCGAGGTACTCGTCGAGCGCGTTCAACAGGGCGGCGTGCGCCTCGGGTGCGCGCACGAGGGCAGGCCAGGCGCCGCGCACGGCCGCTTCTGCGGCGTCGAGGTAACGCATCTCGCCCGTCAGCCAGCCGAGGCGTGCGAGTGCCTGCGCCGCGACGCCGTTGCCCGAGGGCATTGCCTCGTCTGCGAACGATTTCGGCCGGTAGAGCGGCGGGTCGTTGCCGGCCGCCGTGAACCAGAATCCGCCGCGTTCGCGGTCGGCGAACCGCGCCAGGAGCACGTCGGCGATCTCGCAGGCGAAGCGCAGGTCGTCGGCACGAAAGCGTGTTTGCAGCGCCTCGACGAGCGCATCCAGCAGGTAGGCGTGGTCGTCGAGGTAGGCCGGAAAGCGCGCTTCGCCGCCTTTCCAGGCCGCGTACAGCACGCCGTCACGCCAGGCGTTTGACCGCAGGAAGTCGAGTGCTCCGAGCGCGGCATCGATGAAGCGCGGCTCATCGAGCTGCCGCCCCGCGATCGCAAGGCCCCGGACCATCAGCGCGTTCCAGGCGGTCAGGATCTTGTCGTCGAGGCCGGGGCGCACGCGTCGGGCGCGGGCGCCGACGAGTTTCGCCCGGGCGGAGGCGAGCAGCGCATCGACCCCGGCTTGCGGCTGCCCCAGTTCCTCGGCCACCCGGTCCATGGCGACGAAGGCGTGCAGGTGCCAGGCGCCCTCGAAATTCGGCTCCCGATCGAGCCCGAAGCGGCGCGCGAGCACGCGATACTCGTCCGGCGTGAGCAGGCGCTCGACCTCCTCGCGCTGCCAGACGTAAAAGCGCCCCTCGTGGCCCTCGGAATCCGCATCGAGCGCGGCGTAAAAGCCGCCTCCGGGTGCACGCATTTCGGAAAGCGCCCAGTCCGCGGTCGCAATCGCTGCGCTGCGCAGGATGCCGTCGCCCGTCGCCGCGGCCGCCTGTGCACACAGTGCGAGCAGCGGACCGTTGTCGTAGAGCATCTTCTCGAAGTGCGGAATCATCCAGAACGGGTCCACCGAGTATCGGCAGAAGCCGCCGCCCAGCTGGTCGAAGATTCCGCCCTCGGCCATGCGCCGTAGCGTCACGACCGCCATCGAGCGCGAATCGGCTTCGGGTTCCCGCAGCAGCAGCTCGATGGACGCGGTGTGCGGGAACTTGGGCGCGGGACCGAAGCCGCCGAAGCGGGGGTCGTAGTTTGCGGCCAGGTTGCGGCAGGCTGCCGCAATCGGTTCGCGCGTGATTGCGGTGCCCGCATCGGCTGCGGTCGGCTCGAGGTCCGCGAACACGGCGCGCAGGGCCGCGTTCTGGGAGCGCACGCCATCGCGCTCGTCGCGGTAGAAGGCTGCGACGCGCTCGATCAGGTCCGTGAATGCCGGCATCCCGTAGCGCGGCACTTTCGGGAAGTAGGTGCCACCGAAGAACGGGGTCAGGTCGTCGGGGGCGAGGAACATCGTGAGCGGCCAGCCGCCGCCGCGCTGCGTCAGGACCTGGTGCGCAAGCTGATAGACCTTGTCGAGGTCCGGCCGCTCTTCGCGGTCGAGCTTCACGTTGACGAACAGGCGATTCATGACGTCGGCCGTCGCCGGGTCCTCGAAGGATTCGTGCGCCATCACGTGGCACCAGTGGCAGGCCGAATAGCCGATCGAGAGCAGGATCGGGCGATCGAGTTCGCGCGCGAGGGCTATGGCCGCCGCACCCCACGGATGCCAGTCCACCGGGTTTGCCGCGTGTTGCAGCAGGTAAGGGCTGGTTTCATCCGCGAGCCGATTGCGCGGCCCTGCGGGAGGCTGGCCATGCATGGCGATGCCCGCGGTCGGGTAGAATTGACATCACTATATCCACCGCGCTGTGATCCCGCATGTCGAGCCTGCCTGAATCTGCCGCCACGGCGGCAAGCGCGTTGCCGCCGCTCGTGCTGAAGCCGAAGGAAGAGCGCCGCCTCCAGGCGGGCCACCTGTGGGTCTTCTCGAACGAGATCGACACCGCGGCGACGCCGCTCACCGCCTTTGCGCCCGGCGCGCACGTTGCCGTGCGCTCGAGCGGTGACCGCTTCCTCGGCTACGCCTACGTGAACCCGCGGACGCTCATCAGCGCGCGACTGGTCGGCCGCGACCCGGACTACCCGCCCGGCAAGTCGCTGCTGGTGCATCGCCTGAAAGTGGCGCTCGCGTTGCGAAAGCGCCTCCATGCCGCGCCGTTCTACCGCCTCGCCTATGGCGAGGGCGACTTCCTGCCGGGACTCGTGGTCGACCGTTACGGCGACGTGCTCGTCGGCCAGCTCAACACGGCCGGCATGGACGCGATGAAGGCCGACGTCGAGGACGCGCTTACGAAGGTCGTGGCACCGACAGCGCTGCTGTGGAAAAACGACTCGCCCATGCGCGAGCTCGAGGGTCTCGAGCGGCGCGTGGATGTCGCCTTCGGCTCGATCCCGGAGTCGGTCGTCGTGCCCGAGGGCGGCGTGGACTTCCACGTGCCGCTCGCCGGCGGCCAGAAGACGGGCTGGTACTTCGACCAGACGGCGAACCGCGCGCTGTTCGCGAGCCATGCCCGGGGCGCCCGGGTGCTCGACGTCTTCAGCTACGCGGGCGGGTTCGGCCTGCAGGCGCTGCGCGCGGGTGCGGCCTCGGTGACCTGCGTCGATTCCTCCGCGACGGCGCTCGCCGCCGCGTCGGCGACGGCGGATGCGAACGGCCTCGACGTCGAGCTCCTGGAAGGCGACGGATTCGAGGCGCTCGAGGCGCTGGTCGCCGAACGGCGCCGCTTCGATGCGATCGTGGTGGACCCGCCCGCGTTCATCAAGCGCAAGAAGGACCACCCGAAGGGGCTCGCGGCCTACCGCCGGCTCAACCTGCTCGCGATGCAGCTCCTCGACCGCGATGGCCTGTTGATGTCCTGCTCCTGCTCGTACCACCTCGCGCCCGGGGAGCTGGTGGACGCCGTCCAGCGTGCCGCGCGGCACCGCGACCGGTTCGCGCAGCTGATCGCCGTCGGCGGCCAGTCGCCGGACCACCCGGTGCACCCGGCGATCGACGAGACGCGCTACCTGCGCGCCTTCCTGTTCCGGGTGACGGACTGATGCTGGCCTACCCGGACATCGACCCGGTCGCCTTTGCGATCGGACCGGTCAAGGTGCACTGGTACGGGCTCATGTACGTGCTCGGCTTCGTCGCCGGCTGGTGGCTTGCGCGCCGCCGCGCCGCGTTGCCGGGCTCGACCTGGAAGCCCGTCGACGTGGACGACCTCATCTTCTTCCTCGCGGTCGGCGTGATCGTCGGCGGGCGGCTCGGCTGGATGCTGTTCTACGGCCTCGACAACCTGCGCGCGGACCCGCTCGCGATCGTCCGCGTGTGGCAGGGCGGCATGTCGTTCCACGGCGGGCTCATCGGCGTGATGGCCGCGGCTGCGCTGTTCGCGCACCGCCGCGGCCGGCGGATTGCCGACGTGTTCGACTTCACTGCGCCGCTGCCGCCGGTCGGCCTGTGCGCCGGACGCATCGGCAACTTCATCAATGGCGAGCTGTGGGGCAAGCCCACGGACCTGCCCTGGGGCTTCCTCTACAAGGGCGAGGTGCTGCACCCGTCGCAGCTCTACGAGGCGGCGCTCGAAGGCGTCGTGCTGTTTGCGGTGATCTGGTGGTTCACGTCGCGGCCGCGGCCGCGGCTCGCGCCGACGGGACTGGTGCTGGCGCTCTATGCGATATTTCGCATCGGCGTGGAGTTCGTGCGCGTGCCGGATGCCGACATCGGATACCTCGCGTTCGGGTGGCTGACGATGGGTCAGGTCCTGTCCCTGCCGATGCTGGTTACGGGGCTAGCGATGCTCGCCTGGGCGTACACTCGGCGCGAGCCCTCCGGGAACTACGCCTGACATGCACGCCTACCTCGAACTGTTGCGCCACGTGCGCGAGCACGGCACCCGCAAGTCGGACCGCACCGGGACCGGCACGCTGTCCGTGTTCGGCCGGCAGCTGCGCTTCGACCTGTCCGCGGGTTTCCCGCTGGTCACGACCAAGCGCGTGCACCTCAAGTCCGTGATCGAGGAACTGCTGTGGTTCCTGCGCGGCGAGAGCAACGTGCGCTCGCTGCAGGACAAGGGCGTCACGATCTGGGACGAATGGGCGGACGAGCAGGGCGATCTCGGCCCGGTTTACGGCCGCCAGTGGCGCGCCTGGGCGACGGCCGATGGCGGTCACGTCGACCAGATCGCTCGCGCGATCCACCTGCTGCGCAGCGACCCGGACTCACGCCGCATCATCGTGAGCGCATGGAACGTCGGCGAACTCGACCGCATGGCGCTCGCGCCCTGCCATGCGTTTTTCCAGTGCTACGTGGCGGACGGGCGGCTGTCCCTGCAGGTCTACCAGCGCAGCTGCGACATCTTCCTCGGCGTGCCGTTCAACATCGCTTCCTATGCGCTTCTCACGCATGTCCTCGCGCAGCAGGCGGACCTCAAGGTGGGCGAGCTGGTCTGGACCGGCGGCGACTGCCACCTCTATCTCAACCATGTCGACCAGGCCGACACCCAGCTGGCACGCACGCCGAGCCCGCTCCCGACCCTTGCGCTGCTGCGCCGGCCTGCCGACATCGCGGACTACCGCTTCGAAGACTTCCAGGTGCTCGGCTACGAGCCGCAGTCGGCGATCCGCGCGCCCGTCGCGGTCTGAGCGCAGAAAATGCCCCAGGATGCGGTCGCGATCGTCGCGATGGCCGACAACGGCGTAATCGGGCGCGGCAACGCGCTCCCCTGGCACCTGCCTGACGACCTGAAACGCTTCAAGGCGCTCACGATGGGGCACGCGCTGCTCATGGGGCGGCGGACCTACGACTCGATCGGCCGCGCGCTGCCGGGACGGAGGAACCTCGTGCTCACACGCAATCCCGCCTGGCGGGCGGCGGGCTGCGAGACGGTTACGTCGCTCGATGCGGCGCGCACCAGCGCAGGGAGCGAAACGTTGTTCGTCATCGGCGGCGCGGAGATCTTCGCGCTCTGCTGGCCGATCGTCGGCAGGCTGGAGCTGACGGAAGTCCATGCCGACGTCGAGGGCGACACGGTCCTCGATGGATTCGACCGCCGCGACTGGCGCGAAACTTCGCGCGAAACGCACGCCGTCGACCCGCGGCACGCATTTCCGTTCGATTTCGTGACGCTGGTCAGGCGCTGAGCGCCGCCTCGATCAGTTCGACGGCGCGCCAGCAATCCTCGTAGGAGTTGTACATCGGCGCCGGGGCGAGCCGGATCACGTCGGGCTCGCGCCAGTCGCAGGTCAGGCCGCGCGCCAGCATGCTGTCGAAGAGTGCGCGACCGTGTCCGCGTGCGCCGCGCAGGCGCACCGAAAGTTGCGCGCCGCGGGCTTCCGGGTCGCGCGGCGTCAGGATCTCGATGCGCTCGCCGAGCCGCGCGTCCAGCAGTTGCTCGAGCCACCCGGTGAGGAGGATCGACCGTTCGCGCAGGACCGGCAGGCCGACTGCCGCGAACTGTGCGAACGACGCCTGCAGCGGGACCATGCCGAGCAACGGGTGATTGCTGACCTGCCAGCCGGCGGCGCCGCGGTAGGGCCGGAACGGTTCCGCCATCTCGAAGCGGCTGTCGATGTCGTTGCCCCACCAGCCGGACAGGCGCGGCGCCGTCGAGTCGAAGTGGCGCTCATGCACGAAGGCCCCCGCCGTCGCGCCCGGCCCGCCGTTCAGGTACTTGTACGAGCACCAGGCGGCGAAATCCACGTTCCAGTCGTGCAGCGCGAGCGGCAGGTTGCCCATCGCGTGCGCGAGGTCGAAGCCCGCGCAGGCGCCGACGCCGTGCGCCGCCGCGGCGAGCGCCGCGATGTCGAGGCGCTGGCCGGTCAGGTACTGGACGCCCGGCAGCAGCACGAGCGCGAGCCGCGACCCGAGGCGTTCGATCTCGGCGACGATGTCCTCGTGCCGCAGCAACGACTCGCCGGCACGCGGCCCTACCTGGACCAGCGATTCCGCCGGGTCCAGGCCGTGCCAGCCGATTTGCGACGCGACGGCGTAGCGGTCCGAGGGAAATGCGCCGTGCTCGATCAGGATCACGTGCCGCTCGCGGGTCGGACGGTAGAAGCTCGCCATCAGCAGGTGCAGGTTGATCGTGAGTGAGTTCATCACGACCGCTTCGAGCGGCCTCGCGCCGGCCAGCGCCGCCGCGGTCGGCTCGAGTCGCTGGTGCAGGTTGAGCCAGTCGGCTCCGGGGTCGTGGTAGCCGAGCACGGCGAGCTGTTGCCATTCGCCCATGAATGACGCCACGTCCGCCGCCGCGCGCCGCGGCTGCAAGCCAAGCGAGTTGCCGCACAGGTAGAGCACTTCGCGCCCGTCCGGCGTACTCGGGAAATGGAATTCGCCGCGCCGTGCCGTCGCCGGGTCCGCCGCGTCGCGCGCCCGCGCGTCCTCGAGCGAATGACCGGGCTTCATTCGGCGTGCACCGCGAACAGCAGCGGCCGCGAGGGCGCAGCATCGGTGAGGAACGCGGGCAGTTGCAGGTCGAGCAGGTACAGGCCGTCCGGTATGCCCGGCCCGATCCAGGCGAGTTCCGTGATGCTGGCGCGCGGCCGCGACGCATCGGCCGCGCGCCGCGAGCCGGGCGGCAGTCCGAAGAACACGCGATGCGCGGTCAGTTTGCCGCCGTCGTCCGCGCGGTCTGCTGAAGGCAGGTCGAGCACCAGCGTCTCGATGCCCCGCGCCACCAGGAAGGCAGCGGCCTCGCGCGTCAGGTAGGGCGCGGGCGCGGGTCCGCGATAGGCGCGATGGGGCTCATCGGTCCGTGTCCGCACGACGAGCGCCGACGTCGGCGGCGCGTCGCCGCTTGCGAGCGCCGCCTCGAGCCCGGACGCCGTGAGCAGGCGGTCGCCGGGTGCGGGCCCCGGATCGCTGCCTTCGGTTGAATCGGATGCGGCGACGGGTGCGACCGTCACGAGCCGTGCCAGGCTGAGCCCACCCGGCACGCGCTCGCTCACCGCCACGCGCTCTTCGGTCACGTGGCCGACGCATTCCGTGTGCGTGCCGTTGCAATGCGGCGCGAGTGTCAGGATCTCGCAATTGCAGCTGCCGCCCGCGCGCGTGTCGCCCACGAACGGGCCCGCGCGCAACGCCCGCGACTCGGCGCGCGGCGCGTCGAAGCAGGACGGCTGCGGTCCCTTGAAATCGAGGGAAATCGCGATCGAGACGGGATCGCCGACATCAGCCCGGAAGCGCCGGCCATGGGCCTCGAATCGCATGACGTTCATTGTGTAATTATAGGCGCGCGACGGAACCGGACGGGCCGCCCCCGGGTCAGAGGTTCGGAAACCCAGAGCGGCCCTAGGAGTCTTCGGATGGCGCTTCGCGCCGCTTCCCTCTTTTTCCTGTTGCTTGCCGCGATGCCTGCCGTCGCGGACGACAGCCTGCCGTCCGAGGAACCCGCCGTGTGGACCCGGCACGAGGTGGACTTCCAGTACATGGGGTTCACGACCCGCTACACGTGCAGCGGGCTCAAGAGCAAGGTCAGGCTGCTCCTCAAGTACATGGGCGTGCGGGACGACGTCAAGATCCTCGAGCGCGGTTGCGAGTTCGGCTACCAGAAGGTCGCGGACTTCCCGCGCCTCAAGATCACGTTCTGGGTGCCCACGCTTCCCGAGAAGGGCGCCAAGGACCCGGGCGAGCCGGTGCTCGGCGTCTGGAAGGCGGTGACGATCAAGCGCAATTCGCCCAGGGGACTCGAGATGGGAGATTGCGAGCTGGTCGAACTGTTCCGCGACCGTGTGATGCCGAGTTTCCTGACGCGCGACATGCAGGGCGACATCAACTGCATTCCGCACCAGCTGGTGGGCAATCGCATCGACTTGCGCTTCGAGGTCCTGACCGGCGTGCAGTCGGTGGACGACGCCGCGGCCCGCGGCGACTGATCAATCCGCTGCCCGGCGACGGGCGCGGCACGGCAGCCTGACGGGCGCCGCTTCGAGCGTCGAGTCGCTGCGCGGTGAGCGCGCCGCCCCAGACGCAACCCGTGTCGAGGCAAAGCAGTCCGGGCTCGGCCAGGTAGCCGAGCGCCGACCAGTGGCCGAAGACGAAGGCGTCTTTCTGCGTCGCGCGCTGCGGATGCCGGAACCACGGCATCGCGCCACCCGGCGCATCCTCGATCGTGCCCTTGTGCGCCAGCACAAGCCGGCCCTTGCGGTCCACGAAGCGCAGGCGCGTCAGGCAATTTACGATGAAGCGCAGTCTTGGGGCACCCTCCAGCGCCGGCGACCAGCGATCGGGTTCGTCGCCGTACATCTTCGCAAGCAATCCCGGCGCGTCCTTCGCGAGCGCCCGTTCGACCTCGCGCGCGCAGCGCTCGGCCTCGGCGAGCGTCCAGTCAGGCGGCAGCCCGGCGTGGATGAGCGTCCAGGGGATGCCGCGCTCGCGGTGCAGGAGCGGCCGTGCCACCAGCCAGTCCAGCAGTTCCCCGGCGTCCGGGGCGTCGAGCACGGCCTCGAGCTCCTTCTCGCGCTTGCGCACGCCCTTCGGTGCGAAGGCCATCGCGAGCAGGTGCAGGTCGTGGTTGCCGAGCACGACGGTCACGGCGTCGCCGAGCGACCTGCACTTCGCGCAGCACCGCGAGCGAGTCCGGGCCGCGGTTGACGAGATCGCCGGTGAGCCAGAGCCGGTCGCGTCCGGGGTCGAAGGCGATGCGCTCGATGAGCGCCATGAACTCCGCGTGGCAGCCTTGCAGGTCGCCTATTGCGTAGACGGGCACCCGTACGGCCCTAGTGGATCTTGCCGGGTATCGCCAGCGTGAAGGCCGGGATCGGCGCGTCGAACTGCACGCCGTCGTCGGCGAGCATCTGGTAGGAGCCCTGCATCGAGCCGACCGGCGTCTCGAGCACGGCGCCGCTCGTGTAGCGGAAGCCCTGGCCCGGCATCAGGTGCGGCTGTTCGCCGACCACGCCTTCGCCGCGCACTTCCTGCACGTTGCCGTTGGCGTCGGTGATCACCCAGTGGCGCCCCAGCAGCTTCGCCGGCACGGTGCCGCGGTTGCGGATCGTGATCGTGTAGGCAAAGACGAAGCGCAGCTCGTCGGGGTCCGACTGGTCCTCGAGGTAGCGCGTGTCGACCTCGACGCTGATCTGGTTTTCGCCGTGTCGGACATGTGCGGCCTAGCGCAGGCGCACGGCCAGCACGTCGCAGGGCGCGGCGTGCAGCACGGTGTCTTCGGTGAGATTGACGAGGATCGACGGACCGTGCCGCTCGCGGCAGCCGAGCACGATCAGGTCCGCCTGCTGCTCCTGCGCCGCACGCACGATCTCCGCCTTGACGTTGCCGGCGGCGACCTCGCGGCGCGCGGCGCCGATGCCGAGCCTGGCGGCGAGCTCCGCGAGTTTCGTGGTCGCGCGGTGCACGAGCTCTTCCTCGATCTGGACCGCGGGCAGCAGCGTCTCGCTCATCGGCTCGACCGGCACGTACTCGACGACGTGCAGCACCGAGAGCTCCGCGCCCATCAGGGATGCGAGGTCGCGCGCGCGCGCGCCGATCCGCTCGCACTGTTCGCCGAGGTCCACCACCAGCAGGATGTTGCGGTACATGCCCATCGCCCGGATTATAGCGCCGCCAGTCGTGCGAACTCGGCAGGAGCCAGCGTTTCGGGCCGGCGATCGGCCTCGATGCCGGCCGCGGCGAACTGCCCGGCATCGATGAGGCCGCGCAGGGCGTTGCGGAGCGTCTTGCGCCGCATCGCGAAGGCGGCGGCGACCAGGCGCGCGTAGCGTGCCGGGTCCGGCAGCGGAAACGGGTCTGCGGCATGCGGCACGAGCCGCACGACGGCCGAGTCGACCGCCGGCGGCGGCTGGAACGCGCCGCGCCCGACGCGAAACAGCGATTCCGCGGTGCACGCGGCGCCAGCATCACCGTCAGGCGGCCGTAGGTCTTGCCGCCGGGCGGGGCGACGATGCGGTCGACGACTTCCTTCTGCAGCATGAAGTGCATGTCCGCGATGACGCTCGCGTGACTCGAGCAGGTGGAACAGCAGCGGCGTGGAGATGTTGTAGGGCAGGTTGCCGCAGACGCCGGAGCTTCGCGGCCGCCTCCATGCAGCGCCTAAGTCGAACTCGAGCGCGTCGGCCCGGTGGATGCACGAGCTCGCCCTGGCCCTCGGCGCGGCGCAGCGAGGAGCGGCGCGAGGTCGCGGTCGATCTCGATCGCCTCCGAGCGCGCCGCAGCGTCGAGCAGCGGCGCGTCAACGCGCCGCGCCCGGGACCGATCTCGACGATGCGCTCGCCGGGCTGGGGATTCACCGCGGCGACGATGCGCCGGAGCACGCCCGGATCGTGCAGGAAATGCTGGCCGAAGCGCTTGCGCGCGCGGATCACCGCGCTGCGGCGCCAGGCGTCGCTGCGAGCCGGATCGCCGCGAACAGGCTGCCCGGATCGGCGCGGCCGGTGCCGGCGAGGTCGAGCGCCGTGCCGTGATCGACCGAGGTGCGGACGAATCGGCAGTCCCAGCGTCACGTTGACCGCGTCGCCGAAGCCAGCGTGCTTGAGCACCGGCAGGCCCTGGTCGTGGTACATCGCGAGCACCGCGTCGGCGCGCTCGAGCGAGGCGCGGCGTGAAGGCCGTGTCCGCCGGCAGCGGGCCGGTGCACTCCGATGCCGCGGCCGCGAGCGCCTCGAGCGCCGGCTCGATCACGTCGATCTCCTCGCGGCCGAGATGGCCGCCTTCGCCGGCGTGCGGATTGAGGCCGCAGACGAGCGATGCGCGGGCGCGCGATGCCGAGCGACTCACGCAGGTCGCGGTCGAGCACGACGCAGGGTCCGCTCGAGCGCGTTCGCGAGTGATCGCGCGCGGCACCTCGCGCAGCGGCAGGTGCGTGGTCGCGAGCGCCACGCGCAGGTTCCCGGCCACCAGCATCATCACCGGATGCGCGCCGCCGGCTGTCGCCGCGAGGTATTCCGTGTGACCCGTGAAGGCGATGCCGGCATCGTTGATGACGCTCTTCTGCACCGGCGCCGTCACCATCGCGGCGAAGCGGCCGGCGATGCAGCCTTCGGCAGCGGCGTCCAGCAGGGCAAGCACGTAGCGGGCATTCGCGGGGTCCGGCCGGCCCGGGGTCGCCGCCGCGCCTAGGCGTGCGCCCAGCACGGGCAGGGTTCCGGCCCGGTGCGGCACCGCCGCCGCGTCCGCGTCCCATTCGGACGGTGCGAGCGGCAGGCCGAGCCGGCTGGCGCGTGCCGCAAGGAGCTCGGGATCGCCCGCGAAGACGAGTTCGAAGGGCCAGTCGGAAAGGGCCGCGGCGAGTGCGAGGTCGGGCCCTATGCCCGCGGGCTCGCCGGTCGTGACGACGATGCGACGAGCAGTCAGGGGTTCCTGATCTCGACGTAGGCCTCGTCGCGCAGTCGCCTCAGCCACAGCTCGGTTTCCTCGTCGACCTTGCTTTCGCGCAGTGCCGTGACGACGCGCTGCCGGCGCAGCTCGTCGCTCTGGTCGTAGGTGCGCCGGCCCAGGAGCTGAACGATATGCCATCCGAACTGCGTGCGGAATGGCTCGCTGATCTCGTCGGTCTGGAGCCGCGCGAGGACCTCCTCGAAGGCCGGGTCGAACGCGCCCGGCGAGGTCCAGCCGAGGTCGCCGCCGCGGCTCGCCGAGCCCGGGTCCTCCGAGGTGACGCTGGCGAGCGCGGCGAAGTCCTCGCCGGCGAGGATGCGGTCGCGGATCGCGGACAGGCGCTGGCGCGTGGTCGCGTCGTCCTGCACCTCGTTCGGGCGCATCAGGACGTGGCGCGAGTGCAGCTGTTCGACCATCACCGGGCCGCTTTCGCCGCCGCGGGTCCCGTCGAGCCGCACGATGTGGAAGCCGGTCGGCGTGCGCACCGGCTCGCTGACATCGCCCGGATTCATCTTCATGACGAGGTCGCCGATGAACTGCGGCAGCTGGCCCATGCGGCGCCAGCCGAGCTTGCCGCGCTCGAGCGCGGACTGCGCCTTCGAGTAGGCGAGCGCGAGCTGGCCGAAATCCTCGCCTTGCGGTCGCGCGGCTGTGGACGTCGCGCGCCGTCGCCTCGACTTTCGCCATCTCGTCGGTCGTCGCGGATTCCGGCAGCGAAAGCAGGATGTGGGAGACGTCGTACTCGGTGTTGACGCCGGCCTGGCTCGCGTCGCGTTCGAGTGCCTGTTCCACCTCGCGCGGCGAGACGTAGATGCGCGGGAACACGTCGCGCTGGCGCAGCATCGACAGCATGATTTCGCGGCGCATCTCCTCGCGGTAGGTCGCGTAGTCGACGCCCTGCTGCTCGAGCGTCGCGCGGCATCTGCTCGAACTCGATGTTGTTGCGCTTGGCGACGTCGCGCAGCGCCTCGTTCAGCATCTCGTCCGGCACCTGGACGCCGAGGCGCCCGGCGCGCTGCACCTGGATCTCCTGCAGGATCAGGCGCTCGAGCACCTGCTGGCGGATGACGTCCGCCGGCGGCAGCTGCGAGCCCTGGGCCTGGAGCCGGTCGGCGATGAGGGCGCTCTGGGTCTCGAGCTGGCTCTGCAGCACCACGCCCTCGTTGACGATGGCGATCACGCGGTCGAGCGCGACTCCGCTCGAGGACATGTCGCGCGTCTGCGCCAGGGCAGCGCCTGTCGACAGCAGCAACGTGCACAGCAATCCGGTCAGGATTCGGATCATGATTCGCCCGGTTCAGGGGTAGGTGGAATCGGAGGCGGGGGAGTATCCCCGAATGCCGCGTTCCAGGAAAGTGTCGCTGCGGGTTCCGACCGACGAAAGGCCCTTGAGTTCCACCTGCAGCAGGATCGAATTGTCGCTCTCGCCGGTGCGGTTGGACACGTAATTGCGGCCCAGGAGGCGCAGGCGCCAGCAGCAGCCCGAGTACTCGAACCCGGCGAAGCGGTCGATCGACTTGTCCTCGAGCGTCGAGTAGACCTGCGCGCGTAGAGCTGCCAGGACGGCGAAACCCGCCAGGCGAAGCCACGCGTCCCACTGTTCGAGGAGTCCCTCGCGGGAGCGATAGCCGAGGTTGACCACCGTGTCCGGGCTGGGCCGGTACTGGACGCTGCGCCTCGCCGCGCAGGGTGTTCGACTGTTCGGCGTCCCATTCGACGGCGGCGCGTGCGCTCCAGCTGCGCCAGGCGGTGAGTTCGACCTCGCCGACCAGGTTCGAGGCGCTGCGCGTCTCCGCGCAACTCGCCCGGCAGCACGACGCGCGGGCTCTCGAAGTAGAAACGCTGGCCGATCGTCGCCGAGAGGTATTGCTGCCCGCTCTCGGCCCGCATCAGGCGTGTCGTCAGGCCCGCGGCCAGCTCGTTGGCGTCTCCCAGGCGGTCGGCGCCGACGTAGCGGTTGGTGCGAAAGAGCTGTACGAGGTTCAGGTCCGGCAGCGCAGTGTCGAATACCGGCAGGTCGTCCTGGTCGCGGAACGGGATCCAGGTGTAGCGCAGGCGCGGCTCCAGCGTGTGCACGAACTGGTCCCGTTCGCCGGACTGGCGCTCGAACACGAGGCCGCTGTCGAGCGATAGGATCGGCGCCGAGCGATGCGGCGAGTCGTCGGCGCCGGCGCGGTGTCCGAGAGCTCGTAGCCGGTGACGCGCCAGGCCGCGCTCGGCTCGAGGTGATAACCGGGCCCGCGCAGTCCCCACGCGATGCGCGGCATGGCGTCGGCGCGCAGCCCGGTGACGCCGGTTTCGCGCTCGAACCAGGCGGTCTCGGCGTCGAACGAGGCCTCGAATCCGGCGGGCAGGGGCCACAGGCCGGTGAATGCGACCTGCGGCAGGCGCGAGTAGGGGCGGTCCAGGGGGTCGACCGTGACGTCGATGACCTGGTGATCCTGTACGCGGCCGTCGAGTCGCCAGCCGTCGCCGAGCCATGACGAGCTGCACCCGTCGATCGAGGAAGGTGATGCTGGTGCCATCCGGCCCGAGGCCGAAATCCTCGAAATAGCGGCTGTCGCTGGCGTCCGCGAGATCGGCATCGAGCCGCAGGCGATCGGTGAAATTGGTCTGGTGCACGAGCGTCGACAGGCGACGATCCCGGTTGGCGAGGTCGTCGCCCGGCAGGTAGTCCGTGCCGAACTTGCCGTGGCTGCGCTCGGTCAGGTAGCGGTAATCCATGCCGAGGCCGAAGCCGCGGCGCGAGAGGAGGAAGGGTGTCAGCGTCAGGTCGTAGTTCGGCGCGAGGTTGAAGTAGTACGGTACGCCGAGCTCGAAACCGCTCTTGTCGGAGTTGCCGAACGACGGGAACAGGAACCCGGACTTGCGCATGTCGCCGACGGGAAACGAGATCACCGGCGTGAAGAGGATCGGCACGCCCTTGAGGTCGACGCGCACGTTCCGCCCCTTGCCCTGCTGCGTCTTCTGGTCGATCTCGATGCTGGACGCGCGCAGTTCCCAGTCGGTGTTGCCCGCCGGGCAGGTCGTGAAGCGGACTTCCGAGAGTTTGAGCGTGCCCGCGTTGTCCATCTCGAGCGTATCCGCCGAGCCGCGTGCCGGCCGCTGCGGCAGTTCGAATTCCGCGCCGGTGAACTGGCCCGTGCCGATCGCATTCCAGCTGCCGGAGCCGCCCTTCAGGCGCAGGTCAGGCGAGCGGTACTCGACGTTGCCCTCGACCTCGAAGCGCCGTTCCGACGCGTCGTAGCTGGCGGCATCGGCGGACACCTCGCGTTCGCCCTGGACGATGGTCACGCCGCCGGTGAACGTCGCATCGCCCTCGCGTGTCATCTCCGCGCGGCCGCCACTCTTCACCTGGACCGGTTGCTCACCCTGGGCCTTGGCGTCGGCTGCGGGCGCGGGCAATGCAGCGGCAGCGGGCTCCATCGGCACGCCTGGCCAGAAGCATTCGCTGGCGGCAGCCGGCGGCAGCACGCCGGTTGTTGCAAGCAAGGCGATGATTCGTCGAGAAATCACTAGAGTCGGGAAGTCTATAATGCGGGCACCCCGGCCGTCGCCCCTGCATGACAACGAACGACAACGCCGATCCGCGGCTGCACAAACTGGAACGATGGATCGCGGGCCTCCCGGGCCCGGCCGTCGAGCGCATTGCGCCCGCGTCCGCCGACGCGAGCTTCCGGCGCTACTTCCGCGTGCATCGCGGCGGCGGCACGCAGATCGCGATGGACGCGCCGCCCGAGCGCGAGGGGCTCGACGCCTGGCTGCGCGTCGCGCGCGTGCTCGCCGCGACCGGCGTGCACGTCCCGCCGGTGATCGCCGTGGACGCGGAGCAGGGCTTCGTGCTGATGGGCGACCTCGGCCGCCAGCACTACCTCGAGTCGCTCGGCCACGGCGCCGATCCCGAGCCGCTCTACGCGGACGCCGTGGATGCGCTGGTGCTCCTGCAGTCGGGCGAGGCCGCCGCGGCGGCGGAGCTGCCGCCCTACGACCGCGACCTCCTGATGCGCGAGCTCGAACTGTTCCCGGAATGGTTCCTGGCGCGCCACCTCGCGCTCGCGCCGGACGAGGCGAGCGCGCGGTCTCGCGGCGGCCTTCGACTGGCTCTGCGACGAGGCGCTGGCGCAGCCGGTCGTGCTCGTGCATCGCGACTACCATTCGCGCAACCTTCTCGTGCGCCCCGAGGGCAATCCGGGCATCGTGGATTTCCAGGACGCGGTGCAGGGACCCGTCACCTACGACCTGGTTTCGCTTCTCAAGGACTGCTACGTCGTCTGGCCGCGCAAGCAGCTGCTCGCATGGCTCGACCGCTACCGCGAACACGCGGCGGCGGCCGGCATCCCGGTCGGCGCCGACCGCGAGGAATTCCTGCGCTGGTTCGACCGCATGGGACTGCAGCGCCATCTCAAGGTGCTCGGGCATCTTCGCGCGGCTGTGGCACCGCGACGGCAAGTCCGGCTACCTCGGCGACCTGCCGCGCGTGCTGGACTACACGCTGCAGGTCACTTCGACACTGCCGGAGCTCGCGGAGTTCGACGCCTACCTGAGGCGACAGGTGGTGCCGGTATTCATGGGCCTCTCGCGGCGCGGGGGACACGCACGTTGAAAGCGATGATCCTCGCTGCCGGGCGCGGCGAGCGCATGCGCCCGCTGACCGAGAAGCTGCCGAAGCCGATGCTCGAGGTCGGCGGGCACCGCTGATCGAGTATCACCTCGCGGCGCTGCACGGACTCGGCGTGCGCGACGTCGTGATCAACCTCTCCTGGCAGGGCGATCGCATCCGCGAATCGCTCGGAAACGGCGCGGCGCTGCGGGCTCTCGATCCGCTACAGCGAGGAGGGCCCCGAGCCGCTCGGCACCGGCGGCGGCCTGTTCGCAGCGCTGCCGCTTCTCGGCGATGCGCCGTTCCTGGTCGCGAACGGCGACGTCTGGACTGATTTTCCGCTGCGCTCGCTGCAGTTGCCGCCGCAGTCGCTCGCACACCTGGTCCTGGTCGCGAACCCGGAGCATCACCCGGGCGGAGACTTCGCGCTCGCGCCGGGCGGACGCGTGGTCGAGGGCGCGGATACGCTCACGTTTTCGGGCATCTCGATCCTTGACCCGCGCCTCTTCGAAGGTTGCACGGCGGGCGTCTTCGCGCTCAAGCCGTTGCTCGAACGTGCGCTTGCGGCGGGGCAGCTCACGGGCCAGCGCTACGCCGGCACCTGGCGCGACGTCGGCACGCCGGCGCGGCTGGCGGCCCTCGATGCCGACCTGCGCCTCGGTCGCGAGCGTCACCCGGTCCTGTCGTCCCCGGTCGGCTAAAATGGGTGTCTCGCCATTGTGAGACGCATCAAGTGGCTGATCTGAAAGGCATTCCGATCCAGGTCGAACGGCACCCCGTGCGCAGCGGGGAGAAATTCGTCACGCCCCAGGGTTTCACGGCGATCCGGGACGGCATCAAGAAGGGCGCTGGCAACCTGCCGTTCGCGCCCGGCGCCAAGCCGCGCTGGCTGCGTGCGCCGCTCGCGACCGGGGCGCGTTACGAGTCGCTGCGACAGACCGTCCGCGAGCATCGCCTCAGCACCGTCTGCGAGGAAGCGCACTGCCCCAACATCGGTGAGTGCTGGAACGCGGGCACGGCGACGCTGCTCCTCATGGGCTCGGTGTGCACGCGCGCCTGCCGCTTCTGCGCCGTGGACACGGGCAACCCGCGCGGCTGGCTCGACGACGAGGAGCCCGCAAACGCCGCGCGCACGGTATCGCTCATGGGCCTTGGCTACGTCGTGCTCACGTCGGTGGATCGCGACGACCTCCCGGACGGCGGCGCCGCACACTTCGCGGCCTGCGTGCGCGCGATCAAGGACGCAAATCCCGCGACCGCCGTCGAGGCGCTGACGCCGGACTTCCAGGGCGTGCTCGCCGACGTCGAAACCGTCGTCGACTCCGGCATCGAAGTGTTTGCGCAGAACGTCGAGACCGTCGAGCGCCTCACCCATCCGGTGCGCGACCCGCGCGCGGGTTACCGCCAGACGCTCGACGTGCTCGCGCACGCCAAGCGCCACCGTCCCGGCGTGCTCACCAAGACGAGCCTGATGCTCGGGCTCGGCGAGACGACGGACGAGATCCTGCAGACCATGGATGACCTGCGCGCGATCGGCTGCGACATCCTGACGCTCGGCCAGTACCTGCGGCCGACGGCACATCACCTGCCGGTCGAGCGCTACGTGACGCCCGAGGACTTCCTCGCGCTTCGCGGCGCCGCGCTCGGGCGCGGATTCCTCGAATGCGTTTCCGGTCCCATGGTCCGCTCGAGCTACCGCGCCGAGCAAGCGCTCGCGGGCAACAACTGCGGTATCGGGCCCGCCTGATGCATCCGTTCCCGCATCACTATCGGGTCCGCATCGGCATCCGGCCCGAGGGCGAGGTCAGCCTCGACTCCGAGGGACTTCCGCAACTGCACTCGCTGCCGCCGCCGGAATGGGGCGGGCCGGGCGGGTACTGGTCGCCGGAAACGCTGCTGCTCGCGGCGCTCGGCGATTGCACGATGATGACCTTCCGCGCGATCGCGAAGGCGTCGCGCTTCGCGTGGAACGAGATCTCTGCCGACGTCGAGGGCAAGCTCGATCGCGTCGACGGAAACAGCCGCTTCACCGAAATCAAGATCCGCGTCCGGCTTGTGGTGCCTGCCGGCAGCGACGCGGCGCGCGCGCAACACCTGCTGGAAAAATCCGAGAAGGGTTGCCCGGTGTCGAACTCGCTCACGGCCACGAAGCACATCGAGGCTGAAATCGTCGAGGCGTCGTGAAGGCAATCGTCCGCCGGCTCGGCCGCGTGGACTATGCGCCCGCGTGGCGCGCCATGCAGGCCTTCACCGACGTGCGCGACGCGGACACGCCGGACGAGCTCTGGTTCCTCGAGCACGAACCGGTCTTCACCCAGGGCCTGAACGGCAAGGCCGAGCACCTGCTCGCGCCGGGCGACATCCCGGTCGTCGGCATCGATCGCGGCGGCCAGGTCACCTACCACGGGCCGGGCCAGCTCGTGATGTACGCACTCGTGGACCTGCGCAGGCTGCACATCGGCGTGCGCGAACTCGTGGTGGCGCTCGAGAACGCCGTCATCGGGCTCGCGGCGGGCCACGGCATCGCTGCATCGGGCCGGCGCGAGGCGCCGGGCGTATATGTCGCCGGGCGCAAGCTCGCGAGCATCGGGCTGCGTGTCCGCCGCGGTTGCAGTTACCACGGCCTCGCACTCAACGTCGACATGGACCTCGAACCCTTCGGCCGCATCAATCCCTGCGGCATGGCGGGCCTGGCGATGACGCAGCTCGTAGCGGAGGGCGCCCGGACGGACGTCGCCGCCGCGACGATTGCGCTGGCGCCGCTTGCGGCGGCGGAACTCGGGCTGGAATGGGACGGAACCTTCAGCGAAGCGCCTGAATGAAGGGGCGCGTCCCCTTCATTCATCAGAGCGCGACCAGCACCACGCCGCTGTCGGTCAGGTCCTGGTAGATCCGGTCGAGCTGCGCGCGGCTCTCGGCCTGGATCGTGTAGGTGAGCGAGAGGAAGCGGCCCTTGCTGCTCGTGCGCTCGCTGATGCGGTCAGGCGCCAGCGCGCCGGC
Source organism: uncultured Gammaproteobacteria bacterium (assembly GCA_963760725.1). GTDB lineage: Bacteria > Pseudomonadota > Gammaproteobacteria > Steroidobacterales > Steroidobacteraceae > SCUD01. The sequence goes on from CAVXET010000005.1 coordinate 334,534, forward strand.
GTGGCGCTCGACGATCGCGAGCGTCAGCGTGCGGAACGACTCGGAGTCCCGGCCCATCACCTTGAGCGGGAACTCGCAGGGAAACTGGAACAGTTCGTCGGAACCGCTCAAGCGGGCAACTCCGTCGAGAACTCGCGCTGCGTCGCCTTGAAGGCGGCGTAAATGCGGCGGTAAACCGGGCCCGGCGCGCCGCTGCCGACGGGTCGCCCGTCGAGCGTCGCGACCGCGCGGATGCCGCCGCCCGCGGAGGCGATCAGGATTTCGTCGGCAGCGCGCAACTCTGCTTCCGTCACGGGGCGCCGTTCCGACGGGATGCCCTCGCGCCCGGCGAGCTCGAAGATCACCCCGCGCGTCGTGCCGGGCAGGATCGCGTTGGTCTGCGGCGGCGTGACGATCCGGCCGTCCTTGACGACGTGCGCGCTGCTCGCGCTCCCCTCGGTCGCGAACCCGTCGCGCAGCAGCAGGGTCTCCGTCGCGCCGGCGTCCGCCGCCAGCCAGCGCAGCAGCACGTTGCCGAGGAGGGAAGTGGACTTGATGTCGCAGCGCGACCATCGGATGTCCTCGGCCGTGACCGCCGCGACGCCGTTCTCGATCGCCGATGCCGGTATCGCGGGGAGTTTCTGCACGCTGGCAAAAATCGTGGGCCGCGTGCCGGCCTGCGGCACGTGGTTGCGTTCCGGTTCGACGCCGCGGGTGACCTGCACGTAAAGCAGGAGGTCGCCGCCGCCGTTGCCGTGCACCAGCTTGCCGAAAGCCGCCAGCCAGCCCGCGCGGTCGAGCGGCGGCGCCATGCGGATCTCGGCAAGGCTGCGGTCGAGGCGCGACATGTGGGGCTCGAAGCGGTAGGCGCGCCCGCCGTATATGGGCAGCACCTCGTAGGCGCCATCGCCGAACAGGAAGCCGCGATCCAGCGGCGAGATCCGCGCCTCCTCGAGCGGGATCAGGCGGCCGTCGAGCCAGACCAGCGGCAGCGGCATCAGGGCCTCCGGTTCTTACGCGAACCAGGACAGGATGGTGTCCCACATCCTGCGGAAGATGTTGCCGCGCGGAACGTCCGCGAGCGGCGAAATCGGCACCTCGGCGACGACCTTGCCGTCGAGCAGGGCACGCAGGGTGCCGACGCGGTCCGACTTCGTGAGCGGCGCGAACACGCGCGGGGCGAGCTCGACCGCGAATTCGATGCGGTCGGCCTGGCCGCGCGGCAGGGTCACGACGAGGTCCTGCGCGAGGCCCACTGCGGCGCGTCCGTCCGGCGCCTTGTAGATGCGGTGCACGGCCAGCTCCTCGCCGGCCTTCTTGAGCGCGCGTGTCTCGAAGAAGTTGAAGCCGTAGTTGAGGAGCGCGAGGCTGGCGTCCTCGCGCGCTTTCATGCTCTTCGTGCCGGTGACGACGGCGATCAGCCGCGTGCCCTCGCGCTTGGCAGACGAGACGAGGCAGTAGCCGGCGGCCTCGGTCATGCCGGTCTTGACGCCGTCCACGCTCGGGTCGCGGGCGAGGAGGCCGTTTCGGTTCGGCTGGCTGATGTTGTTCCAGGTGAACTCACGCTGTGAATACCAGCGGTAGTACTCCGGGAATTCGCGGATGATCGCGCGCGTCAGCTTGGCGATGTCCATCGCCGACATCTTGTGGTTGTCGCCCGGCAGGCCCGTCGAGTTCTGGAAGTGGCTCTGCGCCAGGCCGAGGCGCTCGGCGTACTGGTTCATCAGCGCCGCGAAGGTGTCCTCGGTGCCGGCGACGGCCTCGGCGAGCGCGATCGTCGCGTCGTTGCCGCTCTGCACGATCATGCCCTGGATCAGCACCTCGACCGGCACGCGCGAATTGAGGTCGAGGTAGGTGCGGGAGCCTTCCGAACGCCAGGCGCGCTCGCTGATCGGCACCTCGGTTTCGAGCTTGAACTTGCCGTCGCGCAACGCATGAAACACCGCGTAGGCCGTCATCAGCTTGGTGATGCTCGCGGGCTCGACCGCGTCGTTCGCGCGATGGCCAACCAGTGCCTGGCCACTCTGCTGGTCGACGAGGACCCAGGACGAGGCCTCGAGTGCGGGCGGCGGCGGCAACGGTTGCGCGGCGGCATGGGCGGTTGCGGAAACGGCGGCAAGCAGGAGGGCGGGCAGGATTCTCAAGGCAGACCTCACGGCGTGGTTGCGACTCATTATTACAGGGCGAGGCGGACGGCATCCGCGCCGGCGGCGCGCATGCGCTCGACCAACCGGTCGAAATCAGGGAGGGTCGCCGCGGGGCCCGCGCGGACGCGGAACAGCGGGCTCCCGTTCGAGGCGTCCTCCGTGACGATGACGCCCTCGATTCCGGCGGCGCGCAGCCGGCCAGCGAGCGCCTCGGCGTTCTCGCGGCTGCCGAAGGCGCCGGCCTGGGCGTAGTAGGCGGCGGGTGCCGGCGCCGGCGCGGCGATCGTTGCAGCAGCGCCGGTCGCGAGGCTCTGGACCTCGACGCGCGCCGTGCCGGCCCGGACCATGTCGAGCGCCTCGGCCGCCGAGCGCGACAGGTCGATGATGCGGCCGCGCGCGAACGGGCCGCGGTCGTTCAGGCGCACGACGACGCTCTTGCCGTTCTCGAGGTTCGTCACGCGCACCCAGGTCGGCAACGGCAGCGTCGGATGGGCGCCGGTCATCGCGTGCATGTCATAGGTTTCACCGGTCGACGTGCGCCCGCCGTGGAAATCCGGGCCGTACCACGATGCAACGCCCTGCTCGACGTAGCCCACGGCGGTCGGCAGCACGACGTAGCGCTGCCCGCCCACCTCGTAGAAGGGTGGGTTGCCGTACTTCGCACGCGGCTCGTCGCGGGGAACGCCCTCGCCGGCGACGCCTGTGCCTGTGGCAGGAGTCACCGGCGCGGGCGACGGCGTGGGCGTTGCAGGCGCGGGGCGCAGCGGCTCGCGTGCGCAACCCGCAAGCGCGAGGAGCGCGAGCGCGCAGCCTGCGGCCCGCATCCCGTTCACGAGGCGGGCACAGCGGGCGCTGCGACGGACGCTGGCGGCGGCAACTGCGCTTCGATGCGCCGGCCGAGGTCGTTCACCGCGAGCGCGTAGAGGGTGCTGCGGTTGTAGCGCGTGATGACGCCGAAGTTGTGGAAACCCGCGCGCAGCTCCGGCCCGCCGTCGCCGTCCACCTTGATGTACAACGCTGGCGCTGAGGCACCCTGGGTCGTCTCGAATGCAAGCCCGCGATCGCGCAGCGCCTTGACGGTCGAATCGGGCGCGAGCTTTCCGGGCACGAGCCCGTCCGCTTTCGGGAACCAGAGGCCGGCAGGCGCGACGACCGGCTCGCCGGCGCGCCAGCCGTGGTCGGCGAGGTAGTTCGCGACGCTCGCGATGACGTCCGGCCAGCTGCCCCAGAGGTCGCGCTTGCCATCGCCATCGCCGTCGACCGCCCATTCCCGGTAGCTGCGCGGCATGAACTGGCCGTTGCCCATCGCACCCGCGTAGGAGCCGAGCACGGCCTTGGTGTCGAAGCCTTCTTCGCGCGCGAGCAGCAGGAACTGCTCGAGCTCTGCGCGGAAGTAGCTCGAGCGCGGCGGGTAGTCGAACGCCAGCGTCGAGAGCGCGTCGACCACGCGGAACTTGCCGGTGATGCGGCCGAAGAAGGTCTCGCAGCCGATGATGCCGACGATGACGTGCGGCGCGACGCCGCTCGACTTCGAGATGCGGGCGATCGCCTCGCCGTTCTGGTCCCAGAAGGCGACGCCGGCATCGATGCGCTCGGCGGTGAGGAAGTGGTTGCGGTAGGCGTGCCACGGCATCACGGACTCGGCCGGCTTCGTCATCAGCTCGATGATGCGCGGCTGCAGGGCGGCATCCGCCAGCACCGCATCGAGCCAGGCCGGGTCGAAGCCGTGTTTCTTCCGCATCTCCCCGGCGAAGGCACGCACGTCCTCGCGCTCGAGGTCGAGCGCGCGCGCCGGCAGCGCCGCCGCGGCGAGTAGCAGTGCGAGCCATGGCGCCCGCAGCATCGCTGTCGCTGGCTTCATCCTCATCCCACGAGCTTTCTGCTGGAATGCAGCGCCATCAGGATACCGAAGCCGGCCATCAGGGTCACGAACGAAGTGCCGCCGTAGCTGACGAGCGGCAGCGGCACGCCGACCACCGGCAACAGGCCCATGACCATGCCGGCGTTCACGAACGCGTACACGAAGAACGTGAGCGCGATGCTGCCCGCGAGCAGGCGTGAGAATGCGTCGCGGCACTGCAGCGACATGGTCATCCCGCGGCCGACGATGAACAGGTAACCCACGAGCAGCGCCATGAGGCCGAGGAGCCCGAGTTCCTCGCCGATCACGGCGAAGATGAAGTCGGTGGAGCGCTCGGGCAGGAACTCGAGTTGCGCCTGGCTGCCGTTCATCCAGCCCTTGCCGAACACGCCGCCCGAGCCGATCGCGATCTGCGACTGGATGATGTGGTAACCGGCGCCGAGCGCATCGCTCTGCGGGTCGAGCAGCGTCAGCACGCGCTGGCGCTGGTACTCGTGCATGAAGTGCCAGCCGACCGGCACGGCGGCGCCCAGCACGGCGACCCCGCCCAGGACGTAGGCCAGCGAGAGCCCGCCCATGACGAGCACGATGAGGCCCGAGGCCGCGACCAGGAGAGCCGTGCCGAGGTCCGGCTGCTCGGCGATCAGCGCCACCGGCAGCAGGATGATCAGCATCACGGCGCCGACGTCCCGCAGCGCCGGCGGCAGCGGGCGCTGGTGCAGGTACCAGGCGCACATCATCGGTACCGCGAGCTTCATGATCTCCGACGGCTGGAAGCGGATCACGCCAAGGTCGAGCCAGCGCTGGGCGCCCTTGCCGATGTCGCCGGCGAGTGCGACCACCACGAGCAGCACCAGCCCGAGCACGTAGGCGGCGGGCGAGAGCATGCGCAGGAAATGGTCCGGGACCTGCGACAGCACGGCGAGGAGTGCGAACCCGATGCCGATGCGCGCGACCTGGCTGAACCAGAGCGAAGTGTTGTCGCCGGCGGCGCTCCACAGCACGAAGAGCCCGAACAGCGTCACGCCGATGAGCCCCGACAGCAGCATGCCGTCGAGCCGGAGCGCGCGCAGCAATCGCGCCATGCCGGTGACCGTGCGCTTGGTGCGCGAGTCGCCGAGTTCGCCGTAGATCATTTCGGCGGCTCCGCGACGAGGTAGGCGTCGAAGATCGCGCGCGCGATCGGGGCGGCCTGCGACCCGCCGAAGCCGCCGTTCTCCACCAGCACGGCAATCGCGAGCTTCGGCGCTTCCGCCGGCGCGAAAGCGACGAAGAGCGCGTGGTCGCGCAGCCGCTCGGCGACGTCCTTCTCGTTGTACTTCTCGGTCTGGCCGACCGAGAACACCTGGGCGGTGCCGGTCTTGCCGGCCATCGAGTAGGCGGCGCCACGGGCGGCGACCGAGGCGGTGCCGCCGGTCGTGACGGCCACCATCGCGTCGACGATGATCTCCCAGTTTTCCGGATGCGCGAGCTCGATGCGCGGCAGCGGAACCGGCTTCTTCTCCTCGACCGTGCCGGTCGCCGGGTCGACGAGCGCGCGCACCAGCCGCGGCTGGTAGGGCTGGCCGCGCATGGCCAGCAGGGCGGTCGCCTTCGCGAGTTGCAGCAGCGTGGCGGTCCAGTAACCCTGGCCGATGCCGACGATCACCGTCTCGCCCGGGAACCAGACCTGGTGCTCGCGCGACGAGAACGCCGTCTTTTTCCAGGCGGGCGAGGGCATGATGCCGCCGCGCTCGCCGGCGATGTCGATGCCGGTCGGCTCGCCGAAGCCCATGCGCGACATCGAATCGTGGATGCGCTGGATGCCGAGGATGTTTGCGAGACGATAGAAATACACGTCGCAGGACTTCATGACCGCCCGATGCATGTCGACCGGCCCGTGGGTTCCGCCGCGCTTCGGCTCGCGGTAACGATGTCGCGACCCGGGCAGCGAATAGCTGCCCCCGCAGAACACGGGATCTTCCGGCCGGATGACCTCGTTCTCGAGCCCCGCGAGCGCCATCAGCGGCTTGATCGTCGAGCCGGGCGGATAGGTGCCGCGCAGGACGCGGTTGAAGAGCGGCTGGTCCGGGTTCTCGGTGAGCGCCAGGTACTCGCTGCGCGAGATGCCGCGGGCGAAGCCGTTCGGGTCGAAGGAAGGCAGGCTCGCGAATACCAGCACGTTGCCGTTGGCCGGGTCGATTGCCACCACGCCGCCGCGCCGGCCCGCGAAGGCTTCCTCGGCGACGCGCTGCAGTTCGATGTCGATCGTCATGCGCAGGTCGCGACCCGCCTGCGGCTCGTGCGTACGCAGCTGGGGGTCCGTGCCCTCGGCGAGGCGCGCCGGGCGACCCTCGGCGTTCACCAGCACCTCGCGATAGCCGCCGGTGCCGAGCAGTTCGGCCTCGTAGGCGCTCTCGATCCCGGTCTTGCCGATCACGCCGGTCCCGAAATAGCGCTCCCGGTCCACGCGCACGAGGTCGGGCTCGCTGATCGTGCCGACGTAGCCGAGCGCGTGGGCGCCGACCGAGCCGTAGGGATAGTGGCGCGCCATGCGGGTCTCGAGCAGCACGCCCGGCAGTTCGTGACGGTGCACTGCGTAGCGGGCGACTTCCTCGTCGTCGAGCTGCAGCAGGAACGGGACCGCCTCGAACGTGCGGCGCGACAGCACGAGCTGGCGCACGCGGCCGACGTCGCCCGGCTCGAGCAGGCCGAACCGGGCCAGCCGCGCGAGCGTCTCCTCGAGGTCACCGGCCTGCTCGCGGATCAGCTCGAGCTGGTAGGCGGGCGTGTTCTCCGCGATCACGCGACCGGAACGGTCATAGATGACGCCGCGATTCGGCGGCAGCGGCTCGATGCGGGCGCGATTGCCCTGCGACAGCTCGACGTAGTGCGCGTGCTGCACGACCTGCAGCCAGAACGCGCGGCCGACCAGCGCGATCGCGATCAGCGTGACGATCGCCGCGGCGAGCAGCACGCGCTGGAAGAACATGCGCTGCTCGAGGGCTTCGTCCTTGATGCGCACGCGCCGCATGGGGCTTTCCCTAGCGCCGCGATGCGTAGCGCGAGAAGAAGCCCGTCAGCAGCGGCCAGCAGGCGGCGCTGATCGGGACGGACAGCCAGCGGCGCCAGTCGGTCACCGGGTGGCCGGCGACGCCGTCGATCCAGAACAGCAGGAACTCGTTGACCCATAGCAGCGCGAGGATCACCGCCGACTGCTGCAGCGGCGGGAAGGCGCGGATCTGCAGCCTGAACTTCGCGGCGAGGTAGGCGATGACGGTCAGCGTCAGCGCGTGCTGGCCAAGCAGGACGCCCTGGAAGCCGTCGAGCGCGAGTCCCGCGCACCAGGCGTAGGTGAGGCCGAGCAGGCGCGGCGACAGCAGGCAGAACCACAGCACGGTCAGTGCGACGAAGTTTGGCCGGTAGGGTTCGAGCAACGATGGAAGCGGAAACACGGTGGCCGCGAGCGCGAGCACGGTGAGCCCGATGACGCGGCCCCAGCCGAAGTTCGTGCCCATGCCGCGCATCATGGCGTTTCACCCGCGGGAGGCTGATCCACGGGGGTCGTTGCCGGTGCGGGCGCCGGTTCGGTCACCGGAGGCGCACTCTGCCGTGCGGCGGGTTGCGCCGCGGGTGGAGGCTGCTTGGCAATCGGCGCCGGCGCCGGCGCCGGAGTCGCCTCGGTTTCCTCCGGCGGCTCCATCACTTCATTGTCGAACCAGACCAGCAGCACTTCCGGGTCGCGATCGAGTCCCGCGAGCGGCTCCGCCTCGACCTCGAGCAGCGGCTGGCCGGAGTCGCGCGTGACCGCCGTCACCTTGCCGACCGGGTAGCCCGGCGGGTAGACGCCGCCGAGGCCGGAGCTCACGAGCAGGTCGCCGACGATCACGTCGGTGTTCTGCGGCAGGTAGGGCAGCGACAGCAGGCCCGAGCGCCCGGTGCCGAGCGCGATGCTGCGCGCGCCGGTACGGTTCACCTGCACGGGGATCGCGTGTTCCGGGTCGGAGATCAGGATGATCTCGGCCGAGTAGGGACCGACGCGGGTCACCTGGCCGAGGATCCCGTTCGCGTCGATGGCCGCCTGGCCTCGGAAAACTTCGGCGCGCGTGCCCTTGTTGATAAGCACGCGCTGGCGGAACGGGTCGAGGTCGACGCGCACGATCTCCGCGACCAGCGAGCGTTGTACGACGCGCGCCGAGCTCTCGCGCACCGCGCGCAGGCGCCGGTTTTCCTGTTCGAGCGACTCGAAGCGCAGCAGTTTCAGGCGCAGCACCAGGTTGTCGGCGGCGAGCTTGACGCTCTCGGCTTCGACGCGGGTCTTGGTGGCGAAGGATTGGCGTATCGACGCCCAGGCCTGGACCGGTGCCTGCACCGCCCACTGGATCGGGTAGGCGAGCGCCGCGACGCCATCGCGGATCACCGCGAGGTGGTGCTGGCGATGGTCCGCCACCATGAGGCCGGCCGCCATGGCCGCGAGGACGATGAGGCGCAGCCCCAGGGCGGGGCCGCCGAGCAGGAGTGGACGCGGATCCGAATCGTGAGGGGACATGGCCTCTAGCGGAGGCCGAACAGCCCCGGGTGCTCTTCGGACAGCTCGAGGATGCGGCCGCCGCCGCGTGCGACGCAGGTGAGCGGGTCTTCGGCGATGACCACCGGGAGGCCCGTCTCTTCCATGAGCAGCTTGTCGATGTCCTTGAGGAGCGCTCCGCCGCCGGTCAGCACGATGCCGCGCTCGGCAACGTCGGCGCCGAGTTCGGGCGGCGTCTGCTCGAGGGCTTTCTTGACTGCCTGCACGATGCCCTGCAGGGGTTCCTGCATGGCCTCGAGGATCTCGTTGGAATTCAGGGTGAAGCTGCGCGGTACGCCTTCGGAGAGGTTACGGCCCTTGACCGACATCTCGCGCACCTGCTGGCCCGGGTAGGCGGAGCCGATCTCGATCTTGATGCGCTCGGCGGTCGCCTCGCCGATCAGGATGCCGTAGTTGCGGCGCACGTAGTTCGTGATCGCCTCGTCGAAGCGGTCGCCGCCGATGCGGACCGACTCTGCGTAGACGATGCCATTCAGCGAGATGACCGCGACCTCGGAGGTGCCGCCGCCGATGTCGAGCACCATGGAGCCGCGCGCCTCGTTGACCGGCAGGCCCGCGCCCACCGCGGCCGCCATCGGCTCCGGGATCACGTCAACGCGGCGGGCGCCGGCGCCCTCGGCCGACTCCTGGATCGCGCGCTTCTCGACCTGGGTCGAGCCGAAGGGCACGCAGATCAGCACGCGCGGCGAGGGACGCAGCCACCTGTTGCCGTGCACCTTGGTGATGAAGTGCTGGAGCATGCGCTCCGTGTAGGTGAAGTCGGCGATGACGCCGTCCTTCATCGGCCGGACCGCCGTGATGTGCCCCGGCGTGCGTCCGAGCATGTTCTTGGCTTCGACGCCCACAGCGACGATGACCTTGCCGCCGCGTCCCGGTTCGTCCTGGATCGCAACCACCGAGGGCTCGTTCAGCACGATGCCCTGGCCGCGGACGTAGATGAGCGTGTTCGCCGTGCCGAGGTCGATGGAGATGTCGCTCGAAAAGTAACCCCGGAGGTTCTTGAACATGGCAGGAGAGATCCGGACGCTCACTGAATAGAGCGCCGCGAGTCTATCCGCGGGCGCGACTTTCCACAAGCCGACATGTATGATTTCCGTCAAGTTTTTCCCTATTTTTCCGCTGTGGAGCACTCGTGACGCTGACCCGCCGCGACGTCGAAAACATCGCGCATCTCGCCCGCCTCGAGATCGCCGAGGCGGAGCTGCCGGTATACGTCGGCAGCCTCTCCGCCATCCTCGCCTTCGTCGAGCAGCTCTCCGGGGCGGCGACGGGGAACGTCGAGCCGATGGCGCACCCGCTCGAGGGCCAGGTGCAGCCGCTGCGTGAGGACTCCGTCACGGAAACGGACCGGCGCGAGGCCTACCAGGCGAATGCGCCCGCCGTCGAAGCGGGCCTCTACCTCGTGCCCAAGGTTCTGGAATGAGCCTGCATCTCTCGACCGCCGCCGAGCTCGGGCGGGGACTCGCGGCGCGCCAGTATTCGAGCGTCGAGGTGACCCGGCACTTCCTCGACCGCATCGGCCGCGAGAATGCGGCGCTCAACGCGTTCGTGACGGTGACGGCCGAGCGGGCGCTCGAGGGCGCGCGCCGCGCGGATGCGCGCCTCGCGCGCGGCGAGGGCGGGCCGCTCACCGGCGTGCCGCTCGCACACAAGGACATCTTCTGCACGGCCGGGCATCCTGACGAGCTGCGGTTCGCGCATGCTCTCGAACTTCGTCGCGCCCTACGACGCGACCGTGGTCGAACGGCTCGACGCGGCCGGCATGGTCCTGCTCGGCAAGACCAACATGGACGAATTCGCGATGGGCTCGTCGAACGAGACGAGCTACTACGGCCCGGTCAAGAACCCGTGGGACACGGCGAAGGTGCCGGGCGGATCCTCCGGCGGCTCCGCGGCCGCGGTCGCCGCGCGCATCGCGCCGGTCGCGACCGGCACCGACACCGGCGGCTCGATCCGCCAGCCGGGCGCGCTCACGGGCCTCACCGGTTTCAAGCCGACCTACGGCCGCGTGTCGCGCTACGGGATGATCGCCTTCGCGTCGAGCCTCGACCAGGCCGGGGTGCTCGCGCAGTCGGCCGAGGATGCGGCGCTCGTGCTCGGCGCGATGGCGGGACACGATCCGCGCGATTCGACCAGCGTTGCCGCGCCCGTGCCCGATTACGCCGCCGCGCTCGGTCGCCCGGTGAAGGGGCTGCGCATCGGCATCATCAACGAGTTCTTCGGCGAGGGACTCGAGGCCGGCACCGGCACGGCCGTGCGTGAGGCGATCAATGCGTTCCGCCGCGAGGGTGCGACGGTCGAGGAGCTCTCGCTGCCGAACCTTCCGCTCTCGGTGCCGACGTACTACGTGGTCGCGCCCGCCGAATGCTCCTCGAACCTCTCGCGCTTCGACGGCGTGCGCTTCGGGCACCGCTGCAAGGATCCGCGCGACCTGATGGACCTCTACATGCGCACGCGCGGCGAGGGATTCGGCGCCGAGGTCAAGCGCCGCATCATGACCGGCACCTACGTGCTCTCGGCCGGCTACTACGACGCCTACTACCTCAAGGCCCAGAAAGTGCGGAGCCTGATCAACGCCGACTTCCGCCGCGCGTTCGAAAAGGTGGACGTGCTGATGGGACCGACCGCGCCGACGCCGGCGTTCGCGATCGGGGCGAAGACCGACGACCCGATCCTGATGTACCTCAACGACATCTACACCATCGGCGCCAACCTCGCGGGACTCCCGGCCGTGTCGGTTCCTTGCGGGCTCGTCGATGGGTTGCCGGTCGGGCTGCAGATCATCGGCCCGCACTTCGCGGAAGAGCGACTGCTCGCCGCGGCGCACGCCTGGCAGCGCACCACCGACTGGCACCGGCGCCTGCCGCCGGCATTCGCGTGAGCGCCGCCATGGAATGGGAAACCGTCATCGGCCTCGAGATCCACGCGCAGCTCGCGACGCGCTCGAAGATCTTCTCCGGCTCGGCGACCGCCTACGGCGCGGCGCCGAACGTGCAGGCCAACCTTGTGGACCTCGGCTACCCGGGCGTGCTCCCGGTGCTGAACCGCGAGGCCGTGCGCATGGCCGTCAAGTTCGGGCTCGCCGTCGGCGCCGAGGTGGCGCGCCGCTCGATCTTCGCGCGCAAGAACTACTTTTACCCGGACCTGCCGAAGGGCTACCAGATCAGCCAGTACGAGCAGCCTGTCGTCCAGCGAGGAACGATCGAGATCCTGCTCGAGGACGGCGCGCGCAAGGTGATCGGCGTCACCCGCGCCCACCTCGAGGAAGACGCCGGCAAGTCGCTGCACGAGGGGCTCGGCCGCGCGAGCGGGATCGACCTCAATCGCGCGGGCACGCCGCTGCTCGAGATCGTCTCGGAGCCGGACATGCGCTCGGCCCGCGAGGCCGTCGCATACATGAAGAAGGTCCACACGCTGGTCCGTTACCTCGAGATCTGCGACGGCAACATGCAGGAAGGGTCGTTCCGCTGCGATGCCAACGTGTCCGTGCGCCCGCGTGGCGCGCGCGAGTACGGGACCCGCTGCGAGATCAAGAACCTCAATTCATTCCGCTTCGTGGAGCGCGCCATCAACCACGAAGTCGAACGCCAGGTCGAGCTGATCGAGGGCGGCGGCAAGGTCGTGCAGGAAACGCGCCTCTACGACCCGGACCGCGACGAGACGCGCTCGATGCGTTCCAAGGAGGAGGCGAACGACTACCGGTACTTCCCGGATCCTGACCTGCTGCCGCTCGTGCTCGACGACGCTTTCATCGACGACGTGCGCAGCAGCCTGCCTGAGCTGCCCGACGCGAAAGCGGCGCGCTTCGCGCGCGAGCACGGGTTGTCCGAGTACGACGCCGGCGTTCTGACCGCGAGCCGGGACCTCGCCGCGTACTACGAGGCGGTCGCGGCCGACTGCGGCGAGCCGAAGATCGCCGCGAACTGGGTCATGGGCGACCTGTCCGGGTTCCTGAACCGCGACGGCCTCGAGATCGCCGCAGCGCCCGTGCCGGCGGCCGCCCTCGCGGGCATGTTGAAGCGCATTGCCGACGGCACCATTTCGGGCAAGCTCGCCAAGGAAGTGTTCGAGGCGATGTGGAGCGAGCGGAAATCGGCGGACGCGATCATCGACTCCAGGGGCCTGCGCCAGATCACGGACGCGGGCGCGATCGAGCAGGCGATCGCCGCGGTGATGGCTGCCAACCCCGGCCAGCTCGCGGACTACCGTGCAGGCAAGGACAAGTTGTTCGGCTTCTTCGTCGGCCAGGTGATGAAGGCGACGGCCGGCAAGGCAAACCCGGCGCAGCTAAACGAGTTGCTGAAGAAGTTGCTTTCGGGATCATGACGGCGCCGGGCGACCTGCTGCACCGCTTCCTGTTCGAGCGTCTCCCGGTCCGCGGCCACCTGGTGCGGCTCGACGCGAGCTGGCGCGCCGCGATCGAGCACCAGGCGTATCCCGACGCCGTCACCTCCGCGCTCGGCGAGGCGATGGCGGCCTCGGCGCTGATGGCCGGCGCGCTCAAGTTCGAGGGCCGGCTGTCCCTGCAGTTCGAGGGGCCGGGACCGGTGCGGCTCATTCTCGCGCAGTGCACGCACCGCAACGCCATCCGCGGCGTCGCGCGCCACGACGAGTTGCCCGAAGGCGTGTCCGAGGAGGGCGGGCTGTTCGGCGACGGCCAGCTCGCCGTGACCATCGAGCAGTCGGAGGGCGGCGAGCGCTACCAGGGCGTCGTGCCGCTGGTGACGGCGCGGCTCGCCGACTGCCTCGAGCAGTACTTCGAGCGCTCCGAGCAGCTGCCGTCCCGGCTCATGCTCGCGGCGACGCCGGACCGTGCGGCGGGAATCCTGCTTCAGCGGGTCGCCATGGGCGAGTCGGGCACGGTCACCGAGCGCGCCGAGGCCGACGACGCCTGGCGGCGTCTGGGCCTGCTCGCGGCGACTGTTTCGCCGAAGGAACTCCTCGACCTGCCGTCCCGCAAGCTGCTCCGTCGCCTCTTTCCCGAGGACGACATCCGCCTGTTCGAGGGAGCGCCGGTCTTCTTCCAGTGCACCTGCTCGCGCGAGCGGGTCGCCGGGATACTGCAGTCGCTCGGCGGCGCGGAGGTGCACGCACTCCTCGCCGAGCGCGGCGACGTGGAAGTGCGCTGCGAATTCTGCAACCGTGCCTGGCGTTTCGACGCGGTCGACGTCGCGGGCCTGTTTTCGCCGGGCTCGACGCAGCCGGCGCCGCCGGGGCTGCACTGACCGCGCGTTGCTACTCCTTCCGGTGCGACGCGAAGGAAATCTTGTCGAGCACGCCGAGCAGCACGGCGGACACGACGAACGTCAGGTGCAGGATCACGTACCACATGATCTTGTCGTTGTCGGTCTGTTCCACCCTCACGAAGATGCGCAGCAGGTGGATCGACGAGATCGCCACGATCGAGGCCGCGACCTTGAGCTTCAGCGTCCCGGCGTCGAGCTTCGACAGCCAGGCCGGGGCGTCCGTGCCGGCCTCGTGGTCGATGCGCGAGACGAAATTCTCGTAGCCGGAGAACATGACCATCACGATGAGGCTGCCGACCAGCGCCAGGTCGATCATCGCGAGGACGGTCAGCACGAGGTCCGCCTCGGCCAGCTGCATCACCTGCGAGAAGACATGGAAGGCTTCCTGGAAGAACTTGATGGCGAGGGCGATCAGCGCCAGCGAAAGCCCGAGGTAGAGCGGCGCGAGCAGCCAGCGGCAGGCGAACAGGAGGCGTTCGAGGTTCTTTTCGATCATCCGGGGTCTCCGTAAACCGGCCGTCATTGTACCTGCGCCGAGCCGTGGCGACGGCGGGCCGAGGCGCAGCATCGCACCCGGGGCGTTGCGGTAATATCCGGACGGCGTGAGCATCCGCATCACAGTCAATGGCGTCGATCGGGACTTCGCCGGGGACGGCGAAATGCCGCTGCTGTGGTACCTGCGCGACCACGCGCGCCTGACCGGCACCAAGTTCGGCTGCGGCGGCGGCTTCTGCGGCGCCTGCACGGTGCTGGTCGACGGGGCCGCCCAGCGCTCCTGCCTGCTGCCGGTGTCCGCCCTCGCGGGCCGGCGCGTCACGACGATCGAGGGACTCGGCGCCAACGGGCTGCACCCGGTACAGAAAGCCTGGATCGAGGAAGACGTCGCGCAATGCGGCTACTGCCAGGCGGGCCAGATCATGGCCGCAGTCGCCTTGCTGGAGCGCACGGCAGATCCCGCACCCGCGGACGTCGACACGATCACGAACCTGTGCCGCTGCGGCACCTACGTGCGCATCCGCCGCGCCATCGCGCGCGCCGCGCGCGACATCAAGGCCTCGAAATGAACGCGCTGGCTGCGGTGGTCTCGCGCCGGCTGTTCCTGCAGACCTCGCTGTCGGCGTCGGGCGCACTCGTCCTGGCGCCGGGACTGGCGGCGGGGCAGGATGCGCCGGCCCGCGCGCCGGAGAATCCGCTCGGCGTCGCTGATCCGCATCGAGCCCGACAACCGCATCGTGATCGGCGCGACCGGCGCCGAGATCGGGCAGGGCGTCAAGACGTCGCTGCCGATGATCCTCGCCGAGGAACTGGACGCGGACTGGTCGCAGGTGACGGTCGAACAGATGCCCCTGTCCATCGACTTCAGCGGCGCCGAGCCGCGCTGGCGCTGGGGTGCGCAGGGCGCGGGCGGCAGCACCAGCATTCCGGACGGCTGGGCGGAACTGCGCCAGTTCGGCGCGCAGGGCCGCTGGCTCATGCGCCAGGCCGCGGCGGCGGAGTGGGGCATTCCCTTCGCCGACGTGAAGACGGAGTCCGCCCACGCGCTGCATCCGGACGGCCGCAGGCTGGCGTATGGCGCACTCGTTGCGGCGGCTTCAAGGCTCGCGCTGCCCACGGAACCGGTGCCGCTCAAGGCGCCCGCCGAGTATCGCGTCATCGGCCAGCCGCGCCGCGTCGTCGACGCGGAACAGATCGTCACGGGCCGCGCCCGGTACGGCATCGATGTCTATGAGCCGGAGGCGCGCACCGCGGTCATGCTGCGCTGCCCGTATTTCGACGGCGATATCGCGCGGCTCGACGATACCGCGGCTCGCGCCGTCCCGGGCGTGCGCGCCGTGGTCGTCGTGCCGGGCCCCAAGCCGGGCGAGCCGATCACGGCCAACCTCGCGACCGGCGTCGCGGTCGTCGCCGACGACATGTGGTCGGCGCTCAAGGGCCGCAATGCACTGAAGGTCGAGTGGACGCGCGGCCCGTTCGCCGCCGAGTCGAGCGCCGCGCTCGATGCGCAGTGCGCGGAGCTCCTGGCGAAACCCGGCCAGGTCGTGCGCAACGACGGCGACTTCGATGCCGCGACGCGCGACGCCGCGCAGAGCGTCAAGGCGCGGTACCGGATTCCGTTCGTGAGTCATTCGCCGCTCGAGGCGCCCTGCGCGTTCGTGCACGTGCAGGCGGACCGCGCGCGCGTGGTGGCAGCGCTGCAGCAGCCGGGCGGCGCCTCGCGGGCCGTGCATGCAGTGACCGGCATTCCGCGCGCCGCCATCAGCGTCGAGATGACGCGCGCGGGCGGCGGCTTCGGCCGTCGCCTCACCAACGACTTCGTCGCCGAGGCGGCCCTCGTCTCGAAGGCGACCGGCTGGCCGGTCAAGCTGGTGTGGACGCGCTCGGACGACCTGCAGCACGACTTCTTCCGGCCGTTCGGGCATCACGACCTGGCGGCCGCGCTCGGTGCCGACGGGCGCGTCACGGGATGGACGCATCGCCTCGCGAGCGCGTCGAAGTACTACCGGCGCGCGGGCGTCAAGCCGGAGGAGATGTGGGAGGCCGAGCTCTACCCGGACGATTTCCCGGCCTTGCTGGTGCCGAACTACCGGCTCGAGTGGCATGCGGTCACGAGCGGCATCCCGCGCGGTTCCTGGCGGGCGCCCGCGCACACGGCGAACGCCTTCGTCGTGCAGAGCTTCGTCGACGAGGTCGCGCACGCGACCGGCCAGGATCCGCTTGCGCTGCGGCTCGCGATGCTCGGAGCGGACCGCGAGTTCGACTACGCGCAGCATGGCGGGCCGAAGTTCAGCACCGGGCGCCTGCGCACCGTGCTCGAGCGCGTCGCGCGCGAGATCGGCTGGGGCCGCGCGCTCCCGCGCGGGCGCGGCATCGGGCTCGCCGCGCACTTCACGTTCGGCGGCTACGCGGCCCACGCGATGGAAATCTCCGTGTCGCCCGCGGGTGCGATCGCGTTCGAGCGTGTCGTCTGCGCGGTCGACGTCGGGCGCCCGATCAACCCGCTCGGCATCGCCGCGCAGATGCAGGGCGGCACGATCGACGGGCTCTCGACCGCGATGAACCTCGAGATCTCGATCAAGGACGGCCGCGTCGAGCAGTCGAACTTCGACGGCTATCCGCTCGCGCCGATGGTGCAGATGCCGCGCGACATCGAGGTGCACGTCATCGACTCGCCGGTCGACCCGGCCGGCTGCGGCGAGATGGGCATCCCGACCGCCGCGCCCGCGCTCGCCAACGCGATCTTCGCGGCGACGGGCGTGCGCATCCGCAACCTCCCGATGCGCGACCAGCTGGCACAAGCGCTCAAACGAACGTAAGGCCGTCTCGCGCGGGATTCGGCGGGGCCTCACGGCGCGCGGGCGTTGCGCGGCCGGGACTCCGCTCGTTCGCGCCGGAACTTTATGCGCTCACTCGCGGGTCCCGTCCGCACGCACCGCGCGCCGTTCGGCTGCCGTCGGCCACCTCGCGTGGGACGGCCGGCCGCGCACCGGCTCTGCGACGGACGCGACGGCGTCGAGGCGCCCCGCGCGAGGTGGCGTGGGTGTCCCCGAGCGAAGCATCAAGTTCCGGCGCAGCGAGGGGACACCCCGCCGGATCCCGCGCGGGGCGACGCAATGCTGCAAGTTTGAAGCTAGAGGCCGTTGAGCAGGGCGGTGCCGCCGAGGCCCTGCATCTGGCCGAGGATCCACGCCTGCCGGCTGCGCACGTAGGGCCCGGGATTCACGACGCGGTAGCGGGTCGGGCTCGGCAGGACCGCCGCGAGCAACGCGGCCTCGTGGCGATTGAGGCGGGCGGCATCCTTGCCGAAGTACGTGCGGCTTGCCGCCTCGACTCCCCAGATTCCGCGGCCAAACTGCGCGCTGTTGAGGTAGACCTCGAGGATCCGGCGCTTCGGCCACAGCAGCTCGATCCAGACGGTGAACCAGGCCTCGAGCCCCTTGCGCACCCAGCTCTGGCCGGGCCACAGGAACAGGTTCTTCGCCACCTGCTGGCTGATGGTGCTCGCGCCGCGCAGCCGCTTGCCTCGCTCCGCGTCCGCCATCGCCTTCTCGATCTGCTGGAAGTCGAAGCCGTCGTGCAGGAGGAACTTCTGGTCCTCCGCGGCGATCACGGCGACCGCCGCCTGGCGCGAGATCCGCGGCCAGGGCACCCAGTCGTGACGCTGGTCGAGGGGCGGCCCGGCATCGCCGGCGAAGCGCTCGCCGATCATGAAGGCCGTCGTCGGCACCGGCAGCCAGCGGAACGCGATCACCGCGAGGATGCTCGCGGCGGCGAGGGCGAGGAGGGTGGTCACCGCCCACCGGGCCAAGCGCGCCGGCAGCGAGCGGGTCATGGTGCGCGGGACCTCAGGCGGCGGCAGTGCGCCGCGCCGACTTGATGAGCACGGACTCGGCCGGGACGTCGTCGTGCCCTTGCCGGCGGCCGGTCTTGACCTTCGCGATCTTGTCGATCACGTCGATGCCGCCGACCACGCGGCCGAACACCGCGTAGCCGAAGCTGCCCGTGCGGTGGTCCAGGAAGTCGTTGTCCACGAGGTTGACGAAGAACTGCGAGGTCGCGCTGTGCAGGTCGTTGGTGCGCGCCATCGCGAGCGAGCCGCGCAGGTTCTTGAGGCCGTTGTTCGCCTCGTTCTTGATCGGCGCGTGGCCATCCTTGTTTCCCATCGCGTCCGTGAACCCGCCGCACTGGATCATGAATCCCGGGATCACGCGATGGAAAATCGTGCCGTCGTAAAAGCCCTCGTCCACGTAGCGCAGGAAGTTCTGCGCCGAGATCGGGGCCGACTCCTCGTCCACTTCGACGCTGAAGTCGCCGAGGGAGGTCTCGAAACGAACCATGGAGTTTTCTCCGGGCATGGGGCGGATTCTAACGTCTATCGCGGCCGCGTGCCTTGCGTCACGCGCTCGTGCCCGGCGAGATCCGTCCGGGTCGCAACCGCAGAGAGCCCCGCGGCTGCGAACAGCGCGCGCACTGCGGCGCCCTGGCTTGCACCGTGCTCGACGACGAGGCTGCCTGCCGGCTCGAGATGCCCGGGTGCGGCGGTGACGACAGCCGCGATCGCCGCGAGGCCGTCCGCGCCTGCGACGAGGGCGCCCTGTGGTTCATGCCCCAGCGCGGCAAGCGCCGGGTCGGCCGCCGCGACGTACGGCGGATTCGAGGCAATCGCGTTGAAACGGGCGTCGGAAAGCGGCTCGAACCAGGAGCCCTCGAAGAAGTGCAGGTTACGCAAGCCGAGCCGCCCGGCATTGCGCCTTGCCACCGCGATCGCCGCGGCGCTCGCATCCGTTGCCGTCACCGCGGCGTCCGGGCGCTCGCGAGCGATGGCGAGCGCGATCGCACCGCTGCCGGTGCCGAGATCGAGGACCGCGGGACGCTCGAGGCCGGCGATCGCGGCGAGCACGCGCTCGACGACGAGTTCCGTCTCCGGCCGCGGCACCAGCACGTCCGGCGTCACCTCGAGGTCAAGCGACCAGAATTCGCGCCGCCCGGTGAGGTAGGCGACCGGCTCGCCCGCGATGCGGCGACGCGCGAGCGACTCGAGCGCGAACAGTTCCTCGGGCGCGAGCGCCCTTCCCGGATCCGCGGCCAGGGCGGAGCGCCCCGTTCCAAGGACGTGCGCGACGAGAAGCTCCGCGTCGAGCGCGGCTGACGGGGATGAGGCGTCGAGCCGCTCCCGCAGCGCCGCGAGCACGCCGGCCACGCGGGTCATTCGAGCGCGGCCAGCTCTTCCGCCCGGTGCTCGCGAGCCAGCGTCTCGATCACCTCGTCGAGGTTGCCATCCACGATGTCGTCGAGCCGGTACAGCGTCAGCTCGATGCGATGGTCCGTCAGGCGGCCCTGCGGAAAGTTGTAGGTGCGGATGCGCTCGGAACGGTCGCCGGTGCCGACCTGCAGCCGGCGCTTTTCCGCTTTTTCCGCGGCGTGCCGCTCACGCTCGGCGGACAGCAGCTTCGCGCGCAGCAGCGCCATTGCGCGCGCGCGATTCTTGTGCTGGGAACGCTCGTCCTGGCATTCGACCACGATCCCGGTCGGCAGGTGCGTGATGCGCACGGCCGAGTCGGTCTTGTTGACGTGTTGGCCGCCGGCGCCCGAGGAGCGATAGGTATCGGTGCGAAGATCGGCGGGGTTGATCTCGACGCTCTCGACTTCGGCAATCTCTGGCAGCACTGCGACCGTGCAGGTCGACGTGTGGATGCGTCCCTGCGACTCGGTGGCGGGCACGCGCTGCACGCGGTGCGTGCCGGACTCGAACTTGAGCCGCGACCAGACGCCGCGGCCCGCGATGCGGCTGATGATCTCGCGGTAGCCGCCGTGCTCGCCGCGGCTCTCCGAGATCACCTCGACGGCCCAGCCCTGGCGCTCCGCGTAGCGCGCGTACATGCGGTAGAGGTCGCCCGCGAAGATGGCCGCCTCGTCACCGCCGGCGGCTGCGCGGACTTCGAGGAAGATGTTGTGGTCGTCGAGCGGGTCGGGCGGCACCAGCAGGCGCTGCAGTTCGGCTTCGTCCGCGGCGGTCGCGAGCTCGAGCGCAGCGACTTCCTGCTCGGCGAGCGCACGCAGCCCGCTGTCCGGTTCGGCCGCCATCGCGCGCGCCGCGGCGAGCTCGCGCTCGCGGCTGGAGAGCCGCTCGAGCCCGCGCGCGATCGGGTCGATGCGCGCGAACTCCATCGACAGCTCCCGGAACCGGTCCGAGCGGCCGAGCACCTGCGGGTCGGCGAGCAGGCGCTCGACTTCCGCGCGCCGGTCGGCGACACGCTCGAGGCGACGGCGGATCGCCTCCTTCATGGCGGCTCGCGGCCCGTGCGGAACAGGCGGGCGGCCGCCTCGGCGAGCGCCGTGTCGCCTTTTTCCGCAGCCTCGCGCAGCGCCGCCGAGGGTGCATGCAGCAGCCGGTTGGTGAGGGCAGACGCCAGCTGCTCGAGCACCGCTTCGGGCGGCTGGCCCGCGGCGAGCTGCCGCCGGGCCTCGGCGAGCAGCGCATCGCGCGCGGACTCGGCCTGGCCGCGCAGCTCGCGGATCGCGGGCGCGGCGTCCCGCACCTTGAGGCCGGCCATGAATGCGTCGACGTCGGCGTCGATGATGCGGCGCGCCGCCGCGGCCTCGCCCTCGCGCGCCTTCACGTTCTCGTCGACCACCTGCCGCAGGTCGTCCAGCGCATAGAGATAGACGTCCTCGAGCGCGCCGATCGCAGGGTCGATGTCGCGCGGCACGGCGAGGTCGAGCATGAACATCGGCCGGTGACGGCGTTCGCCGAGCGCGCGCCGCACCTCGTCGAGGCCGATGACGAACCCTGGGCGAGCGGTCGAGGAGACGACGATGTCCGCCTGCGGCAGGTGCGCGGCGAGCGCATCGAGGCGGATCACCGACGCGGGCAGTCCTTCGGCGATTCGCTCGGCGCGGCTCGTGCTGCGGTTCGCGATGATGAGGCGCCCGATCTTCTGCGCGTGCAGGTGGCGTGCCGTGAGCTCGATCATCTCGCCGGCGCCGACCAGGAGCGCGGTATGCCGCTCGAACCCGGCGAACACGCGCCGCGCGAGGCGGATGCCGGCGGAGGCGACCGAGACCGCGCTCGCGCCGATCGCGGTCTCGGTGCGCACCCGCTTGGCGACGGCGAAGGTGGTCTGGAACAGGCGGTTCAGCTGCGCACCGGCCGTGCCCGCCTGTTGCGCCGCGCGGTATGCGTCCTTGAGTTGTCCGAGTATCTGCGGCTCGCCGAGGATCAGCGAGTCGAGCCCGGCGGCGACCGAGAACGCGTGACGCACGGCGTCCGGCCCCTCGATTCGGTACAGGCAGTCCGCGAGCATCCGGTTGCCGCCGGACTCGGCGACCAGCCAGGCGGCGAGCGGCTCGGCGCCGGCGCCGACGCAGTAGAGTTCGGTGCGGTTGCAGGTCGAGACGATCAGGCCCTCGGCCAGTCCGGGCAGCGCGCCGAGCGAAGCGAGCGCACGCGGCAGCCGCTCGGCATCGAACACGATGCGCTCGCGCACTTCGATCGGCGCGGTGCGGTGGTTCAGTCCGAGGACGAGGAGGGACATGCTGCGCCAACTGCGAAAACCCGCCGGATTGTCCGGTAACGATCCCGGCAGCACAAGCGCTGGGCTATAGTGCCGTGATGCACGTTCCAGCGCGCATCGCGGCGGCCGTCCTGCTCGCGCTGCCGGCCGCGACCGCGGCCCCGGCGGCGCGGGATTCCGCCTGTCCCCGCGGCGACGCCTGGTCGCTGTCGATCGACGCCGAGCGCGCGCTCGAGCGCGGCGCCTGGCCCGACGCGGCCCGGGATTACGCCTGTGCCGCGCGCGAGAGCACCGATGCCGCCGTCGCAGAGCGCGCCACGCGCACTGCCTACGACAACCTGCAACTCGAGCGGGCCGCCGAGTCGTCGCGCCGGTGGCTCGTGCTCGCGCCGGAAAGCGAGGTCGCGCGACGCTACCTCGCGACGTCGCTGCTGCGGGTGTACGACGAGGACGGTGCCGCCGAGCAGTTCAGCAAGCTGCTCGAGACCTCGTACGCGGACCGCGCGCGCGGTTACCTGGTGCTGCTCGGGATCCTGTCGGGCGAGGACAACGACACGGGCGCGGCCCGCGTGATGGAACGCCTCACGGCCGGGGACGCGACCCTTCCGGAGGCGCAGTACGCCGCGGCGATGCTGTGGCAGCGCGCCGAGAATGGCGCCAAGGCGCTCGCCGCGGCGGAGCGGGCGCTCGCACTGCGGCCCGATTACCCGCAGGCCGAATTCGCGCGGGTGCGCGCGCTCACGACCGTCGGTCGCCGCGACGAGGCGCTGAACCTCTCGGCCAAGCTGGCCGCGACCGGCGACCCGTTCATGCAGCTCTCCCATGCCTGGCAGCTCCTCGGCGAGGAGCGTCGCGAGGACGCGACCGCCCTGTTCGAGGAGATCCGCCGCGCCGGGAATGGCGCTTCGGCCGACGCTGCCTCGGCGCTCGCCTCGATCGCAATTGACGAGAAGCGCTACGAGGACGCGGAGCGCCTGGTCGACGACGCCGCACGCGATCCCGAGCAGGCCGCCGGCGCGCGCTGGCATCGCGCGCGCATCGCGGAAGAGCGCGGCAACAACGTGGACGCCGCGCGCCTTTACCAGGCGATCGACACCGGCCCGCGGGCGCTCGGGGCGCAGTTGCGCGCGCACGGGCTGCTGCGGGAAGAAGGCGCGCCCGAGATGGCCGAGCTGCTGATCGACGACTATCTCGATGAAACGCCGGGCGACACCGTGGACGTCGTGTCCGGCGTGGCGGCGAGCCTCGTCGAGGAGGGCCGCGGCACCGAGGCCATCGCGCTCGTCGACCGCGCGCGTGCGGTGCTGCCGGGCGACAGCCTGCTGCTCGCGCGCGCCTTCCTGCTGGAGCGGCTCGACCGGGTGCCGGAGGCCGTCGCCGACATGCGCCAGGTGGCGGAGCGGCGCCCGAACGACCCGACCGCGCTCAATGCGCTCGGTTACACGCTCGTCGACCGCACGCGATCGGTCGAAGAAGGCACGCGGCTGATCGCGCGCGCGATCGCCGAGAAGCCCGACAGTTACGCGATCCAGGACTCGATGGGCTGGGCGCACGTGCAGGCCGGCCGCCTCGACGAGGGCAAGTCCTGGCTCGACAAGGCCTGGGCCGGTTCGGAAGACCCGGAGGTCGCCGCGCACCTCGGCGAGACGCTGTGGCGCATGGGGCGCACCGCGGAGGCGAAGAAGCTGTGGGACGAGGCGCTCGCCGCAAATCCCGAGAGCCGCCCGCTCAAGCGCGCGATCGAGCGCCGCGCGCAGTGACCCTGCGCCTCGCGGCCCTCTCGCTCGTGCTGCTCGCGGGCGGATGCGCGACGTTGCCGGCTCCCGCGCCTGGCGACGACTGGCCGGCGCGCCGCGCCGACCTGCAGGCGCTCGACGCCTGGGCGCTCGACGGACGCATCGCCGTCGCGGCGAATGAAGATGGCTTCTCGGGCGGTTTCGACTGGCATCAGCAGGGCACGCGTGCCGACATCGCGATCACGGGGCCGATGGGCGGCGCCGTGATGGATATCCGCGCGGAGGGCGAGCGTGCCGTGGTCACGGTCGGCGACGAAAGTTACGCAGGCGAGGACGCCGCGACGCTCTTCGCGCGGTACTTCGGCCCGGACCAGAGGCTCCCGATCGAGCAGATGCGTTACTGGCTCGTCGGTGCGCCGGCCCCGGACCTGCCGCACGAGGAAACCCTGGGTGCGGACCGGCGGCTCGCGACCCTGTCGCAGTCCGGCTGGCAGGTTCGCTACGACCGGTACCAGCCGGTCGGGGAGTTCGCGCTCCCGGCGCGAATGGAGATGACGGCCCCGGGCTTGCGCCTGCGCGTCGTCGTCTCGGACTGGCGGCTCGTGCCGTGAACGAGTCCGCCTGGCCCGCGCCGGCCAAGCTCAACCTGTTCCTGCATGTCACCGGCCGCCGCGCCGACGGCTACCACGACATCCAGATCGGTGTTTCAGCTCGTCGACCTGGCCGACCGGCTGCACTTCGCGCCGCGCGACGATGGCGAGATCCGCCGCGTGGACGGGCCTGCGGACGTTGCGCCCGATGCGGACCTCGCCGTGCGAGCCGCCCGCCGCCTCCAGGCGGCCTGTGGCCTGGATCGGGGGGTCGACATCCGGCTCGAAAAACAGATCCCCATCCAGGGCGGGCTCGGCGGCGGCAGCTCGGACGCGGCCACGGCGCTCGTCGCCCTCAATGAAATCTGGGGCTTGCGACTCGCACCCTCGTTGCTCGCGGAGCTCGGGCTCGAGCTCGGCGCCGACGTGCCGTTCTTCGTCCATGGGGAAACGGCCTGGGTCGAGGGGGTCGGTGAGCGACTGACCCCCCTGGAACTGCCCGGAAAGGCACTTCGCCATCGTGTTTCCGGGGGTCGGGATCTCGACCGCGGAGGTGTTTCAGGCTCCTGAATTGACAAGGAAAACCCCCGAGACGACAATTCGCGGCTTCCTGAAGGCAGGTGGTCGCAACGATTGTGAGCCGGTGGTGACCGGGCGCAGTCCCGAGGTGCGCCGGGCGCTGGCCTGGCTCGCATCGCGGGGCGAAGCGCGGATGACGGGCACCGGCAGTTGCGTCTTTGCGGCATTCGGTGATCGCGGGGCCGCGCAAGCGGCCCTCGAGGACCTGCCACCGGAGTGGCGCGGTTTCGTGGCCCGTGGGCTCGGCCGCTCGCCCCTGCAGGAACGCCTGGCGGCGGAGCGATCCCGCGGATGCGGGAAGGTTTGATAGTGGGGTGTCGCCAAGTGGTAAGGCAACGGGTTTTGATCCCGTCATACGAAGGTTCGAATCCTTCCACCCCAGCCAGATGATCGCCGGCGCCCGAGGGTGACGGCATGAGGGAGAGTCGCGTGGACCAGTCCACGATGGCGGTGTTCACCGGCAATGCAAACCCGGTGCTCGCGCAGGACATTGCGCGGCACCTGATGCAGCCGCTCGGCCGCGCGATGGTGGGGCGGTTCAGCGACGGCGAGATCCAGGTCGAGATCATGGAGAACGTCCGCGGCAAGGACGTCTACCTGGTGCAGTCGACCTGCCCGCCGGCGAACGAGCACCTGATGGAACTGCTGGTGATGGCGGACGCCTGCCGGCGCGCCTCGGCCGGGCGGATCACCGCGGTGATCCCGTACCTCGGCTACGCGCGGCAGGACCGGCGCCAGCGCGCGATGCGCGTGCCGATCACGGCGAAGCTGGTCGCGGACATGATCGGCTGCGCCGGCGTCCACCGCGTGCTGACGGTGGACCTGCACGCCGACCAGATCCAGGGATTCTTCGGCGTGCCCGTGGACAACGTGTACGCCTCGCCGGTGCTGCTCGGCGAAGTGTGGAAGCAGAAGTACGACAAGATGATCGTGGTGTCGCCGGACGTCGGCGGCGTGGTGCGGGCGAGGGCGCTCGCGCGCCGGCTCGACAACGCGGACCTCGCGATCATCGACAAGCGCCGCCAGCGCGCCAACGAGTCGCAGGTGATGAACATCATCGGCGACGTGCGCGGGCGGTCCTGCATCCTGGTCGACGACCTCGTGGACACCGCGGGGACGCTGTGCCAGGCCGCGCAGGCATTGAAGGACGAGGGCGCCGAACGCGTGATCGCCTACATCACGCACCCGGTGCTCTCGGGCAAGGCGGTGGAGCGGATCGAGAACTCCGCGCTCGACCAGCTGGTCGTGACGGACACGATCCCGCTCGGTGAGGCCGCCAGGAAGTGCAAGCGTATCCGCGTGCTCTCGGTCGCAGAGCTGCTCGCGGAGACGATGCGACGGATTCGCGACGAGGAATCCGTCAGTTCGCTGTATGTGGATTAACACTGGAGTCATGACATGAAAATTTCCTTCGAACTCGACGCCGAGTTCCGGGAAGACCAGGGCAAGGGTGCGAGCCGCCGCCTGCGTCATCTCGGCAAGGTCCCGGCGATTCTCTACGGGGGCAAGCGCGACGCGCGCGCGCTGCTCGTCGACCACACCAGGCTCGCGCAGCTGATGGACAACGAGCGCTTCTACTCGACCATCCTCGCGCTCAAGGTCGGCAGCTCGCAGCAGGCCGCGGTGCTCAAGGACGTGCAGCGCCACCCGTACAAGAACCAGATCGTGCACATCGACTTCCAGCGCGTGCTGGAGGACGAGAAGATCAAGATGCAGGTGCCGCTGCACTTCAAGGGCGCCGCCGAGTCGAAGGGCGTCAAGGAGCAGGGCGGCGTGCTCTCGCACGTGCGCAACGACGTCGAAGTCGCGTGCCTGCCGAAGGACCTGCCGGAATTCGTCGAGGTCGACGTCTCCGGGCTCGAGATCAACCAGGTCGTCAGGCTCTCCGACCTCAAGCTGCCGGCGGGCGTCGAGATCGTGGAACTGCTCGCAAGAGCGCGACGGTCCGGTGGCCTCGATCCACATGCCGCGCGTCGAGGAGGAGGAGACTCCGGTCGTCGACGAGGCTGCCGCCGCCGCAGTTCCGGGCGCAGCGCCCGCAGCGGGCGCCCCGGCCGCACCCGGCGCAGCGCCTGCGGCTGCCGCGGCCCCGGCCGCGGACGCGAAGGGCGGCAAGGACGCCAAGGACGCGAAGAAGGGCGACGCCAAGAAGTAATGCGTGGCCGGACTTTCGCTGCAGCTGGTCGTCGGCCTCGGCAACCCGGGCGTCGAGCACGAGGACACGCGCCACAACGCGGGGTTCTGGTTCGTCGACGAGCTGGCGGACCGGCATGACGGCCGCCTGAAGGCGGAACGCCGCTACAACGCGGACGCCGGTCGCGTCACGATCGCGGGCGTGCCGCTGTGGCTCCTGAAGCCGATGGGCTTCATGAACCGCAGCGGCCAGTCCGTGCGCGCGCTCTGCGAGTACTTCCAGATCCCCTCGGAGCAGGTGCTGGTGGTGCACGACGAGCTGGACCTGCCGGTCGGCGTCGCCCGCCTGAAGCAGGGCGGCGGCGCCGGCGGGCACAACGGGCTGAAGGACGTCATCGCCCACCTGGGCGAGGACTTCTGGCGCATCCGCATCGGCATCGGCCATCCGGGCCAGCGCGACCAGGTGATCGACTACGTGCTGCAGCGCGCGAGCGCGGTGGACGAGCGCCTGATGCGCGAGGCGATCGAGCTTGCGGTCGCGGAATTCCCGCGCCTGCTTTCAGAGGGCGCGGAGAAGATGATGAACCGGTTGCACACGGCACCCCCGGCGGCGGAACAGTAATGGGCATCCGCTGCGGCATCGTCGGCCTGCCGAACGTCGGCAAGTCCACGCTCTTCAACGCGCTGACCCGCGCCGGCATCGCGGCCGAGAACTACCCGTTCTGCACCATCGACCCGAACGTCGGCATCGTGCCCGTGCCCGACCCGCGCCTCGACGCGCTGGCGGCCATCGCGAAGCCCGAGAAGATCCTCCCGACGACGGTCGAGTTCGTCGACATCGCCGGCCTCGTCGCGGGCGCCTCGCAGGGCGAGGGCCTCGGCAACAAGTTCCTCGCGCACATCCGCGAGGTCGACGCGATCGCGCACGTCGTGCGCTGCTTCGAGGACCCGGACGTCGTGCACGTCGCCGGGCGCGTCGATCCCGCCTCCGACGTCGCGACCATCAACACCGAGCTCGCGCTCGCGGACCTCGAGACCGTCGAGCGCGGTGCGCAGCGCGCCGACAAGGCCGCGAAGGCGCAGGACAAGGACGCGATCCGCTGGCGCGACTCGCTGAAGAAGATGCGCGCCTGGCTCGACCAGGGCCAGCCCGTGCGCGCGATGGCGCTCGACGAGTTCGAGCGCGAGCGGCTGCGGGAACTGTCGCTGCTGACCGCCAAGCCGGTGATGTACGTCGCGAACGTGGACGAGGGCGGCTTCAAGGACAACCCGCGGCTCGACGCGCTCGAGAAGCTGGCGGCGTCCGAAGGTTCGGCCGTGGTCGCGGTCTGCGCCGCGATCGAGGCGGAGATCTCCGAACTCGACGAGGCCGATCGCGCGGCCTTCCTCGCCGACCTCGGCCTCGCCGAGGCGGGGCTCGACCGCATCATCCGCGCCGGCTACCGGCTGCTCGGCCTGCTCACCTTCTTCACCGCGGGCCCGAAGGAAGTGCGCGCCTGGACCGTGCGCGCGGGCGCGACGGCGCCGCAGGCGGCCGGCGTGATCCACACCGATTTCGAGCGCGGCTTCATCCGCGCCGAGACCATCGCGTTCGACGACTATGTCGCGCACAAGGGCGAGGCGGGCGCGCGCGAGGCGGGCAAGCTGCGGCTCGAGGGCAAGGACTACGTGGTCCGCGAGGGCGACGTGTTCCACTTCCGGTTCAACGTCTGACGGGGCCGGCTCCGGCCCGGGGTGAGCGACCATGGTCCGGCACGTCGTTGCGATTGCGCTCGCGGTCCTGTCCTGTGCGCCTGCACCTCGCTGCCGGGCCGTGACCCGCTGCAGGTCGCGGTCGCGGGCATCGAGCCGCTGCAGGGCGAGGGGCTCGAGCTGCGCTTCCTCGTGAAGCTGCGCGTCCAGAACCCGAACGGGACGCGGTCAGCTACGACGGCGCCTACGTGAAGCTCGAGGTGCAGGACAAGACCTTCGCGACCGGCGTCAGCGACGCCGGCGGCACCGTGACGGGATTCGGGGAGTCGCTGGTCGAGGTGCCGGTCACCGTATCGATGCTGCGCATGGCACGCCAGGTGATCGGCATGCGGGGCGATGCGCCGGCCGAGCAGATACGCTACAAGATGAGCGGCAAGCTCGGGTCGCACCGCTTCAGCGCGGACGGGGAGTTCTCGATGAAGCCGCTCGCGGCGGCGGCCCTGCCCGAAGCGAACTGAGCACGATCTCGAGCGGATTCTCACCGGAGCCCACGTTGCCCGCAGCCGACAACAAGCCAGCTACCCTTGCCGCGGTCGGCAAGCTGCCGCAGTTTCACGTGGTCGGCTTCACCGGCCACCGGCACCTGACGGATCCGGCGGGCACGGCCCGCGCGATCCGCGACGCGCTCGATGCGCTGCGCCGGGAAATCCCGGGCGAGTGGATCGCGCTGTCCTCGATCGCAGGCGGCGGCGACCAGCTGTTCGTGCAGCAGGCACTCGCCATCGGCCTCGCCTGGCACGCGATCCTGCCGCTGGCGCGCGCGGAGTTCGCGCGGGACTTCACGCCCGAGGACTGGGCGACCGTGGAGGAGACGCTGGCCGCCGCGGATCACGTGCGCATGATCAGCGAGTACGGCGACCGCAAGGACGGCTACCTCGATTGCGGCATCGAGACCGTCAACGGCTCGGACGTGCTGCTCGCCGTCTGGGACGGCGAGCCCGCGCGGGGCAAGGGCGGCACGGCCGACGTCGTGCAGTACGCCGAGTCGATCGGCAAGCCGGTCATGATCATCGACGCGACGACCCACGAGGTGCGCAGGGAGAACTGGGACCGCCTCGAGCCCGACGACGCGGTGCTCGCCGACCTGAACGGGCTGCCGGATGCGACGATGGCATGGTCGGAGAATCCCTTCAAGGCGCCGGATGCGGTCTACCTGTTCCAGCAGAAGTGCGACTACCACGCGAACCACGGCGCGCCGCAGTTCCGGCGGCTGATCGTCGCGACGGTCGTGGCGCACGTCGGCGCGTCCATCATCGGTGCGACGGTCGTCGGCTACGGGTTGCACCTGCTTGCGCTGCCCTGGCTCGAGCTGTCGTGCATCACCTTCGCGCTCGGCGCCGCGCTGGTGCTGCGCCGACAGCTGCATTCGCACCACAGCTGGGTGCGCTGCCGGCTCGCCGCGGAATTCTGCCGCTCGGCGCTCGCGACCTGGGGACTGCCGCGCGCCGCGCCGCTGCTGCAGGACCTCGACCTCGCGGGCGTGCGCGGCCTGACGCGCTCGCTGTACATCCTGCACACGCGCTCGTCCGCCACGCGACCCGTGCCGATCGAGGAATTCAAGCGGATCTACCTCGAGAAGCGCATCGACGACCAGCTCGCCTACTACGACCGGCAGGTGAACCGCGCGCTGCCGCTCTACCGGCGGCTCACGGCGGGCTTCTCGATCGCCACGGTGCTCGCGCTCGTCAGCACCGCCTTCTACGCGATCAGCCGCACGCTTCACCTGGAGTTGCCGGCCTGGATCGAGGGGACGACGTACGTGTTCCTGCCGATCGCGCTGCCGGCTGGTCGCGGCCTCGGCCATTTCGATCATCTCGATCAACGACCTGCCGCGGCGGGTCGCGCGCTACCGGGAGATGAAGGCCCGCCTCGAGGCGAGCCGCGCGCAGGTCGCCTCGTGCCAGACCTGGAACAGCCTCGAGCACGTCGTGCTCCGGACCGAGCGCGCGCTGCTGCAGGAAGTGATCGAGTGGCATTCGATCAGGAGCTTCAGCGAGTCGCACTGAAGCGCCGTCCATGAACAGCCCGTTCAAGTACCGCGCGTTCATCAGCTACAGCCACAGCGACGAGAAATGGGCGCGGTGGCTGCACCGCAGCCTCGAGACCTACCGGCTGCCGAAGCACCTGGTCGGCCGGAGACCGCATTCGGGCCCGTGCCGGCGCGGTTCGCGCCCGTGTTCCGCGACCGCGACGAGCTCGCGACCGCGACCAACCTCGGCGCGACGCTGACTCGCGGCGCTCGAGCAGTCGGCCTGCCAGGTCGTCATCTGCTCGCCGAAGGCCGCGAAGTCGCGCTGGGTCAACGAGGAGATCCTGACCTTCAAGCGCCTCGGCCGCGAGCACCGCATCTTCTGCCTGATCGTCGACGGCGAGCCGGGCGCCTCGGCGGATCCCGCGCGCGCGGACCAGGAGTGCTTTCCCGCCGGCGCTGATCCAGAGGCTCGGCCCCGACGGCGAGCTGACGGAGGAGCGCGGCGAGCCGATCGCGGCCGACGTGCGGCCGCGCAAGGACCGCAGGCACGATGCGCACTGCTCAAGCTGCTCGCGGGCATGCTCGGCATCGGCCTCGACGAGCTGAAGCGCCGGGACGCGAGCCGCCGGCGCCGCCGCACGATCGCGCTGGTCACGGCCTCCGTCGCCGGCATGGTGATCACCTCGGTGCTCGCGGCGGCCGCCTGGATCGCCCGCAACGAGGCGATCGAGCAGCGGGCGCTCGCCGAGAAGGAGGCGGAGACGTCGCGCCAGGTCACGACCTTCATCGTCGACCTGTTCAAGATCTCCGACCCGAGCGAAGGCGTCGGCAACAAGATCACGGCGCGCGAGATCCTCGACAAGGGCGCGGCCCGCATCGAGACGGAGCTCGCCGACCAGCCGGCCATCCAGGCGACGCTGATGGACACGATGGGCACCGTCTACACGGGCCTCGGGCTGTACCCGACGGCGATCCCGCTGATGCGCGAATCGCTGCGCAAGCGCAGGTCGCTGTTCCGGCGACACGACAGCCGAGATCGCGAAGACCCTCGGCCACCTCGGCGAGGCGCTGATGCTCAAGGCGGACTATGAGGAGGCCGACGAAGCGGCTGCGAGGACGCGCTCGCCATCCAGCGCAAGATCGCTCGGCAACAACAGCCGCCGACGTCGCCAACACGCTGAGCGCGCTGGCCGACGTCATGTCGTTCACCGGCGAGTACGACAAGGGCCAGCCCTTGATCGAGGAGGCCCTGCGCATCCGCCGCGCAGCTGTACGGCGACACGAGCACGCCGACGTCGCGAAGAGCCTCGGCGACCTCGGCGTCAACTTCGGCGAGCGCGGCGACTTCAAGCAGGCGGAGGTCTACCTGCGCCAGGCGCTCGAACTGCAGCGCGAGCTGCATCGACGGCCTGCATCCCGACCTGGCCGAGGCGATGAACAACCTCGCCTGGGCACTGCAGGGCCTCGGCGAGTTCGACGAGGCCGAAGCGCTCTATCGCGAGGCGCTGCACATGAAGCGCAAGCTGCTCGGCGACGCCCATCCGGAGCTCGCGGCCGGGCTCAACAACCTCGCGTTCGTGCTCGAGACGCGCGGCGACTATCGCGGCGCGGAGAAGGCCTACCGCGAGTCGCTGGAGATGAATCGCAAGCTGCTCGGCGACGAGCCACCCCGAGATCGCGCTCGGCATGAGCAACCTGGCGTTCGTGCTGTACGCGAAGGGCGACCGCCGCGGAGGCGATCCAGATGATGCGCGAGTCGATCGAGATGAGCCGGCAGCGAGCTCGGGCCCGAGCATCCCGACGTGGCGGGTTCCGGCACCAGCCTCGCCTACTGGCTCACCGCGGCGGGCGAGTACGACGAGGCGGGAGCGCTGCTCGACGAAGCGCTCGCGATCCGCCGCAAGGCACTTGGCGACGACCATCCGCAGGTCGCCAGCACGCTGACGGTGCAGGCGACCCTCCTGGTCGCGCGCCGGCGATACGCGGAGGCGCTCGAGGTCGCGCAGCGAGTCGCTGCGGATCCTCGAGCCCAGGCTGCCGGCGGACCACTGGCTGATCGCGATGGCGAAGAACGTGCAGGGCGCCGCCCTGACCGGCCTCGGCCGGTATGCGGAGGCCGAGAAGCTCCTGCTCGCGAGCCTGCCCGCACTCGCGGGCTCGCCCATCGCCGACCTGCCCGAGCGCGGCCGCGAGCGGCTCGCGGAGCTGTACACCGCGTGGGGAAAACCCGAAGAAGCCGCAAAGTACGCACGCACGGACGTGACCGCTTCACATAACGCGGCGCTCGGCGCGCGGCGCGCCCCGCGCATTGTCATGCGTCGGCCATCGCGACTGATGTACGCTGTGCCGCATAAGGGGAGGGTGAAACGCATGTCGCGACGTTCAATGATGCGCGCGGTCCTTGCGGCCGTGGGCCTGGCAGCTGCGACCGCGGCGGGAGCGACCGACACGATCTCGATCGACCCGGACTCGCTGCAGGCGGCCGGTTGCTTCGGTCTCACCAGCTGCACGGTCGAAGGCGCGAACGTCTCTTCCGTCGGCGGCACCCTCGCGAAGAAAATCCAGAACGGCGCCGCGGGCTTCGGCGTCAACGGCGGCCCGTCGGGCGGCGAGATCGACATCGGCGAGACGCTGCACGTCGACGTTCGGCCAGCCGCGCTCGGTCGTCGCGATCAAGGTCCTGTTTCTCTACAACGGCCCCGAGTTCAGCGACAAGGCCGAGAAGGCCACGGTGACCGCCGACGGCACGACCTACACGCTGTCCGTGCGCAAGGACTACGACGATGCGGCGGCGGACTGGGACGGGCTCGGAACCGTCACGCAAGTGCGGCGCCACGACGGCGAGCGGCACCGGCTGCTTCCTGATCGCGGACCCGTTCCCCGCCGCGGTGAGCGCGCTCGCGCTTCCAGGCGACGTCCGGCGGCACGCCCTTCACGGGCAGCGGCTCCAACAATTCCGACTACTCGCTCGGCTTCATCGACGTCGCGGCGCAGACGGTCGTCGACCTGCAGACTGCGCCGGCGACGCCAGGCTGCCCGGTCGCCACCGTCAATGGCGACGTGGCGTTCAGCCTGAACTCGGTGCAGGTCGACGAACCCGGGCGGCTCCACCGAGGCGCTCGTGATCCCGGTGCAGTTGCCCGACTGCCGTTACGTGCCGCAGGCCTGCCTCGACCTGCTGCCGCCCGCCGGCGACACCGCGGCGAACGACGACGACCGGCCGCGCGCTCCTGATCGGCCTCGGCGTCATCAAGCCGCTCGATCCGTACGGCGCCGACAAGCTGAACCCGGCGGCGCAGCTGCTGAACGTCACGCCGCTCCTGCCGGCCGAGGTCACCTCGCTGTTCGACGCGAGCGGCACGCCGCCCGACGGCCTGCCGCGCGCTCTATATCGGCGCCCGCTGGCGCGGCCAGTCGGTCAATGACTACCGGATCGACGCCTTCTTCTTCAAGACCGGAGTCGGGCGTCGTGTTCAGCGACATGTTCGACGGCCTGATCGACGTCTCGGTGCTCACGGGCAGCGAACTCGGCTGCGTGGCGGTACCCGGGAACCTGCTCGCCTGGGACGTGATCACGACGGTCTCCGAGCTTGCGAAGAGCGTCGGCGGCCGCTACATCGGACACGCCGGTCAACGTCGGCTGCCAGAATCCCGACGAAGGTCAAGGGCATCGCGGCTGTCGCTGTTCTCGATCAACCTCGAGATCGTGCCGGACACGTACGGGCCGACGATCAAGAGCTCGAAAGCGAAAGTCACGCGTCAACAACGACGCGGTGTTCGCGCGCATGGTCCAGTCGCTGTGGAACGACCTCGGCGAAGTGCGCGCCCAGTACGCCTGCAAGCAGGCGGATCCGGTGCCGTCCGGCGGCGTGGCGCCGCTCTCGAGCACGGCGTGCAAGAAGCTCGCGTCGCTCTGGTCGATCGCCGACTTCAAGATCGACCTGTGCGTCGCTCGCGACCTTCGACCCGTCGAATTCCTACCAGGGCTGGATCTGCGGCCTGGCGCGCCGAGTACGTGGCCGAGTTCGAGGCGGCGATCTGCCGGTCGCGCGAGCGGCCCGGATCCCTACAACCGCCTCGGCGAGCTCAGGGCGCGCGTCGACGTGTTCCAGCACGTCTGGGACGAGCGCTTCCTCAAGTCCATCAAGCCGGGCGGCTTCTGCCGCGAAAAGGGACCTGCCCGCCGAACGCCTGGCCGGTGCCGACCGCGCGGACGCGCAGCCGCACGGCCGCGGCCCGGGCGCGTGATTTCTTGACAGCCCCCGGCCGCGTCCCGACAATCCCGCCTCCCCGAGGTACCTTCCCATCGCGTGGCTAGGTAGCTCAGCTGGTTAGAGCACGGGATTCATAACCCCGGGGTCGAGGGTTCGATTCTCTCCCTAGCCACCATTTGTTCGTCCCATTCGGTGAGCGACGAGAGCGCCCGGATGCGCGCGACGGAAAGCGCTGCGCCGCCGGGCGCCTGCGACCTCTAGCTTGGCTGCCGATTCCACACCGGAGACTCGAATGACAGCCCTGTCCCGACGGATGGCCGCGACCGCCTGCGGCTTCGTGATGGCATGTGCTCGCCGGCATTCCCGCCCTCGCCCAGGAGGCGGCCGCCGCCGCAGCCCGCGACCGAGGACGCGCGTCTCGCGGCGTTCTTCGAGGAAGTCTTTCCAGCGCGGCCTGAAGGACAGCCCGATCTTCCAGTCCCAGCTCGGCATGAAGGGCCCGGACTACGGCAAGTGGAACGACTTCTCGGACGAGGAGGCGCAGCGCCAGGACGCGCTCGACCCGCAGCGACCTCGAGCGCCTGCGCTCGGAGTTCGACTACGCGCAAGCTCTCCGAGCCGATGAAGGTCAGCTACCGGATCTTCGAGGTGCAGAGCAGTCGTCGATCGGACACTTCCCGTGGCGCTTCCACGGCTACTCTTTCCAGACGCAGTCGAACCCGGTCGACCACGCCGGTGACCTTCATGCAGAACGTCCACAGCATGGACAGCGTCGAGGACGCCGAGGCCTACGTCTCGCGCCTCAACGGGCGTGGAGCACGCCTACGAACAGTTCATCGACGTCATGAACGAGTCCGCGCGGCGCGGCATCGTGCCGACCTCGTTCTCGTTCGACCCGGTGATCGCCGACAACCGCAACGTGATCACCGGCGCGCCATTCGACGACAGCGGCAAGGATTCGGCGATCCTCGCCGACTTCCGCGCCAAGGTGGAGAAGCTCGAGTACCGGACGACGCGAGAAGAAGCGGCTGCTCGACGCCGGCATGGCCGCGATGCAGGGCCCGTGCAGACCGGCATCACAGGACATGATCGCGGCGATCGAGGCGCTGCGCGCGAAGTCGCCCGGCCCGCACGGCGTGTGGAAACTGCCGGACGGCGAGGCCTACTACAAGTCGCAGATCAAGTTCTGGACCACCGAGCCGGAACCTCACGGCCGAGCAGATCCACCAGATCGGCCTCGACGAGGTCGCGCGCATCACGGGCGAGATGCTGGCGATCATGAAGAAGGTCGGCTTCCAGGGCGACCTGCCGGCGTTCTTCGAGCACCTGCGCACCGACCCGAAGAACTTCTTCCCGAACACGGACGCAGGGCAGGCAGGCCTACCTCGACCAGTCGAAGGCCTACATCGATTCGATCTACTCCGACGTGAAGCAAGTACTTCAACGTGCTGCCGAAGGCGCCGCTCGAAGTGCGCGCGCGTCGAGGAGTGGCGCGAGGACGACCGCGCCGATCGCGTTCTACAACCAGCCGACGCCGGACGGCAGCCGCCCGGGCATCTACTACGTGAACCTGCACGGACATGACGACGCGAGCAGAAGCACGAGATGGAGACGGTCGCCTACCACGAGGGCGCGCCGGGCCATCACTTCCAGATCGCGATCCAGCAGGAGCTCGAGGGCGTGCCGACCTTCCAGAAGTTCGCCTACTTCGGCTCCTACGTCGAGGGCTGGGGCCTGTACGCCGAGCGACTCGCCAAGGAGGAGGGCCGGTTCACCGACCCGCTGCAGGACTTCGGCCGCCTGCAGAACGAGATGCTGCGCGCCGCGCGCCTGGTCGTCGACACCGGCGCCCACTCGAAGCAGTGGACGCGCGAGCAGATGATCGAGTACATGACTCGCGAACAACCCGATGAAGGTCGAGGAGGCCGACCAAGGAAGACGAGCGCTACATCGACAACCCGGGCCAGGCGCTCTCGTACAAGAT
The DNA here is from genome assembly GCA_963760725.1 of uncultured Gammaproteobacteria bacterium. Classification (GTDB taxonomy): domain Bacteria; phylum Pseudomonadota; class Gammaproteobacteria; order Steroidobacterales; family Steroidobacteraceae; genus SCUD01. The sequence continues at coordinate 371,306 of CAVXET010000005.1, forward strand.
CGGCATGCTCAAGATCCTCGAGCTGCGCGAGCGGCGAAGCGGGAGCTCGGCGCGAAGTTCGACATCCGCGACTTCCACGACGTCGTGCTGAAGAGCGGCGCCGTGCCGCTGCCGGTGCTCGAGGGCCTGGTCAACGACTACATCGCCGCGAGGAAGGCGGCGTGAGCGAGCCGGCGCCGGCCTAGGTCGGCGCGCGCGTCGTAGACGGTGCGGCCGCCGAGTACCGTCATCACGACTTTCGCCTCGTTGATCGCCGAGGCGGGACCGGCGAACAGGTCGCGGTCGAGCGCGACGAGATCGGCCCGCTTGCCGGCCTCGATCGAGCCCTGCTCCTTCTCGAGGCCCATCAGCCAGGCGCCCTGGATCGTGTAGGCGGCGATCATCGTGTCGAGGTCGACGCGCTCAGCCGGCGTTCAGCACCGGGCCGGCGTTCGTGTACGGGTCCTGGCGCGTGACGCGCCGTCTCGATCGCGTGCAGCGGGTTGAGGTCGGTGACGAAGTAGTCGCTGCCGCCGCGACCGGCGCGCCGCTCCTCGCCAGGCTCCCGATCGGGTACATCTCCTGCGTGCGCTGCTCGCCGATCATCGGCACGTCGAGCTCGAGCGCGGCGGGGTCCGGGTAGGCCCACAGCGGCTGGAACGTCGCCGTCGACGCCGAGCTGCGGCGAAGCGGGGCCGGTCGGCCGCGTCGATGAGCTGCAGGTGCACGATGTGGTGCCGGTTGTCGCTCATCCCGTTCGCCTTGCGCATCGCCGCGAAGCCGTCGAGCGCCATGCGAATGCCGGCGTCGCCGACCGCGTGCACGTGGATCGCGAGTCCCATGGCGTCGAAGCGCGTGAAGTAGCGGTCACCTGCTCCTGCGTGTAGAAACGCGGGCCGAGGCCGTAGCGCGGGTCGTCGTAGGGCTCGAGCAGGGCGCCCGTGCCGTACTCGATCACGCCGTCCATGTAGATCTTGACGGAGTCGACGTCGAGGTCCGGTCGCCGCCAGCTTCTCGCGATCCTCGAGGAAGTCGAACACGCCGTCGTCGAAGGCGCCGGGCTGCCAGTCGATCGGGGAGAGCGAGGCGCGCACGCGCAGGCCAAGCTCGCCCGCGTCGGCGAGCGTGAGCGACGGGGCGATCAGTTCGGCGTCGAGTCCCGGCTCGATGACGGAGGTGATGCCGACACTGTGCGCGAGGTCGATGCCGGCGCGCACCGAGTCGAGGCGCTGCCCGGACGACTGCCGCGGCAGCACGCTCCTTGACGAGCAGCATGGCCGAGTCGCGCAGCGTCCCGCCGGCTCGCCGCTCGCCGGATCGCGCTCGATGACGCCGTCCGGCGGGTCGGCGTCGACTGTCGACGCCCGCGAGCGCGAGCGCGCGGCTGTTGACCCAGGCGGCGTGGCCGAAGCTCGACTCGAGGTAGACCGGCCGGTCGGGAAACAGCGCGTCCAGCTGCGCCTTGCCGGGTTCGCGTCGGGCCACAGCCACTCGGACCAGCCGCCGCCGATCACCCATCGTCTCCGGGCCGTAGCCGGCGAGCGACGTGGCATTCGCGCAGCCGCGCTCGGCGACGGCTTCGCGCGACTCGAGCCGCATCAGGTCGCAGTCGTCCTCGGTCGCGACGCCGATCAGGATGTGGATGTGCGAGTCGTGAAAGCCCGGCAGGAGCATGGCGCCGCCGAGATCCGTGACTTCGGTGTCGGGGCCGGCGTAGCGGCGGATCTCGGCGTTGCTGCCGACCGCGACGATCGCGGCCGTCGCGCACGGCGACGGCCTCGGCGCGGCTGCGGCGCTGGTCCACGGTGTGACCACCGCGTTGACGAACACGCGGTCCGCGGCCGGCACGTCCTCGCCGCCGCAGCCGGTCGCCAGCGCGAGGATGGCGGCGCAGCAGGCGAGGCGGCCGCGGCCGGTCGTGCATGGCAGGGCGGCTAGCGCGCGGGCCGCAGCCGCGGCACGGTGGCGTTGGCGTCGGACAGCAGCTCCGATGCCGCCTTGGCGAGGATCGCGAGGCCCTCGTCCACGACCGCGTCCTCGGCCGTGATCGGCACGAGGATGCGCACGACGTTGCTGTAGATCCCGCAGGACAGCAGGATCAGTCCCAGCTCGCGGGCGCGGACCGTCAGCTTCTTGGTGAGTTCCGCGGCCGGGCGGTGCGGGTCGCCGCCCTCGCCGAGCTCGAAAGCGATCATCGCGCCGAGGCGGCGCACTTCGACGACTTCCGGGTGCCGCGCGGCGAGCAGGTCGAGCGCCTTGCCGACGCGCTCGCCGAGCCGGTCTGCGCGCTCGAAGATCCGCTCCTCGTCGAACACCTGCAGCACCGCGAGCGCGGCCGCGCAGGCGACCGGGTTGCCGGCATAGGTGCCGCCGAGGCCGCCGGGCCCGCAGGCGTCCATGACCTCGGCGCGCCCGACCACGGCCGACAGCGGGAAGCCGCCGGCGATCGACTTGGCGAGCGTGTAGAGGTCCGCGGCGACGCCGTAATGCTCCATCGCGAACATGCGGCCGGTGCGCCCGGCACCGCTCTGGATCTCGTCCGCGATCAGCAGGATCCCGTGGCGGTCGCACAGCTCGCGCAGGCGCACCATGAATTCCTTCGGCGCGATGTAGAAGCCGCCTTCGCCCTGCACCGGCTCGATGATGATGGCCGCGACGCGATCCGCGGCGACGTCGCACTTGAAGATCTGTGCGATCGCCCTGAGCGAGTCGTCCACCGACACGCCGTGCAGCGCGTTCGGGAACGGCGCGTGGTAGACCTCGGCCGGGTAGGGGCCGAATCCAGCCTTATAGGGATCGACTTTGCCGGTCAGCGCGAGCGCCATGATCGTGCGGCCGTGGAAGCCGCCCGAGAAAGCGATCACCGCGGGGCGGCCGGTCGCGGCGCGCGCGATCTTGACCGCGTTCTCGACCGCCTCGGCGCCCGTCGACATCAGCACGGACTTGTTCGGGCCCTGGCCGGGCGCGAGCGCGTTCAGCTTCTCGCATACCGCGACGTAAGGCTCGTAGGGCGTGATCTGGAAGCAGGTGTGGGTGACCTTGTCGAGCTGGGCGCGCACGGCTTCGAGCACGCGGCGGTGGCGATGGCCGGTGTTGAGCACGGCGATGCCGCCCGCGAAGTCCACGTAGCGCCGGCCGTCGCCGTCCCACAGGAGCGCATTCTCCGCGCGCTCGATGAAGACCGGGTGGACCATGGACACGCCACGCGCGACGGCGGCCTGGCGCCGGGCAACCAGTGATTCATTGCTTCCCACGTCAGTCTCCCGTCAGTGAATGGGCTCGTCGAAGTCGTCGTCCTCGACGATCTGCTCCCAGGTCGTGACGGCGTCTTCGGGCGAAGCCGCCTTGTCCCCGTCCCCGGCCATGTCGGTGTAACCGAATTCGTCGGGCTCGACGTCGTCGAGCGGCCCGCCCCAGTCCTCGGGCTGCGCCGCGCTGTCCACCAGGAGTGTGCGCCATTCCTCGAGGTCGAGTTCGTCGAGGCCGCCGTCGAATTCCTGGATCTCGATCGTGCCCGCGTACTCGTCGAGCGCAACGACCTGGAACAACGCGCCCTTGTCGCGGTGCGCGTACCAGTTGCCGACGATCGGTGGGAGTCGGTTGCCCACGAATCCATCCTACGCCCGAACGCCGGCGCGTTCCAGAGACTACAATCAAGGAAAATACGAGTTTGGAGACGACGCCATGCCGACCCCACCGATCGTGGACTTCAGGCGCAGCATGAAAGGCGAGGAATCGCAGGTAGCAGCCGAGAAAGTGGTCAAGGGCGAGCCCAGGACGCAGGTGCAGGAACTACTTCAGCGATCCCTCGGGCCAGTTCTTCGCGGGCACCTGGTCGAGCAGCGTCGGCAAGTGGAAGGTGGAATACACCGAGCACGAGTTCTGCCACCTGCTCGAGGGGCGCGTGACGCTCACCTCGGAGGAGGGCAAGCGCTGGCAGTTCAACGCCGGCGACGCCTGGGTCATCCCGGCGGGCTTCAAGGGCACCTGGGAGTCGATCGAGCCCGCCCGCAAGCGCTACGCGATCTTCGAGGCCGCCAAGCCCGCGACCTGAGTCCTACTCCCACTCCATCCCGAAGGTGATGCCGACGGTCATCGGACGCGACGGCCACACCAGCTCGTTGAACAGGCCGTAGCCGAACAGGTTGTCGGCGTCCGCGTTCTCCCAGCCGCGTTCGAAGTAGACCTCGTCGAAGGCGTTCTCGACCCAGAGCGTCGCGTACCAGGTCGAGGCGCTGCGGTAGCCGACGCGGAAGTTGAATTCGTCCCAGGAGCCGACCGTCGCGTCCGGAATGTTGTCCGGGCCGCCGAACATCTTCGAGCGGTACACGTACTCGGTGGTGAAGAAGCCCTCGCCCGAGGCGATCGGGGTCCGGTAGGTGAGGATTGCCGAGCCGCTGACCTCCGGGGCGAACGGCAGGCTGTTGCCGTCGCAGTCGCCGCAGGCGCCGACCTCGATGATGTCAGTCGCGTCAGTGATCTCGGTGTCAAGCAGCGAGAGGCCGACGGTGGCGTCCCAGTGCTCGGAAGGCACCCAGCGCAGGTCGAGCTCGAGCCCCTGGCCGCGCGCCTCGCCGACGTTCGCGACCTGCGAGGAGCCCTGGTCGAAGTACACGAGCTGCAGGTCGGTGTAGTCGTAGCGGAAGAGCGAGGCGTTGACCTGCAGGGTGTTGTTCAACAGCCGGGTCTTGGCGCCGATCTCGTAGCTGTCCACCTGTTCGGGGTCGAATTCGAGCGGCGTCGTGCCGGCCGGGGCGGAACCGTCGTCGTTGATGTCCTGCCCGTGCAGGTCGTAGCCGAAGGTCGCGAAGCCGCCCGACTTGTAGCCCATGGACGCGGTCCCGTAGAGCGTCACGTCGTCGTTCAGGTCGAAGGACAGCGCGAGGCGCGGCGTGAAGTCGCTCCAGTCGGCCGAGTCGCTGACGTCGCCGTTGGTGAAGAACTCGAAGTTGAAGTTGTTGCCGAGCGCGCCGCCGCTGTCGAGCACGACGCTCGTCATCTCCTTCTTGTCGTAGGTGTAGCGCGCGCCGGCGGTCAGCTCCATCCGGTCGCTGATCGCCCAGGTGAAGTCGCCGTACACCGCCCAGCCCTTGCTCTCGACATCAACGAAGCTGCGCTCGGTCTTGTCCTCGAGGATGTCCGCGGGGTCGATGTCCGCGCCCCAGTAGCCATCTTCGCTACCGAAGGCGGGGTCGTCGCAGCCCGCGACCGGACCGACGAAACCCGGGCCGAAGTCCGGCGCCTCGGTGATGCTGATCGCGCGGCACAGGGCGTCCTCGTCGTAGATGTAGTCGAAACGCCCGTCGATTTCCTCCTGGTAGATGCTCGCGCCCGCGAACCAGGTCAGCTTCCCGTCGCCCGGAGAGTTGAGCCGCAGCTCCTGGCTCCAATAGTCGACGTCGTTGATCTGGCCGTAGTCGTTCACGCGGTTCGGGCCGCCGTCGTAGTCCTCGAGGTAGTGGAAGCTGAACTTCTTGAAGCCGGTGAGCGAGGTCAGCGTGTAGTCGCCCGCAAGAGACCACTCCAGGATGGCTCGCACCTCCGAGACTTCCGATTCGTCGATGCCGTCGTCGCCGAGGTCGATGTTCACCTGTTCCTCGTCGAGGCCGTCCGCCGGCACCCAGTACACCGACGGGTCCTGCTCGCGGTCCTCGAAGGCCGCGATCAGCGTCGCGTCGAACGAGTCGCTGGTGCGGCGCAGCGAGACGCGGCCGGAGCTCACCTGGTGGAAGCCGAGGTCGTCGCCGCCCGCAAGGTTTTCGAGGAAGCCCTTGTTGTCCAGCACGTAGCCGGCTGCGCGCACCGCCCACTGGTCGTTCAGCGGGATGTTGACCATCGCCTGCGCCTCGACGTGGTCGTAGTCGGCGAGCGTCAGTTCCGCATTTGCGCCGAAGACGCTGTCGGGCTTGTTGGTGATGACGCTGACCGCACCGGCGATGGAATTGCGGCCGAACAAGGTGCCCTGCGGTCCCTTCACGACCTCGGCGCGCTCGACGTCGTACATCGACGTCATGACGCCGCCGGTGCGGCCCGCCCAGATGCCGTCCACGAACATGGCGACCGACGGGTCTCCGCCGATGCCGAAATCGTTGGTCGCGATGCCACGCATCGCGAGCGCGTCGGTGAAGCCGTCCTCGGTCTTGCCGGAGAAGCCCGGGGTGAAGTCCACGATGCCGCGGATGTCGGCCATGCGGCCTTCCTTCAGCATTTCGCCGGTGAAGGCGGACACGGAGAGCGGCACGTCCTGAAGCGACTGCTGTCGCTTCTGCGCCGTGATCACGACTTCCTCGAGGCCCACAACCTCTTCCTGGGGCTCGGCCGCGGCTTGCGGTGCCGGGGCCGGTTGCTCCTGGGCGAGTGCGACGATCGGGCAAGTCATTGCGGCGGCAACGGTCGCATGGACCGCCGCCCGGATCGGGCTATTCATGCTTTCCCCCCAAACGGCTCTAGGCCAGCGCGTATTCAAGCATCCCGAGAATACGCTGTGGCGCGCATTCAGTCCAAGCGATCGATGATGCCTGCCAGTGTCTCGAAGATCCGGTCGACGTCCTTGCGCTCGATGATGAGCGGCGGCGACATCGCGATGGTGTCGCCCGTGATGCGGATCAGGAGCCCGGCATTGAAGGCCGCGACGAGGGCGTCGTAGCCGCGCGCGCCCGGCGCGCCTTCGCGGGGCGCGATCTCGATGCCGGCGACGAGCCCATAGGCGCGCAGGTCCACGACGTTCTTGCGGCCCTTCAAGCGCATGCACCGCATCCGACCAGTAGGGCGCCATGGCCTTCGTGCGCTCGAACAGGCCCTCGCCGCGGTAGATCCTCTGCGTCGCGAGTGCCGCCGCGCAGGCGATCGGGTGGGCGGAATAGGTGTAGCCGTGGAACAGCTCGATCGCGCCGGGAGGTCCCTGCATGAAGGTGTCGTAGATCGCGCGGCTGGCGAACACCGCGCCCATGGGCACGGCGCCGTTGGTGAGGCCCTTGGCGCAGGTGATCAGGTCCGGCACCACGTCGAATTCCTGCGACGCGAAGGCGGAGCCCGTGCGCCCGAAGCCGGTGATGACCTCGTCGAAGATGAGCAGGATGCCGTGCTTCGTGCAGATCTCGCGCAGGCGCTTGAGGTAGCCCTTCGGCGGCAGCAGCACGCCGGTCGAGCCCGCAATCGGCTCGACGATGACCGCCGCGATGGTCGAGGCGTCGTGCAGGGCGACGAGCCGCTCGAGGTCGTCGGCGAACTCGGCGCCATGCGCCGGCAGGCCCTTCGAGAACGGGTTCCGCGAGGGATCGTGCGTGTGCCGCAGGTGATCGACGCCCGGCAGCATCGCGCCGAAGAACTTGCGGTTGTTGACCATGCCGCCGACGGAGATGCCGCCGAAGCCGACGCCGTGGTAGCCGCGTTCGCGGCCGATCAGGCGGGTGCGCGCGCCTTCGCCGCGCACGCGGTGATAGGCGATCGCGATCTTGAGCGCGGTGTCCACGGACTCCGAGCCCGAGTTCGTGAAGAACACGCGGTCGAGCCCCTTGGGCGAGATCTCGACCAGCGAGCTCGCGAGCTCGAAGGCGATCGGGTGGCCCATCTGGAAGGGCGGGGCGTAGTCCATCTCGGCGATCTGCTTCGCGACCGCCTCGGTGATTTCCTTGCGGCCGTGACCGGCGTTGACGCACCAGAGGCCCGACGCGGCGTCGAGCACCTGGCGGCCTTCGGGGGTCCAGTAGTACAGGCCCTCGGCGCGGGCGAGCATGCGCGGGTTCGCCTTGAACTGCCGGTTCGCGGTGAACGGCATCCAGAATGCATCGAGGTCAAGAGGGCGAACGGCGCTCATGATAATTGACACTCCAATCGTGGAACCGCGATATTACGCAAATCGGTGTTTAAAATCATAGACAACCGGGGTTCCCATGGCGAATGACGTGGCGGTGCGGCTGCAAGGCCGTCCGGCAGATGCACGGTCTCTCCCAGCGCGAGCTCGCCAAGCGCGCCGGGGTCACCAACGGCATGATTTCGCTGATCGAGCAGGGCCGGGTCAGCCCCTCGGTCGCCTCGCTGAAGAAGGTGCTCGACGGCTTGCCCATGGCGCTTGCCGAGTTCTTCACCATGGACACGGCGGGCACCGCCCAGGTGTTCTTCGGCAACGAGGAACTCGTCGAGCTCGGCGAGGGCAGCGTGTCGCTCCGGCTGGTCGCGGCCCACCGTCCCGGGCGGCGGCTGGCGATCCTGCAGCGAGACCTACGAGCCGGGCGCCGACACCGGTTCGGACATGCTGCGGCACGTGGGCGAGGAAGGGGGCGTCGTCGTCGCGGGCAAGGTCGAGGTCACCATCGGCGGCCAGACCCGCATCCTCGGGCCCGGGGACGCCTATTATTTCGCGAGCGCGGTGCCGCACCGCTTCCGCAATCGCGGGCGCGAGCGCTGTGAGATCATCAGCGCTTCGAGCCCACCGACGCTTTGAGGACATCGCCGTGACGCGTGAACAGAAGTCCGTCGACTGGCAGGCGCTGGCCAAGGCGCTGAAGCCGCGCACGCAGGCCTTCATCGACGGCAAGTACGTGCCGGCCGTCTCCGGCGCGACCTTCGACTGCATCAACCCGGCGAACGGCGAGGTGATCGCGCAGGTCGCCTCCTGCGACGCGCCGGACGTCGAACTCGCCGTCGCGAGCGCGCGCAAGGCCTTCGAGGGCGGCGCCTGGTCGCGGCGCGCGCCGGCCGCGCGCAAGAAGGTGCTGCTGCGCTTCGCCGAGCTGATCCGCAAGCACCGCGAGGAGCTGGCGCTCACTCGAGACGCTGGACATGGGCAAGCCGATCTCGCGACTCGCATGAACGTCGACATCCCGGCGGCCGCCAACTGCATCGCCTGGTACGCCGAGGCGATCGACAAGGTGTACGACGAGGTCGCGCCGACCGTCGCACGAGACGCTCGCGCTGATCACGCGCGAGCCGGTGGGCGTGGTGGCGGCGATCGTGCCCTGGAATTTCCCGCTGATCATGGCGTCCTGGAAACTCGGCCCGGCGCTCGCGACCGGCAACTCGATCGTGCTGAAGCCCTCCGAGAAGTCGCCGCTGACGGCGCTGCGCATCGCCGAGCTCGCGATGGAGGCGGGCCTGCCCGCGGGCGTGTTCAACGTGGTGCCGGGCTTCGGCGACGACGGCCGGCAAGGCGCTGGCGCTGCACATGGACGTCGACTGCATCGCCTTCACCGGCTCGACGCGCACCGGCAAGCGGATGCTGCGAGTACGCCGGGCAAGTCCAACATGAAGCGCGTCTGGCTCGAGTGCGGCGGCAAGGCGCCGAACATCGTGCTGCGGCGACTGTCGCGGACCTCGAGCGCGCGGCGACGCGCCGCCGCGTACGGCATCTTCTTCAACCAGGGCGAGATGTGCTCGGCGGCCTCGCGCCTGGTCGTGCACGAATCCGTGAAGGACGCGATGCTCGAGAAGATCGTCGCAGATCGGCAAGACGTTGGCGCCCGGCGATCCGCTCGACCCGAAGACGCGCGCTCGGCGCGATCGTCGACCAGGTGCAGCTCAACACGGTGCTGGGCTACATCGAGTCGGGCAAGGAGGAAGGCGCCGACGTGCGGCTCGGCGGCAAGCGCGCGCGCAAGGACAGCGGCGGCTACTTCGTCGAGCCGACCGTGTTCGACGGCGTGACGCCGGCCATGAAGATCGCGCGCGAGGAGATCTTCGGGCCGGTGCTGTCGACCATCACCTTCAGCGACGTCGAGGAGGCGGTGACGATCGCCAACGACGTCAGCTACGGCCTGACGGCCGCGGTCTGGAGCCGCGACATCACCACGGCGCACCGCATCGCGAAGCGCGCTGCGCGCCGGCACGGTGTACGTGAACTGCTACGACGCCGACGACATCACGGTGCCGTTCGGCGGCTTCAAGCAGTCCGGCAACGGCCGCGACAAGTCGCTGCACGCGTTCGACAAGTACACCGAGCTCAAGACCACCTGGATCGACCTCTCATGAAAGTGACCGTCGCCGCGACGCAGATGGCCTGCAGCTGGGACCGCGAGGCCAACGTCGCCAACGCCGAGCGCCTGGTCCGCGAGGCGGCGAAGCAGGGCGCGAACGTCATCCTGATCCAGGAGCTGTTCGAGGCGCCCTACTTCTGCAAGGACCACCTTGCGAAGCACTTCGAGCTCGCCGTGCCGGTCGCCGAGAACACCGCGATCAAGCGGCTCGCGAAGGTCGCGAAGGAGCTGAAGGTCGTCCTGCCGCTGTCGGTCTTCGAGCGCGCGCAGAACGCCTACTTCAACACGCTCGTCATGGTGGACGCCGACGGCGAGACGCTCGGCATCTACCGCAAGTCGCACATCCCGGAGAGCCCGGGATACCACGAGAAGTTCTACTTCTCGCCGGGCGACACCGGCTTCAAGGTCTGGCCGACGCGCTTCGGGAACCTCGGCGTCGCCGTCTGCTGGGACCAGTGGTTCCCTGAAACCGCGCGGGTCATGGCGCTCCAGGGCGCGGACATCCTCTTCTACCCCACGGCCATCGGCTCCGAGCCGCAGGACCCGACGCTCGATTCGCGCTATCACTGGCAGCGCACCATGCAGGGCCATGCCGCGGCGAACGTGATGCCGCTGGTCGCCTCGAACCGCATCGGCACGGAGAAGGGCGAGAAGCTCGAACTCACCTTCTACGGGCATTCCTTCATCGCCGACCACACGGGTGCGGTCATCGCCCAGGCCGACGACCACAGCGAGCAGATCCTGACCGCGAGCTTCGACCTCGACGAGATCCGGCGGTACCGGCATGCCTGGGGCGTGTTCCGCGACCGGCGGCCCGACCTGTACGGCCCGCTCCTGAAGCTGGACGGTGGCCGCGGCTGACGGCGCGCTCGCAGGCCGTATTGCCTGCGTGGACCTCGAGACCACGGGCGGGCAAGCCGCGCGCGACCGGGTCATCGAGGCAGGCATCGTCCTCGTCGAGGACGGCGCCGTGGTCGAGGAGTACTCGACGCTCGTGAATCCCGGCACGCACATTCCGTACGCCATCCAGCAGTTCACCGGCATCACCGAGGCCATGGTGGCGGATGCACCGCCGTTCGCGGCCGTCGCCGACGACATCGCCGCGCGGCTCGACGGCCGGCTGTTCGTCGCGCACAACGCGCGCTTCGACTACGGCTTCCTGCGCAGCGAGTTCCGGCGCCTCGAGCGGCGCCTGCGCGCGCCGGTGCTCTGCACGGTGCGGCTCTCGCGCGCATTGACGCCCGCCGAGCGCGGCCACAGCCTCGATGCCGTGATGAACCGCCACGGCATCGCCTGCGACGCGCGCCACCGCGCCCTCGGCGATGCCCGCGTGGTCGCCGAGTTCCTCGGCATCGCGCGCGCGAAATGGCCCGAGGACGAGCTGTCGGCAATCGTGAAGCGCCTCACCGGCACCACGCGCCTGCCGCCGCAACTCGACCCGGCGCTCGCCGACGAGCTGCCCGAAGGTCCCGGTGTCTACCTCTTCTACGGCGAGGACGATGCGCTCCTGTACGTCGGCAAGGCGAAGAACCTGGCGAACCGCGTGCCGAGGCACTTCGCGGAGCCGCAGGCGAAGCTCGAGCAGCAGCTCACGCGCCTGGTGCGGCGCATCGAGTGGATCGAGACCGCCGGCGAGTTCGGTGCACTTCTGACCGAGGCGCGCCTGGTCAAGGCGCGCAAGCCCCTCCTGAACCGGAAGCCCCGCGACACGGGCGCCCTGTGGGCCATCACCCTGCGCGAGGACGGGGCCCTGCCGCTTGCGTCCATCGCGATGCTCGACGCGCTCGACGACCCGGGCGCGAGCTACGGCATGTTCCGCCGCCGCGCGGACGCGGAGCGCGCGCTCGCGGGGCTCGCGCGCGAACACGATCTGTGCGCGAAGTGGCTCGGCATCGAGCAGGGCGACGGCTCCTGCGTCGGCTTCCAGCTCGGCCGCTGCCGCGGCGTCTGCGCCGGCCGCGAACCGCCCGCGCTGCACGCCGTGCGGACACGGCTCGCGCTTGCCGGCCTCAAGCGTCGCGAATGGCCGTTTGCCGGTCCCATCGGCGTGCGCGAGCGCGACTGGCGCGGCGTCGAGCAGACCCACGTGTTCGACCGCTGGTGCCACGCCGACGAACCGTTCGACCTCGACGTCTACCGCATCCTCACGGGCTTCATCGACCGGCCGCTGCGCGGCGCGAAGCTCCTGAAGCCGGGTGAGCCATGATGCGCGCGCCCTTCTTCGTGACGGCGGCGGCCGGTACCGCGGACCTGCTCGCTGCGGAGCTGGTCGCGCTCGGCATCGAGGGCGCGCGCGAGGTACAGGGCGGCGTCGCCTGCGAGGGGGACCTCGCGGCCGCATATCGCGCCTGCCTCGAGTCGCGCCTCGCCTTGCGCGTGCTGTGGCAGATCGCGCGTTTTCCGATCGCCGACGCGCAGGCCCTCTACAACGGCGTGCGCGAGATCGACTGGTCGTCCCACATGGGATCGTCGGACACGCTGATCGTCGACTTCTCGGGTGCCGTCCCGGGCGTGACGCACACGCAGTTCGGCGCGCAGCGCGTCAAGGACGCGGTCGTCGACCAGTTCCGCGAGCGCACCGGCGAGCGTCCTTCGGTCGATCGCGAGTCGCCCGACGCTGCGAATCAATGCCCACGCCGCCCGTGGCGCGGTCACGATCGCCATCGACCTCTCCGGCGACAGCCTGCACCGGCGCGGCTATCGCGGCGGGCAGGGTGCGGCACCGCTCAAGGAAAACCTCGCCGCGGCGATCCTGATCCGCTCGGGCTGGCCGGCGATCGCCGCGGCCGGCGGCTCGTTCGTCGACCCGATGTGCGGCTCCGGCACGCTCGCCGATCGAGGCCGCGCTGATCGCGGCCGACATCGCGCCGGGCCTGCTGCGCGAGCGCTTCGGCTTCGAGCGCTGGAAGCAGCACGACGCGAGCGCCTGGGCCGGATGCGCGGCTGCCGCCGATGCGCGACGCCAGGTCGGCGCTGCTGACGCCAGGGCGCATCCGCGGCTTCGACCGCGACCCGGTCGCGATCCGTGATGCCGAGGCGAATGCGGCGCGCGCGGGCCTCGAGAAGCTGCTTTTCCTCCAGCGCTGCGAGCTGGAGAAGCTGCCGGCGGCGCCGTCGCCGGCCGGCCTCGTCGCCGTGAACCCGCCCTACGGCGAGCGCATCGGCGAGGCCGACGAGCTGCGCGCGCTGTATGCGCTCCTCGGCGAACGATTGCGCGCCGACTACCGCGGCTGGGAGGCGGCTGTCTTCACCGGCAATCCCGCGCTGGGCCGCGAGCTCGGCATCAATGCGCGACGCACGCACGCGCATGATGAACGGCCCGATCGAGTGCCGGCTGCTGCGGCTCAGGATCGAACCCGCCGAGTTCGTTTACGCACGCGAACCCGGGCGACCGCCGGTCATCGACGCCGAGGCGGCACGCGCGCGTCCGGGCGCGCAGATGTTCGCCAATCGGCTGACGAAGAACCTCGACAGGGTGTCCGGCTGGGCGAAGCGGGAAAAGGTCTCCTGTTTCCGCGTGTACGACGCCGACATGCCCGAGTACGCCTTCGCGATCGACCTGTACCAGTCGGATCCGGTCGGCAGTGCCGGCCGCTGGCTCTACGTGCAGGAATACGCGCCGCCCGCGACGGTCGACAAGGACCGGGCGCGCGCGCGGCGCGAGGAAGCGATCTCGGTCCTGTCCGAGGTCACGGGCATGCCGCCCGACGCGATTTACTGGCGCACGCGCCGGCCGCAGAAAGGCAAGTCGCAGTACGAGGCGATCGCCGAGGTCGACGAGCGCGTGGTCGTGGAGGAGGGCGGCCTCAAGGTCCTGGTGAACTTCACCGACTACCTCGACACCGGGCTGTTCCTCGATCACCGCAAGACGCGCGCGCGCATCCGCAAGCTGGCGAAGGGCAAGCGCTTCCTCAACCTGTTCTGCTACACGGGCGGTGGCGACGGTGCACGCGGCCGCTGGCGGCGCGAGCGCCACGACCAGCATCGACATGTCGCGCACCTACCTCGACTGGGCGAAGCGCAACCTCGCGCTCAACGGGCTTGCGCGGCAAGCACGCGTTCGATCCAGGAAGACTGCCTCGCCTGGCTCGCGGAAGGCGAGCGGCGGGCCCTACGACCTCATCTTCCTCGACCCGCCGACCTTCTCGAACTCGAAGCGCATGGACCGCGAATTCGACGTGCAGCGCGACCACGTCGACCTCATCCGCGCCACGCTGAAGCGCCTGGCGCCGGGCGGGCTGCTGCTCTTCTCCACGAACTTCCGCAAGTTCAAGCTCGACCGGGAGGCGCTCGACGGCTTCGACATCCGCGACATCACGAAGGGGACCGTGCCCTTCGATTTCGCGCGCGACCCCAAGGTCCACGCCTGCTTCGAGATCCGGCGCGCGCAATAAGTCGATCCGTCCGTCTCGCGCGGGATCCGGCGTTACGCGCCGGTTGCCCTGCCTGCGCCGCCGGGACTCCCCTCGCTCGCGCCGGAACTTTAGGCGCTCGCTCGGGTGTCCCGGCGGCTCGGCCACGCAACAGGCGCTAGACAGCCGGAGCAGTTCGAGCGTGGCGGACCGAGCCGTCGTCAGCGCTCGCGCGCGTCGATGCCGTAGCGGATGGGCGCGCGCGCAAGCCGTTGCGGGACCCCGTAGCGAGCGCATCAGTTCCGGCGCGAGCGAAGGGGTCCCGCGACGGCGTGCGCGCGTAAATGCGGTCTGGAGTTGGGGCGCGACGCGGGCTACGCGAGCTGCTTGACGGCCTGGATCGCGATCGAGGACATGCCCTCGCCGCCGGCGCTGACGTGGCGGCGGATTTCCTCGCGCATGCGGGGTTCCCAGAACTTCTTCATGTGACCGGCGACCTGCTCGGCCGCGGCGGCCGCGTCGGGATCCGAGCCGAAGAAGTTCGCGATGTCGTTGGCCATCACGACCAGGCGCTGGACGTTCATGGCGCGGGCACGCTCAGCCGACGGAAACCGAGGCGCCCTTGCGGGTGGTGCGCGTTGCGCGGGCGCGCTCGCGCCAGGCGTCCGGCTGCGTGACCTTCGCGACTTCCACGGCCGTGACCTTGTACTCCGGGCAGTTGGTCGCCCAGTCGGAGTTCTCGGTCGTCACGAGGTTCACGCCGGACTCCGGGAAGTGGAAGGTCGTGTAGACGACGCCGCGCGCGATGCGCTTGGTCAGCGATGCGCGCACGACGATTTCGCCGGCGCGGCTCGCGACGCCGACCAGGTCGCCGTGCTTGATGCCGCGGGCCTCGGCGTCGTCCGGGTGCATCTCGAGGACGTCTTCCTTGTTGAAGACGAGGTTCTTCGTGCGACGGGTCTGCGTGCCGACGTTGTACTGGTACAGCACGCGGCCGGTCGTGAGCAGGAGCGGGTAGCGGCTGGTCGAGCGCTCCGCGGTCGCGACGTACTCGGTGCGGTAGAACTTGCCCTTGCCGCGCACGAAGCTGCCGACGTGCATGGTCGGCGTGCCGTCGGGCGCCTTGTCGTTGCAGGGCCACTGGATGCTGCCGAGGCGATCGAGCTTCTCGTAGCTGACGCCGGTGAAGGTCGGCGTCAGGCGCGCGATCTCGTCCATGATCTCGGACGGGTGCGCGTACTCCATCGGGTAGCCGAGCGCCTGCGCGAGGCGCATCGTGACTTCCCAGTCCGCGAGCCCGGCGAGCGGTGCCATGACCTTGCGCACGCGCGAGATGCGCCGCTCGGCGTTGGTGAACGTGCCGTCCTTCTCGAGGAACGACGCGCCCGGCAGGAAGACGTGCGCGTAGCGCGCGGTCTCGACCAGGAACAGGTCCTGCACGACGACGCATTCCATCGCGGAAAGCGCGGCGGCCACGTGGCTCGTGTTCGGGTCCGACTGGGCGAAGTCCTCGCCCTGGATGTACATCGCCTTGAAGCTGCCGTCGAGCGCCGCCTCGAACATGTTCGGGATGCGAAGGCCGGGCTCATCGCCGAGCGAGACGTTCCAGGCCGACTCGAACAGGCCGCGCGCGATGGCGTCCGACACGTGCCGGTAGCCCGGCAGCTCGTGCGGGAAGGAGCCCATGTCGCAGGCGCCCTGCACGTTGTTCTGGCCGCGCAGCGGGTTCACGCCCACGCCCTCGCGGCCGAGGTTGCCGGTCGCCATCGCGAGGTTCGCGATGCCCATGACCATGGTCGTGCCCTGGCTGTGCTCGGTGACGCCGAGGCCGTAATAGATGGCGCTGTTCGGGCCGGCCGCGTACAGGCGCGCGGCGTCGCGCACCTTCGCGGCGGGCACGCCGCGTGATCGCCTCCGTCGCCTCCGGCGCATGGCGCGGGTCGGCGATGAAGTCCTTCCATTCCTGCCAGGACTTCGTCTCGCAGCGCTCGAGCGCGTAGTCGTCCTTCGCGAGCCCCTCGGTGACGATGACGTGGGCGAGCGCGTTGATGACCGCGACGTTCGTGCCGGGGCGCAGCTGCAGGTGGATAGGCGGCCTCGATGTGCGGCGTCTTCACCAGGTCGATCGCGCGCGGGTCGATGACGATGAGCTTGGCGCCCTGGCGCAGGCGGCGCTTGAGCTGCGAGCCGAATACCGGGTGGCCGTCGGTCGGGTTCGCGCCGATCACGACGACGACGTCCGCCTTCTGCACGGAGGTGAAGGCCTGCGTGCCGGCGGACTCGCCGAGCGTGTGCTTGAGGCCATAGCCGGTCGGGGAGTGGCAGACGCGGGCGCAGGTGTCGACGTTGTTGGTCAGGAGCGCCGCGCGCACCAGCTTCTGGACGAGGTAGGTCTCCTCGTTGGTGCAGCGCGAGGACGTGATGCCGCCGACGGAGTTGCGGCCGTACTTCTGCTGGATGCGGCGGAACTCGCGCGCCGTGTACTCGAAGGCCTCTTCCCAGCTCACTTCGCGCCAGGGATCCGTGATGCGCTCGCGGATCATGGGCTTCGTCACCCGATCCTTGTGCGTCGCGTAGCCGTAGGCGAAGCGGCCCTTGATGCAGGCGTGGCCCTGGTTCGCCGCGCCGGCGCGGTTCGGGACCATGCGGATGACCTGCTCTTCCTTGACCTCGGCTTTCAGCGAGCAGCCGACGCCGCAGTAGCCGCAGGTCGTCGCGACCGCCTTCTGCGGCTGGCCCATCGCGGCGAGCGACTTCTCGCTGAGCGCGGCGGTCGGGCAGGCCTCGACGCAGGCGCCGCAGGAGACGCACTCGGAGGCGAGGAACGGCTGGTGCTCGCTCGCGGAAACGCGCGAGCCGAAGCCGCGGCCCTCGATCGTGAGGGCGAGGGTGCTCTGCGTCTCGTCGCAGGCGCGCACGCAGCGCGAGCAGACGATGCACAGGTCCGGGTTGAAATCGAAATACGGGTTGCTGACGTCCGGCGCCGCGCCGCGCTGCGTCTTGCCGGGCGTCCAGCGCGAGCCGGTGATGCCCGTGACGGCGGCGGCGTCCTGCAGCTCGCAATGCCCGTTCGCCGGGCAGTCGTCGCAGTCGAGCGGGTGGTCGGAGACGTAGAGCTCGACCACGCCGCGCCGCAGCTGGTCGATGCGCGGCGAGCGCGTGCGGACCTTCATGCCGGGCGCGACGGTCGTCGTACAGGACGCCGGGAAGCCCTTGCGTCCCTCGATCTCGACCAGGCAGAGGCGGCAGGAGCCGAAGGCCTTCAGCGAATCGGTGGCGCACAGCTTCGGGATCTGCGTGTCGGCGAGCGCGGCGGCCCGCATGACCGAGGTACCCGCGGGGACGGTGACGGTCGCACCGTCGATTTCGAGCGTGACCGATTCCCCCGACTTCGCCGGCGGGGTGCCCAGGTCGCGATGGTCGATCGAGTACACCTAGCCTCCTCGCGTCTTCGACCGGAAATCTTCCGGGAAGTGCTTCATGGCGCTCTGGACGGGAAACGGGGTCATGCCCCCGAGGCCGCACAGGGACGCATTCAACATCGTATCGCAGAGTTCCTCGACCAGCACGAGTTGCCGTTCACGGTCCTCGCCGCGGCCGATCGCCGCCAGCGCCTCGGCCCCACGGACCGAGCCGATGCGGCAGGGCGTGCACTTGCCGCAGGATTCGTGCGCGCAGAACTCCATCGCGTAGCGCGCCATCTCGAGCATGTCCACGGTGTCGTCGAAGGCGACGACGCCGCCGTGCCCGAGCAGGGCGCCGATCGCGGAGAGGGCTTCGTATTCGAGCGGCGTGTCGAACTGCGACGCGGGCAGGTAGGCGCCGAGCGGGCCGCCGATCTGGACCGCGCGGATCGGGCGCCCGCTCAGCGAGCCGCCGCCGTAATCCTCGAGCAGCTCGCGCACCGTGAGGCCGAAGGCGCGCTCGACGAGGCCGCCGCGGCGGATGTTGCCCGCGAGCTGAAGCGGCAGCGTGCCGCGCGACTTCGCCTGCCCAAATTCCTTGTAGGCCGCCGCGCCGTTCGCGAGGATGGTCGGGACCGTCGCGAGCGTGATGACGTTGTTGACCACGGTCGGCGCGCCGAACAGGCCCTTCTCGGCCGGCAGCGGCGGGCGCACGCGAATCTCGCCGCGGCGGCCCTCGAGGCTCTCGAGCATCGAGGTCTCTTCGCCGCAGATGTAGGCGCCGGCGCCGAGCCGGACTTCCATGTCGAAGGCCTTGTCGCTGCCGAGGAGGGCGGATCCCAGGAACCCGGCCTCGCGCGCCAGCTCGATCGCGGCATTCAGCACGCGGAACGCGTGCGGGTACTCGACGCGAAGGTATACATAGCCCTTCGTCGCGCCGACGGCGACGCCTGCAATCGTCATGCCCTCGATCAGCGCGAACGGGTCGCCTTCCATGAGCATGCGGTCGGAGTAGGTACCCGAGTCGCCCTCGTCGGCATTGCAGGTGATGTACTTCTGGACCGGCGGCTGGCGCAGGACGGTCTGCCACTTGATTCCGGTCGGGAATGCCGCGCCGCCGCGGCCGCGCAGGCCCGACTCCAGCACTTCGTTGACCGTGGCGTCGGGCCCGAGTTCGAGCGCGCGGGCGAGGCCGAGGTAGCCGCTCGAGGCGCGGTAGGCCGCGAGGTCGAGCGGATCGATGCGACCGACGCGTGCGAACGTCAGGCGTTGCTGCGACGCAAACCAGGGATGCTCCTCGATCGGCCCGACGCGGAGCGCATGGGCAGCGCCCTTCAGCAGTCCCTTCGCAACCAGGTCCGGCACGTCGCGTTCGGTCACCGGTCCGTAGGCGATGCGCCCCGCAGGCGTTTCGACCTCGACCAGCGGCTCGAGCCAGTAGAGGCCGCGCGAGCCGTTGCGGCGGATCGCGAGTTTCTCGCCCGCAGCCTGCGCTTCGGCCTGCAGCTTGCGCACGACGGCCTCCGCACCGAGCGCAAGCGCGCCGGCATCGCGCGGAATCCAGACCGTGACGCTCATGACTTCACCAGTGCGGCCGCGTCGATGAGCGCATCGAGGCGCTCCGGCGTCACGCGCCCGTGGACTTCGTCGTCCAGCATGGCCGCGGGCGAGCAGGCGCAGAGGCCGAGGCAGTACACGGCTTCGAGCGTGAGCCGCCCGTCCGGCGTCGTCTGGCCGAAGCCGACGCCGAGGCGTTTCTGCGCGTGGCTTTCGATCGCGCGGCCGCCGGCTGCCTGGCAGGATTCCGCGCGGCAGATCTGCAGCACGTGCCGGCCCGGGGCCTTGGTGCGGAAATGATGGTAGAAGGAGACGACGCCGTGCACCTCGGCGCGCGACAGGTTGAGCGCGCGCGCGATCACGGGCACCGCGCCCGAGGGAATGCAGCCGAAGTCAGCCTGCACCTCGTGCAGCACCTCGATCAGCGGCCCGTCGCGGTGGCGGTGGCGCTCGACGGCCGCGAGGATGCGGGCCTCGTCCGCCTGCGGAGACGTCACGGCGTTCATTGCAGCCGCTCCCGGTGCGCGTAGACATTGAAGTTGTGGCCGCGCAGGAAGCCGACCAGCAGGATGCCCGTGCGCTGCGCGAGGTCGATGGCGAGCGAGGAGGGCGCGCCGACGGCGGCGACCACCGGGATTCCCGCGGCCGCCGCCTTCTGCAGCAGCTCGAAACTCGCGCGGCCGGACAGGAACAGCACGCAGCGCGAGAGCGGCAACTCGCCCGCCAGCAGGCGTGCGCCCACCAGCTTGTCGAGCGCGTTGTGCCGGCCGACGTCTTCGCGCACGTCGAGGAGCTGGCCGCTCGCGTTGAACAGGCAGGACGCATGCAGCCCGCCGGTCTCGCGGAAGATGTCCTGCCCGGCGCGGGCTCGCTCGGAGAGCGACTCGATCAGCGTGGCCGGGACCGTGAGGGATGGGTCGACGTTCGACGTGCGCAACATGCGCTCGACCGCCTCCAGCGACGCGTTTCCGCAGACGCCGCAGCTCGAGGTCGTGTAGAAGTTGCGTTGCAGGCGCGCGGGATCGTGCGCGGCACCCTCGGCGAGCTGGATCCGCACGACGTTGCCGACGGGACCGCAGATGCGGCTGTCGGCGATGTCCTCGCGGGAGCGGACGATGCCTTCGCCGTGCAGGAAGCCGACGGCGAGTTCGATGTCCTGGCCGGGCGTGCGCATCGTGATCGAGATCGACGTTCCGGGCCCGGTATCGCCCGCCTGTGCGATGCGGATTTCGAGCGGCTCCTCGACGACGACCAGGTCCTGGCGCGCGCTCAGGCGATCGTCGCGCATCGCGTCGATCGATACCTCACGGACCGGCTGTTCCTGGTGCTGGGCGCTCATCGGGATCCTGCGATGCTAGCACTCGCTCCGGGCGGTGGCCTGCGGCCGGCGCCCCGAGCGACGCCGTCCCTGCGGCGCGGCTTCGTCCGCTGCGTGCTCGGGCGGCGGCGGAAGGACCGGCAGCTCTGTCTGGCTCTTCAGGCCCGCGAGGATCATGCGCCGCATCTCGGCGTCGGCCGCGGAATCGGTCTGGACCTGCACGTACGCCGCCAGCCGCTTCTCGACCTGTTCCGCGGCGCGGACCTGGAGGTCCCTCGATCCCTGCTTGATCCAGGTCTCGCGATTCTCGCGGTCGATGATCGGATCGGTGAGGTACAGCTCCTGCGGCCAGTACTTGAGCGTGTGCGGCGAGGTGATGAGGTGGTCGTTCTGGCGCACCTCGTCCACCAGGCCGCCCGCCGGCAGGTCCTCGAGCACGTTCACGTCGCGCACGAAGTTCAGGCACTGCCCGCAGACCTCGTTGTCGAACACGAGCTTCGCCAGGCTGAAGGTCAGCACGAAGTCGAGCATGCCGGGGCCGGAGACGGAGTTCACGCCGGCGAGCGCGGCGAGCATCGCGCTCGTCATGGTCTCGGCGCCCGCCTGGGCGTCGAGGAACTTGCCGTCGGAGAGCGCCATGTAGGCCTGGGTCGGCAGGCCGAGCGACTTCGCGATCGCGACGTAGCCGACGTTCAGCCGCTGCGCCTCGATCGCCGCCATCGGCGCGCTCGCCGCGCGCATGTGGAAGGTCGCCGGCGCGCCGCCGAACAGCACGGGCGTGCCCGGCTTCACGATCTGCGCCATCGTGATGCCGGTCAGCACGTCCACGCAGTGGAAGACGAGCGCGCCGACCAGCGTGACCGGCGCGATCAGGCCCATCAGCGTGACCGGCACGATCTCGACCGGGATGCCGGCCTCGGCGCAGTCGAGCAGGTTCTGGCAGGAGTCCTCGCCGAAGCGGAAGTTGCCGGTGGCCGTGATGGTGAAGATGGACATCGGCTTCGCGATGAGTTCGGCGCGGTCGCGGCGGAACAGCTGCATCATCTCGGCCATCCGCGGCACGCCGTGCTCGCCGAAGGCGCCCGAGACCACCGGCTTCTTCGTGTTCGTCAGCACCATGTAGAGGCGCCAGGCATCGGAGACCTGCGGCTCGATGTCGGCGTTGGTCGAGAACGCGGTCGCGAGGTAGGGGATGTGCGCGAGGCCGTCGCAGAGGCGCGCGTACTCGACGAAGTCCTTCGAGTCCGCGAGGCGCGTCTCGCCGGTGCGGTGATCCATGATCTTGAGGCCGCTCGAGCCCGGGATGAAGTGCACGTTCCAGCCGCCGATCTCGGCGTGCGGCTTGCCGTCGCGGTCGTAGAGCGTGAAGGACTTCGGCGCCGTCGCGATCGCGCGGTCCACGACCTCGGTCGGGAACAGCACGCGGCCGGCGGCGTCCGTCGGCAGGCCCGCATCGAGCAGGCGCTGGCGCATCTTCGCCCCGCGGATCTCCATGCCGGTTTCGGCCATGATCCGTTTCGCCTCGGCCAGGATCGCGGCGATTTGCCCGGGCTCCAGGATCTGGATTGTCGGTCTCATTTCACGACGACTCCGTTGACGCTGCGGCCGGTCTTATTGTACGATCGTTCAACAATGAACGCACGTATTCATGCAGACCGCTCCGCCACCCCGGATCTTCGCACGGAAGAGGACTTCAGCCTGCCCGGCTGGACCTACTGGGACCCCGAGTTCCTGGAACTGGAGCGCCAGGTCGTCTTCAGGAAGAGCTGGCACCTCGTCTGCCACGTCAATGACGTGCGCGAGGCCGGCGATTTCATGACCTTCAAGTTCATGAACGAATCGATCCTGACCGTCCGCGGGGCCGACGGCCGCGTGCGCAGCTTCCATAACGTGTGCCGCCACCGCGCGGCGCGCCTGGTCAGCGGGGAGCAGGGCAACTGCGGCAAGCGCATCACCTGCCCGTACCACGCCTGGACCTATTCGACCGACGGGCGCCTGGTCGGCGTGCCGCTGCGCGCGGGCTACCCGGGACTCGATCCGGATCACTACGGCCTCGCCGAAGTCGAGCAGGAGATCTGGCGCGGCTTCGTGTTCGTGCGCTTCGCGCCGGGCCTGCCGTCGGTCAACGACCAGATGGCGCCGTATGCGTCCGAACTCGCCGACGCACCGCTCGAGGACCTCGTGCCGCTCGGCCCGCCGCGGGTCCAGACGCGCCACGTCAACTGGAAGAACGTCGCGGACAACTATTCCGACGGCCTGCACATCCCCATCGCGCACCCGGGCCTCATGCGCATCTTCGGCAAGAGCTACGCGATCGAGGCGCGCGAGTGGGTGGACAAGATGTCCGGTGAACTCGTCGAGAACGATTCACCGCACGCCTCCGAGCGCATGTACCAGAAGCTCATGCACGACATGGGCCTGGCCGAGGGCGCGAAGTGGGCCTACTACAAGCTCTGGCCGAACGCGGCGATCGAGCTGTACCCGGACCAGATCGACTTCATGCAGTTCATCCCGGTCACGCCGACCGAGACGCAGCTGCGCTACATCAATTACGGCCTGCCGGACGGGCGGCGCGAGATGAAGGCCGCACGCTACCTCAACTGGCGCATCAACCGGCTGGTGAACCTCGAGGACAAGGACCTGATCGAGCGCGTCCAGGCCGGCATGGCGTCGTCCAGCTACACGGTCGGCCCGCTCGGCGAGGGCGAGGTGTGCCTGCGCAGCTTCGGCCGCCGCATGCGCGCGCTGTTCCCGGAGACGCGCGAGGGCGCGCCGCCGCCGAAGGGCTGGAGCATCAACCGCAAGGCGCCACGGCCGCAGTGAGCGGCGCGGCGCGCAAGCCCCGTTACGAGCGCCAGGTCGCGAGCGACCGGCGCGAGGCGCTGGTGGATGCGACGATCGAGAGCCTGAAGCGCTGGGGACACGAGGGCCTGTCGGTGCGGCGCATCGCGGCCGAGGCCGGCGTCTCGATCGGGCTCATCAACCACCACTTCCCGCACAAGGACTCGCTGGTCGCCGAGAGCTACCGGACGTTCAGCCGGCAGTTGTCGCAGAGTTTCGAAGCAGCCGTTGCGGCCGCCGGCAACGACCCGCGCACGCGGCTGCGGGCGTATTTCAACGCGTTCTTCTCGAACCCGAACCTCGACCCGCAGGTGCTGACCGCCTGGGTCGTGTACTGGAGCCTGGTGCAGGTGTCGCCGGAGATGCGCGCGGTGCGCGACGAGGAGGGCCGCGGTTACAGCGCAGTGCTCGGCAGGCTGCTGTCGGACCTCGCGAAGTCGCGCGGCGGTGCCCCCGTGAACCTCGCGCTTGTCGTCACCGGCCTCACGGCGCTCCTCGACGGCCTGTGGCTGCAGCTGTGCCTCGATCCCTCGAGCATCCGCCCGAAGGATGCCGCCGCGCTCTGCGACGAATGGGTCGACCGCGTGGTCAGGCCTTGAAGTCGGGAATGACGCAGCCCTTGTTCATGACGTCGTTCGGGTCGAAAGCGCGCTTCAGGCGCTCGAGGATGTAGTACGAGCTGCCGTACTCCTCCCGGATCCACGGCGTGCGCGCCTTGCCCATGCCGTGGTGATGGACGACCGATCCGCCGAGCTTCAGCGTTTCCTCGCAGATCACGCGGTTGATCTCGGTGCGGTACCTGGCCACTTCCTGGTCGGGCGGGCACTTCACGTCGTAGTAGTAGACGAAATACATGTTGGTGCCGTTGATGTAGGCGTGCGAGCTGTGCCCGCCGGCCATCGTGATGTCCGGCACCTCGACGCGCAGGCGCTTGAGCGCGTTCTCGTAGATGTCGCAGATCGTGCTCCAGTCGGCGGAGACTTCCGTCGTGCGACCCATCGCCTTGGTCGCGAGGATTTCCTTGCGCTCGTTGGCGATCTTGTCCGGGCCCCAGTTGAGGTCGGCGAACCATTCCGCGAGGTGATGCGGGTCGACCGGCCTGCATTCCGGGAACTTGCGCGACGATTTCCCCGATGCCCTCGACAGTCGCCTTGACGATGCCGGCCGGGCCTTCGGCCATGAACAGCAGCACGCAGTCGTCCTTGGCGGCGAACTTCGAGAAGTGAAACGCGCCGTCCGGCGGGTCGTACAGGCGTGCGACCGACGGGCGGTAGCCGCCGACCATGACCCTGCGCAGCGCCTCGAAGCCCTGGCGCATGTCCTTCAGCGTGTAGCCGACGAAGGCGTTGTTCTGGGGCAGCCAGGGAAACAGCTTCACCGTGACTTCGGTGATGTAGCAAAGCGCGCCTTCGTTGCCGATCACGACGTGACGGATGTCCGGGCCGACCGCGCGGCGCGGCACGTTCTTGATCCGGGTCACGGTGCCGTCCGCGAAGACGGCTTCGAGGCCGACGACCATGTCCTCGATGCCGCCGTAGAGCGTCGAGAACTGGCCGATGCTGCGCGTCGCGACCAGGCCGCCCATCTGCGCGATCGGCTTCGACTGCGGTGAGTGGCCGGTCGTCACGCCGAGCTTGCGGCACTCGTCCTCGAGCACCTGCAGGCAGACGCCGCACTGCACCGTCGCCTGCATGTTGTACGTGTCGATCTTGAGGATGCGGTTCATGGCCGAGCCGTCGAGCACGATCGAATTCTCGACCGTCGTCTCGAGGCCGCCCTCGGTCGCCGTGCGGCCGGTGCGCGGGATGACGTTGACGCGGCCCTGGTTGGCGAACTTGAGCACGTCGGCCACCTGCTGCGTGCCGCGCGCCATCACCACCGCCGCCGGGACCGGGCGCGTGAACACGCCGTGCACGTCCTCGTAGAGGCGCAGGCGGTCGATGCTGCTTCGCTTCAGTTCCTCCTCGTCGGTGACGACGTTCGCAGCTCCGACGAGCTGCTGGAGTCCGCTGGACGATGGCGGTCCTGCTCAAGGGCATGTTGCGGTCCTCAATGGAAGATCGGCCAGGACCGTTCGAGGACCGGGTCGGTGGAGTCGCGGATGCCGCGAAAGACTTCGAGGTCGAGCCGGCGGTAGACGTCGGCGTTGCGCGGCGTCGGGAGTGAACGTCTCGCGGGGCTTTTCCATGCGCGCCACGGCGGTCGCGACGTCCGGGTGCAGCGCCGGCCGCGACCGCGGCGCACACGGCGGCGCCGAGGCTCGCGCCGCCCGGTCCGCTGCGCGCGGGACGCCGGAATGCCGAACGCGTCCGCGAACACCTGCATGCAGAGGGCGCTGCTTGCGCCGCCGCCCGAAACGACGATTTCGCGCAGCGTGATGCCGAGCTCGCCGGCCATCGCGTCGACGTGCCCCTTCATCGTGAGCGCGATCGCCTCGAGGATCGACCGGTAGCCGTGCGCCCGGGTGTGGCGCGCGTCGAAGCCGAGCATCACGCCCTTGCGGAAAGGCTTGTCCGTCGGCGCGAGCCAGTCGAGCACGGAGACCAGGCCGTCGCTGCCGGCCGGGACCCGCCGCGCTTCCTCTTCCAGGACCTGCTCGCGGGAGACGCCGCGCGCTGCCGCGGCCGCGGCGAACTCGGGACCCAGCAGGTCCATGAACCAGGTCAGCGTCCACATCCCGCGGCGGATGCCGTGGCTTTCGTACAGGTAGCGGTTCGGGATGCAGCTGAAGTTGGTCCAGAACTGCTGCGCGTCCGGACGGTTGCTGCTCGCCGTGCACCATCGCAGCGATGTAGGTGCCGAGCGAAACCAGCGCCGTCCGCTCGTCGAGCGAACCCGATGCCCAGCGCCTCGACGGCCTTGTCGTTGGCGGTGACCACGACCGGGAGGCCGGCCGGAATGCCGGTCGCGGCGGAGGCCGCGCGGTGATCGTGCCGGCCACCGTTCCCGGCATGACGAGCTCGAACAGTTGCTCGCGGCGCAGGTTGAATTGCCGCAGCAGCGCCGCGTCCTCGCTCCACTGCCACCGGTCGGTGTCGATCGGCCACTGCAGGCGCGATGCTGTTCGCCGCGGTGTCGCGAAATTCGTCCGGTGAGGCGATGCGTGATGTAGCCGGACGAAGTCGTCGCATAGGCGACGCCGGGATCGTCGGGCACGTAGGGCTGGTAGGCGCGCGTGTCCATCCAGCTCATCACCGGGCGCGCCAGCGAACCGTCGGCGCGGCAGAAACGCCTTGCAGCAGCGAATGGTGCAGAGGCCGACGCCGACGATGTCGCGCGGATCGCCCTTGAAATTCGCGAGCGCCTGGCGCGACGCGGCGGCGAGCGAATCCCACAGGTCGTCATCCGGGTGCTCGACGACGCCGGGCTGCGGCCGGCTCGACGGGCCGCAGCGCCTGGCGTCCCTCGGCGACGGCGTTGCCGTCCAGGTCGTAGATGACCACCTTGGTGCTCTGCGAGCCGCCGTCCACGCCGACGACATAGCGTTGCCGGGTCGCCATCGTGCGCTCAGCGGACCAGGTAGCCGCCGTCGACGACGAGCAGGTGGCCGTTGACGTAGTTCGAGGCGCCGGCTCGCGAGGAACACGAGCGCGCCCATCAGGTCGACGGGCTCGCCCCAGCGCCCGGCCGGGATGTGGTCGAGCACGCGCTGGCTGGTCACCGGGTCGCTGCGCGTCTTGCGCGTGATCTCGGTCGCGTAATATCCGGGTGCGATGCCGTTGACCTGGATGTTGTGCATCGCGAGCTCGTCGCAGTACGCCTTGGTGAAGCCGGCGAGCCCGTGCTTGGTCGCGGCATAGGCGGATGACCCGCGGCCGCCGAGGAACGAGAACAGCGAGCAGATGTTGATGATCTTGCCGCTCTTCTGCGGGATCATCCGCTTTGCGGCTTCGAAGCCCAGCTCGAAAGCGGCCGTGAGATTGACGGCGACGGTGGCATCCCACTGCGCGCGGCCGAACTCGAGGACGTCGTCGATCGGGCAGATGCCGGCGCTGTTGACCAGGATGTCGACGCCGCCGAAGCGTTCGACGCAGGTCTCGATGACGCGTGCCGCCGCGCCCGGCGCCGTGATGTCGGTCTTCAGGAATTCGTGGCGGCGGCCGGCTGCCTCGATGAGCCGGCCCGTCTCGCCGTCGTCGTCCATCACGCTCGGCACGAAGACGTCGGCACCCGCTTTCGCGAGCGCCAGCGAGAAGGCCCGGCCGAGCCCCGTGTTGCCGCCCGTGACGATGGCCCTCTTGCCCGCGAGCGAGAAGAAATCCATCGAGAATTCGCCGATCTCCATCCGGTTCACCCCTTCTTCGGCACGACCTCGAAGCCCGGTTCCTTCGGCAGGTGATCGACCATCGTCGCCGGGAATCCCGTACCGAGCACCCGCACGCCGCAGGCCTCCTCGTAGCGCCGGATGATGTTCGGCGAATGTTCGCGCGCGCCGTACCGGGCGACGCCGTCCTTGAAGATCCGCAGGACCAAGCGGAGACAGCTCGAGCGGCACGCCGTGGTCGATCGCCAGCTGGTCGAACAGGCCCACGTCCTTGACCACGAGGTCCATGGTGAAGTTGATGTCGCGGCTGCCGTTCAGTATCACCTGCGATTCCGTCTCGTGCACGAACGAGTTGCCGGACGAGATGCGAATGCCCTCGTAGGTCGTGTTCATGTCGAGGCCCAGCACCTTCGCCGTGGTCAGCGCCTCGGCGAGCGCCACGAGGTGCGCCGTGCAGAGGTAGTTGGTCAGCACCTTCAGCATCGACGCCGAGCCGAGCTCGCCGGTGTGCAGGATCTGGTGGCCGAGCATCGACAGCACCGGGAGGGCGCGCTCGAAGGCCGCGCGCGGGCCGCCCGCGAAGATCGAGATGTTGCCGGATGCGGCGCGGTGGCAGCCGCCCGATACCGGGCATTCGAGCGTCGTCGCGCCCTGTTGCCGCGACCCGGGCCGCCAGGCGCCGGATCTCGGCCGCGTCGGTCGTGCTCATCTCGAGCCAGACCTTGCCGGGACCGAGGCCCTCGAGCAGGCCGTCCGGTCCTTCGACGACTGCGGCGGAGGCTGCGGGCGAGGGCAGGCAGGTGATGACGAACTCGCAGGCCTCGGCCATTTCGCGCGGCGAGTCCGCGCGCTTCGCGCCCCGTGCGACGAAGTCGGCGACGAGCGGTCTCGCTGAGGTCGCGGACCACGAGGTCGACGCCGTGACGCAGGAGGTTGCCCGCGAGCGACGCCCCGAGGTTGCCGAGCCCGATGAGGCCGATCTTGAGATTCCGGCGGGTCCGCGCGATGCATCTGGCAATAGTGCCGGAATTTCAGTACAAGACGGAAGCATTGCGCGGGGGGAGAATTCCGGATGGCGTCAGCAGGGCCGACAGCGGCAGGTGATCGGAACGGGCTCGCCGGTCCAGCGCTGGTACGTGCTGATCATGATGGTGCTGGTCTATACGCTCAGCATCGCCGACCGCTACGTGATCTCGACCGTCCTCGAGCCGATCCGCCTCGAGCTGCAGCTGACGGACTCCGGCATCGCTTTCCTGACCGGCGTCGCGCTCGCGCTGTTCTACGTCGTGCTCGGCTTTCCGATTTCCTGGCTGATCGACCGCGGCAACCGGCGCAACATCATCGCGGTCTGCCTCGTCCTCTGGTCGGCGATGACGGCCTTCTGCGGTCTCTCGAAGAACTACGTGCAGCTGCTCATCGGCCGCATCGGCGTCGGCGTCGGCGAGGCCGGCGGCACGCCCGGGGCCAGCTCGATCATCTCGGACTACTTTCCCGCGGCGAGGCGCCCGATGGCGCTCACCGTGTTCTCGCTGGGCGCCCCCATCGGCGCATGGCTGGGCGCGGACATCGCCGGCATCATCAACGACGCTTACGACTGGCGCACGGTGTTCCTGGTGCTGGGCGTTCCGGGCGTCGTCGTGGGCCTGTTGATTTTCCTGACCGTCCGCGAGCCCCGTCGCGGGCAGCTCGACCACAAGGGCGGCGATCACAAGGGCGCGTCGTTCGCCGAGAGCATGCGCTTCCTCTGGACGCAGAAATCGGCCGTGCACGTGATGGTCGGGAGCGCCGTGACCGCGCTCTGGGGCTGGGGCCTGATGTGGTGGACGCCCACGTTCCTGATCCGCAACTATGCGATGACGCCGGGCGAGGCGGGCGCCATCGTCGGACCGATTCACCTCGTCGGCGGCGGCCTCGCGACGCTGCTGACCGGCTGGTGGATGGCGCAACCGTCCATGCGCGACCCGCGCCGCATCGTGCGCATGATGGGCACCTTCATCGGCTGGTGGCCACGATCGTCTCGTTCGTCATCTACTGGACGGACGACCTCCGGCTCGCGAGCTGGCTCTTCTGGATCTTCATCCCGTCCATCTACTTCTACATCGGCCCCTGCTTCGGCCTGCTCACGAACCTGTGCGAGCCGCGCATGCGCGCGCAGTTCTGCGCGGCGACGCTGTTCCTCGCCAACGTCGGCAACCTGATCATCGCGCCGCAGATGGTGGGCTTCCTGAGCGACTCGTTCGCGCCGGGCGGAGTCGCCGACGGCGAGTCGCTGCGGCTCGCGATGCTGTGCCTGGTGCCGACCGGCCTGTGGGCCGTCTGGCACTACTTCGCCTCGGCCCGGCGGATCGTGCAGGACCAGGAGCGCGCGACCGGGATCCGGCCCGCCTAGGGCGCGAGCGGTCCGAGCGCGGCGCGCAGGTCCCCGAGCCAGGGCTCGAAGTGACGCCACTGGTCGACGCCCTCGCGGTTGATCGGGCGGCGCACCTGCTCGGAACTCGCCGTGTGCACGCGCCGGTCGGTCCGGTGGAACTCGACGCAGGCCGGCTCGAACTCGAGGCCGCAGAAATCCAGCATGCGCCGGACGCTGCCCTCGAGGTCGTCGATGACGTCCTCGTGCTGGACGCGCAGCACGCGACCCGGCAGCACCTCGTCCCAGTGCTCCATGATGCGCACGTAAGCTGGCGTAGTAGCGGGCCAGGTCTTCCAGGCTGTAGGTGAACTGCTGGCCGGTCGCGAACAGCTGCTTGAAGTTGCTGAAGCAGCAGGCCATCGGCTCGCGCCGCGCGTCGATGATCTTCGCGTTCGGCAGCATCAGGTGGATCAGGCTGACGTGGCGGAAGTTGTTCGGCATCTTGTCGATGAAGAACGGCGTGCCGCGGCTCCGGTAGTGTCGCGTGTCGCGGAGGTAGGTTTCGCCGAATCCGCGGAACTCGTCCGCCGTCACCTCCGCAAGGGCGCCGGGATAGCGCTTGCCGCTCGGGTGCCGGTCGAGCGAGCTCGCGAGGCGCGGGATCGTCGGCCAGCTCCATCGTGCCCTCGACCTGCGAATGCGAGGCGAGGATCTGCTCGAGCAGCGTCGATCCCGAGCGCGGCAGGCCGACGATGAAGATCGGCGAGCCGTCCGGGCAACCCCAGCCGCGCCGCTCCTGCGAAGAACTCGCGCGTGCAGAGCTCCATCTGCCGTGACAGCGTGCGCTCCAGCACCTCGGGCCGTAACGTGCTCTCCGCCTTCTTGAGCGCGTTGCCGCGGGCGTAGAAGCGGAAGGACTCCTCGTACTCGCCGCGGTCCTCGAGCGCCTTGCCGAGCGCGAAGCACAGGTGGTAGCGGTCCGCCGGCGGCGTGCGGGGCGCGTCGACGTGCTCGCGCATGCGGGCGAGCTCGTCGTCGGTGAACCGGTAGGTCTTGAGGTTGGCGAGGCTCCAGTAGGCGTCGCCGAAGTTCGCGCGGTGGCGCGCCGCCTCGCCGATACGCGCGCTCGGCATCGGCGCGCTGGCCCGAGCGTCTTCAGGGCGTGCCCGAGCGAGAGGTGCAGCTCGGGGTCTTCCGGCCGCGCGCGAAGCAGCTCGCGGTACAGCGCGACCGCCTCTTCGGTCGAGC
The DNA here is from genome assembly GCA_963760725.1 of uncultured Gammaproteobacteria bacterium. Taxonomy (GTDB): domain Bacteria; phylum Pseudomonadota; class Gammaproteobacteria; order Steroidobacterales; family Steroidobacteraceae; genus SCUD01. The sequence continues at coordinate 402,590 of CAVXET010000005.1, forward strand.
CCTCGCCGACGAGGATGCTCGCGAGCGTCATGCGGTAGGCGAGGTTGTCCGGTTCCGCGGCGATCAGGATGTCGATCTGGTCGCGGGCGTCCTTGTAGCGGTGCATGGCGATCAGCGCCAGGACGTAGTCGTGGCGGGCCGGACGGTAGTCGGGCTTCGCGGCGAGCACGGCTTCCAGCAGGAGCGCGGCGTCTTTCGAGAACTCGTTCCGGTGCGCGACCTGCGCGAGCACGCGCATCGCCTCGAAGTCGGTCGGGCACACGGCGGAGATAGCCGCGCAGGAGGTCGTCGGCCTCGCGGAGGTTGCCGTCCGCCAGCATGCTGCGGCCGGTCACGACCTCCGGCGCGAGCGTCGCGAGCTTCGCGACATGCTGCTCCGCGATCGGCCGACTCGGCCGGTTGACCGACCATCCGGTGAAGCGCGGCGAGCATGCGCCAGCTCCCCGGCAAGGCCGGATTCAGCTCCACGGCATGCGCGAAAGCGCGGATCGCCTCCGGCGCCTGTCGCAGGAAGGCATGGCAATGGCCGCGCTCCTGGAACAGCCGGGGGTAGCCGGGATGCGCGTCCTCCAGGCGCTCCAGCGTCGCGAGCGCCTCGGGCACGCGCTGCAGGTGGCGCAGGGCGACGGCGCGCATGTAGAGCAGGTCGCGGTGCGCCGGGGCGTCCGCCAGCAGGCGATCGGCGGCCGGCCAGCGCTTCGCCGAAGCGGTGCTGCTCGATCAGTCTGCTGTACGGCGGACGGCATGCGGGAATGATGGCCGATCGACGGCCGCAAAGAAAACGGGCCGGCGGGTCACCCCGCCGGCCCGGATCCAGGTGACGCGCGGTCAGGGCCTGTCGAAGCGATAGTCGAAGCGTATTCCCATCGTCCGCGGGCGGATCGGCACCTCCGCGAGGATGAACTGCGCCGCCGTCGAGAACATGCTCGTGTCCTCGTCCGTCACGTTGACGACGTAGAACTCCGCGTTCCAGTTGTCCTTCGAGACGCCGAACGCCGCGTCCCAGGTCGTCCAGGACGGCATCTCGAAGCGGTTGTTGTTGATGGCCGACGAGAACGACGAGTCCTGGTACTGCACCGCGGCGCCCACGTACGGGGTCCAGTCGCCCTGCGCCCACTCGTAGCGGCGCGGATGTTGAACTGCAGCGGCGGGGAATTGGCGAGCTCGGTGCCCTGCTCGCCGAAAACGTCCTCCACGCTGACCTCGGTGGTGCAGGTGTTCGTGCCCGTGTCGAAGGCCAGGCAGGAGTCGGTGACCGGCTGCCCGAAGTTCGGGTCGCCCGGAATGTTGTTGGTGATCTGCGGCGAGTTACTTGAGCGTGCCGTCGTTGTACGACCCCGCGAAAGTGATCGTCAGCCCGTCCATCGGCGCGGTGGTGAGGTTGACCTCGATGCCGTTGACCTCGTATTCCGGACCGTTCAGGTTCGCCGTCAGGTTCGGGAAGCCGAGCTGCGGCGCGTACAGGATCGTCTGCGCGTTCTCCCAGGTCTCCTGGTAGATCGCGCCGTTGAATTGCACGCGGCCGTTCGCGAACGTCGATTTCCAGCCGAGCTCGATGTTGGTCAGGTCGTCCGAGTCGTAGGACAGCGGGAAGCACCACTGGAAAGCGCCGGTGGCAGGATCGCGCAGGCCGCAGGCCGAGCCGCGGTTGAAACCGCCTGGCCGGTAACCCTCGGACCAGGTCGTGTACACCAGGAAGTCGTCCGAGACGCGCCAGGTCAGGTTCGCCCGGCTGCGGAAGCCGTCGGCCTGGTCGGTCTGCTTCTCGAGGTTGGTGCCGTAGGCGTTCTGGCAGGGTCCCGTCGCCCCGCTGCCATACGTCTTGCAGAAGAAGCTGCCCATGTTCGCGCCGACGAACGAATTCTCGATGTCGTAGTAGCGCGTGCCGACGGTCAGCGTCAGGTTCTCGAGGATGTCGAAGTCCACCGACGCGAACGCCGCCATCTGCGTGTAGTCGCGGGTGAAGTCGTTGAAGAATCCGGTGTGCGGCGAACGGCGGTTCGGGTTGTTGAGCGTCGCGTCCGCGAACTTGGGATCGTTCCGCGGATCCAGGTACAGGAAGCAGTCGCCGACCGACACGCCGGTGTCCGGGCACTCCGGCATGGTCTTGTAGTTGAAGTCCGTGGTCGCATCCAGCTCGCGTTCCTCGTAGAAGACGCCGCCGACGAAGCGCATGCGCCAGTCCACCGGGCTGCTGAGGCGGATCTCGTGGCTCATGTTGGTGTTGTCGGCCGAGTCGAACCAGACGCTCGACGGCGAGTAGCACTTGTTCACCGACGCCCCGGAGTAGCCGGTGCACTGGTAGTAGGTGCCCCAGACGCCGCGCGCGTAGTTCGTGTAGTCGTTGGCGACATCCGAATCGCGCGTCAGGTAGCCGCCGGCGTAGACGAAGTCGAGCGCGCCGACCTTGCCGTTGATCGTCAGCGAGGTGTTGACGAATTCCTCGTCGACGTAACCCTTGTTGAAGATCGTCACCTGCAGCGGATCCAGGTCCTGGCCGTCCGAACCGGTCGGCAGGTTGTAGAAGACGCCTTCGGCGTCGATCCGCTGGAAGGACACCGCGAGCAGGGCTTCCCAGTCGTCGCTGACCTGCCACTTGAGGCTCGCGCGCGCGCCCGAGTAGTCCACTTCGTTGATGTCGTCGGCGACGATGTCCGCAGTTGTCGATCACGACCGAGTCGTCCGGCACGACGGCAGGAGAGGGGGGGCCGTCCGGTCCTGCGAAGCGCGAAACCGAGGTCCGTGCCGCTGCGCGTGAACGTGCTGAACACGTTGTCGATGTAGCCGCCACGATGGTCCTGGTAGCCCACGATGCGCGCGGCGAAGTTGTCGCCCAGCGGGATATTGACCACTGCCTCGACGTTGTAACCGTCGCCGCCATGCTCGGTGTCCGCAGTAGCCGGCCGACATCTTGCTGGACCATTCGCCCAGCTGCGGCTTGTTCGTGATGAAGCGCAGCACGCCCGCCTGGGCGCCTGCGCCGAACAGCGTGCCCTGCGGGCCGGTCAGGACCTCGATGCGCTCGAGGTCGGCCGTGTAAAGGTCGAGATTGCGGCCCGGGACCTGGGTCGACTGCTCGTCGAGGTACACGGCGACGTTCGGCCAGGTGCCGTTCGTGCCGGAACCCTGGGTGCCGAGCGCGCCGACGCTGAGGCCGCGCATGTAGACGTTGCTCTGGCCCGGTCCCATGCTCGCCGTCGACACGCTGGGCAGGTACTTGATGTACTCGTCCATCGTCGTGACGTTGAGCTGGGAGAGCGTGTCGCCGGACAGGGCCTGGATGGCGAGCGGGACGTCCTGCAGGTTCTCGGTTCGGCGCTGCGCAGTGACGATCACCTCTTCGCAGTGCGCTGGTCGTTTCCTGGGCCAGGACGGCCGGAGCCGGGCTGGCGGCGAGAACCGCGGCGACCGCGGAAGCAATTCTGTGATTCATGGACTTGTCGACCCCCTAGGCTGCGTGTCTTCTACGCAACGCCCACCGGGCCGGCGGGCTGTCGCCCTTCGTGTTCGCTGCCACGGCCAGATGACCGGCAAGCCGCGAACCGGCCTGAACATAGCAAGTCGCGGGCCCTGTAGTCCACCGGCGAGAGCAATCGACCGCCGATGTTGCATGTTTGTTACGAGGGCATTGCATCGGGCGTCGCGGATGCGCCACGCTCAACGCATGAGTGAGGGTGAAACCGCGGGCGGGCACCGCAGCACCGGCCGCCGGCGCACTGCGACAGTGGCCGCGGTCGCGCCGCCCGAGCGATCGCGCGCCTATCGCCGGCTGCTCAATCCCTACGACCCGGCCTCGCATCTACTCCGACGACCAGGTCGCGGCGATCCATGCCGCGGCGCTGTCGCTGCTCGAGACCAAGGGCATGAAAGTGCTGTCGGCCATCGGCCGCCAGCGCTTCAGGGACGCCGGGCGCGACCGTCGATGAGGAGACGCTGGTGGTGCGCATCGATCGCGGCCTGGTGGCGAAAGCGCTCGCGACGACGCCCGGCGAGTTCACCTTCCGGACGCTGGACCCGGAGTTCAACGTGCCGATCGGCGGGCGCAGCGTGTGCTTCGCGCCGACGTCCGGGCCGCCGAACATCATGGACATCCACGGCGGCCGCCGGGCGGGCACGCTCGAGGACTTCCAGCAACCTGATCAAGCTCGTGCCAGTCCTTCGACGTGATGCACTCGCTCGGCGGCGCGGTCGAGCCGCAGGACGTCCCGGTGCACCTGCGGCATTACGAGACGACGCGATCGATGCTGCTCCTGTCCGACAAGGTGCCGTTCGTCTACTCGCGCGGCTCGAAGCAGATCGCGGATTGCTTCGAGCTGATCCGCATCGCCCACGGCGTGGCGCGGAGGAGTTCAAGGAGCGCCCGTACACCTGGACGGTGATCAACACGAATTCGCCGCTGCAGCTCGACATTCCCATGGCGGAAGGCATCATCGACTTCGCGGCGTCCGGCCAGGTCCTGATCATCACGCCATTCACGCTCGCCGGCGCGATGGCGCCGGTGACGATCACGGGCGCGCTCACGCTCGCGCATGCCGAGGCGCTCGCGGGCATCACGCTCGCGCAGTCCGTGCGCCCGGGCACGCCCGTCATCTACGGCAGCTTCACCTCGAACGTCGACATGCGCTCCGGCTCGCCGGCTTTCGGCACGCCGGAGTACGCCAAGGCCGCGTTCGGCGCCGGGCAGCTCGCGCGGCACATCGGCTTGCCGTGGCGATCGTCGAACGCGACCGCCTCCTGCGCGCCGGATGCGCAGGCGACGTACGAAGCGCAGATGAGCCTGTGGGGCGCGCTGATGGGCGGCGCCAACTTCATCCTGCACGCCGCGGGATGGGTCGAGGGCGGCCTCTCGACGTCCTACGAGAAGTTCATCCTCGACGTCGAGATGCTGCAGATGTTCGCGGAGCTGTTCCAGCCGGTCGGCGCGGAGGCGTCCGACATGGCGCTGGATGCCATTGCCGAGGTCGACTACGGCGGGCATTTCTTCGGCTGCGCGCACACGATGGAGCGCTACCGCACGGCGTTCTATTCGCCGCTGGTCTCGGACTGGCGCAACTACGGCACCTGGGAGGCGGACGGCGCGAAGACGGCGACCGAGCGCGCGAACGCCATCTACCTGCAAGACGCTCGAGCGATTCGTTCGCGCCCAACCGCGACCCCGCAATGGTCGAAGCCCTGAACGCGTACATCGACCGGCGCACCGCAGAAGGCGGGGCGCCCGCCGTCACCTGAAGTCGACGATGCGAAATCACGTACGGGTTGCGGTGATCGGCGGCGGCGTGGTCGGCGCGAGCGTCCTGTATCACCTGACGAAGGCGGGCTGGAGCGACGTCCTGCTGATCGAGCGGGCGGAACTGACGTCCGGCTCGAGCTGGCATGCCGCGGGCGGCATGCACACGCTGAACGGCGACCCGAACGTCGCCCGCCTGCAGCAGTACACGATCGACCTTTACCAGGAGATCGAGGCGATCTCCGGCGTCTCCTGCGGCGTTCACGTGAGCGGGGGCCTGCTCCTTGCTGGGACGCCGGAGCGCGTCGACTGGCTGCGGATGGCCGTGGCGCGCGGCCGCTACCTCGGCATGCACCTCGAGCTGATCTCGGCGTCGGAGGCCAAGAAGCTCCATCCGCTGCTCGAGGAGAAGCATTTCCTCGGCGCGATCCACGACCCCATCGAAGGGCACGTGGACCCGTACGGCGTGACGCACGCCTACGCGAAGTCCGCCCAGATCGGCGGCGCCGAGATCGTGCGCCAGAACCGCGTCGTCGACACGAAGCAGCGGCCGGACGGGACCTGGGACGTCGTCACCGAACACGGCACGGTCCACGCCGAGCACGTGGTGAACGCGGGCGGACTGTGGGCGCGCGAGGTCGGCCGCTTCGTCGGGCTCGAGCTTCCGATCCTCGCCATGGAGCACCAGTACTTCATCACCGAGGACCTGCCGGAGCTGAAGGGACAGCCCGAGCTCAAGCACGTCATCGACTTCGAGGCCGAGATCTACATGCGGCAGGAGCGCCAGGGCCTGCTGCTCGGCTCCTACGAGCGCGCGGGCGTGCCCTGGTCGCCGGAGACGACGCCCTGGGATTTCGGCCAGGACCTGCTGCCGAACGACCTGGAGCGCATCGCCCCGAGCGTCGCCCTCGCGGCCGAACATTTTCCTGTCCTCGAAAATGCCGGCATCCGCAAGGTCGTCAATGGCCCGTTCACGTTCGCGCCGGATGGCAATCCACTGGTCGGGCCGGTCCGGGGCCTGCGGAACTACTGGGTCGCCTGCGGCGTGATGGCGGGCTTCTGCCAGGGCGGCGGCGTCGGGCTCTCGCTCGCCAACTGGATCGTGGAGGGCGATCCGGGCGCCGACATCTGGGCGATGGACGTCGCGCGTTACGGCGCATGGGCCAACCGGCCTTATACGAACGCCAAGGTGCGCGAGAACTACTCGCGGCGCTTCCGCATCCGCTTCCCGAACGAGGAACTGGAGGCTGCACGGCCGCTGCGTACCACGCCGATCTACGAAAAGCTCGCGCGAAGAGAATGCGGTGTTCGGCGACTACTGCACGCTCGAGCATGCGCTGTGGTTCGCGCCCAAGGGCGCGCCCGCCGTCGAGAACGCCACATTCCGCCGCTCCAACGCGCACGCGCACGTCGCCGAGGAGTGCCGCGCGGTTCGCGAGGGCTGCGGCCTCATCGAGATTTCCAACTACGGCAAGTTCGAGGTCCAGGGTCCCGGGCGCGCGCCGACTGGCTGTCGCGACTCATGACCTGCAAGCTGCCGGCCGTGGGCCGCATCGCGCTCGCGCCGATGCTGAACGAACGCGGTCGCCTGATCGGCGACTTCACGCTCTGCCGCCTGGCGGACGAACATTTCTTCGTGGTCGGCACCTACGCCGCCGAGACCTTTTACATGCGCTGGTTCGAGCGGCAGCTGCCGCCGGCCGGCGTCACCGTGCGCCCGTGCGCGATGGAATACCTCGGCCTGTCGGTCGCGGGCCCGAAATCGCGGGACGTGCTGCAACAACTCGTCGATCGCGACCTGTCGACTGCCGCGTTCCCGTTCCTGTCGTTCGCGCGCATGGATGTCGGCATGGTCCCGGCGCTCGTCGGCCGCGTTTCATTCACCGGCGAGCTGGGCTACGAGTTGTGGGTGACGTCGGAGTACCTGCGCGCCCTGTACGACCGGCTGCATGAAGTCGGCAGGGCCCGGGGCCTGCGCAACTTCGGCGGGCGCGCGCTCAACTCGCTGCGACTGGAAAAGAGCTTCGGCAACTGGGCCCGCGAGTTCCGCCCGATCTACGGGCCGTTTGAGGCCGGCCTCGGCCGATTCGTCCATCTCGACAAGCCTGACTTCATCGGCAAGGCGGCCGCGGCCGCGGAGAAGGCGAGCGGCGGCGTGCGAACGCTCGTCACGCTCGTGATCGACGCCGACGATGCGGACGCCATGGGCGACGAGCCGATCTGGCATGGCGACAAGGTCGTCGGCTGGGTGACCTCGGGCGGCTATGGGCACACGGTCGGCAAGTCGATCGCGCTCGGCTATGTCGAGAACGCGGTCGCGGGCGAGGCCGACGGCTTTGCCGTCGAGCTGATGGGCGAACGCCGGCCTGCCGTCCGCAGCGCCGCGGCGCTCGTGGATCCGAAGGGCCTGCGGATGCGGGGCTAGGGGCTCAGAAGAGCCCGGTAATCTTCCCGTCGTCGGTCACGTCGATGTTGTTCGCCGCCGGGGTCACCGGCAGGCCCGGCATCGTCATGATGTCGCCGCAGATCATCACGATGAACTCCGCGCCGGCCGCGAGGCGCACTTCGCGGATGTTCACGACGTGGCCGTGCGGCGCGCCACGCAGCTTCGGGTCGGTCGAGAAGGAATACTGGGTCTTCGCCACGCAGACCGGGTAGTGGCCGTAGCCCGAATCCTGGAGCTGCTTGATCTGCCCGCGCACCTTGCTGTCGGCCGTGATCTCGGCGGCGCCGTAGATCTTGGTCGCGACCGCCTTCATCTTGTCCCAGAGCGTGTCCTTGTCGTCGTAGACGAACTTGAAGTAGTTCGCATGGCTGCACAGCTCGACGACTTCCTTCGCGACTTCGACGGCGCCCTTGCCGCCCTCGGAGTAGTGCTTGGCGACGATGACCTTCACGCCGTGGTGCGTCGCGCGCTCCTGCAGCCATTGCAGTTCGGCATCGCTGTCCTCGGCACGATGGTTGATCGCGACCAGGCAGGGCAGGCCGAAGACGTCGCGCACGTTGTCGATGTGCCGGTCGAGGTTCGCGATGCCGGCCTGCAGCGCCTTCAGGTTCTCCTTGCCGAGATCCGGCACCTCCACACCGCCGTGGTACTTGATGGCGCGCACCGTCGCGACGATCACCGCCGCGTCCGGCTTCAGGCCCGCCTTGCGGCACTTGATGTCCACGAACTTCTCGGCGCCGAGGTCGGCGCCGAAGCCGCCTTCCGTGACCACGTAGTCGCCGAGCTTGAGCGCGGTCTTGGTCGCCATCACCGAGTTGCAGCCGTGCGCGATGTTCGCGAACGGGCCGCCGTGGATGAAGGCCGGGTTGTTCTCGAGCGTCTGCACCAGGTTCGGGGCGAGCGCGTCCTTCAGCAGCGCAGCCATCGCGCCCGCAGCCTTGATGTCGCGTGCGTGGATCGGCTTCTGGTCGCGCGTGTAGCCGACCACGATCTTGCCGAGGCGTTCCTTTAGGTCCTTGAGGCTCGTCGACAAGCAGAAGATCGCCATGACTTCCGAGGCGACGACGATGTCGAAGCCGTCCTGGCGCGGGAAACCGTTGCCCGGGCCGCCGAGGCCGACGGTGATGTCGCGCAGTGCCCGGTCGTTGCAGTCCACGACTCGCCGCCAGGTGATGCGACGCACGTCGAAGCCGCAGGCATTGCCGTGATGGATGTGATTGTCGATCATCGCCGCGAGCAGGTTGTTCGCCAGCGCAATCGCCGAGAAGTCGCCGGTGAAGTGGAGGTTGATGTCCTCCATCGGCACGACCTGGGCATAGCCGCCGCCCGCCGCACCGCCCTTCATCCCGAACACCGGGCCGAGTGCCGGCTCGCGCAGGCAGATGATCGCCTTCTTGCCGATGCGGTTCAGCGCATCGCCGAGGCCGACCGTCATCGTCGTCTTGCCTTCGCCCGCCGGGGTGGGGGAGATGGCCGTCACCAGGATCAGCTTGCCGTCTTTCTTGTTCTCGAGGTGCGTGCAGTAATCGAGCGAGATCTTGGCCTTGTAGTGTCCGAAAGGCGAGAGATGCTCCTCAGGGATGCCGAGTCGCTCCTTCGCGAGCGGGACGATCGGCTTCATCTTGGCGTGTTGTGCGATCTCGATATTGCTGAGGCTTCCCTTCGACGGCGGCATGGTTCTGCGTCCTGGCTGAAAAAATGAGTGCGTAGGATGCCTGTAGAGCGTCCGATTTGCCATTTGGACGGGTGTCCACGGCCGGCGTACCGACCGAAGCGGGCGCGTTACGTTAGATCTGATGTGCCCGTTGCAGGACAAGGACTTAGCGAAAGGGTGGATGTCATGCGGCGGGAAATGACGTAAAACATCACGTCACTCTCACACCCAATAGTTGTTAGGCAACAGCGGAGAACTTAGCGTGACAATACAGGGCGGTTGCCTTTGTGGTGCGATGCGATACGAAGTGGACGGCCCACTCGTAGATGTCGGTAACTGTCATTGCTCGATGTGTCGTCGATTTCATGGCGCGGCGTTCGCTACCTATGCAAAGGCAGGTATCGAGAGTTTTCGCTGGCTCAAAGGGCAAGACCTTCTAACCGTTTACGAAACTTCTCCGGGAATTGGCTGGGCCTTCTGCCGAATCTGCGGCTCCAGTCTCGGTGTCCCCAGCGACGGAAAGCTCAGCGACTTGGCTGTAGGTGGGCTGGACGCAGACCCAGGCGTTCGCGCCACCTATCATATGTTTGTTGGCTCCAAGGCTCCTTGGCATGCAATCAGCGATTCCCTCCCACAGCACGACACGTGGCCGCCCGGAAAAGCCAAGTGACGATGCGATTGCTGTTGCCTAACCATGCGTTGGAGCGGTCCGTGACGGGTTCGGCCTCGCGCGGCCCGCTCAACGCGGACGTTAGACGCTTCAGGAGGCGGTATGGCTGCTCTTAGAAGAATTGCCACAGCATTCCTGCTGCTCTTCGTCTCGCTCGTCCACTCAGAGGAACCAGCCTCACCTCATTTGCGCGTGATAGAGGAGTTTATTGCGGCGTTCAATGCGCATGACAGTAGCGCTATGGCCGTTCTCGTTGCAGATGACGTCGAATGGTTGAGTATCGCTGGTGACAAGGTTGCAGTGGAGACCAAAGGCAAGCCTGCGCTTGTCTCCAGCATGGATGCTTACTTCAAATCCTGCCCAACATGCCAATCCGCTTTGTCGGGAATCATTTCCACGCCTGACAGGGTTAGCGCAGTTGAAATCGCAAGCTGGCAGGGAACGACCGGGCCCAGTTCACAAAGGGGTCTTTCCGTGTATGAGTTTTCGGCGGGCTTGATTCACCGCGTCTACTACTTCCCGGCAGAAAAGTAGAGTGGCGCGTGACATCAACTTCGAAATGCAACGCTGTTCAGGCGCCAACGCGGACATTGGATACTACTGAAGGAGCAGCACAATGAGGAGCGGATATGTTGTTGTTTCTGGAGTCATCTTTGGCTTCATCGCCTTGGTGCAGTTGCTTCGCGCCGTGACGCATGTGCCGGTCCAGATTGGCAGTGTCGAGTTTCCGGTCTGGGGTTCGTGGATAGCCGTCGTCGTGACCGGCAGCTTGTGCGCTTGGGCGTTCGCTCCGCGCAAGTAGGCCCATGTTCGCGAACTCGGGAGAGTCAACGCATCTATCACGGCGCGACAAGTTCGCACTGGCGTTTAGAATCGCCGGAGCGATAGCTGGGTTTGCGATCGTCGCCGTGGCCCTTGCGACGTCGAGCTGGAACAGTCGGTGGGTCCTCATCCTGTTCCCCCTCGTGGTCATTGGCGGTGGCGTGTCGTATTGCCTTCTGACATCCATCGTGCGATGCCCTGCGTGTCAGAATCGCATGGTGAATTTTCGTATTGGGCCGAACGAAGCCAAGCGCCGGGAATTTTCGTGTCGAAGCTGTGGCGCGACGGCATGGCTGTTGGAAGGGTTCTATTGGCAGAACGACATGAACGGCTGACGAGTAATGAAGAATGAGCATCGTTGTCCCTGTCGCCCGCAAGGCACGCGCGAGGTGACGCCATGGCTCTAGTTCGAGTCCTGTCGCCACAGTCGGAGTCCGAGATTGCGGTCGTGACCTCGCTTCTCGAGGCGCACGACATTCCGGTCTTCGTTCACGGTCGGCATCTCGGAAGTCTGTTGCCGGGACTTCAGATCGGGAGCTACAACACCCAGAGCATCATGGTTCCGGAGGAATGCGTTACCGACGCGCTGGAACTGCTGGCGGAATTCATGCGCAACGATTCCAAAGAAGGACCCTGATGCGTAACAGGAATCGGGCTTCTAGTGCCGAGCATCGATTGACCGGAACCGGTTCAACGATCCGTTTCAAGGCAGAACTCCTGCGCCCGGCCGTGGCCGCCAAGGGCAGTTCCTGGATGTTCCTCGTCCTGCCGAAGCGTGCCAGCGCGAAGCTTCCGACGCGGGCCACCACGACGGTTGAGGGCACCCTCAATGGTCAATCCTTCAAGGCCGTGCTCGAGCCTGACGGCCAGAAGAGTCATTGGCTCAAGGTAACCCGGAAACTGGGCGAGGCCGCAGGCGTCGATACGGGCGATGTGGTGACGGTGGAGATCGACTCCCTCTGCGCGCGAACTCGAATCGAAGGTCCCGGCCGATCTTCGTAAGTCACTTGCCGCCACGCCACGGGCGCGCGCAGTCTGGTCCGAAATCACGCCCACCGCACGCAGGGACTGGGTCAACTGGATCATCTCCGCCAAGCGGCTGGAGACGCGCGCGCGACGGATCAAGAGCGCCCGTGAGATGCTGGCGTCCGGCAAGCGACGCGTGTGCTGCTTCGACCGGTCCGGGTTCTACGGCGGGAACTTCTGTGCTCCTGTGGCGGCCCCAACCCGAACTACAAAGACAAAGTAATGGAATCCTTGTTTGACATGACGGACGTCACCCGCGCGATCCAGCTCGCGCTGGCACCCGTATTCCTGCTGACCGGTATCGCGGGACTCCTGAACGTGATGAGCAACCGCCTGTCGAGAATCGTCGATCGCGGCCGGGCGCTCACCGAGAATCGGGAGATCGCTGCGCTGATCGGCCCGGATTCGGTCGCTTTCCAGTTGCGGATTCTTGAGCAGAGGCGGCACTTCACCAGCATCGCCATCACTGCCTGCACGATCGCCGCACTGTTGCTGTGCCTGACGGTGGCGACGCTGTTCATCGAAGTGATGTTCGACGCGCGCCGGCACTACGCCGTCGCCTTCTTGTTCACGGGCTCGACGCTGACGATGGTCGTGGGCCTCGCCTACTTCCTGCGCGAGGTCCACCTGGCGACGCGGACACGAATCCGGTTTTCCGGCGCGAAGTGATCAGCCGCCGGCGACGGCCGTCGTGAGCACCATGCCGACGAGCACCGCGGCGATGCCGCCCCATTGCAGCCGTGTCGGCCGCTCCTTCAGGACGGCCCAGGCGAATGCCAGCGTCACGACCGGGTAGGCCCCGGCGAGCGGCGTGACCAGCGACGCGGGTCCGTGCTTGTAGGCGATCGCGACCAGCAAGCTGCCGAGCGCCATGGTCGCCATCGGCCCGAAAGCACGCAGCCACTCATTGCGGGTTCCGCCGCGTGCCCCGCCGGCCAGCACGCCAAAGACGCCGAGCGTCGCGACTGCGCCGATGGCGATGAACAGCGCCATGTTGCCTTCGTGCGCGGCCGGGAATCCGTACGCATAGCGGATCAGAGTACCGCTCGCGCCCCAGATGACGAGCGCAGCACCGGCGTAGAGCATCCAGCGGCTCTGCGTGTTGGTCCGCGCATGCGGCGGAGACCAGGCGAGCGCCATGCAGCCCAGCAGCACGGCGCCGACGCCCAGGCCCTGCATCGCCGTCAGGTCTTCGCCGAGGAAGGTGCGCGCGAAGATGACCGTCAGTGCGGGGTAGGCCGCGGACAACGTGCCGACGATGGAGATGGGGCCGTACGTGATCGACTTGTAGTAGAAGATCCAGGCGATGCCGTCGAGCACGTAGGCGAGCAGCCCCCAGAATGCGAACTCGCGTCCCTCGGCTGCGAATGGCGGCGGCGCGTCGCTGAGCGACCAGAAGCCCACGTTCACGACCGCGTTCGCGATCGCGTAGTACAGGCAGAAGTGCGCGGCGGAGACCTCGCCGATGTATTTCTTGACGAGGCCCTGGGCGATGCCCCAGGCGAAGAGGGCCGCGAGCGTCGGCGCAAGCCAGTGTAACTGGCCGATATCGGTCGGCTGCATGCGTGCCCCCCTGTGCCCCGGCGGTCGTTCGCGTCAGTCCTGCAGCGCGCCCCGGAGCGATTGTGCGCCGCCGGGTGTCTTCACCACCTTGCCGCCGATCATGACGAACTCGACGCGTTCGAGCGCCTTCATGTCGTCGAGCGGATTGCCGGCGACCGCCACGAGGTCGGCGAGTTTGCCGTTCTCGACCGTTCCGAGTCGATCGTCCCAGCGCAGCAGTTCCGCGCCGACGCGCGTGCCGGCCTGGATCGCCTGCATCGGCGTGAGCCCGGCCTCGACCAGGACCGCCATCTCGCGCACGAACACGACCGGATCCGTCATGTAGCCGCCAAGGTCCACGCCGACCGCGATCTTGACGCCCTGCTTGTGGGCGCGGCCGACGGCGGCCAGGAACTTGCCGCGCTGGTGGGCGGCGTAATCGTCCTGCTTGTCCTGGGCGCGCAGCTTGTCGCCTTCCGTGTAGTAGTCGCCGACGTAAATGGTCGGCACGAGAAAGGTGCCCTTGGCCGCCATCATCTGGATGCCTTCGTCGTCGATGAAGGTGCCGTGCTCGATGGACCGCACGCCGGCGGCGACGGCCTGCTTGATGCCGTCCGTGGCGTGCGCATGCGCGGCGACCGGCACGCTGTGGCGGCTCGCTTCCTCGACCGCGGCTCGCAACTCTTCCGGGCTGAACGCGATGTTGCGCGGATCGTCGCCGACCGACTGGTAAGCGCCCGTCACGAGGAGCTTGATCCAGTCGGAGCCGTACTTGATCTCCTGGCGGATCGCCTTGCGGATCTCCTCGGGTCCGTCCGCGACCAGGCCGTCCGCGATCACGGTCTGCTCCGGCGAGAAATAGTTCACGTCGCCGCCGCCGCCGGTGATCGAGATGTAGTGGCCGGCGCCGGTCAGGCGGGGCGCAATGAAGACGCCGCTGTCCACGGTCTTGCGGATGTCCTGGTTGGCGTAGTGCACGTCCGCATCGCCCATCACGCGCACCGTCGTCCAGCCCGCGAGCAGCTGGCGCTGGAGTGCCGCGAGTCCCATCAGCGCCTTGTACGCGGAGGACGCCTGCAGGTGCGCATTCTGGTAGTCGTCGCCGTACATCAGCGGGTGTTCGTGGCAATTGATGAAGCCGGGCATCAGCGTCCGGCCCGGCAGCTCGATCACTTTCGCGCCGGCCGGAATGGCGGAACGGTCGCCGATTGCGACGATGCGCTCGCCGTCGACCACGACGACCGTACCGGTCCGTGCACGGTCGCCGACGCCGTCGATCACGCGGTCGGCAACGATCGCCACCGGTTCGGCCAGGGACACGCCACACCACAGGAATGCCGAGATCGACAGCGCGACCACACTCGATTTCATGAAGCGACGCTCCGGTTTGCTGGCTGTACGGTGCGCCATCATAATCGCGGAAAGGGGAATACGTGGTAGATCTGGCTCGCTTGCGGCGCGACCGACTCGCCAAGGTGCAGCGCGCCATGGTCGCGCACGACCTCGGCGCACTCGTTCTCACCGACATCGTCAACATCCGCTACTGCACGGGCGTCGCGGTCATGCCGCTGTGGACGGCCGTCAACATCGCGCACTACGTCGTCGTTCCCGCCGCGGGCGACCCGGTCATTTTCGAGTACGGCGGCGCCGAGTTCAGGCAACGCGCCTTCTGGCCGGACGTGCGGCCGTCCATGTTCTGGCAGGCGCGCGTGACCGATTCCGATTCGCCCGGAAAGGCGGCGGCCTGGGCGACGCAGATCCACGAGGTGCTCGAGGAACGCAGGCTGGCTGATGCGCGCATCGGCATCGACACGCTCGATTACAACGGCTTTGCAGCCTTGCAGTCCCTGGGACTGCAGCTCACGGACGCCGACCGGGCGATGTCAGCGGCGCGGATCATCAAGCTGCCGGACGAGGTGGAATTGATGCGGCGCTCCTGCGCCATCGCGGACGCCGCGTTGCGCGAGATGGAGGCGGCTATCCGGCCCGGGATTTCGGAGAACGAGCTGCTCGCCACTTTCTGGCATCGCGTGCTGGCGCTCGGCGGCGAGCATTGCTTCACGCGCCTCATCGTCTCGGGCCACAAGACCAATCCCTGGTTACACGAGGCCGACGGGAAACTGGTCGAGCCCGGGGATCTCGTTGCCATCGACACGGACATGATCGGTCCCGAGTGCTATGTGGCCGACTTTTCCCGTACTTTCCTGTGCGGCGAAAAGGCGAGTGCGGCCCAGAAGGAAGCCTATAAGGTGGCCCACGATTTCGTGCGCGGCTGCTCGGAGCTGATCAAGCCGGGGCTCGCGTTTTCCGATTTCGTGGCGCGGTGTCCGCCGCTGCCGCCGGCGTATCGCGAACAGGCCTATGGCGTGATCGTTCATGGCATCGGCATGGACGACGAGTCGCCCAACGTTCCGCTGCCGGGCGATCCCTACACGGAGATGCCGGAAGGCGAGTTCAAGGAGAACATGGTGCTCGCCGTCGAGTGCTATGCCGGCAAGGTCGGCGCGCGGGACGGCGTGAAGCTGGAAGACGAGGTGTGGGTGTCCGCCGAGGGCCCGGTGGTGCTGTCCCGCTACCCGTATGATTCGAAGCTGCTCGGATCCTGAGAGGACCGATTCATGTCCGCTGCCGAATCGCCACGACCTCCGTTGCCGCCTTTCGACCCGACGACCGCCGCACAGAAGGTGCGCATGGCGGAAGACGCCTGGAATACGCGCGATCCGGTGCGTGTGGCTCTCGCCTATACGCCCGACAGCACCTGGCGGAATCGCTCGGAGTTCATCACAGGCCGCGAGGCGATCCAGCAGTTTCTCGTGCGCAAGTGGGCGAGGGAACTCGACTACCGCCTCATCAAGGAACTGTGGGCCTGCCACGGAAACCGCATTGCCGTGCGCTTTGCGTACGAATGGCACGACGATTCGGGAAATTGGTGCCGCTCCTACGGCAACGAGAATTGGGAGTTCGACGAGCGCGGCTACATGAAGCGGCGAATCGCGAGCATCAACGACCTGCCCATCGCAGAGAGCGACCGGAAATTTCGCTGGCCGCTTGGCCGGCGGCCCGACGATCATCCGGGTCTCTCGGATCTCGGCCTGTAATGGTTCAAAGCAACGGGACTCGTGCATGAATCGACCTGCCTGCATTGCCGCTGCGGCCGTTGCACTGGGGCTCGCGTCCGCTGGGGTCATCGCCGAAGACGCCCGCTTCGGACCGGCGGACCCGGTCGTGAAGGATTCGAGTCAGCTCGACCCGAAACGGCCCATCGAAAAGGAGCTCCAGGCGAGCGTGCCTGACGGCTTCTCGGCCGTTGCGGTTGGAGACCTGATCATCTCGCGCCCCCTGTCGCAGTACGCGCAGCGCCTGCCCGCGTTCGGCGCCGTGCTCGAGGTCCTGCGCGGCACGGACGTGACGTTCGGCAACCTCGAGACCACGATCTTCGATCCACGCACGTTTGTGGGTGCGCCGTATTCCTGGGACGGCGACTGGACCAATGCTTCCGTGCCGGAAGTTGCGGCCGATCTCAAGGCGATGGGCTTTGACATCGTGGGCCGCGCGAACAACCACAGCCAGGACTGGGGCCTGGAAGGCATGCGTGAGACGGCGCGGTGGCTCGGCGAAGCCGGCATTCCGCACGCGGGCGCCGGCGAGTCACATCGGATGGCGCGCGCACCCGCTTACTTCGAAAGTCCGCAGGGCCGCATCGCCGTCGTGTCGTTCGCCTCGACGTTCCGGCCGACGAGCGAATCGATGCCGCCGGCAACGACCGCTCCGGGCCGGCCGGGACTGAGCGCACTGCACGTGTCCACGACGGCACAGGTGCCGCGGAACGTCGTCGAGGCGTTCGCGAAGGTGCAGTGTTCGCTGTACGGGACGCGCTGCAAGGAGGTCCCGCGCGAAGGGAAGTTGTTCGGCACGGCCTACCGTCAAGCGGATCGATTTTCGTACGAACACGCGATGGATCCGGGCGACCTCGCGGAGATCTACGCTGCGATCCGCTCCGCGCAACTGAATGCGGATTTCGTCATCGCGGCCATCCACGCCCACGAATGTTCGACCGGTTGCGACGACGGCAGCGCGCCGCGCGGCGCAGCCAACTTTCTCAAGGAACTTGCGCGCGGCGCAATCGACTCCGGCGCGGACATGTTCGTCGCCACCGGCAACCACAATCTCGGGCCGATCGAGATTTACGACTCGCCTTCACGCGGCAAGCGGCCAATCTTCTACGGGCTCGGAAATTTTTTCTGGAGCGATGTGCAGGAGATGCTTCCGGCAGACCTCTTCTCGCGGAACCGGGAGATGCTGGAGAACGCGTGGAAGGACCCGGCGAAGGCGACCGAATATGACCTGACCGCGCCGCTCAACAAGCAATACTTTGCCCACGCGTTCACATTCCAGAGCGTCATCGCCGAAGCCCGGTTCGCGGGCAACCAGCTGTCGGAAATCGTGCTGCACCCCGTGGAGCTCGGCTACGGCGACCGGCTGACGACGAGCGGCATCCCACGGCTGGTTGCCGATGAATCGGTCGCACGGGAAATCCTCGACCAGATCGTGAAACAGACGGACCAGTTCGGCCTGCCGACCCTCAAGATCAGCTACTCCGGAATGCGCGGCGTCATCGCTGCCGGGCGCTGACACGGCTGGTTGGCATGACTGACTGGCTGCATGCCGAGTATCGCGACTTCGACGTCGTACCCCGCGCGATGCTGTGCACCAGCGCCCGCGGCACCTATTACTTCGTCTGCCGATTCGACGCAGGGCGAGGCACCTACGCCGACTCGTACGAGGTGTTCCGCATTCGCCCGTTTGGCGAGGGCGAGGCCTGCCAGTCATGGTTTGGCCTGGAAACTCGCGCCCTGGAGCGGTTGCCGGACATCCCGGTGAGGGAATTCCCGTTCGACGTGGCCGCACGCGTCTTCCTTCCCTATGATTCCATCGCATCGATGCTCGGCGAATGACGACATACATTGCATTGCTGCGCGGCGTGAACGTCGGCAAGGCCAAGCGCGTGCCGATGGAGGACTTCCGCAAACTCCTCACTGCGCTGGGTTACACGGATGTGGTGACCCTGCTGAATAGCGGGAATGCGGTGTTCAGGTCCAGGTCGGGAACGCCCGCCCGGTTGGCGTCGGTCATTGCCGAGGCGATATCCCGGAAACTGAAGGTCGAGGTGCCGGTGATCGTGAAGACTTCGAAGGAGCTGGCCGCGATCGTGGCCGAGAATCCCTTCAGGGTCGATGAAACGGAGCATTCGCGCTTCCTGGTCGCATTCACGCAGGAAACCAAGGCGCTCGAAGATCTCGCAGCAATCCAGCCGCACATCAAGGCGGCCGAGCGATTCGCAATCGGGAAGCACGCGGCCTACCTGCATTTCGCCGACGGGATCCTCAAGAGCAAGGCCGGTGAAGCGCTGCTCGGCAAAGCGGGGCGGCGTGTCACGACACGTAATCTCGCCACTACGCTGAAGCTTCACGCACTTGCGGGGAAAGCCGGGTGAATTTGCAGCGGGTGCTGCTCATCGGGCTGCTGGCGCTGCCAGTTGCGTCAGTCGTGCGGGCTGCACCACCCGTGCCGGAATCGGCCGTCGATGCCCAGTTTTCCGAATGGAACTCCGAGACTCCCGGCTGCGCCGTCGGGGTGTCGAACTACGGCCACATCGTGCTCGAGAAGGCCTACGGCATGGCGGACCTCGAGCACGGCGTGCCGAACCGCACCGACACGATCTTCGAGGCGGGCTCGGTCTCCAAGCAGTTCACCGCGGCCGCGGTGCTCCTGCTCGCGCGCGACGGCAAGCTCTCGCTCGACGACCCCGTACGGAAGTACGTGCCGGAACTGCCCGAGTTACGCGATGCCGATCACGATCCGCCAGATGCTGCATCACACCAGCGGCCTGCGCGACTGGGGCAACGTCGAATGGATCGCCGGCTGGCCGCGCGGCACACGTGTCTACACCCACGCCCACGTGCTCGACATCCTCGGTCGGCAACACGCGCTGAACTTCCAGCCCGGCACGCGCTGGTCCTACAGCAATTCCGGATACAACCTGGCCGCGATCATCGTTTCGCGCGTCGCCGGTGAATCATTTGCCGACTTCACGCGCAAGCGCATCTTCGAGCCGCTCGGCATGACGCGCACGTCCTGGCGCGACGATTTCACGCGGATCGTGAAGGACCGCGCGGTCGCGTACGCGGAAACGGGCGGTCGCTACGTGCTCGACATGCCGTTCGAGAACGTCCACGGCAATGGCGGACTGCTCACGACGGTCGGGGACCTGCTGCGCTGGAACGAGAATTTCGTGGCGCCGCAGAGTCGGCGATGCCGATTTCATCCATCTCATGCAGACCTCGGGCCTGCTTGAGTACCGGCCGCGAGACGGGCTACGCGTATGGCCTGGCGCTCGCAAGCTACAAGGGGCTCGCGGAGGTCAGGCACAGCGGCACGACTGGGAGCTATCGCGCCTACCTCGCACGGTTCCCGGAGCAAGGTCTTTCCGTCGCAGTGCTCTGCAATGCCGGCAACAGCATGCCGCGACAGGCGCTGCACGCAGTCGCCGATCTCTACCTCGGCGATGCGGTGAAGCCGAGCGCGCCACCGAAACAGGCGGCGTTGTCCTCGGCCGACCTTGATGCATTCACCGGCCTGTACCGGAACGACGTGCGCGGCGACACGTTCCGGATAGAGCGCGACGGCGATTCCTTGCGGCTGGGGGACGGCACGCGGCTCATCGCAGTCACCCCGCGGCGGCTGACGGACGGCGATGCGCTTTTCATTGAAGTCGCGCCGTCCGGCAGCGGCCTCATGGAAGACGGGAGCGGCTCCGAGAGTCCGATTCAAAGAGTGAGGGCCGTGCAACCGCCCGTTGAAGATCTGGCGCAGTACGTCGGCGAATATGCGAGCGAGGAGACAGAGTCTACGTTCACCGTTCGCATGGATGGCGAGGCGCTGGCGCTGACGGGCCGCCCGGACCGAAGCTATCCGTTGACGCCTCTTTATGCGGATGCGTTCGAGAGTGAAGTCGGCACGATCATTTTCCGGCGCGCGGGTGAACGTGCGACCGAATTCAGCGTCGTGGAGGACCGTGTCTGGGACCTCCGCTTCCGGCGCGTACCGGCCGACGGAGCGGCAAGGCGGATTCTGGTGTTCGGGGACTCGAACACCTGGGGCTGGATTCCGGTCGAGCGGGGATATCCAACTACGCGCTATGCCGCAGGCGAGCGCTGGCCCGGCGTCGCGCAGGCGGCGCTGGGTGAGCGCTACGAGATCATCGAGGAAGCCCTGAACGGCCGGACGACGGACCTTGCGGACCCGGCCGTGCCGGAACTGTCTGGCGCTGGCCTCAACGGCAGCGCGTACCTGCCCGCGGCCGTGGACTTCGCACCTGCCGCTCGATCTCGTCGTGATCATGCTCGGTACCAATGACTTGAAAACGGCATTCGATCGCTCGTCCGAAGAGATCGCGCAGGGGATTCGAAAGCTCGTCGATCTCGTCAGGGCACAGGATCGTGCTGTCTGGACCGAATACCCCGCGCCGCAGGTCCTCGTCGTTGCACCGCCGCCGATGAGCGATACGGAACGGTTTCCGGCACCGGTCTTCGCGAACGGCATCGAAAAATCGCGGCAGCTTGCAGTTCGCTACGAGACAGTTGCGCGCACCGCCGGCGCTGAGTTTCTCGACGCAGGCCACATCACGCCGGCGGACGGCGTGGACGGCATGCACCTCAGCGCGGAGGCTCATCGGCGGCTCGGCCTCGCGATCGCTGACAAGATCCGCGCGATCCTCGAGTAGCCTGTGGCACGTAAGATTCCTTGGCTACGCATGGGCGAGTCCCAACAGCCTCATTGGCCTCGCGATCGGCGGCGCGATGATCCTGCTCGGTGCACGGGCGGGGCGCGTTGCGGGCATCCTCGAGGTGGCGGGCGGACTCGTCGGCACGCTGCTCGGCGAGAAACGCATAGCGCTGCCTTGGCGCGCGATGACGCTCGGCCACGTCATCCTCGGCATCGACGAAGCGGCGCTCGTCCAGTCGCGCGCGCACGAGCACGTGCACGTGCGCCAGTACGAGCAGTGGGGCCCGTTCTTCCTGCCGGCCTACGTCGTCTCCAGCCTCTGGCAACTCGCCTGCGGTCGGCGCTGTTACCGCGACAACTGGTTTGAGCGCCAGGCCTATGAGCGATCCTGAACGGATGTTCCGGATGGATCGTCGTCAGTTCCTGCAACTGCTGGGTATTGCCGCGCTCGCTCGCGAGGCGCGTGCTGCCGCGGGTCCGCGAGTGGTCGTCGCGGGCGCCGGCATCATTGGCGCATCGATCGCGTTCCACCTCGCGAAGGCGGGTGCCTCCGTCACTGTCATCGATCGTGAAGGTCCCGCGACGCACGCGAGCCGCGGCTCGTTCGCCTGGATCAATGCCACCTGGTCCAAGCAGCCGCGGTCATACCATCAGCTCAACCAGGCGGGCGTGCAACGGCTGGAGATCGCTCCAGCCGCTGCTGAACCTTCCCGTCCGGTGGGGCGGTTCCCTTGAAGGCAACGCCGACGCATCGCTCGAGGCCGAACTCGTCCGGCGCGTAGCGGAGCAGCAGGACTGGGGCGAGCGCACGCGCCTCGTCGATTCCGTCGAGCTTTCGAAACTGGAACCGGACGTGGATTTCAGCGGGCTGCGCCAGGTCGTTTTCTCTGAAAACGATGGCGCGACCGACCCGGTCACCGCCACGCACGCGTTCCTGAACGGCGCCGTCGCGCTGGGTGCGCGGGTCGAGCATCCCTGCGAGCTGACCGGCGTCGAATTGGCGGCGCGCCGCCTGACGGCCGTGCAGACGAGCCGCGGCGACATCGCGGCCGACCGCCTCGTGCTCGCAACCGGCGCCGCGGCGAATGCGGGCAAACGGTTCGCGGACTGGGACGTCCCGCTTCGCGATGCACCCGGGGCGACCGCCCTGACAACGCCCATGCCGCGCCTGGTCCAGCGTGTGCTGTGGATGCCGGGCGTTCACGTTCACCAGCGAGATGACGGCAGGATCGTGCTGGGCGAGGAAGCGGGCCCGCCGCAGGGCGAGGCGCATGCACTTCGCCTCCAAGCGCATCCGAACGACTTTCCCGCGCGCGAGATCGCGCTCGAGCACGCCGAGCGGATGCGCGCCGCGGCGCAGCGATACCTGCCGGGATTCACGCGCGCGGAGTTCGAAAGCGCCCGGATCTGCTGGCGCCCCATGCCGCTAGACGGCTATCCCGTGCTGGGCGCCTCGCCGGCGCGCCCGGATGTCTACCTCGCCATCATGCACAGCGGGGTGACGCTCGCGCCGGTCGTCGGCGAACTGGTTAGTCAGGAAATCGTCAGTGGCGGCCTCGCAGATTTGCTCAAGGACTTCCGGCCCGATCGCCGGTTCGGGGAACTCGGTTCCTAGAGTCCCGTCCAACGCAGGTCCGCCCGTCTCGCAGCAAGGAAAGCCGACATGAGATTCCACGTTCCCCTTGCGCTGATTGCGGCGCTCTCGCTAGTGGCACCTGCGGCCATCGCCGTGGTTCCCGTCGCGGGCAAGGACTATTTCGCCATCGATCCGGCGGTGCCGACGTCGGACGCGACGAAGATCGTCGTCACGCAGTTCTTCTCGTACCAGTGCCCGCATTGCTACAAGTTCGAGAAAACCTACGCGGCCTGGTCGGCGGGCCTGCCGACGGACGTGAAAGCCGAGCGCGCGGCGGTTTCCATCGGTCACGCGACGTGGGCACCCGCGGCGCAAGCCTTCTATGCGCTGACGGCCATGAAGGCCGTGCCCGCAATCGACGACGCCTTCTTCGGCGCGATCCACCGCGAGCGCAAGCCGCTCACCGATGAAGCGGCGATCGCGACCTGGGTGGCCGGGCAGGGCATCGACCGCGCGACGTTCGAGAAGACCTACCGCTCGTTCAGCGTCCAGCTCCAGGTCAAGCGTGCCGACGACCAGTCACGCAAGGTGCGACTGCCGAGCGTGCCGTACGCTCGTGATCGACGGCCGTTACCTCGTGCCGATCGCGGACGACGGCGACTTCCGCGACCAGCTCGACGCTCGTGAATGGGCTCATCGAGCGTGCGCGCCGCGATCGGACGACCGTCAAACCGGCTTCACCGTAGCCGCGCGGCGGTAGGCTTCGCGGAAGGGCAGTCCCTCCTGCGCCGCGAGCGCATTCGCGCGTGCCGTCGCATGGATGTCGTCGTCGAGCCGGATGCGTTCCGGCCGGAACGTCAGCGCCGTCGAGTACCACCGGCACGAGGTCCAGCACCTGCGTGGCGACGTCGATGCTGCGAAAGAGGGGCGCCTTGAGCAGTTGCAGGTCGCGCTGGTAGCCGGACGGCAGGCGCGAGGTGATGCCGAGCACTTCGACGAGGCAGGCGAGGGCGGTCGCCGAGCGGCCGCGGATCAGCTCGAGCACGTCGGGATTGCGCTTCTGCGGCATGATCGAGGAGCCCGTCGTCAACTCCGGCGCGATGTCGATGAACCCGAACTCGCGCGTGTAGAAGAGCAGCAGGTCGGCCGCGAGCCGGCCGAGGTCCTGCATCAGGAGCGTGACCTCGAACAGGAACTGGGCTTCCGCCTTGCCGCGCGAGAGCTGCACGGCCGTCACCGGTTCCTGCACTTCCGCGGAAACCGAGCCGCGCGCGCGTCGACTCGCGCGAAATCGGCAGTCCCGGCGTGCCGAAGCCGGCAGCCGAGCCGAGCGGGTTACGGTCGATGCGGCGCAGCGTCGGCGCGCAGGCCCGCGCATCGTCGCGGACTCTCGGCCGCAAAGCCGCGCGCCCACAGGCCGACGCTGGAGGGCATGGCCTGCTGCATGTGCGTGTAGCCCGGAGCAGGACTTCGCCCTGGCGTGCCGCGAGCGTCATCGAGCGCGCCGGCCGCGGCCTCGGCGGCCTGCGCGAGGGTTTCCGGCGGCGTCGCGCAGGTAGAGCCGCAGCGCCGCCAGCACCTGGTCGTTCCGCGACCGGCCGAGATGAATGCGCGCGCCGGCCGCGCCGATGAGCGCCGTCAGCCGACTCTCGAGTGCAGTCTGGCCGTCCTCTTCCTCGAGCGTCACGCGCCATTCGCCGCGCGCGTGGGCGTCGGCGAGGTGTCGCGAGTCCGTCGCGGATCGCGTCGAGGTCGGGCGCCGCCAGGAGTTTCGCCTCGGCCAGCATCTCGGCGTGGGCCAGGGAAGCGCGCACGTCATAGTCGACGAGGCGGTCGTCGAGCGCGTGGTCTTCGCCCGCGGTAAAGGCGAGCACGCGTGCGTCGAGGGGTGCGCCCTTGTCCCAGAGCCGGCTCATGCGGCGATCGCCGCGCGGCCGCGGTTCGCGAGCAGGCGGTGCAGCACGGCGCGCTGCACGACCAGGCGGTTGTGCGCCTGCGGCAGCACGGCGCTGCGCGGCCCGTCGAGCAGTTCGTCCGCGACGGCGACGTTGCGGCGCACGGGCAGGCAGTGCATGAGGCGGCAATCCGGGGCCGCGCCGCGCGAACCAGGACTCGTCGAGCGTCCAGTCGCCGAGCGCGGCGCGCAGCGGAGGCATCCGCGGCAGCGTCGCCGTAGTGCGTCGGTCGAGCCCCATTCCTTGGCATAGACGACGTGTGCGCCGGCGAGCGCCGCCTTGCGGTCGGTCGTCTCGACGATGCTGCCGCCGGTGGCGGCTGCGGCCTCACGCGCCTTCTGCATCATCGGTTCGGGCAGCGCGAAGCCTTCGGGCCGCAGCACGACGACCTCCATGCCGCGCAGCGCCGCCATGTGCGCGGCGGCGGCGGGCACGGCGAGCGGCAGCGCGCGCGGGTGGTTGGCCCAGGACAGCACGAACTTGGCGCGCCGCGGCACGGCGAGGTCGTCGAGCGTCTTCCAGTCCGCCAGCGCCTGGCAGGGATGGTTCGCGGCGGACTCGAGGTTGACGAGCGGCTTGTCGCAGAGCGCGGCGATCTGGCCGAAGGTCGGCTCGGTGAGGTCGGTGGCGAGGTCGCGGCCCTCCGCGAAGGCGCGCACGCCGAGTATGTCGCAGTAGGAAGCGAGCACCGGGATCGCCTCGCGGATGTGCTCGGCGGCCTTGCCGTTCATGACGCGCCGTGCGCGTCTCGAGGTCCCAGCTCCCGCTGCCGGGCGTGATCACGAACGAGTTGCCGCCGAGCTGGGCCATCGCGACCTGCATGGAGGCGAGCGTGCGCAGCGACGGATTGAAGAACACGAGGCCGAGCGTGCGGCCGGCGAGGGCCGCGGGTTCCGGGCGCTCGGCGAGCCGGCTGGCGAGCGCGAGCATGTCGACGACGCCGTCGTGGCCGAAGTGCGCGAGGTCGAGGAAGCCTTTCATGGGTTGGCGCGGCTCCAGAACAGGCCGGGCAGGGAGAGCATCTTCGAGAAGCCGCGTGCGTCCTCGGGCGTCCATTCGCCGGCCGCCTCGCCGTAGACGCCGCGGCTCGCCTTCATGAGCGAGTGCGGCGGACTCGACGCCCTCGACGAAGGCCGAGCCCGGGCGCAGCAGCACGTTCACGGTGCCGGTCACGCGCGCCTGCGACGACGCGAACAGCGCCTCGATGTCGCGGCAGACCGGATCGAGGTTCTGGCCCTCGTGCACGAGGTCGCCGTAGGCCGCGGCGACGAGGTCCTTGACGCGCTGCTGGCGCGCGCCGAGCACGAGCTTCTCGAGCTCGCGGTGCGCCTCGATCAGCACGGCGGCCGCCGGCGCCTCGAAGGCGACGCGGCCCTTGGTGCCGATGATCGTGTCGCCGAGGTGGATGCCGCGGCCGATGCCGAACGGGCCGGCGGCCGCCTCGACGGCCTCGATGAGCGCGACCGGGTCCAGCGGCGCGCCGTCGAGCGCGACCGGGACGCCGTGTTCGAACGCGATCGTGAGTCCGCTGCGGCGCGCGCGGCGCGTCGAAGGCGTGCGGGGACAGCACCCAGGCGGATTCCGGGATGCTGCCCGCGGACGTCAGCGTCTCGCGCCCGCCGATCGTGACGCCCCAGAGGCCGCGGTTGGTGGAGTAGGCGGCGCCGGTGCGGCGGCACCGGAAGCCCGTGCGCTTTCGAGGTAGGCGAGCTGCTCGGGGCGCTTGAAGGACGCGGTCGCGCACCGGCGCGAGGATCTCGATGCCGGGCGCGAGCGTCCGCAGCGCCACCTCGAAGCGCACCTGGTCGTTGCCCGCCGCCGTGCAGCCGTGCGCGATCGTGTCGGTGCCGAGCGTCGCACGCCATTCGCCGCGACGACCTGCGCCTGCACCGTGCGCTCGGCGCCGACGCAGAGCGGGTAGAGCTGGCCGCGACGCACGTTGCCGACCAGCAGCCACTTGAGCACGCGCTCGAAGTACATGCTGCGCGCATCCACGCGGTGGTGCGCGGCCGCGCCGAGCGCCAGCGCGCGCGCCTCGAGCGCCTGCGCTGCCGCGGCGTCGATGCCGCCGGTGTCGACCGTGACCGTGACGACCGGGCGCGCCATAGCGTCTCGGCCAGCCAGGGCACGCAGAACGACGTGTCGAGTCCGCCGGAGAACGCGAGGAGGATGGGCGCGTCCGCGCCCTGTATCAGCTCCGCCATGACCGCCTCAGGCTCGGAGCTTGTCGTGCAGGCGGGTGAGGAGTCGTCGCTGCGAGGCTGCATTCGCCGTCGCGACGAAGATCGTGTCGTCGCCGGAGAGCGTGCCGACGACCTCTGGCCAGTCGGCACGGTCGAGCACGATGGCGACGCTCTGCGCGGCGCCCGCCGTGGTGCGGATCACGGCGAGGTTGGGACCGGCGGCACGGATGTCGCGCACGAAGCGCGCGACCGCCGCGAAATCGTCGAGGACCGGTGCGGATTCGTCCGGCAGCACGTAGCGATCGCCGCGCTTGGCGACGCCGAGCTCGCGCAGGTCCCGGCTCACGCTCGACTGGGTCGCTGCGTAGCCAGCCTTGCCGAGCAGGCGCACGAGGTCTTCCTGCCGGCCGACCGGGGAGCCATGGATGATGCGGCGGAGCGTTTCGCGGCGTGGATGCATAAATGTGCATCCATCATGCATAAGTATGCAGACGCGGTCAAGGCATCAGGTCGCGCAGCCTGAACCAGGTCATGGCCATCACGAGGGTCGGGCGGCGGAACAGGCTGCCGCCCGGGAAATCGTGGTGCTTGAGGCGCGCGAAGATGTCGAAGCGCTCCGCCTGGCCGGCGATCGCCTCGGCGGCGATCTTCCCGGCGATGGTGGTCGCTACCATGCCGTGGCCGGAATAGCCCTGCAGGTAATACACGTTCGGCTCGAGCCGGCCGAAGTTCGGCAGGCGGCTCATCGTGATGTCGATCATCCCGCCCCAGGCGTAGTCGACCTCGACGTCGGCGAGCTGCGGGAACACGTTCACCATGCGCTGCCGCGTCGCGCGCTCGGTGCCGAGCGGGTCGAGGCCCGAGTAGCTGACGCGGCCGCCGAACAGCAGCCGGTGGTCGGCCGAGAAGCGGTAGTAGTCGATGATCCAGTTGAGGTCGGCGACCGCGATGTTGTCGCGCAGGAGGGCGCGCGCGCGTTCCGCGCCGAGCGGCTTGGTCGCGACGATGTAGGAGGCGACGCCGATCAGCTTGCGCGCCAGCCGCGCGGAAAGGTCCACATGGCCGACGTTGGCGCAGAGGGCGACGAACTTCGCGCGGACGCTTCCTTTCGCCGTCTTCACCGTGACCGTCGGGCCGTACGCGATGTCCGTGACGGCGCTGTGCTCGTAGACCTGCGCGCCCGCGGCGATCGCGGCCTTGCCGACGCCGATCGTGTAGCGCAGCGGATGCAGGTGGCCTGCGCCCGCATCGAGGAGCCCGGCGATGTAGCGCTGGCTCGCGATCCAGGACCCGGTCTCTTCGCGCTCCATGAAGCGGAGCTTGCGGTAGCCGAAGTCGCCCTCCTGCTCGCGCTGCATGTCGAGCAGCTCCTGGCGCTGGCGCGGCTTCAGCGCGACGTGCATGTGCCCCCAGGCGAGGTCGCAGTCGATGCGGTTGCGTCTCGATCAGCTCGCGCGTCATGTCGACGCCCTCGATGCTGAAGTCCCAGATGCGCTTCGCATCGTCCTTGCCGAGCTGCGCGGCGATCTTGTCCATGCCGCCGGCCCAGCCCGGGATGA
Source organism: uncultured Gammaproteobacteria bacterium (assembly GCA_963760725.1). Taxonomy (GTDB): domain Bacteria; phylum Pseudomonadota; class Gammaproteobacteria; order Steroidobacterales; family Steroidobacteraceae; genus SCUD01. The sequence continues at coordinate 431,035 of CAVXET010000005.1, forward strand.
TCTGGCCGCCGGAGCGGCCCGAGGCGCCGTAGCCGATGCGCTCGGCCTCCAGCACGACGACCTTGTATCCGCGCTGCGCGAGGTGCATCGCGGTCGAGCAGCCGGACAGGCCCGCGCCGACGACGCAGACGTCCGCCTCGATGTCGCCCTCGAGCGGCGGCAGCGGCGCATCGCGGCGGGCGGTCGCTTCGTACCAGCTGTCGGCAGGCTTCAGGCTCATACCTGCTCCAGGTACCAGGTGTAATCGAGCGCGGTCAGGCTGCGAACTGAATTCCTGCATCTCGCCGCGGCGCGTGAGCTCGTAGAGCGTCACGAAACGCTCGCCGAAGTACTCGCGCAGGAATGCGCTCGCGGCGAAGCGGTTGAGCGCGCTCGGCCAGTCGGCCGGCAGGCGCGGCGCCGTGAGCCGCTGCGTGTAGGCGTTGCCGACCAGCGGGGGCGGCGGCATGAGCTTCTTCTCGATGCCGTGGAGCATGCCGGCGAGCACGGTCGCTGCGATGAGGTACGGATTCGCGTCGGCGCCGGCGACGCGGTGCTCGAGGCGGCGGTCGGCGGCGCCGGAGACCGGCACGCGCACGGCGACGCCGCGGTTGTTGTAGCCCCAGGTCGCGTTCATCGGCACGTACAACTCGGGCCTGAGGCGCCGGTAGCTGTTTGCGTTCGGCGCGAAGATCGCCATGCCGTCGGCCATGGTCTCGACGAGCCCGGCCGCGGCCTGCTTCAGGAGGTCGTTGCCGAGCACGTCGTCGGAGCCGAAGACGTTGTTGCCGTCGCGGTCGAGCACGCTCACGTGCAGGTGCATGCCGCTGCCCGGTGCGTCGGCGTAGGGCTTCGCCATGAAGGTCGCCTCGACGCCGTTCCGGTGCGCGACGCCCTTGACGATGCGCTTGAAGCGGATCGCCTGGTCGCAGGCTTCGCGCGCGTCGGCGACGTGGCGCAGGTTCACTTCCCACTGGTTGGGGCCGCACTCGGCGAGCGCGGCCCCGGTCGGCACGCCCTGCGCCTCGCAGGTGGCCGCGATCTCGGTGAGGATGTCGGACACCGACTCGAGGTCGGCCATCGAGTTCACCTGCGTGCGCGTCTCGCGCCGGCCCGTGTAGCGCGAGCGCGGCGGCTGGGCATGGCCGGCGGCCGTGCGCTCGACGTCGACGAGGTAGAACTCGAGCTCGACGGCGATGACCGGCGTCCAGCCGCGCGCGGCATAGCGGTCGAGCACCGCACCGAGCACACTGCGCGGGTCGCCGTAGAACGGCCCGCCATCGTGGTCGAGCATCTGCACCTGCAGCTGCGCGACGTTCGGGCCCATCCAGGGAGCAGGGAACAGGGTCCGCGGAATGGGGACGCAGGCGCGGTCGGCGTCGCCCTCGTCAAACCCGAGGCCGGTGGCCTGGATCGTCCCGCCGAGGACGTCGAGGGCGAACATCGAGCCGGGCAGGAACATGCCGCGCTGGTAGATGCCGGGGAGGTCGGCCCGGTCGATGCGCTTGCCGCGCAGCACGCCGCAGAGATCAGGCAGCAGGAGGTCGAAGACCCGCACGGCCGGACGCGCGGCGAGGAAAGCCTCGGCATTCGAAAACTCGTCGCGGACCAGGGCCATTTGTCACCGGCCGTTTAAGATCTTGTATCGCGAACCGGGAATGGCCGCGAGGCAGGATACCCAGCCCCACCGTGCCCGGGCAAGGTTCATGCGCCGCAACATAATCCGCTCAAAATACCCCCTTGGGGGCTGACAGAACGGGCCCCGGCTTGGGATCCTGCGAGGCGCTTCACCCCGCCTTTGTGCGACAATGGACCCCGTCGAACTGGCCTCCATACCGGGGGCCGTTCAAAATAATTAACAGATGCACATGCGAAAGCCGATCATCGGAATCCCGGCCGATCGCCGCCTTTTGAACTCGCACTGGTTTCACTGCGTCGGCGAGAAGTACATCAACGCCATCGTCCAGGCGGCCGACGCCGTACCCGTGCTGGTGCCGGCGCTCGGCGAGCGCTTCCTGCGCGAGTGGGTCGCCTCGTTCGACGGCATCCTCTTCACGGGCAGCCCCTCGAACGTGGAGCCGCACCGTTACCTCGGCCCGAAGTCGGCCCCGGGGACCCTGCACGACCCGGAGCGCGATGCGACCACCCTGCCCATGATCAATGGCGCCGTGGAAGCCGGCCTGCCGATCCTCGGCATCTGCCGCGGCTTCCAGGAGATCAACGTCGCTCTCGGCGGCTCGCTCACGCAGAAGCTCCAGGAGATCCCCGGCAACCTCGACCACCGCGAGGACACCAGCCTGCCGATGGAAGAGCAGTACGAGCCGGCGCACGAGATCGAGCTGGTGGAAGGCGGCCTCCTGCACAAGATCGCGGGCAGCCGCCGCATCAAGGTCAATTCGCTGCACTCGCAGGGCGTCGAGCGCCTCGCGCCGCGGCTGGTCACCGAGGCCACCGCCGAGGACGGCGTGGTCGAGGCGTTCCGCATCGACGGCGCCAAGAACTTCGCGCTCGCGGTGCAGTGGCACCCCGAATGGAAGGTGATGGAAAACCCGTTTTCACGCGCGCTGTTCGCCGCTTTCGGCCAGGCCGGGCGCGATCACGCGAGCAGGCGGTCCCGATGAGCCAGATCAAGCAGTTCCTGAAAGACCACAACATCACCGAGGTCGAGGCGATCGTGCCGGACATGGCGGGCGTCGCGCGCGGCAAGGTGATGCCCGCGGAGCGCTACGCGGAAGACGAGGGCATGCGCCTGCCGGAATCCATCTTCCTGCAGACCGTCACCGGCGAGTACCCGGAGGACGACAGCTCGATCCACCCGTCGGAAATCGACATCGAGCTGACGGGCGATCCCGAAGACCGCGCGCGTGGTGCCCTGGGCCGCGGAACCGACCGCGCAGGTCATCCACGACTGCCACTACGGCGACGGCCGCCCGGTGCCGATGGCGCCGCGCTACGTGCTGCAGCGCGTGCTGGACCTGTACACGGCCAAGGGCTGGCGCCCGGTGGTGGCGCCGGAGCTCGAGTTCTTCCTGGTCGAGCCCAACACCGACCCGGACTATCCGCTGAAACCGCCGGTCGGCCGCTCGGGCCGGCCCGAGATCGGCCGCCAGGCCTACAGCATCGCGGCGGTGAACGAATTCGATCCGCTGTTCGACGACATCTACGCCTTCTGCGAAGCGCAGGACCTCGACATCGACACGCTGATCCACGAGGCCGGCGCCGCGCAGATGGAGATCAACCTGAACCACGGCGACGCGCTCGACCTCGCCGACCAGGCGTTCCTGTTCAAGCGCACCGCGCGCGAGGCGGCGCTGCGGCACAAGATGTACGCGACGTTCATGGCGAAGCCGCTCGCGGGCGAGCCGGGCAGCGCGATGCACATCCACCAGAGCATCGTCGACGCCAAGACCGGCGAGAACATCTTCAGCGACGCGGAGGAGCAAGCCGTCGGCGCTGTTCGAGTCCTTCATCGCCGGCCTGCAGAAATACCTGCCGCCCGCGATGTCGCTGTTCGCGCCGAACGTCAACAGCTACCGGCGCATCCGGCGCGGCGACTCGGCGCCGATCAACGTGCAGTGGGGCTTCGACAACCGCACGGCCGGCCTGCGCGTGCCGCTGTCGGACGCGCAGAGCCGGCGCGTCGAGAACCGCCTCGGCGGCGCGGATGCGAACCCGTACCTCGCGATCGCGGCGTCGCTCGCCTGCGGCTACCTCGGCATGATCGAGGGCCTCAAGCCGACCGCGCCGATCACCGGCTCCGCCTACGACCTGCCGTTCGCGCTGCCGATGACGCTGGCCGACGCGCTTGCGCTGCTGCGCGGCAGCAAGACGCTGGTCGAGATGTTCGGCGAGCGCTTCGTTGCGGCATACTGCGCGGTGAAGGAAAACGAATTCGACACGTTCTCGCGGGTGATCAGCTCGTGGGAACGGGAACACCTGCTGCTGAACGTCTGAGGGCGAGGGGAACACCATGAGCGCGAAGCCGAAGATCACGGGACGAGCGACGCGCGACTGGCAGGAACTCGACGCCCGCCACTACATGCATCCGTTCACGGACTTCCGCGCGCTCGCCGCGGAAGGCTCGCGCGTCATCACCCACGCCGAGGGCGTGCACCTGTTCGATTCCGAGGGCCACAAGATCCTCGACGCCATGTCGGGCCTGTGGTGCGTGAACATCGGCTACGGCCGGGGTGAGCTCGCCGACGTCGCCGCAAAGCAGATGCGCGAGCTGCCGTACTACAACAGCTTCTTCAAGAGCGCCAACCCGCCCGCGATCGAGCTCGCGCAGCTCCTCGACGAGCTGACGCCGAAGCAGTTCCACCGCGTGTTCTTCACGCAGTCGGGCTCCGAGGCGAACGACACGATCATCCGCATGACGCGCCGCTACTGGGACCTGATGGGCCAGCCGAAGCGCTCGGTCATCATCAGCCGCATCAATGCCTACCACGGCAGCACGATGGGCGGCGGGAGCCTCAGCGGCATGGCCGCCATGCATGCCCAGGGCGGGCTGCCGATCCCCGACATCGTCCACATCGAGCAGCCGTACTGGTACGAGAACGGCACCGACCTGTCGCCGGAGGAATACGGCCTGCGCGCCGCGCGGCGGCTCGCGGAGAAGATCGAGGAGATCGGCCCGGAGCGCATCGCGGCCTTCATCGGCGAGCCGGTGCAGGGCGCGGGCGGCGTGATCATCCCGCCGTCGACGTACTGGCCGGAGATCCAGCGCATCTGCCGCGAGTACGGGATCCTGCTGATCGCCGACGAGGTGATCTGCGGCTTCGGGCGCACCGGCCAGTGGTTCGGCAGCGAGCACTTCGGCATCGAGCCGGACTTCATGACGATCGCCAAGGGCATCACCTCGGGCTACCAGCCGCTCGGCGGCGCGATGGTCTCCGACCGCGTGGCGGACGTGCTGATCGAGAAGGGCGGCGAGTTCGCGCACGGCTTCACCTGGTCCGGCCACCCGGTCTGCTGCGCGGTCGCGATCGAGAACCTCAACATCATGCGCCGCGAGAAGATCGTCGAGCGCGCGCGCGACGAGATTGCGCCGTACCTGCAGAAGCGCATCCGCGAGCTCGCGGACCACAGGCTGGTCGGCGAGGTGCGCGGCATCGGCATGCTGGGCGCCATCGAGCTGGTCGCGCACAAGGGCAGCCGTACCTTCTTCCGCGATCGCGGCGCGGTCGGCCTCATCTGCCGCGACCACTGCTTCAAGAACGGGCTGATCATGCGCGCGGTGCGCGACACCATGATCCTGGCGCCGCCGCTCGTGATGACGAAGGCAGACGTGGACGAACTGGTCGAGAAGGCGCGGCGCTGCATCGACCTGACGGCCCGCGACATCGGCGTCGCCTGAACAAGGGGAAGTACATGCAGCGCGCGTTTCGAGCCTGGCCCGTCGCGGCCGCACTGATTGCGATCTCCGCCTGCGGCGGCAAGCCCGAAACCGAAACGGCAGCCGAGGCCGCGGCGCCGGAAGAGAAGACCGTCAACGTCCTCAACTGGTCCGATTACATCGGCGACACGACCGTCGCGGACTTCGAGAAGAAGACGGGCATCAAGGTCACCTACGACGTGTTCGACTCGAACGAGGTGCTGGAGACCAAGCTGCTCTCGGGCCGCTCGGGCTACGACATCGTGGTGCCGACCGCGCCGTTCCTCGAGCGCCAGATCAAGGCGGGCGTGTTCCTGCCGCTCGACAGGTCGAAGCTGCCGAACCTGAAGAACATGGACCCGGAGCTCATGCAGCGCGTCGCCGCGCACGATCCGGGCAACCAGTACTCGCTGATCTACCTGTGGGGCACGATCGGCCTCGGCTACAACCCGGAGCTCGTCAAGCGCGCGCTCGGGACGGATACGATCGACAGCTGGTCGATCCTGCTCGAGCCGGAGAACGCGAAAAAGCTCGCCAAGTGCGGCATCGCGATCCTCGATGCGCCGACCGACGTGTTCGGCTCGGTCGCGATCTACAAGGGCCTCGACCCGAACAGCGAGAAGCCGGAGGACCTCAAGGTCGTCGAGGAGACGCTCACGAAGGTGCGGCCGTACATCCGCTATTTCCATTCGTCCTCGTACATCAACGACCTCGCCGCCGGCGAGATCTGCCTCGCGCTCGGCTGGAGCGGCGACGTGCTGCAGGCCCGCGACCGCGGCGCGGCGGCGGCGAAGCCGGTCACCGTGAAGTACGCGATCCCGAAGGAAGGCGCGATCAACTACTTCGACATGCTGGCGATCCCGGCCGATGCGCCGCACCCGGACAACGCGCATGCCTTCCTGAACTACCTGATGGAGCCCGAGGTCATCGCGAAGGTCGACCAACAAGGTGCGCTTCGCGAACGGCAACGCTGGCCTCGCTGCCGTTCGTGGACGAATCGATCCGCAACGACCCGAACATCTATCCGAGCGCCGAGGTGCGCGCGCGGCTGCACCCGGACCTCGTGGAGTCACAGGCCTTCAGCCGCGACCTCAACCGCGCCTGGACCCGAGTCCGCAGCGGACAGTGACGAGTGTGCTGCCGGACCCTTAGCGGGTTCATCCTGGCGGCGGCACTGTTCGCCGCCGGCTGCGGCGATACGCAGCGGCGATCCGGCTGCCGCGACGGCGCGCCGAGGACAAGGTCCTCCACGTCTACAACTGGATCGACTTCATCGGCAAGACCACGATCGCCGACTTCGAGGCTCGTGACCGGCATCAGGGTCGTCTACGACACCTACGACACCACCGAAATACTCGAGACCAAGCTGCTCACCGGAGACTCGGGCTACGACGTGGTGTTCCCGAGTTCCACTTACATGGGCCGGCTGGCGAACGCGGGCGCGCTGATGAAGCTCGACAAGTCGAGGCTCGCCAATCTCGGGAACCTCGATCCCGAGCTGATGGAACAGGTCGCGCTGAGCGATCCCGGCAACGAGCACGCCATCGCCTACACCTGGGGTACGACCGGAATCGCGTACAACGCGACGCTCGTGCAGCAGGGCGCTGGGTACGGAGACGGTCGACAGCTGGAGTGCCATCTTCGATCCGCAGATCGCGGCGAAGCTGGCTGGATGCGGGATCACCTTCCTCGACTCGCGAGACGACGTCTTCGAGGCCGTCGAGGTCTACCTGGGCACCGACCCCGGCAACGAGGACCTGCAGGAGCTGGCGGCGGCCGAAAGGTACTGAGGCGCGTGCGCCCGTACGTCCGCAACTTCGATTCGAGCGAGTACCCGGGCACACTGGCCACCGGAGAAACCTGCATTGCCATCGGCTGGAGCGGCGTCAAGCAGATTGCGCGCAACTCGGCAGGACACGACCAGCAAGTACTCAGGAAGTCGAATACGTCATCCCGCGCGAAGGCGCTCCGTCCTACTTCGACACGGCAGCGATTCCCGCCGACGCGCCACACCCGGACAACGCCCATGCGTTCCTGACTTCCTGATGCAGCCGGAAGTCATCGCCGGCGTCACCAACACCGTCGGCTACGCCAACGCCAATCCGTCGTCGTCGCCCTTCGTCGACGCCGAGGTGCGTGACGATCCTGCCGTCTATCCGGATGCGGAAGTTCGCGCGCAGGCTGCACCCGTCGCGCGTGCATTCGCAGGAGTACAGCGCGAGGTGAACCGCGCGTGGACGCGCGTCAAGACGGGGCAATAGGAACCGCGATGAGCCGTCGCTGGATCCGGATCGTCTCATGCATGCCGTTGCTGGCTGCATGCGGAAGCGGCGAGGACTACGACGCCAGCCAGGTGTCTGCGGGCGAAGACAAGGTTGTCCACGTCTACAACTGGGTGGACTACATCGGCAAGACGACAATCGCCGACTTCGAGGCGAAGACCGGCATCAAGGTCGTCTACGACACTTACGACTCGAACGAGATCGTCGAAACGAAGGTCCTGACCGGGCATTCAGGCTACGACGTCGTCTTCCCGACATCGACGATCGTCGGACGCATGTCCCGGGCCGGCGCATTCATGAAGCTGGACAAGTCCTTGCTGCCGAACCTCTCCAACATGGACCCGGAAGCCATGCGACGCGTCGCGGTGAACGATCCCGGAAACGCCTACGCGATCGGCTACACGAGGGGTACGACCGGTCTCGGCTACAACCCTGAGCTCGTGCGGAGCGCGTTGGGCACGGATCGAATCGATAGTTGGGCGGCCATTTTCGATCCCGCCGATCGCATCGCGGCTCGCCGACTGCGGGATTACGATGCTCGATTCTCCGGAGGACATCTTTGATTCGGCCGAGTATCTACCTGGGAACCGACACCAGCAACGAGGACTTGCAGGAGTTGGCGGCCGCGGAAGCGCTGGTCCAGCGAGTTCGCCCCTATGTCCGCTCCTTCGACTCGACGCAGCATTTGAACGCGCTCGCGGCAGGCGAGGTCTGCATCTCGCTTGAGCTGGACCAATATCGTTCTGCAGGCGAAGTACCGGGGTGCGGAGGCCGCGCGGCCGGTGAGGATTGCGTACGTGATTCCCAGGGAAGGTGCGACCGAGTGGGTCGACACGATGGCGATCCCGGCCGATGCCCCGCATGCGGCCAACGCCCACGCGTTCCTGAATTTCCTGATGGAGCCGGCGGTCATGGCGACGATCAGCAATGAAATCGGGTGCGCAAACGCCAACCTGGCGTCCGTGCCGTACCTGAAGTCGGAGCTCAAGGATGACCCGTCGATCTATCCGCCACCCGAGTGCCCAGGTAAGGCTCCACCCATCCTACGCGCGCTCACAGGACTACAGCCGCGAGGTGAACCGTGCCTGGACTCGCATCAAGACGGGCCAATAGCCTTGCGCATGCAAAACCGCTGGCTGTCGATCGCCGCCGTCCTGCACCTGCTCGCCGCCTGCGGCGGACGGGCAGACGCCGCACCGGATGCCGCCGCCTGCGGCCGAAGAAAAGGTCCTGCACGTCTACAACTGGATCGACTACATCGGCCCGACCACGATCGCCGATTTCCAGGCGAGAACGGGCATCCGGGTGGTTTACGACACCTACGACTCGAACGAGCTCCTTGAAACCAAGATGCTGACCGGCCGCAGCGGGTATGACGTCGTGTTCCCGTCGGCCGTGCCGCTCGCGCGCCAGATCGGGGCCGGCGCCATCCGCAAGCTCGACAGGTCGAAGCTGCCCAACCTGGTGAACCTCGATCCCGTGGTGATGGAGCGCGTCGCCCTCAACGACCCGGGCAATGCGCACGCCATCACCTACATGTGGGGCACGGCGGGACTGGGCTACAACCCCGCGATGGTCGCCAAGGTGCTCGGCACCGACCGGATCGACAGCTGGGGCGCCATTTTCGACCCGGCGATCGCCTCGAAGCTCGCGAAGTGCGGCATCGCCATGATGGACGTCCCCGAGGACAGCTTCATGGTCGCCCGCATCTACCTCGGCCTCGATCCGAACAGCGAAGACACCGCGGATCTCGCCGCCGCCGAGGCCTTGCTCCAGCGCGCGCGGCCGTACATCCGTTACTTCAACACGTCGCAACTCGTCAGCGACCTGGCGAGCGGCGAGGTCTGCGTCGCGTTCAGCTGGAACGGCAACGTCACCCAGGCGCGCGATCGCGGCGCCGCCGCGGAATCACCGGTGAAGATCGCCTATGCCGTCCCGAAAGAAGGCTCGTTCATCTGGTTCGACACGGCGGCCATACCGGCCGATGCGCCGCATCCGGACAATGCACATGCGTTCCTGAACTACCTGATGGAGCCCGAGGTCATCGCGAAGGTCAGCAACAAGATCGGCTACGCCAACGGCAACCTCGCGGCCCTGCCTTACCTCGAAAGCCGGGTCCGGGACGATCCGGCGGTCTATCCGCCTGACGACGTAAAACTGAAGCTGTATCCGGACACGCCGGAATCCCCGTCCTATAAGCGCGAGGCGAGCCGCGCGTGGACTCGCATCAAGACAGGCCAGTAGACTGCACGGCGAGAGGGGGACCATGGCCAACCCGCGACCCGACCAGAAGAACGAGCCCTGGAAAGACCCGGGCGCCCAGCCCTATGTCCGGCTCGAGAAGCTGACGAAGAAGTTCGGCGACTTCGTCGCGGTCGACGACGTCTCGCTCAACATCTACCGCGGCGAGATCTTCTGCCTGCTCGGCGGTTCCGGTTCCGGCAAGACGACGCTGCTGCGCATGATGGCGGGCTTCGAGCGCCCGACCGAGGGGCGGATCTGGATCGACGGCGCGGACGTGACCGGCGACGCCGCCCTACGAGCGGCCCGTCAACATGATGTTCCAGTCCTATGCGCTCTTCCCGCACATGAACGTGCAGAAGAACGTCGCCTTCGGCCTGCGTCAGGACAAGGTGTCGGCGGGCGAGATCGACGAGCGGGTCATGGACATCCTGAAGCTCGTGCGCATGGAGTCGTTCGTCAAGCGCATGCCGCACCAGCTCTCCGGCGGCCAGCGCCAGCGCGTCGCGCTCGCGCGCGCGCTCATCAAGCGCCCGAAGCTCCTGCTGCTCGACGAGCCGCTCGCCGCGCTCGACAAGAAGCTGCGCGAGCACACGCAGTTCGAGCTGCTGAACATCCAGGACAAGCTCGGCGTCACCTTCGTGGTCGTGACCCACGACCAGGAGGAGGCGATGACGCTCGCGAGCCGCATCGGCGTCATGAACCACGGCGAGATCGTGCAGATCGGCACGCCCGACGGACATCTACGAGTATCCGGGCTCGCGGTTCGTGGCGGACTTCATCGGCTCGGTGAACCTGTTCGAGGGCCGCATCGTCGAGGACGAGCCGGATTACGTGCGCGTCGCCTCGGACGAGCTCGGCGGCAGCTTCCACGTGGGCCACGGCGTCAGCGCCGCGCCCGACGCGATCGTGTGGGTGGCGCTGCGGCCGGAGAAGATCCTGCTCTCGCGCGAGCGCCCCGAAGGCGGCGGCGACAACCGCGTCGAGGGCGTCGTCGCGGAGGTCGCCTACCGCGGCGACCAGTCGATCTTCCTGGTGAAGCTCGCGAGCGGCCGGCAGATGCGGGTCACGCTGCCGAACACGATGCGCCAGGGCGACGGCGACCGCTTCCGCTGGGACGACCGCGTCTGGCTCTCCTGGGATTCGTCGAGCCCGGTGGTGGTCACGCAGTGAGTCCCATGCAGGGCGGCGGGTCGCACGGCAAGCCCTTCCTGCTGGGCGAGCTGCTTGCGTGGATCCGCGCGCACGGACCCTGGCGCTGGGCGTCGGCCGAGCTGAGCGCGCGCGGCTACTCGGGCCGCACGCTGGTGACGGCGGTGCCGTACCTGTGGCTGCTGCTGTTCTTCCTGGTGCCGTTCCTGATCGTGCTCAAGATCTCGGTATCCGAGATCCGCCTCGCCATGCCGCCCTACGAGCCGCTCGTCACCTGGATCTCGGACAACGTTGTCGGCCTGCGGATCAACTTCGAGAACTACGCGTTCCTGCTCAAGGACTCGCTCTACTGGAAGTCGTTCCTGAACTCGATCTCGACGGCCGCGATCTCGACGGTGATTTGCCTGCTGATCGGCTACCCGATGGCCTACGGCATCGCGCGCAGCCCGGCCGGCTGGCGCAACCTGCTGCTGCTGCTGGTCATGCTGCCGTTCTGGACCTCGTTCCTGATGCGCGTCTATGCGTGGATGGGCATCCTCAGGAACAACGGCGTGCTCAACAACGTCCTGATGGCGCTCGGCCTGATCGACGAGCCGATCGACATGCTCAACACGAACTTCGCCGTGTACATCGGCATCGTTTACTCCTACCTGCCGTTCATGGTGCTGCCGCTGTACGCCAACCTGGTCGAAGCTCGACAACTCGCCTGCTCGAGGCCGCGGCCGACCTCGGCTGCCAGCGCCTGGTCAAGGCTTTCTGGCAGCATCACCGTGCCGCTGTCCAAGGCCGGCATCATCGCCGGCTGCATGCTGGTGTTCATCCCGGCGGTCGGCGAGTTCGTGATCCCGGAACTGCTCGGCGGCCCGGAGACGCTGATGATCGGCCGCGTGCTGTGGGAGGAGTTCTTCAACAACCGCGACTGGCCGGTGGCGTCGCGCGGTGGCGATCGTGATGCTGTTCGTGCTGATGATCGCCGATCATGATCTTCCACCGCTACGCAGGGCCAGCGAGCTGGAGGCGCAGCCGATGAAGCGCTTCGCGCTTCGTCACGGCTGATGCTGGTCGCTGGGCTTCGCTGTTCCTGTACCTGCCGATCGTCGCTGATGGTCGTCTTCTCGTTCAACGACTCGCAGCTGGTGACGGTGTGGGGCGGCTTCTCGATCAAGTGGTACGGCGAGCTGCTGCGCAACGCAGCAGATGCTCGGTGCTGCCTGGCTGTCGCTGCAAGATCGCGTGCTATCACCGCGACTGCGCGCCGGTCGTGCTCGGCACGCTGGCGGCGCTCGCGCTGGCGCGCGTTCGGCCGCTTCCGCGGCCGCACGCTGTTCACGGGCCTGGTCGACCGCGCCGCTGGTGATGCCGGAAGTGATCACCGGCCTGTCGCTGCTGCTGCTGTTCGTGGCCATGGCGCAGCTGATCGGCTGGCCGGCAGGGCGCGGCATCATCACGATCTGGATCGCGCCACATGACGTTCTCGCATGGCCTACGTCACGGTGGTGGTGCAGTCGCGCCTGCGCGACGCTGGACCGAATCGCTCGAAGAAGCGGCGATGGACCTCGGCGCGCGCCCGGCCAAGGTGTTCTTCCTGATCACGCTGCCGATGATCGCGCCGGCGCTGCTGCGCGGGCTGGCTGCTGGCGTTCACGCTGTCGCTGGACGACCTGGTGATCGCGAGCTTCGTCGTCCGGTCCGGGCGTCCACCACGCTGCCGATGGTGATCTTCTCGAAGGTGCGCCTCGGCGTCAGCCCGGACATCAACGCGCTCGCGACCATCCTCGTGCTCGTGGTCGCGACGTTCACGGCGGTCTTCGGCATCTGGATGCAGCGTCAGCAGAAGCGGCGCGAGCTGGACATGCAGCGCGCCATCGCCACCAACGAGTGATGCCCGCCTCCAAGCTGCCGGGCGTCGGGACCACGATTTTCACCGTGATGTCGCGGCTCGCCGCCGAGGCGGGGGCGATCAACCTCGGGCAGGGCTTCCCCGATTTCGACCCGCCGGCCCGGCTGCGCGAACTCGTCGCGCACCACCTCGGTGCCGGACACAACCAGTACGCGCCGATGGCGGGACTGCCCGCGCTGTGCGAGGCGATTGCCGAGGGTGCGGCGCGCCGGCACGGCTGGCGCATCGATCCCGCCGCCGAGATCACGGTCACCGCCGGTGGCACCGAGGCGATCTTTGCCGCGATCCACGCCATCGTGCGCGCGGACGAAGAGGTGATCCTCTTCGATCCCAGCTACGACTCCTACGGACCGGCCGCGGAGCTTGCCGGCGCCCGCATCGTGCACGTGCCGCTTGCGGTCGCGGACTTCGGCATCGACTGGAACCGCCTCGCGGCGGCGATCGGCCCGCGCACGCGCTTGCTCGTCGTCAACACGCCGCTGAATCCCGCGGGTGCCGTGCTTTCGGCTGCAGACTGGGACCGGATCGCAGACCTCATCGACGGACGGGACGCGTTCGTGCTGTCGGACGAAGTCTACGAAGCGCTGGTGTTCGATGGCCGCAAGCATGCCGGCGTGCTCGGCAATCCGCGGCTGCGCGAGCGCGCGTTTGCCGTCTTTTCCTTCGGCAAGACTTACAACGCCACGGGCTGGAAGGTCGGCTATTGCGTGGCCGCGCCGCCGCTCACGGCGGAGTTCCGCAAGGTGCACCAGTTCCTCACCTTCGCCGTCTCGACGCCGGTGCAATACGCCATCGCGGACTTCATGCGCGAAGCGCCGGCATTCGCGGACGGGCAGGGGCCCTTCTACCAGGCGAGGCGCGACCGCTTCACAGAATTGCTGAAAGGTTCGCGCTTCGTGCTCCGCCCCGTCCATGGGACATATTTCCAGCTCGCCGACTATTCGGCCGTCTCAGGCCTGCCGGACACCACCTTCTGCGAGGTGCTGACGCGCGAACACGGGGTCGCAGCGATTCCGCTGTCGCCCTTCTGCGACGAGGCGCCTGAAGCACGGCTGGTGCGCTTCTGCTTTGCTAAGCACGATTCGACCCTGGAAGCGGCGGCGGAGAAACTTCGCGCCGTCTGAAGGGTCTTCCCTGACTGTCCACGGAAGGTATCCGCCATGAAGCGCCGCATCCTCTGGCCCGCCGGGTTTTCGACCGCGCTCATCGCCTGCGGCGGTGGCGGCGGCGATGGCGGGGATCCGCCGGATCCCCCCGATCCGCCGGCATGCAGCACCGGCATCGAGACGCCGCGTGCCTACCCGAACCTCGGCTTCACGGCACCGATTTCCCTGCAGCATGCACCGAACGACGGCTCGCGCTGGTTCCTCGCCGAACAGGGCGGCCGCATCTTCGTGTTCGAGAATGACCCGGATGCCGCTGTCGCCGACGAGTTCGTGGACCTGCGCGACCGCGTGCACCGCGAAGGTGAAGCCGGGCTCCTGGGCCTGGCTTTCCACCCGGACTTTTCGACGAACGGGCGCGTGTACCTCAACTTCAGCGAGGAAATCGGCGGGCAGCTGCGCTCGGTGACGGCCGAATTCACCAGCCCCGACGGCGGGCAGACGCTCGACCCGGACTCGGAGCGCGTCCTGATCACCGTTAACAAGCCCGCGGGCAACCACAATGGCGGCAACCTCGCGTTCGGGCCGGACGGATTCCTCTACCTCGGGCTTGGCGACGGCGGCGGTTCGGGTGACCCGCAGGAGAATGGCCAGAACCCGCAGCGCCTGCTCGGCAAGATGTTGCGCATCGATGTCGATTCGCAGCCCGGCGGCGCGCCCTACGACGTGCCGGCAGGCGGGGCTGGCAACCCGTTCGCGGCCAATCCGCTCTGCAACGTCGATGGCACGGGCACCGCCGAATGTCCCGAGATCTACGCACTCGGATTCCGCAATCCCTGGCGCTGGAGCTTCGACCGACAGAACGGCGACCTCTGGGTGGGCGACGTGGGCCAGGGCGACTGGGAGGAGATCGACATCGTCGAGCGCGCCGGCAACTACGGATGGAACATCCGCGAGGGTGCGCACTGTTTCGAGCCCGCGAGCGGCTGCCAGACGCAGGACCTGATCGATCCCGTCGCCGAGTACGGCCACGACCTCGGCTTCTCGATCACGGGCGGCTTCGTCTATCGCGGCCTGCAGACGACGCAGGTCGCGGGCAACTACGTGTTCGGCGACTTCGGCGGCATGATTGCCTGGCTCGAGCCCGATGGCGCCGGCGGATTCAGCGTCCAGCAACTCGCGGAGCAGGGTTGTGCCCCGCCGGGGGCCCCCGGTTCGTTGCAGATTTCCTCGTTTGCCGAGGACCTCGATGGCGAGTTGTACCTGCTCGACTACGGACGGGGCCAGATCCGGCAGCTCGAGTTCACGGACTGAAGAGTGTGCGAACCCCGCGCTGTATAGTGTCGGCGGCAGTGCTGGGGGAGTGGGGATGGGTTTCCGCGCGCTCGGGCTCACGGGCCTGGCTTTTGTCCTGTTGGGCTGCGGTGACGGGGATGCGCGTTCACCGCTGACAACTTTCCTGCCGGGTCTCGACGAGCGTCCAAGCAACACGACCTGCGTCGCACCGGAACGCATTGAAGCCAGCACGCGTGTCGAGACCCCGCGCGCATTTCCCGGATTGACATTTTCATCGCCGGTCGCGCTCAGGCAGGCTCCGGGCGATTCTTCGCGCTGGTTCGCGGCGGAACTGGGCGGCCGGATCCGCGTGTTCGACGACAATCCCGGCGTCGCGGCAACGCGCGACTTCATCGACCTCAGCGGAAAGGTCCATTACGCCGGCGAGGCGGGCCTGCTCGGGTTCGCGTTCCATCCGGATTTCGCGACGAATGGCCTCGCCTACGTCAATTACGTCGGGAAGTTCGATGGGACAATTCGTCTGGTTACTTCCGAGTTTGCAAGCCCGGACGCAGGCCTGACGCTCGATCCCAATTCGGAACGCGTCCTGCTGTCGGTCGGGAAAAACGTCTCGAACCGTCTTGGCGGAAACATCGAGTTCGGCCCCGATGGATTCCTGTACATCGGGCTCGGCGACGGCGGCAACCCCGTTGAGAACGTCCAGGATCCCCGCAGCCTGCTGGGAAAGATGCTGCGCATCGACGTCGACGCGCGACCGGGCGGCGCACCGTACGGCATCCCGGGCGGCGCAGCCCGCAATCCGTTTTTCGGCAACCCGCTCTGCAATGCGGACGGCACCGGGATGCAGGATTGCCCCGAGATCTACGCGCCGGGTCTGCAGGATCCGCGGCGCTGGAGTTTCGACCGGAGGACCGGCGCCCTGTGGCTCGGCGATGCCGGGCAGAGCTCGCAGGGGACAATCAACCGGATAGAGCGTGGCGGCAAGAAGCCGGTTGCGGAGTATGGCCGCAGCCTGGGTTCCTCGATCACGGGCGGCCGTGTCTACCGCGGCACGCAGGCGACGCGGCTCGTCGGTCGCTACGTATTCGGCGACCTCGGCGGCATGATCGCGGCACTTGCGCCGGGCGAGGGTGGCAAATACATGGTCGTGCCATTGGTACGGCAGGGCGAAACGCCAGCGGGAGCCCCGGGCCCGCTGCAGGTTTCCGCATTCGGCGAAGGCGAGGACGGCGAGCTCTATGTGCTCGACCGGGGCCGCGGTCATGTGCGACGGCTCGTGTTCATCGACGACGCCAGTGCCGACAACGTTCCGCAACTCCTGTCGGAAACGGGCTGCGCAAACATGTCCGAGGCTGGCGCGCCGCCCCTGTTGAGCCTGATACCGTTTGCACCAAATGCGGTGCTGTGGTCCGACGGCGCCGTGAAGGATCGCTGGCTAGGCCTTCCGGATGGCCGGAACGTCACCGTGCCGTCCGGCGGCAAATGGGAATTTCCGGACGGCACCGTGCTCGTCAAGCACTTCCGGATCGGCAGTCAACTGATCGAGACACGGCTGTTCATGCGCCACCCGGACGGCGTATGGGCCGGATACACCTACCATTGGAACGATGCGCAGACCGAAGCCACGCGCGTGGCCGGCGGATTGACTGTCCCGGTCGGCGGGCAGGACTACATCATCCCGAGCGAGGCGGATTGCCTGTGGTGCCACAACGAGGCGGCCGGATTCAGCCTGGGGCCCGAGACCGCGCAATTGAATGGCACGCTTCTCTATCCGCAGACCGGGCGGAGCTCCAACCAGATCGTGACGCTCAATGCAGTCGATGTGCTGACGCCGCCGGTCGCCGGCGATCCACCGGCTTACGCCGTTCACTCCGATACTCGCGAGTCGCTGGATGCGCGCGCACGGGCCTACCTGCACATCAACTGTTCGATCTGCCATCGGCCCGGGGGACCGACACCGGCCACCATGGACCTGAGGCATGACACGCCGCTGCCGGCGACGGAAGCCTGCGATGTGGTGCCGACCTTGGGCGATCTCGGCATTCCGGATGCGCGCATCATTGCGCCCGGCGACAGCGCCCGCTCGGAGCTCCTGTCGCGCATGTCGCGCCGCGACGCGTTCGGGATGCCCCCGCTCGCGAGCAACCTCGCGGACACCGAAGGCGTGGCGCTGATCAGCGCCTGGATCGATTCGCTGACTGCGGCGAGTTGCCGGTAGCGCTTCTACGCGGCGTTCTGTGCGGCCAGCGGCACCGGGGTCGCTGACGTTCGCATCACACGCTCGTAGACTCCGCGGCCGGATTGGCGCCGCGTCATGACGAGCTGCCACAGGTGCAGCTGCTCGACGTCGAAGGCGGCCTTGCAGGACATCAGGTAGTAGTTCCACAGGCGCCGGAAGCGCTCGTCGAAGGGCCTTGCCGTCGGCAGCGCCCGGATGCGGTCCCAGTTCGCGTTGAAACGCTCGTACCAGGCCTGGAGGGTCGGCGCGTAATGGTGCCCGTAGTTCTCCCAGTCCTCGATCACGAACCTGCCCTCGGCCGCTTTCGAGAGCTGGCTCATCGCCGGCGCCATGGAATTCCTGAAGATGTACTTCTCGATCCACGGGTCGACGACCGTCGTCTCCTCGCAGTTGCCGATCGTGTGCAGGAGGAAGAGGCCGTCGGGCTTCAGCATCTGGTGCACGACGCCCATGATCGTCGGGTAATTCTTGTAGCCGACGTGCTCCAGCATGCCGACGATGGAAATCTTGTCGAAGGGCGCGAGGTCGGAGTTCGGCAAGTCGCGGTAATCGAGCTTGCGGATCGTGACCGGCAGGCCCCGGGTGTATTCAACCGCATAGCGGATCTGCTGGTCGGACAGGCTGATGCCGGTGACATCGCAGCCGCGCGTCGCTGCGGCGTACTTGGCGAAGCCGCCCCAGCCGCAACCGATGTCGAGCAGGCGGTCGCCCGCCTTGATTTCCAGCTTGTCGCAGAGCATCTCGAGCTTGAGGACCTCGGCGCGCTCGAGCTCGGTCGTGCCGTCGAAGAAGCAGCAGGTGTACTGGTTCCAGGGGCCGAGGAAGAGCGCGTACATGCGATGGTCGAGGTCGTAGTGCTCCTCGGCCACGGCGCGCGAACGGTTCGGCGTTTGCAGGTTCGTGAACCGGGACTGCAGCCGCTTGAAAACGCTCGCGGCGCGGATCAGCGGCTTTCTCTGGGCGTCGGCCGCAAGGACGCGCCGGAACATCTCGTCGAGGGCGTCGCAATCCCAGTCGCCGTCGATATAGGACTCGCCGATGCCGAGCGAACCGCGCAGCGCCCGGCGATAGAGCCGGTCGCGGTTCACGCGGATATCCCAGGGACGGTCGCCGTCGATGCGGATGCCGGAGCCCCCGATCAGTCTTTCAAACAGCGGCTTGAAGAGTCGGTTCGTCATGGCAAGACCGGCGGCATTCTAAACCGAGGCGGGCGTAGAATGTCACGGCCCGGCCGGACCAGGCCCAGGGGAACCGGACATGAGCCAGTCGAACGGTCTTCTCCACGTATTCCTCGCCGCCGCCGCCTTGCTGCTGCCGGTGGCCCGTGCCGAAACCCTGCCCGAGGCCGATACGCGCGAAGTGAGGTCCTATGCACTCACGGAAATCGCGCTCGACAGGTACGTCGAGGCGACGCGCAAGCTGAGCGTGATACCGCTCGACTGTTCCACCGAGGAACCGAGCATCAGCAACCTCACGGAGGCGGCAGCACGGATCGACGCCATGCCCGGCGCGAAGGCGGCCATGCAGTCCGTGGGCCTCACCAGCCGCGAGTACGTCGTGTTCGCGTTCTCGCTCATCGAGAACGCATACGCGTCGTATGCGCTCGAGCAGCCCGGCGGGAAGCTTCCGCCCGGCGTGTCGATGACGAACATCGAGTTCCTGCGCAAGAATTCAGGCGTGATCGAGCAGCTCGCGAACGAGACCGAGGTTGCGGAGTGCGCCGGGGACGAGGGCAGCAGCGGTTGACGCCGTCACTCCGTGGCGAGTGGCAGCGCGGTCGATTCCTTGATCACCGAGACGACGATCGAGGAATTCACGGACTGCACGTTCGGGATCTTCGACAGGTGGTCGAGGAAGAAGGCTTCGTATTCCTTCATGCCGTGCGTGACGATACGCAGGAAGAAGTCCCACTCCCCGGTCAGCGTGCAGCAGTCGAGCACCTCCCGCCGGTCGCGGATCGCGAGTTCGAACTGCGCGAGCGCGTCGCGCCCCTGGCTGCGCAGGCGCACGTGAACGTAGACCATGACGTCGAGGCCGAGCGCCTTGCGGTCGAGCAGGGCGACCCTTTTGCGGATCACGCCGTCCTGCTCGAGTTGCTGGATGCGCCGCCAGCAGGTCGTATTGGAGAGCCCCAGCTTGGCTGCGACGTCCGCGGCAGACTGCGCGCCGTCCCGTTGCAGCTCGTCGAGGATCCGCCGATCGATGGCGTCCAGATTCATGGAATATTCATTTCATAATAGTGATAAAAACGCAATGATTATTTCACTATTTTGCAGGACAGTACAAGATATCTCCGGGTGCGCGGCCATGCCGCGTACGATGCCGTTTGAATACTGCCCCGCCCGCCGCGAGGGATCCGATGGCCGCCGAATCACGCCTGCACGTGCCCAAGACGCCCGCGCGTCCCGGTGACGCGCCCGATTTCAGCTACCTCAAGCTGTCACCCGCGGGCGAGATCGCGCGGCCGGAAGCCGGCAGCCCCGCGACCGAAATCCGCTATCTCTCAGAGGGTCTCGTGCGCGTGCTCGACGAGGAGCACCGTGCGGTCGGTCCCTGGCATCCGCACCTCGACGCCGCCGAACTGCAGATCGGGCTGCGGCACATGCTGCTCACGCGCGTCTACGACGACCGCATGCAGCGCATCCAGCGCTCCGGGAAGATTTCCTTCTACATGCGCTCCTACGGGGAGGAGGCGGTGTCGGTCGCGATGGCGATGGCGCTGCGGCCTTCCGACATGCTGTTCCCCTCGTACCGCAACCAGGGCATCTACGTCGTGCGCGGCCGGCCGATGCTCGACCTGATGTGCCAGCTGCTCTCGAACACGCGCGACATGTGCAAGGGCCGGCAGCTTCCCGTCATGTACCACTGGCGCGACGGCAACATCTTCTCGATCTCCGGCAACCTCGCGACGCAGTTTCCGCAGGCGGTCGGCTGGGCGATGGCGGCGGCGATCAAGGGCCAGGACGACATCGCGGTGAGCTGGATCGGCGAGGGCTCGAGCGCCGAGGCGGATTTCCACCACGCGCTGCTGTTCGCCTCGGTGTACAAGGCGCCCGTGATCCTCTGCGTGGTCAACAACCAGTGGGCGATTTCGACGTTCCAGGGCCACGCTGGCGGCGAGCGCCAGACGTTTGCGGCGCGCGGACCCGGCTACGGGATTGCCGGCCTGCGCGTGGACGGCAATGATTTCCTCGCGGTGCACGCCGCGACGCAGTGGGCGGCAGATCGCGCGCGCACCGGTCGCGGGCCGACGCTGATCGAGCACGTGACATACCGAGCCGCGGCCCACTCGACGAGCGACGACCCGGCGCGCTACCGGCCCAAGGACGACTACCAGGGGTTCCCGCTCGGCGACCCGGTCGAGCGCCTCAAGAACCACCTGATCGGACTCGGCGAATGGTCGGAGGAGCGGCACAAGTCGCTCACCGCCGAGCTCGAGGAGCACGTCGCGAAGTCGTGGAAGGAGGCGGTCAGCTACGGCACGCTCACCGACGGGCCGCGGCTCGACCCGGGCCTGATGTTCCACGACGTGTTCAGCGAGATGCCCGAGCACCTGCGCCGCCAGGAAGCCGAAATGCGCGCCGAAATGGCGGGGAAATAGCCGCATGGCGCAGATGAACATGATCCAGGCCCTGAACTCGGCCATGGACATCAAGCTCGGCCAGGACCCCTCGGTCGTCGTGCTCGGCGAGGACGTCGGCTATTTCGGCGGCGTGTTCCGCGTCACCGACGGCCTGCAGCGCAAGTACGGCGAGAGCCGCGTGATGGACACGCCGATCTCGGAGGGCGGCATCATCGCGGCGTCGATCGGCATGGCGGTGAATGGCCTGCGGCCCGTCGCCGAGATCCAGTTTGCCGACTACATCTACCCGGGCTACGACCAGATCGTGAGCGAGCTCGCGCGCATCCGCTTCCGCAGCGCGGGCGAATTTTTCGCGCCGGTCACGGTGCGCACGCCCTGCGGCGGCGGCATCCGCGGCGGGCAGACGCATTCGCAAAGTCCCGAGGCGCTCTTTGCGCACGTCGCCGGCCTCAAGGTGGTCATGCCCTCGAACCCGTACGACGCCAAGGGACTCCTGATCTCGGCGATCGAGGACGACGACCCGGTGATCTTCTTCGAGCCGAAGCGCATCTACAACGGCCCGTTCGACGGCGACCCGCACAAGCCGGCGGTGCCGTGGAGCACGCACCCGAAGGGCGAGGTGCCCGACGGCCACTTCACCGTGCCGATCGGCAAGGCCGAGGTGGTGCGCGCGGGCAGCGACTTGACGATCGTGACCTATGGGACCATGGTCCACGTCAGCGAGGCGGCGGCCCGCGGCCTCGGACTCGATGCGGAGATCATCGACGTGCGATCGATGGTGCCGCTCGATGTCGACACGATCTGCAACTCGGTTGCGCGGACCGGACGCTGCGTCGTCGTGCACGAGGCGACGCGCTTCTCCGGCTTCGGCGCGGAGCTTATCGGCCACGATCCAGGAAAACTGCTTCTGGGACCTCGAGGCGCCGATCCTGCGGGTCGCGGGCTGGGACACGCCGTACCCGCACGCCTTCGAATGGGAATACTTTCCCGGCCAGCTGCGCGTCACGAATGCCCTGAAGGCCGTCATGGAGGCCTCATGAGCCGCTACGTCTTCAAGATGCCGGACCTCGGCGAAGGCACGGTTACCGCCGAAGTCGTCGAGTGGAAGGTCAAGGTCGGCGACTCGGTCGAGGAAGACCAGGTCATCGCCGAAGTCATGACCGACAAGGCCGCTGTCGAGATTCCCTCGCCCGTGACCGGGCGCGTCGTCTCGATCACCGGCCAGCCTGGCGAGATGGTCGCCGTCGGGTCCGAGCTCATCGCGTTCGAAACTTCGGAAACTGCGGCTGCCGAGCCCGCGGTTGCGCCGCCGAAACCGGCGGCTGGCCCGGCCTCGACGCCGCCAGTTGTTGCGAAAGCCCAGCCCGCTGCCGCGCCAGCGACGCCTGCCGTGGCGACGCGCGTGATGGCCTCGCCGGCAACGCGCCGCAAGGCACACGTCGCCGGGGTGGACCTCGCAACCGTCAGCGGCTCCGGCCCGGGCGGCCGCATCTCCGCGCAGGACCTCGAATCCGTGATCACGGGCAAGGGCGGCAGCGCCGCCGTGCGACCCGCGGCTTTCGCGGCGCGCAAGGGCGTCGAGGAGATCAAGATCATCGGCGTCCGGCGCGTGATCGCCGAGCGCATGAGCGCGGCCAAGCGCAACATCCCGCACTTCGCCTACGTCGAAGAAGTGGACGTCACCGAGCTGGAGGCGCTCCGCCAGTACCTGAACTCGCGGCAGCCGAAGGGTTCGCCGTCGCTCACCTACCTGCCGTTCCTGGTCGCCGCGCTGGTGCGCGTGCTGGAGCGGTTCCCGCAGTGCAACGCCGTGCACGACGCGGAGCGGAACCTGATCCTGCGCCATTCCGCCGTGCACGTCGGCGTCGCGACGCAGACGCCGGACGGCCTCAAGGTACCGGTCGTCAAGCACGCCGAGGCGCGCTCGCTGCACGACCTCGCGGCCGAGATCCGCCGCGTGTCCGAGGCCGCACGCTCGAACAAGGCCTCGCGCGACGAGTTGATGGGATCGACCATCACCGTCACGAGCCTCGGCAGGCTTGGCGGCATCGCCTCGACGCCCGTCATCAACGCGCCCGAGGTCGCGATCGTCGGCGTCAACAAGGCGGTCGATCGCCCGGTCGTCATCGACGGCGCGATCACGATCCGCCGCATCATGAATCTCTCGTCATCTTTCGATCACCGCTTCGTGGACGGTTTCGACGCCGCGGCGATGATCCAGGCGCTCAAGGAAAAGCTTGAGCATCCCGCCACCATTTTCATACAGGACTGAACGCCATGAATGCACAGGCCATGCCCAAGATTCACGCCACTGAGGCTGCCGCCCGGCCCGCCTTCGGCACCGTGCTCGCGAGCCAGATGGCGGTCGTGAGCTACCAGGACGGGGGCTGGTCCGAGCACGAGTTCTGCAAGTACGGGCCGATGATGATGTCACCCGCGATCCATGGCCTGCATTACGGCAGCGCCTGCTTCGAGGGCTTCAAGGCCTACCGTTGGGCGGACGGCAGCATCAACGTGTTCCGTATGGACAAGCACATCGCGCGCATGCAGAAGAGCGCCGAGTGCCTGGTGATGCCGAAGCCGGACCCGGCGCAGCTCGCGAAGATGGTCGTCGGCGTCATCGACCGCGTGCGGGGCGAAGTGCCCGAAGCCCCCGGCGCGCTGTACCTGCGCCCGACGCTGTTCGGCACCGGCGCATCGATCGGCGGCGCCACCGCGCCGGCGACCGAAGCCATGCTGGTCGTGCTCGCGAGCCCGGTCTGGGACTACTTCGCGAACGGCGAGAAAGCGCTTCGCATCTACGTCGAGGAGAAGCTGACGCGCACCTCGACGCTGATGGGCCAGGTGAAGGCGGCGGGCAACTATGCGGCGGCGCTCGGCCCGACGCTGGCGGCGCGCCAGCAGCACCACGCCGACCAGGTCGTGTTCTGCCCGGGCGGATCGGTGCAGGAGACGGGCGCTGCCAACTTCCTGCTGATCCGCGATGGCAAGATCCTGACCCGCAGCCTCGACACGCAGTTCCTGCACGGCATCACGCGCGACTCGATCCTGACGATCGCGCCGCAGCTCGGCTATGCGGTCGAGGAGCGCGAATTCTCCGTGGACGAGATGCTCGACTGGGTGAAGGACGGCGAGGCGGCGCTGTGCGGCACCGCGGCGGTGCTCTCGGGCGTCGGCACGCTGGTGCGCGAGGGCGGCCGCGAATACGCGGTCGGCACCGGCGAGATCGGGCCGAACGTGAAGAAGCTGCGCAAAGCGCTGGTCTCGATGCAGCGCGGCGAGATCCCGACGCCCGCGGGCTGGATCACGCGGGTCTGACGGGCCCCCGGCGCCAGGGGGTCGTAGTGAAGGGCCGCACGCGCGTCAACCATCCGCCGGAAGCGCCGCTTCCGGCGGATAACCGCCCGCTCGTCGCGCCGATCCACCAGACCGTCAAGTTTGCCTACGACAGCCTCGAAGAGACGCTGCGCTTCAACCGCGGCGAACGCGAAGGCTATTTCTACACGCGCCGCTCGAACCCGACCACGCGTCAGCTCGAGCTGCTGCTCGCCGAGCTGCAGCAGCGCGACGACTGCATCGCGACCGGCTCCGGTGCGGCGGCGGTGGCGACCGCCCTGATCTCGCAGCTGCGCGCCGGCGACCACATGCTGTGCTTCGTCGAGACCTACGGGCCGACGATCGCGCTGATCCGCGGGACGCTTGCGCGCCTCGGCGTCACGCACACCATGCTCTCGATCGAGGACGACGCCGGCATCGAGCGCGTTCTGGCGGAACGCAAGACCAAACTCGTGTACTTCGAGTCGCCAACCAACCCCGTTACGCGCATCGCTGACATCGCGCGCATCACCAAGGCCGCGCACGCGGCAGGCGCGCTCACGGTGATGGACAACACCTTCGCGGGCTTCCACAACCACGGCCAGTACGGCGTCGACGTCTTCGTCCACAGCCTCACCAAGTACGCCTCGGGGCACGGAGACGTGATGGGCGGAGCGATCATCGCGCGCACGGACCTTGCCCGCGAGATCCGCCGCGAGGCCGTGCTGCTCGGACCGTTGCTGGACCCGCACGCGGCGTTCCTCGTCATGCGCGGGATGAAGACCTATTACCTGCGCTACGAGGCCCAGGCGGCCTCGGCCCTCGCGATCGCGCGCTTCCTGGCGGAACACCCGGCCGTCGAGCGCGTGCACTACCCGGGGCTTGCCGGACCACCCGCGCCACGCGCTGGCTCGTTCGCAGATGCGCGAGTTCGGCTCGATCGTCGCCTTCGACCTCGCCCGTGGCGCCGAAGGCGTGCGGACGTTCGTCGACGCGCTGGAATTCTTCGCGATCACACCGAGCCTCGGCTCGGTCGAGTCGCTGGTCATGCCGCCGCAACTCCTGAAGGTGCGGGGACTGCCGGCCGAGCTGCAGGCGACGTTCCGGCATCGGCGAGGGCACGCTGCGGCTCTCGATCGGGATCGAGGACACGGAAGACCTGATCGAGGATCTGGAGGCGGCGCTGGATCGGCTGGCGGACTGACAGCCGTCGTCAGTAGTTGCGATCGTCGAACACCTGGGCAACCCGAAACTGAACCTGGTCGTAGAGACTGCGGTTACTGGTTGGGTCGAGTCCTCCGGCACGAAATACCGCATCCGTAAATGCGGCTGCATCGGGGGGCGGAGTGTCGACAAGGCGATCGTACGTCTCGCCGTGAAAACAGAAGCCGAGCTCGGCGCAGAGCACTCCTAGCAGGGTCTCGAGGTCGTCAGTCGACGGCATCTCTGCCATGGGAGACCTCCGGACATATCGAGTCTCCGACGCGTGATGAGAACTCGTGCCCGCCCTACGAGAAGCGCAAGCTTCGGTGGGGCGCTTCTCGAGGTCGCAGCTCCTCCTTAAGCCAGCCAGTCGAAA
Organism: uncultured Gammaproteobacteria bacterium; assembly: GCA_963760725.1. Classification (GTDB taxonomy): domain Bacteria; phylum Pseudomonadota; class Gammaproteobacteria; order Steroidobacterales; family Steroidobacteraceae; genus SCUD01. The sequence goes on from CAVXET010000005.1 coordinate 457,078, forward strand.
CCGAAGCGCAAGATGCGTTGAGATGCGTAAGTGCGCCGTGGCGCGGGATCAGGCGTCATAGCTTCTGGTACGTACCATCCGCGTGCTTATTCCAGCCGTTTACGAACCGACCGGAGCGAACGTCAAAGTTGCTCTCAAATTCCTGGGTCAAGGTTGCCGTTGAGTCGAACAGAAAACCACGGAGCTTCTCGAGACCAAGCCGCTGAATGTCTTCCGGGCTGTCCCACACATGTTGCCCGTCCCTGTACTGCCTCAATGGGATCGCGGCGTTGAACACGCACTTGCCGTCTGGAGACCAGCCTATGAGCACAGCCGTGTCGATGATTGTGCAATCTGTCATGATATCGCTCCAACACCTAGTTAGTTGTCCTCTGCTCTTACTTTGCCCACTTTGCAGCGCCGTGCGGCGCGCTCGCACAAGCTTTTCACGGACCGCTCCAACGGAAAGTTAGGTGGCGCGCCTCTTACATTCCAAGCAACTCGTCGAAAGCATCCGATCGCGTCGAAAAGAACCCAACCCGTGGCTTGATCCCGTCTTTCTCGAGTGCACGTCCATTGAGATGAATTGGCGTGCATCAGTCAAGATTACTCGCGCACGATACCTAGCCGTACCCGCGTTAATATTGCTGAGGTCGTGATTCGTCAACGCTTCGGACATCTGCCCAGGAATACCTGCGACCTTTGAAAGTAAAACCGGAATCGTCAACAGTTGAGAAGAGGCACAAACCAGAACGCCAAGCGACGGTGCCGCGAAAGTGGTGGGGGTCATACTCTGAGTATCGCCATCTAACTACAATTGGTGTTCATCAATGACGCATAGTTTTACGTCATTTGGGCCTGACTAATCACCTGACCGCGTAGCAAGTATCTGTATTGCGGCTCGCATTGAACATGGTCTAACCACCCAACCCACGCTCAGATGCTGCTTGCCACCCTGACGCGGTGGGGGTGGTAGGGGAGGACCTCGACAAGGTCGCCCGAGGCGAGCCGCTCCTGCAGCGCGCGCCACCAGCCGGCCTCGAGGATCTCGCCGTGCTTCTCCAGGAACGCTGCCTGCGTGGAGTCCTCGAAGCCGAGGAACTTCAGGAAGGTCTCCGGGAACACGTCGTTGTCGCCGACGTAGAACCAGCTCTCGGCGCGCATCTCGTCCTCGTCGGAGGTGGCCTGCGGCACGTCGCGGAAGCGGCAGTCGGTGACGCGGCAGAGTTCGTCGTAGTCGTAGAAGATCACGCGGTTGTGGCGCGTGACGCCGAAGTTCTTGAGCAGCAGGTCGCCGGCGAAGATGTTGGTGTAGGCCAGGTCGCGGATGCACTGGCCGTAGTCGATCACCGCGCATGACGGCCTGCTCGGGCGTCGCGCTCCGGACGTAGAGGTTGAGCGGGGTCATCTGGCGTTCGATGTAGACGTGTCCGACGATGAGGTCGTCGCCCTCGACCTGCACGTTCTCCGCGCACTCGGTGAGGAGCTCCTCGAGCATGTCCGGGGCGAAGCGGTCCTTCGGCAGGCGGATCCGGCGGAACTCCTGGGCATCCACCAGGCGGCCGGCGCGGTCGTGGCGGAAGACCATGTCGTACTTCGCCATGACCTCCTCGCGGCGCACGTTCTTGACCGCGGGGAAGCGGTCGCGGATCACCTTGAAGATGACGTCGGCGTTCTGGAGCGCGAAGCAGGCCATGACGAGGCCGCGCTCGCCGGGCGCGCGCACGAAGCGGTCGGACGTCGCGCCGAGGTGGCGGAAGATCTCGCGGAAGCGCTCGGTCTTGCCCTGCTTGGCGCGGCCCAGCACGGTGAACAGCTCCGAGACGGGCTTCGCAGGCATGATGCCGTGCAGGAACAGGACGGCGTCGCTCACGCGCTCGAGGTCGGCGTGGAAGTAGGAGCGGGTGAAGCTGAAGAGGATCGAGACGTCCGCGACCGAGAGCATGACCGCATCCACCAGCACGCCGAGCGGGGAGTTGCGGAACGCAATCGCGAGCGGCAGCGTCCAGCCGTCGCCGCGCAGGCAACCGACGACGTAGGCGCGGCTCATCTGGTAGAAAACCGGGCGGATCACCTCGACCTCGCGCAGCGGCCGCTTCTCGCCGAGGCTCTTGAGCGTCAGCTCGACGTCCGCCGTCACGTGGCCGACGCTGCCCTCGAAGTCGCGCCAGGGCGTGCGGAAGCGGTAGTCTGAGAGCAGTTCCTCGAACAGCAAGTCGAGTGAGCCGCGGTTGGCGTAGCGCTCGGTCACGGCCGCAGCGTCCGCGACGCGCAGCGGGTCGAGCTCGAGGGCGAAGAACTCGACGCCCGGGTCGACGCCGACGGTGTCGAAGAGCTTGCGGGTGATGGAGCTGAAGAAGGTCTTCAGGAACTCCGGGTCGGCCGTGGCCTCGATGCGGCGCGCGTACTCCGCCTTGATCGCGGCCCACAGCGCGGTGTCGTGCGCCGAGTCGGCCAGGCGCCGCTTCATGTCGGCGACGGCGGCGTTCACGGAGGTCGCGTAGAGCTCGAGGCGCTCGACCACGTCGGCCTGGCTGCCGGACCAGTCGCGGTTTTCGAAGCGCTCCGGAGCGCGGCGGGTGATCGCCCGGAACTCGGCGTTGTAGCGCGCGAAGGCCGCGACGATCGCGGCGGCGCATTCCGGGGCGCGCGGGTCGCTCAACGCATGTTGCGGATCAGGGCGTCGCCGAACTCGCTGCACTTCACTTCGGTCGCACCTTCCATGAGTCGCGCGAAGTCGTAAGTGACGACCTTGTCGGCGATGGTCTTGTCCATCGCCGTGAGCACGAGATCGGCGGCCTCGGTCCAGCCCATGTAACGCAACATCATCTCGCCCGACAGGATCACCGAGCTCGGGTTGACCTTGTCGAGGTTGGCGTACTTCGGCGCCGTGCCGTGGGTGGCCTCGAACACGGCATGGCCGGTCTCGTAGTTGATGTTGCCGCCCGGCGCGATGCCGATGCCGCCGACCTGGGCGGCGAGCGCGTCGGAGAGGTAGTCGCCGTTGAGGTTCATCGTGGCGATGACGTCGAAGTCCTCGGGGCGCGTCAGCACCTGCTGCAGCGTGATGTCGGCGATGGCGTCCTTGACGAGCACGCGGCCGGAGGCGAGCGCCTTCTTCTGCTCGTCGTTGGCCGCGGCGTCGCCCTTGGCGGCACGCGTGCGCTCCCACTGGTCCCAGGTGTAGGTCTGGGCCGGCGAATTCCTTCTCCGCGAGGGCGTAGCCCCAGTTCCGGAAGGCGCCTTCCGTGAACTTCATGATGTTGCCCTTGTGGACGAAGGTCAGGCTCTTGCGCTTGTTGGCGATGGCGTACTCGATCGCCGCGCGCACCAGCCGCTCGGTGCCCTCGCGCGAGACCGGCTTGATGCCGATGCCGCTCGAGTCGGGGAAGCGGATCTTGCCGTAGTACTTCGGGAACTGCTCCTTCATGAACGCGAGGAACTTCGCGTTCTCGGCCGTGCCCGCCTCGAATTCGATGCCGGCGTAGATGTCCTCGGTGTTCTCGCGGAAGATCACCATGTCGACCTTCTCGGGCGCGCGCACCGGGCGAGGGGACGCCCTTGAACCAGCGCACGGGCCGCAGGCAGACGTACAGGTCGAGCATCTGGCGCAGCGCGACGTTCAGCGAGCGGATGCCGCCGCCGATCGGCGTCGTGAGCGGGCCCTTGATCGAGACCAGGTACTCGCGGCAGGCCGCGACCGTCTCGTCGGGCAGCCAGGTGTTGAGGAGCTTGTTCGCCTTCTCGCCGGCGTAGACCTCCTTCCACTCGATCTGGCGCTTGCCGCCGTAGGCTTTCTTCACCGCCGCGTCGAGCACGCGCACGCTCGCGCGCCAGATGTCGGGGCCGGTGCCGTCGCCCTCGATGAAGGGAATGACCGGGTGGTCGGGAACCTGCAGTACGCCGTTGGAAATGCGGATTTTCTCGCTCATGCGCGAATGATATCACCCTGTCGCGTAGAATCGCCGCCATGCCGATGCCCGCAAAAGACGGATTCCGGATGCCCGCGGAATGGGAGCCGCATGCCGGCACCTGGATGCTCTGGCCGGAGCGGCCGGATACATGGCGCGACAACGCGGCGCCGGCACAGCGCGCCTTTGCCGCGGTCGCCGCGGCCATCGCGAAGAGCGAGGCGGTGACGATGGGCGTGTCGGCCGACCAGTTCGAGGCGGCGCGGGCGATGCTGCCCGCGCGGCGTGCGCGTCGTGGAGATTTCATCCAACGACGCCTGGATGCGTGACGTCGGCCCGACCTTCGTCGTGGACGGGCGCCGGCGCGTGCGTGGCATCGACTGGATGTTCAACGCCTGGGGCGGCAAGGACGGCGGCGTGTACGCGGACTGGAGCCTCGACGACCAGATCGCGGCCAAGGTGCTCGAGATCGAGTCGAAGCCGCGCTACCGGGCGCCCTTCATCCTCGAGGGCGGCGCGATCCACGTGGACGGGCGGGGCACGCTGCTGACGACCGAAGAGTGCCTGCTGAACCCGAACCGCAACCCGACGCTGCGGCGCGCGCAGATCGAGAGCCTGCTCGAGCGCCATCTCGGCGTGCGCGAGATCATCTGGCTCGGGCGGGGCGTCTTCAATGACGAGACCGACGGGCACGTGGACAATCTGTGCTGCTTCGTGCGGCCGGGCGAGGTCGCGCTGACCTGGTGCGACGACCCGGAGGACCCGCAGTACGACATTTCGCACGCGGCATACGAGGTCCTCGCGAAGGCGAAGGACGCGAGCGGCCGGCGGCTGCGGATCCACAAGCTGAACCAGCCGGGGCCGCTCTACATGAGCGAGCAGGAGGCCGCGGGCATCGAACGCTCGTCGGCGCCAAGCAGCGCCGCGCCGGCGACCGGCTGGCGGCGTCGTACGCCAATTTCTACATCACCAACCGGCACATCCTGATGCCCCTGCTCGACGCGCGCACCGACCGCGCGGCGAAGGCGACGCTCGCCCGGCTGTTCCCGCGCCGCAAGGTGATCGGCGTGCCCTCGCGCGAGATCCTGCTCGGCGGCGGCAATATCCACTGCATTACCCAGCAGCAGCCGCGGGGGAAGTAAAAGGGGACGCACCCCTTTTTCAACTAGCGCTTTGCCAACTCGATTGCGCCACCGGGAAAAAGGGGTGCGTCCCCTTTTACTGTTTCGCCAGCAGCAGCATGCCGCAGACGATGAGGAGGGCGCCGCCGATGCGCCAGGCGTCGAGCGGTCGCACGGGGAAGCCGAGCAGGCCGTAGTGATCGAGCGCGAGCGCCGCAACCATCTGGCCGGCGACCACCAGGGCGAGAAATGTCGCGCCGCCAAGCGAAGCCCCGAAGGCCGCCGAGGCCGTGATGTAGACGCCACCCAGGATGCCTGCGCCCCAGGCCCACCAGGGTGCCGCCCCGGCTTGCGCGAGCCCTGCAAGCGAGCCGCGCCCTAACGCGACGGCAATGAACAGGAATATCGTTCCGACCGCAAAGTTGACGAGCGCTGCCCCCATCGGCGTGCCCACGTGACCCCTCATCGTCGTCGCCATGCCGACCTGGAGAGCAAGCATTGCGCCCACGAGCGCTGTGGCAGTCATGGCTCCGAGTTGCATGTTCATTCCTTTCGCCAGCCGATTTCGGCGAAGTATGCGCGACCGCGGCCCGGAAAATAGCGGTAGTCGCCGAATGCGAAGTCCGCGCGATCCGCATAGGCGGCGTCGGCGAGGTTGATGACCCGCAGCGACAGCAGCCATTCCCGTGCCGGTTCGACGGAAATTCGAAGGTTGCCGATGTCGTGACCGCCATAGCGCGCCGTGTTCGCGGCATTCGCCCAGTAAGGCCCGACCCAGAGCCATTCCAGCTCGGCCTCGAGCCAGGCCCCGGCGTGGCGCAGCCGCAGCGCATGGATGTCCCGCGGCGCCGTGTCGACGTCGTTGCCCGATGTGATCTGCTCGCCCTGCTCGACGATCGCGGTGAAGCGGTATTCGTGGCGCGCAAACGTGCCGGCCGCCGACACCGACCACTCGTCGGCGAAAGCCCAGTCGCCTTCGTACTCGAGCCCGCGGTGCCGCGTGCGCCCGCCGCTCACGTTGAATCCCGCCGAGTCGCGCAGGATCACGTCCTGCTTGTCCATGTGAAAGAGGGCGACATCGAGCGAGGCGGCCGACGAGCGCCAGCGCAGCCCGAGCTCGGCGGCATCCACCGTTTCGGAGTCGAGGTCCGCGATTGACTGCTGACGTTGCAACCGGTAGAGCTCGGTCGCCTCCGGCGCGCGGAAGCCGTGCGAGAGCGACAGGTAGGCCGTCACCGGGTCCGCCAGGTTCCACACCAGGCCGATACGCGGCGCGATATTCGTGAAGTCGTCCGACCGGTCGCCCGGCCGCGCATAGAGGCAGCCCCCAGGGCAGGGCACACCGTTCTCGTCCGTGTTGCCGTCGATCATGCGATTGTCATAGTCGTAGCGCGCTTGCTCGAGTCGAAGTCCGGCCTCCAGCGACCAGCGCTGCGCGAGCGGCCGCCGCCAGTTCGCGTAAGCAGCGATCACGCTCGAGTCGACCCGGTAATCGTATTGCCGGCCGGCCGGGCGGATCGCGTTCGCCTCGGGCGTGCCGTCGGTCGTCGGGCCGACCTGGTACTGGAGCAGGCTGCTCCGCGCCAGCTCCGCGTCGAGGCCCGCGATCAGTGCTCCACCGCCGAGATCAAGCGTGGTCGAGAGCATCACGCCGCCGCTGTCCTGGCCGTTGTCTTCGACCGGTTGCCCCAGCAAGAAGTGCTGCAGGAAGTCCATGCGCGAACTGCGCAGGTAGGCGCGCAGCTCGGCGCCGGCCGCGCCGCGGTACTGGGCCGCGAAACGCAGGGAAGTCGCATTGCGGTAGGCTTCGGGATCGGGATTAGAACGGGCGAGGGCCCGGTCGCGATAGGCGTCCTCGCCGAAGATGAATCCTGCCGTCTCCTGGTCGAGGTTCGAGCCGGAGAGCGCGAGCTTCAGCGTGCCGCCGCCGGCCGGCTGCGCCCATACGGCGTTCAGTTTCTGTTCCTCGAAGCCCGAGGCGTCGCGCCAGCCGCCGTCGTCGGTCGCGTGCATGACAATTCCGAGGCCGCCATCCTCGGCATCCCGCGATGCCGCGAACCGTACCCGTCGCCAGCCATCGCTGCCGCCTTCGAGCGCAACGCCGATCTCGGGAATCTCGTCCGGCATCGGCGGGATGACGTTGATGATCCCGTGCACCGCGCTCGAGCCGTACAGGACGCTGCCCGGCCCGCGCAGGACCTCGACTGCGGCGGCCTGCTCGAGGTTCACCTCGAAGAGCTCGTTTACGTTGCAGGTACCGACCGGCCGGATCGGGATGCCGTCCTCGAGCACGAGCACTGCGCCGCAGGCGCCGGCGCCCGTCAGTACCGGTGAGCGCAGCGCCGTGAGCGATTCCTGCCCGCTGCCGCGCTGGATCATCGCGCCCGCGGCACGATTGATGAGTTCGGACGAGTGCGTTGCGCCGACGAGTTCCGACGCATCGGCCGCGATGCGCGTCGCGCTGCCTGCGTAGGCCTCGATCTCGACGGGACTGCGCGTCGCGGTCACGATCACTTCGTCGAGCGTCGCGGCGGAAGCGGGCAGCGCCAGGAAGCATGCGGCCAGCGCGAACTTGCGGTGCGTTCCAGCGGTCGCGTTCATGCGGGTCATTATAGGATCGTGCGAACGGGACCCTCCCGGCACCCGTGCTACCATCCCGTCGACCCGATGAGCGCCCCGATGTTCCGACTTTTCGCACTGATTTTCCTGTTGCTGGCAGGGCTGCCGGCCGTGAGCCAGGAAACGGTCGAAGAGCCGGCGGCGACCGCGCGGCCGCGCATCGGGCTCGTGCTATCCGGCGGCGGTGCGCGCGGGCTCGCCCACGTCGGCGTGCTGCAGGCGCTCGAGGAGCTGCGCATCCCGGTCGATGCAATCGCGGGCACCAGCATGGGCGCCGTCGTCGGCGGACTGTATGCGTCGGGCATGACGGCGGGCGAGATCGAGACCCTGATGCGCGGCCTTGACTGGAACGCTGCGTTCCGCGACCGCCCCGCACGCAACACCCTCAACTTTCGCCGCAAGCAGGACGACCGCGAGTTCCTCGTGCGATTCCCGCTCGGCATCCAGGGTGGCAGCTTCCGCGTGCCGCGCGGCCTGATCCAGGGTCAGCGGCTGACGCAGACACTCCGGCTCCAGACGATGCCGGTCGCCGCGATCGAGAACTTCGACGAGCTGCCGACGCCGTACCGCGCGGTCGCGGCGGACCTCGAGACCGGCGCGCGCATCGTGCTCGCGGGCGGTGACTTGACTTCCGCGATGCGCGCCAGCATGTCGGCGCCGGGCGTGTTCGCGCCCGTCGAGGTCGACGGCCGCCTGCTGGTGGACGGCGGCCTCGTCGAAAACCTGCCGGTCGACGTCGCCAAGAGCATGGGCGTCGACATCGTGATTGCAGTGGACGTCGGCTTCCAGCCGGTTGGCCGCAAGGAGTTGACCTCCGCGCTCGCAGTCTCGAACCAGGCGGTGACGATCATGATGCAGCGGGAGACGCTGCGGCAGCGCGCGCTCCTGTCGCCGGACGACGTGCTGATCGAACCGGACCTCGAGAACCTGCAATCCACCGACTTCGCGGCCGCCGAAGGCACCATCGGCCTCGGGCTCGCCGCCACGCGCGCGACTTCCGAGCGCCTCGCGCGGCTCTCGCTCGGGGACGCCGACTGGCAGGACTACCTCGCGGCGCGCAGCGGCCGCGAGCCGGCCCAGCCGGTCGTGCACTTCGTGCGCACCGGCAAGCGCTCCGAGCGCTACAGCGAGCGCATCCAGGCCGAGCTGGGACCCATCATCGGGCAGCCACTCGACCCGAAGGAAATGGACGAGCGGCTCTCGCACTTCTATGGCAGCGACAACTTCGAGGCGCTCGACTACCGCCTGGTGCACGAGGGCGTGCTGACCGGCATCGAGGTCGACGCGCGCCGCAAGAGCTGGGGACCGAACTTCCTGCGCTTCGGGCTCGAGCTGCAGGACGACTTCGAGGGCGGCAACAACTTCAGCGCCGGCGTGCGCGCGCAGGTCACGGAAGTGAACCGCTACGGGGCGGAGTGGCAGACCGACCTGCAGATCGGCGCCAACCCGCTGTTCCGCACCGAGTTCTACCAGCCGATCGGCTACACGTCGGACTGGTTCGTGATGCCTCGGCTCTTCATCGAACGCCAGAACTTCGACATCTTCGAGGGCGACCGGCGGCTCGCAACCTACCGTGTGCACAACCGGGAAGCCGAACTCGACTTCGGCCGCGAATTCGGCAGCTGGGGTGAGCTGCGCGGCGGCGTCATCTTCGGCGACGGCAATCGCGACCTGCTGGTCGGCGATCCCGAAGACCCGGACCTGCCGCCGCGTACGCGCTTCGACCGCGGCGAGTTCATGGCGCGCTTCTCCGTGGACCGGCTCGACGACGCCTACTTCCCGCGCCACGGCGAGCTGGTGACGCTGCAGTGGAACGGTCCGCGCGAGAGCCTCGGAGCCGATGCGAATGCCGACCGGCTGTCCCTGGACTGGACGCACGCGCGCTCCTACGGGCGGAACACGTTCGTCCTCTCGGCCGCGGGCGGCGCGCACGTGTCCGGGCCGACCAACCAGGTGCAGGACTTCTACACGCTCGGAGGGCTTTTCGACCTCTCGGGGCTGTCGCCTGACGAGATCAGTGGCCCGCAGTTCGCCATTGCCCGGACGATCATGTACCGGCGCATCGGCAGCGGGCAGGACGGGCTCTTCGACGTGCCGACCTACGTCGGCTTCTCGATTGAGCTCGGCAATGTCTGGAGCCGTCGCAGCGACGTGAGCGTGGACTCGGCGCTCCTGAACGGATCGGCCTTCGTGGGATTTGACACCTTCCTCGGGCCGATCTACGTCGCCGCGGGTTTCGGGGAGGGCGGCGACCGCACGCTCTACCTGCTGCTCGGCCGCATCCGCTGAGTCGGGCTCAGGCGGCCGCGGAGACCTTTTCGTAGACGACGGAGGGCTCGTCGCCGCGACGCGAATAGAGGTGACGCCCCGACATGTCTGCAAAGGCCGCGTCGCGTTCGCGCTCGGTGGCGAACCAGTGGAACTTGTTCCAGTCGCCGCCGACGAGGCGCGTGAAAGGGTCGCGCGCGCGCAGCCGCACGCGGATGCCGTGCGGGCGCGCGGCGGGGGGCAGGGCGTTCAGGTTGTGTTCGTGCGCGATTGCCATGCGCCGGGGACCGATCAGGTGCCGGGCGGTTCCGTGCCCGGCTCCGCATCCGGCATCGGGTAGGTCTTGGCCTCGGTTGCGGGCGTGGCCGTAGCGGGGTTCGTTTCCTTCGCCGTCTGTTCTTCAACCACCGCGCTCGTCGCGGTGGTCGTCATCTTGGTGACTTCGGCGACGAGCGTCGGCGCGGGCGCCGGTGCTGCTTCCTTGCTGGCGAGAATGGTCGCCGCGCTCGAGTTCCCGTAGAAGGTATTGTTGGCTTTCTTTGCAATCAGGATGCCGTTGCCCTCGAGCGAGACCCCGAGGAAGAGTCCTTGCGACCTGGCATACGAATAGACTTCGGCATCAAAGGCGATACTGGTGGAGGCACTCGCGGTGCGTCCGACCGGGCCGGCCGCGGCAGAAGCATCGGCGCCGAGCGTCAGCTTGCCGTCGGTAATGCCCTCGACGCTCTCGCGAGTCGTGAGGATGAGCACGATGTCCGAGACTTGGCCGCCAAACTGCGCCCCGAAGCTACCCCCTCCCATCGATACGAACACGGGGTTGCTCCAGCTCCGGTCGGGATTGCGTACGAGCATCACTCCGGTGCCAAATCGCGCGCCGATCCAGAGTCCGACCTTGACGTTGCCGGGCAGAATAATCATGCCTTCGGCCCTGGACAGCAGCAGATCAGGAATGCGCTGGTCAGGCATCGCCTGAAGTTCGCGCAGGACGGTCAGCGACTTTTCGATGGTCGCTTCCTCGGTCGTGGCGGCCGTGGCAGGCAGCGAAACAAGGCCGGACGCGAGCAGCGCGCCGAGGATTCTCGAAATCAGCTTCATGATGTCATTCCTGTGCAGGGCCCACCCGGACAGACCGCACGCAGGGTGACAGGTTCCGGGCGCGGCGGACGGGCGTTAGTGTAGCCGTTGTGCGACGGTCGGATCATCGTCCAAACTGAGGGCGCCATGATGCGCCGTTTCTGCCTTGCGGTCACCCTGCTTGTCGCCGTGCGCCGCGCCCGCGCATGCCGACTGGCACGCGCGCGAAGAGGCGATCATGGGCACGCGCATCGCCGTCGAGGTCTGGCACGAGGATCCGGCCGAGGCCGAGCGGGCCATCGATGCGGTGATCGCCGAGATGCACCGGATCGACGCGCTGATGTCGACGTACAAGCCGGAGAGCCAGCTCTCCCGGGTGAACCGCGAAGCGGCGGCGGGCCCGGTGAAGGTGGACCCGGAACTCGCGCGGCTCGTCGCCCGGTCGCTCGAGTTTTCCGAGATGTCCGGCGGGGCCTTCGACATCACTTACGCCAGCGTCGGGTACCTGTACGACTACCGGGCCGGCAAGCACCCGACCGATGCCGAGATCGAGGCGGCATTGCCTGCCATCAACTGGCGCCACGTGGTCGTGGACCTTGTCCGCATCGACGATCCGGTTCCTCAAGCCCGGCGTGCGCATCGACCTCGGCGGCATCGCCAAGGGCCATGCGGTCGACGCGAGCATCGCCATCCTGCAGGCGCGCGGCTTCCAGAACGCGACCGTCACGGCCGGCGGCGACAGCCGGATCCTGGGCGACCGCCGCGGACGGCCGTGGATCGTGGGCATCCGCCACCCGGACGACCGCGAGCGCGTGATCGCCCGGATCCCGCTCGAGGACGCGGCGATCTCGACGTCCGGCGACTACGAGCGGTTCTTCGACGAGGACGGCGTGCGCTACCACCACATCATCGACCCGAAGACGGGCAAGAGCCCGCACGGGGTGCGCAGCGTCACCATTATCGCGCCCACCTCGACCCTCGCCGAAGGGCTCACCAAGAGCGTGTTCATCATGGGACCCGAGCGCGGGCTCGCGCTGGTCGAGGCACAGCCCGACGCCGATGCGGTGGTCGTCACCGCGGAAGGGAAGGTGCTGTACTCGAAAGGACTGGAAGCGCCGCCGTAAGAGGGGACAACGCGTAAAAAGGGGACGCACCCCTTTTCGGTCAAATCTAGAGGTGACAGTCGGGCGAAATCGAAAAGGGGTGCGTCCCCTTTTTTACGCGCTGTCCCCTAAAACCAGCCGGAGAAGTAGAAGCGGATGACGTCCGCGTCGAAGGTGTAGAGGGGCTCGGTGCCCGGCGCGACGCCGGTCACGCGCAGGTCGCGGAAATCGTCGTAGTCGAAGCGGATGCGGTCGTAGCGCAGGTTGAGCGTCGTCTTGTTGAGGAACGAGAGCATCGACGACTTGAACTCGTAGGCGACGCCGAAGCCGAGCGTGTGGCTCTGCATCGAGGCGAGTTCCTTGTCGCGCGCGAGGAAATTCTGGAAGTCCTCGCGCGGGTACAGGTCGGAGTAGAACTCCGCCGCATTCTGCGTGTAGAAGCGGTAGTGCACGTCGAAGGTCCACTCGTCGTCGAGCGGGTGCGTGTACGACACGTCGGCCGTGTGGCCCTGGATCTCCCAGGTGTCGGTGTAGAAGCGGTAGTCGCCCTGGAGCGCCGCGCGGTAGGGCAGGTACCAGCGGCCCCGGAACGAGATCGCGTTGCCGGTCCGCGTGCGCGGGTAGACCTCGGCCTGGTAGGCGTAGCCGAGTGCCGCGTCCGCATCCACGAACCGCGCCTGGCGGTACGGGTTGTTGAGGAAGCCTTCCTCGGTGATCGTCTCGTAGGAGAGCCCGAGGACCAGGTTCTTGGTCGCGATCTGCGAGATGTCGACGCCGTAGATGCGCCGGTCCACCGTGTCCGCGAAGGTCGCGTCACCCCGGCGCGTCACGTCGTCCCAGCCGCGCGAGAAAATGAGCGAGACCGTCGTCAGGTCCCCGAACATGTCCTGGCTGATCGCGAGGCTCGCGGTGTCCGCGTTGTAGTCGTTCTCGTTCGAGTTGCTGAACGAGGCGGCGTAGGTGACCTTGCCGCGCAGGTACTCGAAACCGACGCCGTACTGCGTGCGTTCCTCGTCGTAGGGGCTCGCGGTCGTGATGACGTCGATCGAGGCCGAGGAGACCATGTCGACGTAGTAGCTCGCGTTGACCGCGTACTTCTCGGCGAACTTCTTGCGCACGAGGAGCGACGGGCCGTCGATGGTGACGCCGCCGCCGTCGTAATAGTGGTACAGGAGGTCGGCGCGGTCATCCGGCAGCACGGCGGCGAGCGCCGTCGCCGGCAGCAGCAGGAGCGCGACCGCGGCTGCGCGGATCAGTTGCATCCGCAACCGCCGCCGCGCGCCGCCGTTCGCGCCGCGCGCGCCTTCGCGCGAGTCGTAGACGTGCCGCATGTACGAGGAGGACACGGGGTCGCGGTCCCAGGCCATGATGGGATCGGCGAGGTTCTCGCGCTCGTAGGGCTTTACCCAGGGCTCGAGGCGCGAGCAGCCACTCGCGGCGACGAGAAGGAGGGCGGCCGTAGCGAGGCGCGCGAGTCTCACACTTTCTCCCGCAGCGCGGCGCGGATCTGCTCGATGTACTTGGCCTCGTCGCCCGGCTTGTAGGCGCGGTGCTGCCAGACTCACGCGGCCCTGGCGGTCGACCAGCACCGTGGTCGGCATGGCGCTGACGCCGTACTTGCCGCTCACCGAGTTGTCGGGGTCGAACAGGATCGGGAAGCTCGCCGGCGTCGCGGCCAGGAACTTCTCGGCATCCGCCTTCTCGCTCTCGACGTTGATCGCGACCAGCGTGAAGCCCATCGGCTTGTACTTGGCGTAGATCTGGTCGAGCGCCGGGAATTCCTGGCGGCAGGGCCCGCACCAGCTGGCCCAGAAGTTGATCATCACCACCTGGCCCTTGAGGTCCGCGAGCGAGACCTGTCCGCCCGCGCGGCTCGCGAGCGAGAAGGCCGGAGCGGGCACGGCGCCGTCGGTGGCGGCCGCCGGCCAGGCGGTCGCGAGCAGGGCGGCGGCCAGCGCCGCGAGCGGGAACTTCAGTATCGTCTTCAAGGGCCCTCCTCAGAAGAACGCCGTGAGGCCCAGCGTCGCTTCGTAGTTGTGGGTCGACTTGTTCGCACCCAGCACGTCCACGTCCATGATGTAGTCGCGTATGTCGAGGTGCACCGCAAGCCAGTCCCGGATCAGCACGCGGGTCCCGGCGCCCGCAGTGATCGTGAAGCGGTCGGCACCCGCAAACCGGGTCGCGCCCGCGCCGAGCGTGAGGTAAACGGCGCTGTTGTAGGCGCGCTTACCGCCGAGGAAGATCTCGCCCGGTAGCGCATTCCAGCCGAATCCGAGGCTGTAATAAGTGAATTGCCTCTCACTGTCGGTCAAAAGGGGCGCGCCGCCCGAAAGCCGCTCGAAACTGGAGAGTCCCGCGTCGCTGGTCCCCGCGATCGCCTCGGCGAAGAAGTCCTCGCTGAGGTGATAGGCGATGCGCGCGCCGTAGACCATGTTGACCTCGAAGTCCTCGACCGAAAGGGAGCCGATGTAGGCACCGGCCTCCCAGTTCTCGGTGTCGATCTTCGCGGTCTCGATCTCGCGGCGCTCGACCTGCGGGTCGATCACGACCGGCGCCTCGCCGGCCTCGGGCGGCGGCGGGGGCTCGGCCTCGGGTGCGTCGTTGCGCCACGGCATGTAGGAACAGCCGGACGCCAGGATCACGGCGCTCAAAAGAAGAATGCGAATCCGATTTTCCATTCGACGTCTTCCTCGTTCTCGTCGCGGTCGGTGAAGACCACGTACTCCTTGATTTCGCCGCGCAGGATGAAACGGCGCGCCATGTACGCGCGCACGCCCAATCCCGCATAGGCGACCTGGTCCGTCCGTTCCTCGGTGCCGACGAGCGTGCCCTCCGGCCGGATGCTTATCACGCCCGTGCCGATCGACAGGAACGGCTGTATGCGCCATTCCGGAACCGGCACATGCGTCACGCCGATCGTCGCGTACTGGCCGTCGGAAAAGTTGCCGAGGATGTGCCCCAGTGCGAGCTCGGCGGCGAGGTGTTCGTTGAAGGCGTAGGCCCCGTACACGGTGACGACGTTCGCGCCGCCGTAATCGCCGAGCATCAGGCCGACCTCGCGCCGGTGCGTGCCGAAATCCTCGCGCGCCGGATCGTCGATCGCGAGCTTCACGCCCGCCGGCAGCAGCGTCTCCGCCATCTGGCCCTTGTGCACCCAGCCCTCGCGGCCGTCGGCGTCGACGACCTGGAACCAGTCGGTGCGGCGCGTCTCGACGCGCACCGTCTCGCCGCGCTCGACCACGTGGAAGACCGGGAAGCCGCGGCCGGGACCGGTGCGCAGCTCGAGGTAGGGATCGGCCACGCTTACGCTCGGCCCCTCGGCCCAGGCCGCGGAAATCGTCGCCAGAAAGATCAGCAGCCCGCAGGCCGCGAGCCGCGCCATAAAATCAGTTGACCGGGGCCATGAACGGATCGTTGTAATACTGCCCACCGATATCCAGCCACTCGGCGATCAGCCGCAGTTCCGCAGGCGTCAGCCAGTCCGCGTGCGTGCCGCCCGCATCGAAGCGGCTGAAGAACCTGGTCGACGCCCGCGCGCCGCCGGCGCTCATCGAGGCCGCGACCGGCACCGGCACCAGCGTCGGCAGCCCGGTCACCGGATCCGGCGGGCCCGGCACCAGGATGTCCTGCAGCGCGCCCATGTTAACTTCCTGCGCGTTGTCCGTGAACAGTAGTTCGCGGTACGAGACGAGATGATCGGCGTCGTCCGGCGACGCGCCGCCGGAAAGGTCGAGCTGTCCCGCCGGAACCTGTACTGCGCCCATCGCATCGACCGGGCCGTGACACGTCGTGCAGGTGTTGTCCTGGACCAGGTTGCCCATGTTGTCGAGAACCTGGCGCGGCACCGACCACAGCGGATGCACGTGATCCGGGTAGTGGATGGTGATGCGGCAATTCGCGTTCCAGGTCGACTGGCAGGCGGCGGAGGTCGGCGCCGGCGTCACGAGATCCGCGTAGCGGTACGAGAATGGCGCGTCGGGCGCGCGTGCGGCCGCGATCGGGTCGGTCCAGACGTCCTCGTACATCACGTCGACCGAGGGCGTGAGCGCCGCGCAATCGGTCTGGCAGGAGATGCGCGCGCGCGCTTCGGCCATGGTTTCGCCCTGCTCGGCGAAGATCGCGGGGTTCGAGTTCGGGAACGGCAGGCCGGTCGTCGCCGCGCCGCTGTTGACCGCGACGAAGAGATTGGCGCGCCCGTGCGATACGGCGGGGAGGCCGCCCGGCTGCGCGCCGGCGGGGATGTGGCAGCCGTTGCAGGTCAGCACTTCGCCCGCGCGCAGCTGCAGCCAGTTGAGGTGGCGCGGGCTGGTGCGCCGGCCGAAAGCATCGAGGACGCCGATGCCGAAGGGCACGCCGGCCGGCACCTTGATCTGCACCGAGCCGTCCGGCTCGACCGGGGCGTAGCCCAGGATCTCGCGCATGCCGAGGCCGCCCGCGGCGCCGAATGCCGAGCCGCGGAAATCGCGCACTTCGTCGTCCGGGAGGCCGACCGCCTTCTCGATGCGCACGAAGCGGGCGGGGCGCTCGTCGGCCGTGGTCTGCACCGGGTCGATGAGCGAGGCGTAGCCGCCGGGCGCGACGTCCGCGCCGTCGAGGTCGTACACGCTCCTGATGTTGAGGATGCCGACGTTCTCGGCCGCGAGCACCGGGTCGTAGTCGACGCCCGGCACGGCGTCGATGATCACGGCCGGCAGCGGCGAGCGCACGGCGAGCGAGATGACCTCGGTGTAGCGGATGCCCTCGACCGGCTGCAGCACCGGGCGCTGCGTGCCGTCGCGCGGGTCGTACAACCACACTCCATATAAAGGAGGCGCGGGCACGAGAGCCGCGTCCTCCAGGTTCTCCTGGGTGCAGGGGAGGGTGCGGCCCTCGGCGTCGTTCAGGCGGCACATGGTCCAGGTCGACAGCATGCGGCCGGTGCCGTCGCGCAACGGGAACACGGACGAGTAGCGCCCGCCCGGCGAGAGGCCGGGATCGGTGCGCACGTCGCTGACCGAGAGGCGCACCTGCGCGGGACCCGCGAGCCCCTGGTTGTCGAGGTCGGCCTGGTCGATCTCGACGAAGGCCGCGGTGTCGATGGTGATGACGTCGCCGCCCTGCTCGGTGCCCTGGAACGGCTTGATGAGCGCGACCACGCCACCGTCTTCCATGGGGCGCGGCTGCAGGAACTGGACCTCGGCCGTGCCCTGGACCGACGGAGCGGTCGGCGCGCCGCCGGTGCCGGTCGCGTGGCTGTTGGCGCCGTAGAGCAGCTCGAGGCCGCTGCCGTCCGGGTTCACCGTATACAAGTGTATCGAGCTGCCGCTCGCGTTCTCCCAGCGGCTGAACACGATGCGCCCGTCGTCGAGGACGTCGGGGTCGAGGTCGTGGCTCTGGTTGAAGGAAATCTGGCGGATGCCGGAGCCGTCCGCGTTCATCACGTGCAGCACGAAGGCGTGCTCGTTCTGGTCCTCGTCCTGGGCGGCGAACTGCGGCTTGCCCTCGTCGATCAGCACCGCCTTCGACTGGCGCTGGCGCGTCGAGGAGAAAACGATGCGGCCGTCCGGCAGGTAGTGCGGGGCGATGTCGTGGCCTTCCTCGGCGACGATGTCGGAGGCGATCACGCGACGCAGCACGTCGGTCGGTGCGGTCGTACTCCCAGATGTTCCAGGTCGGCTGCTCGCTGTCCATGGCGCCCGGGATCAGCGGCATGCGCATCGAGAACACGATCCGGGTGCCGTCGTAGGAACCGTCGATGTCGCGCACGTCCCAGAGGCCGCCGGTGACGCGCTCGGTGATGTTGACTTCCGGCACGTCCGGCGCCGCGCGGTCGCGCAACCACACGTCAGCGCCGGCGGTGAACGTCTCGTTCTCCCGCACGTCGATGTCGTCGAGCTCGGTCAGGTCGACGGGCAGGGGGCTGCGCACGTACGCGACCGGGACGTCGAGTACGACGGGATCGGGAGACTGGCCGCTGCCGATGTTGACGTCGCCGTCGTGCCCGGTGGCACATCCGGCGAGCGCAACGACGGCAAGCGACAGAATCCGCGATGTCGTATTCGTGACGGGCATCTCAATTAACTCCAGTCCATACAGGCGTTACTACACGACAGAATGCAGGCACACGACTGCGTCACGGACCACAGAAACCATCTCGTGTCCCCTGAATACAAGCATTTGCACGCAGATCGTCAGGTCACGGTTCGAGCCTACCTTGACCTGGGTCTCGGGTGAATGTCGCGGTTCAGAGACATTACCCACCCTGTGGCCCGTCGATATATTCGCCCGCAGTTTCGGAAACCCGTGAGCGAGTGGAGCACGAAATGCTTTGGTCGCGTGAAGATGCAAGTTCGTTCATGAAGCGCCTCACCGCAGTCGTGGCGCTTGCCGCATGCGCTGCAACCGCGCACGCGGGGCCGCGCGAGCAGGCGAAGCGCATCCACGACCGCATAGCGGGCGTGCCGCCATCGGCGGCAATCCTGAACCAGATGGAAACCGAGATCGCCGGCGGCGACGCCGAGGCGGCCGCGCAGATCGCGATGGACAATCCCGCGTTCTACTCCGTCACGCTCAAGAACCTGGTCACGCCGTGGACCAACCGCGAGCAGACCGTGTTCGCGCCGCTCAACGACTACACGGCGACGGTGATCGGCATCGTGCGCGACGACCTGCCGTTCAACGAAGTGCTTTCCGCCGACATCCTCTACGTCGGCGGCGGCGGGCTCGGCCTGCCTGCCGTGTCGGCCTCGAACAACGACCACTACGAGCAGATGGAGACGCGCGGCGTCAACCTGCTCACCGGCCTCACGCGCTCGACGCAGTCGGGCGTCTACGGCACGCCGCCCGCCGCGACCGCCGGCGTCATGACCTCGCGCGCGGCCGCGCAGTCGTTCTTCATCGCCGGGACCAACCGCGCGATGTTCCGCTTCACGCTGCTGAACCACATGTGCCGCGACCTCGAGGAGGTGCAGGACACTTCGCGCCCGCCCGACCGCATCCGCCAGGACGTGAGCCGGAGCCCGGGCGGCGACGCGCGCCTGTTCCTGAACAACTGCGTCGGCTGCCACTCGGGCATGGACCCGATGGCGCAGGCGTTCGCGTACTACACCTTCGACGACGTGCAGGGCCGCATGGTCTACACCGGCGGCAACGTGCAGCCGAAGTACTTCAACAACGACACCACGTTCGCGTTCGGCTTCCGCACGCCGGACGACGCCTGGGAGAACCGCTGGCGTGCCGGCCAGAACTCGCTGCTCGGCTGGGACTCGTCGCTGCCGGGCACCGGCACCGGCGCCAAGTCCCTGGGCGAGGAGTTCGGCGCGAGCGACGCATTCGCGACCTGCCAGGTCGAGAAGGTGTTCCGCACCGTCTGCCTGCGCGCGCCGCAGGATGCGGCCGACCGCAACGAGATCACGTCGATGGTGGGCTCGTTCCGCTCGAGCGGATATCGGCTGAAGCAGGCGTTCGCCGATGCCGCCACGTACTGCATGGGCAATTGAGGAACAGGCGATGAAACGCAGCGTCAGCTTCCGTATGCGCGTCCTCACCGCCCTGTCGCCGGTGCTCGCAATGCTCGCGCTCGCGGGCTGCGGGGGCGGCGCCTCGACCGAGGAGAACCCGGCCACGACGCCGCCGCCGGCGACCGGCTATACCGGCCCGCCGCCGGCGAGCCAGGACGTGCAGGCGTTCAAGCTCAACGTCTGGGACAACCTGCAGGCTTCGAACCGCTGCGGCCAGTGCCATGGCACCGGCGGCCAGGTCCCGAGCTTCGTGCGCAGCGACGACATCAACCTCGCCTACGAGGCCGCGAACGGCGTCGTCGACCTGTCGAACCCTGGCGACTCGATGATGGTCACGAAGGTCGGCGGCGGCCACAATTGCTGGCTCGCGGCCGACTCTGCCTGCGGCGACCAGCTCACGGTGTGGATCCGCAACTGGGCCGGACAGACGCTCGGCGGCACGCGCGGTGCGCCGCTGCAGCCGCCCCCGATCAAGGAAGTCGGCGACAGCAAGTCGTTCCCGGCCGATTCGGCGCTGTTCGGCTCGACCGTCTATCCGCTGCTCGAGCAGTACTGCTCGCGCTGCCATTCGTCGGGCTCGGCCACGCCGCAGTCGCCGTTCTTCGCCGAGTCCGACGTCGACGTCGCCTACGCGGCGGTGCGTGCGAAGATCAACCTCGATTCGCCGGACCAGTCGCGCCTCGTGGTGCGCCTGCGCAACGAGTTCCACAACTGCTGGACCGACTGCGCAACGGCCGCGAACGCCATGGAGGCCGCGATCCAGGACTTCGCCGACGGCGTGCCGCTCACCGAAGTCGATCCCGACCTCGTGATCTCGAAGGCACTGACGCTCTATGACGGCACCGTCGCGAGCGGCGGCAGCCGCTTCGACAACTCGGCCATCGCGCTCTACGAGTTCAAGACCGGCACCGGCACGGTCGCCTACGACACCTCGGGCGTCGAGCCCGCGCTCAACCTGACGCTGTCGGGCGCCGTGACCTGGGTCGGCGGCTGGGGCATCGACCTGCGCGGCGGCAAGGCGCAGGGCACCACGGCCTCGAGCCGCAAGCTCCACGACCTGATCAAGGCGACGGGCGAGTACTCGATCGAGGCCTGGGTCGCGCCCGCCAACGTGGTGCAGGAGATGGCGCACATCGTCGGCTACTCCGGCGGCACGACCGCGCGCAACTTCACGCTCGGCCAGACCATGTACAACTACGACTTCTTCAACCGCGCGACGACGACCGACGCGAACGGCGGCCCGGTGCTGTCGACGCCGTCGGCCGACGAGGTGCTGCAGGCGACGCTGCAGCACGTGGTCGCGACCTACAGCCCCGTGGACGGCCGCCGCATCTACGTGAACGGCGAGCTGCGCTCGGAGCCGGACCCGACGCCGGCAGGCCTGTTCACCGACTGGAACGACACCTTCGCGCTGGTGGTCGGCAACGAGGTCAGCAACGACCGCATCTGGCAGGGCGTCGTGCGCATGGTCGTCGATCCACAATCGCGCGCTCACGCAGGGCCAGATCACGCAGAACTTCGACGCCGGCGTCGGCGAGCGCTTCTTCCTGCTGTTCTCGGTCTCGCACCTCGTCAACGTGCCGCAGAGCTACGTGATGTTCGAGGGCAGCCAGTTCGACAGCTACTCGTACCTGTTCAACAAGCCGGCGTTCATCAGCCTCGACGACGACGCGGACCCGGACCAGATCCGCATCCAGGGCGTGCGCATCGGCATCAACGGCGCCGAGGCCAAGGTCGGCCAGGCCTACGCGCCGCTCGACCGCACGGTCAACGCGGCCAACTACTCGCCGGAGACCGGCTTCGGGCTGTCGAGGCTCGGCACGGTGGTCGCGCTGGACAAGGGCCCGTCGGCGGACGAGTTCTTCCTGAGCTTCGAGCGGATCGGCACCAACACCCATGCGCACGTCGAGCCGGCGCCGACGCCGCTGGCGACGCCGCCGGATGGCGACCCGGCCTCGGAGATCGGCCTGCGCAACTTCGAGGAGATCTCGGCCTCGATGTCCGTGATGACGGGCATCGCGACCACCAATCCGCGCGTCGCCGAGACCTACAACCGCGTGCGCGAGCAGCTGCCGACGGTCGAGAACATCGAGGGCTTCCTGTCCTCGCACCAGGTCGGCGCGGCGCAGCTGGCGATCGAGTACTGCAACGAGCTGGTCGACGACAACGGCCTGCGCGCGACGTACTTCCCGGGCTTCAACTTCGGCGCACCGGCGGCGACGGCGTTCGACACGCCCGCCGAGCGCGCCCAGGTCACCGGCCCGCTCACGGCGCGCGCCGTCGGCACGGGGCTCACGACGCAGCCGAATGCAGCGGAGATCGCGGCCGAGGTCGACGCGCTGATCGGCCGGCTCACGGCCTGCGGCGGCGGCTGCGCCGGGGATCGCACGGAAGTCGTGGTCAAGGCGGCCTGCTCGGCCGTCGTCGGCAGCGCCAGCACGCTGCTGCAATGAGGAGCTTGCACCGATGAAGAGAAAGTCGCGTCGCGGCGAACCCAAAGTCGGCGGTCCCTACCGCCACCCGGACCATCCGCGTCCCGTCACGCGCCGCCAGTTCGTGGCGCAGGGCTTCGTCGCCGGCGCGGCCACGGTCATCGCGCCGACGGTGTTCGGCCTGTTCGCCAACCCGCGCGCGGCGCAGGCGGCGCTGTCCTCCGACCTCGAGACGCTGAAGGCAGAGCTGCGGCTTCGCGGTGCAGGGCGCGGGCAAGATCCCGTTCATCTGCATCGACCTCGCGGGCGGCGCCAACATGGCGGGCTCGAACGTGCTGACGGGCGGGCAGGACGGGCAGCGCGATTTCCTCTCGGTCGCCGGCTACGGGCGGCTCGGCCTGCCGGGCGACATGGTGCCGAACGCGCCGAATCCCGGCCAGCGCCGACCAACGACTTCATCGAGAACCGGCTCGGCCTGCTGTTCCACCTCGACAGCGCCTTCGTGCGCGGCATCCTCGAGCGCGTCAGCGTCACGACCGCCGCCGACGATCAACGGCGCCGTCATCCCGGCGCGTTCCGAGAACGACACCGGCAACAACCCGCACAACCCGATGTACGGCATCTTCCAGGCCGGCGCGGACGGCGAGTTGCTGACGCTGATCGGCTCGGAGAGCTCGGAATCCGGCGGCAATTCGATGGCGCCCGCTATCTCCTCGACCCGTCCGTGCGCCCGACCAAGGTCGACCGCACGAGCGACGTCACCGGCCTGGTTGACACCGGCAAGCTCGTCGGCCTGCTAGACCAGGACGACGCGGTGCGCGTGATGGAGTCGATCCAGCGCCTGTCGGACGACAAGCTCGCGCGCGTCAGCACCGGCATCTCGCGCGACGCCGTCATCAAGGACCTGGTGCGCTGCAACTACGTCAAGGCCGCGGACCTCACCGACCGCTACGGCGACCCGTCGGCGCTGAATCCGGAGCTCGACCCCGACATCGTCGGCCCGGCCGGCATCTTTTCGCGCGCGGAGTTCGACAACGACGACGAGTTCCGCAAGACCGCGGCCGTCATGAAGCTGGTGATCAACGGCTACGCGGGCGCGGGCACGATCACGATGGGCGGCTACGACTACCACGGCCAGGGCCGCGCGACCGGCGAGATCTGCGACCTGCGCGCGGGCCGCTGCATGGGCGCCTGCCTCGAATACGCGGCGCGCCGCGGCGTGCCGCTCATGCTGTACGTGTTCAGCGACGGCTCGCTCTCGGCGGACGGCGTCGTGGACAACAGCGCCGACGGGCGCGGCAAGTTCGACTGGTCGAGCGACAACCAGCAGACGGCCGCCTCGTTCTTCCTGGTCTACAACCCGGGGGGCAGGGCGCAGCTCTACACGGGCGACAGCCGGCCGCCGGAGCAGCACCAGCAGATCGGCTGGTTCCGCAGCGACGGCTCGGTCGAGACTGCCGGCACGCCGGCCGCCAACAACGTCAACCTGCTGGTGGAGACGGTGCTCCTGAACTACATGGCCCTGCACGGCGAGCAGGGGCAGTTCGGGACACGATTCCCGGGCCACGGCCTCGGGTCGGCGACGCTCCAGGACAGCCTCATCGCGTTCAATCCGGTCGTCGACGGCACCATTGTGTGACGTGCGCCGAGATCGCCGGCGCGCCTTAAGTAAACATATCCCATGCCGGGTTGGCCGGCGTTATGTCACGCGGGGTTGACGTCATGGAGACAGGCCAGCATCGCCGCGGCGCAGCAATGCGCCTCGCCTTGGCCGGGTTTCTCGCCGCGATCGGGCTCGCCGCCGCCGCCGCCGAGGGTCCCGCCGCCCCCGATTTCGCGCTGGCCTCGACCGCCGGCACCAACTACCGACTCTCGGAGTACCGCGGCGAAGTCGTCGCGCTCGTGTTCTGGGCGAGCTGGTGCGGCGACTGCCGGCGCGAGCTCGAGCGCTTCGAACGCCTGCGCCGCACCTACGGCAGCGTCGGGCTCACCGTCCTCGGCGTGAACCTCGATACCGAACCCGGGCGAGCCGCGGCGCTCGCGGGCGCCGCGGGCATCGGCTATCCGGTGCTGATCGACGAAGGGCAAGGACGTCAGCCGCGACTACCGCGCGGACGACCTGCCGCTGATCGTGCTGATCGACCGCACACGGCGCGATCCGCGCGCGCCACCAGGCGCTCGACGAGCGCGAGGAGCGCGGGCTGCTCGTGGACCTGCGCGACCTGATCGACGAATAGGCTGGAGCGACCATGAAATCCGCATTCATCACTTTCCTGGCGGCCGTCGCGATCTCGATGCCCGCACTTCGCCGACGACGCGGCCGGCACCGCGGCCGAGGCGCCCGTCGAGCGCTCCTCGCTCGACGCCGAGGTGCAATCGCTGCGGCGCGAGGTCGTCGACCTCAACCGCGACCTCTTCATGCTCGAGGAGGACCTGCTGTTCCCCGCGAGCACGCAGGTCGCCGTGTTCGTCTCGATGGACGTCGGCACGTTCTTCGCGCTCGACTCCGTGCAGCTCAAGGTGGACGACAAGGAGGTCGCGAACTACCTCTACACCGAGCGCGAGCAGGATGCGCTGAAGCGCGGCGGCGTGCAGCGCCTGTGGCTCGGCAACATGAAGGCGGGCGAGCACGAGGTCACCGCGTTCTTCACCGGCCAGGGTCCGCACACAGCGCGACTACAAGCGCGGCACGACCCTGAAGGTGGAGAAGGGCGTCGGCGCCAAGTACGTGGAGCTCCGGATCAGCGACAAGGCGAGCCAGCTCCAGCCCGAGTTCGTGGTCAAGGTCTGGGAGTGAGGCGTTGCGCCTGCTCCTCATCCTCGCGGCACTCGCGCCGGCGGCCTTCGCCGCGCCGTCCGTAGAGCAGGAGGCCCTTCCGGGCCTGCCGGCCGTGAAGGTGCAGGACCTGCACTACGGCGACGTGCTGTTCCATTTCTACCAGCAGGACTACTTCGACTCGCTGGTGCGCCTCGCCGTCCTACCGCGACCAGGGCCGGCTCGTCGCGCACGCGCGCGATGCCGAGCTCCTGCGCGGCGGCCTCTACCTGTCGCTCGGCCAGCATCGCGAGGCGCGCGAGATCTTCGAGCGGCTGCTGGCGGACCCGGAAACCCCCGCGGACGTGCAAGAGCCGCGCCTGGTTCTACCTCGGCAAGGTGCTGTATGCGTCCGGGGCAGTACGAGCAATCCGACCGTGCGCTGCGCCAGTCCGCCGGCACGCTGCCCGAGGAGCTCGAGGCCGAGCGGCGGCTGCTGATCGCGCAGGGCCTGCTGTACCGGAAACGCTACGACCAGGCGATCGCCGAGCTCTCGAACTGGCAGGGACCGCGCTACTGGCTCCTCTACGGACAGTTCAACCTCGGCGTCGCGCTGGTGCGCGCGGGCCAGGCCGGAGCGCGGGCTCGCGCTGCTCGACGCCGTCGGCAGCTCGAGACGAAATGGCCGGAACTGATGGCGCTGCGCGACAAGGCGAACCTCGCGATCGGCTACGCACGCTGCAGGCGGGCGAGCCCGCGGCGGCGCGCACCGCCCTCGAACGCGTGCGGCTCTCCGGCCCGCAGTCCAGCAAGGCACTGCTCGGCGCCGGCTGGGCCGACGCGGCGGCGAAGCAGTACGAGGCCGCGCTCGCTGCCGTGGCAGGAGCTGCAGGGCCGGAACCTGCTCGACGCGGCGGTGCAGGAATCCTTCCTCGCCGTGCCCTATGCCTACGCCGAGCTCGGCGCGATGGCGCAGGCCGTCGAGTACTACGAGCGCGCGATCGCGGCCTACGACGCCGAGCGCGTGCGCATCGGCGAATCGATCGACGCGATCCGCTCGGGCGACCTGCTGGCGGCCGCCATGAAATCGCCGGGCGACGGCCGCGAGGGCTGGTTCGCACAGCTCGCGACGCTGCCGGACTCGCCGGAGTCGCGCTACCTCTATCACCTGCTCGCCGGGCACGAATTCCAGGAGGGGCTCAAGAACTACCGCGCGCTCGACGCGATGGGCCAGAACCTCTCGGCCTGGGCGCACAGCCTCGGGGCGTTCGCCGACATGGTGGCGACGCGCCGGCTGGCATTCGAGCAGAAGCTTCCCGCCGCCGACGCGCGCCTCGCGACGGTGGACGTGTCGACGATCAACGGCCGCCGGGACGCGCTGCAGGGCGAGTTCGAGGCGGCGGTCGGCGCGCGCGACGTCACGGCGCTCGCGACCGACGCCGAACGCGAGCAGCTCGACCTGCTCGATGCCGTCGACGCCGAGCTCGCGCAGCACGCGGGTGACGCGAGCTACGACGAGGCGCGCGAGAAGGCGCGCCTCTCGCGCGGCGTGCTGATGTGGAAGCTCGACGCCGCCTGGAAGGTCCGCTGCTGGCAGGCGAACCGCGCGCTCCGGGACCTGAATGCCACCGTCTACGACGCGCGCACGCGCGAGACCGCCTCGGGCCGCGCGCGCGAGGGCGCGCCGGAGCGCAACGCCGCACTCGGCGCCCGGGTCGAGACGCTGTCGAGCCGCGCGTCGATGCGCTCTCGCGTGCGCGTCGAGAACGCCAAGGCCGCGCAGGCCCGCCGCCTCGCGGACATCGCGGTGCGCGAGCTCGAGGACCAGCGCAAGCGCCTCGACGAATACTCGATCCAGGCGCGCTATGCGCTCGCGACGATCTACGACCGCGCCGCCGCCGGCAGCCGCGCCGGCGAAGCCGCAGGAGGCGCAGCCATGAGCCGCGCGCTCGTCGCCGCGATCGCGCTCGCGCTCGCGCCGCTGCGGCGCCCTGGCCGGCAAGGCGCCACCGCCGCCGCCGACGCTCAAGGACCTGAAGCGCGACGACGCCCGGAAGTCCGCACCGGCGAGACGGTCGCGCCGGACCCGGATCGCGCCAAGGAACTGTACCGCGACTTCCTCGAGCTCGAGGGCGGCGACCCGGCGCTGCGCACCGAGGCGATGCGCCGGCTCGGCGACCTGCAGATCGAGGTCGGGCGACAGTCGCGCGCGGCGAGACGGCGGGGCTGGGCGAGGCCGAGACGCGCGAGGCGATCGAGATCTACACGCGCCTGCTCGAGCAGCAGCCGGACTACGCGCGCGCCGACGTCGTGCTCTACCAGCTCGCGCGCGGCTGGGAATCGCTCGGCGAGGCGGACAAGGCGCTCGGCTACCTCGACACGACTGGTGGCGACGTATCCCTCGAGCCCGCGCATCGACGAGGCGCAGTTCCGCCGCGGCGAGATCCTGTTCAGCGCCAAGCGCTATGCCGAGGCCCAGAAAGCCTACGAGGCCGCGAGCGCGTTCGGCGCGAAAAGCGAGTTCTACGAGCAGAGCCTCTACAAGCTCGGCTGGTCGCTGTTCAAGCAGTCCGAGAACGAGGCGTCGTTCGATCCCTTCGTGCGCGTGCTCGACCTGAAGCTCGTCGACCCGGCGCAAGCCGGGCGGGGTCGCGGACCCGGCCGACGCTCGCGCGCGCCGACCGCGAGCTGGTGCAGGACACGTTCCGCGTGCTGTCGATCGGGTTCTCCTACGTGGAGGGCCAGGAGACGCTCGACCGACTTCGTGGCGCGCACGCGGCGAGATCCCGTACGCCTACATGCTCTATTCGGAGCTCGGCGACCTCTACGTCGGCAAGCAGCGCTACACGGACGCCGCCGACAGCCTACCGCGCGTTCGTCGATCGCTACCCGAACCACGAGCGCGCGCCGCTCCTGCAGATGCAGGCGATCGAGGCCTACAAGAAGGGCGGCTTCGCGCAGCTCGTGCTGGACGGCAAGAAGGAATTCGTCGAGCGTTACCGGCTCGGCAGCCCGTTCTGGGCGGCCGCACGCCCGCGCAGTTCCCGCTGGTCGCGCAGCGAGCTGAAGACCAACCTGACCGACCTCGCGCAGTACTACCACGCCGAGGCGCAGCGCACGAAGAAGAAGGCCGGACTACCACGAGGCCGCGCGCTGGTACCGCGAGTTCCTGCAGTCGTTCCCGGACGACCCGGAGTCGGCGCAGACCAACTACCTGCTCGCGGAGACGCTGTTCGAGAGCGAGGACTTCCGCGCCGCCGCCACCGAGTACGAGCGCACCGCGTACGCCTATCCGTTCCACGACAAGTCGGCCGAGGCGGGCTATGCCGCGCTCGTCTGCTACGAGCGCGAGGCGAAGTCGCTGGATGGCGCGGCGGCTCGCCGCCTGGAACCGCCAGCGGCTCGAGAGCCAGCAGCGCTTCGCCGTCACTTTCCCGGCGCACCCGGAGAGCGCGACGCTCCTCACGCGCACCGCGCGCGAGTACTACGACCTGAAGGACCTGCCGAAGGCGCTCGAAGTCGCGGGCCTCGTGCTCGCGCGCCAGCCGCCGGTCGATGTCGCCATGCAGCGCACGGCCTGGACGGTCACCGGCAACGCGCAGTTCGACACGGGCCGCTACGCCGACGCGGAGGGCGCCTACCTGCAGGTGCAGTCGCTGCTGGCGCCGGGCGACCCGGAGGCGACCGCGATCAACGAGCGGCTCGCGGCGTCGATCTACAAGCAGGGCGAGGCGAAGCAGGCCGCCGGCAATGCCGCGGGCGCGGTCGACGACTACCTGCGCGTCGGCAAGCTCGCGCCGGGCGCGTCGATCCGCGAGACGGCGGAGTTCGACGCCGGCGGCGCTCCTGGTGTCGCTCAAGGACTGGCCGCGCGCGATCCCCGTGCTCGAGGCCTACCGCGCCGGCTACCCGGCGAGCGCGCGCCAGGCCGACGTCACGCGCAACCTCGCGCTCGCCTACCTCGAGGGCGGGCGCCCGGGCGAAGCCGCCGGCGAGTTCGAGCGCATCGCGTCCTCGGGCGCGGAGACGCCCGAGGTGCAGCGCGACGCGCTGTGGCAGGCCGCGGAGCTGTACGAGAAGTCCTCGCAGCCCGCGCGGGCCATGGCCACCTACGAGACCTACGTCGCAGCGCTTCCCGGCGCCGCTCGCCGGAGGCCGTCGAGGCGCGCCTCAAGCTGGCCGACCACGCGGCGAAAGCGGGCGACTACATCGGCCGGCGCAAGTGGCTCGAGGGCATCGTCGCCGCCGATCGCGACGCCGGCGGCTGCGCGCACCGACCGCAGCCGCTACCTCGCGGCGCGTCGCGACACTCGAACTCACGACGCCGTCCCGCGACGCATTCCAGTCGATCGCGCTGGTCGCGCCGCTCAAGCAGTCGCTGGCGAGCAAGAAGTCCGCGATGGAGCGCGCGCTGGCCGGCTACCAGCCGGCCGTCGGCTACGCCGTCGCCGAGGTGACGACCGCCGCTACCTACGAGATGGGCGAGCTGTACCGCCACCTCGCCGCGGACCTGATGAAGTCCGAGCGCCCGGCGAACCTCGACGCCGAGGCGCTCGAGCAGTACGACCTGCTGCTCGAGGAGCAGGCCTTCCCGTTCGAGGAGAAGGCGATCGAGGTGCACGAGCTCAACGCGCGCCGCGCGGCCGACGGCCTCTACGACGAGTGGGTGCGCAAGAGCTACGCGGTGCTCGCGGAGGTCGAGCCGGCGCGCTTCGGCAAGCAGGTCGAGCCGGAGCCCTTCGTGGCCAATCTGGCGCTGCCCGCGCCGGCCGTCGCCGGCGGCGGCTCCGGCGCCGGTCGCGAAATTCCGAAGAAGGGCCGCAAGGCCGAGCGATGCTCGCCGCGGCCGTCGCGCCGCCAGCGATCGCGCCTGCGACCGCAGCAGCAGTTCGCACGCGCCGTGCAGCTCCTCGAGGCGGGCGACTTCGCCGGCGCGCGACCGCTCCTCGAGCAGCTCGTCGCGAGCGAGCCGACGCTCGCGGCGCCGGCGGTCAACCTCGGCATGCTGCACGCACGCGAGGGTCGCTGGCCGCGAGGCCGAGGCCGTCGCTGGCCGAGGGCCTACCGGCGCGACCCCGCCGAACGCGGTCGCGCTCAACGAACTCGCCGCCGTGCAGCGCGAGAGCGGGCCGCTTCAAGGACGCGGAGGCGAGCTACCGCCAGGCGCTCGACGCCGACCCGGCGCACGTCCGCACGCACCGCAACTTCGCGGTGCTGCTCGACCTCTACCTGTGGCGCCCGGCCGAGGCGCTGCAGCACTTCGAGACCTACCTTGTCGAAGTCGGGCACCGCGGACCGGCAGGTCTCCGGCTGGATCGCCGAACTGAAGCGGCGCGTCGGCGACGTCGCCCAGACCGCCGGAGTGCAGCCATGAAATCGACCGTTGCCGATCGCTGCTGGCTCCTGCTCGCCGCCGTGGCGATCGCCGCAGGATGCGGCGCCGCCACCGCGGCGGCGCCCGCGCGAGGAACCGGCGGTGACCGTCGCCGACGCCAGCGGCCGCCCGGCACGATGGACCACCTCGAGCTCGATCCCACCGCGATCACGGGCAACCGCGAGCTGCCCAAGGTCATGGTGATCGTGCCCTGGAAGAAGGCGGACCTCGGCGACCTGACCGGCCGGCCGGCCAACAGCCTCCTGAACGAGGTGCTGGAACCCGGTCGATCGGGAGGTATTCCGCCGGGAACTGCGCTATTTCGAGGCCCTGGAGGCCAAACCCGAGACGTAGTCCCGGTTTTCATAACGCGCCAAACGGCAACCTAACCCCCTTAGAGACCCCACCTGGAGCAGCCCCATGCACGCCCTGGACATCATCCTCAACTTCTTCCGCGAGGGCGGGATTCTTCCTGTACCCGCTCGCCCTCGTCTGGGTGATCGGACTCGTGATCGCCTTCGAGCGGTTCGGGTTCATCCTGCGCGTCGGCGCCGGCAACCGGCGCATGTGGGCGCAGGTGCAGCCGCTGCTCGGAAGGCGGCAAGTTCCGCGAGGCACTGAACGCGGTGTCGAACTCCGAGACCGCGCTCGCGCACATCATGCGTTACGGCATCACGCGCATCCAGACCGCGCGCCGCCGCGACGACATCGAGAAGGCGCTCGAGGAGAGCCTGGTCGAGGTGATCCCGCGGCTCGAGAAGCGCACGCACTACCTCGCGTCGCTCGCGAACATCGGCATGCTGATGGGCCTGCTCGGCACCATCGTCGGCCTGATCGGCGCGTTCGCGGCGGTCGCCCAGGCGAACCCGGCGGAGAAGGCGAGCCTGCTCGCGGCCTCGATCTCGGTCGCGATGAACAACACGGCGCTCGGCCTCGTCACCGCGATCACGCTGCTGCTCGCGCACCTCTACCTCGAGACCAAGACCACGGAGATCGTGGACAGCCTCGAGGTCGCGTCGGTCAAGTTCCTGAACGCGCTCAACGAGCGCAAGCTGGACCCCGAGTCGCAGCAGGAGGCCGCGCGCCAGCCGGCCCACCGGCCCGTTGAGGCCGGAGTGAGGGGCGCCCGCGCATGAGCGGATCGCGCATCGCCCGGCGGCAGTCGCGCAACCACGCGCGCTACCGCGGCAGGAATGACATCAACATCGTCCCGATGCTGGACGTGATGGTCATCCTGATCTTCTTCCTGATCTTCACGGCGGTCTTCTCGAAGATGAACATCCTCGAGCTGAACCTCCCGGTGGACGGCGGGCCCCCGCCCGAGCTGCCGGCCGTGCTGGAGCTGGAAGTGATCGTGCGCGGCAACGCCATCGAGGTCGCCGACCGCAACACGGGGCTGCTGCAGCGGTTGCCGAACCTCGAGGACGGCGCGGACTACGCGGGCCTCTCGAACTACCTGCGCCGCGTGAAGATCCGCTTCCCGGAGAAGAAGGACGCGACCGTGCTGCTCGAGGCGGACATCCCGTACGACACCATGGTCCAGACGATGGACACGATGAAGTCCTTCGACACCGAGCTCGACGGGCAGCCGGTCCGCGGCGAGCTGTTCCCGCAGATCGCCGTCGGCGACGCGCCGGTGGCGGCTCCGTCCGCCCGGGTGGCGCAGCGATGATCTCCGCGCGGCTCAGGCAGAACCGCAATCCCGGCCGTCGCGGCCGCAAGCGGCGATGCGGCGTCGCACGGCATGTCCTCGCTCATCCCGATGATCGACATGCTGACGATCCTCGTCGTGTACCTGCTCGTGCACGCGGCGGACTACGAGATCCTGCCGAACACCAGGAGCATCCAGATTCCCGCAGTCGATGTCGGAGACGAAGCCGCGCGAGACCGTGACGGTGCTGATCACCAAGGAGACGCTGTTCGTGAACGGCGCCGAGCTCGCGAGCGTCGCGGAACTGCGCGCGCGGCCGGAGCCGGTGATCGAGCCGCTGCGCCGGGTGCTGCGCACCGAGGCCGAGCAAGCGCCTGCTGAAGGACAAGGACGACCCGACCTCGCACGAGGTCACGGTGCTCGCGGACAAGGACCTGCCGTACAGCTTCCTGAAGAAGATCCTGTCGACCTGCACGGCCGCGGAATACGGCAAGGTCTCGCTCGCCGTGCTCGAGCGCGAGCGCGCGTACCGCGGCCCGGGCGCGGTCTGAGGAAGCCGCCATGACCGCGCTCGCCGCCAACTACCGGATCTTCGACCTGCCGTGGACGCCCGACGAGGACGAGACGCGAGCGCCTCAAGAAGACCGCGCGCACGCTCCTGCTCGTGTTCGCGGCGATCGGCATCCTGATCCCGCTCATCCCGATGTCCGAGCGGCCGCCGCCGCCGCCGCTGCCGGACGAGGTCGTGAAGCTCGATGCTGGAGCCGCCGCCGGCGCCGCCGCCGAAGCCGGAGGTGAAGAAGCCCGAGCCGCCGAAGCCGGAGGCCAAGCCGGAACCGAAGCCGGTGACGCCGCCGAAGCCGGTGGACCGCCAGGCCGAGGCGCGCAAGAAGGCGGAGAACGCGGGCCTGCTCGCGATGAAGGACCAGCTCGAGGACCTGCGCGAGGCGCTCGAGCCGACGCAGATGAGTTCCGCGCCGATGATCGGCCGCGTCGAGGGTGAGAGCCGCGCCGAGCGCGTCGCTGGTGACGTCGCGCACCGGCGTCGGCAGCGGCGGCATCAACACCGGCAAGCTCTCGTCGGGATTCGGCAGCGGCCCCGGCAACCTCAAGGGACATGCGGCCGGCACGGCCGTGCCCTCGTTCGCCGACAAGATCGGCGACGACCGGGCCGCGAGCCGCAGCGGCTCGGGCGGCAAGGCCTCGCGCAGCCGCGAAGAGATCGAGATCGTCTTCGACCGCAACAAGTCCGCGATCTACGCGCTCTACAGCCGGGCGCTGCGCGAGCAGCCGGAACTGCAGGGCAAGGTGGTGGTGCAGCTCACGATCGCGCCGTCCGGCGAGGTCACGGACTGCCGCATCGTCTCGACCGAACTCAACGATGCGGAACTCGAGCGCAAGCTCGTCGCCCGCATCCGCATGTTCCGCTTCGAGGCCAAGGACGTCGAGGCGATGACGACCACCAAGCCGATCGAATTCTTCCCGGCCTGAGGCCAAACGGCTACCATTCGGCTCCTGCCAGACCGCAGGGGACGCCGCCGTGCACATCGAAAAGAACCGCGTCGTATCGCTTCAGTTACACCCTGCGTGACGAGCAGGGCACGGTCATCGATTCCTCCGAGCGGCCGCGCGCCGCTCAGCTACCTGCACGGCAAGGGCAACATCATCCCGGGCCTCGAGCAGGCGCTTGCGGGCAAGGCCGCGGGCGACAAGCTGGACGTGACGGTGGCGCCGGAACAGGGCTACGGCGTGCGCGACGAGCGCCTGGTGCAGATCGTGCCGCGGGCGAAGTTCGGCGAGGTCGCGGGCCTCGCGCCGGGCATGCAGGTGCGCGCGACCAGCCAGCAGGGGCCGCGCATCGTCACCGTGGTGAGCGTCGACCGCGACTTCGTGACCGTGGACGGCAACCACCCGCTCGCGGGGCGGACGCTGCATTTCTCGGTGGAGGTGGCCGAGGTGCGCAAGGCCACGCACGAGGAAGTCTCCCACGGCCACGTGCACGGACCCGGCGGCCACCATCACTAGACCGGTTCCCGCGTGGGCTATCCGTGATCCACCGCCAAGACCTCCAGTTTCCCGAGAAGGACACGGCGCTGCGCGAGGACGTGCACGCGCTCGGCGGGCTGGTCGGCGACGTGTTGCGCGACCAGGGCGGCGAGCGGCTCTTCGACGCTGGTCGAGGGCGACCGCGTCGCTGCGATCGGTCGCCGCGAGGGGCGAGGCGGAGAGCGCGGTGGAGCTCGTCGCGCGCACTGCCGGCCGCGACGCCGGCGAGGCGCGCGACCTGATCCGCGCGTTCAGCACCTGGTTCGAGGTGGTCAACCTCGCGGAGCGGGTGCACCGCGTGCGCCGGCGCCGCGAGTACCTGCTGCACAGCGACCGGCCGCAGCCCGGCGGCATCGGCGACTGCATGTACAAGCTGAAGCGCGCCGGCTACGACGCGCAGAAAGTGCTCGAGCTGCTGTCCGGCGTCACGATCTATCCGGTCTTCACGGCGCACCCGACCGAGTCGATGCGCCGCACGATCCTGCGCAAGCACCAGCAGATCGCCGACATGATGATCGAGCGCCTCGACCCGACGCTGACGCCGTTCGAGCGCCGCTCGGTCTGGGAGCGCATCCGCATGGAAGTCACGTCGGGCTGGCAGACCGAGGCCCATCCGCGCGAGCGGCTGACCGTCGCCGACGAGCGCGAGCACGCGCTCTTCTACCTCGCCGAGGTCGTCTACCGCGTCGTGCCGGCGCTCTACGAGGAGATCGCGCTCTGGATGCAGACCGTGTTCGGCCTGCCGCCGGAGCTCGGGCGCATGCCGCTGATCCTGCGCTTCGGCAGCTGGGTCGGCGGCGACATGGACGGCAACAGCGACGTGCACGCGAAGGCGATCCGCGAGACGCTGCAGCGCCAGCACCAGCGCGTGATTTCGGCCTACTTCCAGGAATGCCGCACGCTCGCGGACAAGCTCTCGCAGAGCGCGGGGCGCGTCGACACCAGTGCGAGCTCGAGGCGCGCATCGCCGAGTACGACATCCTGGTGCCGAAGGCGCGCGAGGCGGCCTCGACGCGGCACGACCGGATGCCGTACCGCATCTTCCTCGCGCAGGTGGCCGAGCGCCTGCGCATGACCTACGACGGGCGGCCCAACCACTACGAGTCGGCGGACCAGTTCGTGCGCGACATCCAGCTCGTCGCCGCGAGCCTGCGCGACAACCACGGCCGGCATGCGGGGCTGTTCGCGGTCGAGCGGCTGCTGTGCCGCGCGCTCACCTTCGGCTTCCACCTCGCGACGCTCGACGTGCGCCAGCACGCCACGGTGCACCGCGAGGTCGTCGCACAGGGCCTCGGCCGCGAGGACTGGGCGTCCCAGGCGCCGGCGGACCGCAGCGCCGCGCTGTGCGCGTCCATCTCGCGCGACCGCGGGCCGGCGGCCGGGTTCGACGCCATCGGCCGGCGCACGCTCGCGGTGTTCGAGGCGATGAAGCAGGCGCGCAACACGTACGGCGAGCGCGCGATCGGCGACTACATCGTGAGCGGAACCGAGTCGGCGGACGACGTGCTCTCGGCGCTGCTGCTCGCGCGCTGGGCCAACATCACGGACCGCGACATCGGCGAGGTGCC
This sequence comes from uncultured Gammaproteobacteria bacterium, assembly GCA_963760725.1. Lineage (GTDB taxonomy): Bacteria > Pseudomonadota > Gammaproteobacteria > Steroidobacterales > Steroidobacteraceae > SCUD01. The sequence continues at coordinate 492,478 of CAVXET010000005.1, forward strand.
GCTCGACGTCGTGCCGCTCCTCGAGACGGTCAGCGCGCTCGAGGGTGCGGGCCCGCTGCTGCGCTCGCTGCTCGCGGAACCGAGCTACCGCCGCCATCTCGCGGCGCGCGGCCGCCGCCAGACCGTGCTGCTCGGCTATTCCGAGAGCAACCAGGCGATCGGCATCGCGGCCTCGCGCCACGCGATCTACCAGGCGCAGGTCGAGCTGATGGCGGCGGCCGCGGAGGCGAGCGTCGACCTCGCGCTCTTCTATGGCCGCGGCGGGCCCTCGAGCCGCGGCGGCGGGCCGATCGAGCGGCTGGTCGAGAACGCGCCCGACGGCGCGACCCGCGGCCGGCTGCGCGCGACGGAGCAGGGCGAGGGCATCAGCAACGGCTACGGCCTGCGGCGCATTGCGCTGCGCAGCTTCGAGAAGGCGGTGTTCGCGGTGGCGATGGATCGCATCGAGGCGCCGCGCGCGCCGGCACGCGAGCGGGAACTGCGTGCGCTCATGGGCAGCATCGCCGCGGCGAGCCGCGCGCGCTACCGCGGCGCTGGTGCACGGCCAGCCGGGATTGCTGCAGTTCTTCCGGGACGCGACGCCGATCGACGTGATCGAGCGCATGCAGATCGGCGGGCGCGTCGCCCATCGCGAGGGCGAGGGCGTCGGGGCCGTGCGTCCCGTGCCCTGGGTGTACGCCTGGATGCAGAGCCGCCACGTCCTGCCCGGCTGGTTCGGCATCGGCACCGGTCTCGAGGCCGCGGCGCGCGAACACGGCGCGGCAGCCTCGAGACGGCGCTCGCCGACTGGACCTTCCTCGCGAACCTGATCGAGGACGTCGAGCTCGACCTCGTGCGCGCGGACCTCGACATCGCGGCGCATTACGAGGGGCTCGCGGGCGGCGACGTCGGTCGCGATCGCCGCCGAGATCCGCCGCGAACACGCGCTCGCGACGCGCTGGGTCACCGCGATCCAGGGCGAGGCGAACCTGCTCGACAGCCGCCCGCAGCTGCAGCGCGCGGTGGTGCTGCGCGCGCCGTACGGCGACCCGATCCACCTGATGCAGGTGGACCTGCTGCGGCGCTGGCGCGCGGGCGGCCGCGCAGGACGCCGGCGCTCTTCGATGCGCTGCTCGCGAGCGTCTCGGGCATCGCGCTCGCGCTGCAGGCGACCGGCTGATGGCCGCCGATCGCAGCGTCCTGCGTCTACTGCGCGTCGAGCCGCGCCTGCGACGAGGCCTATCACGACGTCGCGCACAGGCTCGGCGGGCTGCTCGCGCGCGCGGGCTGCACGGTCGTCTACGGCGGCGGCCGTGCGGGCTCGATGGGCGCGCTCGCGGATGGCGCGCTCGCCGCCGGCGGGCGCATCGTCGGCGTGATCCCGAGGTTCATGGTGGACCTCGAGTGGGGCCACGACGACCTCACCGAGCTGCACGTCGTCGAGGACATGCGCACGCGCAAGCACGAGATGCTGACGCGCGCGACGGCCGTCGTCGCGCTGCCGGGCGGGACCGGCACGCTCGAGGAGCTGTTCGAGGCGATCACGCTGAAGCGCCTCGGCCTCTTCCTCGGCCCGATCGTCATCGTCAACACGCGCGGCTATTACGACCCGCTCCTCGCGCAGCTCGAAGCCGCGATCGGCGAGCGCTTCATGGACGCGCGCCACGCGTCGATGTGGACGGTCGTCGACGGCCCGGAGGACGTGCTGCCGGCGCGATCGAGTCTGCCGCGTCCTGGGGTGCGGACAGCCGCGATTTCGCAGTGGTGCGCTGATTCGGATAAAATCGGCGCATGAGCAACGAAAGACCGCTCGAGGCGCAGATGAGCGCCGACTCGCTCTACCGCGAGGACATCTTCACCGACCAGCGCGTCGGCACCGTCCGGCGCATGACGCCGGTCAAGTCCGACGGCAGCGACGATCCGTCGCGCCCGCTGATCTTCGTCGGGCAGGCGACGGTGATGACGCCGATGGGCTCGCTGCCGCTGTCATTCGAGCTCCCGGCGAAGAACCTCGCCGAGGCCGTCGACCCAGTTCGGGCCGGCCGCCCAGCAGGCGATCGAGGATGCGGCGCGCGAACTGCAGGAACTGCGCCGCCAGGCGTCATCGTCCATCGTCATCCCGGAGGCGGGCGCCGCCTCGCTGAAGGGGATGGGCGGGAAGGGCGGGATTCAGATTCCCTGGCGGAAGCCCTGTCTGGTAGTGCTGGGCCAGCCAGTCCTGCACTTCCTGGTAGAAGTAGCGGCTGTTCTCGCCCTTCAGGATCCAGTGGTTCTCGTCCGGGAAGATGACCAGCCGGCTTTCGACCTGCTGGCGCTGCAGCACCGTCCAGAACTCCAGGCCGTTGTTGTAGGGCACGCGGAAGTCGCGCTCGCCGAAGGTCAGCAGGATCGGCGTCTTCAGCTTCTTCGAATGCCAGAACGGGCTCTGCTCCTTCCAGACCGCCTTGCCTTCCCAGGGCGGACCGCCGAGGCCGCGCTCGCGTGAGTAGGCGATGTCGCTCGTCGTCCACTGCGTCTTGAGGTCGTAGAGCCCCGCGTGGCTCACGAGCGCGCGGTAGCGGTCGGTCGACACCGCGAGCCAGTTCGCGAGGTGCCCGCCGTAGCTCGCGCCGCCCGCGGCCTGGCGGCACGCGTCGATGAACGGATAGCGCCGGATCGCCTCGTCGGCGGCCTGGTTGATCTCGTCGGCCGGGCCCTTGAGCGGGTCGCCCTGGATCGCCTGCGCGAAGGCCTCGCCGAAACCCGTCGAGCCCGTGTAGTTCGTCATCAGCACGACGTAGCCCGGCGCGGCGAGCAGGTGGTAGTTCCAGCGGATGAAGAACTCGTCCTTGTACATCGTGTGCGGGCCGCCGTGGATCAGCACGAAGAGCGGGTACTTCTTCGCGGGATCGAAGCCGGGCGGCAGCGCGATCATGTTGTGGATGCGCCGTCCGCGCTTCGACTCTCGAACCAGAATTCCTGGATCGGCTGCCAGTCGATCGCGGCGACGCGCTCGGCGTTGAACGTCGACAGCGCCCGGCGCGCGCCGCCCGCGGCGTCGATGCGCATGACCTCCGGCGGGCTCACGGCGCTGCCCCAGTTCGCGACGATCACGGGCGCGCCTTCGGGCCCTCGACCTGCAGGCCGACAGGCTTCCCGATCTCGAGCCGGCCGAGCTCGCGCACCTCGCCGCCGGTCGCGGGCACGCGAAAAGATGCGGTCGTGGCCCTCGTCCTCGGCGATCAGGTACACGGTCTCGCCGTCGGGGCTCACCTGGAAGCTACCCGACCGAGCGCTTGAAGCCGAACGACACCGGGCGCGGCGACGGATTCGCCCAGTCGAAGCGCACGAGCCGGTCGTCGTTGTAGACGAACTTCGTGTGCGGGTTCGAGCGCGCGTAGAGCGCCGAGCCGTCGGCCGCGAACTGCGGCTGCGAGTAGCTCGCCTCGTCGCCGGTGAGCCGCCTCGGCTCGCCGCCGCCCGCCGGCATCGACGTAGAGCGACTGCTGCACGTCGGCCCGCGCCGACTGGTCGCGCGCGGTCGTCGCGGTGAAGACGATCGTGCTGCCGTCCGGCGACCAGGCGGCGTCGATGCTGCTCGCCGTCGTTGTCGAGGTCGCCGCCGAAGCCGGGCGCGTTGCGCAGCGTGCGTGCCGGCGAGCAGGTCGCGCGCCGCGGATTCGTCGCCGAGCGCCTGCAGCATCAGCGTCGGCCGGCGCTCGTCGAGCCAGCGGTCCCAGTGGCGGATCGGGAACTGCTCGTAGGCGCGCGCGTTGTACTTGCGCGCCTTCTTCTCGTCGATCTGCGCTTGCGGTTGTCGGCGTCGTCACCGCGCCGGGATAGGTCATGCTCGAGAACAGGATCGCCTCGCCGTCCGGCCGCCACAGCGGGCGGCGACGCGCCGGTCGCGACGTCCGTCACGCGCTCGGCCTCGCCGCCGCCCGCGATGTCGAGCACGTAGACCTGCGCTTCGTCCTGGCCCTCGCGCTTCGCCGAGAAGGCGATGCGGCGCGAGTCCGGGCTCCAGGCCGCGCCCGATTCGCGCGCCGTGTCGAGAACGTGAGCCGCCGCGGCGCGCGCGCTGCCGTCGGCGGGCACGAGCCAGAGGTCGCTCGACTTCTGCGCTGTCGTCGTAGGCGGGCTCGCGCGACCGGGCACGACGACGAGCCGGCCGTCGGGGGAGAGCACCGGCGCGCCGACGCGCTTCATGAGCCAGACGTCCTCGTGCGTGATCGGCCGCTTCGCGAGCGTCCTCGGCGGTGGCCGCGGCAGGCGACGAGGCAGAGGGCGACGAGCAGGCCATCGCAGATTCATGCGGTCTCCGGTCAGGAACGCCACTGGCGCGCGCAGACGTTCTGCAGCAGCCAGGGCTGGTCGGGAATCAGGTCCTCGCTGAACAGCTCGCCGCGGCCCTGCAGCGGCGTCCAGTCGGTGTAGGCGCCGACCAGCGAGCCGAGGTACGGCCGCGCGATCTCGAGCACCGCGCGGAAGTCGAGCTGGTCCGCTTCGCGCAGACCCTCGCGCGGGTTGCGGATCGCCCAGATCGTCGCGCCGAGCGCGCCGGCCGCGACCTGCAGGCAGGTCGCGTTCGTGTAGGGCACGTGTCGGCGCGCCTCGGCGATCGAGAGCTGCGAGCCGAACCAGTAGGCGTTCTTCGCGTGCCCGGCGATCAGCACGCCGAGCTCGTCCATGCCGGTCACGATCTCGGCGCGGATGATGCGCCGCGTCGGCTGCAGCGTCCAGCCGCGGCCCTCGAGTTCGAGCGTCGAGAGCATCGCGTCGTCGCAGGGGTGGTAGACGAACATGACGGTCGGGCGGTAGTCGAACTTCGTTCCCTGGCGCAGCGACAGGTAGTCGGCAATCGAGAACACCTCGTCGTGCGTCATCAGCAGGCCCTGGAAGCCGCCCGAGGAGGGCAGCCAGCTGCGCGCGTAGGTCGCGCCGCCGGGCCGGTGCAGGTAGACCGAGCCGCAGCGCGGCCGGTGCCAGTGCGAGCCCGTCGGCTTCTTCGGCTCGGACGTGCCGATCGAGAGCTCCGAGGGCTGCATCAGTTCGTCCACGAAGCCGTCGATCGACCAGGTGTTGACGAATTCGTTCGGGCGCTTCGGCCGGTCGGTCGCCTGCGTGTCGCGCTCGGAGACCTGGATCAGCGTGACGCCGAGCGACGGGCGAGCGTCGCCCAGCCGGCCTGGTCCGCGGGCGTCTCGGCGTTCCGTCCGAGGCCCGCTCGCGAGGTCGAGCAAGCCCTGCTTCACGAAGTGCGAGACGAGGCCGGGGTTCGCGCCGTGGTCGACGACCGCGGTCGGCGCGCCGGGCTTCAGGCGCCGGCCGAGCTTCTGCATGTCTTCGCGCGTGCGGAAGTTGGTGCGCTCGCGCATGGTGAGCATCGGGTTGTCGAAGACGCCCGGCCAGGGCTCGATCGACGTGTCGACGTACAGCACGCCGTGCGAGGCGCACCACTCGACGAGGTCGAGGCTCGAGACGTCGACCGAAAGGTTGAGCAGCAGGTCGCCGGCCTTCAGGCGCCGCCGCAATTCCCGCTGGTACGTCGACGGCTTCAGGTGGCAGTGGACGAACCGTCGCCTGGTTCGCCGCGGCGAGCGCGCGGCCCTGTTCGCTCGCCTCGAGCACCGTGAGCCCGTCCTCGGGCAGCGACAGGTGACGGCGCAGCAGCGGCAGCATGGCCTGGCCGATGCTGCCGCAGCCGACCATCAGCACGCGGCCGGAAAACTCGGCCGTTTCGATGCGTTGTCCCCCCACACCGTGACCCTAGCAAAGTGCCGGCCCGCCTGCACCTTGGTGCATAATCGCCGGCCATGAACACGAAACATTTCGCAATGCTTCTCGCGTTCGTCGCCCTGTCTGCGCACGGTGTCGCGACCGCTGCCGACCTGCCGCGCAGTCCCGCGCCGAAGGACGTCGAGCTCTACATCATCTCGCCGAACGATGGCGAGACGGTCACGAGCCCCGTGACCGTGCGCTTCGGCCTGCGCGGCATGGGCATCGCGCCCGCCGGCATCGCGATGGAGAACACCGGCCACCATCACCTGCTGATCGACGCCGACCCGCCGCCGTTCAACCTGCCGATCCCGGCCGACGCGAACCACGTGCACTTCGGCAAGGGACAGACCGAGGCGACGGTGACGCTCGCGCCGGGCCGCCACCGCCTGCAACTCCTGCTCGCAGACCACCTGCACATCCCGCACGACCCGCCGGTCGATGTCGAAGCCGGTCACGATCACCGTCAAGTAGCCCGGAAGGAAATCGCGATGCGCCTGCGTGACCCTGCTGCTCGCCCTGCTGCCGCTGTTCGCTTCCTGCGAACGCGAGCCCGAATACGACCTCCTGGTGCGCGGCGGCACGGTCTACGACGGCACCGGCAGCGCCGGCTTCGCGGGCGAGGTCGCGATCCAGGGCGACCGCATCGCCTACGTCGGGCCGAAGGCGCCGGGCCGAGGCGCGGCGCGAGATCGACGCAGCCGGCCAGGCCGTCGCGCCCGGCTTCATCAACATGCTGTCCTGGTCGACCGAGTCGCTGCTCGATCGACGGCCGCGGGCAGGGTGAGCTGCGCCAGGGCGTGACGCTGCAGGTGATGGGCGAGGGCGAGTCGATGGGCCCGCTCACGCCGCAGATGAAGCAGGACCTCGTCGCGCAGCAGGTCGACCTCAAGTACCCGGTCGAGTGGACGACGCTCGGCGAGTACCTCGCGCTGCTCGAGAAGAAGGGCGTGTCGATGAACGTCGCCTCGCACGTCGGCGCGGCGACCGCGCGCATCAACGTGCTGGCGTCGGACGACGTGGACCCGACGCCCGAACAGCTCGCGGCGATGCAGGACGTCGTGCGCCAGGCGATGGAGGAGGGCGCGCTCGGCGTCGGCTCCTCGCTCATCTACGTGCCGGGAACCTTTGCCGAGACCGACGAGCTGGTCGCGCTCGCGTCGACCGCGGCGCGCTGCGGCGGCATCTACATGACGCACATGCGCAGCGAGGGCCGCGGCTTCGTCGAGGCGGTGGACGAGACGATCGAGATCTCGCGCCGCTCGGGAGCGCCCGCCGAGATCTATCACCTGAAGGCGGGCGGGCAGGCGAACTGGCCGAAGATGGACGAGGCGATCGCGGCACATCGAGGCTGCGCGCAGCGAGGGCGTTGCGCATCACGACGGACATGTACGCCTACCCGGCGGGCGCGACCGGGCTCGACGCCGCGATGCCGCCCTGGGTCCAGGCGGGCGGCAATGCCGCCTGGTTCGCGCGCCTGCGCGACCCGGCGGTCCGCAAGCGCGTGGCCGCCGAGATGCGCACCGAGTCGGAACGACTGGGAAAACCTGATGCTCGCGGCGGGCGGCGCGGAGAACATGCTGATCGTCGTGCTGCGCAAGCCCGAGCTCAAGCAGTACATCGGCAAGACGCTCGCCGAGATCGCCGCGCTGCGCGGCACGAGCCCGGAGGAGAGCGGCGATGGACCTCGTCGCCGAGGACGAGACCCGGGTCGGCACGGTGTACTTCCTGATGTCGGAGGACGAGGTGCGCCGCAAGGTCGCGCTGCCGTGGATGAACTTCGGCTCCGACGGCGCGGCGGTGTCCGCGGAGGGCGTGTTCCTGAAGAGCAACGCGCACCCGCGCGCCTACGGCAACTTCGCGCGCGTGCTCGGCCGTTACGTGCGCGACGAGAAGCGCGCGACGCTCGAGGACGCGATCCACCGCATGACCGGGCACCCGGCCGCGGTGCTGAACCTCGGCGATCGCGGCTGCCTGAAAGCCGGCCAGTTCGCCGACGTCGTCGTCTTCGATCCCGGCGAAGATCCAGGACCATGCGACCTACACCGAGCCGCACCAGTACGCGACGGGCGTATCGCAGGTCATCGTGAACGGCGTGCTCGCGCTCGAGAACGGCGAGCCGACCGCGGCGCGGCCCGGACGCTTCGTGCGCGGCCGTGCCTGGAAGGGCCATGAAGACGGCGGCTGCCGCGCGGCTGCCGCCGACTGGGACTGGCCGCAGGTCCGTTGAGCGTTTCCGGTCGAGTTCCTGATCTTCGGCGCGACGCTCGCGGGCGTCGCGCTGTTCCATCGCCGGGCGCTGCCGATCGCGGCCGCCGGCCTCGTCGCCGTCATCGCGTACAAGTGGCTGGTCACCGGGTTCGCGGCCGGGCCCGGCCTCGGCGGGCTCGCGGCCCACTTCGCGCACGAGTGGGTGATCCTCGTCAACCTCTTCCTGCTGCTCGTCGGCTTCGCGCTGCTCGCCGCGCATTTCGAGGAGAGCGGCCTGCCGAAGGAATTCCCGGCCTGGCTTCCCGACGACTGGACCGGCGCGTTCGCGCTGCTCGCGATCGTGTTCGTCGTTTCCGGTTTCCTCGACAACATCGCCGCCGCCCTGATCGGCGGCGCCATGGCGCACACGCTGTTTCGCGGCCGGGTCCGCGTCGGCTACCTCGCGGCCATCGTCGCGGCCTCGAATGCGGGCGGCGCCGGCAGCGTGATCGGCGACACCACGACGACGATGATGTGGATCAGCGGGGTCGCCGCCCATCGAAGTCCTGCACGCCTACGTCGCTGCCGCCGTCGCGCTCGTCGTGTTCGGCATCCCCGCGGCGCGCGCACAGCAGCGCTTCGCGCCGATCATCAAGGACGCCGAGGCGTCGCTCGTCATCGACTGGGCGCGGGTCGCGATCGTCGTGTTCATCCTCGTCGAGCGCCGTCGCCGTGAACGTGGGCGTGAACGTCGACGCACCCGGAGCATGGCGGGCGACTTCCCGTTCATCGGCACGGCCGTCGCCCTCGCCATCGCGCTGACGGCGCCCTGGCGCCGCCCCGACTGGAGCGTCGTGCCGGGCGCGGTCAAGGGCTCGATCTTCCTGCTGTGCCTCGTCGCGTCGGCCTCGCTGATGCCGGTCGAGTCGCTTGCCGGCGCCGTCCTGGCAGAGCGCTCTCGCCCTCGGCTTCGTGTCGTCGTTCTTCGACAACATCCCGCTCACGGCGCTCGCGCTGAAGCAGGGCGGCTACGACTGGGGCGTGCTCGCCTACGCCGTCGGCTTCGGCGGCTCGATGCTCTGGTTCGGGTCCTCGGCCGGCGTCGCGATCTGCAACATGTTTCCCGAGGCGCGCTCGACCGGACGCTGGCTGCGGGAGGGCTGGCTGGGTCGCGGTCGCCTACGTCGCGGGATTCGCGGCCCTCATGCGCGACGCTCGGCTGGAAGCCGGGCGGCTAGTCTTTCCGGATCAGCGCGAAGCGATGCCCCGACACGATCCGTGACAGCGGCGGCGCCGCGACCAGCCGCCCGCCGCCGGCGCTCGCGTGCTCGGCGACGCGCCCGGGCGTCATGGCGGGCTTCACGCGGCTTGGGCTTGAACGGATGCCGCAACCGGCGCGTCAGGTTCTTGAGCGAGTGCGGGTCGAAGAACGTCAGGATCACGAAGCGCTTCGAGACGCGCAGCAACTCGCGAATCAGCCGGCCCTGCTCGGCATCGGTCGGCAGGTGGTGGGCGAGGCGAATGCAGATCGTCGCCGTCCACGCTGTCGTCGCTTGAGCGGAATGTGGAACGCCGACGCGGTCATCCAGGCGCGCGGCCGTCGCCGCCTCCGACGCGGCGCGGGCGAAACGGACCTGGCCGATCGCGATGTCGGCCTCGACGATGAAGTCGGCGGCATCGGCGATGGCCGGCGTAATGCGGCCGCCGCCGCAGGGCAGTCTCGAGGATCGCGCGTGAATGCCCGACCGCGGCCAGGTGCCTGCGGATGAGCTTCCATTCCTGCCGGGTGCCGAAGCGCTTGTGCGGATAGCGCCGATAGACGCGGCTGTACGGCCGCGGCGCGCTCGATCGTCTGGTACTCCGACTGGTAGGCATCGCTCTGGCCCGCACCCTGCGGCGTGCCCCAGGTGTTGGACGTGCCATGCAGGGCGAGGAGCGCGATGCCGTCCTCGATGCCGTAGGTGACGCCGCAGCCGTCGCAGCGCAGCACGCCCGCCTCGAGCGCGAGGTTGCCGTGGCAGGCCGGGCAGGCGAGCAGGTCCGCGATGGCGGCGATGCCATCGCGATCGCGGGCGGGGGCCTGTGCGGGAGGATCGGCCTGCATCACGCCGCCATTATCCCCCGGAAGCGCCGTCAGAAGCTGCGCTTCGTCTGCACCAGGAACTGGACGTCGTCGATGTTGCGCGACCCGTCGAGCGGGAAGGCGACGTCGATGTGCACGACGTTGCCGAGCGCCGACCGGCTGCTGGCGAGCCGGAGTCCGAAGCCGACGTCCTTGAGCAGGCCGAGGTTCTCGCTCGGGCCCAAGCGGCGATTCGCCCCAGGCCCGGCCGACGTCGAAGAACACGGCCGCGCCGACGTCAGCCAGCTGCCACAGCGAGTAGCTTCGAGAAGAATCGCTGTTCGAGGCTCAGGAGCGCCGTGGCGCTGCCGGCCTGGTAACGCAGCGGATAGCCGCGCAGGCCCGTGTCGCCGCCGAGGGTCAGCTCATGGTCCGCATCGAGGTCGTGGCCGATGCCGGCGGTGAAGCCGGCGAAGAAGACGCCGCTCGACCCGGTCGGGCGGTAATAGCGCAGGCTGCCGGACAGCAGGCCGTCGACGGGGGCACCGCCCTCGACGCGCGTGGTCAGCGCGAGCGTCGGCGAACATCGTGTCGGCGACCCCGAGGCGCCAGCCGCGGCTCGCATCGGCGTGCAGCAGGAGGCCATCGCGGTCGGCGCCCAGTGCCGGCGTCGACCAGCCGGCCTCGAGCGCGTAGCGCAGGCCGAAGCGCTGGTCCTCGGTGCGCGAAATCTGGTCGCGATTGCGCGTCGTCTCGAAATCGTCCTGCACGGCCTCGAAGCGCAGGAACGGGTAGTCGAGGCGTCGATCCTCGGGCAGCACGCCCGGCGCCGGTTCGTCGGGCGCAATCCCGAACTCGGCGTGCTCGCGCCGCAGGCCGAACGTGGTGCGGCGTGTCCAGCCATTCATCAGGCCATCCGATCGCCCGTAACTGCACTTCGCGCGAAGTCCGCCTGGCGGTCGTAACCCGCGACGCGTTCGCCGAGGCGATAGACGGACTCGACGGACTCGTCCTGCTGCAGCGCCGAATGCCGACGCTCCAGCGGCTGTCGAGCGAATAGAAGGGCCGCTGCGCCGCCACGCTCCAGCCCTGGCCGTCGCTGCTGTCGCGCAAGGCGACATCGGTGATCCAGCGGCTGTCCCGCACGCCGGGGTCGCGCCAGTGCACGGTGTAGAAGCTGCGGTCCGCATCCTGTGCGAGCTCGAAGGTCAGCTGCTTGCCGAGGCCGAGCACGTTCAGTTCCTCGAGCTTGATGCCGACCGTGTTCTCGCCGCCGCTGCGCCCGAATGAGACGCCCGGGTTGGTCGTCCAGACCTCCTGTACGGTGACCTCGATGTCGGCCACGCGGTCATGGCAATCGATCGCGCTTATCGACGGGTTCGCGGATGTAGCGCAGTTCGCGCAGGTTCCGTTCCGTCTCCTCGATCAGGCGCTCGGAAACGGGCTCGCCCGCCTTGAACAGGAGCTGGGACTCGATGACCTGGTCGCGCGTGTCGACGTGCAGCTTGTTCGGCGAGCCGGTAGAGCGCCGGGATCTCGCCGTCAGGACCGGCGTCGAATATCGGCAGTTCACGGACATGGACGGTGCCGATGCGAAAGCCCTGCGCCTCGAGGTCGGAAAGGCAGGACAGGCGCCGGGAGGCAGGGGGCCTCGGCTTCCGCTGCGGCGGCTACGGTCCGGACAGGCCGGCCAGGCAGGCCGTGAGCAGGATTGCCGCGCGCGGCGGACGGACGAAATCGAAGTCACACGCAGGGTAGGACGACCCGCGCGGCGCGGATCAACCGCGCCAAGGGCGCCGGGATCAGGTGAGTCCGACGGCGGCCACCGCCGGCCGGACGAAAGGACTTGCGGGACTCGAGCCAGGCCCAGAGCGCGTCCCACTGCTGCAGTTCCGGGTGCACGCGCGCGGGATTCAGGTCGTGCAGGCCGAGCCCCTGTTCGCCGGCATAGACGTAATGCTGCGAGTCGCGCAGCGTCGTGACGACCGGGATCTGCATCTGGTCGAGGAAGCGCATCAGCGTGCGGAAGATGATCGTGTTCGGCTTGACCCGGTTGGCGATCACGGCGAGGCGATTCTCGCGCCGCTTGATCTTGCCGGAGATCAGCAGGTGACCGATGCGAGCGCGAGCAGGCGTGGATGTCGGCGTCGGAGGGCATCACCGGCACCAGCACCGCGTCCGCCTCGCGCACGTGCTCGTTGAAGTCGCGGCGGCTGCAGCGCGGCCGGCGTGTCGACGATGACGCGGTCGGTGCCGTGCGGGACGCGCAGCTGGAAGCTGCGCGTCACGCCGAGCGCGCGGGCATAGGCGGCGATGCCGTGGATCGGGGGCTGGTGCGGCGAGCGCTTCTCGAGCCAGCGCGAGGCGGAACCCTGGGGGTCGAAGTCCATGAGGACGGGGCGGTAACCGCGCGCCGCATACATGGCGGCGATGCCGGTCGCGATCGTGGACTTGCCCGAGCCGCCCTTGGGGTTGAGCACGACGATGCGAAGCATGGCACCCCCAGAAGCCTTCAAACCAGATTACGCTGTCTGGCCGACCGCGAATATACTAGCTAAAAATACTTGCGATGCCAATGACTTACGGTCATAAACCTAGAATCGTTATCGTCGGCGCCGGATTCGGCGGCCTTGCGGTCGCGCAGGGCCTGCGGCGCGAGCCGACGCCGACATAACGCTGATCGACCGCCAGAACCACCACCTCTTCCAGCCGCTCCTGTACCAGGTCGCGACGGCCGGCCTCTCGCCGGCCGACATCGCCTGGCCGGTGCGCCACCTGATGCGCCGGCAGGCAAATGCGCGCGTGCTGATGGGCGAGGTCACGGCGGTCGACCCCGCGCGCAAGGTCGTGCTGCTGGACGGCCGGGCCGATCGCCTACGACTTCCTCGTGCTCGCGACCGGCGCGACGCACGGCTACTTCGGCCGCGACGAATGGGCCGTGCACGCGCCCGGCCTCAAGACGCTCGACGACGCGACCGCGATCCGCCGGCGGCATCCTGCTCGCCTTCGAGCGCGCGGAGATGGCGTCGAACCCGGAGGAGAGCGCGCGCCTGCTCACGATCGTGATCGTCGGCGGCGGGCCGACCGGCGTCGAGCTCGCGGGCGCCGTCGCGGAACTCGCGCGGCGCGCGCTCGCGCGCGACTTCCGCGCGATCGATCCTGCGCAGACGCGCGTGCTCCTGGTCGAGGCGGGTCCACGCCTGCCTCGCGAACTTTCCGGAACCGCTGTCGCGCTACACGGCCGAGGCGCTCCGAGCGCACTCGGCGTCGAGGTGCGGCTCGGGCACGCCGTGACGCACTGCGACGCCGACGGCGTGCGCATCGGCGACGAGTTCGATCCGCGCCGGACACGGTCGTCTGGGCGGCGGGCGTGCGCGGCGTCGCCCGGCGGCGCGCTGGCTCGGCGTCGAGGCCGATCGCGCGGGCCGCGTGCCCGTCGGCCCGGACTGCGCGCGCCGGGCCAGGCCGACATCTTCGTCATCGGCGACACGGCGCTCGCGAAGAATCCCGACGGCGCGCCGCAGCCCGGCATCGCGCCGGTCGCCAAGCAGCAGGGCGCCTACGTCGCGCGCGCGACTCAGCGCGCGCATCGCCGGGCGCGCGCCGCCGCCGCCGTTCGTGTATCGCGACCGCGGCCTGCTCGCGACCATCGGCCGCAAGGCCGCCGTCATCGCCTACAAGCGGCTGCGCCTCAAGGGCTGGATCGCCTGGTGGATCTGGGGCGCGGCACACGTGTACTTCCTCGTGAGCCTGCGCAACCGGCTCATCGTCGTGACCCAGTGGCTGTGGTCCTACCTCGCTCTTCGAGCGCGGGGCGCGCCTCATCACGGGGCAGGACGTGGATCTAGCCTAGTCGGCCGGCTGCTCGGACGGCTTCCAGCAGCAGCGAGTGCCTGAAGCGCACCGGCAGCGTCGCGACCGGGCCCACGACCGTGCCGAGGTCGACGCCGTTCACGTAGTCGCGCACCGCGTACCGCGGTATTCGGCGCCAGTCCGCGCAGCTCGACGGGTCCGGCGTGGCGCGGCGCGAAGAAGGCGTAGTAGAGCGCGTCATCCTTGCGCACGACGTGCGCCTCGGGCCGGTCGAAGCCGATGTCGTAGAGGTCGCCGAGGTACTCGCCCTCGGACAGCCGCTTCGCCTCGTAGAGCTTCACCCAGCGCGCCCAGGTCTCCTCGCGTTTCGGCGTGAGCAGAAGCGTCGCGGTCCTTCTCGCCCGGCGCGCCGGGCCAGGCGAAGTTCGTGCCGATGACGCCGCCGATGCCGAAGGTCGAGGCGAAGTCCTCGCCGCCGTCGCTCATCTCGACGTGGTCGCCGAAGTAGGCGATGCGATCGCCCGGCGAGCGCCTTGAGCGTCTTGCCCTTGCTGCGGATCTGCCAGGAGCTCTCGGGATCCGATGCGACGGTCATGTTGAGGTAGGGCAGCGTGAAGATAGGAGTAGCCCGTGCCGCAGGGGCAGATCTCGATCACCGCGCCGGGCTTCACGGCCTGCGCGGCATCCCAGATCGCCTTGAAGAAGCCGGGCACGCCTTCCGGCGCATCCGCGGGCGAGGCATGCGCGGTGCGCCGGATTGAAGCACTCCGGCGCGGCATTGAGGTGCTGGCCGTCGATCTTGAGCCCGTCGAATCCCCATTCGCCGAGCGCCTTGCGCACGAAGGCCGCGGCGTCCTCGCGCACGCCGTCGACGGCGGGACAGAGGTACTGCGAGTCCCACCAGGTGATCTTGCGCGTCGTGCCGTCGACATTGCGCAGCAGCCATTCCGGGTGCTCGCGCTCGGTGCGCGATCCGGCATCCGCGCCCATCGGCGCCCACCACAGCTGCGCCTTGAGCCCGGCTGCATGGATGCGGTCGACGAGCGCCTTCATGTCGGCGTCGCCGGCCGGGAACTTGTCGCTGCGCGGCCGCCAGTCGCCGAGCGCGACCTGCCAGCCGTCGTCGAGCACGGCCCAGCCGAAGCCGAGCTGCTTCACGACCGGCAGCGTCTCGAACACCTGGACCGGCGTGAACCCGCGCCCATAGCCCCAGGCGCACCAGATCGGGTCGAAGGCGTCCTTCGGCGAGTCCGGCAGGCGGATGCCCTGGGCCTGCATCGCCGCGCCGTAGGCGCGCAGCGTCCCGAAGTAGTCGCCGCGGTGGACGGCGACGAAGCTGCGGATCGTCTCCATCGCTCTCGCCGGGCGCGAGCGTCGAGCTCGCGCTTCATGACGAGCGCGAGCGTCGCGGCGCCGCGCTTCGCGACGCTCGATCGGCAGCGCGACGAGTTTCGGCAGCAGCTCGACGTGGCCGATCGCGAGTCCGACGTCGCGGCGCCAGACGTCGACGACCGGCGTGCCGCCGCCGTAGTCGGAGTCGTTCATGCCGAGGTCATTGCCGCGCGTGAAGCCGGGCTCGAGCGGCAGCACCCAGTCCGGGCCGCGACTCGTAGGAGGCGCTCTGGTACGACCAGAAGGCGGGCTCGCGCGCGGTCGGTGCCGGGTCGAAGGCGTAGCGGTGATTCGTGAAGCCGCGCACCTGCACGGGCGTCGGTCCCGTCGTTCCGGTAGCGGACGCGCAGGAACAGCCAGCGCGGGCCGCGCGGCGTAGGCCGTGACCTCGACTTCCTTCGCGAGCGCTCCGGAACGTCCCGTGAGTATCGTGCGCCGGCCCGTCGCCGAGCGCATCCGTCACGGTCGCTCGCGTGCGCTCCGACTGGAGGCGAAAGCCGCCAGCCTCGCCGGCATCGGTCAAGCAGCGTTTCCGACTCGGTGAACGGGCCGAGCGCCGTCTCCGCGCCCATCGTCGCGACCACCCGCGTCTTCATGGCGCCGTCGAACTCGAGGCGGATGCCGTCGCCCTGCACGGCGGCCGTGGATCCGAGCAGCAGCAGCGTGGCACCGAGGATCATGGTCCGCTCCCTGCCGCACGCCAGGCGGCCGGGAAGATGCGGCGCGCATTGCCGTGGTAGACCTTGTCGATCACCTCGCGCGGCAGCGCGAGCCCCCGGAAGGGCGCGTCGAACTCGCCCGAGCGCAGCTCGCCGCTGCCCGCGAGGAAGCGCCAGTCCGCGAGCCAGCCCTCGTGCGCCTCGGCGGCGAACTCGGCGTCGGACTGGCCGTCGCCGCGCGCGAAGTCGGATCCGTAGAGGATGCGGTCCTGGAAGTCGATGAAGAAGCGCCGGACCTTGTCGCGGTCGCGGCTCGCCTGCAGCTGCAGGTGCGACAGGCGCGCCGCGAGGTCGACGCTCGCGTTCGGGTAGCGGCGCAGGAAGCCGGCGATGCGGTCGACGTCCCATTCGAGCGACGCCAGGTGGACGCCGACGAAAGCAAGGTTCCGGTGCTTGTCGAGCATGCGGTCGCGCGCCGCGATCTGCTCCTCGTAGGACGGCCACTCGCGCGTGCCCGGCCATGTGGTACTGGGGGTGCTCGGCGAAGTACTCGCGGTCGCCGCGGATCGTCATCTGCTCGAGCGGCAGCCAGGCGTTGCGCGGTTCGCCCTGGTGGCCGAGCACGCGGCATGCCGCGCGCCGCCAGCCAGTCGAAGCAGCGGGTCGAAGCGCGGATCGTCGATCATCACCGCCCGGCCGTCGGCATCGCGCTGCTGCATGCCGATGTCCTTCCAGACCTTGACCGCCACCGCGCCGTCGGCGAAAGCGGCGTCGAGGCCGCTTCGTCGACCTGTCGAGCCAGCCGGGCTGGCCGCTGCCGGCGGCGTCGAAGGTTGCCGCGAAGGCGATGCGGTCCGGGTACGCGCGTGCGAGCGCCGCGGCATCGCGCTGCTGCGTCGGCGAGCGGCGGGAAATCGCGGTAGTTGACGTTGATCGTGAGCACGCGGAAGCCGTCGGCCGTCGCGCGCGCCGACGAATGCCGGCATGCTCGCCGTACAGGTGCATGTGCACGTCGATCTTCTCGACGGCGGCGAAATCCTCCTCCGCATAGCGCCGGCGTGTCGGCGACGGCGGCAACGCGGCGAGGAGCAAGCGCACAGGCGAGCGCCGGCCTGCGGCGTCATCGGCAGGTTCCTGGCGATTCGCATCGTCGCTGCAGCCGTTCGCAGTCGCGGCGGGCGGACAGGGCAGACCCGACGAGCCGGGCTGCGTAGCAGCGCGGCACCGACCGCGGGCGGAAACCGCGGCGCGCGGTACTCGAACGGCGCCGGCGACGCCGCGAGGCCCGCGCGGAACGCATCGACCATGGCGGCGCATTGTCGAACACGCCGCCGCTGTGCGAGACCGGCAGGCGTCGCGTCGCGGCGACGCCGAGCGCGCGGCGCACGGCGAGCGACGCAGTCGACGAGCTCACGCGCGCCGCGCACGAAGATTGCCGCGGCCTCGAGCGTCGCCGGCCTCGTGCGGCTTCGTGCACGAGCCGCGCGAACTGCGCGAAGGCGTCGCGCCGGTCCGCGCGCGCGCCGTAGATGCGGGCGCAGAGGTGGAGGTCGTTCGCGAGCCCGAGGCGGCTCGCGCACGAGTCGATGGAGCGGCCCGCGTGCGACGCGGCCGTCGCTCATGCGCGAGAAGAGGTTCATGCCCTCGCGCGCGATCCAGTACGCCGAGCCTTCGTCGCCGATCAGCTCGCCCCAGCCGCCGCAGCGCGCCTGGCGGCCCGCGTACTCGCCGTAGGCCATCGAGCCCGTGCCGGCGATGACGCTGATGCCGTCGGCGCAGGCGAGCGAGCCCGCCCAGCTGCAGACCATGTCGTTGCCGCAGCGGTAGCGGCCGGCGTCAAGCATCGCGGCGGGCATGCGCGTCGAGCGCGGCGGTCATCGCGCCGTCCTCGCCGTAGGCGGGCAGGCCGAGGAAGGCGTAGGTCGACGTCGCGCGCGGCCGACGCCGCGCCTGCGGCAGAGCGTCGCGCGAGGCCCTCGACGAGCCGCGAGCGTGCGCGCATCGATGCCGTCCGCCAGGTGATCGACGCTCGCGCCGACGTGGCTCGCGCGCGAGCGTGCCGCCGGCGTCGACGAGCGCGTAGGCGGTCTTGGTGCCGCCGCCGTCAACGCCGAGGAACATCGCCGCGCCGCGCCGTTCCAGGGATGGATGGTCACGCCCTGCACCACGCGATTGACCGTGCCGGCCGGGTCCGGGCGGTCGGGCGTCAGGCCCGAGCGCCAGCGACTGCAGCAGCGCGAAGGCCTGCGCGAACAGGACATGCAGCGGCGCGAGCTCGAGGTCCGGCGCGTCGCCCATGCCCGGGATAGATGAGCCGCTCGGCCCGGCCGACGCCGTCCGTCGCGTCCGCGCCAGGGCGAGGAGGCGCGCCCGCGCGTCCGTCGCGCGCGAGCTCCTGCAGCAGGTCGACAGTCGTAGGCACGCGCGTAGGCGTCGTTCGACAGGAGGACGACGACGAGCGTGCGGTCGTTGAGGATGGTCTTCGGCCCGTGGCGGAAGCCGAGCGTCGAATCGGCATGGCGACGACGCGGCCGTCGGTCAGTTCGAGCAGCTTGAGCGCCGCCTCCGACGCCAGGCCGCGCAGCTCGTTGCTGCCGAGGTAGACGACGCGCTCGAAGCCGCGGGCGACGAGGCCGCCGGCGAGCGCGGTCGCCGTCGGCAGCAGCGCCGCGGCGGCGGGGCGAGGCGCAGCACGGCGCATCGTCGCCGACGACGCCGAAGGCGAGCGCGCCGGCGAGCAGCATCGCGCTGAAGCTCGAGGTCATCGCGAAGCCGCGGTCGTTCGTCGCCTCCGGCATCAGGAGCACGCGCGCAGTTCGGCAAGCCGCCGCGCGCGCGCCGCCAGCGCGCCGTCGGCATTGCAGGTGATCACGAGGTGGAACACGCGGCCGCCGAGGAAGTGCTCGGCGAGCTCGACGGCCGCGACGCTCTCGGGGCTGTTGCCGGAACGCGCGAACGACACGAGCAGCGTCGGCACGTCCGCCTGCAGGCGCAGGTCGCGGCCCGCTCAGGAGGTCGGTGGTCGCAATCGCCTCGACGCGCCGGCGCAGCCGCGCGGACAGGGCGGGCGCGAGGCAGTCGCCGATGAACGCCGACGTGCCGGCGCCCGTCAGCACGATGCGCAGTGGGGTTGGCGAGCAGGGGCGCGAGGAAGGCCTCGAGGCCCGCGCGCTCGCCGGCCGACCAGTGTCGCCGACCGCGGTCCACACGTCCGGCTGCTGCGCGATCTCGCGCGCGGTCCAGGCCGCGCCGCGCGACTCCAGCTCGGCTGCCGCCAGCGCCCGGGAATCCGTTCGCGGTCATGCCGTCGCCCCCGACGATCCGCCGCAGGCCGCGATGTAGGGGCGCAGCGCCGCCGCGACGCCCTCGCGCAGGATCTCCGCGGTGGAATCGGCGATGCGACCCTCGCGCACGGCCTCGTGCTGGCGCGGCAGGAACTGGCTGAGCAGCGTCAGCGGGATCGGGCGGCGGTCGAGGCGCTCGAACATGGCGGCAGGCGCGCTGCACGTCCGGATACGGCCAGTAGTAGCGGATCCGGTCGCTCAGGCTGTACTGCAGGTCGAACTCGAGGCCTGCGCCCTCGCCGTGGTAGTGGCCGCGCCAGTGCTTCGGGTCGGCGCGCATCATCGTCGACGACGATCCTGCGCAGGTCAGGCACGGGTTCGCCGGCCGGCGAATGCCTGCTCGATGGCGGCAAGGCCCCACAGCGTCTCGCGCAGCGCGAACGTGGCGCCGGGGCCGACCTTCAGGATCGCGAAGTGATCGCGCACCAGCGCCTTGAGGCTGTCGCGCGGACTGGTAGTCGGTCGAATGCGCCTCGAAGACGAACTGCGACTGCCGGCCGATGAAATCGCTGAGCGCCCGGGCCTCGCCGGGCCGGTAGTCGATGACCTTGTGATGGTCGAACTCGACGCCGGGCTGGACGACGAGCGCGAGCACGCGCGGCCAGGCCGGACTCGAGCCCGCTGCGGGCGAACGCCGCGCGATGCGCGTCGATCGTCGCCGCGGCCGCCTGCGGCGTCGTCACCGCGAGCGTCGCCGAGGTCCTCGGTCGCGCCGCCCGGCGTCGGCACTTCGGTGCCGATCACGTAGACCGGCGCTTCGCCGCCTGCCGCGCGCCAGGCCGATTCCGCAGCGGCGGCGAGCCGCGCCGCGCGCGCGGCGACGAGTTCCTCGGGCAGCGGCGTCGGGATCGCCGCCGCAGGCCATCGAGCAGTCGAGGTGGATCTTGCGGAAGCCGGCCGTCACGTACTCGCGCACCAGTTCGGCGGCCTTGCGCCATGGCGGCTTCGGCGGGCTCGCGCGCGCCAGGCGTTCGGGCCGAGGTGATCGCCACCGATCCAGGTGCTCTCCGCCGCGAAGCCGGCGCGCGCCGCGATGCCGTGCAGGAAACGCACGAAGTCCGCCGGCCGCATGCCGGTGTAGCCGCCGAACTGGTTGACCTGGTTCGAGGTCGCCTCGACCAGCAGCGCGGTGCCGGCCGCCCTGGCCTCGCGCATCGCGCTCTCGATGACGGCCGGATGCGCGGAGCAGAGCGACCAGACGCCGGCCGCCTCGCCGCGCGCGTGCCGCGCGACGATGTCCTGGAGGGCTTTCACGGGCGCGCATCCCGCGCGGCCGGTTCCGGCTGCAGCGCGAGCAGCAGCGCCGCCAGCAGCGCGAGCGCGATGCCCGCGATCTTCACCGGGCCCGGCATGACGCCGAGCAGGATCATGGAGAGGACCGCCGTCAGCAAGCGGCGCGCCGGCATTGACCAGCGGCGCGACGATGATCGCCTTGCCGTAGCGGAACGCGAACACGAGCGTCAGCGCGCCGATCGAGTTCAGGATCTGGATCGCCGCCGCGAGCCCGGGTCCGTCGAGGCCGTAGTTGATCGGCTGCGAGAAGTCGGTCATCGCCAGCGCGACCGGGACGAGCAGCAGGCCGCTCAGCATCATGTAGAAGAAGATGCTCGCGGCGTCCATCGTGAGGTTCGCGAGCTTGATGACGTACGCCTGCAGGCCCCAGGCGGCCAGGATCGCCAGCGCCAGCACGAACCACAGGCCGTAGCCGGCCGCGCCGTCGGCGCGGTAGTCGAACAGGGGCAGCGCGATCAGCGCGAGCGCGATGCCGAGCGCCCCGAGCAGGCCCGTGCGCTCCTTGAGCATGGCGAGGGAGAGCGCGATCGTGAGCGCCGGCGACAGCGAGATGATCGGGAAGATGAGGTACGGCGGGCCGACCCGCACCGCGTGGAACAGGATCAGCTGGCCGCCGGCGCCCAGCAGCCCGATGGCGAGTCCCAGCATCACCGAGCGGCGGTCGCGCTGCAGCGAGCCGCCGCCCTGGCGCAGCACGAACACGGCCGGCGGGATCATCGTCAGCGCCCAGACGACGTAGTTCAGCGTCTCCGGAACGCCGTGCTCGCCGGGCAGGCCGGCCAATGCGCCCCAGACGCCCCACAGCAGCGTCGTGACGAGCGCGTAGACCAGCCAGCCGCTCACTCAGAACTTCGCCGTGACGCCGAGCAACAGCGAGCGACCCCAGGTCTCGAATCCGGCCAGCATGTCCGGCCGGCCCATGGTGGCCCTGTAGAACTCGTCCGTGAGGTTCCGCCCCTCGACCGAGATCGTGAACTTCTCGGTGAGCCGGTAGGCCACGGAGGCCGTGACCCAGGTGATCGGGTCGCCGTACTGCGAAAGGCCGCCGACGGCGTCGGTGACTTCCACGTACTCGCCGCTGTAGTCGGCTGCGAGCTGCGCGTCCCAGTGCTCGTTCTCGAACATCAGGGCGAGCGAATAGGCGGACTCGGACACGCCCTCGAGCGGGCCGACATTCTCGCCGTCGATGAACGACTTCGTGTCGGTGTAGGTGTAGTTGGCTCGCAGGCCGAACCCGTTCTCGAAGAAATGCTGCAAGCCGAACTCGAAGCCGTACACCTCGGCCGTGTCGCCGTTGATCGGCCGGAACACGTCGTACAGCAGCGGCGCATCGCCGGCGCCGCCGATGTTGCCGATCACGCCGATGTCGACGTTCTCCTGCAGCTCGTAGGTGATGAAGCCGTCGAGGTCCTTCCAGAACACGGCGGCGCTGAGCACGGACTTGTCGTCGAAGTACCACTCCATCGACAGGTCGGCCTGGTCGGCCTCGACCGGCTCGAGGTCGGCGTTTCCGTCGTAGAACACCTCGAAGGTGCGGTCGAGCGTGCCGTCGGTGCGGGTCGGCGCCAGCTGGTTGAGCGAGGGCCGCGATATCACCTGGGCAGCCGCGGCGCGCACCAGCAGGTCCTCGCGCAGCCAGAAGCCGACGTTCAACGACGGCAGCAGCTTGCTGTAGTTGCCCTTCTCGGTGAACGGCTCCGCAGTGCTGTAGGTCACGTCCGGGCTCGAGGTCGGGACTCCCGGGCGTCGGATCGTCGACCCGCACGATCCTGTCGATCGCGGTGCGCGCCGTCGTGTCGGTGTCGACCCAGCGCAGGCCTGCGTTGGCGAACCAGTTCTCGCCGGCGAAGTTGGCATTCACGTAGGCCGCGATCGTGTCCTCGTCGACGTCGTAGGACTGCACCGGGTTGAACTCCGGCGCGACCAGCGAGGAATCGTAGACCTCGCCCGTCGGGTCGCCGTTCTCGTCCAGGATCGGCTGGCCGTCGAGCGCGGTGAGCGCGGCGAGGTACTGGTTGACGTCGAAGTACACGAAGTCGCGTCGGGTAGCTGCCGCCGCCGTTGCGCATGAAGTTCGGCAGCGACAGGTAGTGCGTGACCTCCGCGCCGAGGCTCGCGAACGTCGTGGAGTAGAGGTTGCAGTAGATGCAGGAGCCGCCGTTGGTGTCGTTCTCGACCGTGTCGCGGGTCTTCGAGCGGCCGGTTGCGGCGGCGCCGAACTGCAGCGAGGAGAACGCGCCGGAATCGAACTCCAGCTCGCCATCCACCGAGAGCCCCTCGACCTCGTCGGTCACGTCGGTTCCCGACAGGCCGATGTAGTGCAGGCCGAAGTCGGCGTCGCCCAGCTCACGGTTCGAGAGTGCGTCGGCGAGGTCGCGCCCGTCCTCGAGCTGCACGCTGATGTCGGGCAGCGCCGTTGCTGTTCATGTCCACGCGTCCGACGTGGCTGCCGCCGAGGCCGGACACCACCCAGGTGTCCTTGCCGCCGGAATCGCGCTCCGCGCGCGAGGTGTAGGCATCGAAGTTGAAGTGGAGCCGGTCGCTCGCCTGCCAGCTGCCGTTCCAGCCGAACTGCGTGGTGTCGACGACGCGATGCTCGGTGATGGTCGAGATCTCGGGCACGAGTTCGGCGATCGTCATGCCGTCGACCCAGTGATCCGTGATGCTGACGTCGCTCCAGCGGTGCGTCCCGGCCAGTTCGTCGAGGATCGAGTCCTCGACGTAGTAGGACTGGTGGTAGCCCACGGTCGGCGCGTTGAGGCGCGTGAAGAGGCCGTCCACCGTCATGCGGAAGCTGTCGCCGACGTCCCACTGGTACACGGCGGTTACGCCGCTGCGCTCCTTCTGCTGGATGCGCGCGCCGAAGCTGGTGCAGCAGAGGCCGAGCAGGTCGCTCTCCGCCGCGGAGATGTCGCCGTCGCCGTCGGCGTCGAATTCGCCCGGCGAATCCGGGTTGATGTAGAACTCGTGCACGGCGTCCGAGCGGACCTGCGTGTCCTGGTAGATGGCCGTGACCATGAGGCCCATGCTGTCGTCGGCGAAGGTGTTGCTGAAGACGCCGCTCACCTTGTAGCCGTCGTCCTCGGAAAGGTCGTTGTACTCGCCCTCCGCCGACATCGACAGCACCCGGCCGAATCCGTCCAGCGGCCGCGCCGAGCGCAGGTTGATGGAGCCGCCGATGCTGCCCTCGAGGTTCGGCGCCTCGGAGGACTTCAGCACGTCGGCGCCGGAGATCACCTCGGAAGGCAGCACGTCGAACGCGAACTCGCGGCCGTCGCCGTCGGTCGCCAGCAGCCGGCCGTTCAGGGTGACGATGCTGAACTCGGGCCCGAGCCCGCGCACGTTGACGTACTGGCCCTCGCCGCCGCGCGTGCGCTGGACGGTGATGCCCGTGATGTGCGACAGGGAGTCGGCGACGTTGTCGTCGGGGAAACTGCCGAGGTCCTCGGCGACGATCGAGTCCTGCACGATCTTGGCGCCGCGCTTGCGGTCGAGCGACTCGACGAGGGCGGCGCGGGTGCCGGTGACGACAACTTCACTGAGTTCGGTCGCCGGCGTGGCGTTCGTGGCTTGCGGGCTGGCGAGTTGCGGCGCGAGCGCGACCACGAGGAATCCGGTGCCGACGAAGCGAGCGATGAGACGCATGGCCTTTCCCCCTGAAAATTCCGGGCAGCCGCATCGTATTCAAGCCAATACGAAAGGACAAGAAACTTTCGAATGCTTACGAATACCCGAAAATTGCCCCGTCACGGGCTTTTGATTTTCGTTTATGCTTGAAAAACGAAAGTCATGATCCAGGAACACGACAACATCGGCACGGGCGCGCGGCGTCGCCAAGACAGAGCGGCGCCGGCTCATCCGCAATCTCGTCGAATCGCAGTCGCAGGGCAGCGTGGCCGACCTCGCGCGCCGCTTCAAGGTATCGGAGGTGACGATCCGGACGGACCTTGCGGCGCTCGCGGACATCGGTGCGCTCGTGCGCATCCACGGCGGCGCGCTGCCGCCAGGCGAAAGCGAAGAGCTGCCGATCACCGTCAAGCAGACGCTTTACCACGCAGAGAAAGTCCGGATCGCGGCAGCGGCTGCCGGCCTGATCCAGGACGGCGAAACCGTCATCCTCGATTCCGGCACGACGACCGCGGAAATCGCGCGCCAGATCCGCGGGCTCAAGCTGCGGGCCATCAACGTGGTCACGAACGCGCTCAACATCGCGGTCCTGCTCGCGAATGCGCACCACGTGAACCTGATCATCCCGGGCGGCGTGCTACGCCGGAAGTCCTGGTCACTTTCCGGACCCCAGGCGGAACAGGCGCTCGGCGAGCTGCAGGCGGACCGGCTGTTCCTCGGCGTGGACAGCCTCGATCCGGAGATCGGCCTGATGACGCCCTATGTCCTGGAGGCGAAATTGAACGCCATGATGATCCGCATCGCGCGGCAGACCGTGGCGGTCACGGATTCTTCCAAGCTCCTGCGCCGGAACCTCTCGGTGATCGCGCCGGTCGAGCAGGTGCACCTGCTGATCACCGACCGCGCCGCCGCACCGGATGCGGTCGCTGCGATCCGCGCGCGAGGCGTCGAGGTGCGGCTCGTCTGATGCTAGCATCGGCCGGCGCCACCGCCGGTCGCGGCGGCCTCGGGAGGGGAGTCCAATGATGTTGCACAGCCGCACCGCGGCGCTGGCACTCGCCGCGCTGCTCCTGGTCTTCGCGATTGAATTGCCGGTCGGCCGGGCACTTGCGGAAGAACCGGACCCGGATCCGGAACTGCAGGCCGACGATGCCGAGGACGAAGAAGAAGAGGAGCCTCCCGTCGAGGAGACTCCGGCCGAAGACGATGTCGACGACGAGGCCGATACCGATGCTGAAGACGCTACGGCCAACGATGCAACCGATGATTTCGACGATGACTGGGCCGAAGAAGTCGTGGTCGACGAATCGGACGATGCGATCCCGGCCGACCTCGAACTGAATCCGACCGGCGAAGAGTGGGTCGTCACCGAGTTTGAAGACGACGGTGACAACCAGGAGGAGGGCGCCGCACCGCAGGCGGGCGACCTGCGCGACTCCGCGGACATGCCGATCATCCGCCGTCCCGTGCCGGGCGCGCCTGCCGCAAGACCTGCAAGAGTCTCCAAGCCTTCCAAGCCCGGCGCAGGCGGCGACGAGGACGTTCCGTATTCGACGGGCGGCAAGCCGGTCAGCGCCCGCGGCGTGCCCTGGCAGGCGCAGATCTACTATCCACGCGAGTCAACCCAGTGGGCCGCGAAGATCCGCGCCGGAACGCCCGTCTGGCAGTTGCAGCACTACTGCGGCGGCGCACTGATCGCGGACGAATGGGTGCTGACTGCGGCGCACTGCATCGACGAAGAGATGGTGAAGGCCGGCTACCGCGTGCGGCTCGGAGCCACCGACATTTCGAAGAACGAAGGCATGAGCTACAAGATCGACCGCATCGTGCGGCATTCGCAGTACCAGCAGAAAGTCCTGCCCGCGCCGCCGCCCAACATGTACGCCAACGACATCGCGCTGATCCGCATCGTCGACGACCGCAACCAGGGCCGCCGCGACCCCGCCGTGATCCGGCCCATCCCGCTCTTTGAAGGCAAGGTCGCGGTCGGCGCGGAAGTTACCGGCACGGGCTGGGGCAAGACCGAAGCGGTCGAAGGCCACGCACCGAGCGCCATGCTGATGAAGGTGGACCTGCGGGCGATGGACAACACGGTCTGCCGCAACCGGCCGTCGTACGGCGCGGAACGGGTCGGCGGCGGCGTGATTTGCGCGAGCCACCCGCAGCGCTCGACCTGCCAGGGCGACAGTGGCGGCGCGCTCACTTTCACGAATGGGGCGCCCAAGGTGGTGGGCATCGTCAGCTGGGGCAAGAAACGCTGCAGCGGCGACGGACAGCCGGGCGTCTACACGCGCGTCGAGAATTACCTGGGCTGGATCAAGCAGGCCATGCAGCTCGACCCGTCCCGGAACGCGCTGCCCTGAAGTGCGCCCGCAGCCGGCCCGGCCGGCTGCGGGACGCCGGACAGGATCAGTTCAGGGCTTGACCTTGTCGCCGCCGGACTGCTCGGCATCTTCCGAGTTGTCCGCCGGCACGGCAGCCGGATCGACCGGAACGGGCTCCGGCGCAGGCGCCGCTTCAGCCGCCGGCGGCGGCGCGACTTCCGCGGCAGGCGCCGCTTCTTCCTTCTTGCCGCAGGCCGTGAGCAACAGCGTGGCCGCCAGCAGGGCGACGGCCGTGTTCAGCGTCTTCATGTGGAATTCTCCCCGGGTTGTACTGGTTGAGTAATGCGAGCGCAGGCGCGACCGAGACTAATCGAAGCCGATGCTCCCGAGCAAACCGCCGAAACGCGGGTCCTTGCGCAGCGGGTCGAGCAGCGGGTCGTTGCGCAGGTAAATCAGGCCCGAATCTCCGGTCCGGCGCGCCTGCTGGAGCTTCGCAATCGCGACATCCAGCTCGCCCCACTGGGCGTGGACCTGGGCCTGCTGGTACAGGACCCGGTCGCCGAGCTCCTTGACCAACTTCATCCAGGCCGCCTGGGCGGCGGCCAGGTTGCCGAGCTTGCGCTCGACGATCGCTTCGCCAGCCAGGCGGAAATCGTCGACCGGTTCCGCGGCGTACTCGGTGCGTGCCTCTTCGTTGCGCCCGAGCATCAGGAGCGCATCGCCGATCGCGGCATGGGCGCGCGACATGCGCGGGTTCAACTCGAGTGCACGCCGGGCGTGCGGAATCGATCCGGCGTAGTCGCGCGCCGCGTATTCGATCGCCCCGGCCGCGCGATGGATGAGCGGATTGAGCGGGTCGAGCTGCAACGCGTGCGCGATCGCGTCGGCGGCCGCGGCATCGCGTCCCACGCGCGCGCTGTACTGCGCGTAGCGCGCCATGACCGTGGCTTCGCCCGAGCCCAGTTCCCGCGAGCGCTCGAAGGGCTCGCGCGCCCCGCGCGCATCCAGGCGACCCTGGAACAGCGTGAAGCCGAGCGTCGAGTAGGCTTCCGCGTAGTCGGGCGCAAGCTCGATGGCGCGATGGGCCGATGCAATGGCGGCGTCGTAGAGCGCGGGCTGCTCGGCCACGTCCCCGTACTGGTTCGCGATGGCAGTCAGCGAGCGCGCCCGCGCGGCATGGGCGGCGGCATATCCGGGATCGGACCCGATCGCCGCGTCGAACTGCGCGAGTGCGGCGCGTTCGGAAGTTTCATCCGCGCTCAAGTCGTATTGCGCGCGACCGCGCAGGTAGGCGTCGTAGGCCGCGACGCTGCGCGTCGACCCTGCCGCGACCCGCGGCGCGCCCCCTGCATCCCCTTGCATGGCAGCGTCTTCGTCGGCGACGCGCGCGACGAGTGCGTGTGCGACCGTGTCCGCGATCTCGCTCTGGATCGCGAAGATGTCCTGCATGACGCGATCAAAGGTCTGCGACCAGCGGCTGAATCCTGAGGCCCCTTCGATCAGGTCGGCGGTGATGCGCAGCACGTTGCCGGAGCGCCGCACGCTCCCGTCCAGCAGGTATGCGACGCCGAGCTTCTCGGCGATGGTCGTCGCATCGTCCTTGCGGTCGCGGAATTTCGAGGATGACGCCTGCGCCATGACCCGCAGGCCGAGGTTTCGCGCCAGCGTCGCACGCAGTTCCTCCGAGAGCCCGTCGGAAAAATAATCCTGGCTCGAGTCGCCGCCGAGGTTCAGGAACGGAAGCACGGCGACGCTGTTGCCGGTCGCGGGCGCCCGCCCGCCGAGCATGCCCTGTCGCCATGCCCACAGCCCTGCCGCGCCTGCAACCGTGGCGCCCGCGGCGGCTACCAGCAGGCGGCGACGCGACGCGCCCACCGAACCGATGCGCGGCGCCGAGGCGGCTGGCGCGGGCCGGCCTGCCGCGCCGGTCGCGGCGCGGATGGCCCGCGCGAGACTCGAGATCTCTGCGGAAGCCGGGTCGCCCTGCCAGCGGGAAAGGTTGATGGACTGGTACTGGCGGAATCCGAGCGGCGGTTCGGTGCCGTCGAGCGACACGGGGACGAGCTTGCGCTGGTCGCGACCCTTCGCCGCCTCGTCCCGCACCCAGTCGGAACCGACGGAAGCGCGCGACCAGGCGACGACCACGGCGTCGGATCCGTCGAGCGCTGATTCGATCGACTCCGTGAAGGCCGCGCCGCCCTCGATCAGCGCATCCCACCAGACCGCGAATCCACGCGCCTCGAGCGCCTTGGCGAGCCTCGCAGCCTGTTCCTGGTCGGGACGCGCGTAGCTGAGGAAGGCCGTCGGCCGTGCGGTCTCGCCTTGAACCCACTCATTCACGTTCGCAGTCTATCGCGGCCGCAGGGGGCGGAACTGGTTCACATTTCGACATATTGCTGCTCCAAAATGTGACCGGGCGAACTCCCGTGATCCGGGCAGGCCGCTAGGCTTGCGGCTCCTGAAATGGAGAACCGACGATGAATGCTTCCAGATGGGCGGTTTCCGCGGCGCTGTGCGCGAGCTTCGGCTTCGCTGGCACCGCGAGTGCGGCAGACGAGGGCTGGTACATCGTCGGCTTCGCCGGCGAGGCGAGTGCCCAGAACGTCAGCCAGGCTGAACTCGACCAGAACACGGCCGACGTCTTCGGCTCGGTCGGCCTGTCGATCGTCGACGCCACGTCGACGCTCGATGACTCCGACACCGGCTTTGGACTGGCCGGCGGCTTCCAGGTCAACCCGAATTTCGCGGCCGAACTCGCCTGGGTCGACCTCGGCGACATTTCCTATGCGGCGAACGGCACCGTGACCGACGGTGTCGACACCTTCGATGCCGGCCTCGGCATCGACCAGTCGGCGAGCGGCCCGGTATTCTCGCTCCTCGGCATCGTGCCGATCGGCGAGCGCTTCTCGGTGTTCGGGCGCGTGGGACTCGCGCTCATGAGCGTCGATGGGGACGCGACGGTTTCGATCGACGGCGAGTCGGCTTCCGACAACGTCTCGACCGACCGTTCGAACCTGATGTACGGCATCGGCGGCGAATTCAGCTTCAACCGGCGCTTCGGCATCCGGCTCGGCTGGGACCGCTACGCCGACGTCGGCTCGGAAGACCAGACGGGCGAAGTCGATATCGACCTGATCTCGCTCGGCTTGCGCTTCAACTTCGACTGAACCCGGTCACCGGCTGACGTCGACGAACGGCCCGCCTCGCGCGGGCCGTTCTGTTTCCGCTACTGGGCCTTGCAGTCGGCGCTCTTGCCGCCGTTCTCGCGCAGCATGCCGACGTAGTACCCGGCATAGCCGCGCGCGGCCTTGCCCGCGCTTTCATCCGCGCCTGTGAACGCCGCGATGCCGGTCGCCCAGGCGGCCGCACACTGGCCTGCGTCGGCCGGGCTTTCGACACAATCCATGAATGCGTTGAATGCGCCGCGCCAGGCGTCGAATTGCGCGCGGTCCATGGGTTCGCCATGGCCCGGGATCGCCAGCTTGAAGGGCTCTGCCCGGACCGCGTCCAGCGCCTCGCGCCACCGCGCCGGGCAGGCTGTCTCGAAGAACGGGCGCCGGGAACGTCACGAGGTCGCCGAGGACTGCCACGCCGCTCGCGGCATCGTAGAGCCACAGGTCTGCATCGGTGACGGCGCCGTCAGTCACGTGCACGTCGAAGTTCCGGCCGCCGATCTTCCGTTCGCCATTCGCGTCCACGACCATGTCGGGGCGCAACACGTGGCTCTCGGCCATGGTCGCCATGAAGATCCTGACTTCCTCTTTCTCCGTGTCGGACAGCTTGGGATCCTCCAGCATCGCCTGCGCGGACTCGAGGTTGCGGGCCAGGAAGCCGCCCTCGGCCAGCACGCGATCGACCGCGTTGGTCGTGTAGACCGGCGCGTCCGGGAATGCCGCCTTGAGGCGGCCGTTACCGCTCGAGTGATCGAGATGCCAATGCGTGTTCACGATCGCGACGACGGGGCGTTTGCGCTCGCGCGCCAGGGCAAGGATGGCGTCGCTGTGCCAGTTGTGTCGGCCCGTGTCGACGACGACGAGTCCTTCGGGCGCGTCGAACACGACAGTGTTCCCGTCCGGACCGCGCCCGGGCAGGATTGCGCCGCGCAGGAGCTCGACGCCGGGCGCGACGATTTCTGCCGGCGGCGTCGCCGGCGGAGAAACGGCCGCCGCCGCCGCTTGCGACACGATCGCAATCCAGGTTGCCATCGCAATCATTTGTCCATTCCATGTGCGGCGCCGGCGGCGGCCGGTCCCGGCGCACGCGATGGTAGGATGCGGCTGGCCGATTGCAGCCCTGCTTGCGACAGGCCGTGGTAAAGACGAGCCGATTGCCGGAAAGTAAGGCCTATGACCATCACGCGCAGACACATCTTGCAGGCGGGCGCCGCCGGCGTTTCGCTCGTCGCCATGGGCCGTTTCCAGGTGAGCGAAGCGGGCGCGGCCGCGGGCGCAGGCGCTTACGCCGATGCCTGGCCCATGCTCGACCGCTTCGTCGAGCAGTACATGCGCGACATGAACGCGCC
Source organism: uncultured Gammaproteobacteria bacterium (assembly GCA_963760725.1). Taxonomy (GTDB): domain Bacteria; phylum Pseudomonadota; class Gammaproteobacteria; order Steroidobacterales; family Steroidobacteraceae; genus SCUD01. Next base: position 523,440 of record CAVXET010000005.1, read on the forward strand.
CTGCCTTGCGCTCGTGCTCGCGGATCGCGATGGCGTGCAGCGCGTCGTGCACTACGGATTCAGCGACCTCGAGGCGCGGCAGCCGGCGGGGGAGGACACGCTGTTCGAGATCGGGTCGATCTCGAAGTCGTTCGTCGCGCTCGCGCTGCTGCAATTGCGCGACGAGGGCAAGCTGGACGTCGACCGCCCGATCGTCGAATACCTGCCGTGGCTGCGCGTCGACTCGAAGTTCGCCCCGATCACGACGCACCACCTGCTGACGCACACGACCGGCCTGCCCGGCGCCGGCGACGTCTTCCAGGCCGATCCGGAACTGCGGCACCTCGCGGCGTACGCACCCGGCGAGCATTTCCACTACAACAACGCGATGTACGACGTACTCGGCATCCTCGCCTGGACCCTCGACGGACGCGAGTTGCCGGAGCTCCTGCGCGAGCGGATCCTGCGCCCCCTCGGGATGGATCGCAGCGAACCCGTCATCACCCTGGAGGTGCGCGAGCGACTCGCGAAGAACTACGCGCCGTTCCTCGGCGACCGGCCGTATGCGCGCCAGGGGCGGTTGTGCGAGGCGCCCTCGCTCATCGCGACCGGCGGGGCAGGCTGCGTTGCGGCGACCGCGCGCGACATGGGCGCATACCTGCGCACGATCGCCAGCCACGGCAGGAATGGCGAGTCCCGGCTGCTGTCCGAGGACGGCTTCAAGCGCTTCTCGAGCCCGCACATCCTCGCCGAGGACTTCGGGCCCGGTGTGCACTACGGCTACGGTGTTGCGGTGGACACGCTCGACGGCAACCGACTGTTGCGCCACACCGGCGGCATGGTCTCGTTCATGTCGTCGATGATGGTCGACATCGACGACGGCATCGGCGGCTTCGCGTCGGTCAACGCGCAACAGGGCTACCGGCCGAACCCGGTCGTCCGTTATGCCATCCAGCTGATGCGCGCGCGGCGCAAGGGAGCGGAGCTGCCGAAGATGCCGGAAGCCGACGTGGCTACAGTGGTGAAGAATGCGGCTGAGTTCGCCGGTGCCTACCGCGGCGACCCGGGTTCGCTCGAAGTGGTTGCAGAGGGCGAGCGGCTGTTTGTCGTGAAGGAAGGGACGCGCATCCCGCTCGAGCGGCTTTCCGACCCCAACCGGTTCGCAGCGCGGCACCCGAAGTTCGACCGCTTCGCATTTGCTTTCGGACGCAAGGATCCGGCGGCAGCGGAGAGCCCGGTGGTCGAGGTCAGCTGGGGCGGCGACTGGTACCGCAACGATCGTTACGACGGTCCGGAACGGTTCGACTATCCGAAGGCCTGGGACGGTTATGCCGGGCATTACCGCAACGAGAGCCCCTGGATCGGGAGCCTGCGCGTCTACGTCCTGAAGGGCCGCCTCACGCTCGACGGCGTCGCGCCGCTCGATGCCGACGGGGACTTGTTCCGGCTGCGCGACAATCCGCACAACACCGAGTGGATCCGCTTCGGGGAGCTCGTGAACGGACGTTGCATGCGCATCCGGCTCTCCGGCAGCGACCTGTGGCGCGTGGCGGCCGCCTGATGCCGCAGAAGAAAGACACCGACAAGCGCGTGTTCACCGGCGTGTACTTCGACCGGCCGCAGCACGATGCGCTGCGCGCGCTGTCCGACCGGACGCGCGTGCCGCTGGCCGCGTACCTGCGCGAGGCGGTCGACATGCTGCTCGCGAAGTACGGCGTGAAGGTCCCGGCGCCGCGCGCGAAGAAGGGCTAGGGCGGCGGCGCTCCGAAGACCTGCGCCCAGTAGACGCCACCCGCATTCGACGCGACGGCGACGCCCATCTCCGTGAAATCCGCGCCCATGATGTTCGCGCAGTGACGCGGGCTGTCCAGCCATTCCGCAACCACCTGCTCCGGAGTCGACTGGCCCGTGGCGACATTCTCGCCGACCGTTCGCCACGCGTAGCCCGCGCGCGTCGCACGCTCGGCAGGCGTGCTGCCATCGCCGCCCGCGTGGTCCATGACGCCGCGGCGCGCCATGTCATCGGCGTGGGCCGATGCGGCGACTTGCAGGGCCGCTGACACTTCGAGCGGCGCCACGGCCTCGAAGCGCTTCAATCCGCAGCGGCGCCTGTTTGCGCGGGCCTCGTTGACCAGCGCAAGCACGCGCTCGCCCACGGCTGAGGCCTCGCCCGCAGCCGGCGCTTCGAGGGGCGCCGCGAGCACGAACCAGGATTCACCGTTGCCCTGCGCGACGCCGAGGTCGCGGTAGGCCGCATCGGTCACGTCCTTGCAGCCGCCCTCTGCAAGCGAACGCTCAATGGAGGCGGGATTTCCCGTGGCTTTGAGCACGGCGACCTGCACTGCGCGATAGCCGGCGGCTTGCAGCGCATCCTTCAACTCACGGCCAGCCGCGAGTGCGGCCGCGACCTGGTCGAGACGTGAATCCGGACGCAACGCGTCGGCACGCGCGGGCCGGCTGCCGCAGCCACGCGTGCGAACGGCATTGACGGCCGCAACGACGTCCTGCGGTGTGGCTGCGGCCTGGGTCGCGGGCGTCGCGAGCAAAATCGCCAGCGTGAGAGCGCACCCGGGCATGGCCTGCGGTGCTGGACGAATCGCGATCGTCAGCCCGCCAGCGCCCGCGCGAAGACTTCGCACGCCCAGTCGACTTCATCCGGCGTGATGATGAGCGGCGGCGCGATGCGGATGGTGTGCTCGTGCGTGTCCTTGGCGAGCAGGCCCGCATCGCGCAGCCGCTCGCAGTAGCGGCGCGCGCCGCCGGCTTCGGGCTGCAGCTCGACGGCGAGCATCAGGCCGCGACCGCGGACTTCGCGCACCGCGGGACTCTTGATCGACTGCAGCTGCGACGAGGAAGCGCGCGCCCTGGCGCGCGGCATTCTCGATCATGCCTTCCTCGACCAGCACCTTGAGCGCCGCGCGCGCGACGGCGCAGGCGAGCGGATTGCCGCCGAAGGTGCTGCCGTGCTGGCCGGGCTTCAGCACGCCGAGGACTTCCGAGTTCGAGAGCACGGCGGAGACCGGGTAGTAGCCGCCCGAGAGCGCCTTGCCGATCAGCGTGACGTCGGCCTCGATGCCCTCGTGCTCCTCGGCGAGCAGCTTGCCCGTGCGGCCGAGGCCGGTCTGGATCTCGTCGAGGATCAGCGTGACGTTCCGCTCGCTGCAGAGCGCGCGCACCTGCTTGAAGTAGCCGGGCGGCGGGATGATGACGCCGGCCTCGCCCTGGATCGGCTCGACGAGGAAGGCGACGGTGTTCTCGTTGATCGCCGCGGCGAGCGCATCGAAGTCGCCGAACGGCACGACGCGGAATCCCGGCGCGAACGGACCGAAGCCGCCGCGCGCGTCCGGGTCCGTGCTGAAGCCGACGATCGCGAGCGTGCGGCCGTGGAAGTTGTTCGCGCAGACGATGATCTCCGCGCGGTCGGCAGGCACGCCCTTGACCTCGTAGCCCCACTTGCGCACGGCCTTGAGCGCGGACTCGACCGCCTCGGCGCCGCTGTTCATCGGCAGGATCTTGTGCGAGCCCGTGAGCTTCGCGAGGTCCTCGTAGAGGAGGGCGAGCTGGTCGTTGCGGAATGCGCGCGAGGTGAGCGTCAGCTTCTTGCGCCTGCTCGACCATCGCGGCCAGGATCTTCGGGTGGCAGTGGCCCTGGTTCAGCGCCGAGTAGGCGGACAGGCAGTCGAGGTAGCGCTTGCCGTCGTTGTCCCAGACCCAGACGCCCTGGCCGCGCACGAGCACGACGTCGAGCGGCTTGTAGTTGTGCGCGCCGAGGCGTCGCCTCGATCGCGATCAGGTCCTGCGTGGCCGTATTCGACGGGCACTTCGGGGTTAAGCATCGTCGCTGCGCCTCATGAGCGTGCTCTTGCCGAACAGCGAGGCGACCAGGTCGACCGTGACCTCGGCCGATCGGTTGTGCACGTCGAGCGCGGGATTGAGCTCCATGATGTCGAGCGAGGCGAGGAGCCCGGTGTCGGCGACCATCTCCATGCACAGCTGCGCCTCGCGGTAAGACGGCCCGCCCGGCACGGTCGTGCCGACGCCGGGCGCGATGTCGGGGTCGAGGAAATCGATGTCGAAGCTGACGTGCAGGTGCGTGTCGCGGTCGAGGCCGGCGAGGGCGGCGTTCATGGTTGCGCGCATGCCGGTCTCGTCGATGTAGCGCATGTCGAAGACCTCGAACCCGAGTTCGTGCACGAAGCGCTTCTCGCCGGCGTCGACGCTGCGGATGCCGATCTGGCGGATCTCGCCGGGATGCATCGCGGGCTTCGGCCCGGCGAGCTGCGACGAGCTCCCGGGGCCCGTGGCCGAGCAGGATCGCGACCGGCATGCCGTGGATGTTGCCGCTCGGCGTCAGGACGTTCGTGTTGGTGTCCGCGTGCGCGTCGAACCACAGCACCCGCAGCTTGCGGCCTGCCGCGCGCGCGTGCCCCGCGGCCGCGGCGATCGACCCGATCGCGAGGCAGTGGTCGCCGCCGACGAGGATCGGCAGGCGCGCCGCGGCGAACTCGGCACGGCAGGCGTCATACACCGCGCGATTCCAGGCGATGACCTGCGGCAGGTGGCGGTAGCCGTCCACCGGCGGCAGGCCGGGATTGCCGGGCCCCTGGAGGTTGCCGCGGTCGGCGACTTCGACGCCCTGCGACTTCGAGCATGGCTTGCAGGTGCGCGACGCGAAGCGCTTCCGGGCCCATCGACGCGCCGCGCGTGCCGGCGCCGATGTCCGTGGGTGCGCCGATGATCGAGACTTTATTCATGGTCACAGGGTGCGGTGCGGGGTGGCCGGGGAAGGCATGCGGAAAGCGTAGCAGGGCTTGGGCACTGTCGGCCAACGGACAGTTTTCGCGGCCACGAATGCCCTTGTGGATGCCCCAATTCCGGTCGTTGAATCGCACCGCCGCAAGGTGCAATCTCTGGAACCATGAACTGGCGTCTCAAGTGCTTCGCGTTGCGTGCGCTCGACGTGATTCCCGCCGGGGACACGCTCCACGCATGGCTCCAACGACACGTGACCGGCCGCTACTTCAGGCGGTTCACGGATGGCAACCTCAATGCGCACCTGTATCACGTCGAGAACTACCGCAAGCTCGGCCGACCCGGAACCGCGCTCGAATTTGGTGCGGGTGGCAGCCTTTCAGCGGCATTGCTGCTGAGTGCCGCGGGCGCAAGAGTATTCACCTTCGACATCAGCCGGCTCGCCGCAGTCGAGCGCATCAATTACATGATCGGGAAGTACCGCGAGCGCGGCCTCGAAGGCGACTGGCCCGACATCAACTCGCTGGACGACCTTGAGCGCCTCTATAACATCCACTACATGGCCCCGGCCGATGTCAGGGCGACGGGGCTACCCCCGGGCAGCGTCGATTATTTCTACTCGATGTCCTGCCTGGAACACATTCCGACCGAGGACATTCGCAAGATCCTGGCTGAGCTCCGGCGCATCGCGTCACCCGAAGCCTTGTTCGGCTTTGGCATTGGCTACTACGACCACTACGCGACGGCCGACAAGTCGATCTCGAAGTGCAATTTCTACCGGTACAGTGACCGGCAGTGGAAGCGTTGGAATCCACCGCGCCACTACCACAACCGCCTGCGTCATGGCGATTTCGAGCGGCTATTCAAGGATTTCGAATTACTCGACAACGAGCGGATACTGGCGCCGGAGGGAGTGCTCGACGGCATCCGCATCGACCCGAAGTTCTCCGACTACTCGAGGCAGGACTTGCTGACCGTTTCCGGCCGTTTCCTCATGCGGGCGAAGTCTGGAGGCCTTGCGCCGCTGGCGTGAACCGCGGCGCCCGGCCCTGAGGCATTGGCGGCATCGATCGCCGTCAGAGGCCGAATTTTTCGAGGAATCTCACCGCATCGGCTTCCCAGAGGTCGAGTCCCGGCGTGTGGCCGCTCGCGGACGGGTGGTCGGCGATAAAGAGGTATCGACCCGCGCCGCCGCCGGACCTGTAGGCGCTGAAGAACTGGCGCGTGATCGAGTCCGGATAGAAAGGGTCGCGGGCGGCGTACACCCACAGCGTCGGGCCGGCGAATCGGCTGCCGGCATCGCTCAGCACCGACTGGTGAAACTGGAGGCGTGCGGCGTTTTCGTCGGCGGGCCACTCGTCCGCGATGGAAAGCCACCCGGCCGACACGGCGATGACGCCGTGAACCCGGTCGGGGCGGGCCGCCGCGAAATCGAGTGCCAGGAAGCCGCCACGCGAAAGTCCCCACAGCACGACCTTGCCGTCGCGGGGATTGAGTTTCCCGAGAACGTCGTCTAACACCGCATCGGTCGATGCGATTGCGTCCGCCAGGCCCGACTCCGCGAGGAGTCGATTGTCGGCGAGCGAACATCGTCCCGGGTAGTACGGGCACTCTTCGACGTAAGTGCCTGTCGATTCTGCGCGGCCGCGCCGCAGCGGCACGACCACCGTGAGGCCGCGGCCCAGCAGGAAGTCGATCGGGAAACCGCGGACGTTCAGCGGCTCGTTCGGGGAGGAGGCCATGCCGCCGGTGGAGCCGTGCAGGACGATGACGACGTCGCCCCGATTGTCATGGAGTGGCTCATAGACATAGGAAACGAGCTTGATGCGCCCCGAGTCCGCTTCGTCGTTGACCAGGCGGCGGGTGACCATGCGCTTGAATCGATAGTCGACGCCGTTCACGGGCGGTTCGGCCGAGGGCGCCTGGCCCAGCGCCGTATCCGTGCCGGAACAGAGAGCCACGGCCAGCAGGATCGGCCAGAGAGGCGCGAATCTCGTCTTGATCATGGGGTTATGGTTTCACCTTCACCCTCGCGCGCGCAATGACGATCTGCCAAATGCGCAGGCTCCAACTCTCCCACACAAGGTTCTCGATCATCTTCCCGGCATTGCTGTTCGGTACCAGCAATGCATTGAACATTGACAAGCTGACCCGGTGGTTCCACCTGCAGGACGGCTTGAACTACCTGGCGTTGTCTGCATACCTGCTGGCTGGGCTGTGCCTGTTCATTGCGTTCTTCTCGCTACTGGCGCATCGCCGGACCATCAAGCCCCTGGCGATCGTCCTCACGATCCTCAGCGCGGCGGCGGCATATTTCATCTCCAAGTACAACGTTGCCGTCGACAGCTCCATGGTCCTGAACGCGGTTCACACCGATGCCACGGAAGTCGGGCAATTGTTTTCATTGCAGATGGTTCCGTATGTCGTGTTCCTGATGTTCGTGCCCGCCGTGATCATCCTGTGGCTCGACATCACTTTTCACGCCTCGGGCAAGTACTTGCTGGCCTCGCTGAAGCTCATCGTGATAACCCTGCTCATCGCAGTAGGCGCGTTGTATTCGAACTACAACGCCATTCATCTGGCCGGCAATATTTCGAACAAGTACATCCTGTACTCGCTGGTGCCGGTCAACGTCATCCGAGTTCGCTCAATGTCCTTTTGAAGTCGCTGACGCCTTACCTGTCATCGCGACCGGACGAGCCGGAGATCACGGGTCGCATCGCCTCCGCGGGCAACCTCGTAGTCGTGCTTGCGATCGGGGAAACATCGCGACGAAGTAACTTCAGCCTCTACGGGTACGACCGACAGGACACGAGTCCGATGCTGCAGGAGATCGACGGGTCTCTACCTGCTGAATGGCGTCGCAAAGCGCGGATCGACGCTCGATGCGCTGCCTGAAATACTGGAAAAGGACGGCATCAAGCTGCCGACGGTCGTATCGCGGCTCGGAATCGCGACGGCCTGTTACGTCAACTACACGTTGTATGACAACTGCGCGTCCGTCGGTGAAACGAAGGTGAGCCATTGCGGCCACGGCGGGAAGTGCTACGACGAGGATGTCATCCCTTTGCTGGAAGGGAATCTCCGGACCTACGTGTCCGGGTATCGATTCGTCGTGCTGCACCTGGGCGGCGGCAGCCACGGCCCGGTCTACAGCGACCGGCACCCCCCTGAATTCCGGCGGTTCAGGCCGATGTGCACCGAGGCCGACGTGGGTAATCAATGCACCGTCGAGGAGCTATACAACTCCTATGACAACACTATCCTCTACACGGACCACGTCCTGGGCGGCATCATCCACGGACTCGATCGCTCCCGTGTTCCGTACGTGTTCATCTATGTATCCGATCACGGCGAGTCCTTGATGGAAGAAGGGAGACTGTTTCATGGCATGCCTCCCGGCATTCCGTTGCCTGAGGAGCAGGCGCAGGTCCCCTTGATCGTGAAGTCTTCGATTCCCGTGTCGATCGTCAAGCGACCCGAGTACTTCCAGCCGGACGTGTTCGACACCGTACTGGACCTCTTCTCGATCCAGACGACCATGTTTGAGGGCAATGAGAGCTTCATCACGAAGCACGCGATTGATTCGGCGTTTCAGCAGCGTCCAAGAGGGGAATGAGCTACCTGAGTCTGCGCCGTGCGCAACTGATCCTCGCATTCTTCCTGATCTCGTCGATCCTGTTCGTCGAGTTTCCGGCGATCGACCTCGGCATCTCGAGGATGCTCTTCGACGACGGTTTCTACCTGAAAGGTCAGTGGACCGTACTCGCCCACGAAAGCGTGCTGTACTTCCTCGGAACCTCCCTGTTCCTGGTCATGGTCCTGTACGCCCTGAATCGGATCTTCGGGCGAAGCCTGTTCGGTATCGACGGCAAGAAGGTCTCCTACCTATTGCTGGTACTGGTCCTCGGGGCCGGAGTGGTCGTGAACGGGGTCTTCAAGGACGACTTCGGTCGCGCGAGGCCCCGGGATATCGTAGAGTTCGGCGGTTCGAAGGAATTCACGCCCGCTTTTGTCGTCAGCCGCGAATGCAAGCGCAACTGTTCCTTCTCGTCCGGGGACGGAGCGGGCGCCTTCTTTGCGGTGGCGCTTGCGCTGGCATTGAGCCGAAAGCGGGCAATGCTGATGGCCGCACTGGCATATGGAACCCTGGTGTCATTTTCCCGGGTCGCTTCCGGCGCGCATTTCCTCTCGGATAGCGTGGTCTCTTTCTTCGTCATGCTGATCAGCGCGGACGCCTTGCGCCACTACCTGCTCCTGCAGGCGGCTGAAAGCGTGCCGGGTACCCGCTGGAGATCGCCGGCCGTGCTGGTCGACTAGGCGACGGAAGTCTGCCTGCTCGTCGAAACTACCGACACCCGAAGCGATTGCACTGTCAGAAGGGCGTCCCGATCACGATTCGGAATACGTCCAGGCTCGACCCGAATCGATAGCCAACGCCAACTCGTGGCAACGGCATGCGCCAGATGCGACGTGGCTCGCTCGTGCCAAGCGTGATGCCGATCTCGTACTGGACCGAGCTGCCGCCACTCACGGCGCTGTCAAGCGGACCATCTGGCTGGTCGACGTAGTATTCGTTCATTGCGTAGACCAGGTAGTCGACACTCGATCCGTGGGCGAAGGGCCGCTGCGCAGTCACCACCGTCTGAAAGCGCGCGAAACGATTTGAACCCTCGGCGCCGCGCACATCGACGCCCGCATAAGTGAGGTCATTGCGCAGCAGCCAGTCGAATCCTTGCCCATCGAACGCGTAGAGACTACGTAGCCCGCCCGAATAGACGTATGAATCAGCGCCAGTGTCGCGGGCACGCGCGATGCCGGCCTCGGCGTACGGCTCGAGCGTCCACCCCGGCTGCAGCTCGAACACCAGCGTCAAGCCTGGCACGAAGCTCAACGCGTCCACACTCGTCGGAATGTCCCCGTCGTTGATATCCTGCAATTCGAAATCATAGAAGCCGAATGTCACCGGCAGGGTGAGTTCGACCCCGAAGCCGGAATCATCTGTCGATTTCAGCGTATGGCTGAATGGCAGTCGGTAGATCTGCAACGTCCTGCCTGAAACCGAATACACGCCCGAGCCCAGCTGCGTGGCGAAAGCGAAGTTAGCCACGTTCTGCTCGTCACGCGACATCAGGGTCTGCGCGTGCGCCACTGGCGTCTGTGTGACTGCCAGCAGGACCAAGACCACAAGTGATTTCATGAGCGCGTAGGCTTCCGTGAGCCCGTCGGTGCCCATTCTGTCCGGCCACATATCGTGGTCGGGGTGACAGGATTTGAACCTGCGACTCCTACGTCCCGAACGTAGTGCTCTACCAGGCTGAGCTACACCCCGAATGGAGCGGGGCAGTGTAATCAAGGCCCCCCACGCTTTCAACGAGACCGCGTATTCTCGGCCCCCAACGCCTCCAGGGGAGCCTCTCGCATGTTCATTCGATCTGTCGCGGCATGCCTCATGCTGCTTGCCGCACTTGCGGCCCCGGCCCAGGACCTCGACCTCGTCAATGCCACCCTGGTGGACGGCACCGGTGCCGAGCCGCGGCCTGGCGTCACGGTCAGCATCCGCAGCGGCAAGGTTTCAGCCATTTCCGAACGCGCTCCCGAGGCGGCGCAGGGCGTGCGTCGCATCGACCTCGCGGGACGCTACCTGATGCCGGGCCTGATTGACGCACACGCACACATCGAGTCGCCCGCTGCCGCGCTGCGCGCGCTGCAATCCGGCGTCACGACGGCACGCGTCCTCGGCGACACGTATTCCCAGGCGCTGGGAACGCGGGACCTCGTCCGGCGGGGATTCGTGCCCGGACCCGAGATGCTGGTCTCGCCAGGCCACATCCGGCCGAAACCGGGCCTCGAGTTCTTCATGGCGTATCCGCAGTTCGGCGATGCGATCGGCGGCGAATTGCGTGGCCCGGACCGGATCGCCGAGGCGACGCGCGCGTTCATCGCGAAGGGCGCGGACGTCATCAAGGTCGGCGCCAGCGAGCGGGCCGGCCTCGTCGAGGCCGATCCGCGTCGGCCGGAGCTGACCGAGGACGAGATGCGTGCCGCCGTGACCGAAGCGGCGAAGAGGGGCCTGTTCGTCGCCGCCCACGCCCATGCCCGCGAGGGCGTTGCCAATGCGGTGCGCGCCGGCGTGCGCAGCATCGAGCACGGAACCTGGGTGGACGACGAGACGCTCGCCGAGATGAAGCGCCGCGGCACCTATTTCGTTCCGACGCTGGCCGTCATGAGTCCGCTGGGCGATCCGCGGGGAAATTCCGCGGACGACGTGGCGCTGCAATTGCGCACGCAGTCGATGATGGGGCCGTTGCGCGACGCCGTCCGCAAGGCGCACGCGCTCGGCATCGTGATCGCGGCGGCGACGGACGGCAGCTATGCGGACGGCGACGACACCGGACGGATCCGCGTTGCGCACGAGATTGCGATGTTCCGCGAGTTCGCTGGCATGAGCGCGGTCGAATCGATCGCAGCCGCGACGCGAAACGGCGCCCAGGTGCTCGGCATCGAGGCACGCACCGGGACGATCCGGCCCGGCCTCGAGGCCGATCTCGTCGCGTATGACGGCAACCCGCTCACCGACAACTCGGCGCTTCTACGAGCCGCGGCTGGTCGTGAGCGACGGCCGCGCCGTCATCGAGGGCTTCGGACTCTAGCGGCTGTTGACGACCAGGTTGCCGCCCGAAGCGTCCGCGTGGACGCTGGTCGTGGCGAGGACGGCGTCCAGCGCCTCGGCGGGCGTCAGCCCGGCGATCGAGCCGTGGACGACGATGCCCGCAGCCTCGGCCTCGGCCTCCGGTGAGGCATAGATCACCTCGCGGCCGGATTCCCGCGCGGCCCAGTCGAGGAACTGCGCGAGCGGCAGGCCCTCGATGTCGATCGTGGGAGCGGCCTCGAGCGTCCAGTCCCAGGCGGCGCCGTAGGCCGGCACCGAGGACCGTTCGACGCGGCCGTCGTTCGTGATGGTGAGCTGCTCGCCTGAAACACTCCGCTCCACGTCGCCGCGGCTCGATTGCCATTCGACCGTGCCGTCGCGCACGCTCACCTGCACGCTGGAGTCGAGCAGCCGCACTTCGTACTGCGTGCCGACGTGCCTCACGGTGCCGGTCTTCGTGACGACGTCGAGCGGCGCGGCCGGTGCCGATCCGGAATCGACGTAGAGCGTGCCGCGCTCGAGCACGAGCCGGTCGGCTGCGGCGACGACCAGCCGCGAGCCATGATCCACGCGCGCCGAGATGCCGCCGGGCAGGGCGAGCGCGCTGCGGCCCGTCGCGCCCGTCTCGAGCGTCTGGCCTTCGAGCAGGGCCTGGCCGCCGGCGACCCCGTGCCAGCTGTCGAGCCAGCCCGACGTCACGCGCACGTCCCCCGTGGCGAGCGCGAGGGTGGCGACCGCGTCGCCCGATTCCGCAAGTCGCGGCGCAAGCATCCAGACGCCGACCGCTGCCGCAACGATGCTGGCCGCCAGTGCAAAGTACGTACGCTGACGACTGCGCCGGCTGCGGTCCGCGACGACCGAACGCCACTCGGCGCGCAGGTGTTCGCGCACGGCGTGCTCGACGTCGGCAGGCGGCTTCTCCCGCAGCCCGACGGACTTCAGTACGCGTTCCAGGTCCTGGTCATTCATGGTCACTGTCCTATGTCCCGAGGCCGGAGGCGACGTCGGCGGCGTCTGCCCCGAACACGCTCTCGAGGCTCTCCCTGAATGCGCGCCGTGCGCGCGCCAGCAGGGATTGCGCGGCCGTCGTGCCGATGCCGAGTCGCTCGCCGATGGTCTCGACGGACTCTCCCTCGATGTACTTCCATTCCAGCGCGTCGCCGTAGCCGGACGGCAACCGGTCGAGGACGACGCGCACCAGCCGTGCCGACTCGGCACGGCCATAACTCTTGACGACGTCGAACTCATCCGGCGCCTCGATCGATTCCACGGCTGCGCGCAGTTCCGGCTGGTCGTCGATCAGCACGACATGGCGCATGCGCCGCTCCGCACGGATGTGGTCCACGATCTCGTTGCGGCAGATCTGGCAGACCCAGGTGAACAGCCCCGATTCGCCGCGGAAAGTCTCCAGCTTGCGGATCGCCTTTTCGAGCGTGGACTGGACGATCGCCCGGGTGGCATCGACGTCGCCATTGAGGCGGGGCAGGGCGAAGCGGTAGATACGCGGGAAGTAGCCGTTGAAGAACGTCTCGAACGCGCGCTCGTCGCCGGCCAGCATGCGCCGGATGAGCAGCGGATCGCTCGTCACTTCCGGTTCCATGGCTCGCTCTTTCTCCATTGTCGTTGGACGGCCGGACCGCGGGGGATCAATCGTCAGAATTCCCACAGGGCGCCGATCGACGGCACGATCGGCAGCCAGTCGCTGGTGCGGGTCGTGAACGTCACGTTTCCCCCGTCGTCCTCGGCGATGAGCTTGTAGCAGCAGGTATTGCCGATGTTGACCGCGTTCGTCAGTTCGAAGGTGAGGGCGAGGCTCCCCACCGCCAGCGGGCGGCGATACTCCGCCCGCAGGTCGAGGGCGGCCCGGGTCCCGAATCGCGCCTCGTTGCGCTCCCCGAGCACCGAGTCTTCGATCAGCGTCGTCGGCCAGCCCCGATGGGCCGTGGCGACGGCGCCGAAGCGCCAGTCGCCCCGCAACCCAGTCGACGCCGGCTGTCACCGACCAGGTCTGGTCCCAGCTACGCGGCACCTGCACGCCGTTCTACGCCGTCCCAGGCCTCGGACCAGGTGAGACCCGCCCACCAGGTCAGCTCGGGGCCCTCCGCGATGGCGGAGACCTCGGCACCGCGGACCTCGGCGGAATTCGGCGCGACCTCGACCCGGTCCGGACCGATTTCCGGCAGGACGGTCATCGGATCGAGCAGGTTCTCGAAGCGCGGGCGCGGGTCGCGCTGGAACTTGCGGAACCACTCGGCCCGGAGCGCAAGGCCGTTTCGACAGCCGGTGATCGACGCCCAGGATGAAGTGGTCCGATTCCTGGGCCTCCGGGAAGGCGGTCAGGCCGTCCTCGACCTTGAGCTCGTGCACTTCGTCGGTCTGGTGGAACCGGCCCCAGTGCGCGCGCAGGTCCCAGGCGGGGGTCAACGCGTAGCGCAGGCTGAGCCGCGGGTCGAAAAGCCAGCTCTCCGCGGTCGTTCCCGCCGTGATCGTGCGCTGGCGCGAACCCCGAGTTCGGACGTGAGCGCGTCCACGACCTGCCAGCGGTACGCCGCAAAGAGCGCGACGCGCTCGCGCTCAGGCTTCAAGGTCGTTTCGCGCAGCAGCGTCGGGTCGCGCCCGAAGAGGTCGGCAACGGCCGGCGTGTAGGTGGCGCTCGCCGCATAGCGGTAAACGGCGCTCTCGTCGATCCACTCGAAGCCGCCCTCGAGCCAGTGACGCTCGCCGGGCTGCCAGGCGATCCGGCCGAGCAGTTCCCGGTACTCGGATGAGCGTTGGTCGTCCACCGTGCCGAACGCGATGTCCTCGCGGTCGATGTCGCCCTTGCGAAAGCTGTCGATCGTGCTGTGGCCGAGCCAGAGTGTCGCCTCGACGTCGCTCGCCGAAGTCGCGATCCGCGCGCAGCCAGAGGTAGCGGTTGCGGCTTTCCAGCTGCGCGCTCTCGCCGTAGCCCTCGCGCTCGATGCCGAGCTCGTCGCGGGCCCAGAGCACGTTGGCGGTGATGCGCAACCGATCCGGCTCACCGTATCCGACGCGGGCATACACGTCCGAATAGCTCGGGCGGGTTGAATCCTGGCCGACCAGCTCGGCGAGGGGGCCCAGGGTGCCGACCCGCGCGGCGCCGAGCCAGTCGACCCCGTACTTGTCGAGACGACCCGCATTGCGTCCCATCGCATTGAAGACCGACAGCCCGAGCGCACTGCGCGGCTGGTGGTCGCACGTCGACCGTCGTGAGGTCGAAGACGCCGCCCATCCGGTTGCCGTAGCGAACCGGGAACCCGCCCGTGTAGACCACGGCATCGCCGATGAGGCCGGGATCGATGACGCCGAACACGCTTTGGTAGGCCGGGTTGTGGAAGGCCTGCCGGAGCGGAAATCCGTCGAGCAGCGTGAGGAGTTCGCCGGACTCGCCGCCGCGGATGTTGGACTGTGCCGAGAGTCCGTTCTGTGCGATGCCCGGGAGGCGGCCGAGTGCACGCATGGCGTCCTCGCCGATCACCGGCTGGAACGCGAGCGTGTCGCCGTCGATGTTGAGCGCGCCGAGGGCCCCGGCGCGGTCGACCGCGTAACGGCTCGTCGAGACCACGACCTCGGAAAGCTGTTCGCGGTCCGGCGCGAGCCGGACCTCGAAGTCGGCCATGCCCGCCGAAACCGCGAGACGTGGAAGAATCGCGATTTCAAGGCCCGCTGCTTCCACGCGCAGGGTGTAGTCGCCGTCAGGCACCGAGTCGATCGCAAAGTGCCCATCGGGCCTCGTCCAGTCGGAGGCGCCGAGCGGAATGAGCTGCACGCGCGCAGCCGCCACCGGCTCGCCGTCCTCGGCCCGCAGGACGCGGCCGCGGACCGTGCGCGACTCCGTCCGATGCTTTGCCGGGACGACGGCGTACAGGTCGGGGCGCACGACGGACAGCGTGAGGCCGTGCGCGGCCAGGATCTCGCGCGCGATCAGCAGGCGATTGCCGGAACGCGGGTTCCGCCGAGCACGACGCAGGGCATCGCGGCAGCAATTCCGAGCTGTAGATGAAGTCGAGTCCCGGGCCGCGCAATTCCTGCAGGACGTCGATGACGCGGCCGACCCGTGTACGGCGTCGGTGCCGCGTCGGCTGCCGAGGCGGGGCCGAGGCAGGCCACCAGGAAAACGCCGATCAGGAACCGGCAAGGCCTGCGGACATCCGGCCATTTAAATCCGAGTCGCGCCGCCGGGCGCCACTCTCGTCGCAGCCGCGATTGATCCGGCGCGCGCGGCCGTCCAACGGGTATGACGCCCGTGCCAGCGCCTGCGTTTGGCCGTTACGCGCTGGTCGGCGTGCTGGCGACGACCGTCCATTACGTCGTGCTCGTGACGCTGGTCGAGTTCGCGGACGCTGCGCCGGGCCTCGCGGCAGCGATCGGCGCCACCTGCGGTGCCCTCGCGGCCTACGCGGGCAATCGCCGCTTCACGTTTCGCGAGCGATGCCGCACACGCGACGGGCGCTGCCGCGCTTCCTCGCCGTCGCCGCACTCGGCGCGGTCACCAGCGCCGCGATGGTGTTCGCGGGGACGGAGTGGCTCGGCCTGCATTACCTGCGTGCCGCAGGTCTGCGCGCGACGCGTGTGCTCGTCCTGTTCGCGGGCTTTGCGGCTCAACCGCCGCTGGACGTTCGCATGAGCGACCGCCCCACGCTCAGCGTCGTCGTGCCGCTGCGCAACGAGGAAGCCGTGCTGCCCGAGTTCCACCGGCGGCTCATGGAGTCGATCGAGGCGACGCCGGGCGGATTCGAGGTCATCTACGTCGACGACGGCAGCACGGACCGCACGCGCGCAGCTGCTCGAGCAGGCGAGCGCGCGCGACACGCGCGTCGGCTTCGTCCGGCTGAGCCGCAACTTCGGCAAGGAGGCGGCCGTCAGCGCCGGGCTGCGCGAGGCGCGCGGCGATGCGACCGTCGTCATCGACGGCGACCTCCAGGACCCGCCGGAGCTGATCCCGGCGATGCTCGACGCCTGGCGCGACGGCGCCGATGTCGTGAACATGCGCCGGCGCGCACGCGCCGGCGAGTCCTGGCTCAAGCGCGCGACCGCGTACGGCTTCTATCGCGTGATGAACCGGCTGAGCGAAGTGCCGATCCCGGTGGACACGGGCGACTACCGGCTGCTCAGCCGGCGCGCGGTGGACGCGCTCAATGCGCTGCCGCGAGCGCAACCGCGTGATGAAGGGCCTGTTCGCCTGGATCGGCTTCAACCAGGCGACCATCGACTATGACCGCGAGCCGCGCGCCGCCGGGCACGAGCAAGTGGCGCTACTGGAAGCTGTGGAACCTCGCGCTGGAGGGCATCACCGGCTTCTCGGTCGCACCGCTCAAGGTCGCGACCTACGTCGGATTCGCGACCGCCCTGTCGGCTTTCGTATTCGCGGCCTTCATGCTCGTCAAGACGCCTCGTCGCTCGGCGATCCCGTGCCGGGCTTTCCGACGCTGATCGTCGTGATCTCGTTCCTCGGCGGCCTGCAGCTGATGGCGATCGGCGTGCTCGGGGAGTACGTCGGGCCGCCTGTTCGTCGAGTCGAAAGGCCGGCCGCTGTACCTGGTCGACGAACTGCATGCGCCCACGCAGGCCGCGCGAACTCCGTGGAGCCGAGCGCGTGTCGAGCACGCCCCCGCCCAAACGAATCAACGCCTGAGCTCCGCCTGCTCTGATCGCGTCATCGCCGTCGCCTTCCTGGCGCGGCTTGCGACGCTCGGCGCGTACCCGCTCATCGACCCGACCGAGTCGCGCTACGCGGAGATCGGCGCGGCGGATGGCCGAGCTCGGCGACTGGATCACGCCCTGGATCGGCGACGGCGTGCCGTTCTGGGGCAAGCCGCCGTTCTCGTTCTGGATGACCGCGGGCAGCTTCAAGCTGTTCGGCGTCGGCGAGTTCGCGCGCGGCTGCCGCACTGGATCTGCGGCGGCCTCGTGGCCTGGCTCGTCTGTGGGACTGGGCGAGCCGCCGCTCGCGGCGCGAGGCGGCTCTTGCCGTCGCGCTGGCCGCGGGCTCGGCGCTCTTCTTCGCTCGCGCCGGCGCGGTGATGACCGACATGGCGCTCGCGCTCGGCCTGACGATGGCGATGCGCGGGTTCTGGCTCGCGCTGCCGGACGGGCGCGGAGCGCCGGCGCGAGGAACAGGTCCTGATGTTCGCGGGCGTCGCGATCGGCCTGCTCGCGAAAGGCCCCTTCGCGCTGATGGCCGGCGTGCCGATCGCGCTCTGGGCGGTCGACATCGGGTCAATTTCTGCGCGCATTGCGCGAGATCCGCTGGGTCGCAGGCGACGCTCGCGGTCCTTGCCTGCGTGCTGCCGTGGTACCTGCTCGCGGAGGCGCGGACGCCGGGATTCCTCGAGTACTTCATCGTCGGCGAGCACTGGCAGCGCTTCGTGGAGTCCGACTGGCAGGGCGACCTCTACGGTCACTCGCATTCATTTCCGCGCGGCACGATCTGGCTGTTCGCGATACTCGCCTTGCTGCCGTGGTCGGTGCGTGCTGCCGGTCGTCGCGTGGAAGCGCAGGCGCGCCGGCATTTCAGTGACGCCCGACGATCCGGGCCTCAATCGCTATCTGTGGTACTGGGCGCTCGTGCCCTGCGTCGTCTTCACGCTGTCCGGCAACATTCTCTGGACCTACGTGCTGCCGGCGATGCCGGCACTTGCCATGCTGGCGGCGATGTACCTGGCCCGGACGCCAGGCGGCGCGGTTCCTGAGCGCACCGTGGCAACGGGTGTCGGTATCACGGCCCTCGTGACGATGGCGGTCGTCGCGGCGTTCCATCTCGGCGGCTGGGACGACCACCGTTCCATGAAGACCCTGGTCGCGGAATACCGCTCCCTGACCCACGGCGAGCCGCTCGTCTTCTTCCGGCAGATGCCGTACTCCGCCTCGTTCTACAGCGGGGGCACGGCTGAAGTTGCGCCAGAGCCGGGTGACCTTGAAGCACGACTCTCCCAGGGGCCCGCGTTCGTCGTGCTGCGATCGCGCTATCGCCAGCGTGTGCCCGCATCACTCGCGGACGGGCTGCACCGCGTCCGGGCTGGCCGACGATTACGCGCTTTACATCGGCGGCGCGCCGCCGGATCACGCGTCGCGCGTCGCGGCGAAGCGCGCAAGTTCGGCCAGCGCATCGCGATAGGGCGAAGCCGGAACATTCGCGAGTGCGGCCACCGCCTTCTTCACTTCACGGCCCGCGAGCTCGGCCGTGTAGTCGAGACCACCCGTGTTTGCGACCACGGCCCGGATCGATCCCTGTTCCTCGGTGCCGCCCTGCTCGATGGCGCGGCGGATCATCTCGGCCTCCCGGCCGTCCGCGTTCTTGAGCGCATGGATGAGCGGCAGCGTCGGCTTGCCCTCGGCGAGGTCGTCGCCGACGTTCTTGCCGATTTCCTCGGCGTCTCCGCCGTAGTCGAGCGCGTCATCGATCAGCTGGAAAGCGATGCCGAGATGCTTGCCGTAGAGCGCCAGCGCTGCCTCTACCGACGCGGGCGCGCGTGCGACGATCGCGGCGATCTGCGCGCCGGCCTCGAACAGCCGCGCGGTCTTGCGGTAGATGACCTCCATGTACCGCACTTCTGTGGTGTCCGGGTCGCCGGAATTCATCAGCTGCATGACTTCGCCGGCCGCGATCGTGTTGGTAGCGTCGGCCATCACCCGGATCACGGCTGCCGAGTCGAGCGCGGCCATCATCTGGAACGCGCGCGAATAGAGGAAGTCGCCGACCAGGACCGAGGCGGGATTCCCGAACGCCTCGTTGGCGGTCTCGCGGCCGCGCCGGCGGGCCGACTCGTCGACCACGTCGTCGTGCAGGAGCGTCGCCGTGTGGATGAATTCGATCAGGGCCGCGGCCGGGACCTGGGCCGTCCCGGTCGCCCCGGCGGCCCGGGCGGCGAGCACGACGAGCAGGGGCCGGAGGCGCTTGCCCCCGGCGCCGACGATGTATTCGCCCACCTGGTTGACGAGCAGGACGTCGCTCGCCAGCTGGCGGCGGATTTCGGCGTCCACTGCGGCAAGGTCGCCGGCGACGAGAGCCCGTATGTCGTTGAGTTGCATGGAATCCCGCCATTCCCCTGCGGGAGAGAGGCATCCTAGCGACATTCGGCCTCCCGGGAAATCCGGGGGGCCGATCCGGTTTGACCCCGGGGGGTCCCGTCACTACAATTGCCGGCTCTTTTCGGAGTCCAGACAATCATGTACGCCGTCATTGCCACCGGGGGCAAGCAGTACCGGGTGAGCGAAGGCACTGTCGTGCGGGTCGAGAAACTCGACGCCGACGCGGGCGCCACCATCGAGTTCAACCAGGTGCTCCTGATTGGCGAGGGCGCGGACGTTTCTGTCGGTGCGCCGTACGTCACGGGCGCGCGGGTTACCGCGACGATTCAGGCCCATGGCAAGGCCGACAAGGTCAGCATCGTGAAATTCCGGCGCCGCAAGCACTACCTGCGGCAGAAGGGGCATCGCCAGCCGTACACCGAAGTGAAGGTGACCGGCATTTCGGCGGCCTGAGGACGAGGACATGGCACACAAGAAAGCAGGCGGAAGTACCAAGAACGGGCGCGAGTCCCATTCAAAGCGCCTCGGCGTCAAGAAGTTCGGCGGCGAGCAGGTGCTCGCGGGCAACATCCTGGTGCGCCAGCGCGGCACCCCGTACCGCGCAGGCGACAACGTCGGCGTCGGCACGGACCACACGCTGTTCGCGCTGAAGGACGGCCGGGTGCAGTTCAGGAAGAAGGGTGCCGAGAGGCGCACCTTCGTCAGCGTCCTGCCGGAGTAAGGAAGGGCCGCGTGACTCGATGAAAGACCCCGGCCCGGCCGGGGTTTTTCGTTAGGGCGCCAGGCAAACATGAAATTCGTCGACGAAGCGATCGTGAAAGTGCGCGCAGGCCAGGGTGGCCGCGGCGCCATCGGATTTCGCCGTGAGAAGTTCGTGCCCTTCGGCGGGCCGGACGGCGGCGACGGCGGCAACGGCGGCAGCGTTTGGCTGCGCGCCCAGGCGGGCATCAATACGCTTGTCGACTATCGCGTCCAGCGCACGTTTCGCGCGCAGAACGGCGAGCCGGGCGGCGGCCAGGACTGCACGGGCCGCGGCGGCGACGACCTCTACGTGCCGATGCCCATCGGCACCATGGTGTTCGACGACGAAACGGGCGAGACGCTCGGCGACCTTTCCAGGGTTGGACAGACGCTGCTCGTCGCCAAGGGCGGGAAGGGCGGCTGGGGCAACCAGCGCTTCAAGAGCTCGACCAACCGCACGCCGCGGCAAAACGGGCCGGGATTGCCCGGGGAAACGCGCAGCCTGCGCGTCGAGCTGCGGCTGCTCGCCGACGTCGGGCTCCTGGGCCTGCCGAATGCGGGCAAGTCGACGCTGATCCGCCAGGTATCCGCCGCGCGGCCGAAGGTCGCCGATTACCCGTTCACCACCCTGCATCCGCAACTCGGCGTGGTCGCAGTCGGCCCGCTCAAGAGTTTCGTGATGGCCGACATCCCAGGACTCATCGAGGGTGCCGCCGAAGGTGCCGGACTCGGCATCCGTTTCCTGAAGCACCTGCAGCGCACGCGGGTACTCCTGCACCTCGTCGACATCGCGCCGCTCGACCCGGACGCGGACCCGGTCGAGGGTGCGCGCGCGATCGTGAAAGAGCTCAAGAAGTTCAGTCCCGAGCTCGCGAAGAAGAAACGCTGGCTGGTCCTCAACAAGATCGACCTGCTGGAGCCCGCGGAGCGCAAGCAGCGCTGCGCCGACATCGTGCGCCGGCTGCGTTACAAGGGAACGGTATTCCAGATTTCGGGCGTGACTGGCGAGGGCACGCGAGAACTGTGCCAGGCCGTCATGCGGGAGCTCGAGAAGTAAAAGGGGACGCACCCCTTTTTCTGGAAGGACCGAAAGAAAAAGGGGTGCGTCCCCTTTTACTTAGCGGAGAGTGCCTTGACCTGCGCGGCGAGGCGGCTCTTGTGACGAGCGGCCTTGTTGCGGTGGATGATGCCCTTGCGCGCCATCGAGTCGATGATCGGCGACGCGGCCTTCAGCGCGGCAGCGGCTTCCGCCTTCTTGCCGGCATTGATCGCCTCGACGACCTTGCGCACGGCGCTGCGCACCTTGGAGCGCTGGGCGACGTTGCGCGCGCGGCTGGCGACCGCTTCGCGGGCTCGTTTTTCAGCTGACTTGGTGTTGGCCATAAGGGCGCGCATTCTCCGGATGCGGCCCTCCATTGTCAACGCGCTATAGTTCCGGCCGCATGTCGCACGGATTCCTGCGCAATACCACGATCGTTGGCCTCCTGACGCTCCTCTCCCGGGTCACGGGCGTGATCCGGGACATGGTCTACCTGATCTCGTTCGGCGCCGGGCCCCTGATGGACGCCTTCCTGGTGGCGTTCAAGATCCCGAACTTCATGCGCCGCCTGACTGCCGAGGGCGCGTTCTCGCAGGCCTTCGTGCCGGTCATCTCCGAGTACAAGGTGCAGAAGTCGCACGCCGAGGTCCGCGAGCTGGTCGCCGGCGTTACCGGCGTGTTCGGCCTCGTCCTGTTCGCCATCACCCTGGTCGGCGTTATCGCAGCCCCGGTACTGACCTTCCTGTTCGCGCCGGGCTGGCACGATGGCGACGGACGATTCGACCTGACCGTCGCGATGCTGCGCTTCACCTTTCCCTACATGTTCTTCATCTCGCTGGTGGCGCTCGGCAGCGGCATCCTCAACAGCTACGGCCGGTTCGCGGTTCCCGCGCTCAACCAGACGCTGCTAAACGTCGTCATGATCGCGGCGGCCGGGTTCGTCGCGCCGTACTTCCCGACCCCGGGCCTCGTGCTCGCGATCGGCGTCTTCGTCGCCGGCATCGTGCAGCTGATTGCCCAGTTTCCCGCGCTCCACGCGATCGGGCTCCTGCCGCGCCCGCGCTTCGACCGCGCGCGGGAGGGCGTGCAGCGCATCGGGCGCCTGATGCTGCCCGGGCATCTTCGGCTCCTCGGTCGCGCAGGTTTCGCTGCTGCTCGACACCGTCATTGCGTCCTTCCTGGTGGTCGGCAGCGTCACCTGGCTCTACAGCGCGGACCGCCTGGTGGAGTTCCCGATGGGCGTATTCTCGATCGCGCTCGCGACCGTCATCCTGCCGGGCCTGTCGTCGCACCACTCCGAGAAGTCGCCGGAGAAGTTCAATGCCACGCTCGACTGGGCGCTGCGGTTGACGACGACCGTGGTCGCGCCGGCCGCCGTCGGCCTCCTGATGCTCTCCGGCCCGTTGATGGCGACCTTTTTCGGCTACGGTGCGTTTACCGACCATCACGTGCTCATGTCCAGCTACGCGCTGATGGCCTATTCCATGGGGCTGATCGGCTTCTCGCTGGTGAAGGTTCTGGCCCCGGGCTACTTCGCGCGCCAGGACACCAGGACCCCGGTCCGGATCGGCCTGATCGCGCTCTCGTTCAACATGGCCTTCAACATTTGCGTCGTGGTGCCGGCGTTCCTCATGGAATTCCCGGTGCCGCACGTGCTGCTGGCCGTTTCGACGGGACTCTCGGCGATCATCAACTCGACCCTCCTGTATCGCGGCCTGCGCCGGGACGGCATCTACCGCCGTCGCCGGCCTGGGGAAAGCTGCTGCCCCAGGTCGTGCTCGCGAGCCTCGCCATGGCCGCCTTCCTGTGGTGGGTTTCGGGCGACTGGTCGGACTGGACCGGCTGGTCGGCCGCGCGCGCGCGCCACCTGGCTGGGCCTCTCGGTCGTCGGCGGGGCGGTGGTCTACTTCGGCGTGCTCGCACTGTCCGGTGCGCGCCCCAGGGACCTGAAGCATCTATAATTGCAGGGCACGATTTCCCGATACGGCAGGGCCATGCTGATTCGACGCGGTTTCAAGCCCTGTCGTGACGCGGACCCCGGGCGCGCGGTCGCCATCGGCAACTTCGACGGCCTGCATCTCGGGCACCAGGCGATCCTGGCGGCACTCCGGGAACGCGGCCGCGAGTTGCGGCTGCCGACGGCCGTGGTCTGCTTCGAGCCCCAGCCGAAGGAGCACTTCCAGCCGGCCGCTGCGCCGGCGCGGCTGATGCGCCTTCGCGACAAGGCCGCGGGCATCGCGGCGGCGGGCGTCGACGAACTCTGCGTGCTGCGCTTCGACGCGAGGCTCGCGGGATTCGACGCAGGGACTTTCATCGAGCGTGTCCTGGTGGACGCGCTGAGGACGAAGCACGTGGTGATCGGCGAGGGATTCCGTTTCGGGAAGGCGCGCGGCGGCGACGTCGAGGCGCTGCGTCGCGCGGGCCTTCCCGCCGACGCCGTCGCGCCGCGCATGTCCGCGGGCGGGCCCGTGAGTTCGACCCGCGTGCGCGAGGCGCTCGCCGCCGGACGCATGGCCGAGGCGGCGACGCTGCTGGGCCGCGACTTTCGCATCAGCGGGCGCGTCATCGAGGGCCAAAAGCTCGGCCGCGAGCTCGGGTTTCGCACCGCCAACCTGCGGCTCCACCGCCTCGTGTCGCCGGTGGCCGGCATCTTCGCGGTGCGCGTCTCGGGCGCCGGGCTCGAACGTCATGCCGCGATCGCCTCGGTCGGGACGCGACCGACGGTCGGCGGGACCGAGTGGCTGCTCGAAGTGCACGTGTTCGACTACGAGGGCGAACTCTACGGCGCGCGCCTCGACGTCGATTTCATCGCGCGGCTGCGCGACGAGGTCCGCTTCGACAGCGTGGCAGCGATGACGAGCCAGATGCACGACGATGCGCGGCTCGCGCGCAAGCTGTTCGCCCACTGAGGACACGCGTGGACTACAAGCAGACGATCAACCTGCCCGAGACCGACTTCCCGATGAAGGCGGACCTCGCGCGCCGCGAGCCGGAGCGCGTCGCGCGCTGGCTTGCGGACGGCGTGTACCACCAGTTGCGCCGGCGCGCCGCCGGCCGTCCGAAGTTCGTGCTGGTGGACGGTCCGCCCGTACGCGAACGGCGTGATCCACCTCGGTCATGCCGTCAACAAGGTCCTGAAGGACATCATCGTCAAGTCGCGCTCGCTCGACGGCTATGACTCGCCGTACGTGCCCGGATGGGACTGCCATGGGCTGCCGATCGAGCAGCAGGTCGAGAAGAAGCACGGCCGCGTCGGCCAGAAGCTGGACGCGGACGCCTTCCGCAAGGCCTGCCGCGAATACGCCGCGAGCCAGGTCGACCTGCAGCGCGCGGACTTCCAGCGCCTCGGCGTGATCGGCGACTGGGAAGATCCGTACCTCACGATGGCTTCGCGCTTCGAGGCGGAGCAGCTGCGCGCGTTCGCCGCGATTCATCCGCCGCGGCCACCTGGTGCGCGGATTCAAGCCGGTTCACTGGTGCCTCGACTGCCGTTCGTCGCTGGCGGAGGCGGAAGTCGAGTACGAGGAGCGCACCTCGCCGGCGATCGACGTGCGCTTCGAGATCGCCGATGCGCACGACGCCGCGCGGCGCTTCGGCCTCACGACGGACGAGCTGCTGAGCGCCGCCATCGCGATCTGGACGACGACGCCCTGGACGCTGCCGGCGAACCAGGCCGTCAGCCTGCACCCGGTCTACGACTACGTGCTCGCCGAGTTCGACCGCGAGGGCGGGCCGGAGCGCCTGGTCGTCGCGGAGGCGCTGCTCGAGGCCTTCGCGCAGCGCATCGGCGCGCGCTCGCACCGCGTGCTCGGCAAGGTGGCCGGCAAGGCGCTCGAAGGGCTGCGCCTCGAGCACCCGTTCTACGAGCGCGAGGTGCCGGTGGTCCTCGGCGACCACGTGACGCTCGATGCCGGCACCGGCGCGGTGCACACGGCGCCGGGGCACGGCGCCGACGACTACGAGATGGGCCGGCGTTACAACCTGCCGATCGACAATCCGGTCGGCAACGACGGGCGCTTCGTCGCCGGCACGCCGCTGTTCGAGGGCCTGTCGGTCTGGGACGCGAACGCGAAGATCGTCGAGACGCTGCGCGAGAACGGGCGCCTCATCCACTTCGAGCAGTACCAGCACAGCTACCCGCACTGCTGGCGCCACAAGTCGCCGGTGATTTTCCGCGCGACGCCGCAGTGGTTCCTGAGCATGGAGAAGTCGGGCCTGCGCCGCGACGCGCTCACCGCCATCCGCGCCGTGCAGTGGATTCCCGGCTGGGGCGAGCAGCGCATCACCAGCATGATCGAGACGCGGCCCGACTGGTGCATCTCGCGCCAGCGCGCCTGGGGCGTGCCGCTCGCGATGTTCGTGCACAAGGAAACGGGAGAGCCGCACCCGCAGACGCCGGAGCTGCTCGAGCAGGTGGCGGAACTCGTCGCCGTCGGCGGCATCGAGGCCTGGTTCGCGCTGAACCCGCGGCACCTGCTCGGCGACGAGGCGCTCGTCTACGAAAAGTGCCCCGACGTGATGGACGTCTGGCTCGACTCGGGCGTCGTGCACCACTGCCTGCCGGCGCTGCGCCCGGGCGTCATTCCGTTCCCGGCCGACATCTACCTCGAGGGTTCCGACCAGCACCGCGGCTGGTTCCATTCGTCGCTCCTGGCGTCGGTCGCGGGCCGCGGCGTCGCACCGTACCGCCAGGTGCTCACGCACGGGTTCTTCGTCGACGAAAGCGGCCGCAAGATGTCGAAGTCGCGCGGCAACGTGGTCGCACCGCAGAAGGTCATGCAATCGCTCGGCGCCGACGTGCTCCGCCTCTGGGTGGCCGCGACCGACTACAGCGGCGAGATGAGCGTCTCCGACGAGATCCTGAAGCGCATGTCGGACAGCTACCGGCGCATGCGCAACACGGTGCGCTTCCTGCTCGGCAACCTCGCGGGCTTCGACCCGGCGCGCGATGCGCTGCCGTTCGATGAGCTGGTCGAGCTCGACCGCTGGGCGCTCGCGCGCGCGGCGAGCCTGCAGGACGAAGTGGTCGAGGCCTACCGCAGGTACGAGTTCCACCTGATCTACCAGAAGGTGCACAACTTCTGCGTGGTGGAGCTCGGCGCTTTCTGGCTCGACATCATCAAGGACCGGCTGTACACGACGCCTGCGAAGAGCACCGCGCGCCGCTCGGCGCAGACCGCGATGTACCACATCGCCGAGGCGATGGTGCGCTGGCTCGCGCCGATCCTCTCGTTCACGGCCGAGGAAATCTGGCAGCACCTGCCCGGCGAGCGCGATCCCTCGGTCTTCTTCTCGACCTGGTGGAAGCTGCCGGCAGTGCGGCCGGCGAGCGACATCGACTGGGCCGCGGTCATCGCGCTCAAGGCCGACGTCGCGCGCGCCCTGGAGCCGCTGCGCGCCGCGGGCTCGCTCGGCGCGCCGCTCGAGGCCGCGGTGGACGTGTATCTCGACGAGGCGCAGCATCGGCGCATGGCTGCGCTCGGGGATGAACTCCGTTTCGTGCTGATCACCTCGCAGGCGCGCATCCGGCCAGCCGCGGAGCGGCCTGCGGATGCCGCGCTTGCGGCGTCGGTGGCCGAGACCGGCGCGTGGATCTCCGTTGCGGTCGACCCGGCGCCGAAGTGCGCGCGCTGCTGGCACCGACGCGCGGATGTCGGCGCCGACCCGGCGCACCCGGAGATCTGCGGTCGCTGCGTGACGAACCTTGCGGGCGCCGGCGAGACGAGGCGCTTCGCATGACCCGGCCGGTCATCGAGGGCAAGACGGCGCTCATCTGGGCCTGGCTGTCGGCCATCGTGGTCGCGCTCGACCAGCTGGTGAAGTGGTACGTCGTCGGCAACTTCGGGTTGTACGAGATACTCCCGGTCGCGCCTTTCCTCGACCTCACGCGCCTGCACAACGAAGGTGCGGCGTTCGGGATCCTGTCGGAGGCGGGCGGCTGGCAGCGCTGGTTCTTCCTCGCGCTGGCGGGCGCCATCGGCATCGCCATCGTGTACTGGCTGCGCTCGCTGCCGGCAAGGGGACAATACTGGCTCGCGATCGGGCTCGCGCTGATCCTCGGCGGCGCGATCGGCAACGCATTCGACCGCTTCGTCGACGGCTACGTCGTCGACTACCTGCATTTCCACTGGGGCGAAGCCTATTTCCCGGCCTTCAATGTCGCGGACATCGCGATCACGACCGGCGCGATCATGCTGATCATCGATGCGCTGCTCGACGGCCGGCGGAGAAAGGTGGCGGCCTGATGAAGGTCCTGCTCGCAAACCCGCGGGGCTTCTGCGCCGGCGTCGACCGAGCGATCGACATCGTGGAACGCGCGATCGAGCTGTTCGGCGCGCCGATCTACGTGCGCCACGAGGTCGTGCACAACAAGTTCGTGGTCGATCGCCTGCGCGGCCTCGGCGCCGTGTTCGTGGACGAGCTCGATGCCGTTCCGGGCGGCGCCACCGTGATCTTCAGCGCGCATGGCGTGCCGAGCCGCGTGGAGCAGGAGGCCGGGCGGCGCGGTCTCACCGTGTTCGACGCGACCTGTCCGCTCGTCACCAAGGTGCACATGGAAGTCGGCCGGTACGCGCGCGACGGCCTCGACGTGATCCTGATCGGCCACGCCGGCCACCCGGAGGTGGAGGGCACCATGGGCCGATTCGACGAGACCCTGGGCGGGCGCATCCACCTGGTCGAGACCGTGGCCGATGCCGAGAGGCTCTCCGTGCGCGACCCGGCCAAGCTTGCCGTGGTGACGCAGACGACGCTCTCCGTCGACGACACCGCGAAGGTGATGACGACGCTGCGCCAGCGCTTCCCGACGCTCGCGACGCCGCGCAAGGAAGACATCTGCTACGCCACGCAGAACCGCCAGGACGCGGTGAAGCAGCTCGTCGCCCAGTGCGACGTGATCGTGGTCGTGGGTTCGCGGTCGAGCTCGAACTCCAATCGCCTGCGCGAGATCGCGACGACGCGCGGGATTCCGGGCTACCTCGTGGACGGCGCCGAGGACATGAAGCGGGAGTGGTTCGAAGGCAAGGACACGGTCGGCGTGACGGCGGGAGCCTCGGCACCGGAGTCGCTCGTGAAAAACGTCGTCGAGAAGCTGCGCGAGTGGGGCGGACGCGAGGCGGTCGAGGTGATCGGGCGCGAGGAGCACGTTGTCTTCGGATTGCCGCAGGCGCTGCGCCCTCTCGCCAAGCCGGAATCGGCGAGCCGCTGACGCTTACCAGCAGCGCCTGGCACTGTCGGCGCCGCGGGAATTCTCCGCAAGTCGGCGCCCGCTTTCGTCGATCGAAAGCATCTGGCAGGCCGGGTCTGCCTGATTGCCGCTCGCCGTCGCGATCACGCGGAATTCCGAAGCCGTCGCGATTTCGATGGCGAGCGTGTAGTGCCCGCCTGGAGTTCGCGATGCGACGGGTAGGGCCGGGGGGTCGTCACCGACTGCTCCGTCAAGCCGGTTCCCGTAACTGCCGTACGCAAGGTGGAACTTCTCCTGTTCCGCGGCGGCCATGAGCAGTGCCTGTGCGGCCTGTGCGCGATATCCGCGGCGCAGGTGGTTGCGGTAGGTGGACGCCGCGATCATCGTCGTGATCGCGACCACGGCGAGTGCGATCACGACTTCGATCAGGGTGAAGCCGGCGGCGGCACGCGCTTGCGCCATGATGTCCTCACGGGGTCGCCGGAATAGCCGGTATCGAAGGTTTCGCCGCCCAGGATCGCGAACGGTCGCGGCCTGCAGTCGATGCAGGCTTCGTCCCATCGGCCCGGGAAGCCGAACCTCTGGCCGGGCGGCAGTCCGCTGGTCTCGATTTCCTCGGGTTCGTCCGCCTCGGACTCGACGTCGGTAGACAGCGGAAGCGCCGTACGGATATCGATCGCATATCGACGCGCCACCGAGGGCGGCGGCCCGCATGGCGCGGCGGGGTCGAGTGGCAGCGGCTGATAGGTCTGGAACCCCAGGGCGTGATCGAAGGTGACGATCGGCCCGGCGATTTTCTCGCCGGCGCCATGGCTGTCGAGCCGGACAAACCAGCCCGGCGCGTCCGGCGGAATGCCGTCGTTCACCTGCGAGGCGTCGTAAAGGTCGGCCAGTGCAAGCTCCCGGGCGGGCATTCCGGAGACCGTGTCGTAGACCACGAAGATGGCGTCCTCGGTGGTCGAATCGCGCGGACGCATCAGTGCGCCGGACGCGATCGCGATCGCGAGCCGGTCCTGCATGCCTGTTCGAACGACCGACACATCCGGAGGGAAATGAAAGCGACGGCCGGCCGCATCGAGGCGAACCAGCCTGCGTGCCGACGCGAGCGCGCCGGCTTCGCGGCCGCCGTCGAAATCGATTCGCCACAGGGAGCCGACGACGTCCAGCACGTAGGCCCTGTCGACCTGTCCGTCGCCATCGAGGTCGAGCAACCGCGGTGCCGCAGGAACACTTGAGAGTCCCGCGACCTGCAGGTCATGCCCATCGCCGCCTGCCGACCACAGCCGCCGGCCGGTCAGCGCGTCGATTGCCAGCAACGCGCTGCCACGGCCGGTACCGGTTGCGCCGCGTGCATCGAAACGCCTGTCGTAACCGCCGGCCAGCATGACGATCCAGTCGTCCGCGCCCTGGCCCGAGTTCGCCACCGCGAGCCGCGCGACGACTGGCTCCGCGAGACTCAGCGCGAGCGGGTCGGGTAATTCCACGGACCACAGAAGGCGCGGATCGCGCGGCAGGGCGACGTCGAGCGCGTAATAGCGCGCGCCGCCGCGGCCGAGGCCAAAGAGCAGCCACAAATGCTCTCCGGCCGCGGGCTCGATGCGTCCGTCGCCGTCCGGGTCGTGCCGGTGCACGACGAGCGGACCGTCGATGCCATGGCTGCGCACCGTCGTCGGCGCATCGCGGACGAGTGCCGGGATGCGACCCAGCAGGTCCTTCGGCATCCAGGCCCAGAGTTCGACGCCACTGTCCGCGTCGAGGGCGTGCAGGACGCCATCCTGCGTCGCCACGTACGCGATGCGAAGGCCTGCGCCTCGATACTCCACGATGGCGGCGCCATGCAATCCTGGATCGCCGAGGAAACGCATGTCGCGGAAAGTTTCAAGCCGGTTCGCGGGATCGGCGAGCCGGTTGCCCGCGATGTCCGTGTACAGGTTGCGTGCGTCGGCGAATGGCATGCGGCCCGCCGCACCGCCCGTCAGCAGGTTCGCATCGGGCGCATCGCTCCACAGGCTTTGCGTGCCGGCTCCCGGCAGGCCGTTCGCATCGATGGCATTCATGCCGTTGCGGTCGACGATGAGCGGCGGCTCGAAAGGACCGGCCGGCGCACGCAGGGCGTATTGGAGTACGTTTCCCACCCACCGCTCGCTCGGCCGGGGCGCGGTCAATCCGAAGACGACGCCGGCTGCGCCGGGGCGCGGATCGAACGGCATCAGGGCCGCGGCCGACAAATAGGGCCCTGCGGCAACCGCAGCGTCGCGCAGATGTGCTTGCGCGACCAGGTTGACGTAGGAAAGCGGATCGGCGAGCCCGGCCGAGTCGGCGGCAACGCCGCCGGGCGCCGGCAGGATCCAGCTCACGGGAGCGGACTGAACGCCTGGCAAGTCATCGCGCAAGTCAGCCGTCCCGAGCCAAGTGCTGACCGTGGCGAGACAATCCGGCCCGCATCCGCCGGTGTCGTCGCTAAAGTGAGGCAATGCGTCGGCTGCGGCCGCGGCCTGGTCATCGTCGCTCGCAACGCCCGCGCTCAGGTATCCCACCGAGACGGGACGGCAGGCGTGCTCGAAGGGCGACAGGTAAGTTGCATCGGCTCGCGGATCCAGGGCGGCCGTGTCGGTACGCGCATCGAGGCCGAATCGACGCGTTCCGCCCGCGAGCCAGCGCGCAGCTTCGGTCAACGTCTCGGCCAGCGGCGCATCACCGGCCGGCGACGTCGCAGCCCAGGTGAGCAGTTCAGCGGCCGCCGTT
This sequence comes from uncultured Gammaproteobacteria bacterium, assembly GCA_963760725.1. Lineage (GTDB taxonomy): Bacteria > Pseudomonadota > Gammaproteobacteria > Steroidobacterales > Steroidobacteraceae > SCUD01. The sequence goes on from CAVXET010000005.1 coordinate 554,583, forward strand.
TCGCTCGGCACCGGTGCCCGCGCGACGAAACCCCCATCGGGCCCGTCGTCGTCGACGCGCAGGAGCGCGACTTCGAGTTCCGCCGTGGCCGCGAGCGCCTGGGCCAGGCGCCGCGACATGACTTCCGCGATGGATCGGTCCGTCACGGCGACACTGGCGTGCAGGTAGTTGAGGTAGTTGCCCGAGAAGAGAATGTAAGGATCGGCCCAGGGCGACCGGTCCCAGGGAATTTCCTGCGCACGGTCGCGGGTCCACGGTTCGCCCGTTCCATCGCCGGCATACCAGTCGCCCGCAACACTTCCGTGGCGACCCCGGTCGGCGCGGCATTCCACGGCGTCCGTGCCGTCTTCGTGCAGCGCGTCCCAGTAGCCCCCGCCAGGGCCGGGGCGCCACTGCGCGGCACGCGAGGCGACGTAGAATCCGGCACTCGCGAGCGCCGCGCGGGCTGATTCGCAATGCAGGCCGCTCGACGAGCTGTTCGGCATGAAGTCAACGCCCGCCTGCTGCGAGCAGTCCGGCGCGGGCCCTGGCCCGCGGCGGAAGTAGACCCTGCGTGAATCGCATGCCGGTGCACCCGGCTGCAGCGCCGAGTAGTCGCGCAGCGGATCGTAGTCTTCTCCCACGGGGACGCTGACGCCCGCCGCCTCCGAACGGTCGAGAACCAGCGCGAGCAAGGGACGAACGGATGCCGGCAACGGCGCCCGATGCAGCCAGGCCTCGTCCATGTCGGCGCGGCCGTGACCTGCCGCGAGCGATGCCGCAAGCAACGCCATGGCGCGCAGGGGAAATTGCGCCCATTGCGGCTTCACGACGACGGCACCACGAAATAGAAACCCTGCTCGAGCCGCTGGCGAGCGCCGCGGCCCGACTCGCCGTCGGCCGTGATGAAGAAGTGTCGCGCCGTGAACGTGCCCGTGTTCTCGCCGATGCTGAATCCGAGGGGCAGGGCGCCGGGTCCCGGCGCCTCGCGGGTCTCCGTGCGGTACGCAGCCCGCGCCGTCGCGATCTCGGGGAGGATTTCTGCCTCGGCGACGCCGCCGTCGCGCGCCTCCGTTGCCGCAAGAAGCGCCGAGGCGATGCCCGTCTCTGCGGCTTCAAAGGCGTTCTGCGCCATCTGCTGGTGGCCGGCGAGCGCGAGCGCCGTCATGGCCGCCGCTGCGGCCGCGAGCGCAAGCGCGCCAAGTCCCGACATCAGCACCAGGACCACGACGAGTGCCGATCCGCACGACGGGCGCCTCACGGCTGCAACCCCGTATTGCGAAGCTCGACGACGCGCGCGACGCGCTTGTTCCGGCTGGAGCCGGGCTGGTCGCGCTCGACCACGTCGCTTCGTGCTTCGAGTTCGATGCGCAGCGCCCTCGGCACGCCGTTCCACGCCGGTTCTCCGGGACGGACCCAGCGGTCGACCGAGGCGTCCGCGTCCGCCGGGTCGTCGAGACCGATCGCAATCTGCAGGTCCGCAATGCCGCTCACGAGTTCCTCGTCCTGGAATGCCGGCCGCGCCCCGCCGACCAGCCGCTTGCGGCGCAACGAGGGCCAGTCGCGACGCCCCGTCGAGTCGCTGCTCACGTAGAACACGCTCACTTCGAGGTCGTGGCGCCGCGCGTCGTCGCCGAGGACGGCGCTGCCGTCTGCGGCGAGCCGCGCGGCGCGCAGGTTGGTCTCGAGCTGCAGGCGTCCGGTCTGGGCGGGCGAAGGCTCGATAGCCGCATGGCGTATCACCAGCGTGTCCGCCGAGCCGGCTGCGCGCCCATTGGGCGACGCGCGGCAGCCCAGCGGGAAGCCGGGTGCAATGGCGTAAGCCGCATCGACCGCGCTGACGGGCGCGCCGAGATCCAGCGCAAGCGACGCCCCGCAACCGCCGGCGACGGCGAGGTCCGGGCGCTCCGCCGCGCCGAGCGCCGAGGATCCGTCTACGGGCGTGCCGGGCGGAGCGAGTCCGAGGTACCCGGCAAGGCGGATCTCGTCGGCCAGCATCGTGAACGCCGCATCGAGCGATTCCTCGAGGCGCGCCAGGGATTCGCCGGTGCGGTGCGCCGCGCGCCCGCGCGTGACGAATGCGGTCGAGCCCGAGATCACGGCCAGTACCAGCAGCATCGCGACCAGGACTTCGATCAGCGTCAGCCCGGCGTCGCGATTCACGGGGTCACCGGCAGCACGAGGCGCTGCAGGCCGAAGCCGGCGACGGGCCACTCGATCGTGATTCGGTACTGCGCCGGAACGCCCGCTGCGAGTTCGACCCGCGCGGTGCTGCCGGCGGGCAGGCTCGCGACGGCGGACTCGGACCAGGCCGCCAATGCCGGTGCGTCGACCGGAATCGGGTCCGTGGACTCGCGATCGAGCGCCCGAAGTTCCTCGGCCAACGATCCCGCCAGGCGGATTGCCGTGCGCCGCGTGCCGGATTCGCGCTCGTACTGGATGCTCCGGCCGAGGACGATGCCCGCGCTCGCCAGCCCCGCGAGCATGAGCGCGAGCGCAATCAGCGCTTCGACCAGCGTGAAGCCGTACGGGATTCTTCCGTTCAGCATGTGAGGGCGCGATCCGAGCCGTCGCGCAAGCTGGTGCGCGGGCGGCCGCTGCGACTGACGATGACTGCGCGCGCGGCCCGCGTGCCGCGCCGGTCGCAGAGTGTGAGTGTCGCCGGCGTTGCGAATCCGGTTCCCGCCTCGAAATCCAGCGTCGAGCGGTTGGATCGAATGCGCGGTGAGCCGCCCTGCGGAAGGTCGAGCCGTTGACTGAGACGGTCGGGTTCGCCGGTCAGCAGCAGGCCGTCCGTCCAGTCCGGTCGATTCGAACAATGGCCGGACGGGTCACTGCCGCATAGCTGGACGGCCTCGCTCCGCGTGGCCGAGAACTGGCGCGCCAGGTTGATCGCGTGCATCGCGGTCGACACCGCTGCGTTCATGCGACTCTCGAGGACAAGGTTCGAGAAGACCGGCACGGCGGCGACCGCGAGGATCGCGGCGATGCCCAGCATCGCCATCAGTTCAGGCAGCGTGTGCCCGCGTGACCCGGGGATTCCATGAACCATGACGCGAGGCTAGGGAGCCAGGGCCGCGCCTGCCGCATCCAAATTCGCGGTGTTTGAGGCCATTTCCGCCGAGGCGTATATTGCCGGCCCATGGACCACGGCAATGACCACGACCGCCTGCAGGCCGAACTCGAGGCGCGGGGCATCCAGGCGACGTCCCAGCGCCTGCGGATCGCCGAACTCCTGTTCGCCCGCGACCAGCACCTGACGGCGGAACAGATCATCGACACGCTCGCCGGGCGGGGGACGCGGGTCTCCAAGGCGACGGTCTACAACACGCTGAACCTGTTTGCCGAGAAAGGGCTCCTCAGGGCACTCCAGGTGGATCCCGATCGGGGGCTGTTCGACTCCAACATGCGCCCGCACTACCACATCCATGTGGAGGACACGGGCGAGCTGATCGACGTGCCGACCGGCGACGTGGAATTCTCGCGCCTGCCGAGCCTGCCGCCCGGCACCGAATCGGTGGCCGTGGACGTCGTGATCCGGGTTCGCCGCCACGGATCCTGACGCGTTGCCCGCGCCGCGGGCCTTGCCTATACTGCGCGCCCCGTTGCCGGTGTAGCTCAGTTGGTAGAGCAGTCGCTTCGTAAGCGAGAGGTCGGGGGTTCAAGTCCCTCCACCGGCACCACTTACATGCCGCAAGCAGCGGCGGTGCGCGTCGTGCGCGCGCTGCACGTGCTCACGGCGTGGCGACAAGCGGTACGCTGCTCGCATGTCAGACCGCGCTCCACCTATCGAATCAACGAGTCTAGCTGACTCCACATCGATACCGGCTTGCGATAGTATTTGCGATCCATTCCGGCGTAAACCCGTCCTCATACCGCAGCAAGGCGCCGTTGACTGGTTTGTCCAAGTGGATCAGCCACCCTCAACCATGAACACAATCAGAGCTGGCTCAGGCGAGTCGTCGGCGATGACCAGAGTGTGGGCTTCGCCGGCGGGCTCGTGGATAAACGTCCGGCTTTGCAACCCAATCGTGCTCGAGGTAGCGCCAGTGCCCAGCCAGGGTATAGCCGCGCACGGTCCCGACGTGATAGTGAACCCAGCTCGGCGCCGGGCAATCCTAGAACACGCGAATCCACCAGACGTACGTCGAGCAGCAGCGAAACAGACTCGATCCGCATTGGAACCCAGCGGCGTTCGTCTTGACGCGATCTGTCGCGGTGAAATGCTCGCGACTTCGTCGGTTCGCATCGAGTGCCGTGCGGTGACACTGCTGAATGTTGCACTCGGCATGAGGTTGCCGGCCTCGAGTGCGCCATACGGTCTGAGCTGTCAGCTACCGAGCGAAGACATAGGGCGCGATGTTCACAAGCGCATTAACTCAAATTGATGCCATCAATGACGGGATGTTTTGACGCTTTCGGCTACACAATCGGGCCGCGGCAACATCGCTCCCGATGACGATCAGGCGAGTATTGTGGTCCTCCATGGGCAGTCTCCCGTCGTCCTTCGCGCGCTTCACCTCACCCACGTCCTTTCCCTCCAGCACGCCGCTACGCGGGATGCTTCGGGCGTCGGGAAGACTGCCACTGCGGAAGACGTCAGATTCGCGGGTATCGATGAGAACCGCGGTTCGGTCATTGGCGACCACGTGTCGTAACCCGTCTGGCTCGATCTCCGTCACGCCGCCCAGAGCCCGCCACACCGGAATACCGAGCTGATAGCGACGAATGTTGGTGTAGCCCGCGGTCAGGAGCTCTTCGGTGAGCCTCTTGCTTTTCCCGCAGTAGGGACCGTTACAGTAGAGAACAAGAGGAGTCTCTTTCTTGCCCTCAAGCAATCGGCCGATCTCAGCAACATCAGAAACGTAGGCCGACATAGGAACGCCAGGCTTGGCGGCAACGTTCACGGCGCCAGGAATGTGACTGATGGCGAACTCTCGAAATGGACGCGTGTCGAGAACGACGGCGCTCTTGTCGGCAAGAATACCTCTGAGCTGCTCGGTGGAAACTTCAGCCGACCGTTGACCTGTTTCACCCAGTGTGGCCTGAAAGATGGTCCCGGGCGTCTGTCCGTGCGCTGCGGCCACAGAACCGAACAGTACGAGTGCCCACATGACGGTTTGGCGATTCATCTGTGTCCCTTCCTCTTGAACTCACCACGTTTGGCTTCTGGGGTACCGTATCCGGCAAACAACGATTCAACGTCATCAATGACGCGGGGTTTTACGCCGATTCGGCTAACTTGTCAGCAGTTGCTACGTAAGTACTTGTTCAATCTCGGCGTGGAAATGATCTCAGTGCGGCATGACTTAGAGCCTAGAATGACCGGGCCCTGAGTTGAGGCGTAAAAAGACCCGGCACCTTTGCGGGGCCGGGTCTTGACCACTGATGACGTGCCGGGTTTAGGCTGCTTTCTTCAACGGTATACGCACCGGGTCTAGCAAGTGAGTCCCTCCACCGGCACCACCTGTTTTTTGTACTACTTGCGGCGCACCCGCCGCGAGCGCAGTCAGCAGGCGAAGGCAATTCTGTCTACATGAGCTCCCGGGATGAGCCCGCCTTTGGAGCGAGAATGAGAAGAAGAACGCATCTCTCCGTCGCGCTCACATGGATTGTGGCTACCGCTTCGATCCCCGCGTTTGCACAGAACGAGAACGTAGAGACACCGAGCAAGCAGGCGGACACTCCGTCCTCGCCGTTCGCGGAACGTTCTCCGTGGCTGTTCACGCCGATTGCGAGCTCCAATCCCAAGCTCGGTACCTCGCTCGGGGCGCTTGCAGGCTACCTGCATTTCTTCGACATGAAGTCGCGGCCGTCCATATTCGCCGTTTCAGGCCAGTACTCGGACACTGACTCGATCGTGGCGGGGGCCTACGCCAGGACTTCCTACGATGAGGACCATCAACGACTGCTCGCTGCGCTCGCGTTTGGGAACATCAAGAACGACTACGACGACTACCTTGGGACCGGAGTCCCGCTGCGAAACGAAGCTGAGCTCCACTCGCTAATCGTCCGCTACACCTATCGCGTCACAGGCAACTGGTTTCTAGGTGGACAGGCGATTTATCAGGACTTCGCCATTGCCGGCCAGACGCCGTTCGACGATCAAGTGCTCGATATCCTGGGCATCGTGCCGTACAAGTCCGCTGGCGCAGGAGTCGTCGTCCAGGACGATTCACGCGACAACGAGAACATGCCGACCCGGGGGTGGCTGCTCAACTTCAACAACATGGCGTTTCGCGAGTCTTTGGGCGGGGACAATGACTACGACATGTACCGTGTCGAGTTCAAGTACTTCATGCCGCACGGCGATCGCAACGTGCTTCGCCCTTCACCAATTGAACCATTTGACCCAGCGACGCACCGACTGCGGCACGAGCGCCGGTCCAGCTTCGCGGCTACAAGATCGGACAGTTCACCGGCGAGTACATGTCTTCAATCGAGGCTGAGGAGAGGTTCGGCTCGGAGAGAAGTGGACCGCCACGATTTTCGCTGGCGTCGCTTGCCTCTACGGCGACGACGTGAGCTGCTCGGATAAAGAGAACGTCTTTCCGATGGGAGGCGTTGGAGTCCAATACATACTCAAACCCAACCAGGGGATCGTTGCAAACCTTGAATACGCTGAGGGCGAGGGCTCCAGCTACGGCATCTATCTGAAGATGGGATACGCCTTTTGACGGGACAATCCACCGCGAGCGTCGCGCCTCTCGATTCGCTCGCCTTCCGCCTGCTGCTGGCGCTCGTCTCGATCGTCGCCTACGCCGTGCTGGTGCAGATGACGCCGTTGTTCGAGACCGCCGAACGCGCGCCCAACATGAACACCGTGTTCCACGTCGTGGTCGGCGCGGTTTTCGGCGCGTTCGTGATGGCGCCGTACGCGCGCACGCCGCGGCGCGTGCTGCGCGGCATCGCTCTGGCCGCGGCTGCTGCCGCGATCTACTACGCCACGGTGCGCTTCGTGGTCAACGGACCAGCCGGGCTCGACGTGCTCGCCACATTCGTGATGGCCGGCGCCGGCGCCTCGCTCCTGTGCGGGCTCGCAGTGGCGGTGATCGCGCCGCAGTCGTTCGACCTGAAGTTCGCGGCGATGCTGCTCGTCGCAGGAGCCGCGGGTGGCGCGGCCTTCGACGTCAAGGTTTCCTACGACCCGAACCTGCTCCTCGGGCACGGAACCTGGCAACTCCTGACTTGCCTCGCCCTCTCTTCGGCCAGCCGGCGGTCACTTCATCGTCGGCATCGTGAATTCGGCGCCGCGCGAGCCTTCCGGCCAGCGCGCGGTGACGGTCTTGAGCCGCGTGTAGAAACGCACGCCGTCGGGCCCGTGCATGTGCAGCGGCCCGAACAGGGAGCGCTTCCAGCCGCCGAACGAGTGGAAGGCCATCGGCACGGGGATCGGCACGTTGATGCCGACCATGCCGGCGGCGACGCGCCGGCTGAATTCGCGGGCGGCGCCGCCGTCGCGGGTGAAGATGGAGGTGCCGTTGCCGAACTCGTGCCGCTCGATGAGGCCGAGGGCCTCGTCGAGGCTCGCGACGCGCAGCACGACGAGCACCGGCCCGAAGATCTCCTCGCGGTAGATGCGCATCGCCTCGGTCACGCCGTCGAACAGCACCGGCCCCATGAAGAAGCCGCGCTCGTGGCCGGGGACGGTGAGCTTGCGGCCGTCCACGACGAGCTTCGCGCCTTCCTGGATGCCGGTCTCGACGTAGCCGAGCACGCGCTCGCGGTGCTCGCGCGTGACGAGCGGGCCCATGTCGGCGCCCTCGGCCGTGCCCGGCAGGACCTTGATTGCCGCGAGTTCGGGCTTCAGCGCCTCGATCAGCCGGTCGCCCGCGTCGCCCACGGCGACGGCGACCGAGATCGCCATGCAGCGCTCGCCGGCGGAGCCGTAGGCCGCGCCGCGAGTGCGTGCGCGACCGTCGCGGGATCGGCGTCCGGCATCACGACCATGTGGTTCTTGGCGCCGCCGAGCGCCTGCACGCGCTTGCCGGCTTCCGAGCCCGTGCGATACACGTGCTCGGCGATCGGCGTCGAGCCGACGAAGCTGATGGCGTCGACGCCGGGATCGGTGAGGAGCGTGTCGACCGCTTCGCGGTCGCCGTTCAGGACGTTCAGCACGCCCGCGGGCGCGCCGGCCTCGGTCATGAGCTCAGCCAGCCGCAGCGGGCAGCCGGGATCCTTCTCCGACGGCTTCAGGATGAACGTATTCCCGCAGGCGATCGCGATCGGGAACATCCACATCGGCACCATGGCCGGGAAGTTGAACGGCGTGATGCCGGCGGCGACGCCGAGCGGCTGGCGCAGCGACCAGCTGTCGATGCCGCGGCCGACCGCGTCGCTGTACTCGCCCTTGAGGAGCTGCGGGATGCCGCAGGCGAACTCGACGATCTCGAGCCCGCGCGTGACCTCGCCGCGCGCATCGGCGAGCACCTTGCCGTGCTCGCGCGTGATGAGCGCGGCGAGTTCGCCGGCGTGCTGCTCGATGAGGTCGCGGTACTTGAACATGACGCGCGCGCGCCGCAGCGCCGGCGTCTCCGACCACTCGGCGAAGGCCGCGCGCGCCGAGGCGATGGCCTGCCGGGTTTCGGCGGCGGAGGCGAGCGCGACTTCGGTCGTCGCGACGCCGAGCGCGGGGTTGTAGACGGGCGCCGATGCGGCCGGAGCCGCCGGCGACCGGCTTGCCGTCGATGTAGTGCCCGAGTTGCTGAAGCTTGGCGGTCATCGCTGGTCACTCCGCCGGTCGAAGCTGTGCTCGAACGCGGGCACCGGCTCGCCCTTCAAGTCGTTGGGGGTCGTCAGGAGCCGGATTGTCGCCCGATCTCCCTCCAGAGTCACATGCGCGAAGCCCCAGACGAGTCCCTGCGTGTAGAGACTCGTCAGTTCCGGGTGCGCTGCCAGCTGGTGACGCGCGAAATTGGTGTTGAGCGGGCGCTGCTTGCCTGCCGCGCCGGACACGAGCTGCGGCAGCGGCGGCCGGCCCTTCGCCTCCGGCACGTCCTTGCACCCGTCGGTATAAAGCTCGAGCGTGTGCTCGTGACCGGCGAGATACATGTCGGCGTAGCGACAGAGCGCCGGCAGGATGAGCCGGCGCATCATCCGCGCCTGGTGGAACTTGCTGCCCGCGGACGACCAGATCGGGTGATGGCCCATGACGATCTTCCAGCGCGCGGGCGACTCGGCGAGGCTCTTCTCGAGCCATTGCGCCATGCCCCATTCGTCCGCGTTCTGCGGCAGCGCCCAGGGCGGCGGCGTGTCGATCTTGCCGCTGTCGAGTTCGCGGCCGTCATCGGTGAGGGCGTCGTCGAGGATCGAGTGGTCCGACAGCATCACGTGCGTGTCGAGCACGAAGATCTCGACTTCGCGCGGATCGCCGGTCGGCGCCACCCGGTAGCGGATGCCGTCCATGTAGAACGGCGGGGTCTCGGACAGGTACTTCACCTGCGCCATTGCGCCGGCGCGCGACGTCCGCCAGTCGTGGTTGCCGAGTGCCACGTAAATCCTGAACCGCGGTGCATTCGCGGCGAGCGGCGAGTAGGGCTCGTAAAAGACCTTGCGGAATCGCTCCGCATCGTCGCGTCCGTCGGCGCCGGCGGTCGCGCCGTCGGGATAGATGTTGTCGCCCAGCATGACGCCGAAGTCGCAGGCGGCCGGCCCTTCGCAGAAGCGTCGCATCGCCGTCGCGACCGCGGCCTGGCCGCTCGCCGGTACGAAGCTGCCGGTCTGCGGCACGCGGTAGGCCGGCGGCGGCCCGAACTCGGCGGGCGGGCGCTTGTCCTCCAGCCACTCCAGCCGTTCGTCCTCGAGGTAGGCCTCGTAGGTCTTCGGGCCTGGCTCGTCGTCGGCTTCCAGGTAGTCGTAGTGGTAGCCGCTGTCGCCAAAGGCGAGGAACTCGGCGATCGGCGCCTTCGCCGCCGGCTGGCTGGTGCAGCCGGCGACGATGAGCAGGGCAGCGAGCGCGGCGTGCCTGCGCATCAATAGCGTTCCCGGATCAGCCGTTCGACGTCCTCGCGGCTGCGCCGGATCGGGCCCTCGGCCTCGAGCTTGAGGCTGGTGAGCGCCGCGGCCCAGCGCGTCGCTTCGGCGGGTTCCGCGCGTGATCCGCCTGCGATGCATACGAGCCGACGCAGGTATCGCCGCGGCCGCTGCGGCCGCGCAGCTCGACCGGGTGGAAGCCCGCTTCGTGGTAGCTGCCGTTCGCGAGCACCAGCAGGCCGTCCTTGTGCGTCAGCACGATTTCGCGCGGGCCGAGCGCGGCGAGGATGCGCGCGGCCTCGTGGATGTCGGCGGTGCCGGTCAGGAATTCCGCCTCGACGGCGTCGGTCTTGAGGATGTCGGTCATGCCGAGCACGAGCTCGCGCTCCGGCCAGGCCTCGTAGGCGAGCCGTCCCTCGGGCGTCACGATGCGCACGAAGCCCTGCACGTCGAGCGCGAGGCGTTGCGAGCGGTCCTTCATCGGCGCGCACGGTCGCCGCGCTCACTTCGCCGCGGATCGAGGCGGTGATCAGGAAGGTGTGCGCCTCGATGCCCTCGAGATGCTCGGGACCGATCGGGTCGGCGACGCCCTTCACCGAGAGGATGCGTTCGTCGACGTTCGCGGTCGGGTACTCGAGCCGCATCAGCGTGGAACTCGGCGAGTCGAACGCGAAGACGTCGATGCCCGCATCGGTGAGCGGCCTTCGCGATGTGGGCGTCCTCGGCGGCCCGGCGCGTGACCGCCGCCACCTTGAGGCCGGCGAGGCGCGCGGCATGCGCCGCGTAGTTGTAGCCGCCGCCGTCCACGTAGCGCGTGCCCGCCGCCGAGACGATGGTGTCTTTGGTGTAGTTGCCGACGGTGACGAAATCGTAGCGACTCATTCGCGAAGCCTCACTTTCCAGAGCGTCGCGGCGAGGACCATCGACACCGCGCTCGACCCGATCCAGAACGCGATCGCCGGGCCGAAATCATAGATGCGCGCGCCGTCGACGACCTGCATCCCGGACTCGATCAGCGAACCGCTGATGTTTTCCTGGAGGGCCGCGCCGAGGTAGCTGAATACGCCGATGAAGCCCATGGCGGCACCGGCCACCTTCTTCGGCGCGATGTCGACCGCAAACAGGCCGCCGAGCGAGGTCACGAGGCCGTTGAGGCCCATGCCGAACAGGACGAAGGCGAGCGTCAGCACGACGCCATTGCGCGGCCCGAAGAAGATGAGCACGAGCCCGGCGAGCTCGGCGAGCGCGAACAGCAGGTTCGTCGGCGGCCGGCGCGCGGCGAACAGCGTGTCCGAGGTGAACCCGTACAGCAGGCATCCGGCGATGCCCGCGAGCGTGCCGACGGCCATGAACAGGCTCGCATCGGCGAGCCCGTAGCCGCGGTCCTCCTGCAGGTACAGGATTCCCCAGCTCGCGATCGCGTAGCGCGTGACGTAGACGGTCGCGCTCGAGACCGCGAGCACCCAGATCGCCGGGATGCGCAGGATCGACAACTGCAGCGTCAGGACGCGGGTTTCCGGCGGCGCGAGCTGGGCCAGGTGGTCGTTCTTCCAGTCGGCGACCTTCGGCAGGCCGAGCGTCCGCGGGCGGTCCTGCATCAGCGCGTAGATCCCGAGGCCGGCGAGGATGCAGAGGACCCCCGGCACCCAGAAGCCGGCGCGCCAGCCGAGCCAGGCGACGAACAGGGCGACGAAGTAGTACGTCAGTCCCTCGCCCATGGAATGCGCCGTGCTCCAGATGCCGTAGAAGCGGCCGCGCTCGCGGTTGCTGAACCAGGCGGTGAGCGACACGACGCCCGAGGGCGCGCCGAATCCCTGGAACCAGCCGTTCAGCGCCCACAGCGCGACCGACACCCAGAGGATCGTCGAGAAGCCCATGCCGATGTTGATCAGGGCCGAGGCGATCACGCCGGTCGCGAAGAAGATCTTGATGTTCGCGTGATCGGCGAGGAAGCCGTTGACGAGCTTGCCGAACGCGTACGAGTAGAAGAGGGCGGAGCCGATGAGCCCGAGGTCCTGGGGCGAGAAGATGCCCTCGTCGATCAGCGGCTTCTTGACCACCGAGAGCGCGAGCCGGCAGGTGTAGGCAAAGGCGTAGCCGATGGTGATCGCGACGAGGACGCGGAAGCGGTGGCGCCGGTACAGTGCGTCGATGCGTGCGCCGTCGGTGATCGGGGGCGCGGCCGGCCCCGTCGCGAAGGCGGCGAACAGGGACTTCACGGCGCGGCCCGGTTGCCGGGGCCGACAGGTTGAAACAGAATTTCCATTTTGTGTAAACTTAGAACATTCATTTCATTTCGTCCAGACCGCAAGGAATGCCGATGACCCACCGTGCCTGGCTGCTCGCCCTGACCGCGGCCCTTGTGGCCTGTTCGCAGCAGGCGCCGGCACCGCGAAGCCGGACCCGCGGTCGCGACCGTCGCCGCGGCCGCGGAGACAGCGCCGACCGCCCAGGACGGTGCCAATGGGGTCGCGATCTGGGTCCACCCCGAGGACGGCGCCAAGAGCCTGATCCTGGGCGCCGGCGGCACCGGCGGCCTCGAAGTGTACGGGCTGGACGGCGCGCTGAAGCAACGGATCGCCGACATCGAGGCCTCGCACGTCACCGTGCGCTACGGCTTCGAGTTCGGCGGCGCGCACGGTGCCCGCTCGTGCTCGTCTATGACCCGATGCGCTCGACGCTGATCGGCTACACCGTCGACGCCGCGGGCACAGCTCGACGCGCCTGCCCGGCGCGCCGATCGTCGTGGACGACGAGCTGACGGGCCTGTGCAGCTACACAGAGCGCGATCACCGGCCGCGTCTATGCGCTCGGCATGACGGATTCCGGCGAGATGCTCCAGTGGGAGCTGTTCGCGAAGGGCGACGCGCTCGAGGGCCGGCTCGTGCGCACGCGTCGCGCTCGGCAAGGGCATCGAGTACTGCGTGGTCGACGACGCGAGCGGCACGATGTACTACGGCGACGAGGCGCTCGGCGTCGTGTCGCTGCCGGTCGAGCGCCGAGACCGACCCGGCGCGCACGATCGTCGACCTGGCCGCGCCGCGCGGCGGGATCGCGGAAGAGGTCAAGGGCATCGCGCTCGCGCAGGGCGCGGACGGCAAGCCGCTCCTCGTCGTGTCCGACGCCTCCGCGGAGCGCTTCGCCGTCTACGACCTCGACGGCAAGCTGCTCGGGCCGCTTCCAGGTCGGCGCCGGCGGAAAGGTGGACGCCGTCGGCGAGACCGAGGGCTCGCGCTCGCGACCGCGCCCGATGGGCGACGCCTATCCCGGAGGGCGTCCTCGTCATCGCCGACCAGGACAACGACGGCGAGCACAGCAACTTCAAGATCGTCGGCTGGCGCGAGGCGCGCAATGCGCTCGCGGTCGCCGCGACGGCATTCGCCGACCCGCGCACGCACGGCCGCGGCCACCGCGCGCACCGTGACGCCGACGCTCGAGACGCCCGCGGTCGAGACCTGGGGCGACGCGGCCGACGACCCGGCGATCTGGGTGAACCCGCGCGATCCGGCGAAGAGCGCGGTGATCGCGCACCGACAAGAACCTCGGCCTCTACGTCTACGACCTCGACGGCCGGCTGCTGCAGACGGTCACCGACGGGCGCATGAACAACGTGGACCTGCGCGACGGGTTCATGGTCGACGGCAAGCCGCGCACGCTGGTCGCGGCGAGCAACCGGACGCGACAAGACGATCGCGCTCTATTTCCTCGATCCCGGCGACGCGCAAGCTGACGCGCGCCGGCGATCCGGTGCCGACCGGCTTCGCCGACCCCTATGGCCTGTGCATGTACGCGGGCGCGAGCGGCGCACTACGTGTTCGTGAACAACGGCGACGACGGCGCTGTACCGCCAGTGGCGCATCACCGCGCAACGGTGGACGCGCGGTCGGCGAGCAGGTGCGCGAGTTCACCGGTCGGCTCGCAGGCCGAGGGCTGCGCCGCCGACGACGAGACCGGCGCACTCTACGTCGCGGAAGAGGACGGCGGCTTCTTCCGCTACTCGGCGCGCGCCGGACGGCGGCACGGAGCGCAAGGAGATCGACCGCGTGGACGGCCCGAACGGCCTCAAGGCCGACATCGAGGGCGTCGAGATCTGGGCGGGCAAGGACGGCAAGGGCTTCATCGTCCTGTCGAACCAGGGCGCCGACAACTACGCGGTGTACCGGCGCGAGGGCGACAACGCGTTCGTCGGGCCTCTTCCACATCGTCGCGGACCCGGAGCGCGGCATCGACGGCGTGTCGGAGACGGACGGCCTCGACGTCGTGAGCGCGCCGCTCGGCGCGCGATTCCCGGACGGCCTGCTCGTGGTGCAGGACGGGCGGAATCTCTCGCCGCGCGAGCGCCAGAACTTCAAGTTCGTGTCCTGGCGCGACATCGCCGAGGCGCTCGGGATCGAGTAGCGAGCGTTGCGCGCCGCTTCGCGGCGCGCAGCGTCCGGGTCGATCTTCGGGCGCCAGGTCGAGACGCCGTTCTTCAGCTCGGCGGGCGTCAGGGTGACCGGCTCGTAGGCGCGGTCGCCGCGCACGTCGCGCAGCGTGAACGTGACCTTCGGTTCGGGCTCCCATTCGAAGTCGAGCAGGCCGAAGTTCACCGAGCGGAACCACGGCAGGCGGATGCGCATCTCCGGGCTCGCCGTCGAGGAACGACGTGCCCGTCATCTGGGCGAGCGGCGAGCTCACGAAGTCGTAGAGGTCGTAGCCGCCGTGCTCCGACCAGGGAATGCAGTTCACCTCGCCGAAGTGCGTGTCGCCCGAGAGCAGGAACACGCCCTCGATGCGCTCGTCGCGGATGAAGTCGAAGAGCGCATTGCGCTCGGTCAGGAAAGCGCGCCCAGGTGTCGCCGGTCGGGCCGTCCTCGGCGGACCAGCCGCTGCCGCAGGCGATCACCTTGAACGGCGCGCGGCTTGCGCGCAGCGCCTCGCGCAGCCACTCGCCCTGGCGCCGGCCGAGCAGCGTCTTGTCCGGCCCGTCGGGCGTCTTGTTCGGCGTGCGGTAGTAACGCCCGTCGAGCATGAAGAAATCGACGCCGCCGTACGCGTACTGGAAGAAGACGCCCGGGCGCATCGGCAGGCCGAACGACGGGATTCGCCCAGTAGTTGCTGAACGCGGCGAGCGCCGCATCGCGCACCGGGTTCGTGCGCGTCCGAGTTGTTGAGCCCGAAGTCGTGGTCGTCCCAGATCGCGAGCTGCGGGACGCTGCGCATGCAGCGGCAGCGTCGACGCGATCGCGCGCTGGCGCCGGTAGTCCTCCGCGAACACCCACTCCGACGCGGAGTCGGCGTAGATGTTGTCGCCGAGCCAGAAGAAGACGTCCGGCTCGGCGGCGGCGATCGCGCGGAAGATCGGCTGCTCGGCGTCGAGCTGGTGGCGCGCGCAGGAGCCGAAGGCGAGCCGGAACGGCGCCGCGGCCCGCCGGCGCCGTGCGCGTCGCGAACGGCGTCAGGCGATAGCGATCCGGGATCCCGTCGACCAGCAGGCGGTAGTAGTAGCGGGTCGCCGGCGCGAGGCCCGCGACCGTGATGCGCACCGTGTAGTCGCTCGCCGCCGTCGCGCGCACGGCGCGCGCTCTTCTGCGTCGCGCGAAATTGCGGTCGGTCGAGTACTCGACCGTCGACGTCGAACTCGCCGCTCGCGCGGCCCCAGAACGTGATCGAGTCAGCGCGCGGTCGCACCGACCATCGGGCCTTCCATGAGGCGCGGATAGCCGGGCGCGGCGGCGAAGGCGCGGAGAGGGCGCAGGAGCGCGGCCGGCGAGCGCGGAGCCGAGGAAGCCGCGGCGGCCGATGCGCAGCGTCACGGCGAGGCCATCGCGTCCGCGAAGCGGCGCAGGTTCCGGTAGCCGAGGTTCGGCGTAGTCGGCGGAGGGCGCGACGGCCGGGTCCTGCTCCGCCTCGACGACGAGCCAGCCGCGGTACTTCGCGCGCGCGATCGGCGCGAGCACGGCCGGGTAGTCCACGCTGCCGTCGCCCGGGCACCGTGAAGACGCCGTCGAGCACGGCGTCGAGGAAGCTCGAGTCGCGGTTCAGGCTCCGCGCCAGCACCGGCCCGGCGCACGTCCTTGCAGTGCACGTGCGCGATGCGCTCGGCGTGGCGCGTCGCGGCGCGCACCGGGTCGCCGCCGGCGAAGGTCAGGTGGCCGGTATCGAGCAGGAGCGCACGACCGTCGTCGTCGCAGGAGTCCATCAGCCGGTCCACCTCGTCCTCGGTCTGCACGACCGTGCCCATGTGGTGATGGTAGGCGAGCGTGAGGCCGCTGTCCTGCAGCCGGGCGCCGAGCTCGTCGAGACGCTCGGCGAACTGCGGCCAGTCGGCGGGCGCGAGCACCGGGCGCTGCGACAGCCGCGTGCGCGCGGTCGCCGTGGATGCAGCGCGTCGTCTCCGCGACCACGACCACGACTTCGCAGCCGAGCGCCGACAGGAGCTCGCGATGCGGGCGCATCGCCTCGAACTCCGCCGCCGCGTCGCGCTCGAGCAGGTTCGTGCTGTACCAGCCCGAGACGAGCGCGAGTCCGTGCGGCGCGAGCGCCGCCTTGAGCTCCGGCGCCGTGCGCGGGAACTTGCAGCCGAGCTCGACGCCTTCGAAGCCCGCGGCCCGCGCCTCGGTGAGGCAGGTCTCGAGGCTGCGTCTCGCCGCCGACTTCGGGCAGGTCGTCGATGGTCCAGGTGAGCGGGTTGATGCCGAGGCGGACGCTCATGCGTCACCTGCGCCGTCGTCGACCGCGCGGCGCCAGGCCTCGTGCGCCGCGCGCACGCGCGCGTCGCCCGAGACCTCGGCGACCGGCACGTTCCACCAGGCGCCGCCCGCGGCGGTGCCGCTCTGCGGGTCGGTCTCGATCACGATCACGGTCGTGCGCGTTGCGTCCTCGCGCCTTCGCGACCGCGGCCTCGAGCGCCGCGACGTCCGCGACCATCGCCGCGTCCGCGCCGAGCGCGCGCGCGTGCGCCACGAAGTCGACCGGCGTCTCGGCCGGGAACGACTCCTTCCAGCAGGTTGTTGTGCGTCTCGCCCGCGGTCGCGCGCTGCAGCCGGTGGATGCAGCCGAAGCCGCGGTTGTCGCAGAGCACGACGAGGAGCGGATTGCCCGCTCGCGACCGAGGTCGCGATCTCGGAGTTCATCATGAGGTAGCTGCCGTCGCCGACGAGCACGGCGACCGTGCGGTCGGGGTCCGCCATCTTCACGCCGAGGCCGCCCGCGATCTCGTAGCCCATGCAGGAGTAGCCGTACTCGACGTGATAGCCGCCGGGTTCCGGGCAGCGCCAGAGCTTGTGCAGCTCGCCGGGCAGCCCGCCCGCGGCGCACACGACCGTCGCGCCCTTGCCGAGCGCGCGATTGACGGCGCCCAGCACCTGCGCGTCGGTCGGCAGGCCCGGCGGCCGCGCGCGTCGCGGCGTCGACTGCCTTGTTCCACTCGGCGGCGAGCGTGCGCGCGCGCTCGCGCCAGGCGCCGTCCGCCTGCCAGCCCGCGAGGCCGGGCGCGAGCTCCTCGAGCGTCGCGAGGACGATCGCCGCGGACTGCGAGGGCGCCGCGCTTGATCGCGTCGTGCCGCGCCACGTTGATCGAGACGAGGCGGGCATCGTCGTCGCGAATCAGCTTGCCGGAGCCGGTCGTGAAGTCCTGCAGGCGCGTGCCGAGCGCGAGCACGAGGTCGCGATTCCGCGAGCAGGGCGATTCGCGGCGCTCGAGCCGGTGACGCCGATGGCGCCGGCATTGCAGGCGTGGTCCCAGGCGAGCGCGCCCTTGCCCGCCTGCGTCTCCGCGACCGGGATGCCGTGGCGCGCAGCGAACTCCGCGAGCGCCTCGCTGTGCGCTCGGAGTAGTGCACGCCGCCGCCCGCGACGATGAACGGGCGGCGCGCGGCCTTGAGCCGCGCAGCGGCCTCGGCGAGCCGCTCGCGGTCCGGCCGCGGCCGCTCGATGTCGTGAACGCGCTCCGCGAAGAAGCGGGCGGGATAGTCGAAGGCCTCGGCCTGCACGTCCTGCGGCAAGCGCGAGCGTCGCCGGCCCGCAGTCGGCCGGGTCGAGCAGCACCGCAATCGCCTGCGGCAACGAGGCGAGCAGCTGCTCCGGGCGCGTGATGCGATCCCAGAAACGCGACACGGGCCGCAGGCAGTCGTTGGCCGTGATCGTCGGGTCGCCGAAGTCCTCGAGCTGCTGCAGCACCGGGATCGGGCTGGCGGCTCGCAAAGGTGTCGCCCGGCAGCAGCAGCACCGGCAGGCGGTTCGACGTGCGCGAGTGCCGCGGCCGTCACGAGGTTGGTCGCGCCCGGGCCCGACCGACGTCGTGCAGGCCATCATGCGCCGGCGATTGTTCGCCTTCGCGAAGGCGATCGCCGCGTGCGCCATGGCCTGCTCGTTGTGCGCGCGGAACGTCGGCAGCGCCTTGCGGTTTGCCGCGAGCGCCTCGCCGAGGCCGGCGACGTTGCCGTGGCCGAAGATCGCGAACACGCCGTGGAAGAGCGGCTCGCTCGCCGCCGGCGGTGCGGATGCGCTGCGCGGCGAGATACCGCACCAGCGCCTGGGCCATCGTCAGGCGAATCGTTTTCATGCGTCCCTCACGCAGCCGCCGCGGCCGGGCGCCAGCCGGCGCCAGAGCTCGATCATGCGCGCGTAGCCCGCGCGCGATGCGCGCGATGGCCGTTGCGTCGTCGATGCGTTCCCGCGAGCCAGTCGCGTGCCGGCGCGCCGAAGATCGTGCGGCCGATCGCGAAGCCGCGGCAGACCGGATGGCGCGCGGCGACCTCGAAGGACTGCGCCACCTGCTCCTCGCTCGCATCGAGGCCGAGCAGCAGCGCGCCGTGGCAGAGCGGGTCGTCGCCGGCGACGATCGTCCGCGATCTCGCGCCAGGCCTCGGCGGGCTGCGCCTCGAGCTTCCACCAGGCCGGGCCGCAGGCCGAGGTGATAGAGCCGCCGCATCACGGCGGGCGTCGTGCCGGCATCGACCGTGCGCCCGGGTCCGGAGCAGATGACTTCGACCAGGAGTTCGCGCTCGAGCGATTGCCGTCGCATGCGCGAGCTCGGCGAGCCGGGCTTCCTGCGCGAGCCGCAGCTCGACCGGATCGGCCGGGTGGTAATTGACGAGGCACTTGACGACGTGGTGCCGCGGCCATTGCAGCAATTCGAGCCCGATGCCGCCCGTCGACTCGAATTCGAGCGGCCGCGAGGCGGGCAGCTCGACCGGGCGCCCGATCCAGGCGCCGCTCGCGTTCAGGCGCGCGAGCGCCTTGCCGCCGTGGCGGCCGTCGACGATGGCGCCGAGGCTCGACGCCGGGATGCGGCGCGGCGGCGACCGCCAGCACCGCCTCGGCGACCAGCGCCTTGAAGTCCGCGATCCGCGCGTAGTCCGCGCCGCTGCAGCCGCGATCTGCTCGAGCTGGCGGCGGTGGTCGAAGGCGAGGATGCAGAGGTCGCCCGCCAGCGGGCGTACGGCCGGTCGCGCGGTGCAGCGCCGCGATGCGCGCGTCCTCGTCCGGCCGCGCCGGCGTCGCCGACGCGGCCGAGGAACTCGTCGAGCTCCGCGCGCGTCGGCATGGCCGGCGTGCAGCCGTGGCGCGTGACGACGATGGCGCCGGCCGCGTTGCCGCGCCGGCCGCAGTGCGCGGCGGGCAGGCTCTCGATCCAGCCGCTCAGGTAGCCGGACAGGAATGCGTCGCCGGCGCCGAGGACGTTCAGCACCTCGACCGGGAATCCGCCGACGACGAGGCCCTGGTCGACGCTCGCCGGGATCGCGCCCTCGAACACCACGCAGCCGGCGACGCCGCGCTTCATGACGATCGTCGCGCCGCGTGCGGCGCGCGGATCGCGCGCAGCGCCTCGAGCGCGCTCGCGCCGCCGCCGGCGACGCGGATTTCCTCCTCGGTGCCGACGACGAGGTCGCAGTCGGGCAGGAATGCCTGCATCTGCCGCGTGACCGTCGGCCGAGCCCTGCTCGCGCTCGGCGCCGCCGCCGTGGCCGGCGAGGCCCCAGAGCACCGGCCGGTAGTCGACGTCGAGCACGACCCGGAGGCCGTGCTGCTTCGCGAGCGCGATGGCGCGGCGCGACGCCGCGCGCACGCCGATTCGGTGGACAGGTGCGTGCCGGTGATTGCGAGCGCCTGGCCGCGGCGAAGGGCGCCGCGTCGACGTCCGCCGGGCTCGAGGCCCATGTCGGCGCAGTTCTCGCGGTAGAAAATGTGCGGGAAGCTTTCCGCACTCTCGATGCCGAGCAGCACGAGGCCCGTGAGCCGCTTCGGGATCGGTCCGCACCGCGCTGACGTCGACGCCCTCGGCGCGCGAGCGCCTCGCGCACGAAGCGGCCCATGTGCTCGTCGCCGACGCGCGTCAGCATCGCGACCTTGAGCCCGAGCCGCGACAGGCCGACGGCGACGTTGCCGGAGGAGCCGCCGAGGTACTTGGCGAAGTGCTGCGCGTCCTCGAGGCGCGCGCCGCGCTCGAGGCCGTAGAGATCGACCGCCGCGCGGCCGAGGCAGATGAAGTCGATGCGCCGTCACGCGGCTCACCGCGGGCTTGCCGCCGTCGGGACGGGCGGTGGCTCCCAGATCTTCGCGTCCGGCTTCATCGTCCAGGCGTGCTCGGCCGTGAACTCGGGCACGTCGTAGGGCTCGCCGGGCAGGTGGCGGATCACCCAGGCGTAGTACATGCCGTAGCCCGGCGCCGCGACCTGCGCGTGGTCGTTGCCCGCCAGGATGCGTGATGGTGTCGTACGTGGCGCACCTTGAAGACGTCGCTCGCCGTGCTCGGCGTGGCCGAAGCCCTGCGGGTGCGTGAAGCGGTAGTGGTAGATCTCCGGCTGCGGGTGGTGGTGCGGCGGGTAGCTCGACCAGCCGCCGGGCAGCGTCACGACTTCGCCGAGCACGAGGCGGACCTCGGGCGGCGAGTTGCGCGCATCGAAGATCGTGCGCACGAGCCGCAGGCAGCGCCCGCCGACCTGGCCCTCGCCGCGGCGCTCGTCGGCGACGTCGGCCGGACGGAAGACGCGCGGCATGAAGGTCGCCGGGTTGTCGCAGGCGTAGACGGTCAGCTCGGCGTCCGCGTCGGCGCGGATCTCGACCGGCGTGCCGGCCGGCGCGTGCAGGCAGGCCGGCGAGTCGTCGAACAGCGAGCGGCGCGCGAGGTCGAAGCCGAGTCGCCGCCGACCTGGCCGGTGACGCGGCCTTCCATCAGCAGGAACGCCGTCTCGCTGCGCGAGCGTCGCGACGTGCGACTCGCCCGGCCGCGAGCCGCAGCACGCCCATCGAGATGCCGGTTTCGTCGCCGGCTTCGCCGGCCGTCGTGATCGCCGTGTAGCCGGGACCGAATCCCTCGCGATGCTTCGTGATCAGCGTTTCCATCGCCGCCTCCCTCAGACTTTCGTCCACGCGCCGTTCGCGTGCGAACGTTCCATCGCATCCATCACGCGTTGCACGCGCAGGCCCACGTCGAAGCCCGGGCGCGCCGGCGTGCCGTCGCGCGATCGCGCGCAGGAGGTTCCGCGCCTCGATCACCTTCAGGTCGTTGATGCCGAGCCCGTGGCCGGGCGCCGGGCAGAAATGCGCGTAGTCCGGGTGCTCGGGCCCGGCGAGGATCGTGCGGAAGCCGCGGCGACCCGGCGGCGTCGGCGGAGCTGAATAGAGCCGCAGCTCGTTCATGCGCTCCTGGTCGAAGGCGAGGCTGCCGTGGCTGCCGAAGACCGTGAATGCGAGGCCGCACTTGTAGCCGGTCGCCACGCGGCTGATCTCGAAGCTGCCGCCGACGCCGCGCGCGAAGCGCACGAGGCCGCGCGCGATGTCCTCGTTCTCGACCGGCAGCATCTCGCCGGTCGCCGGCACGCGGCGCTTCGCGTGGACGGTCTCCAGGTCCGCGAACACCGACTCGATCGGGCCGAGCAGGATTTCCGCCATGTCGATCAGGTGCGAACCGAGGTCGGCGAGGGCGCCGGCGCCCGCGAGGCGCCGCTCGCAGCGCCAGCTGTGCGGCACGGCCGGGTCCGCCATGTAGTCCTCGAAGTAGCGGCCGCTGAATCCCATCACCGTGCCGATGCTCGCCGGACGCGATCATCGACTGCGCGAGGCGGATCAGCGGGTTCAGCGAATAGTTGAAGCCGATCAGGTGCACGACGCCGGCGCGGGCCGCGGCGTCGGCGACTTCCTGCGCCTCGACGGCGTCGAGCGCGAGCGGCTTCTCGCACCAGACGTGCTTGCCGGCCGCGATGGCGGCCAGCGCCATCTCGCGGTGCAGGTAGTTGGGCGAGCAGATGTCGACGATGTCGACCGCGGGATCGGCGACGAGCTCGCGCCAGTCGCCGGTCGAACGCGCGAATCCCATGGCCGCCGCGGATTTCGCCGCCTGGGCCGCGTCGCGGTCGGCGAGCAGCTCGCACACGGGCGTCACGACCTCCGGGAACACGGCGCCGACTTCCTGCAGCGCGATCGAGTGCGCGCGGCCGATGTAGCCGCTGCCGATCAGGCCGACGCGATAGCTTCTTCATGCACGGGTCTCCAGCAGGACGGTGGTGCGGGTGTGCAGCGACTTGTCGCAGGCGTCGGCGATCTCGAGCGCGCGCACGCCGTCGGCGCCCGAGACGATGTCGGCGGCCTCGCCGTGCAGGCGGCGCACGAACGCGTCGAGCTCGAGGCGGTAGGCGTCGGCGTAGCGCTCCAGGAAGAAGGGCAGGGCGGGATCGGTCGCGTAGCCCGCCGGCGGTCGCGCGCTCGACCGAGGTCGACTCGCGGTTGCCCGCGGCCAGCATGCCGCGCGCGCCGCAGACTTCGATGCGCTGGTCGTAGCCGAACACGGCGCGGCGCGTATTCGCGATCTGCGCGATGCGACCGCTGGCCGTGCGCAGCGTCACGGCCGCGGTGTCGATGTCGCCCGCGGCGCCGATCGCCGGGTCGACCAGGCAGCTGCCGTGGGCCGTGATCTCGACCGGCTCTTCGCCGAGCAGCCAGCGCGCCATGTCGAGGTCGTGGATCGTCATGTCGCGGAACAGGCCGCCCGAGCGCTTCACGTAGGCGACCGGCGGCGGCGACGGGTCGCGGCTCACGATCAGCACCGATTCGACGGCGCCGATCTCGCCGTCGTCGATCCCCTGGCGGATGCGGCGGAACGAGGGGTCGTAGCGGCGATTGAAGCCGATCGCCAGCAGGATGCCGGCACGGTCCGCGGCGGCGACTGCGGCGCGTGCGCGCGAAACGTCGAGGTCGACCGGCTTCTCGCAGAGGATCGCCTTGCCGGCATGCGGCCCCGGCTTCGATCAGGTGCCGCATGCGTGTCGGTCGGGCTCGCGACCAGGAGCGCATCGACGCCCGCGTCGGCGAGCGCGGACTTCGTGTCGGCGACGGCGGCGCCCGCGGTCGCCGCGATGGAGGCGGCGGCTGCAGCGTCGACGTCGACGACGTACTTCAGGCGGGCGCCCGCATGCGCGGCGATGTTCGCCGCATGGATGCGGCCGATGCGGCCGGCGCCGAAGAGCGCGAAAGTCTTCATGCCTGCAGGTTGCCTCCGTCGCGGGCCGTCAGCTGGTACGCATAGCTGATGACGAGCGTCTGCGCCAGGCACAGCGACGCCGTCAGCGAGCGGAACTTGCGGAACTCCGCGTCCTTCACCTCGAAGCAGAGGTCGGCGCGGCGGGCGATGGGCGACAGCCGGCTGTCGCTGATCGCGATCACCTTCGCCTGCCGCTCGGCCGCCTCGTTCGACGATGTCGGCGGTCTGCTGCGCGTAGGGCCGGAAGCTGGTCGCGATCAGGAGGTCGCCCGGGCCCATCATCGAGCTCTGCTCGACGATCATCCCGGCGAGCCCGTCGACGAGGTAGGTGCGCTTGTCGGTGTGGCGGAGCGCATAGGCGAGGTAGGCGGCGACCGGGAAGGAGCGGCGCAGGCCCACGAGGTAGACGGCCTCGGCCTCGGCGATCAGGCGCGACGCCGCGCTCGAGGTCCGTCGTGGCGCGTGGTCTCGTCGAGGTGCTGCAGGGCCGCGATGTTGCCCTGCACGAATTCGTGCATCAGGTCCGAGGCTGAATGCGCGCCGCCGTCTCGCCGGCGCGCTCGTTGAACTGGCGGATGCGCTCCGCGTAGCTCGGGCTCGGCGCGAGCGAAAGCAGCTCGTCGCGGAACAGCTTCTGCATGTCGCTCGCGCCGTCGTAGCCGAAGGTCTTGGCGAAGCGGACGATGGTGGAGGGCTGGACCTTGCAGCGCTTGGCGATCACGGCGAGCGTCTCGAGCCCGATGTCGTTCGGGTGCTCGAGCGCATAGGCCGCGACCTGCTTGAGGCGCGGGGAGAGGGTTTCGTAGCGCTGCACGATGCGCGCGCGCAGCGCTTCGACGTTGTTTCGGGCCGTCATGACGATTTCTGCCTGCCGGGCCTGGGCCTCGGTCATGGGTGGGACCCCGATCGTTTCAAGTTTCGAACAGATATTCCACGGCCGCGGAACGTCGCGAGCCAGTATAGAACAAAATTTTCATGTATTGAAGAGAACAAAAATTTCGTTCTATACTGTCTCCGGATCGTAATGTTCGATCCGCAGAATGCACACCCGTCCGGCATGGCGCCGGTCATACACGCGCGTACCGAGGGGGTCTTATCCGATGAAAAAGCTTGCGGCATTTCCGCGAATTACGGTGCGCCATGAGCCTTGCGGCCCTGCCGGCCGGCGGTACTCGCCCAGGCGACGCCGCGCCGCGCAGCCCGAGTTGTCCGAGATCGAGGTGCTGGCGAAGCGCGTCAATGCGCGCAACCGCGTGGACGACCACGGCGCCGATCCTTTCGTACGACGAGGAATACTTCCAGCGCTTCGAGCCGCTGTCCGTCGGCGACATGATGAAGCGCGTCCCGGGCGTCAGCTTCCAGAGCGACATCGGCGAGTACGCCGAGCCGTCGCTGCGCGGCATCGGCAGCGAGTACACGCAGATCCTGGTCAACGGCCGGCGCATCACCGGCGCGCACCAACGACAACACGGTCATCGTCGACCGCATCCCGGCCGAGCTCGTCGAGCGCGTCGAGATCATCCGCAGCCCCTCGAGCGACATCGACAGCCAGGGCGTCGGCGGCACGCTGAACATCATCCTGAAGGAGGGCGCGGAGCTCTCCGGCGGCATCTACCGGCTCGGGGCCTACTACAACGACGGCGAGACGAACCCGAGCGCGTTCCTGTCCTTCGGCGACAGCAACGACACATCTCGAATGGGGCACGTCCTTCAACTACCAGGAGCGCTTCAACCGCAAGGCGGCGAGCGAAGTCGAGCGCGCGCTTGACGGCGAGGGCAACGTGGAGCCGGCATTCTCGGCGCGGTGGTCGAGGACCCGGACGAGCGCGAGAGCACCGACATCGCCTGGACCGGCGACCTGCGTCTGCAGCTCGGGTGAGGGCGCGCGAGTGGTACGCAGGCGCCTTCTACATGGATACCGACCGCGCCGAGACCGAGATCGGCCGCGAGTTCGCGGCCGAGGACGACGACGGCGAGTTCGAGGCCGAGGCCGAGCAGGCCAACCAGCTCGACGACTTCCACGAGACGCAACTACGGCGTCGTTCACCGGCTATGAGAAGCCGATTCGGCGACGGCCATGACGTGGGAGATCGAGCTCGCCTACGACAAGACCGAATTCGACGGCGTCGAGACGCAACTGGGTGGACGACCTCGACTTCGACTTCGACGCGGCAGGCATCACGCGATGCCGACAGCCTGCTCGATTTCCTCGACCAGTCCGACGAGGAGATCATCAGCTGTTCGCTGCCGTGCCGCACAACGCCGAGGACCTGCGCGACACCGGGATTCCTCGACGGCCGCGAAGTACACGGACGCCGAGGACGACCGAGATCGTTCTGAAGACCTCCGTCGAATTCGCAGCTCTCGGGCTCGAAGCTCAAGATCGGCCTCGAGGGCTACGACCGGCAGCGCGACTTCTCCTTCCGCGTGTTCGAGATGGACGACGGCGTGCTCGAGGAAGACGACGCCGGCCTGTCGCTGTTCGACGCCAAGGACCAGCGCGCCAACGGCTTCGTGAAGTGGACCAAGGATTTCAACGACGACTCACGCTCGAACTCGGCGCGCCGCGGCGAGTTCACGAGCCTCGACATCGATTCGACGGTGTCCGAGGCGCTCGCCGAGGCGGCCGATGAACTCGCGACGATCGGCATCATCATCGACGGCAACCAGATCGAAGTCACCGAGGACTACTTCGAGTTCAACCCGAGCGCGCACCTGCGCTGGGACCTCGACGGACGCACGCAGGTGCGCCTCTCGCGTCGCCCGCACCGTGCGCCGGCCGAGCTTCGACCAGCTGAACCCGACGCTCATCATCGACGACGAGGAGAGCATCCTCGGCAACCCGACGCTCGACCAGGAAACGGCGGTCGGCTTCGACGCCGGCGTCGACTTCGAGCTCGGCGGCCAGCGACGCGATCTTCGGCTTCAACGCGTTCTACCGCGACGTCACCGACAAGATCGAGCTGGACGGCGTGCCGGACGGCGTCAACGAGATCTTCCAGGAGTTCGTGGACGAGGACATCGAGGCGACGGTCTGGGTGAACAACCCGAACGACGGCAAGATCTGGGGCGTCGAGTTCGACTTCAGCTCGCCGGTCTCCTTCATCAATCCGAGACTTCCACGTGTTCGCGAACTACACCTGGATCGACTCGGAGATCCGCGACGCCAACGCGAATTTCCCGATCGACCGGCCGTTCTCGCTGCAGCCCGACTACATCTACAACGCTGGGCTTCGACCACCTGATCGGCGGCATCGGCTTCACCTGGGGCGCGAGCTACCAGAAGCTCGGTCCCGCGCAGGAGTGGGTGAACGTCAGCGCCGAGGCGAAGGAAGTCACGGACGTCGAGTACGACGGCAACCTCGAGTTCTTCGTCGAGAAGACGCTCGCCGACCGCTTCGTCGTCCGCCTGGCCGCGCAGAACCTGCTCGACGCCGACAAGGACGAGATCCAGCGCGTGTACGAGTCGGTGGACCAGTACGAGGCGAAGACGCCGGTCACGCAGCGTCCACCAGAACGAGGAATCGGATCCCGTCTACATCCTGACCTTCCGCGGCACGTTCTAGCGCCGCGTCCGGAAGGCCGCGGACGCCCGGGCGCCGCGGCCTCGTTTCGCCGCAGTGCCCCGCGGCGGCGCGCTTCCGGTAAGCTGCCGCTGCGGCATGCGCTTACCGGCCGCAGATCCACAAGGCCCGCAACCAGCGGTTCCGCAAGCGCGCCGCCGATCTCGAGGACCGCAAGCCGTTCGAGCGCGTTCCCGCTCTGGCTGCGCATGCTGTCGTCGCTGCCGCTGCCGCGCGTGGTACGGATTCGCGAGCTTCCTCGCCTTCCTCCTCGACCAGGTGTTCCAGCACGCGCCACGAGATCATCGACATGCAGCTCGCGGCCTGCTTCCCGGACCGCGATGCCGACTGGATCCGGACACGCGCAGCGCCTTCTTCCGGAACTTCGCCGACGTCTCGGTCGAGATCATCAAGGCCGTGACGCATCGACGCCCGGAGGAGATCGATCGTCGGGTGACGGTTCGAGAACGCCGAGCCGCTGCGGGCCGCCCTCGACAGCGGCCAGTCGATCATCATCGTCACCTCGCACAACTGCAATTGGGAGTGGGCGCTGCTCAAGCTGAGCGTCGCGCTTCGGCCATCCCGCTCCACGCGACCTACAAGCCGCTGAAGGGCCGCTGGGGCGACCGCCTGATGCTGACCATCCGCTCGCGCTTCGGTGCCGAGATGATCCCGGCGCGGCGCCTCCTGATGCGCGTGCATGCGTTACCGCGGCCCTGCACGCATGATCGGGATGGTCGCCGACCAGGCACCGACGTCCTCGGCGTGCGCTACTTCACCCAGTTCATGGGCCTCGACACCGCGTTCTTCATCGGGCCCGGAGGCGATCGCGCGCGGCGGCAAGCTGCCCGTCTTCTACATCGCGATGCGCCGCGAGTCCCGCGGCCACTACTGCATGCGAGTTCGTGCAGATCGCGGCGGCGGGCGAGGAGCTCGCGCCCGGGCGCGCTGATCGAGCGCTATGCGGCGGAAGTCGAGTCGCTGACCCGCGAGCGCCCGCCCGACTGGCTGTGGAATTACCGGCGCTGGAAGGTCCAGCGCGACGCCGAAGGTAACCCGCATGTCGTCAAGTCGGGGCATCATCGCGCCGACCGGATTGACATAAGGATCATAAGAAATACATACGCTTACCTTGCATTCCTAAACATTTCTGACACAATGCGGCGCAAGTCGTGGAAGCGACTGGCTGGCCGGTTTCGTTAACTGGTTCCTGTAGCCGCGACCTGCCGCGCTGAGACACTGCCTCGAAAACAGGGGGAGCCCATCGGGGTGCCGACAGGTGCAAGGCGAATCGTTTCCTGAGTTCACGGCTTCGGACGTCCTGTCGTCGAAGCTGTGGCAGCCGCGGCCGGACCGGCCGCCGCTCGGCATCGACCTTGCCTGCACCAAGATCGCCGTCGATTTCCAGAACATCACCGCCGGCAACGCCGATGCGGTGATCCGCCAGAGCCTCGACATCCTGCGCGAGGCGACCGGCACCGACGCCGTCTTCCTCGCGCTGCTCGACGGCCACGGCGAGCGCATCGACTCGATCGCGACCGCCAAGGGCCCGTTCGCGCAGTGCCGCCCCGAGGTCCTGAAGGGCGAGGCGCTCGAGGCGCTGCCCTGGATCCGCTCGCGGCTCGAGCACGTGCGCATCCTCGAGATCCGCGACACCGTCAGCGCGCGCGCCGAACAGGCGGGCGACGCCGCGCGCCTCGCCGGGCTCGACATCCGCTCGCTGCTGCTGATCGCCTTCGCCGTGCAGGGCACGGTGCGCGGCTTCCTCGCCTTCGTCTCGTCCACGCCGCGCGACGGCTGGGACGTCAACCTGCACCTGCTGCTCAAGCTGGTCGGCACGAGCCTCGCCTGCGGCCTCGAGAAGGTCGCGCTCGCGGACCGGCTCGCCGACATGCAGGAGCGCCAGGAAATGGCGCTGCCCTGCGCGAACGACGGCCTCTGGGACTACGACGCGCAGACCAACCGCACCTGGTTCTCGCCGCGCTGGAAGGGAATGCTCGGCTTCGCCGAGGGCGACGTGATCACCTCGCCGGACTGGCACCGCATGGTGCACCCGGAGGACCTCGCGCGCGTGTCGGCCGCGATGCGCGACCACATCGCCGGCAAGACGCCGATGTTCGAGAGCGTGCACCGCCTGAAGCACACGGACGGCGAGTGGCGCTGGGTCATCGGCCGCGCCTGCGCGCGCGTCGACGACCAGGGCCGGCTGCGCCGCCTGATCGGCGTCGAGCTCGACATCACCGAGCGCAAGCTCTACGAGGAGGCGCTGTTCCGCGAGAAGGAAAGCGCGCAGATCACGCTGCAGTCGATCGGCGACGGCGTGATCACCTGCGACGCGCACGGACGCGTCGAGTACCTGAACCCGGTGGCGGAGGAGCTGACCGGCTGGCGGCTCGAGGACAGCCTCGGCCGCACCATCGACGAGATCTTCCGCGCCTTCCACGAGGAGACCTGCGAGCCGCTCGAGAACCCGCTCGCGGTCGCCGTGCGCCGCATCCGCTCGATCAAGTCGGTGCGGCCGATGCTGCTGATCCGCAAGGACGGCAACGAGCTCTACATCGAGAGCACGGCCTCGCCGATCCGCGACGGCACCGGCACGGTGACCGGCGGCGTGCTGGTGTTCCACGACGTGTCCGAGTCGCGCGAGCTGAACCGGCGCCTCTCGTACCACGCGAGCCACGACGTGCTGACCGGGCTCGTCAACCGGCGCGAGTTCGAGACGCGCCTCGAGCGCGCGCTCAAGAGCGCCAAGGCGCGCGAGACGTCCTACGCGCTCTGCTACATCGACCTCGACCAGTTCAAGATCGTCAACGACACCTGCGGCCACAGCGCGGGCGACGCGCTGCTCGGCCAGGTCGGCGCGCTGCTGAAGTCCAAGGTGCGCTGGCGCGACACGCTCGCGCGCCTCGGCGGCGACGAGTTCGGCGTGCTGCTCGAGAGCTGCTCGCTCGAGGAGGCGCTGCGCACGGCCGAGTCGCTGCGCGAGGCGATCCGGAATTTCCGCTACACCTGGGAAGACCGCAGCTTCCGCCTCGGCTGCTCGATCGGCGTGGTGCCGATCACCGCCGAGAACGAGGACGTGGCGTCGGTGCTGTCGGCGGCGGACTCCGCCTGCGGCGCCGCCAAGGAGTCGGGCCGCAACCGCGTGCACTGCTTCGAGGAAAACGACATCGACCTGATGCGCCGCCGCCGCGAGATGCAGTGGGCGGCGCGCATCAACAACGCGCTCGAGGAGTCGCGCTTCGAGCTGTTCCGCATGACCATCCTGCCGCTGCAGCAGCGAGGACGCGGGCGAGCACTTCGAGCTCCTGCTGCGCATGCGCGACGAGAGCGGCAAGATCGTCGCGCCCGACCAGTTCATCGCCGCGGCCGAGCGCTACGGCATCACGCCGTCGATCGACCGCTGGGTGATCGACAGCGCCTTCCGCTGGCTGGTGTCGGAGGCCGACGAGCGCAAGCGCCTCGACGATGTGCTCGATCAACCTGTCGGGCCAGAGCCTCGGCGACGACAAGTTCCTGCCCTACGTGATCGAGCAGTTCCACCGGAGCGGCATCGACGGCAGCAAGATCTGCTTCGAGATCACCGAGACCGCGGCGATCGCGAACTTCTCGCAGGCGAGCCGCTTCATCCAGGCGCTCAAGGAGCTCGGCTGCAAGTTCGCGCTCGACGACTTCGGCACCGGCCTGTCGTCGTTCGGCTACCTGAAGCACTTCCCGGTGGATTTCCTGAAGATCGACGGCAGCTTCGTGAAGGGCGTGCTGCACGACCCGATCGACCGCGAGATGGTGCGCTCGATCAACGAGATCGGCCACCTGACCGGCAAGCAGACGATCGCCGAGTGGGCCGAGAACGCCGAGATCATCGAGGTGCTGCGCGGCCTCGGCGTCGACTACGCGCAGGGCTACGGCGTGTCGCAGCCGCAGAAGGTGCAGCGGGCGGCGATCGCGTAGGGACTGTTCCTTCTCTGCGCCGGCGGCAAATCCGGCTGTTTCACTGAAATTCGCTGGACCCGGTGGACGTCAGTTCACGCTGAGTTTCGTCTGGTCCTGCCCGCAGCTCCCTCGCGCGGCATGGCGCCACTTGATTTTGGCGAGTGCAGGAGTTATCAGTAACAAGAACTGGGCGATGCCGCGGGCGGGCTCCAAGCATGCAACCAGATTCCCGCATCCTTGATACGGGCGGCGCTCCGTGCGACCGATGGCGGGTGCTGGCCGGCACTCTGCTCATGCTTTTTACCATCGGATCGGCATGGGCTCAGGAAGAGCTCGAGCAGATTGTCGTCACCGGCTCTCGCATTGCGCGGCCGGATTTCGATTCGGCGAGCCCGATCGTCTCCGTGACGGAGGAGTTGTTCGAGCGCACGGCGTCCAGCACCGTCGAGTCCTCGCTCAATACCCTGCCGCAGTTCGTCCCCGCGTATACCGCCTCGTCGAACAATCCGTCCAACAACGGCCAGGCGAACGTCAGCCTGCGCGGCCTCGGCACCGCCTCTACGCTCGTTCTGGTGGACGGCAGGCGCCTGATGCCGGCGAATGGCAACGGGGTGGCGGACCTCAACATCATTCCGTCGTCGCTGATCGAGAGCGTGGAGATCATCACCGGCGGCGCCTCGGCGGTATACGGCTCGGACGCGCTGGCCGGCGTCGTCAACTTCAAGCTGAAGCGCGACTTCGACGGCGTCGAGATCGACGGCAGCTGGGGCCAGACGGACCGCGGCGACGGCGCGCAGTACGAGGCGGGGCTGACCGCCGGCACGGACTTCGCGGATGGGCGCGGATCGATTGTCGGTTACGTCGGCTATGCGGAGCGCGAACTCGTCACCCATGGCGATCGGGACTTCTCGAAATACGCGTTGGCTTACGCCGGTGGACCTGGGCGCGGGACACTGGGGCCGGCCTCCGCTTTTCTGCCCGCGGGATCGTCGCAGATCGAGGAGGGAAGGGTGTCGCTCAACTTGGACGAGCGGCCCAGCGCGGCAGCCTTTTACGCCTTGATGGCGACGTACGGGTACGCACCCAACGAAGTACCGTTTTTCGGACCGCGGCTCTTCCCAGGCGGGCCGAGATTGACGAACACCCAGTTCGGATTCAACGCAGACGGCACGATTTTCACAACCGGCAACAGGTTGTTCGCGGAAGCAGGGCTGTCCAGTGTCAGGAACTTTCGGGGCGAGCCGGACCCGGTTTTCTTCAACGAGTATCTCTACTCGTATAACTACGCGCCGGACAACGCCCTGCAGCTGCCGCTCGAGCGCGGTTCCGCGTTCCTGAGCGCCGAGTTCGAAGTCAGCGAATCGCTGCGCTTCATGGTGCAAGGCTTGTACGCGGACTATTCGACGACGCAACAGCTCGCGCCGGCACCCGTCCGCGACCTCTTCATCCCGGTGGACAATCCCTTCATGCCTGCGGACCTCAAGTTCCTGCTCGATTCTAGAGATCCCGCGACCGCGACCGCGCCTGTCAGACTCGAGAAGCGCATGTCCGAGACCGGCCCGCGCACCGGCAAGTACCAGAACGACGTCTACCAGCTGACCTTCGGCGTGTCCGGGGACATCGTCGACGACTGGTCGTACGAGGGCTACGTGCAGGTTGGCGGCAACGAACAGGAGAATTCGCAGACCGGCAACGTGCTCACCTCGCGCATGGAGGAGCTGACCTTCGCGGCAGACGGCGGGGTTTCGATCTGCGGAGGCTTCAATCCCTTCGGCAAGGGGTCGATCTCGGCCGAGTGCCTCGACTACATCCAGGTCGACGCATCGAACAAGTCCGGCGTCGACCAGGCGATCGCCGAGATTTCCGCGACGGGGCCGGTGTTCGCGCTGCCGGCCGGGAATGTGGTCGCGGCCGTCGGGGTGTTCTACAAGGAGGACGAGTACCGGTACGCCGCGTCGCCGGAGGCGGGCGTGTTCATCGGCCCCCCCGGCCAGCCGTGCACGGCGGACGTCGAGTGCCGGTCTGACATCCAGGGATTCAACGCCTCGCAGGACATCCACGGCAAGGACAGCAACCTCGACCTCTACTTGGAGCTGCTCGTGCCGCTGCTGAGTGATGCGCCCGGTGTGCAATCGCTCGAGACGGTGCTGGGCTACCGGTCCTCGGACTACGATTCGGCCGGGCGATTCGATTCCTGGAAGGCGGAGCTGCTCTACCAGCCCCTCGACAGCCTGCGTGTGAGAGGCTCCTACCAGGAGGCCGTGCGTGCGCCGAGCGTCTATGAACTCTATCTGCCGCAGCTCCCGGCGGCCTTCTATTTCTCGGATTACGGGTTCGCGGACCCCTGCACGGTCGGCAGTCCCGAGCGCACCGGGCCGGATGGAGCGAGTGTCGAAGCGCTTTGTCTTGCGCAAGGCATGCCCGCGGCGTCCCTGCCAGCCTTCGTGGACTCGGACGACACGGCGCTGGGGGTCGCGGGCGGCAATCCGGACCTTGCCCAGGAAGATGCCTCGACGACCACGCTGGGCGTTGTGTGGACGTCGCCGCTGACGCACCCGGCGCTGGCGCGCCTGCAGGTGTCGCTGGACTGGTACCGCATCGACATCACGGACAAGATCGATACGGTGACCTTCCCGGAGTTCGTGCCTTTCTGCTACGACGCTCGCTACAACTCGGAATTCTCCACGTCGAACCAGTGGTGTTCGCTTTTCAGTCGTAGCGGTGCGACCGGGGAGATCGTGAACGTGCGGGAGGTCTACAACAACGGCTATGACTGGCAGACGAGCGGCGTCGATGCGCAGCTCGACTGGAGCATCGACGCCGGAGCTGGTCAGCTCGGCATCAACTGGCTCGTCTCCTGGCTCGATTCCTTCTCGATCGGATTTGCTGACAGCACGGCGCCGGAATCCGAGCGGGCGGGCACGATCGGCTCCACCGTCGGCGGTTCTTTGCCCGAGTGGAAGTCGAATCTGCGCTTGAGCTATACGTGGCTCGACCTGACGGTCGGCGCGGGCTGGCGGTACATCGACTCGATGCAGGACCGGGATCCCAATCTCGATATCCGGATTTCAGGTCCCGAGCGTTGGCTACTTTGATGTGAACGCGCAGTACGGGTTCTCGGGCGGTTTCTTCGATGGGCTGGAGATCGGGATCGGCATCGAGAACCTGACGGACGAGGACCCGCCGATCTACCCGAGCTACATCCAGGCCAACACCGACCCTTCGCAGTTCGACCCCTACGGCCGTCGCTACTACGCCACGTTCCGCTACTCCTTCTGATCGGAGATTCGGCTCAGGGGCCAGTCCCGCTCACCAACGGCGTGCCATGACAAACGTCTTCGTCAGCTATTCGCGGACGGACAAGGAGCGGGTCGAGCCGATCGTTGCCTTCATCGATTCGGTCGTCGGCGAGGTCTGGTGGGATGATCGCCTCGTCGCCGGCGAGAGTTTTACAGAAGAGGTGGAACGCCGCCTCAACGAGGCGGATTTCGTCGTCGTCGTGTGGACGCCGGCCTCGGCGCGTTCGAAATGGGTCCTGGATGAGGCGGCGGTCGGGCGCGACGCCGGAAAGCTCTTGCCCGTCTGCCTTGACGGGCAGATTCCACCGCTCGGATTCCGTCATGTGCATTCGACGGATTTTTCGAAATGGGACGGAACGCCGGACGACAAATGCGCGCGGGTGCTCAGAGAAGCACTGACTCGAAAACCCGGGGAAGCGAGACCCTTGGCGCCGACCACCACACCCCACTATCGCCTCGGCGTTCGCGACGGCGACTTGCGACGTTGCGGCGGCGGCGTCGCGACCGTCGTCATGGCGGTGGTTGCGGTCATTCAATTCGGACCATGGCAACTGGCATGGCCGCCTCGCAGTTCGATTGCGGTGCTTCCTTTCGCTGACTTGAGCGCCGAGAAGGACCGCGCCTATTTCGCCGAAGGCATTGCCGAGGAGATTCGCTCAGCGCTCGCGCGGGACCCGGCGCTCAGGGTGATCGCCAGTACGTCGTCTGCGAAGTTCGCGAGCGGGAAATTCGATATCGCCGAACGTGCGCCGCGTGCTCAACGTCGAATATGTGCTCGAGGGCAGCGTTCGGGAGATCTCCGGACGCATCAAGGTCAACGTCGCGCTGCTGCGCACTGGGGACGGTGCTCGCGTCTGGAGCGAGGAGTACGACCGGTCCGAATACGACATATTCGCGATTCAAGACGAGATCGGCAGGGCGGTCGCAGATCGGCTCGGCGGCGAGGGGCGGGCGGTCGCCGTCGCGTCGACGACGAGCGTCAGCGCCCTCGATCTATTGCTGGAGGCGCGTCAGAAGCTCCGCAGGCGGACGGGAGAAGATTCTCTCAAAGCGCGCGGCCTACTCGAACGGGCGATCGCACTCGATCCCGCTTCGGCTGCGATCCATGGCGCCCTCGCCGAAGCCGTGTGGTTCACTGCGGACGCAGATTTTTTCCGCGACAAGCGTGACGACCCCAACAAGGCGCGCGAACTTGCCGAAAAGGCAATCGTACTGGCGCCGGAACGGGCGGACGGGTACGCCGCGCTGTCACTTATCCTCGGCGATGAGCCAGCGGCTCGGCGCCCGATTCTCGAGAGGGCGGTCGCACTCGACCCGTCGCGCTCCGATTTGCGCATGTGGCTCTTGTCGCATGAAAAGGACCCGGAAAAGGTCATCGAAGGGTTGCGCACGATCATCGCCCTCGATCCCTTGTGGCATCAACCGGTGAGGAATCTGGCAAAGACTTTCTCCGAGCTCGGCCGGTATGAGGAGGCCGAACGCGCGATCACAGATTACGCGGCCCGCGTGCCGGACGACGCGGCCAACGCATACCTGATTCTCGGAGAGATCGCCGAAGGGCGTGGCGATCTCGCCGGCGCCTACAAGGCATATGCGAGCATAGAGCCGCAGACCGGTGACACCAAGTTTGCGCGCGCGCACGCGCTCGCGATCCTTGGCATGGACAAGGAAACTGCGGCGCTCTTGCCGAATATGGAAATTCCGCCAGAAGCCTGGACGCGCCGCGATTCGAACGCACTTTTCCACCTTACGAACGCCATTCCGCGATTTGTCGCCGCCATTCCGTATGAAATGCTCGCCGACCACCGGCGCGACGATTTCATTCTGCAGCTTTACGACAGCAAGCTCGGGGCCGCTGATAAATTTTGCGCGAAGATCGCCGATTTTGGCGTGGCGCGAGGCGCGCCGGCGCTTGTGTGGGCACTCAAGAAGGCAACGCGCAACGACGAGGCGAAGTCGATTTCCGCCTGCGCCGAGGCTGAATTCAGGAAGGGGATTGCGTCGCAAATAGAGACCGGATATTCCTATTTCTACATTGCCCAGCTCGACGCCCTCGCCGGCAAGCGGCCGAGCGCAATGGCCAATCTTCAAAAGGCGCTGGCCAAGGGATACCAGGGAATGGCCTATTCCATGGATTTCAGGGAATATCGCGCTTTCGACGTGCTGCAGGACTTTCCAGAGTTTCTCGCGATCCAGAAGCGCATCGACGCGGAGGCGGCCCGCCAGCGCGCGGAGATTGCGCGTTTTGATCGGGAAGACGCACAGCCCGCGCAGGCGGCGCGCTGACTCGCCACGAGCGCAAGCGACTCTCGATGTGCTCGATCAACCTGTCGGGCCAGAGCCTCGGCGACGACAAGTTCCTGCCCTACGTGATCGAGCAGTTCCACAGGAGCGGCATCGACG
This sequence comes from uncultured Gammaproteobacteria bacterium, assembly GCA_963760725.1. Lineage (GTDB taxonomy): Bacteria > Pseudomonadota > Gammaproteobacteria > Steroidobacterales > Steroidobacteraceae > SCUD01. The sequence continues at coordinate 591,194 of CAVXET010000005.1, forward strand.
GCAGCTTCGTCAAGGGCGTGCTGCACGACCCGATCGACCGCGAGATGGTGCGCTCGATCAACGAGATCGGCCACCTGACCGGCAAGCAGACCATCGCCGAGTGGGCCGAGAACGCCGAGATCATCGAGGTGCTGCGCGGCCTCGGCGTCGACTACGCGCAGGGCTACGGAGTCTCGCAGCCGCAGAAGGTGCAGCGGGCGGCGATCGCGTAGCCTGTCGACGACGCCATCGCCAGCAACCAGTGCCGCTAGCAGCGCCGCGGCGGCTACCTGCCACCCGCGAACGACGGCAGCGTCAGGCTCCGCATCGTGTGCAAACCAGGCGCAGCGCCGAGCAGTGCTGGAATCGTGTTGATCGTGATCGATGCGGTGGCGACGTCGCCGTGGTAGCCGCCGTCGGCCCGGACGTCGAGGCGCGGCGAGCCCTCGATTCGGACGCGATCATACGTCTCGGGCGCGCCGAGATAGGCTTCCATGTGCAACGTGATGCGCGGCTCGCCATCCACGTACCCCAGGCCGTCCTGCACGAGGCCACACACGCGCCCCGCCGCCACCTTGAGGAACTGGCTCTCGATCGGGGCCTGGGCGATCTTCGGTTGGATCTGGTCGGTGATGCGGTCGAGCTTCCAGCCGAGCGCGTCCGCGATCATCGCCACCGACTCGGTGAGTCCGACGTGGCGCACCGTGAGGTTCTTCGTTTTCTCGGCGAACTGCTCGGGCGTCAGGCCCGATCCGATCTTCTGCTGGAAGGGCAGGCGCCGAATGCGGGCGTCCTGGATGCGATCGATGCGCACGGCCTCGATTTGCTCGCAGATCGCCGTGAGCGTGATCGGCAGCGCGTCCATCGCGAAACCGGGGTTGACACCGGTGCCCACGACGGCGACTTTTGCCTTCCTCGCGGCGTCGTCGATCTTGCGCGCGAGCAGGCGGTTCGAGAACCAGGGGTACGAGAGCTCCTCGGTCGTCGAGACGATCGGAACCTTGAGCTTGAGGACCGCCTGGAGCTGCGGCCACACGCCCTTTAGGCTCGAACTCGTACAGAGTACGGCGACCTGCGGTTTGGCCTTCCGAATCGCGGCGGCGGCGTCGGCCAGGACCTTTACCCCCGTGTGGCCCGCGCTGCCCAGTACCTCCCCGAGGTCCCTGCCTAGCTTGGCAGGGTCGATGTCCACGGCCGCAACGATCTTGAAGTTGTTGCGAGCCAGCAATTGGCGGGCAACACCTGCCCCGATCGAGCCGAGACCCATGATCATCACCTTGGTGGACATGAAAACAGCTCCTTATCAAGGTGTTAGTGCTTGTGGCGACAACCGAGTGACAAGCCGGGAATATCCGTTCGGCGCCAAATGATCGTAGTAGAGTTGGCTTGCCGAAAGCCAATGAACGCAAAGCACGAATCTTTGCGCCCCGGGCGACGCCCTGTCACCGGGAATGATCGCAAGATCGCCGCGCTGGCTGTTCCTCAAGACTGGCTGAGACAGTGGAGGAGATTGCTATGGAAATAACGGCGTGCCGGCCGCTGGCTTTGGCACTCGCATTCGTGCTCGTCCCACAAGCTCATGCGAATGCAGAGACTTTGGATTTTGTAGCGACAAAGCTCTTCTCTCTCGGCGACGCGGTAGAACCGGCATCGATCGTAGTGCGGGATTTCAACGGAGACGGGTTTCTTGACGTAGTGACAGCCAACTTTGTGACAAATGATATCTCGTTGCTGTTTGGTACCCGCCAAGGCGGCTTCCGAGCCGCGCGAGGTTTTTCCGTCGGTCAAGAACCCAGGTCAGTGATAGCAGGTGATTTCAACAGGGATGGCAAGGAGGACGTGGCCACGGCTAACTCGGCGTCCGGTGACGTTTCAGTGCTTCTTGGCAGGGGACCCGGAGGGTTCGGGTTCGAGAAGGCACGATTCTTTCGAATTGACGCGTACTGTACCGACTTGGCCGTTGGCGATTTCAATCGCGATGGCAAGCTGGACCTGGTCACAGCCAACTCCCAGGGCACTGTCTCGATACTTCTAGGAAGAGGCGATGGCAGGTTCCGCCCGGCAAGAACTTTTCTTGCCGGTGATCCCTGGTCAGTGGCAGTCGATGATTTTAACCGCGACGGAATTGAGGACTTGATCACGGCTGATGCAAACCCTGACAACATCTCAGTGATGTTGGGTAACGGTGATGGCAGCTTCCAGCCTCCGCAATTCTTCCCCACTGGCCAATTCCCCGTACAAATAGAATTGGGCGATTTTGATCGTGACGGAGCTCCGGATGCTGTCACGTTCAATGAGGAATCCGGCGACATTGCTATCTTGTTCGGAAACCGCGATGGCAGTTTCCAGGCTCCGCAGCACTTGAGTCTAGGTGACTTCCCGAGCGAGCTTGCGGTTGGGGATTTTAACCGTGATGGGGCGCTTGACCTTTCCGCGGCTGACGCGGGCCTCGAAAATGTCGTCGTATCGCTCGGCAACGGCGATGGCAGCTTTCAGACTCCGCAATCCTTCTCGGTACGCGAAGATGAGCGAAGAGAAATCATTGGCATCTCGGTAGGCGATTTCAATCGCGACGGGGCTCTTGACATCGTGGCCACGCTTCTAGGATTCATAACTGATACCGGCCGCGTGCCATACACTATTTCAGTCCTGATCCAGCAAAAAGCTCGATGAACGCTTCGGCTGGCGTCAGGCGGCATGGAGGCCGCTGAAGACATCCGGTCATTTCGCCGGACCATGTTGGCCTGCCCGTCGGTCGAGCAGCGCCTCAAGCTGGCCGGTTTGTGTCGCGCGATCAGCCGGCCGGTTGGATTGCACGTAATTCATCCACGCTTGCGCATGCTGGAGCAGCCGTTCGATCTCGGCCGGCACGTCGGGATCGGCACCGCTACGCTCGACTGCATCGCGGGCGGACAGGGTGCGGCGTTCAAGCTCGAACGCGGTCGTTTCCAGGCGATCGAAGTCCGCGGAGAGGGTGGAGTCCCCGGTACCCTGCTGGAGATGGCCGAGAAGTTTCCTGCCCGCCTGATTTGCTCGATCCGCAGCATGTCGGGCTTCGGTGATGCGCAATTCCACCTCGACGGCCGGTTCCGGTGGCAGTTGAGAGCGCGTTTGGTGGTAGATGGAATTGCAGCCAGTCGTTGCAATGGCCGCCAGGAGTAGCAGCGCCAGGTCCGCAAGTGCAACGACATGCCGACGTTTACGGACAGATTGACCGAAGGACAGGCCCTTGCTGGAATGCCGGCTGCCAATGGTTCCGCCGAGATCCATGCATCGCCTCAAGTTTCAATCAGCCGTACGCACGGGCGTCATTGAAAACGGGTTGCCGGTCGGGGCGCGGCTGTCCGGCTGGCTGTTGGGGATGCTTCTCCTGGGTTCGTTCGCCGCGCAAGCCCATGAGACCGACAACTTCTTCGTGTCGCCCGACGTCGAACTGGCCGACCTCGGTGATTATCTTGAAGCGGTCCACACGCGCGCGCTCGAAATTGCCGTGGCCCGGGTCAACGCGGACATCGAGAAAGCGATCGCTTTGCAGGAGGACACGACGCGAACCAACCGGCTCCGCCAATTGCACGACCCGCTGGTTCTGGTGAAGGAGTTCCTTGATCAATTCAGTCATCCGATGTTCGAGGATTCCGTGCTTGAGGATGCGCTGGATGGAAAATGGGCACGTCAAAAATTTGTCGGCCGCGAGACCGCCTATCAAGACCTGAAAATGAACTTTTCGGCGCATGCCACGCTGGATCCACGGCGCTTGATGATGTTGACGCAGAGCCGGACGGTCAAGGCGTTCGGGGTTTACTTCGGCACGGACAAGATCGTGCATTTTCATCATCTCGGGGAGGCGTATTACCGGATGAATCGCGATCTACGGGACACCGGGCTCAGCCGCGAGGAGGCGTACCAGAAGGTGCTCCTGCATTACCACTCGGAGGGCATGCTGAGCGAGGAGAACATCTTCGGCACATTCAGCACGGGAATCTTCTCCAACGCCGATCTGGCAGCGAACCATGTCGGGTTCAGGTTTTTTGAGAACCTGACCGAGCCGGTCGTGCTGAAGGGCGAAAGGCGCGAGCCGCTGGTGCTGCGATCGGGGGTCTTCTGGCGGCTGAACCGGCACGTGCGTCCGCGCTCGGGCTGGCTGGCGGCGTTCGTCAGCGATCATTGGAACGAGGCGCTGAACCCCAATCTCTACACGCCGTCGATGCGTCCCGGCATCCGGAAGGTGCTGGAGGAGCGAGCCGGGACCATCGTGGAGTTCTACACGATGAAGGACGCCCGCCCGAACGATCCCGCCTATTTCGAGAGGCTGGCGCGTGAACTCGCAACCTACTTCGGCGAAGACTACGGCCATTCCGGCCAGTTCGAGAACTTGATGACGATCGGCAATACGTGCCTCCCGGCAATCCGGGGTGGTTCAGCCGGACCCGACAAGTGATCTGAGCCGGGTTGCGGGCTCATCACGACGCTCGCGTTCATGCTAATTTATCTGCTGATCGGGACGCCGTGGATCCTGTTCCTCGCCGGCTGGGGACAGCGGCAGTAGGAACGCAGCATGAACTGGCTCGGTGAATTGCTGGCGAAGTACCCGGAACTCGCGGTCTATCTTGCGCTGGCAGTCGGCTTCTGGATCGGCAACCTGAAGATCCGCGGGTTCAGCCTGGGCGGCACGACGGGGTCACTGCTCGTCGGCATCGCGATCGGGCTGCTATTCGAAGTGCCGGTATCTGGCCCAGCCAAGTCGCTCGTGTTCCTGCTGTTCCTGTTCGGCATCGGTTACGAGGTAGGGCCCAAGTTCTTCAGCGCCATGAAGGGCGAAGGCTGGCGCTTCGCGGCGCTCGGGGTCTTCATGCCCATCGTCGGGCTGCTGACTGCCTGGGGGGTTGCGCGCCAGCTCGGCCTCGACCCCGGCTTGGCGGCCGGCATGCTGTCCGGGGCGCTCACCGAGTCGCCGGCCATGGGCACCGCGACGGAGGCGATCGGCGCGCTCGCCATCCCGGACGATCTCAAGGCTCTGTACGTCGCGCACGTGGGCGTGGCGGATGCGCTCTGCTACGTCGTCGGCGCACTCGGCGTGATCGTAATGTGCAGCACGATCGGACCGAGGCTGCTGGGAATCGACCTGAAGGCCGAGGCGCTCAAGGTGGAGGCCCAGTACGGCATCACCCGGACCCGCGCCGGCGTCAGCTCCGCATGGCGCCCCTTCGAGTTCCGCGCCTACCGGATCAGGGCCGGCGGTCCGGTGGACGGCCGGACGGCCGGCGAGGCCGAGCGGCTGGTGCAGGGCGCGCGCACGTTCGTGCTGCGCCTTCGGCGCGACGGCGAGATCGTAGACGTCACGGGGGACACGCGGCTCAAGGCCGGGGATGTCGTCGTGGTAGCGGGCCGCCACGAGGCGCTGGTCGGGCTCCTCGGCGGGCAGGCGGAAGAGGTGGAAGACCGCGAGCTGCTCGACATTCCGATGGCGTACTTCGGCGTGTTCGTCTCCAGGTCCGACATCGACGGCCAGACGCTGGAACAGCTGGCCGCGCGCGACGATGTGCGCAGCGTCTTCCTCCGCCGGATCGAGCGCCGCGGTCAGGACATTCCCATCGGACTCAAGACCGTGGTCGAGCGGGGCGACGTGCTGCACGTGGTCGGCAGCGAGCCAGCCGTCGACCGCTTCGCCCAGGCGGTCGGCGAGATCGTGCAGCCCAGCGAGGTGACCGACTTCGTGGCCGTGGGCTTTGCCATCGTCCTCGGCGCGCTGTTCGGTGCTGCCGCGTCGTTCACGATCGCTGGAATCTCGGTTTCCATCGGTACCAGCGTGGGCGTGCTGCTCGCCGGTATCGTGACGGGCTATGTCCGGTCCCGGCGGCCGCTCTTTGGCCGCGTGCCGGATGGCGCAGTCCGGTTCATGCAGGCGCTCGGCCTATCAGCCTTCGTGGCCATGGTCGGCATCGGTGCAGGACCGCACTTTGCGGCTGCCATCCGTGAGGCGGGACTCGGCCTGCTGTTGGGCGGGATGGTCGTGACCCTGGTACCGCTGTTGACAGGCCTTTACTTCGGCCGCTACGTCCTGAAGATCCAGCCGATCCTGCTGCTCGGCGCAATCTCCGGGGCCCAGACCTTCACGCCCGCGCTTGCCGCGGTGCAGGAAAAGTCGGGCAGCCAGGTAGCGGTGATCGGGTACTCGGGTGCGGTCGCCGTGGCCCACGTGCTGCTGACCACTCTTGGCACCGTGATCGTGCTGCTGACGGCCTGACCGGCGTGCCGACCGAATTCACTGCACAGACAGGTAGCTTCCTGCTCCTGGCCTTCCCGGCGCTGTTCTCCATCATCAACCCGCTCGGCGGTGCCTTCGTCTTCCTTGCCGCGACCAAGCACCTGTCGGAGGAGGCACGCAGCCGCCTGGCTCGCCAGGTCGCCCTCTACAGCTTCATCACGCTGAGCGTCTCGATGATGGTCGGTGTCTACGTGCTCAAGTTCTTCGGCATTTCGATGCCGGTGCTGCGCCTCGCGGGTGGCATCGTCATTGCGCTTTCCGCGTGGACGCTGCTGAACGCCGAGGACGAGGGCAAGGATCGGGGCGCCGCACTGGAGACGACGGGCACGCGCGACGTGACCCACCTCGCGTTCTATCCCCTCACCATGCCGATCACCACCGGGCCGGGAACGATATCGGTGGCCATCGCGCTCGGGACCGGCGGTGCGTCCGACGTCAATCCGCTGATCTTCGTCGTGCAGGCGCTGGTGGCGACCACCTTGATCTGCCTGCTCATCTACCTGCTCTACCGGTCCTCCAGCCGGATCTCGCGGGCCATCGGCCCCAACGGGACGACGATCGTCGGTCGGCTGTCGGCATTCCTGCTCTTCTGCATCGGCATCCAGGTGATGTGGAACGGTATCGCCGAGCTGGTGGCCAGCCTGCCCGCCTGATGCCCATGCCGATGCCAGCGAACGTGTCGGTCGGGTACCATCCTGCGCTCCCGGCGAGGAACATAAACCATGGCTGATTCAATCGACCGTCGCGAATTCATGACCGCGGCAGCCCTCGCGGGTGCCGGCGCAATGGTATTCGGTGTGCAGGGCGCAGCGGCAGTTGCCGAGCGCTACCCATCGATCCGCAAAGCCGCGGAAGCGGGTCGCGAGGCAGACATCAAGCGCATCCAGGACTGGATCGCGCTGCCCTCCATCGCGGCCGAGAACCTCAACATGACGGAAGGCGTCGGGTACATGGCGAATCTCGCGCGCGACGCGGGGTTCGACGCGGCCACGATCGTGCCCACCGACGGCCATCCCGGCGTGTTCGCCACGATGGACAATGGCGCCAGGCGCACGCTCGCGCTGTACTTCATGTACGACGTCAAGCAGTTCGATCCGGCTGAATGGTCTTCGCCGCCGCTCGAAGCGCGCATCGTGGACAAGCCCGGGTTCGGCCGCGCCATCGTCGGTCGCGGCGCCGTCAACCAGAAGGGTCCCGAGGCCACGCTGCTCGCCGCGCTGCATGCCATGCGCGCGGCGAAGGCGAAGCCGCCGGTCAATCTCGTGCTGGTCGCCGAAGGCGAGGAGGAAATCGGCTCGCCGAATTTTCACCAGATCGTGCAGCGGCCCGAGATCTTCGCGGCGCTGAAGAAGGCCGAGGGCATTTTCATTCCCACGAGCTGGCAGGACAGCAACGGCGGCGTCTCGGTCAACCTCGGCTCCAAGGGCGTCGTCGAGCTGGAGTTGGTTGCGAGCGGCGCCAAGTGGGGTCGCGGTCCGAAGCGGGACATCCATTCCAGCCAGAAGGCTACGGTCGATTCGCCGGTGTGGCGGCTGGTGCAGGCGCTGGATTCGCTGGTGACGCCCGATGGCAATACAGCGGCGATCGACGGCTGGTTCGAGAACGTGCGCGCGCTCACTGCGCGCGAGAAGGAGCTGATCGCCCAGGTCGCGGCCAGCAGCGACGAGCAGGAACAGAAGAAGCTGCTCGGCGTTGACCACTGGATCGACGACCTGCCTTACCGGCAGGCGCTCGAACGGCTCGCTTCGCAGCCGACGGTCAACATCGAGGGTCTCGTCGCCGGCTACACGGGGCCCGGCGGCAAGACGATCCTGCCGGGACGCGCGGTCGCCAAGCTCGACCTGCGCCTGGTGCCGAACCAGACGCGCAAGGAGGCGGTGGAGAAGCTACGCGCGCATCTCGACAGGCGCGGATTCCGCGACGTCGAGGTGAATGTCTCCGGCGGCTACGACCCGACCGAAACCGCTGAGGACAGCCGCATCATTCGCGCCCAGCTGGCGACGTACCAGCGCGCGGGAATCAAGGCGACGCTCAACCCGCGACTGGCCGGATCGTGGCCAGGCGCGGTGTTCACCGCGCCGCCGTTGTCGCTGCCTGCAGGCCACTTCGGCTTCGGCCACGGCTCGGGCGCGCACGCGCCCGACGAGTACTACGTGGTGGAGTCGACGAATCCGAAGGTCGCGGGCATCACCGATGCGGTCATGGGCTACGTCGACATGTTCTATCAGTTCGCCGGCTGAAATCCCGCGATGCCGGCCTGCCACAGGATGAAGGCGAAGATGTCGCCGAATTCCTCGTCGCGCTGGGCGCGGGTCGAGCCAAGTCCGTGCCCGGCCTGGAAATCGACGCGCAACAGCACCGGCTTGCCGGATGCCGTCGCCCGTTGCAGCCGCGCGGTCATCTTGGCGGCCTGCCAGGGGTCGACGCGCGGATCGGTCATGCCCGTCGTCAGGAGCACCGCGGGGTACTTGGTGCGATTCTCGACGTGCTGATACGAATCCATCTCGAACAGGCCCTTGAATCCGTCGGCCGTCTCGACTGACCCGAATTCCGGGACGTTTGGTGGCCCGTTCTGCGAGAATTCCGCGCGCACGGTGTTGGACACGCCGACCTGGCTGATGACGGCTGCGAACCGGTCCGGCCTCTCCGTCATGGCGCGGCCTACCGTGATTCCGCCGGCCGAGCCGCCGCGAATTGCAAGCCTCGTGTCGTGTGTCCAGCCATCGACGATCAGCTTCTCCGCGGCCGCGATCAGGTCGCCCCAGGTGTTGTGCTTGGTCAGGAGGCGTCCGCCTTCGTGCCATTCACGGCCGAACTCGCCGCCGCCGCGCACGTGCGCCGTCGCCCAGACGCCGCCCTGTTCAAGCCAGGCGAAGAATCGCGGCCCGAAATAGGCGTCCGACGTGATGCCATAGGAACCATAGGCATCGATCAGCGCCGGCGCCGAGCCATCGAGCTTCATGCCTTTGCGGTAGACGACCGAAACGGGAATCATCGTGCCGTCTTTTGCGGCGGCGAATATGCGCGTCGATTCATAGGGCGAGACGTCAATGCCGGGCTGGGTCGCCAGCTTCGTGTCCGACACGGCACCGGTGGCTGCGACCTGGAAGACCGTCGCCGGCCTTACCCAGTTCTGCATCTGGAACCAGACGCCGTCATGCTCGGTATCCGCATAGGTCGAACTGATCGTTCCTTCGAACGGCAACGCGATCGGCGTGACCTTTCCATCGGCGCTCAGCCTGCGCACGCGGCCGACGCCTCCGTCGAGTTCCTGGAGGTAGATCGCGTCCTTCGCGGCATAGACATTGCTGATGACGGTGTTGCCCTGTGGCACGACCTCGCGCGCATTGGCAAACGCCGGTTCCGACGCCTTGACGTGCATCACGCGGTAGCGTGGCGCGTTCTGGTAGGTGACGAGGTATATGTCGTCGCCCTTGAGCGTTCCGCCCGTCACCTTGTGGGTCGCATCGCAGATTTTCTTCCAGCCGCCAAGGCCCTTTGCGGCGGCTTCGAGTGAATTCACGAACATCGTGATCTCGTTCTGGACGCCTGCGAACAGGTAACCGATCGCATGACCGGATCCGGGCTGCGCCACGACGATCGGGAACTCGATTTCCTGCACCTCGACATCCGCGAACTGGCCGCGCGACAGGATCCTGACGTCGGTTTTCGCGTCGGTGCCGACCTTGTGCAGCCAGCTGACGCTGTTCTTGTAGTAGTCGACCGTGCCTGCCGTCCCTCCTTCGGCCAGGCGATTGAAGAAGAATCCCGAGCCGTCCGGCAGCCAGCTCGGGAATGCGTACTGCGCCCGGTCGATCCGGTCGGGAAGCACATTCCCGGTCGCGGTCTCGAGGATCTCGATCACGGCATTTTCGGAGCCTGAGGGCGACATGCCATAGGCCACGTGGCTACCGTCTGGCGAGGCATTCCAGTAGTTCATCGCGTAGTGCACGTCGCCCCGGGTGCGGGAGTCCGGGTCGATCAGGAGGCGCTCGGCTCCATTGAAGCCGTCTCGCACGTGAAGCTGGAAATTGTTCGCGCCGGCCGGCCGCTTTTCGATGAAGACGTACGGCCCCACGACCTGGATCGTATTGATGACCTCGAGGTCGCCCGCCAGCTCGCTGACACGCTGGGCGATCGCTGCGCGCCCCGGTATTCTGTCGAGCACGGCGCGCGCATGCGCGGCCTGGCTCTTCATGTAGGGCTCCCAGTCACTGTCCTTGGGATTCTCCATCCACCGGTAAGGATCGGTCACGGTCGTGCCGAAGTACGTGTCGGTTACGGGATCGACCCGGGCCACGAGCGGCCCTGATGACGTGGCGGAAAAAGCGAGACGGGGCAGGGCTGCGAGGGCGGCGGCGGAGCTCGCGGACAGAAGCAGTGTGCGCCGGTCGATCGGATTCATGTGTCATTCCTGTGGGCCGTACTGGCGTCGCCAGATCAGCCAGACTTCGTGGGGGAAGAATACCGCAGCCGAGGCCTGTCCCGCGTGAAACCTGAGGTCTCGCCCGGCCTTGTTGCCTGCGAGACGCCGGCGGAGGAGCGGCATCACCTGCATCGCCAAGTGGCCCATTTTGCGCGCGATGAATAAGGGGCTACGCTACCGGACGCTGGGATCGGCGACCAGCGGCCGGTCAGGCCAACGGGGCGCCGGTGATTGCAACATTGAAAAGCAAGCAAACGGGAGACGACGACATGCACAAGATCAAGCAGGGGGGCGGCCTCGCGTTGTTGCTCGCGATCGCGCTCTTGAGCCCGATTACGACACACGCACAGACGACCGTGACCAGCCGGGAGATCAACTTCGAGCTGATTGCGGTCGACGGAAACGTCCTGGTCGTTCGCGACCAGAATGGCACGCGCGAGCTGACCGTACCCCCGGACTTCCGTTTCACGGTCGACGGCAAGTCGTTGGCGGCCGGTGACCTCAAAGCCGGCATGAAGGGCAGGGCGGTCGTCACCACCACGACGACCCAGCGGCCGGTCTACGTCACGACCGTGAAGTCGGGCACCGTGACGAATCAGACCGGTCGCACGGTCGTGATCAAGGAGGACGCAGGCGAGATACATCGCTTCACGCAAACCGAAACAGATGCGCGCGGCATCCGCCTGTACATGGATGGCAAGGCGATTCAGGTGCGCGACCTGAATCGGGGCGACCGGATTTCCGCGACGATCGTGTCCGAGGGCAAGCCGGAAATCGTGACTGCGCAGGCGGTGGACGCCCAGCTTGCGGCAACGCCGACGCCAACTCCGGTGCCAGACCAGGCGTCCGAGACAGCGGAAGAGACGGCAGTCGAATCGCCGGCCGCGGAGCCCGCTGCAGAGCCGCAGGCCGTCGAGCCGGCACCGGCGCCTGTTGTCGCCGAGACGGAAGCGGCGTCAGTCGAGCCCGCCCCGTTGCCGAAGCCGTACACGAAAAATCCCTTCTTCTGGCTGATCGTGTCGATCATCATCCTGGCGCTGATCTGGGTGCTAATACGCCGGAGGGTCAGGAAGGACGGGCCGAAATAACCGTATTTGTCGTGCCGTCCGGGTTCTGCCGACCGGCGGACCCGGGCGGTACGGCGCTCAGTCCTGCAGGCGTTTGCGGCCGGCGCGCAGCAGGAACGCGGCCCAGAGCATCAGTAACGAGGGGTATCCGACCGGTCCGCCGCCGCCCGACCGAGGCGGAGGCGGAGGCGGAGGCGGGAGCGGAGGCGTCGGGTCGTCGTCTGCAATGAAAACGGTGGCGGAGTCCCTCGGCCCAACGACGGCGCCGCCGGTCGCGTCGGACAGCTGCAGCGAGAACTGCTCCTGCGGTTCGTCGCTGGCATCGTCGGTGACGAAAATCTGGACGGTTTTCACGCCATGTTCGCCATCGGCCCAGGATAGTGTTTCCGACTCATCCTCGAAATCGTCGCCGGCCATCGCCGTTCCCGACGACATTGTCACGGTGACCGAAACCGCGCCTTCATAGAAGTAGTTGCGGTAAATCAACACCTGTACGAACGCATCAGCCTCGGCCGCGTGAATCTCGGTCGATTCGACCGAGAACATGCCGGCAGACGGCGCATCCGAGGCGATGGAAATAGTCGTTTCGCGCGTACCGAGGCCGGCGCCGCCCTGCACGTCGCTGAGCTCGACGACAAATTCTTCCGTCTCCTCCGGCGAGCCATCGTGCGGTGCGATCGGAATGAAGAGCTGTTTCTCGCCGGCGTCGCCGTCTGCCCATGACAGGGTGCCCGACACCGCCGTGAAATCCTGTCCCGCGGTGGCGTGAAAGACGCCGCCCGATGTTGCGTTGGCCGCATAGGCCACGTTGACGCTGCCCGTGCGGCCGCCCATGCGCCTGACCGTGACGATGCCTTGAGAACCCTCAGTGGTCTCGACATTCCGATTGCTGACGCCCACAACGCCCGGACTCTCGTTGCCGTCTCCGCCAACCAGTCGCGCGACGAACGGCGCGGACGCGCCGCCCGAGACGAGCACATCGCTGTTCTCGAGAATGGTTACGTCACCCGGAACTGCAAATGCCGTCCTGCCATCGACATTGGGGAGGTCGACCCACGTGGCGCCCCCATCGCCGAAGAACTCGTCGAGCGTCCCGTCGGCCTGCAGTCTCGCGACCACCAGGCCGGGCTCCCCTGAACTCCCGGTGTCGTCGAACACCACGACGATTGAACCGTCGTTCGGGTTGACGGCGATATCGGTCGCTTCATTGAGGGTCGCATCGGCAAGGGGTTCGGCGACAAAATTCGGATCGACAGTGCCGCCTGCCAGCAGGCGAACCACGAGGGGCCGCGAATCTTCCGATCCCGCGACCATCAGCCGCCCGTCCGGCAGTTCGGCGATGGACGAACAGCGCACGGACTTGCCCGGATCCCCGAGTTCCGCATATCCCTCATCGCCGAAAGCCTGGTTTACGCCGCCGTCCGGAGTCAGTGCGAGAACTCGGCACGTCCAGAACCTGGCTGGAAGGTCGATAACCGCAACGCGGTAGCCGCCGCCCGCCGAACTCAGGATGCGAGTCGGGCTCGGAAGCTGCTCGATGTCGCCGAAGACGGTAAAGACGCCTGCGACTCCAAACGAATCGTCCGGCTCGCCGGTGGCGAGCAGTCTCAGGATCTTGAGGTCGCCCCCAGGCGTTTCACCGGGGGCCCAAGTTCCCGCGATGGCGACGGTTCCACCGGGATCCACCGCAACGGACCGTACGTTCGTGAATTCCGCCAACTCGAGAACGCCTCCCTGGGCGAATCCGGTATCCAGCGAGCCATCGCGTTCGAGTCGAAAGGCCACCGGCTTGATGCCCGTGCCAAGGTTGCGGTTGCCGATTCCGACGATCCTGCCGTCGGACTGCACTTCGGCGTCGATGACCATGACGCCGCCGAGATCCGGAGCCGCAAAGGCCGCGTCAATCAATCCGGCGTTCGAGACGCGAACGGCAAACCCCTGGGCTATGTCATTCGCGGTCGAATCGAAGTCAGGGACTACCTCGCCGCCGGTCAGGATGATGCTGTTGTCCTGCGCTGCGACGGACAACGCTGGCCCGGGAAAATCAGGAAAGACGAGCCGCCCGACGTCCCCGAAACCGGGATCGAGGTCACCCGATGCGGCCAGTGTCACCGGAGACTCGAATGCGAGCGCAAGTGCCGCTGGCGCTGCACGAAGCGCGTTCCGTAATGCCGCCGAAACCGGAATGTTCATGAACTAACTGCGGCGGTCCCGTTGGGACGTGGCGGTCCCAGTCTACTCGCACCGCCGGGCATCGGAAAACTCGGGGTACCTCGAAGTTGCAGGAGGCAACCTTCTTCAGACTTCCGCATCGCGGACGTCATGTTGTTGAGTTCCGATGCGTTGTTCGTTCAAAATCAAGCCGGCCGGGCGCCCCAGCTCGAACGAGACAAATCATGACTCCAATCATTCGCTTCAACCCGACACTGGGCTGCCTGGTGTGCCTCGCACTCATGCCGCTGGGCGCTGCCCTTGCCAAGGACCAGGTCCTGGTGAACGGGCACGTCTTCACGGCCAACCCGCAACAGCCCTATGCGGAGGCGGTATCGATACGCGACGGCAGGATCGTTGCCGTCGGCAGCCGTGGCGAAGCGGCTGCGAGCGTCGCATCCGACGCGCAAGTGACCGATCTCGGCGGGAAGACGCTCCTGCCGGGCCTGATCGACAGCCATGTGCACGCCGTGTTCGGCGGCATCGGCCTGTTGTCGGCCGACGCCCAGAACGACATTGCCGACATCGATGCGCTTGCAGCATTCGTGGCCGAGGCCAAGCGCAGCGGCCGCGGCATGAACGGCGACGTGCTGGTCGTCACGGGCATTCCCCTCGGCATCTGGTCGCAGAACGCGGCCCTGAACGAACGGTTCAACGGCGGGGACTACGCAAACCAGCCGCTGTTCCTGCGCGGCATGGACGGGCATACGGGCTGGTCGAACGCGGCGCTGCGCAAGCGCGCCGGCCTGAACAAGTCGTTCATCGCCAGGCTGCCGGAGGAAAAGCGGAAATACTACGGCGTCGGCGACGACCTCACGCCAAACGGGTTCGGCGTCGACGAGGGGCTCGAGGTCATCGACAAGCAGATCCCTCCGACCGACGCGCGCAAGAGCGCCGCGGGCGCGAAGGCGGCCGTCGAGTACCTCCACAGCCTCGGCATCACTGCGTGGCTCGATCCCTGGGTCGACGAATCCACGCTGACCGCATATCGCGATCTTGCGGCAGCCGGCGGATTGTCCGCCCACGTCGCGGCGCTGCCGGTGGTGAAACCCGATGACCCGCAGTCCTTCAAGGATGCGCTCGCGCTGCGCGGCAAGTTCGGCGACATCCCCAACCTGACGATCCCGGGCGTCAAGGTGTTTGCGGACGGGGTGGTCGAATACCCGTCGCAGAGCGCCGCAATGACCGTCCCGTACAGCAACACCGGCAAGATGGGCGATCTCCTCTTCAAGCCGGAAAATTTCGCGAAGCTCTGCATCGACGCCGACAAGCTCGGCCTGTTCGTGCACACGCATGCCATCGGCGACCTTGCCGTGCATGAAGCGCTGAATGGCTACGAGGCCATGCGCAAGGCCAACGGCGACAGCGGCCTGCCGGCAAGCATCACGCACCTGCAGTTCGTCCGGCCGGACGACATCGGGCGATTCAAGCGGCTCGGCGTCCTGGCCTCGTACCAGCTCCTGTGGGCGTCGTACGGAACCGACTCCGTCGACCTGGTCAAGCCCTACGTCGCGGCGGATATCTTCCCGTGGCAGTACCCGGCGCGCTCAATGCTGGAAGCCGGGGACGGGGATCGCGGGAGCCAGCGACTGGCCGGTGTCGACTCCTGACGTGTTCAAGGCCATCTACCAGGCCGAGACCCGCAAGGGCGAGGGCGGCGAGGTGCTCAACGCGAGCCAGGACGTGCCGCGCGAATCGATGCTGTACGCCTACACGATCAATGCCGCCCGCACGATGAGGCAGGAAAAAGCCATCGGCTCGATCGAGCCCGGCAAAGCCGCGGACTTCGCGCTGGTCGACCGCGACGTGCTGACGGTGCCCGCGGAGCAGATGCGGGACACGAAAGTGCTCGCCACGATGGTGGCCGGCGAGTGGGTGTATCGCGCGCCGTGACCGGGCTTGAGCGCGCGCTAGGCCCGGATCACAGGCGCCAGGTGGCAGTCAGGCCGATCGTGCGCGGGCGCAGGGCGACGTCGGACCAGTCCTGGGGGTCGTAGTAGGAACTGGCCGAGAGCTCCAGCCGCGGCGCCTCGTTGGTGAGGTTCTGCGCGAAGAGGGACACGTCCCAGCGTGCCGAACTGCACGCCGAGCCGCAGGTTGACCAGCCCGTAGGATTCCGTGGGCTTGAGGCGCGGATCGTAGAACGGATCCGTGGGGACCTGGTCGCCCACGCGCCGCCATTCTGCCGACCAGGTGTAGTCGAGCCGGGCGTAGCCCTGGTAAGCACCAATCGGCATGACGTACTCGCCGGTCAGCGAGAACGTCTCCGGCGCGCCCGCATTCGGCACCGCGGAGCCTCCGGCGAAGATCACCGCGCCGCCCGGCGAGGTGGCGTCCTCGTCGAAACTCGGATCGTTGTAGCCATACGCGCCGCTCAGCGTGAGCCGCTCGGTGACCAGGTAGCTGAAGGCGATGTCGAACCCTTCCGAAGTGGCAGTGCCCAGGTTGTCGACGAAGTTGTAGGCGCAGTTCGGCAGGCTCACGTTCGCCTGGATGTCCTTCCACTCGATGCGATAGACGCTGCCGTCGAGGTACAGCTTGCCGTCGAGCAGGCGGCTCTTCGCGCCCAGCTCATAGCTCCACACCGAGTCCGAGTCGAAGGTCTCGGGCTGGAACGGGTTGCCGTTCTCGTCGACGTAGCCGTTCTGGATCAGGTCGAAGTCGCAGATCGCCGGCACGCGCAGCGAAGCGCCGGCCGGCCGGAAGCCCTGGGCGGCGGTCGCGTAGAACATGTTCGCGTCGTTCGGCTCCCAGGAAATGCCGAACTTCGGCGTATAGGCCGTCTCGGTCCCGCTCGATGGACGAGGTCGGGTACGAGGGCGCCGACGCGCCGCTGCCGAACGTGCAGTCGCCCGGGTCGGCGCAGGGAAAGCCGAAGGGGGCGTTGGCGTTGTTTTCCGGACCCAGGTAGGCGGCGTTGAAATCGAGCTTGTTCTCGCTGGCCCGGATGCCCGCGGTCAGGGTGAGGGTGTCGGTGAGGTCGTAGTCGAACTGCGCGAAGCCCGCAATCTGCTCTTCCTGGGTGGCCCATTCGCCGTAGAACATGACGGCGTTGTCGAGCGGGTTGTCGCCGAAGAAGTTCTGCAGCGCGGTGGAGCCGGGGCCGAACGGCTCGCCGCCGTTCTCCGTCCAGTAGCCGAAGTCGAAGGCCGTGGGATAGAAGCCCATCCAGGTCGCGTTGATCATCCAGTTGTGGTTGATCGGCTGGCTCGCTTCCTGCTCGAGGTCCGAGTAGAAGATGCCCGCCACCCAGTTGCAACTTGCCGTCGCCGGTGGACTGCAGGCGCACTTCCTGCACGAAGTTCTGCTGCGCGTTGTTGTACTGCGACATGCCCTTCATGCCCTCGGGCAGGTAGGTCCCGGTGGAGGTCACGCCGTCGGGCTCGAGGAAGAATTCCGGCGCATAGAACTGCGCGTAGCCCTTCGTGTAGTCGGCCCACTGGAACTGGTCACGGTCGAAGTACGACGTGTTGGACACCAGCTCCGCCCAGCCGAGGTCCCAGTCGATCGCGAGCGACGTGAGGGTGAACTCGTCCTCGCCCCGCGCGTTCTCGGGCGCGGTCATCTCGTTCAGCACCGTGGTGTGCGGCGTGTTCGGGAACGTGAACAGCGTGCCCGCGGCGCCCTGCACGTAGTGCTGGCGTGAATAATCGGCATTCCCCTGGTTCGACATCGAAAGGTCGTAGCTCGGGGAGCCGTCGTTGTTCGCGGACCTCTGATAGAAGACCGACGGCGTGATGGTCAGGTTGTCGGTCGCTGCGAACTTGAGCGCCAGGCGCGCGGACTTCGTCTCGGCCCAGTTGATGTCCTCTTCATAGGTCGTGGTCTTGGTGAAATTCACCGAGTCGCCGTAGCTCTCGCCGGTGGGATCGACGATCTCGTAGGTGCCGCCCACCGCGTCGACGAAGCCGCCGTCGTGGCGGAAATAGGCGCTGCCGCGCAGCGCGACGCGATCCGAGAGCGGGCCGCCGTAGGCCATGCCCAGCTCGTAGGACTCTTCGCCGTTCTCGGTGCTGCCCATCTCGGCACGCGCGGTGCTGCTGGGCGCGTCCAGGCCCGGCTCGGTCGTGATGAAGCGCACCGTGCCGCCCTCGGAGCCGGCGCCGAAGAGCGTGCCCTGCGGGCCGCGCAGCACCTCGACCCGTGCGATGTCGAACAGGCCCGGGAAGCTGTTGCCGGCGCCGAATCCCATGTTGCGGACCTGGATCGGCGTGTCGTCGATGTAGATGCCGGTCGTGCCCGAGCCGGCATTGGAGGAAATGCCGCGGATCGCGATCTGGCTGGCGCCGGTGAAGGACTGGCGCGTCAGGTTCAGGCCCGGCGTCAGGCGGACGATGTCGTCGAACTGCCGCGCACCGCGCTGCTGCAGCTCCTCGTCGCCGATCGCGCTGACGCTGATGGGCACGTCCGAGAGCGCCTGGCTGCGCCGCGTCGCCGTGACCGTTATCTCTTCGAGCTGCGCACCGGCCGGCGTCTGCGCGCCAACCTGCGGGGCCAGCGCGATGCCGACCGCCAATGCGAGGACGCTGGACCGCGCATTCGACACCTGCAATGAACTGGGACGAGCTTGTTGCATGACGTACCCCCTTGCGCTAGAAGATCAGAAGCCCGGAACCCGTGTCAATCCGGCGTGTCAGCTCCGGGTCTTGCGCAGCTCCAGCGTGGCCGCACGCAACTTGGCGGCGACTAGCGCCACGGCATTCGCCGCGGCCTGCAAGGCCTCGGTGCGTGCCGCTTCGAGCCCCGCGACGATTGCGGGGTCATTGGTCCCGTCCCGCAGTGCACGACAGGCCGCGTCGAAGGCGGGCAGCGGCGGCGGGGCGCGGTGGCCGAAGCGGCTGGACCAACCGCCTTCGCCTGCCCAGAAGTTGCGCTCGAATGCGTACGCCGGCGCGGACAGGCGCGCGCACTGCCGCCCTTCGTAGAGGACGGCAAGCGCTTCCAGCGCGCCCGCTCGGTCGTCCGCCCGGACCCGCTCGAGTGCCTTGTCCAGCGCGGCGACGCGGTTGGCAGTACTCTCCCGTCCGCGCCGCCAGCGTGAAGTCGCCGTCTACGGCGTAGAGCCATGGGACCAGTTCGTGGCGCGTGGCCATCAACAGGCGGTCGGAATCCTCGCCACGCAAGCCAGCCACGCGGTTCGCTTCCACGGCACTGGCGGCCTCGCGAAACTCCGCCAGGGCGGCTTTCAATTCATCGAACGGAACGCCTGGCAGGCGCGTCGGCATCGGCTGCGAATCGCTCGCCGACGTAGTCTGCCAGCGCGGTCAGGGCAGGGGTCTGGCGCGGCGCGGTGGCGGCGCGCGCCAGGGCGAGCGCAAGCATGCGCAGGTCGCGCCCAAGGTTCGTAAAGCGCTCGGCCAGCACCACGTCTTCCTGGGTGTGGTAGATCGCGAAGTAATCCGGATCCATCGACAGCAGGTGGTTGGTTGCCGCGCCGCCGAGGATGCCGAAGTTCCAGGCGTCGATCGCGCTGAAGATGTGCGGCTGCTGTGAAACCGCCTGTGCGGCGCCCAGGTCCTCGAGCACCGCGCGCTGCGCGGCCTGGATGTCCGACGTGCTGAAGAGCCGCGCTTCCTTCGACTTCCAGCCGATGCCGTCCACGTTGTAGACCAGCGCCGCGTGGCGGAACACCTCGGGGTGAGCCAACAGGAAGGCGTGCGAGCCCGCCAGCCAGTCACGCTCCGGATCCACGAGCCCGGCCTCCTCGGCGCCCACCGCGACGAACATCAGCGAGCGGCGCGGGCGCAGGCCGGACTGCGTGACGGCACGCGCAACCTCCAGCAGACGCGGCGGTGCCGCTCACGTTGTCGAGCCCGCCGCGGAACCAGCGGTCGTAGTGCGCTGCCGTCATCACCCACTGATCGGGGTACTCGCTGCCCTCCAGGACGCCGACGACGTTGCGCGATTGCCCGTCGCGGATGTCCACGCCGCTTTCCAGCGTGATCTCGACCGCGGACTTCGCGAGCTTCGCGCGCAGGGCACGTCCCGAGGCGACGCTGATCGCGACCGTCGGAAGCTGCTCGTGCGCCCACAGGCTGTCCTGGCGCAGCGCATCCACGCGATCGCCGGAGGACGGGTGGTCGTAGAACAGGATGGCCGCGGCGCCGTGCTGCGCGGCCTCGGTGACCTGCAGCGGCGGCCAATCGCGCAGTTCGCGGCGCACCAGCACCGCCTTGCCGCGCACGTCTCCCGCACGCGCGTAATCCGCCTCGTAGCCGTCGCCCACGTCGACCAGCGTGGCCCGCAGCCGCGTGCCGCCGGCCTCGTTGCCGAGCGCAAACGGCACGCCGTCACGCCGGCCGCTGACCGCACCGGCCGCGTGCAGCGAGATCGCCGCCAAGGGCTCGCCATCGATGTGCAGCCGGGGCACCGTGTAGCGATACGCGCGCACCGGGAAAGTCTCGATGCGCGTCGCGAGGCCGAGTTCGCGGAAGCGACGCGCGATGGTTTCGGCGAGCGCCGTTTCTTCCGCGCTGCCGGCCACCACCGAACCCTCGCCGACGCCCTGTGCGACGCCGTCGCTGCTTGCCGCGATCAGCGTCATGTCGGCCAGCGCGCGCCCGGCGTCGAGCGCATCGAGCACGCGCTGTTCGTCGGGCGAGATGCGCCGGGGCCGCAGGCGCGGCGTGGCAAAGGATCGCGAATGCCGCGGCGAACATCGCGATCGGGCGAGGGGCGGTTCTCATGGCTTCAGGACAATCCCTTTGTTGGGCCGCAAGCCATGACGGCCCGCTATTTGCGTTCCGAGGAGGTCGCGTCGCGCGCTGCACGGAATTCGGAATCCGGCGCCCAGTCGGGCCACTGCCTTGAATTCGCGAGGTCCGCGCCGACCTTGTAGAGCAACTCGAGGTCGCGCTGCATGCCGGTGAACGGCCACTTCTCGTCCCATTCGTCGGCCGGCTGGTGGTAGCGATGCTCCAGGTACTCGTCGGCGGCGGCCTTCCCGGCCGCGACGCCGCCGTCGACCCGGTCTTCGCCGGAATCGAATGAAATCGCGGGAACGCCGCGCTTCGCGAACGGGAAGTGATCCGAGCGGAAGAACGATCCGGCCTCGGGCTTCGGATCGGGCGCGAAGTGCCGGTCCCAGGCTTTCGCATCGGTGACGAGCCTGTCGAGCAGCTCGAGCTTTGCGCTGCCCGCCATCGAGAAGTCGCGCGTCGGCCCCCAGGGGCTGAGGGAGTCCATGTTGAGCACGCCGACGGTCGTCGCGAGCGGATAGAGCGGGTTCGCGGCGTAGTACTCCGAGCCGAGGAGGCCTCTTTCCTCCGCGGTCACGGCCAGGAACACGATCGAGCGGTCGGGACGCCGGCCTTTTGCGAATGCGCGCGCCAATTCCATCAGCGCCGCGGTGCCCGTCGCATTGTCGACGGCGCCGTTGTTGATGCGGTCGCCGCGCGCGTCGGCCTCCACCATGCCGAAGTGGTCCCAGTGGGCGCTGTAGATCACCGTCTCGCCAGGGCGCCCGGCTCCTTCGAGCCGTCCGACGACATTGTGGGACGTGATGACCTGCGACGACACGGCGTATTCCGCGCTGAATCCGGCGCCTTTCAGCTCCACGGGCACGAAGTCCCGCGTCTGCGCCTGCTGCTTCAGCGCGTCGAAATCGAGGCCCGCGCGGCGGAAGAGGTCGGCGGTCACGTCGCGCTGGATCCAGCCTTCGATCAGCGTGTGGCTCGCGGCGGGTTCCGTGCGCACGATGTCGAACATCGTGTGCGTGTTCGAATTCTTGACGGTTTCCCATCCGTACGAGGCCGGTGCGGTCTCGTGCACGACCAGCATGCCGACGGCGCCGCGCCGCGCGGCTTCCTCGTACTTGTAGGTCCAGCGGCCGTAGTAGGTCATCGCCTTGCCGCCGAAGTCTCCCTTGCCCGACTTCGAAGTCCGGATCGTTGACGAGCACGATGCCGATCTTGCCCTTGAGGTCGACGCCCTTGTAGTCGTCCCAGTTGCGCTCGGGCGCGTTGACGCCGTAGCCGACGAAGACGAACGGCACGTCGTCGACCTTGACGGCAGTCGCGCCGT
The DNA here is from genome assembly GCA_963760725.1 of uncultured Gammaproteobacteria bacterium. GTDB lineage: Bacteria > Pseudomonadota > Gammaproteobacteria > Steroidobacterales > Steroidobacteraceae > SCUD01. Next base: position 613,164 of record CAVXET010000005.1, read on the forward strand.
TCATCGCCGCGCGCACCGAGATCTGGTCGCCCTGCGTCCAGGCGAGGGTCTCGCCGCCGATCGAGGCCGCGATCTTCACGGGACCGGTGATCTCGAAGCGGCCGAGCGGCACGGCCTGGGTCCAGGCCCGCTGGCCGTCCTTCAGGTCGCCGCCCGGCGCGAGTCCCGCGTCCTCGAATGCACGGGTGATGTAGTCGACGGTCTTGGTCTCTCCCGGGGTGTCCGGGCTTCGTCCTTCAAAGTCGTCGGACGCGAGCGCCTTCACGTCCGCCGACAGGCGGGCCGTGTCGAAGGCGGGCGGTTTCTGCGCGCAGGACGAGACGGCGAGCGCGCTGGCGCACGCGAAGGCGACGGCGTATCTCATCGTCAGAAGGGCAGGCCGTGCATCTGGCCACCCATGCACATCAGCATGGGAACGACAGGATGAAGTTTGATCCGCGAGGCGTAGAGCGCGGTCTTGCGCGCGGCGGCTTTCTGCTCGTCGGTCGCCGGAACGATACCGAGGATCTTCTTCTGGTTCGGCCAGATGAAGACCCAGACGTTGAACAGCATGATCGTGCCGAGCCACACGCCGACGCCAATGTGCGGAAGCCGGGCTGCAGCGTGAACGCACGCACGAAGGCATTCGAGTCGCCGAAGCCGCTGCCGAGGTACCAGGCGCCGGTGATCCAGGTCACGACCGCGGCCCAGCGAAACCACAGGAGCGCCCGCGGCGCGACGTACTTGGTGATTCCCGCGCCGCCCGGGCCGCCCTTGTCGGCCGCGGCATCCGCGAGGCCTGGCACCTGCACCACGTTGAAGTAGTAAAGGAGGCCGATCCACATCACGCCGGAGACGATGTGCAGCCAGCGCGCGAGCTGGGCATGGTGGAACTCGATCTGCGTGCCGGCAGCAATTGTGAGCCAGATGCTGACGATCGCGGCCAGCACAAATGCCGTGACAATCGAGCCCTTGACGCTGGTGAGCGGATTCATGGCAAGTCTCCCCTGGATTCATTGAAGAATAGGCCACGCCACCCCATACTTCAACGCGTTAGCGCCTTTCCCGCCATGGATGAACGCGGCCCCAGTTCCCCGTGTCTGAACATCTGCTCGCTGGACGAGCAGGGCGTCTGCCGCGGCTGTTACCGGTCGCTGGCGGAGATCGCGGAGTGGACGCGGATGACAGCCGCCGAGCGCTGGGCGACGGTGGCGCGGGCCGAGGCGCGGCGCCTCGGCGACGAAAAGGAGCGTGGGCAACGATGATCGACGAAGCAACGACCCAGAAGATCCGGGAGCAGCTTGATGCCGCGCCGGTCGTGCTGTTCATGAAGGGCACGCCGGACTTCCCGCAGTGCGGGTTCTCCGCGCAGACCGCGGGCGCCCTGCGCGCGCTCAATGCGAATTACCGGCACGTGAACATCTTCGAGGAGCCGGAGTTGCGCGAGGCGCTCAAGGCGTACTCGAACTGGCCGACGTACCCGCAGCTCTACGTGAAGGGCGAGCTGGTCGGCGGGTGCGACATCGTGACCGAGATGTACCGCTCGGGTGAGCTCAAGACCCTGCTGCAGGACGCGGGCGCCGTAAAGTAAAAGGGGTGCTGTCCTTTTCAGCAAGGGGGGAGGGAAGGGGGTAAGAAAAAATGGAAGGAACCCTTCCATTTTTTCTTACCCCCTTCCCTCCCCCCTCCAGAAAATAAGGCGAGCGTCCCCTTTTACTCCGGTTCCGGCTCCAGCAGCGGGTTCGGCGGCTCCTCGGGCGGCGGTGTCGGCAATGCGCCTGGATGCCTGCTCGTAGATCGGCTGGAACTGGTTGCAGACGACGCAGAAGAGGTCCGCCGTGCGCTCGGCATCGTACGCCGCCGAGTGCGCTTCCCCCGAGTTCCATTCGAGGCCCGCCGCCTGCGACGCGCGCGACAGCACGGTCTGCCCGTAGGCGACGCCCGCGAGCGTCGCCGTGTCGAAGCACGAGAACGGGTGGAAAGGATTGCGCCGGATCCCGGCGCGCGCGACCGCCGCATTGAGGAAACCGAGGTCGAAGGACGCGTTGTGCCCGACGAGGATCGCACGCGTGCACTGCTGCTCGCGCACGGCGCGGCGCACCTCGCCGAAGATTGCGCCGAGCGCGTCGCTCTCGGTCGAGGCGATGCGCAGCGGGTGGTAAGGGTCGATGCCGTTCACCGCGAGCGAGGCGGGGTCGAGCCGTCCGCCTTCGAACGGCCGCACGTGCTCGCGATGGGTCTTTCCGCGCGTGATCCGGCCGTCAGGGCCGATCTCGAGCAGGACCGCTGCGATCTCGAGCAGGGCGTCGGTGGCGGCGATGAAGCCGCCGGTCTCGACGTCCACGACGACCGGCAGGAAGCCGCGGAATCGGTCACGCATGAGCGGAGCGTCCTCGTTCACGGAACGGCCCCATCCACCAGCCGCCACTCGAGCGTTTCGCCCGCGCACATCGGCACGATCTCGGCCGTCCCGAACGGCAGCGTGGCCGGGACAGACGAGGGACGGCGTTCGAGGGTGACCGTGCCGCGATTGCGCGGAAGCCCGTAGAAATCGGCGCCGCGCTGGCTGGCGAAAGCCTCGAGGCGTTCGAGTCGGCCCGCCTGCTCGAAGGCGCGCGCATAGAGCTCGAGCGCGACCGGCGCCGAGTAGATGCCCGCGCAGCCGCAGGCGGATTCCTTGGCGCCCTTCGCGTGCGGCGCGCTGTCGGTGCCGAGGAAGAAGCGCGGGTCCGTGGAGGTCGCGGCCGCAAGCAGCGTCCTCGCGGTCCCGCTCGCGCTTCAGGACCGGCAGGCAGTAGAGGTGCGGGCGCAGGCCGCCGCGGAACATCGCGCCGCGATTCAGCAAGAGGTGCTGCGGCGTCAGCGTCGCCGCGACGCGCGGCCCGGCCGCGCGCACGAATTCGAGCGCCGGCGCGGGTCGTGACGTGCTCGAGCACGATGCGAAGGCGCGGGTGGCGCGCCACGAGCGGCGCCAGTTCGCGCTCGATGAAGATGCTCTCGCGGTCGTACGGATCGACGTCGTCGCCGGTCGCCTCGCCGTGCAGCTGGAGGACCAGGTCGCGTTCCTCCATGCGCGCGACGGCCGCCTCGCAGCGCGCGAGCGACGTGACGCCGGCGTCGGAATGGGTCGTGCTGCCTGCCGGGTAACACTTCACCCCGACCACGAAGCCGCTGTCGGCGGCGCGGTCGATCTCGGCGGGCGACGTGGCATCCGTCAGGTAGAGGGTCATCAACGGCTCGAAGTCTGATCCCGCGGGACGGGCAGCGCGGATGCGGTCGCGGTAGGCGGCCGCGGACGCCACTGTCGTGACCGGCGGCTTGAGGTTCGGCATCACGACGGCACGCGCGAAAGCGCGCGCGGTCGCGGGCAGCACCGCGGCGAGCTCCGGCCCGTCCCGCAGGTGCAGGTGCCAGTCGTCAGGACGTGCGATCGTCAGTGTCGGAATCGGGCTCGACAAGGGGGAATTCAATCTTGACCCGCGGGCGCCGCAGACAGGATCATATCGGGCCGGCCGCCGGCATGGGAAAGTATCCAAAGACTCCGAGGTTCCTGGATGGCTGACGGCCCCGAAGCCAACGACATCGATCCGCTCGAAACACGCGAGTGGCTCGAGTCGATCGACGCGGTGCTGAAGGTCCACGGCCCGGTCCGCGCGCACTTCCTGCTCGACCGCCTCATCGACCACGCGCGCCGCTCCGGCACCTGGTTGCCGTTCAAGGCCGAACACGGCCTACGTCAACACGATCCACGTCTCGCGCGAGAAGCCCTATCCGGGCGATCGCGCGCTCGAGCGGCGCATCGAGTCGCTGATCCGCTGGAATGCGGTCGCGATGGTGGTGCATGCGAACCGGGTGAGCACCGAATACGGCGGCCACATCGCGACCTACGCCTCGTCGGCGACGCTCTACGAGGTCGGCTTCAATCATTTCTGGCGCGCGCCCTCCGAGCACCATCGCGGCGACATGGTCTTCGCCCAGGGTCATTCGAGCCCGGGCATCTACGCGCGCGCCTACCTCGAGGGCCGCCTGACGGAAGAGCAGCTGCGGCACTTCCGCCAGGAAGTCGGCGGCAAGGGGCTCTCGTCGTACCCGCACCCCTGGCTGATGCCGGATTTCTGGCAGTTCCCGACGGTCTCGATGGGCCTCGGCCCGCTGCAGGCGATCATGCAGGCCCGCTTCGTGCGCTACCTCGAGCACCGCGGCCTGGTCGAGGCCGGGCGACCAGAAGATCTGGTGCTTCCTCGGCGACGGCGAGATGGACGAGCCGGAGTCGATGGGCGCACTGACGATGCCGGTGCGCGAGAAGCTCGACAACCTCGTGTTCGTCATCAACTGCAACCTGCAGCGGCTCGACGGCCCGGTGCGCGGCAACGGCAAGATCATCCAGGAACTCGAGGCCGCATTCCTCGGCGCCGGCTGGAACGTGATCAAGGTGATCTGGGGCTACCGCTGGGAGCCGCTGCTCGCGCGCGACACGTCGGGCCTGCTGCGCAAGCGGATGGAAGAGGCGGTCGACGGCGAGTACCAGAACTTCAAGGCCAAGGGCGGCGCGTACACGCGCGAGCATTTCTTCGGCAAGTACCCGGAGCTGCTCGAGCTCGTCGCCAACATGTCGGACGACGAGATCGCGCTGCTCAACCGCGGTGGCCACGATTCGCTCAAGGTCTGGAACGCCTACGCGGCCGCGATGACGCACAAGGGACGGCCGACCGTGATCCTTGCCAAGACCGTCAAGGGCTACGGCATGGGCAAGGCGGGCGAGGCCCTGAACGTCACGCACCAGCAGAAGAAGATGGACGACGAGTCGCTCAAGGCGTTCCGCGACCGCTTCAACATCCCGATCTCCGACGAGCGAGATCGCGCCGCGTGCCGTTCTTCCGCCCGGCGGAAGACAGCCCCGAGATGCAGTACCTCAAGGGCCACCGCAAGGCGCTCGGCGGTTCGCTGCCGGTGCGGCGCACGGTGGCGCCGCCGCTCGCCGTGCCGCCGCTCGAGGCGTTCAAGAGCCTGCTCGACGGCAGCGAGGGTCGCGAGATCTCGACCACGATGGCCTTCGTCCGGATCCTGACGCAGCTCCTCAAGGACAAGAACATCGGCTCGCACGTCGTGCCGATCGTGCCGGACGAGGCGCGCACCTTCGGCATGGAGGGCCTGTTCCGCCAGGTCGGCATCTATTCGTCGGTCGGCCAGCTCTACACGCCGCAGGACGCCGACCAGCTCATGTACTACCGCGAGGACAAGAAGGGCCAGATCCTCGAGGAGGGCATCAACGAGGCCGGTGCGTTCTGCTCGTGGATGGCGGCGGGCACGGCGTACGCGAACCACGGAATCAACATGATTCCGATGTACATCTTCTATTCGATGTTCGGCTTCCAGCGCATCGGCGACTTCGCCTGGGCGGCGGGCGACATGCAGGCGCGCGGCTTCCTGCTCGGCGCGACGGCGGGTCGCACGACGCTGGCGGGCGAGGGCCTGCAGCACCAGGACGGCCACAGCCACCTGCTCGCATCGACGATCCCGAACTGCGTCGCCTACGACCCCTGCTTCGCCTACGAGCTCGCCGTGATCATGCAGGACGGCCTGCGCCGCATGTACGCGGAGCAGGAGAGCGTCTTCTACTACATCACCTGCATGAACGAGAACTACGCGCATCCCGCGATGCCGAAGGGCGTCGAGCAGGGAATCCTGCGCGGCATGTACCTGCTGCACATCGGCGGCCGCGGCGCCGTGCGCGTGACGCTGCTCGGCTCCGGCACGATCCTGCGCGAGGCGCTCGCGGCGGCGGAGCTGCTCGAGTCGGAATTCGGCATCCCGGCCGACGTCTTGAGCGTCACGAGCTTCTCGGAGCTGCGGCGCGACGCGCTCGCCGCCGAGCGCGAGGCGATGCTGAATCCCGGCGACAAGCCGCGCCAGCCATGGGTGCGCGAGTGCCTCGCCGGCCGGCAGGGGCCCTTCGTCGCGGCGACCGACTACATGAAGACGCGTCGCCGACCAGATCCGGCAGTGGGTGCCCGGGCGCTACGTGGCGCTCGGCACCGACGGCTTCGGCCGCAGCGATTCGCGCGCGGCGCTGCGCGGGCATTTCGAGGTGGACCGGCACTGGATCGTGGTGGCCGCGCTCAAGGCGCTCGCCGACGACGGCCGCATCGACCGCTCGAGCGTCACGCTCGCGCATCAAGAAGTTCGGCATCGACCCGGCCAAGCCCGATCCGCTGGTGAGCTGATGGGGACGTCCCCGTGGCCGGGAAAACCACCGTCGTCGTGCCGGACATCGGCGATTTCAGCGACGTCGAGGTCATCGAGGTGCTGGTCAAGGCGGGCGATTCGGTCGCCGTCGAAGCGCCGCTCATCACGCTCGAGACCGACAAGGCGACCATGGACGTGCCGTCGACCGCGGCCGGCCGCGTCGCCGAGGTCTCGGTGAAGAAGGGCGACCGTGTCTCGAAGGGCTCGCCGATCGCCGTCATCGAGACCGCGCAGGCGGCCGACAAGGAAACCGCAAAGCCCGCGCCGCGCGCCCGCTTCGAAAAAGGCCCCGGCCGCTGCGCCGGCAGCGCTCGAGGTCCGCGTCCCCGACCTCGGCGATTTCAAGGACGTCGAAGTCATCGACGTCCTCGTCAAGGAGGGCGACACGGTCGGACTCGAATCGCCGCTCGTCACGCTCGAGACGGACAAGGCCACGATGGACGTGCCGTCTTCCGCGGCGGGAACGGTCGCGAAGATCCACGTCGCGAAGGGTGCGCGGGTCAACGCGGGCGACATCGTGGCGACGTTGAAGGGCTCGACTGCGGCTGCGCCGGTCGCACGGTCCACGGAGCCTGCTCCCGCGACGGCCGCGCCCGCACCGGCGCCGGCACCGGCGCACGATGCGACGCAGCGCATGACCCCGCCTGCCGCAGGCGCCGCGTTGCCGGACATCCGCGGCGCGCACGCGAGCCCCTCGGTGCGGCGTTTCGCGCGCGAGCTGGGCGTCGACCTCGCGCGCGTCACGGGCAGCGGCCTCAAGGGCCGGATCAACGAGGACGACGTCAAGGCCTTCGTGAAGAAGGCGCTCACGGCGCCGCCGCGCGCGGCATCGGCCGGGCACCGCGCTGCCGCGCGTGCCGGACGTCGACTTCGCGGCCTTCGGCCCGGTCGAGGTCAAGCCGCTCGGCCGCATCCAGAAGATCTCGGGCACGCGGCTGCAGGCCGCCTGGGTCAACATCCCGCACGTCACGCAGCACGACGAGGCGGACATCACGGAACTCGAGAAGCTGCGCGCATCGCTCAAGGACCGCGCGGCGAGCCGCGGCATCAAGCTGACGCCGCTCGCCTTCATCGCGCGCGCCTGCGCGAAGGTCATCGCGCAGTTCCCGAACTTCAACGCCTCGCTCGACGCGAGCGGCCAGAACCTCGTGTTCAAGAAGTACCTGCACCTCGGCTTCGCCGCCGACACGCCGAACGGCCTCGTCGTGCCCGTGATCCGCGATGCCGGCCGCAAGGACGTCTACGAACTCGCACGCGACCTCGGCGAACTCGCCGGCAAGGCGCGGGCCGGCAAGCTGGCGGCGGCCGAGATGCAGGGCGGCTGCTTCACGATCTCGAGCCTCGGCGGCATCGGCGGGACGGCCTTCACGCCGATCATCAACGCGCCGGAAGTCGCGATCCTCGGCGTGTCGCGCTCGCAGCAGCGGCCGGTGTGGCAGGGCGGCAAGTTCGAGCCGCGCCTGATGCTGCCGCTTTCGCTGTCCTACGATCATCGCGTGATCGACGGCGCCGAAGCCGTGCGCTTCGTCGTCGCGCTGGCCGAGGCGCTCGCGGCGCCGCAGGGCCTGACCGAGGCGGTGCCTTGAGCGAGCCGCTCGAGCAGCGCGTCCCGGATCTCGGCGAATTCAACGACGTCGAGGTCATCGAGGTGCTGGTCAAGCCGGGCGATCGCGTCGAGCGCGACACGCCGCTCATCACGCTCGAGACCGACAAGGCCACCATGGACGTGCCGGCCACGGCCGCGGGCGTGGTGCAGGAGGTCAAGGTCGGCAAGGGCGACCGGGTCTCGAAAGGCTCCCTGATCGCGCTCCTCGCCGGGACCGGCAGCGACACCGTGAAGATTCCCTCGCTCAGCGAGACGGTCGTGCTGGCGAAGCCCGTCGGCGCGCGGCCTCCGGCGGCGGCGCAAGCCGCGCCGACGGCGGACGAACCGGCCGCGGATCTCTCGACGCAGCTCCTCGTGATCGGCGCTGGGCCTGGCGGGTACACGGCGGCATTCCGCGCCGCGGACCTCGGCCTTTCCGTGACGCTGGTCGATCGCTGGCCGCAACTCGGCGGCGTGTGCCTCAACGTCGGATGTATCCCGTCGAAGGCCTTGCTGCACGCCGCTCGCGTGATCGAGGAAGCCGAGTCGATGTCGGCCCACGGCATCCGGTTCCAGGCGCCCGAGATCGACGCGGCTGCACTCAAGCAATGGAAGAACCGGATCGTCGGCAAGCTGACTGCCGGACTCACGATCCTCGCCAAGCAGCGCAAGGTGAGCGTGATCCGCGGCACCGTCCGCTTCGTGTCGGCGCACCGCGCGGAGATCGTGGGCGAGGGCGGTGCGCGGCAGGTGATCGGCTTCGAGCAATGCATCGTCGCCGCCGGCTCCGAGCCCGCGCGCATCCCGGGCCTGCCGGACGACCCGCGCGTCGTCGACTCGACGGGTGCGCTCGACCTCGCCGACATCCCGAAGTCCTTCCTCGTGATCGGCGGCGGCATCATCGGCCTCGAGATGGCCTGCGTGTACGACGCGCTTGGCTCGGAGGTGAGCGTCGTCGAGCTGACCGATGCGCTGATGCCGGGCTGCGACCGGGACCTCGTGCGCCCGCTCGAGAAGCGCCTGCGCGCGCGCTACGCCGCGATCCTCACGGGAACGAAGGTCACGGGCGTCGCGGCGGGCGGCGACGGCCTCAAGGTCACGTTCGAGGGCGCCGGCGCGCCGGGGCCACAGGTCTACGATCGCGTGCTGTGTGCGGTCGGGCGCGTGCCGAACGGGCGCGCGATCCGCGCCGGGGCCGCCGGTGTCACCGTCGACGATCGCGGATACATCCCGGTCGACCGGCAGATGCGCACCAACGTGCCGCACATCTTCGCGATCGGCGACGTCGTCGGCCAGCCGATGCTCGCCCACAAGGCGACGCACGAGGGCAAGGTCGCAGCCGAGGTCGCAGCCGGCCAGAAGAGCGCGTTCGATGCGCGCGTGATCCCGTCGGTCGCCTACACGGATCCCGAGATCGCCTGGGTCGGGGTCACCGAAGCCGAGGCCCAGGCGGCAGGCCGCAAGCTCGGCAAGGGCCTGTTCCCCTGGATGGCGAGCGGGCGCTCGCTCGCGCTGAATCGCGAGGAAGGCTTCACGAAACTGTTGTTCGACCCGGACACGCACCGGGTCGTCGGCGGCGGCATCGTCGGCACCAACGCGGGCGACCTCATCTCGGAGGTCGCGCTCGCGATCGAGATGGGCGCGACGGCGGCCGACGTCGGGCTCACGGTGCACCCGCACCCGACGCTGTCCGAGACGGTGGCCTTCGCGGCGGAAGCCTTCGAAGGGACGCTCACCGACCTCTTCATCCCGAAGAAGTAACCCCCGGGCCGGCATCGGCCTTGTGCGGCCACCGGCAAATGTCCCGGATCGGGCATTGCGGGCACCTGGGCTTGCGCGCCACGCAGACATAGCGCCCGTGCAGGATCAGCCAGTGATGCGCGTCCAGCCTGAACTCGTCGGGCGTCGCCGCGACGAGCCGATCCTCGACTTCGCGCACCGTCCGTCCCGGCGCGAGCCCGGTGCGGTTCGACACGCGAAAGATGTGCGTGTCGACCGCGATCGTCGGCTCGCCGAAGGCGGTGTTCATCACGACGTTCGCGGTCTTGCGGCCGACGCCAGGCAGCGCCTCGAGCGCCGCGCGCGCGCGCGGCACCGCGCCGTCGTGCTCGCGCAGGAGGATCCTGGTCGCCGCAACGACGTTCTTCGCCTTCATGCGCCACAGGCCGATCGTGCGGATGTAGCCGGCGAGTCCAGCCTCGCCGAGCGCGGCGATCGCCTGTGGAGTCGGTGCGGCGCGGAATAGCGGTCCGGTCGCCAGGTTGACGCTCCGGTCCGTGGCCTGAGCGGACAGGATGACGGAAACGAGCAGCTGGTACGGCGAGGCGTAGTGAAGCTCGGTGCGGGGGCTCGGATTCGCGGCACGGAGACGTTCGTACAGCAGGTGAACTTCGGCGGTGCCAAGCCGCGGGGTTGCCCGCCGCCGCGCCTTCGCGCGCTGCGGCTTGCGCGGTGCGCGGCTAGTCTTCACGGATGCGCGCCAATCGCTCGCGGCGTGATTCGTAGAGCCTGCGGAAGTGCACGGCGCGTTCCGCCACGGCCTCGCGCGCCAGGGGCGCGACGTCGAGCCCGGGAGCCGGCACCATGTGGATGCAATCGACCGGGCAGGCCGGCACGCACAGCTCACAGCCGCTGCAGTCGGCGGCGATCACGGTGTGCAGGCGCTTGCGCGCGCCGATGATCGCGTCGGTCGGGCAGGGCGGCAGGCAGCGCGCGCAGCCGATGCAGGCCGGCTCGTCGATCCAGGCGACGAGCGGCGGTGCCTCGATCCCGCAGTCCTGGTCGAGCGGCAGCGCAGGCCGGCCGAGCAGGGACGCGAGTTCCGCGATCAGGGCCGTCCCACCGGGCGGACAGCGATTGAGTTCGGTTTCTCCGCGGGCCAGCGCCTCGGCGTACGGCCTGCAGGCATCGAATCCGCAGCGGCGGCACTGGGTCTGCGGCAGGAGCGCGTCGATGCGCAGTTCGAGGTCGTCCGCGGCGGACACGCTGTCCTCAGCTGACTTTCATGCCGGCCCTGGCGCCGGCATCCGGCGAAAGGAGGAACAGGCCTTCGTCGCCCGAGGCGGCGAGCGCCATGCCTTCCGAGGTCCCGAAGCGCATCTTCTTCGGCTTGAGGTTGGCGACGATCACGACATGGCGGCCCACCAGCGCAGCGGGCTCGTAGGCGCCGCGGATGCCCGCGAATACGGTGCGGCGCTCGCCGCCGAGGTCGACGTTGAGCTTCAGCAGCCGGTCTGCGCCTTCGACGAACTCCGCGGTCTCGACGAGCGCGACGCGCAGGTCGATGCGCTGGAAATCCTCGGGCGTGATGTGGGCGGGGCCCGCAACGGCGGGCGCTTCGGTCGGGGGCATGGGCATCTCCAGGAGCTTCTGCACATTCGCGGCGTCGAGCCGTGTCGCGAGTGGCTGGTACTCGTTGATCTTCGTCCCGAGGAGCGGGGACTCGACGTCGCGCCAGTGCGCGATGCCGGAGCCGAGGAAGGCCTCGGCGCGTTCCGCCGTCACCGGCAGCACGGGCTTGAGGTACGCCATGAGGACGCGGAAAAGGTTGATGCCCTGGGTGCAGACGGCCTGCACCTCGGCGGCGCGCGCCGGGTCCTTGGCGGCGAGCCAGGGCTTCTGCCGGTCGATGTAGAGGTTGGCGCGGTCGGCGAGCGCCATGATCTCGCGCACGGCGGCGGCATACTCGAGCGATTCCCAGGCCTCGACGATGCCTGCCCCGGCGTCGACGAATTCGCGGTAGAGCCCGGGTTCGGGCAGCTCGGCCGCGAGCATTCCGCCGTAACCGCGGTGAATGAAGCTGGCGCAGCGGCTCGCGATGTTGACGAGCTTGCCCACGAGGTCCGAATTGATGCGGGTCGCGAATTCCTCGAGGTTCATGTCGATGTCCTCGAGGCCGGGCCCGAGCTTGGCCGCGAGGAAATAGCGGAAGTAGTCGGGCGGCAGGTGGTCGAGGTAGCGCCGGGCCGTGACGAACGTGCCGCGCGACTTCGACATCTTCTCGCCGTTGACGGTCAGGAACCCGTGGGCGTGCACCGCAGTGGGCTTGCGGAATCCTGCGCCCTCGAGGGTGGCGGGCCAGAACAGCGAATGGAAGTACAGGATGTCCTTGCCGATGAAGTGATGCAGTTCGGCGTCGCTGCCCGGCTTCCACCAGGCCTCGAAGTCGAGGCCTGCCCGGGCACAGTAGTTGGCAAAGGAGGCCATGTACCCGACCGGCGCATCCAGCCACACGTAGAAGTACTTGCCCGGCGCGTCCGGGATCTCGATGCCGAAATAGGGCGCGTCGCGCGAGACGTCCCAGTCGCGCAGCCCCGCCTCGAACCACTCGTCCAGCTTGTTGGCGACGGCATCCTGCAGCGCGCCCGAGCGGGTCCACTTGCGCAGCATCGCCTCGAAGTTCCCGAGGCGGAAGAAGATGTGCTCCGACTCGCGCTCGACGGGACGGGTGCCGGTGACGACGGACAGCGGGTCGATGAGGTCCGAGGGTGCATACGTGGCGCCGCAATTCTCGCAGCTGTCGCCGTACTGGTCCGGCGTCGCGCAGCGCGGGCAGGTTCCCTTGACGTAGCGGTCCGGCAGGAACATGCCCGCTTTCTCGTCGAACGCCTGGCGCACGCTCCGGCGGTTCATGTGGCCCGCTTTCGCGAGCGCCTCGTACATCCGCACGGTCAGCCGGCGGTTCTCCTCGGAATGGGTCGTGTAGTAGTTGTCGAAGCCGATGCCGAACGCGCTGAAGTCGGCGCGGCGCTCGGCGCCGACCTGGCCGATCAGCGCCTCGGGCGTGATGCCCTCGGCCTCGGCCTTCAGCATGATCGGCGTGCCGTGCGTGTCGTCGGCGCTGACGTAGACGACCTCGTGGCCTGCGAGTCTCATGGCTCGTACCCAGATATCGCACTGGATGGTCTCGGTCATGTGACCGAGGTGGGTCGGCCCGTTCGCGTAGGGCAGGGCGCTGGTGACCAGGATGCGGCGCATCAGTCCTGCTCGCGCAGCGGCTCGAACTTGGCCTTGTTGATCGACTTCTCGAATGCGGAGCGTCCGCTGATCAGGCCCTGGTCGAACAGCTGTTCGATGGCCGCGTCCATGGTGCGCATGCCGGCGGCGGAGCCCGACTGCATCGTCGTCTCGAGCTGGTCGATCTTGCCCTGGCGGATCAGGTTCGCCGCCGCGGGCGTGTTGATGAGGACCTCGAGCGCCGCGACCCGCCCGGCCACGCCCTTGCGGGGGAGCAGCTGCTGCGACACCACTCCGCGCAGCGAGGTCGAGAGCATGGTGCGCACGTGGTTCTGCTTGTCGGCCGGGAATGCATTGACGATGCGGTCGACCGTCGCCGCCGCGCCGTTCGTGTGCAGTGTCGCCATCACGAGGATGCCCATCTCGGCGGCGGTGATCGCGGTCGAGATGGTCTCGAGGTCGCGCAGCTCGCCCACCAGGATCACGTCCGGGTCCTCGCGCAGGGCGGACAGCAGGGCGGACGCGAAGGAGGCGGCGTGCGCGCCGATCTCGCGCTGGCTGATCAGGCAGTTCTTGCGCGGGTGCACGAACTCGATCGGGTCCTCGATGGTGAGGATGTGGCCTTTCAGCCGTGCGTTGATGTCGTCGATCATCGCCGCAAGGGTCGTCGACTTGCCGGAGCCGGTCTTGCCGGTCACGAGGATCAGGCCGTTCGACACCTTGGCGAGGTTGCGCACCGCCTCAGGCATCTTCAGCTGCTCGAGCGTCTGGGCCTTGGACGGGATCGCACGGAACACGGCGCCCATGCCGTTCAGCTGCCGCAGGACGTTGACGCGAAAGCGCGCGACAGTGCCCGAGCGTGTAGGCGAAATCGGTGCCGTCGCGCGTCTCGAGGCGGTCGAGCGCCTTGCGCGGCATGATCTCGTAGATCGCCTCGCGCACGAAGTCGGCACCGAGCCGCTCGGCGCGCAGTGGACGCGAGCTCGCCGTACTGGCGGATGCGCGGCGGGTCCCCGGCCATGAAGTGCAGGTCGGAGCCGTCGCGCTTGAGGATCTCCTCGAGGTATTCGTCGATCTTCGCCAAGGCGCCGCTCCGCTATTCCAGGCGTCTCGAACTTGGGCAGCAGGCTGCGGTCCACGACGTGCTTCGAGAACAGCTTCTTGTCGGTGGCGTAGGTGTAGGCGTCGTCCGGATCGACTTCCTTCGCCTTGATGGCACGCATCAGCGCCTGGTCCATGAGCTCGCATCCCGACGTCCTTGCCGGTCTGCAGCTGGGCCGGAATCTGGTGCGTCTGGTCGGTCTGGATGAGCTTGGCGATCGCGCGGTTCATCAGCATGATCTCGCAGACCGCGCGGCGGCCGCGGCCGCTCGGGGCGCTTGACGAGCACCTGCGTGATGACCGCGATCAGGCTCTGGGCGAGGAAGCTCTTGGTCTGCTCGCGCTCGTCGGCCGGCAAGGCGTCAATCATGCGGTCGATGGTCTTGACGGCGCTCGTCGTGTGCAGCGTGCCGAGCACGAGGTGGCCGGTCTCGGCCGCGGTCATCGCCATCGAGATCGTCTCGGGGTCGCGCATCTCGCCGACCAGGATCACGTCCGGATCCTCGCGCATCGCGGCGCGCACGCCCTCGGCGAATGTGGGCAGGTGCGTGCCGAGCTCGCGCTGCACCACCTGGCTCTGCTTGCTGCGGTGGACGAACTCGATCGGGTCCTCGAGGCTGATGATGTTGAGCTTCTTGGTCGCGTTCAGCATGTCGATCATCGCGGCGAGCGTGGTGGACTTGCCGGTGCCGGTCGAACCGGTCACCAGGATCATCCCCTGGTGGTAGTCGCACAGCTTCTTGACGAGCGGCGGCAGCGTGAGCGAATCGAGCGTCGGCACTTCGGCCGGGATGGTGCGGAACACGGCGCCGACGCCGGAATCCTTGCGGAACACGTTGACGCGGAAGCGGCCGCCTTCCTCGGACACGTACGAGAAGTCGACGTCGTGACCGGCGCGGAACCTTTCCGACAGGTTGCGGGACAGGATCTCGGTGACGTAGGCCTCGAGCTCCGCGGCGGCGAGCTCGCGGAACCGGATCGGCACCAGGTCGCCGTTCATGCGCAACATCGGCGGCACGCCGACCGCAAGGTGGACGTCAGAGCAGCCCTGGGCGGACCCGAGCTTGAGAAATGCATCGATACGCGGCATTGCGCCGCGAGTGAATCACAAGAATCGCTCCAGCGCCACACCGACCTCGTCCATGCTCGCGAAGCGCTTTTCCTTGTCCACGGACATGCACTTCATGATGAGGTCGGATATCCCCTGGGGCAGCGCGGGGTTGAGCTCGATGGGCGGCTTGGCGCGGCCCTGCACGTGCTGGTACATGACCGACATGTGGTCGCCGCGGTGGTAGGGCGGCGTGCCGGTCATCAACTCGTAGAGGATCACGCCGAGCGAATAGATGTCGGCACGCTCGTCGACCTTCTTGCCCAGGATCTGCTCGGGCGCCATGTACTTCGGCGAGCCGATGACGTACCCGGTCTTGGTGAGCTGCGTGTCGCCCTGGTGCTGGGCCGCGGCGACGCCGAAGTCCACGACCTTGAGGACGCCCTCGTCGTTGATCAGCACGTTCGCCGGCTTGAGGTCGCGGTGCACGATGCCGACGGCATGCGCGACCGACATGCCCTTGGCGACGTCCATGCCGAGGCGAACCGCGCGGCGCAGCGCGACCGGCTTGCCATCCGACACTTCGCCGCCGAGCGTGTGCGAGGGAAAGTACTCCATCGAGATCGCGTAGTTGCCGCGGATGTGCAGGAAGTCGTAGATGCGGATCACATTCGGGTGCGTGATCTTGCGGCTGTAGCGCAACTCGTGCACGAACCGCTGCATCATCTCCTCGTCGTTGGCGATGCTCGGGTTCAGGAACTTCAGCACCAGGCGCTCGTCGACGACCGTGTCTTCCATCAGCAGCACGGTGCCGAATGCGCCGCGGCCGATGCGCTCGATGTATTTGTAGCGGCCCTCGAGCATGTCGCCGGGCTTCAGCGTCGCGATGTCGAGCCGCTGCAGCGCCTCGGCTTTCTTCATGATCGCGGAGACGTCGGCGCTCTCGATCAGCAGCGTGCGCTGCTGGTCGGCGCGCGCGGCAGCGGCGGCCTGGGTCAGCGTGCCCGGCGCCGCCAGCACGGACGAGGTGCCAAAGCGCGTGTCGAGCTCGGAGATGGCCCGCTGCGCGGCGCCAGCGAGCGTCTGGTCGGAGAGCGTCGTGAACGGCAGGATCTTCTCGCGCACCGCATCGACGGACTTGTCGTCGGCGAGGCGGGCCAGCGCCGACATGCCCTCGACGCGGATGTCGGTCTCGCCGTGGTCGAGCGCCTGCAGGACGCCCTCGGTGGCGGCGACGTCGCCGATCTTGCCGAGCGCGCGCACCACGGTCGGAACCGACTTGGGATTGGACTTCAGCATCTCGAGCAGCCGCGGCACGGCTTTCCTGTTGCCAATCGCCCCGAGCGCGTCGACCGCGCGCTCGCTGACCCACCAGTCCTTGTCGCGGGTCGCCTCGATCAAATAGGTGACAGCGCGCTCGTCGCGCGTCTGGTTCAGGATCTCGATTGCCGTGCGGCGCACTTCCTCGTCCTTGTCCGAGACGAGCTGCAGCGCCGCGGTGATGACCGTCGGGCCGCCGATCTTGCCGAGCGCGTCC
Source organism: uncultured Gammaproteobacteria bacterium (assembly GCA_963760725.1). Classification (GTDB taxonomy): domain Bacteria; phylum Pseudomonadota; class Gammaproteobacteria; order Steroidobacterales; family Steroidobacteraceae; genus SCUD01. Next base: position 629,616 of record CAVXET010000005.1, read on the forward strand.
GCTGCCCGGCTCCTGACCCACCAGTCGGCATCGCGGATCGCCTTCAGCAGGTACTTGACCGAGCTCTCGTCGCCGACGACGTTCAGCACCTCGACCGCCGCGCGGCGCGCGCCCTCGGACTCGTCCTTCAGCACGTCCACGAGGTGGCGGACCGTGTCCGGATGCTTGCTTCGGCACAGGAGCTCGATCGCGGGATTCTGCACGTCGATGTCGGGATCGCGCAGCAGCGGTGCAACCATCGCGGGATCCACCGGTCCGCTGCCGGTCGAGATGGCGCGCAGGGCAGCCGCGCGCACCAGCTTGTTAGGGTCCTTGAGGGTCCGCTGCAGCGCCGCGCGCACCTTCGGCGTGTCGAAACGGGCGAGCAGCGAGATGATGTGCGTGCGGGCGATGGTGTCCTTGCCGTCGACTCGCGAGACGAGCTCGTCGACGGAGTCCGCGTCAACCAGCTCGCCCGCAATCCGGAACAGGGCAGCCTTCTCGTTCGGGTCCTGGTTGTAGGCGGCGTTCAGGAGCTCGCGCAGGTTGAAGCGGTTCTTCTGCGCCGCGATCACGTCGAGGACCGAGGGCTTGGAGATGCCCGGATTCTGCAGCAGCTCCAGCAGCAGGCCCGGCGAATAGTTGCGCGACGAGGCGAGGGCCCAGGCGACGCCCGCGACCGCGCGCGGGTTCTCCTCCGCCAGCGCTTTCGCCAGCAGCGGGAAGGACTTGTTGTCGACGAGCGGCGTCAGGATCTCGACGAACGCAACGGTCTCGCGCTTGTCCGCGGTCGCGAGCGCGTCCACGATCGGCTTGATGGCGTTCTGGCCGAGGCCCTGGAGCCTGGTCAGCGCCGCCTTCGCCTTCGCGCTGGTCGGGTCGCCACTTTCCCGTACCTCCGCGATGAGGCGATCCGCCCGGTAGCCTCCGAAAATTCCCATCCGACTCCGGCTTTTATTGCGGGATGGCCCCAGGACATCCCGAGCGGCCAGTATGCCATAGCGCCTCGCAGGCCCCGGTCCGGGCGACGCCTTCGGCTACAATGCCGCCCCCCGTCTGGAATGACTCCATGCCTACGGATCCGCTGGATCGGCTGAAGAATGTGCTTGGGCGTTACGTCGAGCCAAACCTCGGCATGGCGCTGGCCGAAGCCGGTGCCATCGAATCCGTGGTCCAGGGCCCGCAAGGGCCGGTCGTGCGCATCGCCCTCGGGTTCCCGGTCGGCGGCTACGAGGACACGCTCGCGCGCGCGCTCGACGCCGCGCTGGCGGCGGAGGGCATCCGCGACTTGCCCCGGTACGAGATCGCCGCGCGCATACCGGCTTTCATCGCCGATTCGCGCCAGCGGCCATTGCCCCAGGTCGCCAACGTCATTGCGGTCGCCTCCGGCAAGGGTGGCGTCGGCAAGTCCACGGTGGCCGCGAATCTCGCCCTTGCCCTCGCCGCGCAGGGTGCGCGGGTCGGTCTGCTCGACGCTGATATCTACGGGCCGAGCATGCCGCGGATGATGGGGCTGCAGGGCCAGCGCCCGACGACGACCGACGGCAAGACGCTCGATCCGCCCCGCGGCCACGGCCTGCCCGTGATGTCGATCGGGTTCCTGGTCGATTCCGACCAGCCCATGGCCTGGCGCGGGCCGATGGTCACGCAGGCGCTCGCCCAGATGCTCGCGGATACGCGCTGGGGCGAGCTCGACTACCTGGTGGTCGACATGCCGCCGGGCACCGGCGACATCCAGCTCACGCTGACCCAGAAAGTCCCTGTCTCAGGTGCCGTCATCGTCACGACGCCGCAGGAAATCGCGCTGCTCGATGCGCGCAAGGGGCTGCAGATGTTCCGCAAGGTCGGCGTGCCGGTGCTCGGCATCGTTGAAAATATGGGGCTGCACCGCTGCCCGGCCTGCGGGCACGAATCGCACATCTTCGACGCCGGCGGCGGAAGCTCGCTTGCCGAGCGCTACCAGACGACCCTGCTCGGCGAGCTGCCGCTCGACGGCACGATCCGGGAGCAAGCGGACTCCGGGCGCCCGACGGTGATCGCCGACCCGGAATCGACAAACGCCGCGGCCTTCCACGCAATTGCGCGCCGCGCCGCCGGGGCGCTGGCCGCGAGCGCGATCCGCGGCGCCGTCAAGATGCCTACGATCCGGATCGAGGGAGAACAATGACCATCAAGGCCGACAAATGGATCCGCCGGATGGCGGCGCAAGGGATGATCGAGCCGTTCGAGGCGGGCCAGGTGCGCGACGTCGCCGGCAAGAAGATCGTCTCCTACGGCACCTCGAGCTACGGCTACGACGTGCGCTGCGCGCCAGAATTCAAGATCTTCACCAACATCAACTCGACGATCGTAGACCCGAAGAACTTCGACCCCAGGAGCTTCGTCGACTTCCAGGGAGAGGTTTGCATCATCCCTCCCAACTCGTTTGCGCTGGCGCGCACGGTCGAATACTTCCGCATTCCGCGTAACGTGCTCGTGGCATGTCTCGGCAAGTCGACGTACGCGAGGTGTTTTCGCGGTGACACGCGCGTTGCGCTCGTCGACGGCAGTGCGCCGACGCTCGAGGAAATGGCGGTTCGCGCAGAGTCGGGCGAGTTGTTCTGGGGATACAGCATCGGCCAGCACGGCCGGCTTGTCGTGACCCTGCTCGAGGCGCCGCGATATATCGGCCGGGACAGCCTGCTGGAATTTGAACTCGACGACGGTTCCATCATCCACGCAACGCCTGATCACGAGTTCCTGTTGCGGGACGCTCGCATGGCTCAGGCTTGTGCGCTGCGGCCGGGCGATTCGCTAATGCCTCTGTACCGGAGTCTCCAGCGCGGTTATGAGGTGGTCTACCAGCCCATAAACGGGCACTTCATCGCGACGCACAGGCTCGCCGACGAGTGGAACCTGCGCCACCGGATTTACGACGACGCGCCCGGCACCCACCGCCATCACGTGGACTTCGATAGGCGCAACAACCGACCGACGAACATCGTCCGATTGCCTGCAAGTGAGCATATCCGCCTTCACAACGACATCAGCTACGGCGACGAGTTTGACCCAGAAGAGCACAGCCTTTCGATCCGGGGGGCATTGGAACGGCTCATGCAGAACCCTGAATGGGCAAGGCGGTTCAGTGACGCGCAGTCCGAGCGCGCTGATCGGTTCTGGAGCGAAGTGCAGTACGAAAACGTGCGTCGCCGGGTCATCGAAGCGCGTCGCAATCCAACTGAGGAGACCCGTCAACTGCACCGCGATGCGATGAACCGCCGGTTTGCCGATCCGGAGGAGCTGGCCAGGCATGGCAAGAGCATGTCGGAGGCCTGGGCACGGGACGACGGCGGCCGGCGCAAGGCTCAGGCCGATGTCGCGCGACGGATCAAGCTTCGCGCGGAAATCACTGAGGAAGCGGTCAGGCAGGCGCTCCGCGAGTCCGGATCGATTCGCGGAGCTGCCCGTTTGCTCGATTGCGATCGCTCAGTATTTCGCCGGTTCCCGGATGTCATCCGGCAGGAGCGGGGCATAGGCGGGCTTCGCAATCACAAGGTCGCGACCATCCGCGAAGTGCCCGGCGATCACGACGTCTACTGCCTGACGGTCCCAGAAGCCGGCAATTTCGCCCTCGAATCTGGTGTCTTTGTTCGAAATTGCGGAATCATCGTGAATGTGACGCCTCTCGAGCCCGAGTGGGAAGGGCACGTCACGCTCGAATTCTCGAATACGACGCCGTTGCCTGCGAAAATCTACGCAAACGAAGGCGTGGCGCAGTTCCTGTTCTTCGAGTCGGACGAGGTCTGCGAGACCTCGTACAAGGACCGCGGCGGCAAGTACCAGGGGCAGAAGGGCGTGACGCTGCCGAGGACGTAGGAGGGGTCAGTCCCCTTTGATGCTGCGGATGTAGGTCTGGAAGCCGCGCTTGCCGGCGATCCGCTGCTCGGCCTGCACCGCGGCGAAGCCGAGCTTCGGCGCATGCCAGGTCAGGGTCTCGCGGTCCGAGCCGTCGCGCGCGCTCCGGTAGACGACGGTCTCGACTTCGCCGACCGCGGTCTTCAGGTTCTCGCGGCGCAGCAGCGTATAGCGGTAGTACTTCACCTTGTCCTTCTCGATCATCGCGATCGTGCCGGGCTCGCGACCGGCCCGCAGGCGCACGAGCACCAGCGCCTGCATCGACGCCGCATCCTGTAGGCCGGCGACCGTCGCAAGCTCCACGGGCGCGTCCTCGGCGGTGCCGCGCACGCGCCCGGCGCGCCAGTCGAACTCGAGCGTAATGTCGCGGCCGGTGCGGTCGGTGCCGTCGTCGAATGCGTAGCGCCGCGGGCGTGGTCCCTCCGCGAGCAGGTCGAACTCGGAGCGCTGCCTGAGCGTGCCCGAGGCGATGATGCGTGCGAAGCCGCTCGCGACCGACGTCGTTTCCAGGGTCCAGTGAGTTTCCGAGCCAGTGAGTTCCGTGCGGCTGGTGCCGACCGCCATGCGGCCGTAGCGGACGTCGTACTCCGCGACGAATGGCACGAGCGCGCCGTCGGCGGCCGCAGGAGCCGCCGCCAGGATCGCCAGCACTCCGATCACCATGGCTTTCAATTCTCCTCCTCGACAATCGCAGGTCCCGCCGGGCGACCGTCGATCCAGGCCCCGCCGTCGCGGCATTCGAGCCTGCCGGCCGCGAACCAGCCGACCGCACGCGGATAAACAATGTGCTCGAGACGCTGAACGCGGGCTGAAAGCGACGATTCGTCCTCGCCCGGCCGCACCGCGAGCCTGCCCTGGATGACTGCGGGCCCCGCATCGAGTTCCTCGACCACGAAATGGACCGTGCAGCCGTGGCTGGGTTCGCCCGCTACGAGCACGCGCCGGTGCGTGTGCAGGCCCCGATAGGCGGGCAGCAGGGCGGGGTGGATGTTGAGGAGCCGTCCTTCGAACGCTCGAACGAAGACCCCGTCCAGGATCCGCATGTAGCCCGCGAGTGCGACGAGCCCGGCGCCGCTTGCACCGACCGCTCCGGCCAGCCTCCGCCCATGGGCCTCGCGGCTCTCGTCAGGCGCGGGCGCGACGACCGTGGTCGCAAGGCCGAGGCCGCGTGCCGCCTCGAGGCCGGCGGCGTCCGCGCGATCAGAAATCACCGCTGCGATGCGGCCATCGATGCGGCCGTCCCGGGTCGCGCGCTCGAGGGCCAGCATGTTGCTGCCGCGCCCGGAGATCAGCACGGCGATGGGCAGCGCCATCAGCCGATCTGCACGCCCGCGCCCGCAACGACCTCGCCGATGACAGTGGCCTGTTCGCCGGCAGCACCGAGTTGCGCGAGCGCGGCATCCGTCGCGTCGTGCGCGACGATGACCACCATGCCGATGCCGCAGTTGAACGTGCGGTGCATTTCCGCGTCGCTGATGCGACCGCTCTCGCGAATCCAGTCCCAGACCGGTTCGCGGCGCCAGGCACGGGGATCGAGCCTTACGCCGAGGCCGTCCGGCAGCACGCGCGGCACGTTGTCGGTGAGCCCGCCGCCGGTGATGTGCGCAAATCCATGGACGTCCATCGCGGCGGCGAGGGCGAGCAACGACTTCACATAGATGCGCGTCGGTGCCATCAGGGTGTCGATGAGCCGTGCACCGCCGATTCGCGTCGAGGTGTCCGCGCCGGTCTCTGCGAGCAGTCGGCGGATCAGCGAGTAACCGTTCGAGTGCGGACCGGACGAGGCGAGGCCGATGACGGCATCCCCCGCGCGCGTGCGCCGGCCGTCGATGATGCGGTCCCGTTCGACGACGCCGACGCAAAATCCCGCGAGGTCGTAATCGCCCTCGGGATACATGCCGGGCATTTCGGCGGTCTCGCCGCCGACCAGGGCACAACCCGCCAGCACGCAGCCCTCGGCGATTCCGGCGATGACGCGTTCCGCGACGTCCACCGAGAGGCGCCCGGTCGCGTAGTAGTCGAGGAAGAAGAGGGGCTCCGCACCCTGGACCACGACGTCGTTCGCGCACATTGCGACGAGGTCCTGGCCGATGCCGTCATGCAGCCCAGTGTCGATCGCGAGCCTGAGCTTGGTGCCGACGCCATCGGTGCCCGCGACGAGGACCGGCCTCTTCCAGCGGCCCTCGGGGATCTCGATCATCGCGCCGAATCCGCCGATGCCGGCCAGCACCTCGGGCCGATGCGTTCGCGCGACGCGCGGCTTGATGCGCTCGACGAGTTCCTCGCCGGCATCGATGTCGACACCGGCATCCCGGTAGGTCAGCGAGGGGCGTTCTGTCATCTCGGGAAATCGGGCCTGGTTCGACGGGCCCGTCCGGCGGGCGGTGTACTATTGTAGCGTGAGCGCACGCCCCGACCCCGACCTCCCGCGACGATGTCGCACCTGGCTCGCCGTCCTGGCCTTCGCCCTGCTGGCCATGCCGGTGCAGGCCGAGCCGCTCGGCGACTTGTACTCGGTCACCGTCCCCTACGGCGGCGACAACGATGCGGCCTTCCGCGAGGCCATGCGCGCCGTCCTCACCCGGGTCACCGGCCGCGCCGATGCGCCGGACCTTCCGAACCTCGCGCCGCTCGTCACGCAGGCCTCGCGCTACGTGACGAGCTTCCGGCGCGCCGCGGGCAACCAGCTCACCGTCAGCTTCAACGGACCGGCGATCGAGAACGCGGTGGACGCTTCCGGCCTCGCGTTCTGGGGCAACGAGCGGCCGGTCACGCTCGTCTGGCTCGCGCTCGACCGCGGCGGCGGCCGCCGTGCGCTGGTATCCGCCAGCGACACCAGCGCGGAGAAGGAACGCGTCGATTCGAGCGCGGCTCGCCACGGGTTGCCGCTCGCCTGGCCTGACGCGGGTGACGACCTTGTGCGCGCGATGCAGCAGGCGTGGTCGGGCAATCACGATGCGCTCGTGGACGCGGCGCGCCGCTACGGCGCGGACGGTGTGCTCGTCGGGCGCGCACGGCAGTCGGCGACGGGGACCTACGACGTGGAATGGAGTTTCACAGCGGCGGGCGCCTCGGGCGGCGCCGCGGGCGACCTGGAGGCGGGCCCGGCGCTCGCGGCCGAGCGCTATGCCGGGGTCTATGCATCGCAAGGCGCCTCGCAGCGCAGCGAGCACACCGTGACGGTCACCGGGATCGGGACGCTCGAGGCCTATGCCGCGACGCTGCGCTCGCTCGCCAAGCTTGCGCCGGTGCGCGGCGTCGCGGTCGACGAAGTCAACGCCGATGCCGTGTCGTTTCGCGTCAACGTGCGCGGCGACCCGGACGCGCTCAACCAGGCGATCCTGCGCGACGGGCGCCTGCAGCCCGTCGATGCCGGCCGCCTGATTTACGCGCTGGCGCCATGAAGCTCGCCACGGTCCCGAACTTCATCTGCCTTCTGCGCATCGCACTGACCGTGCCGATCGTGGTGCTGCTGGCCGAGGGCCGTTACGACCAGACGCTGGTGCTGTTCGCGATCGCGGCGGTTTCGGACATGCTCGATGGCTATCTCGCCAAGACCTTCGGGTGGACTTCGGAAGTCGGCAAGTGGCTCGATCCACTCGCGGACAAGCTGTTGCTGGTCAGCGTATTCATCACGCTCGCGGTGATCGGCCTGGTGCCGGCCTGGCTCGCGGCGGTTGCCGTGGCGCGTGACGTCGTGATCGGCGCCGGCGCGGGGATCTACAAGCAGCTGTTCGGGCCGGTCGAGGGCCGCCCGACCCTGCCGTCGAAGCTCAATACGCTGGTGCAGCTCCTGTACGTCATCGCGGTCGTCTGGCAGGCGGCTTTCCGCGACCTTCCGGACTGGCTGGTGCAGGGCCTCGGTGCATTCGTCTTGGTGACGACGGTCGTCAGCGGCGTCGATTACGTGCTCACCTACATTCGCAAGGCGATCGTCGTGAGCCGCGCTCGCCGCGGCGCAAGCTGACGCCGTGCGGCAGCTGCCACTCGGCGTCCAGCTCGGCGTCTCGCTGCGTTTCGAGACTTTTACCGCGGGTGCCAATGCCGCAGCGATGGAGGCGCTTCGCCGGCTGGCGGACGGCGCCTCGAGCGCGCCGGTCTGGGTGTACGGTCCCCCGGGATCGGGCCGCAGTCACCTGTTGCAGGCCGCTTGCGCCGAAGCGGGCCGCGGCGGGCGCTCCGCCGCCTACCTGCCCCTCGCACAGCTGCGCGTGGACGGTCCGCAGCTCCTCGACGGCTTCGAGCAGCTGGCCCTGGTTGCGCTCGACGACATCGACGCCGTCGCCGGCGACGCGGCCTTCGAGTCCGCGCTCTTCACGCTTTACAACGGGCTGGCGGAGCACGGGCGGAGCCTGGCGATTGCGTCCGCCGGCAGCCCGGCGGCAACCGCGGTGCGCCTGCCGGACCTCGCATCGCGCCTGGCGGCCTCGGAAGTCCACCGCCTCGAGCCGCTCGCGGAACCGGAACAGGCCGACGCGCTGCGGCGCCGGGCGGAACGCCGCGGCCTCGAACTGCCCGACGAAACACTGGCCTTCCTGACGCGTCGCGCGCCGCGTGACTTCGCGACCTTGTGCCGCATGCTGGATGCGCTCGACTCGGAGTCGCTGGCCGCGCAGCGCCGGCTCACCGTGCCGTTCGTGCGCGACTGGCTCGCGCGTGGCGCCGGTCTGAATCAGTCCCGCGGCAGCGTCCGCAGCGCCGCGAGTATCGCGGCGAATGCCGCGAACACGAGCGCGAGTGTCGCGCCCGCAAACGGCCGAGCCGGCGGGTTGACGAGGAATTCCGTGATCGCCGAGCGTGAGCGCAGGCGCGAGCGCCATCGGCGCCGCGCGCAGCGTCCGGCGCGCGCCGCGCAGGAGACCGGGCAGGGGCAGGAGCAGCGGCAGTCCGGCGAGGAGCGTCGTGACGATCCCGATGCCGGCACCCGAAACCGGCCAGAGTGCGACCGAGCCGGCGAGGGCGAGCCAGGCGGCGATGGCGGCGCCTCGCGCGATCCGCGCGGGATCGCTCATCGGCCGCCGAGGGCGAGCGCGAGGGTCGCGACGCGCGCGCCGAGCGCCTGCGCGAGCTTGCGTTCCTCGTCCGAGAGCGCACGCTTTCTCACCTGCGTGCACGACGCGACTCGCGCCGTAAGGCGTCCCGCCCCCCGTCGTTTCCGACAGCGCGGATTCCGTGAACGGCAGGCCCACGATCAGCATCCCGTGGTGAAGCAGCGGCAACAGCATGCCGAGCGGCGTCGTTTCCTGGCCGCCGTGCATCGTGCTGCCAGACGAGAAAGCGCCGGCCGGCTTGCCGGCCAGCACGCCCGTGAGCCACAGGCTCGAGGTGCCGTCGAAGAAAGCCATGAGCGGCGCCGCCATGTTGCCGAATCGCACCGGGCTGCCCAGCACGAGTCCGGCGCATTCGCGCAGGTCGTCGTGCGTGGCCAGGGCCGCGCCGTCCGCGGCTGCGGATTCCCTGCCCGGCGTGCCGAGCGGCGCCACCGTGCGCAGGCGTGCACGGCAACCTGCGATGCCGTCGACGCCGCGTGCGACCTGCCGGGCGAGCTCGGCCGTCGCGCCGTTGCGGCTGTAATAGAGCACGAGGATGTCCGCCATCGCCTTGCCTTCGTCGCGGGCTGCTTACAGACTGCCGGGACCGTGAATTCTATGGGAAGGAGCCAGTCACCGTGAGCGGGCTGATGCCGAATTTTGCCTCGTTCGTCGGCGTGGCCGGCCCCGGACTTGCTGCCCTTTCAGGCTCGCCCGGCTGGCAGGCCTGCGTTACACGAACTGCGTCGCGGGTTACCGCCCGGGCGCTGCAGGTCGAAGCAGCGCGAACGATCGCCGCATACCGGGGCCATGAGCCTGGCTTCCACCGCGACGATTCGTGGCTTGTGCTGGTAGACGGAACGATCGAGAACCTCGGCGAACTCGCCGCGCGTTTGCCTTCTGATCCGCACCGATCCGGCGCAAACGATGCGGCCATCGTCGCAGGACTTTTCGCGCAGCACGGCGCTGCGATCCTGTCGGAATTCCTCGGCAGCTATTCGCTGGCCGTCGTCCGGCTGGAAAGCGGTGAAGTCACGCTCGCCCGCGACCGGTTCGGCTCGCGACCGTTGTTCTATGCCCGGTGCCCGTCAGGCATCGCGTGGGCATCCGAGATCAAGAACCTGGTCCCGTTGCTCGACTCGCCCGGGCTCGACCCGGAAGGACTCCGGCAAGCCATCCACTACCGCTTCGTCGTCGGCGAAACGATGCTGCACGGGGTCAGCCAGGTGTTGCCGGCCAGCCATGTACGCCTGGTCGCGGGCGAGGAACCGGTCGAGACCCGCTACTGGCAACTTCGCTTCGAGCCCTCGGACCCGGGCGCTGGCCTCGACGCGTGGACCGACCGCACCGACGCCGGCCTCGACGCCTTCATGGGTCGGCTGAAAAAGAAATACTCGAACGTCGGTATCCTGCTGAGCGGGGGAGTCGACTCGTCGTTGCTGGCGCTGAAGGCCCGTCAGGCCGGCTTCCGGAACTGCGTGGCGCTGACGGCACGCTGGCCGGGCGAGAACCCGGAACTCGACCTGGCGATAGCGATCGCGAAGCACATCGGCATCGAGCATCACGTGGTCGACGTGGACGAGTCCAGGTTCGAGCGGCTCCTGCCCTGGCTCGTGTGGCGAATCGAGGAGCTTCCGCGGCACTTCAATTCCCTGGTGCTGGCCTGCCTCTTTGGGCACGCGAGTACGCGGTTTGAAACGGTGCTCCACGGGCATTCCGCCGACGTCATGTTCGGCCCGCCGGATGCCCTTGCGATCGCGACGTTCAACCGGCGGCGCCGGATCCTCGGCGTCATCCCGCGGCCGCTGCGCCACATGCTCGCCGCGCGCCTGCCTTACAACGGCAGCGCCCGGATGCGGAGGCTGCGGCAATACCTCGAGCTCGATGAGCACGGTTTCCTGAAATCACAGTTCGCGATCGAGTACGGGCGGGCACGGGCGCCCGTCAAGGACCACCACTTCCGCCCGCGCGGGCCGAGCGTGCGTGCGATCGAGCAGTTCTACGAGGAGCGCGATCCGGCCGTGGAGCGCATGCAGCGCCTCGACACGTACACGTTCAACCAGAGCCACTTCGCGGTGCTGGACCGGCTGGGCGCCCCATTCGGGGTTCCGGTCACGACGCCGTTCCTGTCTGCCGAAATGATGGCCATTGCGCGGGAGTTGCCGTCCGAACTCAAGGTGCACGGGCTCGCTCACCAAGCCCGTGCTCAAGCGGTTGATGGCCCGTTCGTTCCCGCACGAGTGGGTGTACCGCTCGAAACAGGGATTCCCGACCCACACGACCCGCTGGCTCACGCAGCCGCTCTCACGCTGGCGGCAGATGCTGGCCGAGGAGCGCACCCGCGCGCGCGGGCTGCTGTCGCTGCGGAGCAAGCGCAAGGCGGACGTCGGGCCGTACTACGAGGCGGTCTGGAGCTCGATCTGCCTCGAGCTCTTCTGCCGGCAGTACCTGGACGGCGACGGCGGCCCCGATACGCCGGCAAATTGAGCATTGGCCAAGTCGACCTCGGATGAGCCGAACTTTCCCGCGCCATCGCCCGAGGCGGCGCGTCGCGCCTGCGTACGCGGACGCGTCCAGGGCGTGTGGTTCCGCGCCAGCACGGCCGGGCGTGCAACGGCCCTCGGCCTGCGCGGCCGCGCTGAGAACTGCCCGGACGGTTCGGTGTTGGTTCACGCAGCGGGTGCTCCCGAGGCGCTCGATTCGCTGATCGCGTGGCTGCACGTGGGACCGCCGATGGCGCGGATCGACGCGGTCGAGGTGGAGGTCATCGACCCCGCATCGCGGGAATGGCCCGAAGGATTCCTGGACCGCTAGCGCCAAAAAAAGGGGACGCACCCCTTTTTCAATTCAGGCCGCCTCTTCGCATTGAAGTGAGTAATAAAAAGGGGTGCGTCCCCTTTTTTAGCGGCGCCAGCGCGAGTCGAGCCGGCGGAGCACGAGATCGGGATATTCCCGGCGTCCCAGGCTGCCGTTGTAGCGGCCGAGCGCGCGCGTGTAGTTGCCTTTCTCGCGCTCGAGGTAGTAGGCGAGGATGCTCGTGCCCATGCGGATGTTGAGTTCGACGTCGATCAGGTCCTTGCGCGACAGGCCGAGCTCGGTCGGCCAGAAGGGCATGACCTGCATGAGGCCGACGGCGCCTGCGTAGGAGACGGCGAACGGATCGAAGGCGCTTTCGACGTCGATCACGGCGAGCACGAGCTGGGGCCGGTCGCGCAGCATCTTGTGCTTGCTCGATTCGCAGTGCACCGCGCGCAGGATGCGTTCCGAGGCTTTCTTGAGGTCGTCGCCGAGCCTGAGGTCGGCCGGCTGCGCCCGCAGGCGCATCTCGACCCGCGGCTGCATCAGCGCGAACCAGACCACGTCGTCGTACTTGTCCTCGAAGCAGGCCGTCGACTTGATCGCCGCCGCGATCACTTCGCGCAGGCCCGGGTCCTTCTGGCGTTCCGCGCGTGCAGCAGGCCCCAGTGCGAGCGCGAGAAGCGCTGCAGCCACGATGCGCGCGGTTCGCGCAGTCCCGGCCCGTTCCCGCATCATCCGGCCGCGGCGCGCCCGCGCAGGAAGGCAGCGGCTTCCCCCTGCGGGAATTCCTCGTTCGCCTCGGCACGGCGGTGGCGGTATTCGAGCCGTCCGGCGGCGAGGCCCCGGTCCGAAACGACGATGCGGTGCGGGATGCCGAACAGCTCGGCGTCCGCGAACTTGACGCCGGGGCGCGCGTCGCGGTCATCGAGGAGGACTTCGAAGCCGGCGTCGCCAAGTTCGCGGTAGAGGGCGAGGGCGGCCTCGCGCACGCCCGCGGACTTCTCCCAGTTGAGCCCGACGATGACGACGTCGAACGGCGCGAGCGGGGCGGGCCAGGCGATGCCGCGATCGTCGTGGTTCTGCTCGATGGCCGCCGCCACGATGCGCGTCACGCCGATGCCGTAGCAGCCCATGTGCATCGCGATGTCGCGGCCCTGTTCGTCCTGGACGCTGGCTTTCATGGCCTCGCTGTACTTGCAGCCGAGCTGGAAGATGTGCCCGACCTCGATGCCGCGCGCGATTGAGAGCGTACCCGGGCCCTTCGGGCTGCGATCGCCGTCGACGACGTTGCGCAGGTCCGCGGTCGCGGGCTCCGGCAGGTCGCGTCCCCAGTTGACGCCCGTGAGGTGCGCATCGGGCTTGTTCGCGCCGCAGACGAAGTCCGCGAGCGCGGCGGCCGCGTGGTCGGCGACCACGGCCAGCTTGAGTCCCACCGGCCCCAGGAATCCCGGCTCGCTACCGAAGGCGGCGGCGATGCGCCCGGCGTCCGCCATGCGCAGCGGCTTTGCCACGGCCGCAAGCTTGCCGGCTTTCAGCGCGTTCAGTTCGTGGTCGCCGCGCAGCAGCAGGACGACGAGGCCGCCGTCCGCGCCCTCGACGACCAGCGTCTTGAGCAGGCGCGCGGGCGCCAGCGCGAGGAGCTTCGCGACGTCGGCGATGGTGCGCGCATTCGGCGTCGCGACCTCGCGCAATTTCTCCGCCGCGGCCGGGCGCGGCTCGCGCGGCGGCAATGCCTCGGCGAGCTCCAGGTTCGCGGCGTAGTCGTCGCCGTCCGAGAACACGATCGCGTCCTCGCCCGAGTCGGCGAGCACGTGGAATTCCTGCGACGCGCTGCCGCCGATGGCGCCGGTGTCGGCGTGCACGGCGCGAAAGCGCAGGCCAAGGCGCGTGAAGATCGCGCTGTAGGCCTCGTACATCCTGCGGTAGCCCTCCGCGAGCGACGCCTCGTCGGCGTGGAAGCTGTAGGCGTCCTTCATGACGAATTCGCGCGCGCGCATCACGCCGAAGCGGGGGCGGATCTCGTCGCGGAACTTGGTCTGGATCTGGTAGAAGTTGACCGGCAGCTGGCGGTAGCTCTTGAGCTCGCGGCGTGCGAGATCGGTGATGACTTCCTCGTGGGTCGGCCCGAGCACCATGTCGCGGTCGTGGCGGTCCTTGAAGCGCAGCAGTTCCGGCCCGAACTGCTCCCAGCGGCCGGACTCGACCCACAGTTCCGCAGGCTGCGACGACCGGCATCGAGATCTCGAGGGCGCCGGCGCGATTCATCTCCTCGCGGATCACGCGCTCGACCTTGCGCAGGACGCGAAGGCCCATGGGCAGCCAGGAATAAAGGCCGCCCGCCAGCCGCCGGACGAGCCCGGCGCGCAACATGAGCCGGTGGCTCACGACCTCGGCTTCGGCCGGGACTTCCTTGAGGCTCTGGATCGGATACTCAGACAGGCGCATAGGCTCACCGCAGGGGGCGGCGCGTGTCGCCGGTCCCAAAGCGCGGTATCTTAGGCGCTGCCCAGCGGCCGTGCCACGCTATCCGCATGAAAGTCGACCTCAACGAGATACGCATGCGTCGCGGCATCTTCCTGCTGCCGAACCTGCTGACGACCTGCTGCCTGTTCGGCGGGTTCTACGCAATCGTCGCCTCGATCGACGGCAACTTCGAGCGGGCATGCCTCGCCGTGTTCGCGGCGATGATCTTCGACGGGCTCGACGGGCGCGTGGCGCGCCTGATGGGCACCGAAACCGCCTTCGGCAAGGAATTCGACAGCCTCGCGGACATGGTTGCCTTCGGCCTCGCCCCGGCGGTCGTCTGTTACCAGTGGGGCGTCGAGCGCATCGCCGAATACGGCCTTGCGTGGTGGCGTTTCGGCTGGATCGCGGCTTTCTTCTACGCTGCGGCCGTCGCGTTGCGCCTCGCCCGGTTCAACGCGCGCTCGGCGACCCAGGACAAGCGCTATTTCGAAGGGCTGCCCAGTCCGTCCGGCGCGGCGATCGTGGCCGCTTTCGTCGCGATTGCGCACGAGTACGACGTGACGGGACTGCCCGGCCTCGTGCTCGCCTTCGCGATCACGCTGCTGGCCGCGCTGCTGATGGTCAGCAAGTTTCCCTACCGCAGCTTCAAGGACCGCGCCACCGGCGAGCGCGTGCGCTACTCCAGGCTCCTGCTCGTGCCGCTCGCCATCGCGCTCATCGCGATCAGCCCGGGGGTCGTCCTGTTCGCGATGTTCGGGATCTACGCCCTGTCCGGCCCGGTCAGCTGGAGCTGGATGAAGCTGCGCCGCAAGCCGCGTGACGGGGCGGCGGGCGGGGCCGGCTAGACCAATGCAGGCGCGCCGGCAGGAGGCTCTCGAGGCCCTGGGCGTCATGGCGATCGTGCCGCGTAACGCGGCCGCGACGCCGCGGCCCGTAGCGCTCGCGCCGGAGAGTCCCGATTGGGGCGAACTCGCCGACACCGTGCGCGAGTGCCGCCTGTGCGGGCTGTGCGAAACGCGCACGCAGACCGTGTTCGGCGTCGGCGACCGCGGCGCGCGTCTGATGGTCGTGGGCGAGGCGCCGGGGGCAGAGGAGGATCGCCAGGGCGAGCCGTTCGTCGGGCGCGCCGGGATCCTGCTGAATGCGATGTTGCGTGCCGCCGGCTTCGAACGCCGCGAGGTATTCATCGCGAACGTCCTCAAGTGCCGGCCTCCGCAGAACCGCGATCCCAGCGACGAGGAAGCCGAACGCTGCCTGCCGTACCTGCGGCGCCAGATCGAGCTGGTATCGCCGTCGGCCATCCTTTGCGTCGGCCGCATCGCCGCGCAGCGCCTGCTCGGCACGGACCTCGCCGCTTGCACGCCTGCGCGGCCGCGTGCACGACCTCGGCGGCGTGCCGGTGGTCGTGACCTACCACCCGGCGTACCTGTTGCGCTCGCCCGGCGAGAAGCCCAAGTCCTGGGACGACCTCAAGATCGCGCTCAAGGTGCTGGAAGGCGCCCGTGGCCACGGCGCGTGACGACCTAGCAGTCGCCGGACTGGCGCCTGCGGCCGATGGCACAGGCCGACCTGCCGCAGGTCGCCGCGCTCGAGCGCGCGTCCTACGCATTCCCGTGGAACGACCAGATCTTCGCCGACTGCCTGCGCGTGGGCTATCACTGCGTCGTCGTCGAGTCGGGCGAGGGCGTCGTCCGGCTACGGCGTGCTGTCGATGGGTGCGGGCGAGGCGCACGTGCTGAACCTCTGCATCGCGCGAGGGCTGGCGCCGCCGCGGGATCGGTCGCGAACTTCTCGTCGCGCTGCTGGAGCATGCGCGCGACCGCGGCGTGCGCGACGCGTTCCTCGAGGTGCGCCGCAGCAACCGCGCGGCGATCACGCTCTATCACGGGCTCGGTTTCGAGTGCGTCGGGACGCGGCGCGGCTACTACCAGGCGCAGGACGGCCGTGAGGACGCGCTGGTTTACCGTCTCGAGCTCGGCAGCTGCCCTGGACGCCTTCTACGGAAGCGGACGATCCCGCTACAATCGCGCGCCCCGCGCGATGCCAAACATGACGCCGAACGACGAAATCAACCGCCGCCGCAGCTTCGCGATCATCTCGCACCCGGACGCCGGCAAGACCACGCTGACCGAGAAGCTGCTGCTGTTCGGCGGCGCGATCCAGATGGCCGGCACGGTCAAGGGACGCAAGGCGGCGCGCCATGCGACCTCGGACTGGATGCGCCTCGAGCAGCAGCGCGGCATCTCGGTCACGTCGTCGGTCATGCAGTTCCCGTATCGCGGGCGCATCATCAACCTGCTCGACACGCCGGGCCACGAGGACTTCTCCGAGGACACCTACCGGACGCTGACCGCGGTCGACTCGGCGCTGATGGTCATCGACTGCGCCAAGGGCGTCGAGGAACGCACGATCAAGCTGATGGAAGTCTGCCGCCTGCGCGACACGCCGATCATGACCTTCATCAACAAGCTCGACCGCGACGGGCGCGCCGCCGGTCGACCTGCTCGACGAGATCGAGCGCGTGCTCGGCATCCAGTGCGCGCCGGTGACCTGGCCGATCGGCATGGGTCGCGAGCTCTCGGGCATCTACCACCTCGCCGAGGATCGCATCTACGTCTACGACGGCGCCCGGACCGGCCGCGTCGGCACGAACCGCGTCGATCGAGGGGCTCGCGAGCGACGGCGGCCGACGAGCTCCTCGGCGACCGCGCCGACGCGTTCCGCGAGGAGATCGAGCTGGTGCGCGGCGCCATGCCCGGCATTCGACGCCGCGGCCTACCTCGCCGGCCGGCAGACGCCGGTGCTCTTCGGCTCGGCGATCACGAACTTCGGCGTCGAGGAACTGCTCGGCTCCTTCGTGGACCATGCGCCCGCCGCCGCGGCCGCGCGCCGCCACGACGCGCGAGGTGGCACCCGACGAGGCCGCGCTCACCGGCTTCGTGTTCAAGATCCAGGCCAACATGGACCCGGGCCATCGCGACCGCATCGCCTTCCTGCGCATCTGCTCGGGCGGTTACCGCCGCGGCATGCGCCTGCACCACGTGCGGCTCGGCAAGGAAGTGCGGATCGCCGATGCGCTGACCTTCATGGCCGCCGACCGCCAGCAGGCGGACGAGGCCTGGGCCGGCGACATCATCGGCCTGCACAACCACGGCACCATCAACATCGGCGACACCTTCACCGAGGGCGAGGCGCTGATGTTCACCGGCATCCCGAACTTCGCGCCGGAGCTGTTCCGCCGCGCCGTGCTGAAGGACCCGCTGCGCATGAAGGCGCTGCAGAAGGGCCTCGACCAGCTCTGCGAGGAGGGCGCGACGCAGCTGTTCCGGCCCGCTGCGCAACAACGACCTGATCCTCGGCGCCGTCGGGCCCGCTGCAGTTCGACGTCGTGGCCTTCCGCCTCGCGGACGAATACGGCGTGACCTGCGCCTTCGAGCCGATCAACGTCGTCACCGCGCGCTGGATCGCGGGCGGCGACGAGGACGAAGCTCGAGGAGTTCCGCGAGCGCGCGTACGAGAACCTCGCGCTCGACCACGCCGGCGAGCTGGTCTACCTCGCGCCGACGCGCGTCAACCTCGGCCTCACGATCGAGCGCTGGCCGGACCTCGTGTTCCGCGAAACCCGCGAGCACCTCGCGGCGGCCGCGTGAAGCGCGCGCTGCTCCGGCGGCCCGTGATCGGCTGGGCGCTCTACGACTGGGCCAACTCGGCGTTTGCGACGACGGTGATGGCCGGATTCTTCCCGATCTTCTTCAAGCAGTACTGGAGCGCCGGCACGGAGGCGTCCGTCAGCACCTTCCGGCTCGGGTCCTGGTCAGCGGGCTCGGGCAGCCTCGTGATCGCGCTGCGGCGCCGCTGCTCGGCGCGATGGCCGACCGCGGCGGCGCGCGCATCCGGCTGCTCGCGTTCTTCACGCTGCTCGGGGCGGTCATGACGGCGGCGCTCTACTTCGTCGCGCAGGGCGAATGGGTCGCCGCGGCCGTCGATCTACTCGCTCGCAGGCATCGGCTTCTGGGGCGGCATCATCTTCAACGACGCGCTGCTCATGGACGTCGCGGAGCCGCCCGAGTACAACCGGGTCTCGGCGCTCGGCTATTCCTTCGGCTACCTCGGCGGCGGGCTGCTGCTGGTCGTGAACGTGGCGATGGTGACGAATCCGGCGGCATTCGGGCTCGCCGGCGCCGCGCAGGCCGTGCGCTCGCGTTCCTGATGGTGGCGGTCTGGTGGCTGCTGTTCACGATTCCCTGCCTGCTCTGGGTGCGCGAGCAGAAGCCGCCGCGCCCGCTCGCGGCGCGCGACGCCCTGCGCGCCGGCTGGCGCGAATTCCGCGCGACGCTGCACGAGGTGCGCAAGTACCGGCCGCTGGTCTGGTTCCTGCTCGCGTACTGGCTCTACATCGACGGCGTCAACACCATCATCAAGATGGCCGTGGACTACGGCCTGTCGCTCGGCTTCCCGCAGCAGAGCCTGATCGCCGCGCTCGCTCATCGTGCAGTTCGTGGGATTTCCCGGCGGCGCTGGCGTTCGGCTGGATCGGCGACCGCATCGGCGCGCGCAACGGCATCTTCATCGCGATCGCGGTCTATGCCGCGGCCACCGTTGGCGCGTACATGCATCCGCGAGGTGCAGCACTTCTACCTGCTCGCGGTCATGATCGGCCTGGTGCAGGGCGGCATCCAGTCGCTGTCGCGCTCGTATTACGCGTCGCTGGTGCCGGAGGGAAAGCAGGGCGAGTTCTTCGGCTTCTACAACATGATGGGCAAGTTCGCCGCGGTGCTCGGGCCGACGCTGGTCGGCGTCACGGCGCTGCTCACGGGCGACACGCGCATCGGCATGCTTTCGGTGCTCGTGCTGTTCGTGGGCGGGGCGGTCGTGCTCTCGCGCGTGCGCGCGCCGTGAGCGCCTGGAAAAGAGGCCGGTGCGCGGACATCGCACGACCGCGGCCTGACCCTGTTGACCGCGCGCAACGGGATGCCGTGCACGAGGCCTCGCTGGAGATCCTCGCCCGGTCCGGCCTGCGCCTGGACTCGGAACGCGCGCGCGACGTCTGCCGGAAGGGAGACGCGCGGGTCGAGGGCGACCGCGTCTACTTCGACCGGGACCTCGTCGACGCGGCGATCGAGTCGGCGCCGGCGACGATCGAGATCTTCGATCGGCGCGGGCAACCGGCATTCCGGCTCGGGGACGGGCAGACGCGGTTCGGCTCGGGCGTCACGAACCTCTGGTTGCAGGACCCGGTCACCGACGAGCTCAGCCCGTTCAGCCGCGCCGACATGGGCCGCTGCGTCCGGCTCTGCCAGGCACTGCCGAACTACGACGTGATCTCGACGCTCGGCGTGATCCGCGACCTGCCGCCGGAGGTCGCCGATCTCTACGCCGTGCTCGAGATGGTCGCGAACTCGACCAAGCCGCTGGTGCTCCTGATCTCGGACGAGAGCCTGTTTCCCAAGGCGCTCACGCTGCTCGACGCGGTGCGCGGCGATCTCGGCGAGCGGCCCTTCGTCATCCCGTACCTCAATCCCGTCACGCCGCTCGTGATCAACGAAGGAACGTCGGACAAGCTCCTCGACTCCGCCGCGCGCTCGATTCCCGTGATCTACTCGAATTACGGGATGTCGGGCATGACGACGCCTCTTCCCTGCGCGGGCGCGCTCGCGCTGCTGAACGCGGAACTCCTCGGCGGGCTCGTCCTCTCGCAGCTCGCGAAGCCGGGCGCGCCGATCATCCTCGGCAGCCTGCCGATGTATTTCGACATGAAGACCATGATCGACTTCTACGATCCGCAGACCCACCTCATCAACCTCGGCTGCGCGGAGATGATGGCCGAGTACGGCATTCCCCACGCAGGCACGTCGGGAAGCGGCGATGGCTGGGGCCCGGACCTGCTGGCCGCGGGCGCTTCCTGGATGAACCAGGTCACGAGCGTCATGGGCCAGGTCGGGCTCGCGCCGTTCGTGGGAAGCACGCTGAACTCCAAGGCCTACTCGCCGGCGATGACCGTGTACGGCGACGAGGTCATCGGCGCCGCCCGGCTCTTCGCCCGGGGATTTTCCGTCGACCCGGCCTCGATCGGCGCCGAAGAAGCGATCGAGCAGCTTGCGGCGGAAGGGCATTTCCTGACGTCGCCTTCGACGCTCGCGAACTACAGGAGCGCGTACTACCCGAGCCTGTTTCCCAGGATCGGGCTCGAGAAATGGGTCGATATCGGCCGGCCGCGCGCGGACGCGCGGGTCCGGGAACGGGCGCGGGACCTGCTCGCGCAGGCGCCTGCGCCCGAGGATCATGACGAGGTGCTCGCGAAAGGGGAGGCGCTGATCGCGTGCCGAAGCTGAGTTCCCTGTCTGTCGGCGAGTGGATCGCGCTCGCGACCTTCGGGCTGCTCGTGCTCGAGATGGCGCTGATCCGGGCGCAGCTGGTGCGCGGGCACTACGAGTGGCGCGACACGCTGGCCTCGGTCGCGATGCGAGCCGGCAACTACGCGAGCAACCTGCTGTTGGCTGGCGTGGTCGTCGTGGTGTTCGCCTTCCTCCACGAGCACCGGCTGTTCGACATTTCCCCGAAGTCCCCCTGGGCATGGGCCGCGCTGGTCGTGCTCGACGACCTGGCCTACTACGCGTTCCACCGCGCGAGCCATGAGTGCCGGTTCTGGTGGGCGGCGCACGTGAACCACCACTCCTCGCAGGAGTACAACCTCTCGACCGCAATCCGCCAGACGTGGACCGGCGTGCTCGTCGGCACCTGGGCGCCGTGGTTCCCGCTGGCGCTCCTGGGATTTCCGCCCGGGATGATCCTGGTCCAGAGCGGCATCAGCCTGCTGTACCAGTACTGGATACATACCGAGACCATCCGCCGCATGCCGGCCTGGTTCGAGTACCTCTTCAACACGCCCTCGAACCACCGGGTGCACCACGCCACGAATCCGCGCTACCTCGATCGCAACTACGCCGGAACTTTCATGGTGTGGGACCGGCTGTTCGGAACCTTCGCCGAGGAGCGGGACGACGAGCCTCCCCGTTACGGCATCGTCAACAACATCGCGACGTTCAATCCGCTCCGAATCGCCTTCCACGAGTGGGCGGCGATTGCCCGCGACGTCGCGGGGCGCGGAGCCTGCGCGAGGCGTTTGGCTACGTATTCGGCCCGCCCGGCTGGCGCCCCGACGGCAAGGGACCGACGACTCGCAACATCCGCCGGGCGGCCACTCTGCCTCCGCCGCGAGATGACCGAATGAAGGCCAGTCCGAGCCCGCGAGGATGGCCTCCCACAGGGACTCGGCTTCGTCCTGGCGCTCGTTGACGAGGAACCAGGCGCCCACGCCGTAACGTGTCGCGGAACCGCCGGAATCTTCCCTGGCGTCCGCCAGCAGCGCCTCCGGCGTCCGCTCGCCCCGGTACATCAACAGCAACTGGTGGTATTCGCCGTTCTCGATGACGTCGAGATCTGCCGTGATCGGCCGCAGGACCGCCGCCGCCTCGTCGGGCCTTCCGGCACGCCGCAGCGAGAGGTAGAGCCAGTGGCTGGCGGACACGAGGTTGTCGGCATTGGCCACCGAGTCGCGAGCCCGGGTCCAGGCCCCGGCGGCGCGGTTGAAGTCACCCTTCAGGTAGTAGCCGAGCGCGAGGTGATACCAGAGGTTCGAGTGCAGCGTTCCGGTCGGAACGTTGCGCGCATCCGCGGCATGAGCGCAGTGGCGAGGGGCAATAGTGCATGGCGCATGAAGGTCATCCTATCGCTTGCCCGCTGCCGGGCGCGGCCTTAGTGTAGGCGTCCATGCCGCGCCTACACGATCCGACGCCGCGAGTGAACTGGCCGATCGAACTGGACGACGGCCAGCGCTTTGCGCTGCATCCGATCTGGCTGCGCGAGCGCTGCCGGGATCCGCGCAGCATGGACCTGCGCACCGGCCAGCGACTGCACGATCCCTCGGACCTCGACCTCGGCGTTGTCCGTCACCGCCGTCAGCGAGCCCGAGTCCGGGCGCTACCGCATCCGCTTCAGCGACGGGCACGAGGCCGAATTCCTCGGCCGCCACCTGCTGGAGGAGGCGGCGCTCGCGCCGGCGGACCACGACGTTCCCGCGCCGCGCCTCTGGGACGCGGCGACAGGCGAGGTGCGTCGCTTCGCCTGGACGGAACAGCCCGACGACGCGCAGCTGCGACGAATGGCTGCGCCAGTTCCTCGAGACCGGGTTCATCGTGTTCAGCGGGGTGGCCGTGCAGCCGGAGTCGCTGTTCCGCGTGGGCAGCACGTTCGGCTTCACGCGCGAGACGAACTTCGGCGCGCTCTTCGACGTGCGCTCGACCGCCGAGGCGAGCGACCTCGCCTACACGTCGCTGCCGCTCGACCCGCACACGGACAATCCCTACCGCGACCCGGTGCCCGGCGTGCAGCTGCTGCACTGCCTCGTCAACGAGACCTCCGGCGGGCTCTCGACGCTGGTCGACGGCTTCGCGGCGGCGCGCGCGCTCGAGTCGCGCGACCCGGAGGCTTTCGCGCTGCTGTCGCGCACGCCGGTGCGCTTCCGCTACCAGGACGAGTCCACCGAGCTGGTCGCAAGCGCGGTGCCCGATCGAGCGGGACGCGCAACGGCGGGCTCGTCGCGATCCATTTCAGCCCGCGCCTGGATTTCGTCCCGCTGCAGCCGCCCGGCGGAGCTGGACGCGTACTACCGCGCGCGCCGGGCCTTCGACCACCTGCTGCGCTCGCCGGAGTTCGAGATCCGCTTCCTGCTCGCCGCCGGCGAGCTCCTGATGATGGACAACCGGCGGCTGTTGCACGGTCGCACGGGCTTCGACCCGGCGGAAGGCGTGCGGCACCTGCAGGGCTGCTACATCGACATCGACGGGCCGAGAAGCCTTTACCGGGTCGTGCGCCGCCGTCTCGCCGCGGAGGAACGGCGCATGAAGAAGATCGTCAGCTTCCGCCGCATGGCGGACGGCACGCGGGAGGACTACCTGCTGCTCGACCGGTCCGAGCGCGATTTCGCGGCCGGACTGCCGGACCGCGTGCTCGCGGCGCTCGCGCAAGCTCGACAACTCGCTCGAGGGCTATCCCGTCACGCCGGCTCGAGCATTCGCTGCAGGTGGCGACGCGCGCCGAGGCCGCGGGCGCCGACGAGGAACTCGTGCTCGGGGCGTTGATCCACGACATCGGCGACGAACTCGCGCCCTACAACCACGCCGAGGTGGCGGCCGGCATCCTGCGGCCCTACGTGCGGCCCGAAGTCACCTGGATCGTCGAGCAGCACGGGCTGTTCCAGACCTACTACTACGTCCACCACCTGGGCGGCGACCGCCTCGCGCGCGAGCGCCTGAAGGACCATCCGCTGGTACGACGCCTGCGTCGCGTTCTGCGACTGGGACCAGGCCTCGTTCGATCCCGATTACCCGACGCGACCGCTCGCGCACTTCGAGCCGCTCCTGCGGCGGATCTTCTCGCGCGAGGCGCACGACCCGCGCTACGTCGCGACCGGGACCTGAAGCCTCGTGACGGCCACTGACGCACCCGACGCGACGCGCCGGGCGGCGCCCGGTGTGGGCGGAGCTGCGCGACGCGATCCGCGGCACCGGCGCCGACTACACGAAGATCCCGCTGCAAGCGCGCGGTGTTCCTGCTCGCGGTGCCGATGGTGCTGGAGCTGGTGCTCGAGTCCACGTTCGCGGTCGTCGACATCTTCTTCGTCGGCAAGCTCGGTTCCTCGGCGGTCGCGACCGTCGGGCTGACCGAGACGATCCTGTTCCTGCTGTACGCGATCGGCATCGGCCTCGCGATGGCGGTGACCGCCGTCGTCGCGCGGCGCGTCGGCGAAGGCAAGCGCGAGGAGGCCGCGGTGACGGCCGTGCAGGCGATCTGGATCGCGCTGCTGGCGTCGGTGCCGTTCGCGGTCGCCGGCATCGTGTTCGCGCAGGACCTGCTGCGGCTGATGGGCGCGGACGCCTGGACGCTGAGCCACGGCTACCCGTACATGCAGTGGGCGCTCGGCAGCAACGCGGTGATCCTGCTGCTGTTCACGATCAACGCGATCTTCCGCGGCGCCGGCGATGCGTCCGCGGCGATGCGCGTGCTGTGGTTCGCGAACGGCCTCAACATCGTGCTCGACCCGATCCTGATCTTCGGCCTCGGCCCGGTCCCGGCGCTTCGGCGTCGAGGGCGCGGCGATCGCGACGGCCATCGGCCGCGGCGCCGGCGTGCTGCTGCAGCTCTGGATCCTGTTCCGCGGCGGGCCGCACCTGCGCGTGCTGCGCTCGCAGCTCGCCTGGCACGGCGGCGATCCTCTGGAACATCGTGCGCACCTCGCTCGGCGGCGTCGGCCAGATGATCGTCGCGATGACCTCGTGGATCTTCCTGATGCGGATCCTCGCGGATCATCGGCAGCGAGGCGGTCGCCGGCGCGACCATCGCGGTCCGCATCATGATGTTCACGATGATGCCGGCCTGGGGCATGTCGAACGCGGCCGCGACGCTGGTCGGCCAGAACCTCGGCGCCGGCCAGCCGGAGCGCGCCGAGGCCTCGGTGTGGCGCATCGGCGCGTACAACATGGTGCTACCTGCTCGCCGTGTCGGTGGCGTTCTTCGCGCTGCCGCGCGAGTTCATGGGCATCTTCACGGCCGATCCCGACGGTGATCGCGATCGGCGCCGAATGGCTCCGGATCCTGTCGTACTCGCTGTTCGTCTACGGCTGGTGGATGGTCTCCGTGCAGGCGTTCAACGGCGCCGGCGACACGGTCACGCCCGACCTGGATCAACGTCGTGTTTTTCTGGCTGATCCAGATTCCGCTGTCGTGGCTGCTCGCGATCGCAGCTCGACTGGCAGCACTCGGGCGTGTTCTGGGCGGTGTTCGTCTCGGAGACCGCGGTCGGGCTCTTCACGCTGTGGCTGTTCTCGCGCGGCAAGTGGAAAGATGCGCGGTGTAGGCGGGATCACGGCCTGAAGCGTGTGACCAGCGCGCGCAGCAGGCGCAGGTCGCCGGCCGCCGGTGCCGGCCCGTAGCGCAGTCGCAGGTAGGTCTCCGTGATCGCGAGCGCCGGCGTGCCGAGATCGGGGCGCAGCCTGCGCACGCGCTTCGCGAAGTCGCGCGGCGCCTCGCCCACCTCGTTCTCGATGCCGCGGCGCGCGAGCCGGTTCTGGAATCGGCGGTACGCCGCCGCGGCGGGATCCGTCGCGCGCGGGCGCAGCTCGAACGCGAGCCATAGCACCAGTATGCCGACAGCGATCCCGAGTCCGATGGCGAGGGCAGTCGCGAATGCGCGCCAGTCCGGGTCATCGAAGCCGAGTTCCGACAGGACGCTTTCCTGCGTCGCGCGGTCGAACTGCACGACCCAGTCGTTCCATTCGGCGTTCAGGTTGTCCCAGAGCATGCCCGCCTGCCAGAGCAGCTCCGACTCGCGCCGCAGCGCGCCCGGCAGCGCATCCGATCCGGCGAACGACGCCTCGATGCCGCGCTCGACGCGTTCCGGCGCGACCGCCGCCGTCGGGTCGACGCGCGTCCAGCCCTGCTCCGGCAGCCAGACCTCGGACCAGGCATGTGCGTGCGACTGGCGCACGATCAGGTAGCCGCCGAGCGGGTTCCAGTCGCCGCCCTGGTAGCCGGCGACCACGCGCGCCGGAATCCCGGCAGCGCGCGCCATCGTCGTGAACGCCGAGGCGAAGTGGCCGCAGAATCCCTGGCGCGTGTTGAACAGGAAATCGTCCACCGAGTTCCGCGCGAGCCCGGGCGGCGTCAGCGTGTAGCGGAACTCCTGCTCGCGGAACAGGTTGAGCACCTCGCGCAAGTAGTCGGCGTCGCTGTCCGCCGCGGTGCGCATCCGGCGCGCCAGCTCGAGCGTGCGCGGATTGCGGCCTTGCGGGCAGCTGCAGGCTGAGGTTCTCGAGCGCGCGGTCCAGCTCGACGCCGACCCGGTACTCGGCGATGCGAGCGCGCGTCGTAACGCAGCACTGCGTTGATGGGCCGGCGCGCGCGCAGGCTGAAGTCCCAGGACTGGTTTGCGAGGCCCGGCGTCCAGCGTTCGACGCAGGTCGAGCGCGAACAGCATCTGCTGCGCGGTCGGCTCCATCGTCACGGTGTAATCGACCGGCGTGCCCCAGGTGGCTGACCACGGGCGCCGTAGAAGGCCTGGGAATCGCCGCGGCGCCAGGTGTAACCGTCGAACTGCGTTGAGCGTCAGCGCGCGCCAGTAGCGCTCGCGCGGCGGCGGCGGCTGATCGCGCCTCGAAGCGCACGCGAAACGCCACGACGTCGTTCTGCGTGAGGTCGGAGATGTCGCCGGGCGACATTTCCTCGGTGAGTCCGGTCTGCGCGCGCTCCGACGAGGGCGCTCCCCAGAAGCTGCCCGCGAAGCGCGGAAAGAAGACGAACAGCACGAGCGCGACAGGAGCGGCCTTCAGCAGCATCGCGCCCGTCGTGCGGAACGGCCGCAGCGCCGGCCCTGCCGCGGCCGCGCAGCGACACGCGCAGCAGCGCCGCTGCGAGCAGCCACACGGTCGGCAGCACCCAGGCGGCGGTCGCGACGTCCTGCGCGTACAGGAAGGACGCGAGGCAGAGGAACCAGCCGATGAAGATCAGCACCGTTTGGTCGCGGGCGTCGCGCGTCTCGAGCAGCTTCAAGCGCCGACATGAGCGCGAGCAGCGCCGTGCCGCCGTCGAGTCCGGTGATCGTCGAATAGCTCAGGAATACGCCGACCGTGACGGCCGCCGCGATGAGGCCGCGCACGAGCGTGGGCGGCAGCCGCCAGCCGCGCCGCTCGGCGACGAGCCGCCAGGCGGCGACGCCCAGCACGAATGCGCGTGACCCAGGGCTCGAGGCGCAGGAGATGCGGGCCGAGTGCGGCCGTGAGGCCGGCCGTCGTCCAGGCCAGGCGCCGGAAGCTCTCCGAGCGTTCAGGCGACATCGGGAGCGGGCGCGTCGAAGCGCGCGATGGCGGCGAGGCAGCGCGCGCGCTGCGCGTCGCCGGGTGCGGGCGGAAGTTCCTCGCCCGGCAGCCGCAGGCCGAAAGCGAGTCCGCGCGCGTGCGCGTCCACGATCCAGCGCGCGAGCACGGAGAGCCGCGACTCGAGGTCGCCGCCCGGCACGTCCGCGAGGTCGAAGACGGGCGTCGCTTCCGCGTCGCCGCTGAATTCCTTGACCAGCAGCTCGTCGGCCCGGGCGTAGGCCTTCCAGGCGATGTGCTTCGGCGGGTCGCCCGGGTGATAGTCCTTCAGCCCCGCGAAGTCGTCGTCGCCGCGCCGCGCGGCGCCGCCGCCGGACAGGCCCGGCGTGGCGAGACGGCGGGGGCGCGTCGGGTGCCGGTCGCGGATAGACGAGGCATTGCATGCCCGGGTGCAGCACGGCCCAGGCGCGGAACAGGCCGTAGGGAAAGCGGGTCGCGATCTCGACGCGCTCGAGGACGACGCTGCCGCGGCGCCGGGTCGGCACACGCAACTCGAGCGCCGCTTCGCCGCCGGCCGCGACGTGAGCGGGCGGCGACGCCTGCGCTGCGGCGGCTTCGAGGTCGCTGCGCGGCAGCGGCCCCGGATTCGAGACGGCGATGCGGAACACGGCGTCCTGGCCCGCGAACGGCGGTTCGGTGCCGCCGGGGTGCGCTACGAGCGCCTCGAGGTTGCGATGGCAGGCGTGCATCGCGACGACGCCGAGCGCCGCGAGCAGGAAGGTGAGCGCGAGGCCGAGGTTGTTTCCGTAGTTGAGCGAGCCGAGCAGCATCGCGACCAGCATCAGCCCGAAGGCGACGCCGAGGCCGGTCGGCAGGATGTAGATGCGGCCGCGGCGGAGCGTCACCGCCTCGCGGTCGGGGCCCTGGCGCTCGCGGATCCAGTCGTGCACCCAGCGGCGCAGGGCGCGTTTTGCGGTGTACGCGGCGGAGTGGTGGGCCGCCCTCAGGGGATGGGCACCGAACTCATGAGGGCTGCGGCGACTTCGACGGGCCCGCGGGCGTCGGCGGCATCGCGCGGACGCAGGCGATGGCCGATCACGGAGGGCAGCACGGCCTGCAGGTCCTCGGGCAGCACGCCCGGGTGGCCGTGCAGGAATGCCCAGGCCTGCGCCGCGCGCAGGAGACCAATGACGGCGCGCGGCGAGAGGCCCGCCTGGTAGCGGCCGGCCTCGCGCGAGGCGCGCGCAACCGCCTGCACGTAGTCGAGCAGTGCGTCGCTGGCGTGCAGTTCGGTCACGCGCCGCTGCAGCGCCGGGATCGCCGCGGGATCCAGCACGGCCGGAAGGTCGGCGAGCAGGTCGCGCCGGTCGCGGCCGCGCAGGAGCTGGCGCTCGTGCCCGGGCGCCGGGTATCCGAGCTCGATGCGCATCAGGAAGCGGTCGACCTGCGACTCCGGCAGCGGGAAGGTGCCGATCTGGAACGAGGGATTCTGGGTCGCGACGATGAAGAACGGCTCGGGCAGGGCGTGCGATTCGCCGTCCACCGTGACCTGGCGCTCCTCCATCGCCTCGAGCAGCGCGCTCTGCGCCTTGGGCGTCGCGCGGTTGACCTCGTCCGCCATCACCAGCTGCGCGAACACCGGGCCGCGATTGAAGCGGAAGCGCCCGCTCGCGCGGTCGTAGACCGAGATGCCGATGACGTCGGCGGGCAGCAGGTCGCTGGTGAACTGGATGCGCTGGTAGGAGAGGCCGAGGACGCGCGCAAGCGCGTGCGCGAGCGTCGTCTTGCCCACCCCCGGGATGTCCTCGATCAGCAGGTGACCGCGGGCCAGCAGGCAGGTGAGCGCGAGGCGCACCTCGCGGTCCTTGCCGAGCAGCACCTGGTTGAGGCTCGCGAGCGCAGCCAGCAGCGGGCCGCGCAGGGAATCGGTGGCCTGGGTCTGCGCGTTCATCGCAGCGAGGCTACCCGCTCGTGCTGCTCGGCAAGTTGCGCCAGTTCACGCTTGAAGGTATCCAGCCGCTCGCGCTCCTGCGTCACGACCTCGGCAGGCGCATTGCGCACGAAATTCTCGTTGCCGAGCTTGGCGTTCGCCCGGTTCAGCTCCTGCTTCGAGCTTTCCTGCGGCGCTTGGCGATCCGTTCGAGCTCCGCGTCGACGTCGATCAGGCCCGCCATCGGTATGTGTACCGACATTTCACCGACCGCTGCGGCCGCCGACTGCGGTGGACGCGCATCGGGCGCCAGCCAGACGACTTCGCTGATGCCGGCCAGCTTGCAGATTGCAGGAGCGCTGACTTCGAATCGCCGCTGGTCTTCAGCCGTTGCGTTCTCGAAGTACGTGGCGAGTCTGCCGGGACGGCGCGATGTCGAACTGCCCTCGAATCCCGCGTATCGTCGTGATCAGGCTCACTGCCCAGCGCACTCTGCTCCTCGGCGCGAGCGTCATCCCCGGCCGGGTCCGGCGCAGGGAACGGCTGGCTCATGATCGATGCTCCGGCCACGCCCGCGAGCGGCGCCGACCCGTTGCCAGATTTCCTCGGTGATGAACGGCATCAACGGGTGCAGCAGCCGCAGCAGCGTTTCGAGGGTCTCGATCAGCGTCCGCCGCGTGCCGCGGATTTCATCCGGAGTGCTCGAGCCCGACTGCAGTACCGTCTTGCTGAATTCCAGATACCAGTCGCAGAACTCGTACCAGGTGAATTCGTAGACGGCCTGCGCAGCCAGGTCGAATCGGTAGACTTTCAGGCATTCGACGACCGACGCGGTCGTCGACCTGGAGGCGGGAGCGGATCCAGCGGTCGTAGACCGAGAGCTTTTCCGGCCCGGCCGGGACTTCGGGCTCGACCGACATCAGCACGAAGCGCGCCGCGTTCCAGAGCTTGTTGCAGAAGTTGCGGTAGCCCTCGACGCGCCCGAGGTCGAAGCGCAGGTCGCGCGACAGCGTCGCGAGCGACGCGAAGGTGAAGCGGAGCGCGTCGGTGCCGTAGGCCGCGATGCCGTCCGGGAACTGCCTGCGCGTCGCGCGCTCGATCGCCGGTGCGAGCTGCGGCTGCATGAGTCCCGTGGTGCGCTTCGCGACCAGCGCCTCGAGACCGATGCCGTCGACGATGTCGAGCGGGTCGAGGACGTTGCCCTTCGACTTCGACATCTTCTGGCCCTCGTGGTCGCGGATCAGGCCGTGGATGTACACCTCGCGGAACGGCACTTCGCCGGTGAAGTGCAGGCCGAGCATCACCATGCGCGCGACCCAGAAGAAGATGATGTCGAAGCCGGTCACGAGCACGCTGGTCGGGTAGAAGGTCTCCAGTTCCGTCGTCTTCTCGGGCCAGCCGAGCGTGGACATCGGCCACAGGCCCGAGGAGAACCAGGTGTCCAGCACGTCCTCGTCCTGCCGCAGCGGCAGCCCGGCGGCGAGGCCGTGGCGTCTGCGCACCTCGGCCTCGCTCTCGCCGACGTAGATCGCGCCGTCCGGCCCGTACCAGGCCGGGATGCGGTGGCCCCACCAGAGCTGGCGGCTGATGCACCAGTCCTTGATGTTGCGCATCCACTCGAAGTAGGTGCGGTCCCAGTTCTCCGGCACGAAGCGGATGCGGCCGTCCTCGACCGCGCGGATCGCGGGCGCGGCGAGCGGCGCGATGCGCACGTACCACTGGTCCGTGAGCCAGGGCTCGATCACGGCGCCGCTGCGGTCGCCGCGCGGGATCGTGAGGCGGTGCGGCTCGATCTTCTCGAGGAGGCCCGCGGCCTCGAGGTCGGCGACGATGCGCTTGCGCGCCTCGAAGCGGTCGAGCCCGCGGTAGGCGGCGGGCGCCTCGTCGTTGATCTTCGCGTCGGCCGTCAGGATGTTGATCAGCGGCAGGCCGCGGCGCTGTCCGACCTCGTAGTCGTTGAAGTCGTGCGCCGGCGTCAGCTTCACGCAGCCGGTGCCGAAGGCGGGGTCCGCGAACTCGTCGGCGATCAGCGGGATCTCGCGGCCGGTGAGCGGCAGCGCGAGCATCGTGCCGTCGAGCCCGCGGTAGCGCTCGTCGTCCGGATGAAAGGCGACGGCGACGTCGCCGAGCATCGTCTCCGGGCGCGTGGTCGCGACGGTCACGTGACCCTTGCCGTTCGCGAACGGATAGCGGATGTGCCAGAGCGTGCCGTTCTCCTCCTCGGACTGCGACCTCGAGGTCGGAGACCGCGGTCTTCAGCACCGGGTCCCAGTTGACGAGCCGCTTGCCGCGGTAGATGAGGCCCTCCTCGTAGAGGCGGATGAAGGCCTGCTGCACGGCCTGCGACATGCCCGGGTCCATCGTGAAGCGGTCGCGGCTCCAGTCCACCGAGCGCCGAGCCGGCGCATCTGGCGCGCGATCGTGCCGCCGGATTCCTCCTTCCAGCGCCACACGCGCTCGTTGAAGGCCTCGCGGCCGAGCTCGTGGCGGGTCTTGCCCTCGCCGTGCAGCTGGCGCTCGACGACCATCTGCGTCGCGATGCCGGCGTGGTCCGTGCCCGGCTGCCACAGCGCGCGGTCGCCCGACATGCGGTGGAAGCGCGTCAGCGCGTCCATGATCGTGTCCTGGAACGCGTGGCCCATGTGCAGCGTCCCGGTCACGTTCGGCGGCGGGATGACGATGCAGAACGGCGGTCCGTCGCCCGCCGGCGCGAACAGGCCCTCCGCTTCCCAGCGGCGGTAGATGCGCTCCTCGATGTCCGCGCGGCGAGTAGGTCTTGTCCATGCGCCCGGCAGGTCGGGTCAGTCCTCGTCCGGGCGCGAGCTGCTCGCGCAGCGCCGCGGCGACGAGGTCCGGCAGCGCTGCGCGCAGCCGGTCGATCACGCGCTCGAACATGACGGCCTCGATGTCGCGCGCGGCGGCGTGCAGCAGCTCGTCCGTGAGGTTGAGCGTGCGGTCGACGAGCGTCGCCTGCAGCGCGGCGACGTCCTCCTCCGAGAGCAGGCCCGACGGCATACGGCGCCTCGGGTTCGGGCGCGCGCTCCGGCTTCGGGAAGCTGCCGGTCGCGTGCAGCTCGACGACGTCGGTCAGGATCGGCAGGTCGCGTGCGGCATCGCGGCTCATGCCTCGTCCCTCATGTCGTGCGTCGCAGGCGTCGAGGCCGCGCTCGCGATAGGCGCGGAAGCGCTCGCGGCCCTGGTCCGCCGCGCCGGCGTCGGCATCGACGACCTCGGCGATGCGCGCCCAGCCCTCGAGTCGCCGGCTGCGCCGCGGCGAGGTTGACGAGCACGTCGCCGTCGGCGGCGTCGGCCTCGGCGTCGTCCGCGATCACGACCGCGGCAGGCGCCGGCGCCGGCGCGTCGTCCGGGCTGCCCGCGCGGCGATGCGGCACGAAGCTCGCGGTCGGAGAAGGTCCAGAGCATCTGGTCGAAGGCCTCGAGCTCGCCGCCCGGCGTCGAACTGCACGCGCACGCGATGGCGCTTCAGCCAGGCCTTCTCGACGAGCCGGCAGGCGAAGCGCAGGCGCGCGCCGGGGTCGCTGCCCGCGCAGCACGTAGAAGTCGACCTGCGGCGCCGGCACGGGCTCAGGCCCCGTGCAGCAGCCAGTCGACGAGCAGCGGCACCGGGCGGCCGGTGCTGCCCTTGTGGGCGCCGGTCAGGTAGGCGCTGCCGGCGATGTCGAGGTGCGCCCAGCGCAAGGCCGTCGGCGAACTTCCACAGGAAGCAGGCCGCGGTGATCGCGCCCGCCTCGCGGCCGGCGACGTTCGCCAGGTCGGCGAAGTTGCTCTTCAGCAGTTCCGCGTATTCCTCCGCGACCGGCATGCGCCAGGCGCGGTCGTCGGCGCGCTCGCCGGCGGCGGCGAGCGCCGCCGCGAGCTTGTCGTCCGGCGAGAACAGGCCGCAGTAGTGCGCGCCGAGCGCGATCACGCAGGCGCCGGTCAGCGTCGCGATGTCGACGACGGCGCGCGGCTTGAAGCGGCGCGCGTAGGTGATGCCGTCGCAGAGGATCAGGCGGCCCTCGGCGTCGGTGTTCAGCACCTCGATGGTCTTGCCGGCCATCGAGGTGACGATGTCGCCCGGCTTGGTCGCGCGGCCGCTCGGCATGTTCTCGCAGGTCGGGATGATGCCGACGACGTTGATCGGCGCGCCGATCGTCGCGAGCGCCTTGAACGCGCCGAACACGGACGCCGCGCCGGACATGTCGAACTTCATCTCGTCCATGCCGGGCGGCTGCTTGAGCGAGATGCCGCCGGTGTCGAAGGTGATGCCCTTGCCGACGAGCGCGACCGGCGCCTCGCCCTTCTTGCCGCCGCGAGTACTCGAGCACGATGAGCCGCGGCGGCTCGTCCGAGCCGCGCGTCACCGAGAGGAACGAGCCCATGCCGAGGCGCCGGATCTCGCGCTCGTCGAGCACGTGCGCGCGCACCGACTTGTGCGTCCTTCGCGAGCGCGCGTGCGGCATCGGCGAGGTAGCGCGGCGTGCAGACGTTGGCCGGCAGGTTGGCGAGGTCCTTCATGAGCGCCATGCCGGCGGCAATGCCGCGCCGTCCTTGCATGCCGCGCTCCGCGGCCGCGAGCTCCGGCGTCCGGCACGACGATGCCGAAGCGCGCGAGCTTCGGCATGCGGCGGCTTCTTCGCGGTCTTGAGGTCCGGGATGCGGTAGAGCGCGTTGTTCACGCTTTCGACGGCGTGGCGCGCGGCGTAGTAGGCGTCGAGTCCCGGCACCGCGTCGGCCGCGAGCCAGGACACGGCGTTCGCGGCACCGCCCTTCGCGAGCCACTGCGTCGCGGCGAAGACGGCGCGCCGGTAGGCCTTCCGCCCGAAGCCGGACTTCGGCCCGAGGCCCGACGAGCAGGATCCGCTCGGCCGGACCGCGCCGGAGCGCCGACGATCGGGAAGATCTCGGCGCTCTTGCCGGCGAAGTCGCCGCGCTTCAGGAGGCGCGAGATGGCGCCGCCGCTCGCGCGGTCGACGCGCCGCGCGGCGTCGGACAGGGCCGCGTTCTCGTGGATCCCGACGATCGCGCAGGCGGTCCTCTGGCGCGCGCGCTGCCTGCCTTGATGACCTGAAACTGCATGATGCCTCGATCCCCCGGATGCCGCGCCGACGGGCGACGGCCCGTTGAGCGCGCTGTCGCGCTGGTTTACCGTGTTCCGGCCAGTTTAATCGAAAACGACCCGGAAACCGCGCGAAACCAGCCTTGTTTGCCACCATCGACCGCTACGTCCTGCGCGAAGTCGCGATCGCCCTCGCGGGCGTGACCGTCGTGCTGCTCGCAATCCTCGTCAGCTACCAGCTCGCCCGCATCCTCGGGATCGCCGCGGATCGCGGCTTTCCGCACGACATCGTGTTCGCGCTGATCGGCCTCACGACGCTCGAGAACCTCATGGTGCTGGTGCCGATCAGCATGCTGCTCGCCGCCATGCTGGCCCTCGGCCGGCTCTACCACGAGAGCGAGATGGCGGCCGTCCGGGCCTGCGGCATCGGCCCCGAGCGGCTGTACCTGCCGGTCTACACGCTCGCGCTGCCGGTCGCGATCGTGCTCGCCTGGCTCACCTTCGTGGTCGGTCCCGATGCGCGCAACGGCGCCGAGGAACTGCGCGGCCGCGGCCTGCGCGACGCCGAGTTCGGCCTGCTGACGCCCGGCACCTTCCGCACCTACGCGGACGGCAAGGCGGTGTTCTATGCGGAGCAGAGCGGCGACGACGGGCGCCTGATCCACGTCTTCATGCAGCACATCGCCGGCGACCGCGTCGAGGTCGCGACCGCGGCCTGGGCGGAGCAGCGCGTGCTGCCGGGCGGGCGCACGCAGATCGTCGTGCTGCACGACGGCGAGCGCATCGAGGGCGTGCCGGGCCAGGCGAGCTTCCGCCGCATCCGCTTCGCCGAGCACGGCATCCCGGTCGTGCGTGCCGGAGCCGGGCGCCGGGCGCACGGTGCCGGAACGCAAGCCGAGCCGCGAGCTCATCGGTTCGACCGTCGCTGGTCGACATCGCGGAGCTGCAGCGGCGCATCTCGCTGCCGGTCATGGTGCTCGTGCTCGCGTTCATCGCCGTGCCGCTGTCGGCGCTCCGGCCGCGCGAGGGCCGCTACGCGCGCGTCGCGATCGCGATCCTGCTCTACTTCGTCTACGCGAACCTGCTGTCCGCCGCCCAGGTCTGGATCGAGAAGGGCCGGCTGCCGCCCGAGGTCGGCACCTGGTGGGTGCACGCGCTGTTCCTGGTCGCCGGGCTTCGTGCTGATCCACCGCCAGAGCCCGGTCACGCGCTGGGTGCGGCGCCGGCGGTACGTCGCGTGACGATCCTCGACCGCTACTTCGCGAAGACCGTGCTGCTGCACACGCTGATGGTCATGGCGGTGCTGCTCGCGCTGATGACGCTCGTGACCTTCATCGGCCAGCAGGACGACATCGGCCAGGGCAGCTACGACGTTGCCGGCGCCTTCCTCGTGACGCTGCTGCAGCTGCCGCAGCAGGCCTACGAGCTGCTGCCGATCGGCGCGCTGATCGGCGCGATCATCGGGCTCGGCGGCCTCGCGCGCGACAGCGAGCTCACGGTCGTGCGCGCGGCGGGCGTTTCGGTCGCGCGCATCGCGGTGTCCGCGGCGATCGCGGGCCTCGTCGTCGCGGCGCTGCTGTGGGTGCTCGGCGAGTACTTCGCGCCGCCCGCCGACCAGTACGCGCGCCAGTACAAGATCTTCAGCCGCTATTCGCAGCTCGAGTTCACGGGCAGCCGCAGCGCCTGGGTGCGCCAGGGCCCGTACTTCATCAACGTGCGCCGCCAGGCCGCGGAGAACCTGTTCGGCGGCGTGTACGTCTACGAGCTCGACGACGAGCGGCGGCTGCGTGCTGGTCGGCCGCGCCGAGACGGCGACCCAGGACGCCAGCGGCCGCTGGGTGCTGACCAACTACGCGGAGACGCGGCTCGGCGAGGACCACGTCGACGGCGCGCACGATCGCCGCGGCTCGTGACCGAACCAGAAGTTCAACGCGGACTTCCTCGGCGTCGCGGTCACCCAGCCGGGCTCGCTGCCGCTCGCGGACCTCTACGCCTACAAGGAGCACCTCGAAGGCGAACGACCTCGACTGCGTCCGTCTGGGAAATCGCGTTCTGGTCGCGCATCTCGCGCCTCGTCGCCGCGGTCGTCGTCTGCGTGTTCGCGGTGCCGTTCGCCTTCGGCCCGCTGCGCTCGGCGGGCGCCGGCGCCCGCACGGTGCTCGGCATCATGGCGGGCGTGCTGTTCGTGCTGCTGACGCAGACGCTCGAGAACAGCGGCCAGGTCTACGGCCTCAATCCGCTGCTCGTCGCCTGGGGACCGACGCTGCTGCTGTCGTGATCTCCGCCGTCGCGATCTGGCGCACGCGCTAGGCAGGCGCCGCACGCGCACGCGCCCGGCGACGTCCTGCAGGCTGCGGCCCTCGCGCGTCGAAAGGCATCCAGGCGAAGTTCACGAGCGAGCGGCGCGAGCAGGGCGGCAGCGCCCGCATGCCGCCGGGACCGCCGGGCCGCGCGAGGTACCAGGCGCCGAGCGCCGCCAGCCAGGCAATGCCGGCCCCCAGCAGGAAGCGCGCCAGCGCTCTCGGCCCAGTCCAGCCTGGCCTGCCGCGTCCGCAGACTCGAGGCGGATGCGCCAGGCCCTCATGCCGAGCGTCTGGCCGCTCCGCGTCCAGCACCAGCCGAAATAGGCGAACACGACCAGCGCCAGCAGGCGCGTGGTAGGCATACGCGAGCGCGCCCTGGGTCGCGGACAGGATCGCCTCGCCCCGCGTGAGCGGCAGCATCGCGAAGGTCACGACGAAGGCGAGCGCGATCACGAGCAGGAGGTCGTAGAAGAGGGCCGCGAGGCGGCGGAAGAGTCCGGCCGGCGTTCGGTGACGATGCCCGTCGTGGATTCTTCATCCATGCGGGCAGCTGGATATTAAGGTGCGCTCAGTGCTTGTCCTGCTGCGCGAGGCGTTGCTCGATGGCGTCCTTGCTGCTGCGCAGGATCTGGCGCACCTGGGCGACGCTCGGGCGGCCGGCGATGCGGGCGATCGCCTCGGGCAGCTCGTGCCAGTCGCGGCCCCAGGAGAGCAGTCGCGCGGCATCCTTGACGACGGCGGTCACCGTCGTGTCGTTGACGGCTTCGGCTGCTTGGCTCGCGGCCTTCGGCTTGCCCCGGCGCGCACGCGGGCTTCGGCGGCGGCGCGGGCTTCACGACCGTCGCGGTCGAGGTCGAACTGGTCGGCGCGCGGGCGCGGCTGTCGCGCCTTGTCGAGCTGACGCTCGCGCTCGGGCTCGGCGATCGGCACGAAGCGCTCGACGTGCTGCGAGCCGACGAGGTTGGTCAGGAACGACATCAGTTCGAGCGCTTCGGACAGCGAGGGATCGGCGGCCGCGAGGCGCGTCTTCACGATGTTCTGCAGGTCCGCGAGCCGCTGGCGCGCGAGGTCCACGACCCACTTGGTCGGCCGCTGGTGATTCGGCCAGGGCTGCACCAGCCAGTACTGGTCCTCCGGCAGGTCCGCATAGCGCGCATGCAGGTCGAGGCTCTTCTGCCACTTCTGCAGGAGCTGCAGCACGCGGTCGTCGGCGGGCGTCATGCGAGTCAACATAAATGACGGCCGCCGCCGCCGCAGCGGATTCGCCGCAGTTCTTGACGCCCGTCACACTGGGTGCGTGATCAGGGCGCGGGCAGCCCGCGAAGACCGCCGGGGTTCGGCGGCGAGGGCCGCGTCGAGGTCGGCGCCGAGCGCCACCAGCCAGGAGCCGTACATCGGGTTCGGCAGCAGGAACCAGCGCCGGCCCCACCAGTCCGCGCGTGCGCAGCGCGCGGCGTCGCGATCCGCGCACGGTCGCGCGGCGCACGTCCGGCAGGAAATCCGCGAGGTCGTCGCCGACGTTCAGCACGATGCGGTGAGTGCGCGCGACGGCCTGCGCGGCGCGCGAGCTTCTCGCTGTCCCATTCCGGCACGCTCGCCCTTCAGCATCAGGTCGTCGGCGAGCGTCGGGCTGCCGAGGCCGAGAGCCTCGAGGTTCGCCAGCGTGTCGTCCTGCTGCGGGCAGGCGGCGTCGCTGCCGTCGCGCGGCGCGCACTCGCGGTTGGTGATGAAGAAGATCCGCACCGGCGCGCCCTGCGGAATCCTTCATCGCGCGCGCGGCGCGGATGAATTCCAGCCGCGCCCGGGCACGGCCGGGGCGCCCGCTTCGCGAGCCAGTCGTCCCAGGCCTGCGGGAACTCGTCGAAGCAGATGCCTCTTCATGAGCATCTCGGCCTGCGGCTCCGAGTTGTCGAGCACGGTCTCGTCGATGTCCATGACGACGGCCGGCGGGAGCGCCGGCAGGCCGCGCGCCTGCGAGGGCTCCGCCGTCCAGGCGGCATCCGCGAGGCCGCGGACGAGCGCGTCGCCAGCGGCGCGGTAGATCGATCTCGCTCGCGGCGCGAAACTCCGAGGAATTGCGGAACCAGAGCGTCGCACGATCGCCCCCTGCGGCGAAGATCGGTTCGCCGCCGCAGCGATTCGCCGACCCTGGGGATGTTTCCGGCTGCCCGGGCTGGCCCGCGCAGGCCGCGGCGCAGGCCGCGATCGCGCCGACCGCGACCGCGCGCAGCGGCCCGCGAGGCGACATTCAGTCCACGACCTTCGTGCCGCCGGCTGCGGTGCGCTTTGAATAGAGCGCCGAGAGCCGCTCCGTCATCGGGCCCGTCTCGCCGTTGCCGATCGTGCGGCCGTCCACCTTCGTGACGCCGGCGAGTTCGCCCATGGTGCCGGTGCAGAAGGCCTCGTCGGCGCGGTAGAGCTCGGTGAGCGAAAGGTCGCAGACCTCGTGCGGGCAGCTTCTCGACGCGGCAGATGTCGAGCACGGTCGCGCGCGTGATGCCCTCCGGGCAGGCGGCCACGGTCGGCGTGCGAACGATGCCGTCCTGCACCATGAAAAGGTGGGTCGCATTCGTCTCGGCGATGAACCCGCGGGCATCGAGCATGATCGCGTCGTCCGCGCCGGCGGCGTTGGCCTGGATCTTGGCGAGGATCGAGTTCAGGAGGTTCGCGTGGTGGATCTTCGGGTCGAGCACGTCCGGCGACGGCCGGCGGATCGCTGCTCGTGAAGAGCACGAGGCCCGCTTTCGAGTACACGGGCGCCTTGTGCTCGGCGAGCACGATCAGCGTCGGGCCGGACTGGTTGAGGCGCGGGTCCATGCCGGAGGTGACCTTCACGCCGCGCGTGAGCGTGAGGCGAATGTGCACGCCGTCCTTCATCTTGTTCGCGGCGAGCGTGCGGCGGATTTCCTCGGTGATCTTCTCGTTCGACGGAATACCTTCGAAGGCGAGGGCGAGCGCCGACGAGCGCAGGCGCGCGAGGTGCTCCTCGAGCGCGAAGATGCGCCCGTCGTAGAGCCGCAGGCCTTCCCAGACGGCGTCGCCGCCCTGGACCGCGCTGTCGAACGGGCTGACGCCGGCCTCGTCGCGATGCACGAGCTTGCCGTTGATGTTGACGATCAGGTCGCGATTGCGCTCGTTGAATTTCTGCAGCATCGGCGTTCCTTCATGCCCGCAGGCGCAAGGGCGTAGAGCTTCTCATACCAGGGCCGGCATTCGTCGACGAGCCGCTGCCGGGCCGGCGTCAGATCCACGTGGCGCCTGCGCCAGGGCTCGAAGCCGGTCGACGCCTCGACCGCGGCGTACCAGTGCGGGGCCCAGACGCCGTCGGTCTCGCGCCGGCCGGGCGGCCAGGCCAGCATCGCCGGCAGGAACGGGATGCCGAGCGCCTCGCACAGCGCCTCGAGCTGGGCGCGCGGGTTCTTCAGCACGTCGCTCGCGAGCACGACGGGCGGCGCGCGGCCGAGGCGCTCGGCCACGCGGTCGAAGATCTCGCACTGCTGCGGCAGGCCGGTGTCCGCAAGTCCCGCGTCCGGGTAGGTCTTGAGGAGCGATGCCACCATCTCGTCGGGCTCGCGGATGAGGAAAGCGTGGGTCAGTTCATCGAGCCAGTCCGCGCTCGATCATGGGCAGCAGGTGATGCGCCATGTGCTTCTGGTACCAGATCGCCCGTCCGTCCGGGATCGGACCGGTCAGCGTCGCGGCGACGCTCGCGCCAGTCGGAATCGTGCGCGGCGAGGATCTCCGTCGCGGCCCGGATGCGCGATGCCCGTGACCTTCAGGTAGTGCGCGTAGAGCGGCTCGTCGCTGACGAAGGTGTCCGGCCGGCTGCCGAACGAGCGCAGCATGGCGGTCGAGATGTTGCGCGGGCCGGACCACATGGCGATCCGCAGCGTCATGCGTGCCCTGCCTGCAAAGCCTCGCGCGCGGAGCTTTCGGCACCCCAGAGAATCGCGATGCCCGCGATCGCAGCCAGGGTCGAAGCGCCGAACACGGCGACCTTGGCCGCGGCGAAGTCCGGCGCGAACGTGAAGGCCTGCGCGGCGATGAAGAGCGACATCGTGAATCCGATGCCGGACAGGGCGCCGGCGCCCACGACCTGGCGCCAGCTGTATTCGGCAGGCTTCTGCGCAAGGCCGGCGGCGACCGCGAGCGCGCAGAACAGCGTCATGCCGAGCGGCTTGCCGATCACGAGGCCGCAGGCGATCGCCATCATCAGTGGTCCGTGGCCGGCAAGGACGTCGGCGCCGATTACGACGCCCGCATTCGCCAGCGCGAACACCGGCAGCACCAGGTAGCTCGAGCGCGGGGCCAGCCGGCGCAGCAGCCGGTCGGCAGGCGACTCGATGCGGTCGTGGATCGAGTCGAGCGCGCGCAGCACGGGGATCGAGGGCCCGTGCCGCAACACCTCGCCGCCGCGGCGCGCCTCGGCGGCTACCAGCGCATTGGCCTGCGTCATGAGCGCATTCAAGTCGGGCGGCGGCCGCGTCGGGATGAAGAGCGCGAGGATCACGCCTGCTAGCGTGGCGTGCAGGCCCGCGCCGTGCACGCAGACCCAGAGCGCAAGGCCGAGCAGCAGGTACGGCGTGACGCGATAGACGTGCGCGTGGTTCAGAAGCGCGAGCGCGGCGACGACGGCCGCGGCGGCGGCGAGGTAACCGACGTGGATCTCGGTGCTGTAGAAGAGCGCAATGACCGTGATCGCGCCGATGTCGTCCACGATCGTCGCCGCAGTCAGGAAGATGCGCAGCGCCACCGGCACCCGCGGGCCCATCATCGCGATCAGCGCGACGGCGAAGGCGGTGTCGGTCGCCATCGGCACGCCCCAGCCGTGGTCCCACGGCCCGGCGGGAATGACGAGCGCGTACAGCGCGGCCGGCACGATCATGCCGCCCAGCGCGGCGGCGACCGGCATCGCCGCGGACCGGCGGTTTGCGAGGTGGCCCACCGTGAACTCGCGTTTGATCTCGAGGCCGACGATCAGGAAGAACACGGAGAGCAGGCCGTGGTTGATCCAGTCGAGCGCCGGCATGCGAAGCCCGAATCGTCCGAACTCGAGCGCCCAGGGCTGCTGCCAGAACGCCGTGAAGCCCGCGCCCCAGGCGGAGTTGCTGGCCAGGACGGCGACGATTGACATCAGCAACAGCAGTACGCCGGCGGAAGGCGCCCAGCCGGCGAAATCGAGCGCCGCCGAGCGGATGCGGTGCCCGAGCGATCCGAGCAGTGCGTCCGACAGCGAGCTTTCGTCCCACGGACCGTCGTAGCGGCGCCCGTTGACGAAGAAGGTCGGCGTGAATGCCACACCGCTCGCGCGGGCGCTTGCGATGTCGCCGTCGACGCGCGCCGCCGCACGGGTGCGCGCATCGCCGTCATCCGCGACGCCGAGCTCCTGCGCGACGAACTGGAGGTCGGCCTCCGTCAGTTCCGTCGACCGCGACATCAGTGTGACGTGCGCCTTCCAGAACTCGTCGTCACTGCGGGCGCACTCGGCAATGTCGGCGGCACGGCGGGCGATGTCGCTGCCCGTCAGCGGCCGCTGGCGGAACACGTAGCGCATGCGGTCGCCAAAGCGGTCGCGCACGGCCGCGATGCGCTCGTTGGCCGCGCGGCAGTGCGGGCAGGCGTAGCTGCCGTACTCGACCAGCGTGACTTCGGCACCGGGCGGGCCGAGCACATGGTCAAACCCCGTGTCCACGGGGCGGTCGAGCCGGTCGCTCGTCAGCATTCGGGGAGCGCTTCTACCGGCCGTGCACAGGGATGCGGGACAGGGCGTCGACGACGCGCCGCAGGCAGTCGGCATTGGCGCCGGAACTGGTCTCGGGGCCGGGCATGTTTTCCTCGGTCGCCACCATGAGCTGCTGCAGCTGGTCCTTCCATTGCAGCAGCACCGCGTGCTTCTGCTCCGGGGAAAGCTCGGCCGAGGACTCGATCGCCTCGGGTGTGCCGAAAGTCCTGGCGGGATTCTTCATGGCGTTCTGCAGGTCCATCGTCGACATTCCTCTGGCCGTCGAAACGGGCAGCTGCCGGCCATGATACGCCGGCGCCGGCCTACAGACGCAGGCCCGGGAGGCGCTCAGCGTGCAGGGAACCTGAAG
Source organism: uncultured Gammaproteobacteria bacterium (assembly GCA_963760725.1). Taxonomy (GTDB): domain Bacteria; phylum Pseudomonadota; class Gammaproteobacteria; order Steroidobacterales; family Steroidobacteraceae; genus SCUD01. The sequence goes on from CAVXET010000005.1 coordinate 672,037, forward strand.
CGAATCGGAGCGGCGACCCACATGGTGAAACCGGCAATCGACGGGAAGACTTACCCCCTGGTCGGAATCTTCGACACGACCGGCGCCGCCGAACGTGCGTACGTGTCGTGCCTGGACCGCGGTTACAACCTCGGGCAGATCAATGTCGTCGTCTCCGAGGGCACGCGCCAGAAGCTGCTCACGTCCGACGACGAGATCAAGGCAGAGCTTGCCGGGCGCGAGGCGGAAGGCGGCGAGCTGGGCGGTCCCAAGGGCGGTCGCGTCGGTATCCTGGTGACGGTCCTTGCGGCGGTGGGCGCGGCCGTCGCCGTGCCTGCGATCGGTTTCGTGGTCGGGCCGCTGGCCGTCGCATTGACCGCCGCCGGTGCAGCCGGCATCGCCGGTGGCCTGTTCGCGGCCTTCGGCGAGTGGGGCGTGCCCGAAGAGCGTTTGCGTGGCTACGAAGCGGATGTGCGCGAGGGCGCCATCCTGATGACCGTCGAGGCGAAATCGCCGGCGGATGCCGCGGCGATCGCGGAGGACTGGAAGAAATCCGGCGGACGCGATATCCACCGTGTGAATTCCCAACACAGAGGTGACAACTCTGGCTCTCGAATCCAGGTTCAGCAGAACCGCAGAGGAGAGACCCAATGACCAAGACGGAGTATGTGCGCCAAACTAATTGGCGGTTCAAGGTGCTACAGCGGGCAGCCGACTCCCGCTCGGTGGCTCGTACCTGTCGGCACTTCGGGCTCTCGCGGCAAAGGTTCTACAAGTGGCACCGGCGCTTCGCTGAGCAGGGCGCCGCCGGCCTCTGCGACCGGCCCCGGAAACCGCACCGGTCGTCACGGGCCACGCTCGGTGAGGTGCTTCCAAAGGGAGCCGGGCGGGCCAAGCAGAAATGAGAGTTCCGCGGCAGTAAAGAAGAGGCCCGCCGAAGCGGGCCTCGAACTCATGTTGCCTTGGCGCACTCTAGTTTGCAGCTATTCCTTGGGCACCAATAGGCATATTCAAAACGGCTTTCCTGCGATTCAGGTTCCCGTCAGCATCTATCTCGAACACCGCAATGGATTTCTTACCGGCAAGATGTACGTAGAGATGCCTTCCGTCACGGCTCAAGGCCAAGTCAATCGGATAGCTGACGGCATTGGTGTCGCTGGCATTCTCGTTAATCAGGGAAATTCTGCCGTTTGACAGAAGCTGGTAGCTCGAGACTTGGCCGCTAAGTGTATTGCTGGTGTAAACAAAACGCTTGTCCAGGGTAACGACGACCCAACCTGCGCCGGTCTGGAAATCCGGGATCGAATTACTGACTGATTCCAATACGCCGCCTGGCAAGAATTCATAAGAGGACACACTTGACTCCTCAGGAACTCCAGCTGCGGCTTCCGAAACGAGTAAATGGCCAGCGCCATCGAATGCAAATCCGGACGGCGTTATCCCATTCGACGGTGTAATTACGGGCGGAAAGGTTCGGCCATCGAGTCCAACGCGGAAGGTGACAATCAAGTTCGTGGCCTTCTCCGTCACTACCAGTGTTTTTCCTGTCGGGTTAAATGCAACCTGCGCGGGATCACCAACGGCGCCACTGGGAAGAGTCCGTGTTGAATTCTTGAGAGGCGTCAGGCGCCCATTTGCTCCAACTTTGAAACCGACAATGCTCGGCGTGTCACCTTCGTTGAGCACATATGCAAAGCTCCCACGGACCGTCACGCTGATCGGGCGCGTGCCGCCGGATCGTTGCGTTTCGAGCAATCGCAAGGCGCTTTCCTGGACCGCAAACACCGAAATGCTCGTTGCTGCCGGCGTTGACTGCATACAGATAGCGTCCGTCGTCGCTCAGCACAACAGAGCCTTGGGAAGCCAGCGGATTGGTCACCCGATCCGCACCCTGCGGAACTGGATCGCCAATACCTCCTGTTGGGAATTCACCTATAAGAAGCAGCGTTCCGTTCGCGAGGCGTTCATACGCGATGACCGAATTCTCAGGCTGATTGGTCATCAGATAAACCGCACCCGCCCTTAGATCGGCGTGAGCAGAAAAAGCGACGAGTGTCGCGAGAACTAGGAAGGCTCGAGTCAGGGATCGCATGGTGCCCACTCCTGGGATGTTCGAATGTTAGGTCCGGAGAATTGTGATCCTAATCTCACTTTCGCGCATGCACTATCAGACATAAGCGCTTTTGGGAGTGGTGAACTGACCCATATTTCCTTCCGGAAAGCGTGGCCGGATCTTGCGCGCGCGACCGCAAGCCTGAGAAAGCAGCGACGACCACATGCTTGCTGCAGCAGGTTACGGGATTATGTAGCCCCAACCTGCCGGATCGCCCAGAAGCAGCCTGGAGGCTCGGCCTTGTTTGAATCCCTTGCGACTGGCCTTCAGCACTGAGGCAGTGCTGCTCACTCGCACGGATGGATCCGCATGGCATCGCGTGGCAGTCACTCGGCAATGCAGGAAGCCAACACAGGTGTCGGCTGGTCCAATTGAGCCGCAGCTGCGCCACTTTTTCGCTGGCAATAATGGCGTGCACGCGAATCGTCATGTAAGACCGTTGAGTGTCAGATTGCTTAGGCGTACAAGCGTTATGGGGAACTGCTCTGGCAGCGGTTGCAAAGATAGCGAGGGTACTGCCATGCATCGTGTACGACCCCTACAACCCCGCCTGACAGCTGTCTCACGACTAATCGCTGCACTGGCTTTGTTTGCCCCGCTTGCAAGCTATGCAGCGCCTTCAAAATACAAGTTCACTGATTTGGGCGCAGTCCCAGACAATTTTATTGTCTTCACCGGAAAAGGATTGGACGTCAATTCCAAAGGCCATGTTGCCGGTGCCAGTTCGGATCCGACCCAAATTGCCCAGATTGGTATCCCCGGAAATGGAGTTATCGACACGAACGCGACGCTCGGTGGTACTTCGTCAATAGCCAATGCAATCAACAAATCTGATCACCTGACCGGAATATCCCAAACGACAACCGGAGAATTTCATGCCTTCCTTTGGGATGGCATCGACATGAATGACCTTGGCACGCTGGGTGGCGAAACCTCATATGGATTGGCGATTAACAATTCAGGTCAGGTGACTGGCGGTTCCGAGACAGAAACCGGCGAGGTCCATGCATTTTTTTGGGACGGGCAAGTGATGCATGACATCGGTTCCTTGGGAGGCGGACTTACCGATGGTCGTGGTATCAGCAGAAATGGTCTCGTCACGGGCGTTGCAACAATCCGAAATGCACCAGACGAACATCACGCTTTCATTTGGTATGGATCGTCGATCGAGGACATTGGCACGCTTGGAGGACCAAGGTCTTCGGGTGAGGCCATAAACGTCCATGGCATGGTTGCAGGGCAATCCACACTGGCGGACGGGACCGATCACGCAATGCTGTGGGACGGTGAGCAAATGATTGACTTGGGGACTCTAAGAGGACACCAGACGTCAATTGCCCACTCGATAAATTCGAACGGTATCGTCGTCGGCTCGTCCAGCAAGCGATTGGGCGACGATCTTCGCGCGTTCGTGTGGCAAGACGGCGCAATGCGCGCCCTACCGTCGCCATTCGAAACTACCGAGGCTTGGTTCGTCAATGACAACGGTGTGATTTTCGGTCTCGCTCATTCGTCGGAGGAGCTCCGTATTGTCAGATGGGATCCTGAACCCAGAAAAGTCGCAATTGACATCAAGCCTGGTGACACAGCAAACAGATTTAATCCAAGGTCGCGAGGCAACATTTGGGTTGCTATCTTGTCCGAAACGGACCCTGCTTCACCGTTTGACCCTTTGTCAGAGGTGGATATTTCAACGGTGCAATTCGGCCCCAAGGGCGCGCGAGCCTCGCTGCATCGCGTAAAGGACCATAACCGGGATGGCCTCGAAGACTTGCTTCTACGCTTTGCCAAACCGAAAACGGGCATCTTGTGCGGTAGCATTAAGGCGAAGTTGGTTGGCAAAACGTACAGCGGCAAAAAGTTTGCAGGGGTCGATTCAATTCGAACGGTAGGTTGCAAGAGCGCGCCTTAGTTTTGCAAAGATACCTTTGTGGCTCGACCCCTCGAAAGTTGGAAAGTCGGCGTCGGATGAGCCGCTGTTCAAGAGTCTGGCCAACGATCCCCGCTACAAGGCATTCAAGCGAAAGATGAAGCCGCCAGAAACGAGACGCTCGTGTGGCGGCAAGGGAGGATTGCGCAATTTTCTCGACCGCAACTAGCGTTGCGCAATCAAATGTTGAAGCAGACTCTGCCCCCATCCGGGACGAAACTCGGGGGTCAGGTCGAATCCAAGTTTGTGATTTAATTGGCGCTCCCAGAGGGATTCGAACCCTCGTACCAGCCTTGAGAGGGCTGTGTCCTAGGCCTCTAGACGATGGGAGCGTCGGAGCCGGCAAAGGGGCTGGTATTATACGGACCCAGTTCCCTGCCTCAAGCGGACCCGACACCCTTGGATCCTCAAACCGGCGCCCCGTCGCCGATCATCGTTGCACGCGCTGACCATCCGGTCTCGCGCTCCCACATTTCGGGCAATGCACTCAAGGTGCTGTACCGGCTGAAGGACGCCGGATTCCAGGGTTTCCTCGTCGGCGGCTGCGTGCGCGACCTGCTGATCGGCATCGAACCGAAGGACTTCGACGTCGCGACCGACGCCTCGCCCGAGGAAGTGCGGCGGCTGTTCCGCAACTGCCGCCTGATCGGGCGGCGCTTCCGTCTCGCGCACGTCCGCTTCGGCTACCAGGTCATCGAGGTCGCGACCTTCCGCGCCGCCGGCGCGCCGATGGCACCGGAGCCCGACCTCGACGGCGTGACCGACGAGGATGCCGAGGTCGAGGAGGACAGAGACCGAACGGCAACGTCGACCGTGCGCACGATGAGCGCGGGCGGCTGCTGCGCGACAACGTCTACGGCACCATCGACCAGGACGTGTGGCGGCGCGACTTCACCTGCAACGCGCTCTACTACAACATCGAGGACTTCTCGATCTGGGACTACGTCGGCGGCGTCGAGGACGTGCGCGCGCGGACGCTGCGCCTGATCGGCGATCCCGAGACGCGCTATCGCGAGGACCCGGTGCGCATGCTGCGCGCCGTGCGCTTCGAGGCCAAGCTCGGCTTCACCATCCACGAGTCGGCGCGCGCGCCGTTCGAGACGCTCGCCGGGCTGCTCGAGCACATTCCGCCGGCGCGGCTGCTCGACGAGTTCCAGAAGCTGTTCCTCGCGGGCTTCGGCCAGCGCTCGTTCGACCTGTTGCGCACGCACGGCCTGCTCGATCACCTGTTCCCGGCGACCGCCGCGCACCTCGCGGGCGAGACGGATGGCATGTCGCTTGCGCTGATCCGCGCGGGCCTCGCCAACACGGATCGCCGCATCGCGGAGGGCAAGAGCGTCACGCCCATGTTCCTGTTCGCGGTCCTGCTGTTCGGCCCGGTGTCGGCGGCCGCGCAGAAGCGCTTCGAGACAGGCGTGCCGCCGTCGGCCGCGATCGCGGACGCCGTGGACGAGATCGTCAGCCAGCAGAACCGGCGCATCGGCATCCCGAAGCGCTTCTCGATCCCGATGCGGGAGCTGCTGGCGCTGCAGCCGCGCTTCCATCGCCGTGAAGGTCGACGCGCGCTCGGCTTTCTCGCGCACCCGCGCTTCCGTGCCGCCTACGACTTCCTGCTGCTGCGGGCCGAGGCGGGCGCCGAGGACCCGGCGATCGCGCGCTGGTGGACCGAGATCCAGTCGCTGCCGCCCGAGCAGCAGCGCGAGCGCGTAGGCGGCGAGGGCGGCGGCGGAACGGAGCCCGGGCCGCGCCGGCGTCGCCGCCGACGTGGCGGCCGCCGCCACGCGCCACCGCCTGCCGAAGGCTGAGCGCGGCGCGTGGCCTGGCGTCCCGCCTACGTGGCGCTCGGCAGCAACCTGTCCGACCCGCGCCGCCAGGTCGAGGACGCTTTCGAGGCCCTCGCGGCATTGCCGGATGCCCGGCTCATCGCGCGTTCCAGCCTGTGGCGCAGCGCGCCGCTCGGACCGCAGGACCAGCCGGAATTCGTCAACGCCGCAGCGGGGCTCGTCACCACGCGTCGCCGCGCGAATTCCTCGCGTCGCTGCAGGGATCGAGCGGCGCCTCGGGAAGACCGGGCCTGCGGTGCGCTGGGGCCCGCGCATCATCGACCTCGACCTGGTCGCGTTCGCCGACCTTCGCGTGGCCGAGGAAGGATTGACCCTGCCGCACCCGGGCCTGCACCAGCGCAATTTCGTGCTGTATCCTCTTTCGGAATTCGCCGCGGAGCTCTTTGTGCCGGGACTCGCTCGCGTCTGCCGGCTGCGTGAACGGGTTGCCGCCTGCGGGCATCGAGCGGCTTGCGGGACGGGGTTCCGGTGACGACTGAAGAAAATCGCGAAGTCTGGCCGCACCGCCTGGTGGTCGTCGAAGGCCTGATCGGCGTCGGCAAGACGAGCCTCGCGCGCAAGCTCGCCGAGGCCGTCGGCGCCGGCACGGTGTTCGAAGCAGCCGATGGAAAATCCCTTCCTCGAGCGGTTCTACAAGGACCGCCGCGCCGCCGCGTTCCCGGCCCAGCTCTACTTCCTGTTCCAGCGCGCGCGCCAGCTGTCGGAGCTGCGCCAGCACGACCTGTTCGCGCAGGTGCGCGTCGCCGACTACATGCTGGACAAGGACCGCCTGTTCGCGCGCATCGTGCTGGACGACGAGGAATTCAAGCTCTACGACCAGGTCTATGCGCGGCTCGCGATGGACGCGCCGGTGCCGGACCTCGTCGTGTTCCTGCAGGCGCCGGTCGACGTGCTGCTGGCGCGCATCGACAGGCGCGGCGTCCCGTACGAGAAGTACATCGACGCCGCCTACCTCGAGCGCCTGGGCGAGGCCTACACGCGCTACTTCCACCAGTACACGGCCTCGCCGCTCTTGATCGTCAACACGGCCGAGATCGATCCCGCCAACAACTCGCGCGACTTCGACGACCTGTTCGAGACGATCCGCAGCACCACCAGCGGCCGCCACTTCGTCAACCCGGTTCGCGGCTGATACGCAATCTGCGCCGAGCGCCCAGCCGACGTGCTCGCGCACGACGGGATCGGCGGCGTCTTCGCGTGCCTGCAGCGCGGCCAGCACGCGCGCCGACGGCGGCGCATTGCCGAGCGCGACCGCGATGTTGCGCAGCCAGCGCCGGAAGCCGAGCCTGCGCAGCGCGCTGCCCTCGGTCTTTTCGAGGTACTCCGCCTCGTTCCAGGCAAAGAGCTCGACGAGGTCGGCCGCGTCGAGTCGAATGGCGCACGCGAAAATCAGGCTCTGCGGCGACGCGCGCGAACTTGTTCCAGGGGCACACGAGCTGACAGTCGTCGCAGCCGAATATCCGGTTGCCGATGGCCGCGCGGAGCCCCTCGGGGATCGAACCGTGGTGTTCGATGGTGAGGTAGGAAATGCAGCGGCGCGCATCGAGCTGGTAGGGCGCCGTGATCGCGCCGGTCGGGCAGGCCGGCAGGCAGGCGCTGCAGCTGCCGCAGCGGTCTTTCGCACGTTCGTCGACGGGCAGGGGCAGGTCGGTGAAGAGCTCGCCCAGCATGAAGAGCGAGCCGGCACGTTCGTTGATCAGGTTGGTGTGCTTGCCGATCCAGCCGAGCCCGGCATTGCGGGCCAGCGGTTTTTCCATCACGGGGCCCGAATCCACGAAGGCGCGATGGCCGAATGGGCCGATTTCCGCCTCGAGCCGCGCCGCGAGCTCGGCGAGGCGGCTGCGCAGCACCTTGTGATAGTCGCGGCCGAGCGCATAGCGCGCGACGTAACCCTTGCTGCCGTCCGCGAGGACGTCCGCCGCGGGACTGGCATCGGGCGCGGAGGCGGCCATGCGCACGCTGATGACGCGAAGCGTGCCCGGCACCAGCGCCTCCGGCCGGCTCCGGCGCTGCCCATGGCGCGCCATGTACTCCATGCCGCCGTTGCGGCTCTCGGCAAGCCAGCGTTCGAGGTTGGCCTCGTCCTCGGCGAGGTCGATGCCGGCGACGCCGACCTGGTCGAAGCCGAGTTCGCGCGCGAGGACTTCGATCCGTGCGCGGAGCCGTGCGAGGTCGCCGGAGTTGAGTGGCCTGGCCATGGAGGAAGGGCTCAGAGGGAGCGGCCAGTATAATCAGGCGCATGGACTCGCTGCCCGTCGAGGTCTATTCGGCCGCATCCGTGCGCGCCATGGATCGTCGCGCGATCGAGGCGGGAGGCATTCCCGGCTACACGCTGATGCAGCGTGCGGGGGACGCGGCCTTTGCCGCCTTGCGGCACCACTGGCCCGCAGCCCGGGCGATCGCGGTGCTGTGCGGCCCGGGCAACAACGGCGGCGACGGCTATGTCGTGGCGAGGCTCGCACGGGCCGCCGGGTTCGACGTGCGCGCCATCGCAGTCTCCGACCCGAAGGCCTTGCGAGGCGACGCGGCGCTTGCGTATCGCGACTTCGCCGCCGCCGGCGGCAGCACGGAGCCCCGCCGGGAGGGCGTATTCGAGCAAGCCGACGTCGTCGTCGACGCCCTGCTCGGGACCGGTGCCAATCGTCCGGTCGCGGGGGAATTTCGCGCGGCCATCGAGCAGCTGAATGGCCTGGGCCTGCCGGTTCTCGCGCTCGACGTGCCCTCGGGACTCGATGCGGACTCGGGGCTCACGGATGGAGGCCTGGCAGTTCGCGCAACGCGCACGCTCGCGTTTGTCGCGCTGAAGAGCGGCCTTTACCTCGGCGAGGCGCCCGATCACGTCGGCATGCTCGGGTTCGCGGGACTCGACCTCGCGGATGACGTGCGCGCAAACGAGACTCCCGTGCTGCGCCGCATCGACGGACGCGTCGCGGCTCGCGCGCTGCCGCCGCGGCTCGGCTCCGCGCACAAGGGCGATCACGGGCGCGTCGTGATCGTCGGCGGGCATGCGATGCCGGGGGCGGCGCGACTCGCGGGTGAAGCCGCGCTGCGCACCGGCGCCGGCCTCGTCACGGTCGCAACGAATGCGGAATTCACCGCGGCCGTCCTGACCGGGCGCCCGGAGCTCATCGTGCGCTCGCCGGCGACGCCGCAGGAACTGGACGAACTCTTCAGTCACAGCGCGATTGCCATTGGCCCGGGGCTCGGGATGCATGCCGGGACGGAACGCGCCATCGAGGCGGCGCTGGGCGTTGCCGGCGGCGTCGTGCTTGATGCGGACGCGCTGAACCATCTCGCGGCGACGCCGCGCAGGTCGGATCGCTGGATCCTGACGCCGCATCCCGGCGAGGCGGCACGATTGCTCGGCCTGAAGTCTGACGACGTACAGCGCGACCGGCTCGGTTCGGTTCGCGCCCTGGTGGCGCGTTACGGCGGCACCTGCGTATTGAAAGGCGCCAACACGCTGGTGTTCGGGCAAGCCCCGGTCCCGTGGGTCTGCGACCGCGGCAATCCCGGCATGGCAACGGCCGGCAGTGGCGACGTGCTGACGGGCGTCATCGCCGCGCTGCTCGCCTCGACACACGAACCGTTGCTCGCGGCTGCGGCAGGCGTCTTCCTGCATGCCGAGGCGGGCGACCGCGCGGCCCGCCACGGCATGCGCGGCATGGTCGCGAGCGACATCGTCGGCGAATTGCGCGGCGTCGTGAACACGCCGTGGACGTGATCCTGCCGGACGAAGCGGCGACACAGCGGGTCGGCGCGGCGCTCGCTGCTACGCTGCCTGACATCAACCGGGAGCACGTCCTCGTCGGCCTTTCCGGAGAACTCGGCAGCGGCAAGACGACGCTCGCGCGCGCGCTCCTGCGCGCGCTCGGCGTCGGCGGCACGGTCAGGAGCCCGACGTTCACGCTGGTGGAGCCTTACGAGACCGCGCGTGGCGCGGTGCATCACCTCGACCTGTACCGGCTCGAGCCGGGTGCGGCCGCGCTCGAGGGCATCGGTTACCGGGACCTGTGCGCGATGCCGGGGCTCGTGCTGGTCGAATGGCCGGAGCGGGCAGGCGAGGCCCTGAGAGTCGCCGATCTTTGGGTGAAGCTCGACCTGGAGGGTACGGGCCGCCGGATTTCCATCGTCACCGGCAGCGAGGGTGGGCGCGCATGGCTCGAAGCGTGTCGTCCGCTACTCGAGGAGTAGTGCGTATCCCGCTGAAAAGCTTGAACTAAGCAGGGGTCACCGATAGAGTACCCCGAACATCTGAGCGCACCAGACATGCGGTCACTGCAGCGGATCGGGATTCTGCTCTTGCTGCTCGCCTCAGGATCGGCGGCGGCACAGGCTGTCGCGCTCAAGGACGTCCGCGTCTGGGGCAGCCCCGACTCCACGCGACTGGTGCTCGATCTCACCGCGCCTGTCACCTACAACCTCTTCACGCTCTCCGGTCCCGAGCGCATCGTCATCGACATCGATGCCATCGACGCCAACCTGAAGGCGCTCGCAGTGCCAGCGCCGGCGGGTGTCGTGAAGGGCGTTCGCTTCGGCGGGCGTGGAAAGACGGGCCTTCGCATCGTGATCGACGTCAACGAGAAGGTGGAGGCGAAGGGCTTCCTGACACCGCCGAACGAGACCTACGGCCACCGCCTCGTCGTCGACCTCGGCCACGCGCTGCCGGCCGCGCCGCCGGCGCCGGTCAAGGTGGCAAGCAGGGACGGGCAGCGCGACCTCGTGATCGCGATCGACGCCGGGCACGGCGGCGAGGACCCGGGCGCCATCGGCAAGGCGGGCACGCGAGAGAAGACCGTTGCGCTCGCGATCGCGAAGGAGCTCGCGGAGCGCATCAACGCGGAACCGGGAATGCGAGCGGTGCTGACGCGCACGGGCGACTATTTCGTGAAGTTCAAGGACCGTATCGGGCGCGCCCGCACCAACCAGGCCGACCTGTTCGTGTCGGTCCACGCCGACGCGTTCATGGACCGCAGCGTGCGGGGCTCCTCGGTCTACGTGCTCTCGACGCGCCGCGCCAGCAACGAGGCGACGAAGACGCTCGCCGACCGCGAGAACGCGGCAGACCTGATCGGCGGCGTTTCGCTGCATGACAAGAGCGACGTGCTCGCGTCGGTGCTGCTCGACCTGTCGCAGAACGCGGCGATCAGCGCGAGCCGCGACGCGGCCTCGCGGGTGCTCGCGGAGCTCGACACGGTCGGCCAGCTCAAGAAGAGCGAGGTGCAGCACGCCAGCCTCATCGTGCTGACGTCGCCGGACGTGCCCTCGATGCTGGTCGAGACGGCGTTCATTTCGAATCCCGAGGAAGAGCGCAGACTGCGCGACCCGGCGCACCAGGAGCGCCTCGCGAGCGCGATCCACGCGGGCATCCGCCGCTACTTCTACGACAACCCGCCGCCTGGCACGCACGTTGCCGTGCTCGCGGCGCGCGAGCGTGGCCAGGCGCTGCGCCATGTCGTGTCGCCGGGCGAGACGCTGGTCGATGTCGCCGGCCGCTATGCGGTCGGCATCGACGACCTGCGGCGGAAGAACCACCTCGAGACCGAGACCGTCGCCTCCGGCACGATCCTCGAGATCCCCGTCACCGGCACCTGACGCGGGGCGCAGAACTGCCCTAGACTTGCGCGGCGATTGCCACGCAGCGCCAAGCCATGCCCATCCGGATACTCGAAGGTCCGCTCGTCGACCAGATCGCTGCGGGCGAGGTGATCGAGCGTCCTGCGTCCGTCGTCAAGGAGCTGGTCGAGAACGCGCTCGATGCCGGCGCGCGACGGGTCTCGATCGACATTGAGCACGGCGGCATCCGCCTGATGCGCGTGCGCGACGACGGCGGCGGCATCCCCCCCGCCGAGCTGCCGCTCGCGCTCGCGCGCCACGCCACCAGCAAGATCGCTTCGTTGGCCGACCTGGAGCGGGTCAGCAGCCTCGGCTTTCGCGGCGAGGCGCTGCCGTCGATCGCGTCGGTGTCGAGCCTGCGCATCGCTTCGCGCGCAGCCGGTGCGCCGGATGCGGTCGCGGTCGAGTCGGTCGATGGCCGCGCCGGGCACGCGATGCCGGCCGCACATCCTCCCGGCACGACGGTCGAGGTGCGCGACCTGTTTCACCGCGTACCGGCACGGCGCAAGTTCCTGCGCGCCGAGGCAACCGAGTACCAGCACATCCTGCGGACCGTGACGCGACTGGCGTTGTCGCGTTTCGACGTTGCCTTCACGCTCACGCACAACCGGCGCGAGCAGTTCGCGCTGCCGCCGGCCGCCGGTCGGCTCGAGCGCGAGGCGCGCATCGCCAAGCTCGTCGGCGCGGACTTCGTCGCGGCCTCGCGCCATGTCGAGTTCGCGCAGGCGGGCCTGGCACTCGAAGGCTGGATCGGGCTGCCATCAGCCTCGCGCGCGCAGCCGGACCGACAGTACCTGTTCGTGAATGGCCGCATGGTCCGCGACCGCCTGCTCGGCAGTGCGGTGCGCCTCGGCTACCGCGACGTGAGCTACGGCGACCGCCACCCGGCCTGGGTCCTGTACCTGACGCTCGATCCGCTGCAGGTCGACGTCAACGCGCACCCGCAGAAGCTCGAGGTACGCTTCCGCGAAGCGCGTGCCGTGCACGACTTCCTGTTCCGCACGGTCGAGCGCGCGCTGGCGGAGGCGGGCCATGGCCAGGCAGGACGCGCGCCGTTCGCTGCCTCCGCATGGGGCAGCACCGCGTCGCCAGCGCCAGCCCGATTCGCCTTTGGGGAGCCGGCGACGATGGCGGGGTTCGCGGCGCAAGTCGCGGATGCGCCGGTGCCGGTTGCGCAAGCTGACGACCAGCCGCTCGGCCAGGCCATCGCGCAGCTGCACGGCATCTACATCGTGGCGCAGTCGGCGGAGGGCATGGTGCTCGTCGACATGCACGCCGCGCACGAACGCATCCTTTACGAGCGGCTGAAAGCGGCGCTCGACTCGGGCCGCGGCCCGCGCCAGGCCCTGCTGGTGCCGGCGCTGCTGGAGACCACCGAGGGCGAGGCGGCGCTCGCCGAGCAATACGCCGACGAGCTGGCCGCCGCAGGCTTCGTCGTCGACCGCGCGGGCCCGGCAACGCTCGCCGTGCGCGAAGTGCCGGTCGCGCTCGCGGGCCAGGACGTCGCCGGCGTGCTGGCCGACGCGCTCGCAGACCTCGGCGCCGGCGGCACCGCGCACCGCATCGACGGCAGCCAGAACGAGCTCCTCGCGAACATCGCCTGCCGGAGCGCGGTGCGCGCGCACCGCCTGCTCTCGATCCCGGAGATGAATGCGCTGCTGCGTGACATGGAGCGCACCGAGCGTTCCGGCCAGTGCAGCCACGGCCGCCCGACCTGGACGCGCATGACGCTCGCCGAGCTCGACCGGATCTTCCTGCGCGGCCGCTGATGCGAGGCCCCGCGATCCTGCTGATGGGCCCGACGGGGGCGGGCAAGACCGACCTGGCCGCGAGCCTGGTGGAACGGTTTCCGCTCGAGATCGTGAGCGTCGATGCCGCGATGGTCTTTCGCGGAATGGACATCGGTACCGCGAAGCCGCCGCCCGAGCTACTCGCCCGCGCGCCGCATCACCTGATCGACCTGATCGATCCCCTCGAAAGCTATTCCGCGGCGCGCTTCCTCGCTGATGCCGATGCCGCGATGCAGTCCATCGAGGCGCGCGGGCGTACGCCGCTCCTGGTCGGCGGGACGATGCTCTATTTTCGGGCATTGCAGTCCGGGCTTGCGCGCCTTCCGGCTGCCGATCCCGCGATCCGCGCGCGGCTGGAAGCGCGCGCGTCGGCAGAGGGCTGGCCGGCCCTGCATGCCGAGCTTGCGCGCCTCGATCCGGCATCCGCAGTCCGCATCCGTCCGGGTGACCGTCAACGCATCCAGCGCGCACTCGAAGTCATCGAGCGCACCGGCCGGCCGATGTCGGCACAGCTCGCCGAAAACCTGCGTAGCGCGACGCGTGCCGGAGACCTCACGGTCGTGCTCGCACCGGCGGACCGTAGCGCGCTCTTCGAGCGCATCGGCCTGCGGTTCGACGAGATGCTGCGCCAGGGCCTCGTCGAGGAGGTCGCCGGGCTGCGCGCGCGCGGTGACCTGCACGCGGGACTGCCTTCGATGCGGCTGATCGGCTACCGCCAGGTCTGGGAGCACCTCGAGGGCGCGGCGACGCTCGACGCCGCGACGGAGAGGTCCGTCGTGGCGACTCGCCAGCTGGCGCGCCGGCAGCTCACCTGGCTGCGTGCCGAGCCCGGCGCCGAGTGGTTCGACGCATTCGATGCGTCCAACCCGGAACGGATTGCCGCGCGCATTGCCGAATGGTTTCGCGAGCGAGGAATCGCAGTTCGGAGGTGTTAGACTCGGGTCATGCGGGCGACGCCCCTTGCGTCTCTGAAGGCCCGGAAAGTCTTGGTTTTTGAGCCGCCGGAAAGCCCTAGAGCGGCATGAAAGTGCTAGAAAAAACAAGGAGATACCATGGCCAGAGGACAGTCACTCCAGGATCCGTTCCTGAATGCCCTGCGCAAGGAACGCGTGCCGGTTTCAATTTATCTGGTCAATGGCATCAAGCTTCAGGGCCAGGTCGACTCCTTCGATCAGTTCGTCGTCTTGCTCAAGAACTCGGTGAGCCAGATGGTCTACAAGCACGCCATCTCGACGGTCGTGCCGGCCCGGAACGTGCGCCTGCCGACGGCCGAGGGTGCGGAGGACGAGGCGCCCGTCCCGGCGGAGACCGCTTGACCGGGGAGCCGGCAGGAACCCTTGTTCGAACGGCCTGAGCGCGGCGAACGCGCAATCCTCGTCCGCATCGGACTCGGCAGGCCGCCGGATGCCGAGGAACTCGGCGAATTCGACGCACTCGCGCGTTCCGCAGGCGCGATTCCGGTCGCCACGATCACGGGCAACCGCAAGGTTCCCGAGCCGCGCTATTTCATCGGCAGCGGCAAGGCCGAGGAGATCCGCGACCGGGCGCTGGCGGACTCCGCTGACGTCATCCTGGTAGACCACGAGTTGTCGCCCTCGCAGGAGCGCAACCTCGAGCGCCTCGTCGGGCGGCGCGTGCTGGACCGCGCGGGCCTGATCCTCGACATCTTCGCCAGCCGTGCGCGCAGCGCCGAGGGCAAGCTCGAGGTTGAACTTGCGCAGCTCAAGCACCTGTCGACGCGGCTCGTGCGCGGATGGACCCATCTCGAGCGCCAGAAAGGCGGCATCGGGCTGCGCGGGCCGGGCGAGACCCAGCTCGAGACGGACCGCCGGCTGATCGGCAAGCGCATCCGCACGCTCACCGCGAAACTCGAAAAACTGGCGCAGCGCCGCGACACGGGACGCCAGGTGCGCAAGCGCGTGCCGGTCCCCGGCGTCGCGCTGATCGGCTATACGAACGCCGGCAAGTCGACGCTGTTTCGCGCGCTGACGGGCAGCGATGCCTACGTCGCCGACCAGCTGTTCGCGACGCTCGACCCGACCGTGCGCCGGCTCTCGCTCCCGCACACGCCGGACCTCGTCGTCGCCGACACCGTCGGCTTCGTGCGCGACCTGCCGCACGAACTCGTGGCCGCATTCCGCTCGACGTTGATGGAAGCGCGCGAGGCAGACCTCCTGCTGCACGTCGTCGATGCCGCCGACACAGAGCGGGAACAGCGCATCGAGCAGGTGGACGCCCTGATCGCGAGCATCGGTGCGGGCGAGATCCCGCAGCTTCGCGTGTACAACAAGATCGACCGTCTCGGCCGTGCGCCCGAGCTGGCGCGCGGGCCGGCGGGGCAGCCGTCCGCCGTCTGGCTGTCGGCCGCGACGGGCGCGGGCGTCGAACTGCTGCGCGCCGCGCTGCAGGAGATCTTCGGCCAGGCGGCGATGCGCCTCGCCATCGTGCTGCCGCCGGAGCAGGGCCGCCTGCGAGCCCGGCTTTACGCGCTCCGGCTGGTGCGCGCCGAGGAGGCGCTGCCGGACGGCAACGCGCGCCTGCTGGTCGAGTCCTCGCACCAGGAGCTGGAGGCCTTGTGCCGCGAAGCGGGCGTCGATTTCGCCGCTGCCGTTTCGCCTTGTTTGCCCGGCGCCGGCTTCGTAGAATTCAAGAGCGACGCCGCGAGCTCCGCGGCCTGATCCCCGAACGACACCAAGAGACACGATGGCCTGGAACGATCCTGGCAAGAAAGAGAATCCCTGGCAGCGCCGGCCCGAGAAGGGTCCGCCTGACCTCGACGAGCTGCTGCGCCGGCTGCAGAAGCGGCTGCGTGGACTGTTCGGCGGTTCCGGCGGCGGGGGCGGGGGCGGAGACAGCCCGGCGGGCAACGGGGCGAGCCGCGCAATCAGCTTCGGCACGCTCGGCGCCGGCCTCATAGCCGTCTGGATCCTGTTCGGCAGCTTCTACCTGAACGAGGCTGCCGAGCGCTCGGTGATCACGCGCTTCGGCAAGTACGTCAAGACGACCGCCGGCGGGTTCAACATGCGCCTGCCCTGGCCGATCGACCGGCGCACGGTGATCAACGTGACGGAATTCCGCAGCTTCACCGACCGCACGCGCATGCTGACCCAGGACGAGGCGCTGGTCGACATCGACCTTGCCGTGCAGTACCGGCGCGCCGACCCGGTCAAGTTCGCCTTCAACGTGCGCGATCCCGAGGCGACGCTCGGCGAGGTCAGCGAGAGCGCCATCCGCGAGGTGATCGGGCAGAGCAAGCTCGACTTCGTGCTCGAGACGGGCCGGCAGGAAATCAGCGCCAAGACCAAGGACCTCGTGCAGCGCACGATCGCGGCCTACAACACCGGCATCGAGATCATCAGCGTCAACCTGCAGGGCGTCAGCGTGCCGGAGCAGGTCGCGCCGGCGCAGAAGGACGCCATCAAGGCGCGCGAGGACAAGGAACGCGCCACGCTCTCGGCCGAGACCTACGCGAACGACATCGTACCCAAGGCGCGCGGCGCCGCGGTCAGCGTCGTGGAAGGCGCGCGCGCCTATCGCAGCCGCGTCATCGCCGACGCGGACGGCGAGACCTCGCGTTTCCTCGCGCTGGCGGCGGAGTACCAGCGCGCGCCGGCCGTTACGCGCGAGCGCCTTTACCTCGAGACCATGGAGCAGGTGCTCGGCTCGTCGACAAAGGTGCTGGTCGACGTGGAAGGCACCGGCAACATGGTCTACCTGCCGCTCGACAAGCTGGTCGAGCAACGCAGCCAGCAGCGCGGCGCCGCCGACACGCCGCCGACGCTGCGGATGGAGGACGGCAGTCCGATCGAGTCCGAGGACCCGCGGGCGCGGAAGGAACGCTGATGAGCCGCAACCTGTTCCGGATCATGCTCGTCGCGCTGGCCGCCGCCTGGGTCGTCAGCGCGTCGATGTTCCAGGTCAAGGAGACGGAGCTCGCGATCAAGTTCCGCCTGCGCGAGATCGTTGCGACGGACTTCGAGCCGGGCCTGCATTTCATGATCCCCTGGATCAATACCGTGCAGAAATTCGATCGCCGCGTGCTGACGCGAAACTACCCGGCTGAGCCCTTCCTCACCAGCGAGGGCAAGATCCTGAATGTCGACTTCTACGTGAAGTGGCGCGTCACCGACGTCGGCGGGTACTACCTCGCGACCAACGGCGACGAGGAGGCGGCAGCCGGCCGCCTCGCCGAGGTCGTCAAGGACGGCCTGAAGGGCGTGATCGCAAAGCGCACGATCCAGCAGGTCGTCGCCGCCGAGCGTTCCGAGTTGATCGGCGACATCCTGCAGTTCGCCGGCCGCTCGGTGACCCAGCTCGGCCTCACGCTGGTCGACGTGCGCGTCAAGCGCATCGACCTGCCGGAGGAAGTCTCGGAGTCCGTCTACAACCGTATGCGGCAGAATTTCGCGCGCCAGGCATCGCAGTTGCGTGCCGAGGGCGACGAGCAGGCGCAGCGCATCCGCGCCGAGGCCGAGCGCGAGCGCACCGAGCTGCTCGCCGGCGGCAACCGCGACGCCGAGGTCATCCGCGGCGAGGGCGATGCCCTGGCCGCATCCACGTACGCGCGGGCTTACCAGCGTTACCCCGAGTTCTACTCGCTGCACCGCAGCCTCCAGGCCTACCGCAAATCGATCGGCCAGCCGAACGACATCCTGGTCATCTCGCCCAAGGGCGAATTCTTCAAGTACCTGAAGCAGCCGGGCCGGTAGGGACCCTCCATGCACATTGCATGGCCCGACCTCGCGGCTGCGCTCGGCCTCATGCTGGTGATCGAAGGAATACTTCCGTTCGTGAGTCCTGCCGGCGTGCGGCGCGTGTTCGCGCGGCTCGTGGCGATGGATGACGCGGCGCTGCGCATCGCCGGCGCAGCCAGCATGGTCGCGGGTGTCGCCGTCGTCTGGCTGGTCCGGGCCTGAGCAGCGCCATGGGCCGTTTCGTCGTCGTCGTCGGCGCCCAGTGGGGCGATGAAGGCAAGGGCAAGGTCGTCGACCTGCTGACCGAGCGCGTGGCCGGGGTCGCGCGATTCCAGGGCGGGCACAACGCCGGCCATACGCTGGTCATCGACGGCGTCAAGACGGTCCTGTCACTGGTGCCCTCGGGCGTGCTGCGCGAGGGCGTGCGCTGCTTCGTCGGCAACGGCGTGGTGGTCTCGCTGGAGGCGCTCCTTTCGGAATCGGACATGCTCGCTGCGCGTGGCGTGCCCGCCTTCGAGCGGCTCTCGGTGAGCGCGCTGTGCCCGCTTGTGCTGCCCTCGCACGCGATGATGGATCGCGCGCGCGAGCGCGCGAGCGGGGATCGCAAGATCGGCACCACCGGCCGCGGCGTCGGCCCGGCCTACGAGGACAAGATCGCGCGCCGTGCCGTGCGCGTCGGCGACCTGCTCGATCCGCGCCATTTCGAGTCGCGGTTGCGAGACCTGCTCGATTACCACAATTTCCTGCTGGAGAAGCGCTTCGGCGAGGCGCCGGTCGACTTCCGGCAGACGCTCGATGCCTGCCTCGCACAGGGCGAGCGCGTGCGTCCGCTGATCGCGGACGTTACGGCCGAGTTGCACGGCCTGCGCAGGCGTGGCGCGAACGTGCTGTTCGAGGGCGCACAGGGCACGATGCTCGACATCGACCACGGCACGTTCCCGTTCGTCACCTCGTCGAACACGGTGGCGGGCTACGCCTCGGTCGGCACCGGCCTCGGGCCGCGCGACATCGACGACGTGCTCGGCATCGTGAAGGCGTACACCACGCGCGTCGGCGCGGGCCCGTTCCCGACCGAGCTCGACGACGACGTCGGCCGCCATCTGTCGCGCGTCGGCCAGGAGTTCGGCGCCGTCACGGGCCGCCCGCGTCGCACCGGCTGGTTCGACGCGGTGGCGCTCGGGCGGTCGATCATCAACAACGGCATCACCGGCCTCTGCGTCACGAAGCTCGACGTGCTCGACGGGCTTGCGGAAGTGAAGCTGTGCGTGGAATACGGCGAGGGTGGCACGCCGCGCTATGAAACGATGCCCGGCTGGCAGGACCGGACGGCGGGACTGCGCTCGCTCGCCGAGCTGCCGTCCGCCGCGCGCGCCTACCTCGCGCGCCTCGAGTCGGCCTGCGGCGTGCCGGTCACGATGATTTCGACCGGCGCCGAGCGGGACGAGATGATCGTTTCGCGCCACCCGTTCGGCTGACGCGCCCGGCGGCGGCGGACAGCGCCGCGACTTCCCGCTTCAGCGCCGCGAATTCCTCTGCGCTGGGTACGCCGAGCTGGGCCATCGCGCGCTGCACGCGCGCCTGGAAGATCTTCTCGAGGTTGTCCCAGGTCTCGCCGGCCTGTTCCTTGACCGTGTCCACCCGGCGGTCGACGGTCTGGCGCGCGCCGCGGAATGCGTGCATGACCGCCTTCTGCGCGGCGTCGAGCGCGCCGCCCTGGATCTTGCCGCCCTCGCGCATCAGCTCGTCGAACACCTTGGGTGCGCCCGCCTGCGCCTTGGCAAGTGCGCCGAGGCCCGCCTGCCAGATCTGTTGCGCCGTGTAGAGGATGTCCTTTTCCTTGCCCGGGCCGGCACCGCCGCCGCCTCCGAGCTTGCCCTTTTTCTTCGCCGCCATGATCCTCTCCCAGTCGCGGCCGCGCGCCGCGCCCGTTGACGCAGAATACCGCGTTCCCGGCAGGAGTCCACGATGGCCGCAGTGAAGATTCCGGCATTCCCGTACGAGCAAGCCGACTACGACTATGCGGGCGATGCGCTGAAGAAATCCTGGGACCGCCTGCACCGCGGCGACCGCGAGCCGTTTCCGGCCGACGCGAAACTGCAGTCGGCCTGGCGTGCCTTCCACCGCGGCGATTTTTCGAAGGCGATCGCCGAAGGATCGAAGCTGAAGGCGTCCGGGGCTACGGTCGCCAGCAAGTCGGCTGCGGTCGCCGCGACCTACCTGGTGGACGATGACAAGGCGGCAATCCGGCTGCTGCTCGAGGCGGCCGAAGCGCGCGGATGCGGCGACGCGCGAGTCGCCGGGCGACGCCAATGCCTGGTACATGCAGGCCTTCGTCCTCGGCCGCTACGCGCAGAGCGTGTCCGTGGTGAAGGCGCTGGCGGCAGGCATCGGCAGCAAGGTCAGGAAGGCGCTCGACCGCGCGATCGCGCTCGAGCCGAAGCACGCCGATGCGCACATTGCGCTCGGGCTCTACCACGCCGAGATCATCGACAAGGTCGGCGCACTCGCGCGGCCGCCTGACCTACGGTGCCGACGCCGCTGCGGCGGTGAAGCACTTCGACCAGGCGCTGAAGCTCAATCCCGGTTCCGCAATCGCGCACATGGAATACGCCAACGGCCTGCTGATGCTGCACGGCGACAAGAAACAAAAGCAGGCGGTCGAGCTCTACCGCAAGGCGGCCGCCTGCAAGCCGGCCGACGCGATGGAGCGCCTCGACGTGGAGCAGGCGAAGGCGGAGCTGGAGTAGGCGGCTCTAGCGGTCGCCGCGCAGGTAGGGCCCGAGCAGCACCGTCAGCACGAGCTTCTCGAATTCCGCGGCGAAGTGCGCGGTCACCGTCGCCGGGTCGGGCACACGCGCCGCGTCGGCGATGAGCCCGAACTGCACTTGTCCCGCATAGGACAGGATGCTGAGGCCGAGCCCGATGGCCCCGGACTGCGGCACCCAGAAGATGAGCCGGCCGATGCGACCGCCCGCGAGGTACAGCGGCTGCTGCGGGCCGGGCACGTTCGTCGCGACCGCCGAAGCCTTGGTCGACAACAGGTCGATGGCCGCTGATTCGACCGACGCCGGCATGCGGCCGAGCGCCGCCATGAGACCCAGCGTGAGGACGGGCTGGTACGAGCCCTTGAGTTGGGTCATCGCCGCGTGCACGGCGAACAGTCGCTCGAGCGGGTTGCGGATGCCGATCGGCAACTCGAGGAACACCAGGCCAAAGTGGTTGCCGAGCGACACCGGCGCCGCGGGATCGCGCAAGTTGACCGGCACTGCCGCGCGGATCGAGACGCCGTCCGTGTCCTCGCCGTGCTGGCGCAGGTAGGCGCCGAGTGCGCCCGCGGCGGTGGAAAGCAGCAGGTCGTTCACCGTGCAGCGCAGCGCGCGCGAGAGAGACTTGACCTCGTGCAGCGGCAGCTGCTCGGTCCACGCCGCGATCTTGCGCGAACCCAGCGGGCCCTTGAAACGGGTCGGCGGGTCATCTGCGAGCGTCGCGACGCGGGCAAGCTCGCCCGCGATGCCGAGCCCGTGTCGGGCGAGCTCGCCGGCCTGGGCGGGATCCTGCAGGAGGGCCGCGGCGCGCTCGACGAAAGCGCTGCCTTCCGCAAAGGCCTGGCGCAGGAGGCCCGCGCCGGGCACCTCGAAGCGCGCGGCGCCGCCTCCGTCGGCGTCCTTCGAGCGGCGTTTCTTCGCAGCCGCAGGTCGGGCAGCGGCGTCCGGTTCCTTGTCCGTGAGCGACAGAAACACGCGGATCATCGCCATGCCGTCGGCATAGCAGTGATGGATGCGCAGCACCGCTGCGCTGCCGCCCTGGAAACGCTCGATGAAATGAAACTGCCACAGCGGACGGATGCGATCGAGGTCGGTGCTTGCCAGCTCTGACACGAAAGCCTCTAGCTCGGCCTGACCCGCGGGCGTCGGCAGGCGCGCGCGCACGAGGTGGCGGCCGAGATCGAAGTTCTCGTCGGGCACCCAGTCCGCGCCGAGCGCGTCCTCGCGCGCGCGGCAGCGGAACCGCGGGAAGGCCAGGAACCGTTCCTCGAGCGTGCGGCGAAAGCGCCGGAAATCGACCGGCGCGTCGAACACGACGACCCCGACGATGATCATCAGGTTAGTCGGGCGATCCATCCTGAGCCACGCGGCATCGACCGCGGACATGCGTTCCGTTTCGAGGGTCATCGGATTACAGTAAAGCACATGGCGTACTTCGTCACCGGCGCGACCGGGTTCATCGGCCGCTACCTCGTCGAGCGCCTGCTCGCGCGCGGGGACCGCGTCTTCGTGCTGGTGCGGCCCGAGTCCAGGGCGAAGTTCGAGGCGCTGCGCGAGTTCTGGGGTGCGCGCGCCGGCCGCGCGGTGCCGATCGCGGGCAACCTCGCGGAACCGAACCTCGGCGTCTCCAAGGCGGACCTCCGGCGGCTCAACGGCAAGGTCGAGCACCTGTTCCACCTGGCGGCGATCTACGACCTGCAGGCGTCGACCGAGGAGCAGGACCTCGCGAACATCGTCGGCACCGACCACGCGCTGCAGTTCGCGGACTCGGTGCAGGCCGGCGTCTTCCACCACGCCAGTTCGATCGCCGCCGCCGGCACCTACCAGGGCAGCTTCCGCGAAAACATGTTCGAGGAGGCGACCGGCCTCGACCACCCGTACTTCCGCACCAAGCACGAGTCGGAGGCGCTGGTGCGCAACCGCTGCAAGCGGCCCTGGCGGGTGTATCGCCCCGGCATCGTCGTCGGCCATTCGCAGACCGGGCAGATCGACAAGATCGACGGGCCTTATTACTTCTTCAAGATGATCCAGAAGCTGCGGCAGTCGTTGCCGCCGTGGTTTCCGCTGATCGGGCTCGAGGGCGGCTACATCAACCTCGTGCCGGTGGACTACGTGGTCGCGGCCATGGACCACCTCGCGCACCTGCCCGGCCAGGACGGCCAGTGCTTCCACCTGACCGACCCGCGGCAGCGGCGCGTCGGCGAGGTGCTGAACCTGTTCGCGCGTGCCGGCCATGCGCCGACGATGGCCTTTCGCCTCGACCCCAAGCTCGTCGACCTGATCCCGGCGGGCGTCACCGGTTCGCTGTCGAGCTACCGGCCCCTGCAGCAGGTCATCGACACGATCCTGCGCGACCTCAGGATCCCGCGCGACGTCATGCAGTTCTTCAACTGGCAGACCCGCTTCGACTCGACGCGCACGCAGCGCCTGCTCGAGGGCAGCGAAGTCCGCGTGCCGGTGCTCGAGGATTACGCGTGGCGGCTGTGGGACTACTGGGAACGTCACCTCGACCCGGACCTGTCGCTCGACCGGAGCCTGGCCGGTGCCGTGCGCGGCAAGGTCGTGCTGATCACCGGCGGGTCCTCGGGCATCGGACTCGCCGCCGCCGAACGCTGCGTGGACGCCGGTGCGCGCGTCATCATCGTCGCGCGCGACATTGAGAAGCTGGAGGCGGCGCGCAGCAAGCTCGCGGAACACGGCAGCGTGCACGTCATCGCCTGCGACATCTCGGAGCCGGCCGCCTGCGACGCGCTCGCGAAGCAGGTGCTGGCCGAACACGGCGGCGTCGATTTCCTCGTCAACAATGCGGGCCGCTCGATCCGGCGCTCGATCGACCTGTCCTACGACCGCTTCCACGACTTCGAACGCACCATGCAGCTCAACTACTTTGCGGTGATACGCCTGACCATGGCGCTGATGCCGTCACTGCTCGAGCGGGGCGGGCACGTCGTCAACATCTCCTCGATCGGCGTGCTGTCGAACGCGCCGCGTTTCTCCGCCTACGTGGCGTCCAAGGCCGCGATGGAGGCCTGGACCCGCTGCGCCGGCGCCGAATACGCGGACCGCGGCGTGACGTTCACGATCGTCAACATGCCGCTCGTGCGCACGCCGATGATCGCACCGACCAAGCTCTACGAGCAGATGCCGGTCGCGACGCCCGACGAGGCGGCGGACATGGTCGCGGAGGCGATCACGCTGCGGCCGAAGCGTATCGCGACCCGCCTCGGCATCGCCGCGGAAGTGCTGCACCTCGTCGCGCCGCGCGTGACCGAGGTCGTCATGAACACGGCCTACCGGATGTTCCCGGACTCGGCCGCGGCAAAGGGCGATCAGTCGGAGCCGAAGCCGGAGGCGCCGCCGACGAAGGAGGCGGTGATGTTCGCCTCAATCCTGCGCGGCGTGCACTGGTGAGCGCCCGGGAGCCCGCGCCAGCAGGGCGTTGAACGGGGCCCGTTCCGGCCAGCGCATCCGCGCACGGCGCACGATCATCGTCGTGACGAGCGCGAACTGCCCCTCGAGGCTTGCATGGCTCACGCCGTCGGTGAACACCATCCACGCGGAGAGCGGCGGGAACCGCACCTCGCGGTAACCCTCCATGTCGGCGCGGAAATCCGGGTCGTCCTTCATGTAGTTGTGCAGCTGCCGCATGGCTCGATCGTAGGGGCTGGTGTCGAGCACCGTCGCGAGCGGGTTGAGCCGCGCGAGGCCGGCGACGAGCGAGGAAACCACCCGGTCGCCGCCGCGTTTTTCGATGCGCAGGCGCAGCCGGCCGCCGTCGTCCAGCAGCCCGGCGCGTTTGCCGTGGCGCTCGATCATGTCCTGGAAGCTGCCCTTGGTCGCCCAGATGCGGTCGCGGGAGGGATTCACGTTGACGAAGAACCGCAGGATGCGGTCGCCATCGGTGGCGCCGTAGGCGCCGGCGTCCACGTGCACCAACTCGTTGCTCGCGTGCGGCTTGAGGTTGCGTCCCTTCTCCTCGATCGGGCGGAAGCTGCAGGTGCCGATGCGCGCATCCGGACGTCAGGTCGCCCGTCACGCGGCGCAGGAACGCTTCGACTTCGCCGAGGTGGGAACGCAACGTCTCGGTCACGCGCGCAGTGGTCGCGGCATCGGCCTCGAGTCCGCTGACCTTGCCGGCCTCGGGGTGGTAGCTGACGTTCTTGAGCTTGAGGCGCGACGGCAGTTCGCGGCGCAGGAAGTCGAGCGTTTCCTCCGGCGGCAGGGGAGCGGGCAGGTCGGGAAATAGACGATCCGGTTGCGCTTCGAGCGCATCGCGAACCGCACCGGGATCCGCGCGCCATGCCGCGTCGTCGAAGGTCGCGATCATCGGCGAAACCTACGCCCGGGCGCCGGAGGCTGTCAAACGCTGCGGCCCGCGACGGCGGGTGATGATCCGCGCCGGCACTCGTCTACAATGCCGACGCGACGAAGGATGGTGCCCAGGAGAGGACTCGAACCTCCACGCCTCTCGGCACTAAGACCTGAACCTAGCGCGTCTACCAATTCCGCCACCTGGGCACAGGTTGCGACCGGGGGACCCCCGGTGAGGGCGCGTCAATTTACGCAGGCACCTGTTTGATGTCAATTTTGAGGACTCCATGACCCGCCGGCCGCGATGGCAGCAGGAAGACCCGCGCTTTCGCGAGGAGTCGGCGCGCTACGAAAAGCCGATACCGAGCCGCGAGTTGCTGCTCGCGAAGCTGGGGGAGGCGAAGCAGCCGCTCGGCTTCGACGCGCTCGCGGCGCTCCTCGGCATCCGCGACGCCGGACGAACGCGAAGCGCTCTCGCAAGCGCCTCGGCGCCATGGCACGCGAAGGCGAGCTGCTCGTCAACCGGGCGAACGAATACTGCCTGCTGGATCGCCTGTCCGTCGTCGTCGGCACCGTGAGCGGCCACCGCGACGGGTTCGGATTCCTGGTGCCGGACGAGCGCAAGGGCGACGACCTGTTCCTGCCGTACCGCGAGATGCGCATGCTGTTTCACGGCGACCGCGCGGCGGCGCGCGTCACCGGGCGCGACGATCGCGGCCGTTCCGAGGGGGCCATCGTCGAGGTGCTCGAGCGCCGCACGAAGCAGGTCGCCGGCCGCTTCTCGCTCGAGGGCGGCATCGGTTTCGTGGTGCCCGACAACCGCCGCATGAGCCAGCGCGTGGTCGTGCCGCGCGAGGCGTCGGGCGCCGCACGCCATGGCGACCTCGCCGTGGTCGAGATCATCGAGCAGCCGAGCCGCAACCGCGATGCCGTGGGACGCGTCCTCAGGGTGCTGCCCGAGAATGGCGGCGCCGACGCGGCGATCGAGCTCGCGATCGCGTCGCACGGCCTGTCGCACGCCTTCCCGCCGGAGGCGCTCGCGGAAGCGCGCCGTTACGGCCGCGAAGTGCCGCGCGATGCCGGTGCGGGACGCGAGGACCTGCGCTCGCTGCCGCTCGTCACGATCGACGGCGAGGATGCGCGCGATTTCGACGACGCCGTCTATGCCGAGGCCAACGCCTCCGGGTTCCGGCTGGTGGTCGCGATTGCCGACGTGAGCCACTACGTACGGCCGGGCACCGTGCTCGATGCCGAAGCGCGCGCGCGCGCGACTTCGGTCTACTTCCCGAGCCGCGTGCTGCCGATGCTGCCGGAGGAGCTGTCGAATCACTTGTGCTCGCTGATGCCCGACGTGGACCGCCTGTGCATGGTCGCGGACATGCAGGTCACGCGTGCCGGCGCGATATCGAAGAGCCGTTTTTACGCCGCCGTGATGCGCTCGCAGGCGCGCTTCACTTACACGCGCGTCGCTGCCCACCTCGAGGGGCGCGAGCCGCTAGGCAAGGGGCCGGAGGCGCGCCTCGCGCCGATGATCGACTGCCTGCACCAGGTGTACCGCGCCCTGCGCAAGGAGCGCGAGAAGCGCGGCGCGCTCGATTTCGAGGCGCCCGAGGTCAAGGTGCTGGTGGATTCCGCGGGCAACCCGACCGAGATCCGCGCGTATCCCAGGAACGACGCGCACCGGCTCATCGAAGAGTGCATGATCGCGGCGAACGTGCAGGCAGCCGGCTTCCTCAAGAAGCACAAGCTGCCGGCGCTGTTCCGGATCCACGGCAAGCCCGACGAGGAGCGCATCGAGGAACTGAAGCGGTTCCTGTCCATGCGCGGCGTCCTGCTCGAGATCGGCGGCGACCTGAAGCCGGCGCGCCTGCAGAAGGTGCTCGCGGGCATCTCCGGACGTCCGGATGCCGCAGTGCTCGAGAACGCGATCATCCGCTCGCTGCCGCAGGCCCTTTACCAGCCGCTCAACATCGGCCACTTCGGCCTTGCGCTCGCCGAGTACGCCCACTTCACGTCGCCGATCCGCCGTTACCCGGACCTGCTCGTGCACCGCGGCATCCGCCATGCACTGGGCGGCGGCACCGCGTCGAACTTCGTCCATTCGGCGCGCGAGATGGAGGTCCTGGGCACGGAGTGCTCGTTGCGCGAGCGCCGCGCCGACGAGGCCGCGCGTTCAGTGGTCGCCTGGCTCAAGTGCGAGTACATGCGGCCGCGCATCGGTGAGGAGTTCGAAGCGGTCGTGACCGGCGTCACCGACTTCGGCCTGTTCGTGCAGCTGAAGTCGATGCAGGTCGACGGGCTCGTCCACGTCACCGCGCTGCCGGCGGACTACTTCCACTTCCACGAGGCCGACCGCGCGCTGGTCGGCGAGCGCACGCGCCTGCGCTTCGCGATCGGCGACGAGCTCCGGGTGCGGCTCGTGCGGGTGGATTCCGCCGAGCGCAAGATCGACTTCGAGCACGTCGCCAAGACCGGCACGCACCACCATCCGCGCCGTCGCGCCGGCAAGGCGCCCGCGCGCCACAAGTGAGCGGCTCACTCGTCTACGGCCTGCATGCCGTGCGCGCCGTCCTGGCGCGCCGCCCGACCGACGTTTTGCGCCTCTCGATCGCCGCTGCGCGGGACGACGGGCGCATGCGGGAACTGCGCGAGCTCGCATCCGCGCGCGGAGTGAAGGTCGTGGGCGCGACGCCGGCCACGCTCGACGCCGAGACAGGCGGGGCGGTCCACCAGGGCGTGGTGGCCGAAGTGCGGCCGAGCGTCCCGCTGGACGAGAACTCACTACTCGACCTCCTGACGGCCCGGGATTCGCCGGCTCTCGTGCTGGTCCTGGATGGCGTCTCCGATCCGCACAACCTGGGCGCCTGCCTGCGGACGGCGGATGCGGCCGGCGCGACGGCCGTCGTCGCCCCGCGCGATCGTGCTGCCAGCCTTACGCCAATCGTGCGCAAGGTCGCGGCAGGCGCGGCCGAGACGATCCCGTTCGCGCAGGTGACCAACCTGGCGCGGGCGCTGCGCGACATGAAGCAGGCCGGGCTGTGGATCGCCGGGACCGCGGAAGACGGCGATAAGACGGTGTTCGAGGCCGACCTCACCGGTCCGCTGGCCCTGGTGATGGGGTCCGAGGGTCGGGGCCTTCGGCGCCTGACCCGGGAAAATTGCGACTTCACCCTGCGCTTGCCGATGCAGGGGTCGGTCGGCAGCCTCAACGTCTCGGTCGCGGCCGGAATCGCCCTGTACGAGGCGCTCCGACAGCGTCAGCCCCGGGTTGCAGAATCCCAGCCAGTCCGGTAACTTACGCGCCCCTTCCCCGGGCCACCGGGGTGTTTTTCTCCTTGCCCTACCGCCATCGCGTCAGCGGGGGGCCAAGACCATAAGGAGCACACGATGCGGCATTACGAAATCGTATTCCTGGTCCATCCCGACCAGAGTGAGCAGGTTCCCGCCATGATCGAGCGGTACCGCGGCCTCATCGCTGCGGACGGCGGTGCCATCCACCGGCTCGAGGACTGGGGCCGCCGCCAGCTCGAGTTTCCCATCGCCAAGATGCACAAGGCGCACTACGTCCTCATGAATGTCGAGTGCAGCGGCAAGGTGCTCGAGGAGCTGACCGGCGCATTCCGGTTCTCCGACGCCGTGCTGCGGCACCTCGTGGTCAAGATGGAGCGCGCCGTCACCGATCCGTCGCCCATGGCGAAGGAGCCGGAAGAGCGCGAGCGCGGTGACCGTGGAGATCGCGGCGATCGCGGCGATCGCGGTGACCGCGACGATCGCGACAGCATGGGCATGGACTGAGCGGGAGAGGCCACGATGTCACGTTTTTTCCGACGCAAGAAATTCTGCAAGTTCACGGCCGAAGACACCGACCAGATCGACTACAAGGATCTGGCGACGCTCAAGGCCTACGTTACGGAAACCGGCAAGATCGTTCCGAGCCGCATAACGGGTACGCGCTCGTTCTACCAGCGCCAGCTCTCGGTCGCGATCAAGCGGGCGCGCTACCTCGCGCTCCTGCCGTACACCGACCAGCACTGAGGCTCGCGGGCGCAAGCCTGCGGTCCGGCGCGAACCGATGACGTCGCTGCTGCAATGGACGACTGCAAACCCGTTCCGGGCCTTCCTGGCGGCGGGTCTTGCTGCGCTCGTCGCGCTCTTCGCCCTGCCGATGGCCGCGTGGCTGCCGGCGGGCGTCGTCGTCCTCGGCCTGCTCGCGGGTGGCCCGCCGGTCGCAGTTGCGGCCGGGGCGGGGGCGGCGATCGCGCTGGTGTGGGCCTTCGCCCCCGCATTCGGGGCGGGACCGGCATTCCTCATCGCCGTCGCGGCATTGTTGCCGTCGGCGCTGGCGGCCGTGGTCCTCGAGAAGAGCCGCAGCCTCAGCTTCGTCTTCCAGGCACTGACCGTGGCTTCGTGCCTGCTCGTGCTCGCGATCCATGGCCTGCTCGGGGACCCGGTGCGCGCGCTGGCCCCGATCATCGCCCAGCTCGAGCCGATGCTGCAGCGAACGGCGGAGACGCTGTCGCAGATGGGCATCGAGAGTTCACCCGAGCAGATCGGCGAGGCAACCGCCCGCGTCGCGTGGGCGACGCTCGGCTGGATGGTGCTTCTGCACGCTTTCCTGGCGCAATGCGCCGGCCTCTGGGCCTTCAGCCGCACGCGTGAGCCCGGGCTGTTCGGGCGCGAGTTTCGCAAGCTCAAGCTCGGGGGCTTCATCGCCTGGATGCTGGTCATCGCGTTCATCGCGAGCTTCATATCGCATCGCGTGACCGGGACCGGGTGGCAGGCCGTGGACGACGTGCTGTTCGTACTGGCGGCGGCTTTCCTGGTGCAGGCGCTCGCGGTGGTGCATGGCCTGCGCGAGCTGCAGGTGATCGGCGTGGTGCCGCTCGTCCTCGCCTATGCGGCCGTGCTATTGGTGCCGATGGCCCTCGTGGGCATCGGATTCGCGGATACCTGGGTCCGCTTTCGCGAGCGCTTTGCGCCGCGGCAAGGAGTGTAAGTCGATGGAAGTCATCCTGTTACAGAAGATCGCGAACCTCGGCAACATCGGCGACCGCGTGAAGGTCAAGCCGGGATTCGGCCGCAATTTCCTGCTGCCGGGCAAGAAGGCGACGCTCGCGACCGCCGAGAACATCGCCAAGTTCGAGAGCCGGCGCGCCGAGCTCGAGGCTCAAGCCGCCAAGGAACTTTCGTCGGCCCAGCAGCGTGCGGTGGCCCTCGAAGGCTTCAAGCTCACGATCTCGGCCAAGGCCGGCAGCGAGGGCAAGCTGTTCGGGTCGATCGGAACTTCGGATATCGCGGAAGCCTGCGCGACGGCCGGGCACGCCATCGAGCGCGCCGAGGTGCGCCTCCCGGGCGGACCGATCCGGATGGTCGGTGAACACATGATTTCGCTGCACCTGCACAGCGACATCGACATCCCGGTGCCGCTCACGGTGGTCGCCGAAGAGTAAACTTGCGGGCGATGGTCGCCATCCTCCGCCAGGACGAGATCCGCACGCCGCCCCATTCGGTCGAGGCGGAACAGGCCGTGCTCGGCGGGCTGATGCTCGACCCCAATGCCTGGGACGCGGTTGCCGACATCGTCGTGGCCGCGGACTTCTACCGTCGCGACCACCGGCTGATCTTCGAGGCGATCCTCGAGACCGTGGAGGTCCGCGGATCCTGTGACGCCGTGACGATCTCCGAGCACCTCGAACGCAAGGGCCGGCTCGAGGAAATCGGCGGGCTCGCCTACCTCGGCACGATCGCGCGCGACACGCCTTCCGCGGCCAATGTCCGCGCTTACGCCGAGATCATCCGCGAGCGCTCGATCCTGAGGCAACTCGTCACTGCGGGCGGCGAAATCGCGGCTTCCGCGACCGACGGGCGTGGCCGCGCCGCGCACGAACTGGTCGACGAAGCCGAGCGGCGCGTATTCGCGATCGCCGAGCGCGGCAGCCGTGGCCGCTCGGGCTTCGTCGCCGTCCGCGACATCCTGCCGCAGACGATCGACCGGCTCGACACGCTGCACCAGAATCCGGGCGAAATGCGCGGCGTCCCGACCGGCTTCACGCAGCTCGACCGCAAGACCACCGGCCTGCAGCCCGGCGACCTCATCGTGATCGCGGGGCGCCCGTCGATGGGCAAGTCGACGCTGGCCGTGAACATTGCCGAGTTCGCCGCGATCGAGAAGGGCGTGCCCGCGGCGATCTTCAGCATGGAAATGTCGTCGGAGCAGCTGACGCTGCGCATGATTTCCTCGCTCGGACGCGTGAACCAGACGCACCTGCGCACCGGCCAGTTCACGGACGAGGACTGGTCGCGCATCCAGGGCGCCATGTCCCAGCTGTCGGGCGCGCCGATCTACCTGGACGAGTCGCCCGGGCTGACGCCGACGGAACTGCGCGCCCGCGCGCGGCGATTGAAGCGCGAGCGCGGGCTCGGGCTCGTCATCGTCGACTACCTGCAGCTCATGCAGGTGCCGGGCACCAAGGAGAACCGTGCGACCGAGATCTCGGAGATCTCGCGCGGCCTCAAGGCGCTGGCCAAGGAGCTGCACGTTCCGGTCATTGCGCATTTCCCAGCTCAATCGCGCCGTCGAGCAGCGCACGGACAAGCGGCCGGTGATGTCGGACCTGCGCGAGTCGGGCGCCATCGAGCAGGACAGCGACCTCATTCTCCTGATCTACCGCGAAGAGCAGTACGACCAGAACACGACTCGCCGCGGCATCGCCGACATCATCATCGCCAAGCAGCGCAACGGGCCGACCGGCGAGATCCAGCTCACCTTCCTCGGCGAGTACACGCGCTTCGAGAACCTGGTCGCCGAGTCCTACGGCGAGGGCGCGTTCTGAACGGGGCGCTGCGCGCCGTCATCGACACGGCGGCGCTCGGACACAACCTCACCCGGGTCCGCGAACTCGCCCCCGGCAGCCGCGTCATCGCGGTCATCAAGGCCAATGCCTACGGCCACGGGCTCGCGACGGCGGCGGCGGCGCTGGCCGGCGCAGACGCGTTCGCGGTCGCGCGCGTCGGCGAGGCGATTGCGCTGCGCGAGGCGGGCTGCACATCGCGCATCGTGCTGCTCGAGGGCTTCGGCGACGCGTCTGAGCGCGATGCCGCCGCGCGCCACGCGCTCGAGCCGTTCGTGCACCAGCCCTTCCAGATCGACCTGCTCGAGGCCTGGCGCGGCCCGCAGGTGTTCCGTGCCTGGCTCAAGGTGGACACCGGCATGCACCGGCTCGGCTTTGGCACGGGCGAGGTTGCCGCCGCAGCGGCGCGACTCGACGCCTGCCGCTTCGTCGCCAAGCCGCTTTCGTTCGCGACCCACCTGGCCGACGCCGAGACCGGCGAGGACGGGCGGGCGCGTGCGCAGCTGGCGGCATTCGCGGAGGCGACTGCGGGCCGGGCCGGCGAACGCAGTATCGCGAACTCCGCCGGCCTCATCGCCTGGCCCGATGCACGCGCGGACTGGGTGCGGCCCGGGATCATGCTGTACGGCATTTCGCCCTTTGCGGAGCGCACGGGGACCGAACTGGGTCTCGAACCCGTCATGACCTTCGAGACGCGGGTCATCGCGCTCAAGGACGTCGCAGTCGGCGAGCGCGTCGGCTACGGCGGGACCTGGACCGCCGATCGGCCGTCGCGCATCGCGGTCGCCGCGGTCGGTTACGGCGACGGCTACCCGCGCAGTGCGGCCAACGGCACGCCGGTCGCTGTCGGCGGCGCCGCGGCAACCGTCGTCGGGCGGCCGTCCATGGACATGCTGACGATCGACGTCACCGGGCATACGCGGGTCGCCGTCGGCGACCGCGTCGAACTGTGGGGCCGCGAGGTGCCGATCGAGCGCGTGGCCGCCGCTGCCGATACGATCGCCTATGAGTTGACCTGCCGCGTCGGACGACGCGTCAGCTTCGCGACGCGGGACGTGTGAGGGTCCTCGTCACGGGCTCGTCCGGGCGGATCGGCGGCGCCATCACGGCTCGCCTCAAGCTGCGTCACCAGGTCACGGGACTGGATCTG
The DNA here is from genome assembly GCA_963760725.1 of uncultured Gammaproteobacteria bacterium. Classification (GTDB taxonomy): domain Bacteria; phylum Pseudomonadota; class Gammaproteobacteria; order Steroidobacterales; family Steroidobacteraceae; genus SCUD01. The sequence continues at coordinate 705,080 of CAVXET010000005.1, forward strand.
CGTCCCGGACCGCTCACGACCGAGCTCGCCGACATCGAGGACACTGCGCGGCTCGCGACGCTGCTCACGGGTACCGACGCCGTCGTGCACACGGCGTCCCTGCACGTGCCCGACCTCGCGGCTCGCAGCCGCGCAGCGTTCCATGCCGTGAACGTCGACGCCACGCAACGGCTGCTCGAGGCCGCTGGCGCCGCGGGCGTCGGGCGTTTCGTCTACACCAGCACGACCTCGCTCTACGGCGACGCGATGTTGCCGTCGAACGGTGCCGCGGCCTGGGTCGACGAGTCGCTCACGCCGCAGCCGCGCGACATCTATGATGAAACCAAGCTGGCCGCGGAAGAGGCTTGCCGGGAGGCGGCACGCTCCGGGCTCCCGTGCACCAGCCTCAGGATGTCGCGCTGCTTTCCCGAGGAGCCGCGGCTCATCGCGATTTACCGCCTGTACCGCGGCGTGGACGCCGAGGACGTGGCGCAGGCGCACGAGCTCGCGCTCGCGGCCGAAGGCGGCGGCTTCGAGGTCTACAACGTGTCGGCGCCGCCGCCATTCCGCCGGGAAGACTGCCGGCGACTGTTCGAAGACGCGGCATCGGTGCTGCTGGAACGCCACCCGTGGGCCGAGGCGGAATTCGCGGGTCGCGCCTGGCAGTTGCCACGTTCGATAGACCGTGTTTATGTTGTCGACAAGGCGATCGCAGGGCTCGGCTATCGGCCGCAGCACGACTTCGCCGCGCTGTTCAGGAGCCCGGCCGGCTGACCGGGCGCGCAGGAGGATCGAAGATGTCGAGCGTCGGTTATCACGAGCCCAGCGAAGAACTTTCGGACGCGACGCGCGACATGCATCGCGCGATCGTGTCGCTCATGGAGGAGCTGGAAGCGATCGACTGGTACCAGCAGCGCGTCGATGCCTGCAAGGACCCGGAACTGCGCGCCATCCTCTCCCACAACCGCGACGAGGAAAAGGAACATGCGGCGATGGTGCTGGAGTGGATCCGCCGCCGCGACCCGGTCTTGTCCAAGGAGATGAAGGACTACCTCTTCACGTCCAAGCCGATCACGGACGACCACGGGCACGACTGAGCCGCGCGGGGAGTTCCGGACATGCCGATCGTCTGGCCTGCATTCGCGCTCGTCGCGCTCACGCTGTTCTCGGTGGCGCGGCTCGCGCGCATGCGCTTCGCGGCCGCGCGCGCCGGGCGCGTGGATCCGCGCTATTACAAGGTCTTCAAGGGAGAGGGCGAGCCACCCGAGCTCGCCGCCGCGTCGCGGAACGTCATCAACCTCTACGAGATGCCGACCTTGTTCTACGCCGGAACGGCCATTGCGTTCGCGGCGGGCGAATCCGGGGCACTGCTCGTCGCGCTGGGCTGGGCCTACGTGCTGCTGCGCGTGCTGCACAGTGCCATTCACGTGAGTTCCAACAAGGTGATGTGGCGGTTCCGGGCCTTCTTCGCGAGCTGGGTCGTCCTGTTCGCGTACTGGGTCGTCCTCGGCAGTCGCGATTGCCCGGCCCGCTGCCGCGGGCTGAGCCGCGCGGCCAAGCCGCGATGTGGAAGGCTTTCCTGTTCGGCGTGATCGTGGCCGGCGCCATCGGGCCGATCGCCCTCCTGATCTTCGGCGCCGGCGCCCGGCAGGGATTCGCGGCCGGCGCCTTTGCAGGCCTCGGTGCGGCGCTCGCGGATCTCCTCTATGCACTTGCGGCACTCTCGCGCCGGCGCGCTCGTGCTGCCGTACCTCGCCGAACACGAGCAGGCGATTCAGGTCGGATGCGGACTGCTGCTCGTGGCGCTCGGCGGCTGGATGCTCTTGAAGGTGCTGACCGCACCCGATGCGGCCGCCGCGCCGGCGCCAGCCGGCAGCGCGTTCTGGCCGACTTTCCTGCTGACGGTCGTGAATCCGATGACCTTTGTCGTGTTCGCCGGCGTCGTGCCGCAGTTGCCGGTCGCCGGGTCGCTGGCGAGGGCTGCGGCACTTGCGGCTGCCCTGGCCGCAGGCAGTGCGGCGGTGAACGTGGCCATCGGAGGTGCCGGCGCCGTGCTCGGCCGGGTTCTGCCGGGCGGACACGGGCGGCGCGCGGTCAATGCCGCGGCCGCCGCCGGTATCCTGGCGTTCGGGATTTACGGGATCGTTGCCGCCTACTAAGAGGGGACAGTCCCCTTTTCCCAAAGCGGAAAAGGTGACAGTCCCCTAGGCTTCGAAGAAGCCCATCTTCACGCCGGCGAGCGTCACGACGTCGTTGTCGTGGAGCCTGCGCGCCTGTGGCCCGATCGGCTGGCCGTTGACCAGCGGGTAATCGCCCGGCTTGCTGCTTTCCACGTGGACGACGTAGTAACCGTCCGCCCGACGGCTGATCGCCGCGACCTGCACGCCTGGCCGGCCGAGCGTCGTCAGGGTCTTGGCAGAGCTCGAGCTCGCGGCCCGCGAACTGGCCCGACAGGACCTGCAGCTTGGCCGGACGCGCGGGGGCGCCTTTCTCGGCCGCTGCGGCCGCCGCCGGCGATGGGGCGGCACTCGCCGCTGCCGTCGCGGCTGGGGCGACCGACTCGGCCGCGGCCTTGAGCCGTGCCTCGTTGACCTGGCCCGGCTGGATCACGAGCGTGCGCTCGAATTCGTCCTGTTCTGAGCTTTCGACCTGGCTGTCCACGAACCGCAAGTGGTGGTGGCCGATCGTGATCACGTCGCCATGGGTCAGGGCATGCTTCTTGATCAGCTTGCCGTTGACGTAGGTGCCGTTGGTGCTGTTCAGGTCCTCGAGGAACGAGTCGTTGAGGATATTGATGATCAGGCCGTGGTGACCGCTGACGGCCGCATTGTCGATGCGCACGTCATTGTCCGGCAGGCGGCCGACGGTGTACCGCTCCTTGGTCATGTTGTATTCGGCCAAAACCTGCCCGTCGAGACTCAAGATAAGGCGCGCCATCGTCTCCCTCGCTGCCGGTTATCCGAACCAGGCCAATATTCTGTCAAGTATGCCCCGCCGCGCGGGGAAAAGTTCGACCACCTGCGTCAGCACGACCGAGATGTTGTCCCGGCCGCCGCTGTCGTTCGCAAGCTGCACAAGCTGCCTTGCAACGGTATCAAGATTACCGCCGAAAGTACTGATTGTTAAGTGAATATCCTCGTCCTCGACCATGTCGGTCAAGCCGTCTGAGCAAAGCACCAGCCAGTCGCCGGCCTCGACCGGCAGCTCGTGGACCTCGACTTCGACGGTTTGCTCGACGCCGAGCGCCCGCGTCACGTAATTCTTGTTGGTCGCCCGCTGGGCCTCTTCCGCCGAGTAAAACCCGCGGTCGACGAGCTCCTGGAGCAGCGAATGATCCATGGTCAGCTGCTCGAAGGTGTCCTTGCGCAGCCGGTACATCCGGGAATCGCCGACGTGGGCGACGGTGATGCGGTTGTCGTGCAGGAGGGCGGCGACCACCGTCGTGCCCATGCCCTCGCATTGGGTCTGTGACTTCGAGGTCTGGTGGATGATCTTGTTGGCGCGGGCGATGGCGTCGCGCAGGATGATGCTCGGGCGGTGCAGTCCCGTGGTCTTGTCGCTGCCGTCGAGTTCCTGGGCGACGTAGGCTTCGCGCACCAGGTTGGTGATCGTCTTGACGGCGATGCCGCTCGCGACTTCGCCTGCATTGTAGCCACCCATGCCGTCGGCCAGGACGAAGAGGCCGATGTCGCCGTCGAGCGAGATCGAATCCTCGTTGTGCTCGCGCACTTTGCCCGTGTCGGTGAGCCCGACGGCCTGGACGCGGCTCCTGAGTGATACGTAGCGCCCCATCAGCGCAGCGCCGGATCGATGTCGCGCGCGCAGTCGCGCAGCGCCTGCGCCATCTCGGCGCCGTTCCGGTAGCGCGCCTCCGGGTCCTTCTCGAGCGCACGGTCGATGACCGCGCTGAGCGCTGGCGACAGGTCGGGGCGCACGACGCGCAGCGGCGGATGCGGTTCACCGGAAATCTTCTGCATGAGCCCCGGGATCGAATCCGAACGGAACGGCAGCATGCCGGTGAGCAGCTGGAACAGCGAGACGCCGAGCGAAAAGAGATCCGATTGCGGCGTGACGGGCCGTGCATCGAGCTGTTCGGGCGCCATGTATGACGGACTGCCCAGGATCACGCCCGTGCGCGTCGCGCGGCTGTTCTCGAGCCTCGCCACGCCGAAATCCATGACCCGCACGCGACGGTTCTTCTGGTCGAAGACGATGTTGGCGGGCTTGATGTCGCGGTGGATGATGCCGCGCTGGTGTGCGAAGTAGAGGGCGTCGGCGACCCGCGCGCACATTTCGCACACGAGCCTGGGCGGCAGCATGCGCCCTTCGACGGCGTGCGTCGCCAGGTTGACGCCCTCGACGTACTCCATCGCCATGTAGACCTGGCCCTCGTGCTCGCCGGCCTCGCGGATCTCGACGATGTCCGGGTGCGCGAGCGAGCCGGCAGCCTCAGCCTCGCGCAGCAGGCGCAGCTTCGCCTCGTCCAGCAGGTCGTCTGGCCAGTCGTCGGCGAGGGCCAGGAGCTTCAGCGCAATGACATTGTTCGTGCGTTCGTCGACCGCGCGGTAGACCGTCGCGGTCGCACCGCGGCCAAGCTGTTGCTGCAGCCGAAAGTGATGGAACAGCTGTCCGGGGCGGAAGTTGGTGCCGCGCGAGCTGCGGTTCGCGGATGCCTGCGCGGCTGCGGGCTGTTTTTCGGCGACCGCGACCGACAGCGGCTTGCCGATCCGCGGGCTGTCATCGCCTGTTTTCTTGCCGGAACCGCCGGCAATGCCTCGCAGCCATCCGCCGCGACTGGAATCGTCAGGCATGCGAGGACCGGTCCGTTGCCACCCTGATCGACGGATCATAAACGGGCCCCGGGCGCGCCGATACGGGGACCGGCCGGTTTTTCAAAAGCTTATGGCCGAAACCGCGACCTGCGCCGCAGTCCCGCGTAGGCCGGTCCGCGGCATTTCACGTGCTAGCATCGCCGCTTCCCGGTCCCAGATTGCCCAGATGGCCAAGCCCCGCACGGTTTTCGTCTGTTCGTCCTGCGGCGCCGATGCACCACGGTGGAGCGGCCAGTGCCCGTCCTGCAGCGAGTGGAACACGCTCGCACCCTTTGCCGAGGCGCGCACTCGCGGCGCCGGGCGGAGGGAGGCATCCGGCGGCGAGCGCCCGGCCGTGATCGCGCAACTCGTGACCGAGCCCGAGACGCGCATGACGACCGGCTTTGCCGAGTTCGATCGCGTGCTGGGCGGGGGACTCGTGCCCGGGTCGGTGACGCTGATCGGCGGCGAGCCGGGCATCGGCAAGTCGACGCTCCTCCTGCAGTGCGCCGCCGCGCTCGCCCACGACCAGGCTGTGCTGTACGCGACCGGCGAGGAATCCGTGCGCCAGGTCGCCGAGCGCGCGCGACGGCTGGGGGTCGGCACTGACGGTCTCAAGCTGGTGGCCGAGACCGGGCTCGAGCGCATCCTCGACGCGACCGCCGAGACCGCCGCGCGGGTGCTCGTGATCGATTCCATCCAGACGATGTCGGTGGCAAACGTCGATGCGGCGCCCGGCGCAGTAACGCAGCTGCGCGAGTCGACGGCGGCCCTCGTTCGCCATGCCAAGTCGAAGGGCACCGCCGTGCTCCTGATCGGGCACGTGACGCGCGAGGGCGTGATCGCCGGACCCCGCGTGCTCGAGCACATGGTCGACACCGTGCTCTACTTCGAGAGCGATTCCGGCAGCCGCTTCCGCGTTGTCCGGGCGGTCAAGAACCGCTTCGGCGCGGCCAACGAGATCGGGGTGTTCGCCATGGAAGAGAGTGGCCTGCGCGAAGTGCGCAATCCCTCCGCGATCTTCCTCGCCCGCGGCAAGGACCCCGTGCCCGGCTCGGCGGTGACGGTCGCGCGCGAAGGCACGCGGCAGATGCTGATCGAGGTCCAGGGACTCGTCGATGCCAGCCCGCTGGCGAACCCGCGCCGGGTCGCGGTCGGGTTCGATTCGAATCGCGTCGCGCTGCTGCTGGCCGTCCTGCACCGGCACGCGGGCGTCGCGCTGCATGCCCAGGACGTGTTCGTGAATGTCGTCGGCGGCGTCAGGCTGGCCGAGACCGCGGCCGACCTCGCGATCGTCGCCGCGCTCCTGTCGAGCCTCAACGGCAGGCCGCTGTCGCAGGATGTGGTCGTGTTCGGCGAGCTGGGATTGACGGGCGAGATCCGCCCGGTGCCCTACGGCGAGGAACGGCTGCGCGAGGCGGCCAAGCACGGCTTCCGGCGCGCGCTCGTGCCGCTCGCCAACATGCCGCGGCATCCGATCGAAGGCATCGCCGTGACCGGCTGCGCGAAGATCGCGGACGCCATCGACGCGCTCGGCTGAATTCAGGCCTCTTCGATTCGTGTGCGCAGGCGCGCCGTGCGCACCGCGTTGCCGCCGACCTGCAACACCTCGATCGAGACGGAACCGATGCGCAGGACCGCGCCAGGCTCCGGTATCGATTCCAGCTGTTCCACGATGAGGCCGGATAGTGTGCGGGGCCCGTCGAGCGGCAGGTCCGACCCCAGCCGCCGGTTGACCTCGCGCAGGGACAGGCCGCCGGGCACGACGTGGCTGCCGTCGCCCCGTGCGTCGATGCGGCCGAGCGGCGGCTCGGCCTGGGTCGTGAATTCCCCCACGACTTCCTCGAGGATGTCCTCGAGCGTGACGAGCCCCTGCAGGTCGCCGTACTCGTCCACCACGAATGCGATGCGCCGGCGCAGGCGCCGGAAACGCAGCAATTGCTCGTAGAGCGTCGTGCCCTCGGGCGTGAACAGGGCTTCGCGCCGCGTGGCGATCTCCTTGAGCCGCTCGCGGGTCAGGCGACCTGCGGCGAGCTCGTTGGCAACCAGGCGCATGTGGACGATGCCCTGCACGCGGTCGAGGTCGCCGTCGAAGAGCGGCATGCGCGTGTGCGAGGTTTCGCGCAGGCGGCCATTGATATCGTCCCAGCCTGATGCGATGTCGATGCCGTCGATCTCGCTGCGCGGCACCATCACGTCCTCCACGCGGCGGCGCTCGAGGCCGAGCAGCGCCTCCACCATGCCCTGGCGCTCGGCGGGCTCCGCGACCAGCGCGTCCGCGAGGTCCAGGGCGGCATCACCTTCGTCGCCCGCGACGGCTGCATGGTCACGGCGCGAGAGCGCGAGAAAGCAGGGCGCCACGAGCCAGGCGACGGGCCGCGCGGCAATGCGTCGCAGGGCACCGTCCCGGCGCAGCCAACCGAGCGCGCCGAGGAGCAGCAACAACGCGAGGCCGGCCGCCACCACGAGCGCGAGGTTGAACTGCGACGCGCGGGTGCGAGCGCGATGCAGGCGACGAGCGCAGCGATCACGAGGGCGCGCAGCAGCACCGCTGCGATGCGCGTGCGCCGCGGCTCGTCGGCCATGCGTCGCGAAAGGCGCTGGATCCAGGGCTCCGCGAGGGACGCGGGCGCCGAACGGCGCGTGCGCAGGGCCGGCATCGCCGACTCGATCAGCGCGGCAAGCGCGAGCAGTGCGAGCACCGCACTGAGATACACGCTAGCCCCAGTGCCGGCCGAGCAGGATTTCCAGCACGAACTTGCTGCCGAAGTACGCGAAGGCGAGGACCACGAACCCGGCGATGGTGTAACGCGCCGCCTTGCGTCCGCGCCAGCCGAAGCGCCAACGGCCCACGAGAAGGCAGGCGAAGATCGTCCAGGCGACGAGTGCGAGCACCGTCTTGTGCACGAGGTGCTGGGCGAACAGGTCGGTGACGAAGAGGAGACCTGCGAGGATCGCAACCGTTAGGGCCGCGAAACCGATCCCGATGACCGAGAAGAGCGCGCGCTCGAGACTCTCGACTGGCGGCAGCGTCGCGAGCCAGCCGCCGGCGCGGCCGCCGCGCAGTGCGGCATCCTGGAGCGCGAGCATGACGACGAGTACGGCCGCAATCGCAAACATGCCCGCCGAGCCCATGGCGAGCACGACGTGCACCGCGAGCGGCCATCCACCGGATGCGATTTCCGGCGGCGACGGCAAGCTGCCGGTGCCCGCCGCGAGCAGTGCGGCGAGGCCGAGGCAAATGGCGGCAATTGTGCGAAAGCGCGGCGCGAACACGGCGAGGAGGCCGCCTGCGCCGATCGCAAGCCCCATGACCGAAGCGCTGTCCGCGAGCCCGAGCGAGAGGCCGCCCGAGGGCCCGAGCGTGTCTGCAATCCAGGCGCCGTGGGCGGCCAGGGCGGCCGCGGCGAGATAGAGCGCGGGCTCGTGGAAGGCTGCGCGCGGGGCCTCGCGCCGTGCCGCGTGCAGGGCAGCAGCCGCGGCAACCAGATAGAGCAGGATGACGAGAAATCCGCTCATCGACGAAGACTCCCCGGAAGCGTCGATTCATTGTACAGGCGCGAAGCGCTGGCTTTCCTGCCGCCCTATAATTCGCGCTGATTCGTGGCGGCGACGCCGCGTCACCGAGGTTCCCGATGTTCGACACGCTCGCCGGCAGGCTCGGCAAGGCCGTGGACGCGCTGCGCGGCCGCGGCCGGCTGACCGAGGAGAACATCGCCGACACCCTGCGCCAGGTGCGCATGGCGCTGCTCGAGGCGGATGTCGCGGTGCCCGTGGTGAAAACGTTCACCGATGCGGCCCGCGCGCGCGCGGTCGGCTCCGAGGTGATGCGCAGCCTGACACCGGGCCAGGCCTTCATCGGAGTGATCCACGAGGAACTGACCCGCGTCATGGGCGAGGCAGGCCGCGGACTCAACCTGCACGCGACGCCACCAGTCGTCGTGCTCCTCGCTGGGCTCCAGGGCGCCGGCAAGACGACGACCGCCGCCAAGCTTGCGCGCCACCTCATCGAAAAGCACCGGCGCAAGGTGCTCCTCGCGAGCACTGACGTGTATCGCCCGGCGGCGATGACCCAGCTCGAGCGACTGGCGGAACAGGTCGGCGCCGGCTATTTCGCGCCGCCCGCCGGAGCCGCACCCGTCGCCATCGCCGAAGCGGCCGTCGAACACGCGCGCCGCCACCAGCACGACGTCGTGATCGTCGACACGGCCGGCCGGTTGCACGTCGACGAAGCGATGATGGGCGAAGTGCAGGCGATCGATCGCGCCATCGGTGCCACCGAACGCCTGTTCGTCGTGGACAGCATGGCGGGACAGGACGCGGTGCGCGCGGCGCAGAGCTTCAATGCCGCGCTCGACCTGACCGGTGTCATCCTGACCAAGGCGGACGGCGATGCGCGCGGCGGCGCGGCACTGTCGGTCCGCCAGGTGACGGGCAAGCCGATCCTGTTTGTAGGAGTCGGCGAGAAGACGGACGCGCTCGAGCCTTTCCACCCGGAACGCATCGCCTCGCGCATCCTCGGCATGGGCGACGTGGTCTCGCTGATCGAACAGGTGCGCGACACCGCGGACCAGGAAAAGGCCGCGAAGCTCGCGGACAAGCTGACCAAGGGCAAGGGCTTCGACTTCACCGACCTGCGCGAGCAGCTCGCCGAGTTCAACCGCATGGGCGGCCTGCAGGCCCTCGCGTCGAAACTGCCCAACCAGGCACTGCCGCCCGGGGCGCTCGCCCAGGTGGACGACCGCATGATCCGCCGCCAGCTCGGGATCATCGATGCCATGACTCCCGGGGAGCGCCGCCGGCCGGCGATCATCGCCGCTTCCCGCAAGCGCCGGATCGCCGCCGGGGCGGGGGTCCACGTCCAGGAAGTGAACCGACTCCTCAAGCAATTCATGCAGATGGAAAAGGTCATGAAGAAGATGCGGGCCGGCGGGCTCGCGAAGATGATGCGGAGCCTCAAGGGCTCGTTCCCGGGCGGCCTCGGGCCGCGCTAGGGCCAGGCCGCTGCCCCAAGGCCTAAGCCTTTCATTCAACGGGTGATTTGAGTAGAATGCGCGGCTCTTTGACGGGGCCTGATACCCCATTTTTGTGCTGACGCAGCGAGGCTGCGAGGAATTCAATCGATGGTCACGATCCGACTGACGCGCCGCGGCGGCAGGAACTCGCCCTTCTATCACGTCGTCGTCACCGACAGCCGCAAGCGGCAGGGCGGCACGGTGCTCGAGCAGGTGGGGTACTTCAACCCGGTTGCGCGCGGCAAGGACAAGAAGCTCGAGCTCGACCTGCCGCGAATCACGTATTGGACGGGCACTGGCGCGACGATGTCCGATCGCGTGCGCACGCTCGTCTCGGCCGCGAGGAAGCAGGCGGCGGCCTGAAGGCAGCCGCCCGCGCGATTCCGGTGACACGGGTCGTGCTCGGCCGCATCACCGGGCCGTTCGGTGTCCGCGGCTGGGTGAAGGTTCACTCGTTCACCGAACCCCCGGGCCAGATCCTCGAATTCCCGCGCTGGCACGCGGATGCACCGGGCCGCGCGACGCGCGAGCTGAAGCTCGCGGAGGGCAAGGCACACGGCCGGGGCTGGGTCGCACGGCTCGAAGGGATCGACGATCGCGATGCCGCGATCGCACTCGGCAAGCCCGAGCTGTGGGTGGAGCGCGATGAAATGCCGGCGCTGAAGGCCGGCGAGCACTACCGCGAAGACCTGGTCGGCTTCGAAGTGGTGAACCTCGCGGGCGAGTCGCTCGGCCGCGTGGATGGATTCATCGACTTGCCGGCGAATGCGGTGATGGTCGTGGCGGGCGAGCGCGAGCGCTGGCTGCCAGCCGGACCGGGCCAGCTGCAGCGGATTGACGTGGAACGGAAGCGCATCACGGTCGATTGGGACGCGGAGTTCTGACCGATGCGCATCGAGGTCGTGACGCTCTTCCCGCAGCTGGTGGAGGCGGGCCTCGCGGTCGGCGTGCTGGGACGTGCGGTGACGAAGGGCCGGGTCGGGATCGGACTCGAGAACCCGCGGAACCACACCGAGGACCCGCACCGGACCGTGGACGACCGGCCGTTTGGCGGCGGGCCCGGCATGGTGTTGAAGGCGGAGCCGCTTGCACGGGCAATCGCTGCCGTCAAAGGTCGGCTGCCGGCAGGCGCCCCGGTCATTGGCCTGTCGGCGCATGGCAGGCCTTTCGACCAGGGGCAGGCGCGACGGCTCTCCGGCCTTCCGGGCTTCGCGCCTGGTGGCCGGGCGCTACGAGGGCATCGACCAGCGCGCGACCGACGTGCTGGTCGACGAGGAATTGTCGATCGGCGACTATGTGCTCTCGGGTGGCGAATTCCCGGCGCTCATCGTCATCGACGCGGTCGTGCGGCTCCTGCCGGGCGTGCTGGGCGACGATGCCTCGGCACAGGAGGATTCGTTCGGCGACGGGCTGCTCGACTGGCCGCACTACACGCGGCCGGAAGTGTGGGACGGCCGGCCGGTGCCGCCGGTGCTGCTCGGCGGCAACCATGCGGCCATCCGGCGCTGGCGGCTGATGCAGGCGCTCGGGCGCACCTGGCAGCGGCGGCCGGACCTGGTGGCGCAGCGCGGGCTGACGCCGGAGGAACAGGCGCTGCTCGAGGAATTTTGCAGGGCGGCCGGCATCGAGCCGCCGCGCGGAACGGGTTGAAGGCATACGGTTGCATATTGGGGACAGAGCCATGAACAAGCTGATGCAGGAACTGGAATCGCGCTCGATGAAGCGCAAGCTGCCGGACTTCGGTCCCGGCGACACGGTCATCGTGCAGGTCAAGGTGCGCGAGGGCGACCGCGAGCGCGTCCAGGCCTACGAGGGCGTCGTCATCGCCTGCCGTAACCGCGGCCTCAACAGCTCGTTCACGGTGCGCAAGGTGTCGCACGGCGAGGGCGTCGAGCGCGTGTTCCAGACCCACAGCCCGTCGATCGCGGAAATCGAAGTGAAGCGCCGCGGCAAGGTCCGCCGCGCGAAGCTCTATTTCCTGCGCGACCGTTCCGGCAAGTCTGCGCGCATCGAGGAAAAGCTCGGAGGCTGAGGGCGGATGCCCGTGCTCCACGCGCTCTGGTCCGTCCTCAAGGGCATCTGGTACGCCCTCGACGGCCTGCGCAAGGTCCTGCACCTCGTCCTCCTGCTCGTGCTGTTCGGGCTGCTCCTCGCGGCCAGCCAGTCCGAGATGCCGTACGTCGCGGACAGCGCGGCTCTGGTGCTGTCGCCTGAGGGACAACTGGTCGAAGAACATTCCGGCGACCCGCTCGATCGCGCGCTGTCGCGGGCGAGCGGCCAGTTCCACGCCGAGACCCGCGTGCGCGACCTGGTCGACGTCGTTGACCACGCGCGCGACGACGACCGCATCCAGGTGCTGGTGCTCGAACTCGAAGGCCTCGATGCCGCCGGCCTGCCGATGCTGCAGGACCTCGCGCAGTCCATCCGCTGGTTTCGCGAGAGCGGCAAGAAGGTGTACGCCTACGCCGAGTCCTATTCGCAACGCCAGTACTACCTCGCCGCCCAGGCCGACGAGGTCTACCTCGACCCGATGGGTTACATCCACATCGAGGGCTACGGCTACTTCCGCACCTATTACCGCGGCACGCTCGACAAGCTGGCCGTGGACATCAACGTCTTCAAGGCCGGAACCCACAAGTCGGCGCCCGAGGAATGGTCGCGCACGGACATGTCGCCGGAGGATCGTGCCGACGCCCAGGTGTGGATCGGCGCGCTCTGGGACGCCTACAAGGCGGATGTCGGCGCCGCCCGCAATCTCGACCCGGCGCTGATCCAGGCCTACGCGGACGAAGCCGCGGTCGGCATCCGCGCGACGGGCGGCGACGTCGCGCAGTACGCGCTCGCGCGCGGCCTGGTGGACGGCCTCAAGACGCGCCAGGAATTCGAGGCGATCATCGCGGAAGTCGCCGGCGAGGACGAGGAAACCGGCTTTGCCGCCGTCGACTGGCAGGGTTACCTGCCGTACGTGCGCTCCGAGGAGTCACTGCGCGGCCGCGGCGACGAGACGGTGGCCGTGGTGGTCGCCTCCGGCGAGATCCTGGACGGCGAGCAGGCGCCCGGCCTCATCGGCGGCGATTCGCTGGCAAGGCTGCTGCGCAACGTGCGCAACGACGAAGATTACTCCGCCGTCGTCCTCAGGATCGACAGCCCGGGCGGCAGCATCATGGCTTCCGAGGTGATCCGCCGCGAGATCGCGGCGCTGCGGGCGGCTGGCAAGCCCGTCGTCGCCTCGATGAGCACCGTCGCAGCCTCGGGCGGCTACTACATCGCGATGGATGCGAACCGCATCCTGGCCGCGCCGACCACGATCACCGGGTCGATCGGCGTCTTCGCGGTGATCCCGACATTCCAGCGCACGCTCGACAAGGTCGGCATCACCAGCGACGGGTTCGGGACCACGCGCCTCGCCGGCCAGACCGACCTCGACCGCGGCCTGGGGCCCGACGCCAAGGAAATCCTGCAGGCATCGGTCGAGCATCACTACCGCACTTTCGTCGAGAGCGTTGCGACGGCGCGCAAGCGCCGTCCCGAGGAGATCGACAGCCTTGCGCAGGGTCGCGTGTGGACCGGGGCGGACGCGAAGGCCGCGGGCATCGTCGACGAGCTCGGCGGGATCGACGACGCAATCGCGGCAGCGGCCGAGCTCGCCGGCCTCGACGACGAAGAATACGACGTGCGCTGGCTGGAGCAGGAGCACACCTGGCGCGATGCGCTCGCCTTGCACCTGCGCGGCGCCGCGGCCTGGGTGATCGACGCCGCCATGCCGCAACGCGAGTCCCTGCCGCAGGTCAGTTTCGCCATCGAGCGCGCGCGTGCGCTGCTCGCGCTCGCCGCAGAGGGCCGGCCGGTCTATCTCTGTTCCTGCCGGGTGGAGTGATCAAGAGGGGACAGTCCCCTTTTTCCCAGGGCGGAAAAAGGTGACAGTCCCCTAGGCGGCCCAGTCGAGGATGACCTTCCCCGACTGCCCGCCACCCATCGTCTCGAAGGCGCGGGCGTAGTCGGAAGCCGGGAAGCGGTGCGTGATGACGCCGCTGACATCGAGCCCGCTCTGCAGCATCGCGGCCATCTTGTACCAGGTCTCGAACATCTCGCGCCCGTAGATGCCCTTGATCACGAGGCCCTTGAAGATGACCTGGTTCCAGTCGATCGCGACCTCGCCGGGCGGGATGCCGAGCATCGCGATGCTGCCGCCATGGTGCATCACGCGCAGCATGTCGCGGAAGGCCGATGCATTCCCGGACATCTCGAGGCCGACGTCGAATCCTTCCTCCATGCCGAGCGACTTCATCGCGTCGTCGACGCTCTCGTTCTTCACGTTCAGCGCGCGCGTGGCGCCCATGCGGCGGGCGAGGTCCAGGCGATAGTCGTTGACGTCCGTGATCACCACGTGCCGCGCGCCGATGAAGCGTGCAATCGCGACGGCCATGATGCCGATCGGGCCGGCGCCGGTGATCAGCACGTCCTCGCCGACCATGTTGAAGGACAGCGCTGCGTGAGTCGCATTGCCAAGCGGATCGAGGATCGAGGCAATCTCGTCGGTGATGCCTGCCGGCAAGCGGAACACGTTGGCGGCGGGCAGCACCATGAACTCCGCGAAGCAGCCGGGCCGGTTCACGCCGACGCCCTGCGTGTTGCGGCACAGGTGGCGGCGGCCCGCGCGGCAGTTGCGGCAGTGGCCGCAGGTGATGTGTCCCTCGCCCGAGACGCGGTCGCCGATCGCGAGCCCGCGCACTTCGCTGCCCATGGCGACGATTTCACCGCAGTACTCGTGGCCAACCTGCATCGGCACCGGGATCGTGCGCGCGGCCCAGGCGTCCCATTGCCAGATGTGGATGTCGGTGCCGCAGATCGCGGTCTTGCGCATGCGGATCAGGACGTCGTTCGGCCCCGGCTCGGGTTTCGGCAGTTCGCCGAGCCAGATGCCGGGTTCCGGTCGCGACTTGATCAGTGCCTGCATGGATTTCTCACTTGCCGACGATGCCGAGCTCACGCCCGGCCTGTACGAATGCGGAGGCCGCGGTCTCGAGCATCGCGCGCGTGTGGCTCGCGCACATCTGGGTGCGGATGCGCGCCTTGCCCATCGGCACGACCGGGTACGAGAAGCCGATCGCGTACACGCCGAGTTCGAGCAGGCGATCCGCCAGGCGCACAGCGAGGGCGGCATCGCCGATCATCACCGGGATGATCGGGTGCTCGCCGGGCAGCAAGCGGAAGCCCGCGGCCTCGAGCCGCGCACGGAACCAGGCTGCGTTCGCGGCGAGCTGGCGTCGCGGCTCGGCCGAGGATTCCAGGAGGTCGAGCACCGCGAGCGTGGTCGCCGCGACGACCGGCGCGATGGTGTTGGAGAAGAGGTAGGGCCGTGAGCGCTGGCGAAGCCAGGCGACGACGGGCCCGCGGCCGGAGACGTAACCGCCGCTCGCGCCGCCGAGGGCCTTGCCGAGCGTTCCGGTCAGCACGTCGACGCGTCCCAGCACGCCGCAGTGCTCGTGCGTGCCGCGCCCGCCCGCACCCATGAACCCGGTCGCGTGCGAATCGTCGACGACTACGGTCGCGCCGTAGCGGTCGGCGAGGTCGCATATGCCGGGCAGCGGTGCAATCGTCCCGTCCATCGAGAACACGCCGTCGGTCACGACCAGGCGTGATCGCGCCCCCTCGGCCTCGCGCAACCGGGCCTCGAGCTGGTCGAGGTCGCCATTGTCGTAGCGCAGGCGCTTCGCTTTCGACAGGCGGATGCCGTCGATGATGCTCGCGTGGTTGAGCGCGTCCGAGATGATGGCGTCTTCCTCGCCTGTCACGGTCTCGAACAGGCCGCCGTTGGCGTCGAAGCAGGACGAGTAAAGGATGGTGTCGTCGGTGCCGAGGAAGGCGGAGAGCCGGCGCTCGAGCTCCCGGTGAACGGTCTGGGTCCCGCAGATGAAGCGCACCGAGGCCATGCCGTAGCCATAGCGATCGAGCGCGGCGTGGGCCGCAGCCACGATCGTCGGGTGGTGTGCGAGCCCGAGGTAGTTGTTGGCGCAGAGGTTCAGCACCTCGCGGCCGTCCTCGAGGCGGATCACGGGATCCTGCGGCGAGGCGATGACGCGCTCGCGCTTGAACAGCCCGGCGCCCGCGAGTTCCGCCGTCTGTGATTCGAGCCGATCGAGCAGGGCCTGGTCCATGTAGAGGAACCTCAGATCTATTCCGGCATGGGGCGCGTTACACGCGCGCCTTGGCGGGACAAGGCGCGAGCCGAAGCACAATGGCAGGGACCATGGGCAAGGCGAGTAACGAAGTCCCGCCAAGGCCCGCGCGTAACCCGCAGGGACCGGGCGATATTCGTCCCTGGCTGCGTTGCTCGTCGCTCATGTATCACTTGATACACATCGCTCCTCGCGCCTTGCCAGGGACGAATATCGCACACGGTCGCGCCCATGCTGGAATAGATCTGAGGTTCCTGAGCTCACCGTGGCCAGCGGCGGATTATACCGGCCGCGCGCGCTGCCCCTCGTATAATCGCCGCGGGGAGGATGCATGAGTCGAACCGAGCGCGCCGGACCACCGGGCGCGGTCCCTGCAAGCCCGGCCGCTGCGGTCGTCGCCTCGCGCGAGGCACGGCTTTTCATCGCGCTCACGGGGCTCTTCGTCACCAACGCCCTGATCGCCGAGTTCGTAGGCGTCAAGATCTTCGCGCTCGAGGACACGCTCGGGCTCGCGCCCTTCGACTGGCGGCTGTTCGGGCAGAGCGGTTCGCTGTCCTTCACCGCCGGCGTGATGCTGTGGCCGGTCGTTTTCATCATGACCGACGTCATCAACGAGCATTTTGGCGTGCGCGGCGTGCGCCTCATCTCGTGGCTCGCGGTCACCTTCATCGTCTATGCCTTCCTGTTCGCCTACCTTGCGATCGGCCTCGCGCCGGCCGGCTGGTGGGTCACGGTCGGGGCGGAGCGCGGCGTCCCCGACATGCAGGCGGCGTTCGCGAACGTTTTCGGGCAGGGGATGTGGACGATCGGGGGTTCCGTCATCGCCTTCCTGGTCGGGCAGCTGGTAGACGTCACCGTGTTCCAGCGCATCCGCAGTGTCACCGGCGAGCGCTTCGTGTGGCTGCGCGCGACCGGCTCCACGGCCGTTTCACAGCTCATCGACAGCTTCATCGTCCTCTACATCGCCTTCGTGCTCGGCCCGCAGCACTGGCCGATCCCGCTGTTCCTTGCGGTCGGCACGGTGAACTACACCTACAAGATGGCGATGGCGATCGCGTTGATTCCGCTGCTGTACCTCGGCCGGCGCCTGATCCGCGCCTATCTCGCCAGGCCCGCCGTGAGCGCCGGCTGATGCCGCGACCGCGCACTCCGGAGGTCGCCGTCGACGTCGTGATCGAGCTCGAAGACCGGCCCGGACGGCCGGTCGTGCTCATCCGGCGCGGCCGCCCGCCGTCCGGCCATGCGCTGCCGGGCGGCTACGTGGACATCGGCGAGACGGTCGAGCAGGCGGCCGTGCGCGAGGCGCGCGAGGAAACGGGGCTCGAGGTCATGCTCGGCGAGCTGCTCGGTGTGTACTCCGACCCGGCACGCGACCCGCGCGGGCACACCGTGACCGTCGTGTACGTGGCGCGCGCGCGCGGCGAACCCGTCGCCGGCGACGACGCGGCGGGCATCCTGGTGACCGATCCCGCGTCGCCGCCGCCGCTCGCGTTCGACCACGGACGCATCCTCGCCGACTACCTGGCGCGGCGCCGGGCCGCCGGTCACGGCTAGAATCGCGCGATGAGCAAGACATCCGCACCCGCATTCCTCCGCGCCGACGACGGCGACTTCGAGTCGGTGCCCGGTCGCGCGATCAATGCGCTCTACCTGGCCGACGAGAAGACCGTCGTATCGGAAATGCTGGCGCTCGCACGCCTGCCCGATGCCGAACGCGAGTCGATCCGGCAGGACGCCGTCGCACTCGTGGTCGCTGCCCGTGCGCGCCGCGAGGGCAAGACGGGCATCGAGTCGTTCCTGCAGCAGTACGGCCTCGCGTCGCAGGAAGGCGTCGTGTTGATGTGCCTCGCCGAGGCGCTGCTGCGCATCCCCGATGCCGATACGGCCGACAAGCTGATCGCCGACAAGATCGCGATCGGCCAGTGGTCCGACTACCTCGGCGAGGCCGATTCGCTGTTCGTGAATGCCTCGACCTGGGGGCTCATGCTGACCGGCAAGCTGGTGCGGGAATCCGAACTCGAAGTACGGGACCCGGTGTCCTTCCTGCGTCGCCTCGTCGCGCGGCTCGGCGAGCCGGTCGTGCGCACGGCCTTTCGTCATGCGATGCGCATCATGGGCCGGCAGTTCGTGATGGGCCGTGACATCGGCGAGGCGCTCGAGCGCGCCGAATCCGACGAGGGCGGGCGCTATCGGCACACCTACGACATGCTCGGCGAGTCCGCGCTGACCGAACGGGATGCCGCGCGTTACCTCGAGGCCTACCGCGCGGCGATCGAGGCGGTCGGGCGCTCGGTGTGCCCGGGCAGCCCGCCCGCAAGCTGGCCGAGCGTCTCGGTCAAGCTGTCCGCGCTGCACCCGCGCTACGAATACGGACGCACGCGCCAGGTCCTCGCGGAACTCGGGCCACGGCTCGAGAAGCTTGCGCTTGCGGCCAAGTCCTCAGGCATCGCGCTCACGGTGGATGCGGAGGAGGCGGAGCGGCTCGAACTCTCGCTGCAGCTCCTCGACCTGCTGCTGGAATCGCCTGCCCTCGCGGGCTGGGAAGGGCTCGGCCTCGCCGTGCAGGCCTATTCGAAGCGCGCCCCGGACGTGTTGCGCTACCTGCAGCGGCGCGCCGAGGCGACTTCGCGCGTGCTGAACCTGCGGCTGGTCAAGGGCGCCTACTGGGACAGCGAGGTCAAGCGTGCGCAGGAACGCGGGCTGCCCGGATACCCGGTCTACACGCGCAAGGCCAACACCGACGTCGCCTACCTCGCTTGCGCGCGCATCCTGCTCGAGGGCACGCGCCGGATTTATCCGCAGTTCGCGACGCACAACGCGCACACGGCGGCCTCGATCATCCATCTCGCACGGGCAAATGGCCGCGAGTTCGAGTTCCAGCGCCTGCACGGGATGGGCGAAGAGCTCTACGGCGAGCTCACCGACCCGGCAGGCCGCGCGCTGCCGTGTCGTGTGTATGCGCCGGTCGGCTCGCACGAGGAGCTGCTGCCGTACCTGGTCCGCCGCCTGCTCGAGAACGGCGCCAACACTTCGTTCGTCAACCGCATCGTGGATGAGTCATTGCCGGTCGCAGATGTGGTCGGCGACCCGATCGCCGACGTCGAGCACGCAGCCAGCGGCCCGCACCCGCGCATACCCCTGCCGAGCGGGCTGTTCGGGCCTGAGCGGCGCAACTCCGCCGGCGTCAACCTGCCGGATGGCGGCGCGCAGCGCCGGCTCGCCACCGGTTGCCGCAATGCCCTCGCGCAGCGCCTGGACGCGCGGCCGATCGTGGGCGGCGAGGAGCAGGGGGGCGAGACGCGTGAATGCCGTTCGCCGGCGGACCTCGCACGCATCGTGGGCGAGGCCGCGGATGCGGATGCGGAACTCGCGAAGCGGGCGATCGCACTCGCCGCGGCGGCGCAGCCCGACTGGGACCGGGTGCCGGCGGCGACACGGGCGCGCATGCTGCGTGACGCTGCCGACCGCCTCGAGCGTGAGACCGCGCGATTTGTCGGGATCTGTGTCGCCGAGGCCGGCAAGACCGTGCCGGACTCGATCGCCGAAGTGCGCGAGGCCGTCGACTTCCTGCGTTACTACGCAGCGCGGGCGGAGGGCGATTTCAGCAGGCCGCAGGCGTTGCCTGGGCCGACCGGGGAGTCGAACCGGCTGAGCCTGCGGGGCCGCGGCGTATTCGCCTGCATCAGCCCGTGGAATTTCCCGCTCGCCATTTTCACCGGCCAGGTGTCGGCGGCGCTTGCGGCCGGCAACAGCGTGATCGCGAAGCCCGCCGAGCAGACGCCACTGGTGGCGGCCGCGATCGTCCGGCTGCTGCACGCTGCCGGCATTCCCGGCGACGTGCTGCACTTCGTGCCCGGGCGTGGATCGCGCATCGGGCCCGCGCTGACTGGCGATCCGCGCATTGCGGGCGTCGCATTCACGGGCTCGACGGAGACGGCGCGGCTCATCAACCGCTCGCTCGCTGCCCACGACGGCCCGCTGCCAGCGCTGATCGCGGAGACCGGCGGCCAGAACGCGATGCTGGTCGACAGTTCGGCGCTGCCCGAGCAGGTCGTAAACGATGCGGTGACCTCGGCCTTCAATGCGGCGGGCCAGCGCTGTTCAGCGCTGCGCGTCCTGTTCGTGCAGGAGGACATCGCGCCGCGCGTGCTCGAGCTGCTCGCGGGCGTCATGGACACGCTCACGATTGGCGACCCCGCGCTGCTCTCCACCGACGTCGGCCCGGTCATCGACGAGGAAGCGCTCACGACCCTCGAGGCACACGCCCGGGCGATCGTCGCGGGCAGCCCTTGGCAGCACCGCGCTGGGCTGCCCAGCGGACTCGCGCGCGGGCACTACTTCGCGCCGCTCGCGGTCGAGATCGAAGGTATCGCGCAGCTCGAACGCGAAGTGTTCGGCCCGATCCTGCACGTGGTCCGCTTCCCGGGATCGCGCCTGGAGGCGGTCGTGGAGGAGATCAACGCGAGCGGCTACGGGCTCACGCTCGGGGTGCACACCCGCATCGACGGCGTGGCGCGCATGGTCGCGGCGCGCGCGCGCGTCGGCAACGTCTACGTGAACCGCAACATGATCGGCGCCGTGGTGGGCGTGCAGCCCTTCGGTGGCTGCGGCCTCTCGGGCACCGGGCCGAAGGCCGGCGGCCCGCACTACCTGCCGCGCTTCGCCACCGAACAGACCGTGACGATCAACACGGCCGCTGTCGGCGGTAACGCCACGCTCCTGTCACTCGGGGAGAACTGACAAAAAAGGGGACGCACCCCTTTTTCGAGCTGCGTTGCGGTTACCGGATATGGCCATTGAAAAAGGGGTGCGTCCCCTTTTTCGTTACATCATTCCCGTTTGAAGGCGTGCCGCTTCCGACATCATCGACTGATTCCAGGGCGGGTCGAAGACGAGTTCGACGTCGACGTTGCGCATCGTCGGGATGAGCTTCAGCTTGTCGCGGACGTCGGCGACCAGGACCTCGCCCATCCCGCAACCGGGCGCAGTGAGCGTCATCTTGACGGCGACGTCTCGTGTCGCGTCGTCATTGGTCGTGACTTTGCACTCGTAGACCAGGCCGAGGTCGACGATGTTGATCGGGATTTCCGGGTCGAAGCAGGTGCGGAGCTGGTCCCAGACCACGCGGTTCACGTCCTCGTCCGACGCGCCGGCCGGCAGCGCCGGCGGCTGGATCGGTTCCTTGCCGATCGCGTCGCCATCGACGCCGGCGATGCGGAACAGGTTGCCCTCGACGTAGACCGTGTAGCTGCCGCCGAGCGCCTGGGTGATGGTGCCGACCGTGCCCGGGCGCAGTTTCACCTCGACGCCCGCGGGTACGATGACGGCGCGCACATCGCGGTTGACGACGACCGGCTCCTGGGAGGCGTGGCGCATGCTCACTCCGTCGTCACCGGGTCGCGCCCGCCGGCGAGCGCGGCGTTCAGCGTGTGCCAGGCAAGGCTCGCGCACTTGACGCGCGCGGGGAACTCGCGCACTCCCGCAAGCGCGGCCAGCTTGCCGAGGCGCGCCGTGTCGGCCGGCTCGCCGGTCAGCATGCGGTGCACGGCGCCGAACATCTCCGCCGCCTCGGCGCGCGTGCGGCCCTTGACGGCCTCGCTCATCAGCGAAGCCGAGGCGGTCGAGATCGCGCAGCCGCTGCCCTCGAAGCGCAGGTCGAGGATCACTTCGCCCTTGAGCTCGACGTCGAGGCTGAGGCGGTCGCCGCACAAAGGGTTGTCGCCGTCGGCATGGTGGGTCGCACCCGGCAGGCGGCCGCGGTTCCGCGGGCTCCGGTTGTGGTCGACGATGACGTCGCGATAGAGGTCGGCGAGATCCATCAGCGCAGCATCCGGATCGCATCGCCCAGGGCGTCGACGAGCGCATCGACTTCCGCGCGCGTGTTGTAGAGCCCGAACGAGGCGCGCGTCGTCGCGGGCAGGCCGAAGAATTCCATCACCGGCATCGCGCAGTGATGTCCCGTGCGCACGGCGACGCCGCGTGAATCGAGCACAGTGCCGAGGTCGTGCGGATGAATGCCCTCGACCGTGAACGACACGAGACTCGACTTCACCGGCGCCGTACCCACGAGCGTGAGGCCGTCGACCGCGGCGAGCCGTCCCGTCGCGTAGTCGAGCAGGTCCTGTTCGTGGGCGGCGACGCGCGCGGCGCCGATCCGACCGAGGTAGTCGATCGCGGCGCCGAGCCCGACCGCGCCGCCGATGTTCGGCGTGCCGGCCTCGAAGCGGTGCGGCAGGTGGTTCCAGGTCGAGCCTTCGAAGGACACGGACAGGATCATGTCGCCGCCACCCTGCCAGGGCGGCATGGCGGCGAGCACGGACTCGCGCGCGTAGAGCGCGCCGATCCCGGTCGGGCCGTACATCTTGTGCGCGGAGAACGCATAAAAGTCGCAGCCGAGCGCCTGGACGTCGACGGCCATGTGCGGAACCGCCTGCGCTCCGTCGACCACGGTCGCGATCCCGCGTTCACGGGCCGCGGCGATGAAGTCGGCGATCGGCAGCACGGTGCCGAGGGCATTGGAGACGTGGGCGAGGGCGACCACGCGCGTGCGCGGTCCGAGAAGGCCGAGATAGGCCTCGAAGTCGACGACGCCGCGCCGGTCGATCGGCACGACGCGGACCACGGCGCCCGTCTGCCCGGCGACCAGCTGCCAGGGCACGATGTTCGAGTGATGCTCGAGGCGCGTGACGACGATCTCGTCGCCGGGCCCGAGCCGGGGGCGCGCGCACGACTGTGCGACGAGGTTGATCGCCTCGGTGGTCCCGCGGACGAAGACGATTTCCGTGGTCGAGGCCGCGTTCACGAAGCCCCGCACTTTCTCGCGCGCACCTTCGTACAGGGCGGTCGCTTCCTGCGACAGCGTGTGCACGCCGCGGTGCACGTTGGCATGGTGGGCGCGCGCGTAGTTCGCGACCGCGTCGATGACCGCCGACGGCTGCTGCGACGAGGCGGCGTTGTCGAGGTAGGCGAGGGCGTGGCCGTTGATCCTGCGCGCCAGCACGGGAAAGTCGGCGCGCACGCGGGCGAGGTCCAGCGGGATCGCGGATTCGCGGGCGGCCGCCATCAGCCGGCACCCCGGATCAGCCCGCGATCCGGCAGGGCGCCCGCGACCAGGGATTCCGCGGCGTCGCGCACGGGGGCGAGCGGAACGCGGCCGATCAGGTCGCGGCAGAACGCGAAAGTCAGCAGGGTGCGGGCGGCGGCCTCGTCGAGGCCGCGGGACCTGAGGTAGAAGAGGTGATCGTCGTCGAGTGTGCCGATGGTCGCGCCATGCCGGCACTGCACGTCGTCGACATTGATCTCGAGTTGCGGCCGCGCATTGATCTCGGCCAGCGGCGACAGCAACAGGTTCCGGCTCGACTGGCTGGCATTTGACCCGCGTGCGGCGGCCTCGACCGTGACACGGCCATTGAAGGCGCCGCGCCCGCGTGCGGTGGCGATGCCGCGGTATTCCTGTGCGGTTTCGCTGGCCACGCCGCGATGCGTGACCTGTGTCAGGAGGTCCACCTGCCGATCGCCGTCGACCAGGAAGAGGCCGTCCAGCCGGCAGGCTGCATGCGTACCCTCGAGCACGAGGTCGAGGTTCGAGCGCAGCAGGCGCCCGCCGAGCGCGAGCAGGTGCTGTTCGTAGCGGCTGCGGGCAGCGGCCCGCACCACCCACGTCTCGACCTGGGCGGCTTCCGGTCCGTGCTGGTGGAGGCGCAGGTGGCTGATCGAGGCGCCCTCGCCGAGCGTCAGTTCGGCCGCGAGGTTGCCGAGGACCGCGGCTTCGCCGAGTACAACGAAATGCTCGAGCAGCGTGCAGCGGCTACCTGCGCCCGCGTCGACGACGACGCGCGCCTGGTGGACCGCAGGCGCGCCGGCCGTCGCGACTTGCACGAGGTAGACCGGTTCGCGGAGTTCACTGCCGGCCGCGATGCGTATGAGGACTCCACCCACGGCGAACGCTTCGGCGAGCAGCGCATAGCGGTCGTCTGCCTGGTCGCCCGGCCTGCGCAGGAGCGCGTCTGCCGCCTGTGGGTCGCGCTCGATCAGGGCTGCGAGGTCGATGACCTCGAGGCCCGCGGGCGCGGCTGGCGCCGAGAGTGCTGCCGCGTAGCGGCCATTCACCAGCACGACGCGGTGTGCGCCCGGAATTTCAAGGAGCCGCGCGTCGACCGCAACGGGATCCGGCTCGGCGGACGGCTCGGCATCGAACGCGTACTCGCCGATGCGCGCATGGTCGAGGTACTTCCAGTTTTCGTCGCGGCGATCGGGGAGCCCGCGCGCGACCAGCGTGCCGAGCGCCGCGTCCCGCCGGCGCGCCCAGGCGGGACCGCCGGCGAACCGGGGCGCGAGCCGGGCATGTGCCGCGGCAATGCGCTCCATGGGTGCGGGCGCGCTCATGCGGCCGCCGTACCCTGCTTGAGCCAGTCGTAGCCGCGGCGTTCGAGCTCGAGTGCAAGCTCGCGTCCGCCGCTCTTGACGATGCGGCCGCCTGCGAGCACGTGCACGCGGTCCGGCACGACGTGGTCGAGGAGCCGCTGGTAGTGGGTCACCAGCACGATGGCGCGCCCGGGTCCGCGCATCGCATTGACGCCGTCCGCCACGACCTTGAGGGCATCGATGTCGAGGCCCGAATCCGTCTCGTCGAGGAGCGCGAGCGTCGGTTCGAGCAGGCTCATCTGCATGATCTCGTTGCGCTTCTTCTCGCCGCCCGAGAAGCCCTCGTTGACGCCCCGGTTCAGGAGCGTCTCGTCCATGCGCATGGAGGCGAGCTTCGCGCGCACCAGGTTCAGGAACTCGAAGGCGTCGAGCTCGGGCAGTCCGCGATGCTTGCGCTGCGCATTCAGCGCGGCCTTCAGCAGGTACACGTTGTTGACGCCCGGAATCTCGACCGGGTACTGGAACGCGAGGAACAGGCCCTCGCGCGCCCGCAGCTCGGGCGCCATCGCAAGCAGGTCGCGCCCGAGGTAGGCGGCGCTTCCGGATACGACTTCGTAGCCGGGGCGGCCCGCGAGCACGCCGGTGAGCGTGCTCTTGCCCGAACCGTTCGGCCCCATGATCGCGTGCACCTCGCCCGCGCGCACCGCGAGCGAGAGCCCGTCGAGGATCAGCCTCTCGCCGGCGCGGACGCTCAGGTCGCGCACCTCGAGTATCAGTTGCCCGTCACCGCTCATCCCACCGCTCCTTCGAGGCTCACCGCGAGCAGGTTCTGCGCTTCCACCGCGAATTCCATCGGCAACTCGCGGAACACCTGCCGGCAGAAGCCGTTCACGATCATGTTGACGGCGTCCTCGGCGGAGATCCCGCGCTGCAGGCAGTAGAAGAGCTGGTCCTCCGAGATCTTGGAGGTCGTCGCCTCGTGCTCCACGACCGCCGTCGGGTTCTTCACCTCGATGTACGGGAAGGTGTGCGCGCCGCAGTGAGGCCCCATCAGCAGCGAGTCGCACTGCGTGTGGTTGCGCGCGCCGTCGGCGCCCGGGAGCACCTTCACGAGGCCGCGATACGCGTTCTGCGCCGTGCCCGGCGGAAATGCCCTTCGAGATGATCGTGGAGCGCGTATTGCGCCCCATGTGGATCATCTTGGTGCCGGTGTCGGCCTGCTGGCGGTGGTTCGCGAGCGCGACCGAGTGGAATTCGCCGACCGAACCGTCGCCGCGCAGGATGCAGCTCGGGTACTTCCAGGTGATCGCCGAGCCCGTCTCCACCTGGGTCCAGGAGATCTTCGAGTTGCGGCCGCGGCAGTCGCCGCGCTTGGTCACGAAGTTGTAGATCCCGCCGACGCCGTTCTCGTCGCCGGGGTACCAGTTCTGCACGGTCGCGTACTTGATCTCGGCGTCGTCGAGCGCGACGAGTTCGACCACGGCCGCGTGCAGCTGGTTCTCGTCGCGCATCGGTGCGGTGCAGCCCTCGAGATAGCTCACGTACGGCGCCTCGTCCGCGATGATCAGCGTGCGCTCGAACTGACCCGTCTTCGCGGCGTTGATGCGGAAGTACGTCGAGAGCTCCATCGGGCAGCGCACGCCCTTCGGCACGTACACGAAGGAGCCGTCGGTGAACACGGCCGAGTTCAGCGCCGCGTAGTAGTTGTCGCCGACCGGCACGACGGTGCCGAGGTACTGCTCGACGAGCTCCGGGTGCTTCCGCACGGCTTCGGAGAACGGGCAGAAGATCACGCCGGCCTCGGCGAGCCGCTCCTTGAAGGTGGTCGCGACCGAGACGCTGTCGAATACGGCGTCCACCGCGACGCCGGCGAGCGCGCGCACGCTCGTGCAGCGGGATGCCGAGCTTGTCGTAGGTCTCGAGCAGCTTCGGGTCCACGTCGGCGAGCGACTTCGGGCCGTCCTTGTTCTGCTTCGGCGCCGAGTAGTACGAGATCGCCTGGAAGTCGATGGGCGGATAGTGCACGTGGGCCCAGGTGGGCTCGCGCATGCGGGTCCAGCGGCGGTACGCCTTCAGCCGCCAGTCGAGCATGAACGCCGGCTCGCCTTTCATGGTCGAGATCTGGCGGATCACGTCCTCGTCGAGGCCCGGCGCGACGGTGTCGCTCGCGATGTCCGTCACGAAGCCGTGACGGTACTTGCGGGCGACCAGCGACTCGAGTTCGGGTTGCTTGGCGGACATGGCTTGCTCAGCCGCGCGCCGTCGTGCGGGCGGGGGCGGGTGCGTGCGAGAAATCCGGCGCGGCGAACGGCGCGTCGCGCCGCACCAGCGCCTCGAGGCTCACGTCGGCGAGCGCGCGACGGATGGACCGGCTGATGCGCTGCCATCCGTGCCCGACGAGGCAGGTGGCCTCGATCTCGCAGTTTCCGGCGCCGCCCGAGCACTCCGTCAGCGCCACCGGGCCCTCGACCGCATCGATGATTTCGGCCGCGCTGATGGACGCTGCCGGACGGGTGAGCTGGTAGCCGCCGTGGGCGCCGCGGACGGAACGCACGAGGCCCGCATGCTGGAGCTCCTTGAGGAGCTTGCTGACCGTCGGCACTCCGATGTGCGTGCGCTCGGCGATGTCCGCGGCGCTCGCGAGGGCGCCGCCCGCGAGGCTCGCCAGGATCACCGTCGCGTAGTCCGTCAGGCGGCTGATGCGCAACATGGTGCGGTCTCCGGAAGTCCGACTTTAAACAGGACGATTTTAGTACTATTAAGCCGTCGGCGGTAGGGGGTCGCATCGCTCTGGTATCCTTCGCGCCCTGAATTCGGAGGGTCGATATTCCATGGACATCAAGGAACTGGACGGCAACGCGCGGGCGATGGTCGCCCCGGGCAAGGGCATCCTGGCGGCCGATGAATCCACCGGTACGATCAAGAAGCGCTTCGACAAGATCGGGCTCGAATCGAGCTTCGAAGCGCGCCGTGCCTACCGCGAACTCCTGTTCACCGCGCCCGAGGCCGAGAAGCACATCTCGGGCGTCATCCTCTACGACGAGACCCTGCGCCAGCAGGCCGCCTCCGGCCAGCCTTTCCCCGAGTTCCTCGCCGCGCGCGGGCATCCTCCCGGGCATCAAGGTCGACGCGGGCGCGAAGGCGCTCGCCGGCTTCCCGGGCGAGACCGTGACCGAGGGCCTCGACGGCCTGCGCGAGCGGCTCGCGGAGTACTACGGCCTCGGCGCGCGCTTCGCCAAGTGGCGCGCAGTCATCGACATCGGCGCCGGCATCCCGACCGCCGCCTGCCTCGCCGCGAACGCGGAAGCGCTCGCGCGCTACGCCGCCCTGTGCCAGGAGGCCTCGATCGTCCCGATCGTCGAGCCCGAGGTGCTGATGGACGGCGACCACACGATCGAGCGCTGCGAGGAAGTGACGGATGCGACGCTCGAGCTGGTGTTCGACGCGCTGTTCCTGCACCGCGTGCGCCTCGAAGGGATGGTGCTGAAACCGAACATGGTCATCGCCGGCAAGAAGTGCGCAAAGCAGGCGACGGCCGCGCAGGTGGCCGACGCCACCGTGCGCAGCCTGCTGCGGCGCGTACCCGCGGCGGTGCCGGGCATCGCCTTCCTGTCGGGCGGGCAGAGCGAAGCCGAGGCAACCCTGCACCTGTCGTTGATGAACCGCTCGCGCAAGCTCCCGTGGGAGCTGTCCTTCAGCTACGGCCGCGCGCTGCAGCAGAGCACGCTCGATGCCTGGAAGGGCAAGGCCGCGAATGTCGCCGCGGCGCAGAAGGTGTTCCTCAAGCGTGCGAAGCTGAACGGCCTCGCGCGCGACGGCCGCTACGAAGCGGCGATGGAGCAGGCCGCGGCCTGAAGGCCGCCGCCCGGCCCGGACTTGGGATCAGAAGGCAGCCACGGGTCCGGCGCGATCGTCCGCGTGCGCGGCCTGCACTACAGTGCGGGCGGCCGCGAGATCTTCTCCGGCGTCGACCTCGACTTTCCGCGCGGATCGGTCACCGCGGTCATGGGCCCGAGCGGCAGCGGCAAGACCACGTTGCTGCGGCTCATCACCGGGCAGGTCCGCCCGGGGCAGGGCCTCGTCGAGTTCGACGGCCAGGACGTGTCGCAGCTCTCGCGCGCGGCGCTGTACCGCATGCGCCGGCGCATGGGCATGCTGTTCCAGAACGGCGCCCTGCTGACGGACCTCGACGTCTACGAGAACATCGCGTTCCCGCTGCGCGAGCACGCGCGGCTGCCGGAGCGGCTGGTGCGTCACGTGGTGCTGACCAAGCTGCAGGCGGTCGGGCTGCGGGGCGCCGCCCGCCTCATGCCCGCGGAACTCTCGGGCGGCATGGCGCGCCGCGTCGCGCTCGCGCGCGCGATCGTGATGGATCCGGAGTTGCTCGTATACGACGAGCCGTTCGTCGGACTCGACCCGATTTCGATGGGCGTGGTGCTGCGGCTCATCCGGCGCCTCAACGACACGCTCGGCGTGACCAGCATCGTGGTCTCGCACGACGTGCGCGAGATCACGGCGGTCGCCGACCACTGCCACCTGCTTTCCGCGGGGCGCATCATCGCGAGCGGGCCGCCGGCCGCAGTGGCGGGCAGCGAACGCGAGGACGTGCGCCAGTTCATGCACGGGCTGCCGGACGGGCCGGTGCCGTTCCACTATCCGGCACCCGAATACGCCGAGCAGGCGCGGCGGGTGACCTGAATGGCCCACGGCGTCCTGCAGGAACTGGCCGAACAGCAGCGCGGAGGCGCTGCGTGCGTTCGGCCGCTACGCGCTGTTCGCGGGCCGACTCGCGGCCGAGACGCCGCGTGCGCTGCTGCGCTTCCGCCTGGTGGTCGAGCAGGTGCACAACGCGGGCGCCCAGTCGCTGGTGATCATCATGCTGTCGGGGCTGTTCGTCGGCATGGTGCTCGGCCTGCAGGGCTTCGACCTGCTCGAGCGATTCGGTTCGGAGGAATCGCTCGGGTCGGCAGTCGCGCTCGGCCTCCTGAAGGAGCTCGGCCCGGTGGTCACGGCGCTGCTGTTCGCCGGACGCGCGGGCACGGCGCTCGCCTCGGAGCTCGGGCTGATGCGCGCCACCGACCAGCTGTCGGCCATCGAGATGATGGCGGTGGACCCGGTGCGGCGCGTGGTGATGCCGCGTTTCCTCGGCGGCGTCATCGCGATGCCGCTGCTGGCGGCGATCTTCAGCATGATCGGATTGTTCGGCGGCCAGCTCGTGGGCGTGCAGCTGATGGGCGTCGACCAGGGCCAGTTCTGGTCGCAGATGCGCGGCGCCGTCGAGTTCGGCGACGTGATGGAAGGCGTGCTGAAGAGCGCCGTGTTCGGCGTCGCCTGCAGCCTGGTCGCGGTTTACGAGGGCTATCATTCGGTGCCGACCGCGGAGGGCGTAGGACGCGCCACGACGCGGACGGTGGTGATTTCTTCGGTCAGCGTGCTCCTGCTCGATTACATGCTGACCGCGGTGATGCTGTGAGGAGACTGACATGAGACAGACGCGGGCGATCGAACTCGGGACCGGGCTGTTCGTGCTGCTCGGCTTCGCCGCGCTCTTCTTCCTGGTCACGCAGATCACGAGCCGCGAATTCGGCCTCGGCGAGGGCGGTTACCGGCTGACGGCGTCGTTCGACCAGGTGGGCGGCCTCAAGCCGGGCGCGCCGGTGTCGATGTCCGGCGTCAATATCGGGCGCGTCGAGTCCATCGCCTACGACTTCGACGAGTATCGCGCGCGTGTCGTGCTGCGCATCGAGCCGTCCTACGACAGGATCCCGGAAGACAGCGACGCCAGCATCCTGACGGCGGGCCTGCTTGGCGGCCAGTATGTCGGCGTGGGTCCGGGCGCCTCGGAAACCTTTTTCAAGGACGGCGATCGAATACAGTTCACGCAGTCGGCCATCGTGCTCGAGAACCTGATCAGCAAGTTCCTGTTCTCGAAGGCCGCGGAACAACAGCCGGCGGAAGGATCCGCCCAGGAACCCCAGCCATGACCCGACGCCTTGCCCTCGTCCTCGCATCGCTGCTGGTGCCGGCGGCGTTTGCCGCCGTTGCCGGTGCCGCCGACAGCGTGCCGGGGCCGGCGCCCCAGGAGCTGATCGAAACGACGGCGAAGAAACTGCTCGCGGCGCTGGACGCCGACCGCGCGCTGGCGAAGAAGGACCCGGCGCGCGTGCGTGCGCTCGTCGACGAGATCCTGCTCCCGCACTTCGACACCGACTACTCGGCGCGGCTCGTGCTCGGCAAGCACTGGCGTGACGCGACGCCGGAACAGCAGAAGCGCTTCATCGACGCGTTCTACAAGTCGCTGCTCAAGAATTACGGAACGGCGCTGGCCGAGTTCACGGGCGATCGGCTGAAGGTCCTGCCGTTCCGCGGCGACCTGGCGAGTGGCCAGGCGATCGTGCGCACCGAGGTCAAGCGCAGCAATGGCCAGACCGTTCCGGTCAACTACACGCTGCGTTCGACGCCCGCCGGCTGGAAGGCCTGGGACGTCACGATCGAAGGCATCTCCTACGTCCGCAACTTCAGGAACGACGTCGGCACGGAAGTCGACCAGACCGGCCTCGATGCGGTGATCGCACGGCTCGAGAAAGCGAACCGGGATGGCGCGGCGACTTCCGGGGGCTAACGGCGCGGTGGTGCCCGGCGACCTCGCCGCCACGGGACCCGGCCGCTTCGAGCTCTCCGGGGACGTCGGCTTCGCCGATGCAGCGCGCCTGCTCGCGGCGGGGGACGCCGCGTTCGCCGGACTCGAGCGGGTCGAGGTCAACCTCGCCCGCGTCGTCAGGGTGGACAGCGCGGGACTCGCACTGCTGCTCGAGTGGTCGCTCGCGGCGCGCGACGCGGGCCGCGTGCTGCGCTACCTGAACATCCCGCCCGCGGTCGCCTCGCTTGCCGGTATCAGCGACGTCGCCGAGCTGCTCGCGCCTTCGGCGGGAGGCTGAACTGGCGCCGGATCCTCGGGATCCGCGAACTCGTCGAGCGGAATGTCGTCCGGGACGTCGCCGTCCCTCACCTGGTATTCGCGCCGCTGCAGCCATGCATCGCGGATGAAGGCGTAGGGGTCGTAAGCGGACTCGTACGAGGAATCGAACGGCAGCAATTCCGCGCGCCGGTTCACGAACGAGATCCCGACCAGCACCCACTCGGTGGTCGTGTCGAGGTAGTCGCCGATGCGCAGGTCGGTCTGGACGTCCACGTAGATCGACGGCGCGTCCCTCACGGTCGAGGGCCCGAAGAACGGCACCACGACGTAGGGCCCGGACGGAACGCCCCAGCGGCCGAGCGTCTGGCCGAAGTCCTCGTCGTTCCGCGGGATGCCGAAGTGCGAAGCGGGATCGAGGATGCCGCCGATCCCGAGCGTCGAGTTCACCGTGAACCGGCCGAGGTCGATCAGCGTGTCCTTGATCTTGAGCTGCAGCAGGTCGTTCACGATCGTGGTCGTGTAGCCGAGGTTGTCGAGGAAATTGTTCACCCCGGTCCGAATGATCTGCGGCACGTACTTCTGGTAGCCGACCGCGACCGGCCGCAGCGCCGCGCGGTCTATGGAACTGTTGAACCGGTGCGTTGCGCGGTTCATGCGCTCGAGCGGATCGCCCGGCGTGCCCATGTTGGTGGTCGCGCAGCCGGCGATCGACAAGGCCAGGACTGCACCGGCGATGGCGCGGGTCAATGCGAGCATCTGCAATTCCCTTGCGGTGAATCCGGCGCCAATTCTAGCCGTTGCCGCCGTCGTCCGGCCCCGGACCCTGGGGTTCGGCGACTTCGCGCGAGCGCCGGCCCTTCGGCAGGTACTCCTGCAGCTCGCTGATGCGCGCGTCGAACCGCTCGCGCTGCACGGCATTGATGCCGGGCACCGCCTGCGCGAGGCGCAGCTGGTTGATCGCGAGCGTGAGATCACCGCTGATCACGTGATACTCGGACATGTAGTAGTACGAGTCGGCGACGTCGCCGGCGGCATTCGCGGCAATGGCCGTGAAACGGGCCTGCTCCGCGGTCGGCGGCACGTTGTTGAACAGGTCCAGCAGCACGACATGCGCCTGCTTGGCGTCGCCCGCGCGAAGCAGGGTCTCCGCGTAGCGGACTGTCACCGGCACGTTGCGCGGGAACAGCCGCATCGCCCGCTCGAGCGTCGCGCGCGAGGCGTCGACGCGCCCGGCCGCGAGTTCTGCCTGGCCGAGGGCCGTGTGGTAGAGCGTCACGTCCGGCCGCCGGTCGCGCAGCGCCTCGAGCATGGGGATCGCCTGCGCGGCCTCGCCCGCGCGCACCAGCGCGAGGGCGCGCCCGTACTGCTCGGCGTCGGTCGAGGGATAGTCCGCGCTCTTGGCCGCGCCGAACAGGTCGAGCACGGACGATTCGGCCGGCAGCGCGTCGAGCTGGAGGCGGTCGCGGACGAGTGCATAGCCTGTGCTGTCCGGCGTGCGCGGCCGCTCCATGCGGCTCGCGCGGTCGCGTGTCTCGGCGATGCGCTCGCTGGTGACCGGGTGCGAGCGCAACAGGTCCGGGATGTTCCTGCCGGCGCCGCCGGAGCGCTGCTGCATGGTCCCGAAGAATTCCGGCATCCCCACCGGGTCGAAACCCGAGGCGGCGAGGATGCCGATGCCGACGCGGTCAGCCTCGGCCTCGTTGGCGCGCGTGTAGTTGATCTGGCTCTGGGCCGCGAGTCCCTGCGCGGCGGTGACGCCGCCAAGCACCGCGTCGCTCGGCAGGCCGGTGGTCGCGCCGATCAGGATCGCGGCGAGCATCGCGGCCATGGACGCCATGTTCGCGCGGCCGGCGTTCTGCAGCGAGCGCGCGATGTGGCGCTGTGTGACGTGCGCGATCTCGTGCGCCAGCACGCCCGCGAGCTCGGCCTCGCTGCGCGTCGCCGTGACCAGGCCCGCGTTCACGCCGATGAATCCGCCCGGCAGCGCGAAGGCGTTGATGCTGGTGTCGCGC
Organism: uncultured Gammaproteobacteria bacterium; assembly: GCA_963760725.1. Taxonomy (GTDB): domain Bacteria; phylum Pseudomonadota; class Gammaproteobacteria; order Steroidobacterales; family Steroidobacteraceae; genus SCUD01. Next base: position 738,359 of record CAVXET010000005.1, read on the forward strand.
ACGGCGAAAAAGGTGAAGCGGTGCGCTCCCTCGTGCGCCTGGCTCGACAGGCGCATGCCGAGCGCCTGCAGGTACTCGTTGATCTCCGGGTCCTCGACGATCTGGCCGGCCTCGCGCAGCTGCCGGACGATCATCAGGCCGATCTTGTACTCGTCGGCGAGCGAGAGCGTCGTGCTCGCCGGCGTGCCGATGTCCGGCAGCTCGCTGCCCGTGGTCTGCGCGCGGGCCGCGGGCAGGCCGGCGGCCAGCTGCAGGATGAGGAGGATCGTCAACGCGCGCATCGAGGGCTTCCTGGGGGGAATCCCGATTCGACCGCCGTGCGCGCGCATGGTTCGGTGGCCCGCGTTCAGAGAGCTTCGGAGGCGAAATCGGCCAGGCGCGAGCGCTCGCCGCGCACCAGCGTGACGTGGCCGGCGTGCTGCCAGCCGCGGAAGCGGTTGACGACGTAGGTGAGCCCCGAGGTCGTCTCGGTGAGGTAGGGCGTGTCGATCTGCGCGATGTTGCCGAGGCACACGAGCTTGGTGCCGGGCCCGGCACGCGTGACCAGCGCCTTCATCTGCTTCGAGGTCAGGTTCTGCGCCTCGTCCAGGATCAGGTAGCGGTTGAGGAAGGTGCGGCCGCGCATGAAGTTGAGCGAGCGGATCTTGATGCGGTGGCGCAGCAGGTCCTGGGTGGCGGCGCGGCCCCAGCTGCCGCCCTCCTGGCCCTGCGTCAGCACTTCGAGGTTGTCCATCAGCGCGCCCATCCACGGCTCCATCTTCTCTTCCTCGGTGCCGGGCAGGAAACCGATGTCCTCGCCGAGCGGGATCGTCACGCGCGTCATGATGATCTCGCTGAAGCGGTTGGTGTCGAGCGTCTGCGCGAGGCCCGCGGCCAGCGTCAGCAGCGTCTTGCCCGTGCCGGCCGCGCCGAGGATGGTCACGAAGTCGATGTCGGGGTCGAGCAGCAGGTTCAACGCGAGGTTCTGCTCGCGGTTGCGCGCGGTGATGCCCCACACGGCGTGGCGTTCGCTGCGGTAGTCCTGCGTCACCTCGAGCGTTGCGGCTTCGCCGTCGATCTTGCGCACGATCGTCTGGAAACCGTCGTCCTTGGAGTCGTAGAGGAACTGGTTCGGGTGCCACTCGTTCACCAGCGGCCCGCGCACGCGGTAGTAGGTGCGCGCCTGCTCGTGCCAGGACTCGACGTTGTTGCCGTGCGTCTCCCAGAAATCCGCCGGCAGCGCGGTCACGCCGGTGAACAGCAGGTCGGCGTCCTCGATCGTGCGGTCGTTGTAGTAGTCCTCCGCGTGCACGCCGAGGATCGCCGCCTTGATGCGCAGGTTGATGTCCTTGGACACGAGCGTGACGCGCGTGCCGGGCAGTTCGATCTGCAGCGCCAGGGTGTAGCCCAGCAGCGCGTTGTCGATGCCGTGGCCGTGGCCGGGGAGGGTGTCGGGCAGTCCGGCGGACAGCCGCCGGGTCTGGAAGTAGAGTCGGCCCGACGGCGGTTTCTTGCCGTGGTTCCCCGAGCGTCCGCTCGGCAGTTCGAGCCCCTTGTCGATCTCCGCCTTGGTCGCGTTCGCCATCAGCTCGTCGAGGAAGCGGCTTACCTGGCGCACGTTCCGCGCCGATTCCGAGAGGCCCTTCTTGCCCGCGTCGAGCTCCTCGAGCACGCCCATCGGCAGGTAGATGTCGTGCTCCTCGAACCGGAACACGGCCGCCGGGTCGTGCATCAGGACGTTGGTGTCGAGCACGAATGCGCGGCGCGCACCCTTGACCGGCCGGTTCTTCACCATCGCGTCAGAGCTCCCGCGCTGCGGCCAGCACTTCCGCGGCGTGCCCCTTGACGCGGACCTTGCGCCACTCGGCGCGGATCGCGCCCTTGGCGTCGATCAGGAAGGTGCTGCGCTCGATGCCCATCATCTTGCGCCCGTACATGTTCTTCTGCTTCCAGGCCCCGAACAGCGAGGCGACCTCATGGTCCACGTCCGAGCCGAGCTCGAACGGGAACTTCATCTTGTCCTTGAACCTGCGGTGGGACTCGAGCGTGTCGGTGGAGATTCCGAGGATGCGCGTGCGTGCGCGCCGGAAGGCCGGCGCGAGGTCGCGGAAATCGCCGCCCTCGAGCGTGCAGCCGGGCGTGTTGTCGCGCGGGTAGAAGTAGACGACCAGGTTCATGTCGCCCTGGTCCCCGAGCCTGAACGCGCCGTCCGTGGTCGGGATGGAGAACTTCGGCGCCTTCGAGCTGCCCTTGGCCGCGGCCATCCTCAGTTTTTCACCGGCTCGAGTATCGCATCGAGGTTCATCTGGTCGCAGAAGTCCATGAACTCCTCGCGCAGCGCCCCGACGTGGATCCGCGACGGGACGTTCACGACCATGTAGACCGAGAACATCTGGGCGCCCGTGTGCGCCGCCGCGTAATTGCGCGTCGACAACTCGCCGATGTCGATGCCGCGCGCAGCGAAGAAGCCGGACAGCCCGGCGACGATGCCCGCCTGGTCGATGCAGACGACGTCGACCGAGTAGGGGACCATGTCCTCGCGTGCCGCGCGCTGCGTCGTGCGGCGCACCTGGATGGTGATCCCGGAAGCCTCGGCGAGCTTGGCGAGGTCGGTCTCGATGCGCGCGATCGAGTGCCAGTTGCCCGCTACCAGCATCAGCACCGCGAAATCGGAGCCGAGCGCCGTCATGCGGCTCTCGCTGATGCTGCCGCCGCAGTCCGCGACGACCTTCGACAGGTCGTGCACGAGGCCGATGCGATCGTCGCCGATTGCAGAGATTGCGATGAACTGTTTCATGCGGAAAAAGCGGGCTTTTGTGGAGTGTACCGGGATCGGCGGGGCGATGATACGATGCCGGCACCGATGCCGGCCGTTCGGCCGGGGGGTGACATGTTCCGCGGCAGCCTCGTTGCGCTCGTGACGCCGATGACGGAGTCCGGCGACGTCGATCCGGTCGCGTTCGCGCGCCTGCTCGACTGGCACGCGCGCGAGGGCAGCGACGGCGTCGTCATCGGCGGTACGACCGGCGAGTCGTCGACGCTGTCCGCGGCGGAATCCGCGGAGCTCCTGCAGATCGCCGTGCAGCGGCTCGGCGGACGCCTGCCCGTGATCGCCGGCACCGGCGGCGCCTCGACGGCGCAGGCCGTGGAGCGCACGCGCGCCGCCTGCGAGCTCGGCGCCGACGGCGTGCTCGTCGTCACGCCGTACTACAACCGGCCGCCGCAGGAAGGGCTGTACCGGCACTTCAGCGTGGTGGCCGACGCCGCGAGTGTCCCGCTCATCCTCTACAACGTGCCTTCGCGCACCGCCTGCGACCTGTTGCCGGAGACGGTCGAGCGGCTGTCGGGCCACCCACAGATCATCGGCATCAAGGAGGCGACCGGCATTATCGCGCGCGGCCGCGAGATCCTGGAGCGCTGCGGCGACGATTTCCTGCTGCTTTCGGGCGACGACGCCAGCTGCCGCGAACTGATCGGCGCCGGGGCCCAGGGCGTCGTCACCGTGACCGGCAACGTCGCCCCGCGGCTCATGCACGAGATGGTCGAGGCGGCCCTGCTCGACGACCAGGCAGGCGCGAGGGAACTCGACGAGCGCCTGTCGGGTCTGCACACTGCGCTCTTCGTGGAGTCGAACCCGATCCCGTCCAAGTGGGCGCTCGGGCGGCTCGGGCTGATCGGGCCGGGCATCCGCCTGCCGCTCATCAGCCTGCCGGAGCCACAGCATGCAACCGTACTCGCGGCAATGCGCCGCGCCGGGGTGATTGAGTGACGATTTCGCTGAAACGGGTGGGATGGATTGCGCTCGTCCTGCCGCTGGCCGGATGTTCGGTGTTGCCTGACGCCTATTCGGGCTGCAACGAGGTCCAGACGTACGAAATGGCGAAGCAGGAGGAACCCTTGCGCGTTCCCGCCGGCGCCGACCTGCCGGACACCCGCAACGCGCTCAAGATTCCGGAGACGAAGAACCCGGAACTACCCCGGGACCCGGGCAGTTGTCTCGAGCACCCGCCGTCCGTGGCGACCAGCGCCGTGGCTTCCACCGGCGGTGAATTGCCGGCATCTGCGGTCGTGGCCGAGACGGCCGCCATGGATCGCGCGCCGGACCTCGCCATGGAAGACGACGGCCGGCCCTGGCAGACGCGCCTCGGCGTGGGCTACCAGTTCGATGCCGACACCGACTTCGATGGCGGCACGACGGCCGAGTTCAAGAGCGGCGTGGGCTTCCTGATCGGGCTCGGCTACGAGCTTTCTGATCACTTCGAGGTCGGCGCGAATTTCACCTTCGACGAACGCGATTTCGATGCGAGGCTTGCCGGAGACCAGCCGGGCGAAGTGTTTCCGGTCAAGGGAAGCATCGAAACCATGGGGGTCATGCTAAACGCCCACTATTACTTCATGACGGGCCGGTTCACGCCATTCCTCACGACGGGCGTCGGCTGGAACTTCGTGGATACGAACATCCCGACCGAGCCGCCGCAGATCGGCTGCTGGTGGAATCCGTGGTACGGCTACATCTGCCAGGACTTCCAGGATACGAAGAGCGTCGACGGGTTTGCCTACCAGGTGGGCGCCGGATTGCGCTATCGCGTGAATCCGTCCATTTCGGTGAGCGGCAGCTACCAGATGAGCTGGCTGGATTTCCCGAAGGCCGATGGCACGCCGAGCTTCGACGGGCTACAGCTGATCCTGAACTGGGGTTTCTGAGCGGAATCCGGACTGGTTGATGCGGGCAGCCTCGCTCCAGTAGGCTGTGCCCCCTTCGACGGAGAGGTGGCCGAGCGGTCGAAGGCGCTGGACTGGAATTCCAGTAATATCTAACAAGGTATTCGTGGGTTCGAATCCCACCCTCTCCGCCAATTAATGCTTGAAATAATGGCCCGCCTGGGCGGACGAACCTCGTTCGCGCCGGAACTTTACGCGCTCACTCGGTCATCCGCCCAGGCGGGCCCTTCTTGCCAGCCACGTTGGCGGCGAGGTGTGGGTGGACGAGCGCACCCGGGTTCGACGAGGCGCGCGGAGCGCGCACAATCCCACCTCTCCGCCAGATCTCAGTCCTTGTCGCCGGGACTGCGCGCGCTGCCGCCGGCGGCGATCGACTCGTAGGCGCGCGCGAATGCGACCAGGAAGACGGCCGGCAGGCCGACGTCGCCCGACTGCACCGTTGCCCGGAACAGTTCGAGGTAACGATTCCACAGCCGCGCCTGGAGCTCGGCCCCGGCCACGCCCTGCGCGCGCCGTCCAAGCTGCTCCTCGAGCGCCTCGGGATTGAGCTTCTCGAAGACGGCGGCAAGCGCCTCGCGCAGCGCGGCGGTCATGGCGACCTCGTGCTGGCGCGCGCGCGCGAACTGCGCGCGGATCTCGTCCACCGCACGGGCATCTCCCGGGCCGCGGCCCGCAAGCATCATCTCGAGCACCTGTTCGACCGCTGCGATCCGCGCGAACGCGCCGGTGGCGTCGCGGCGGCGGGCGCCGGAGGAAATGCCGAATTCGCTGGCGAAGTCGGCGCGCGTGCGCGCGAGTTCGGCGAAACCGACGAGCGACTCGCGCAGCAGCTGGCCCGCCTGCGCGAGCGCGACACCGCGCACCTCGGCGGGCAGCGCGATGGGGTCGATGCCGGCGCCCTTGCACAGCGCGACGAGGCCGGGCCACAGCTCCTGATCCTCGCGGCCGCGCGACGCCGGCGCAGCGGCGGCAGTGGCCTGCGGGGCGGGCGGCACGGTCCGCGGCGCCGCGGCCTCGGCGCGCGGGCGCGGCGCGACTGGTGCCTGGGCCTCGCGCTCGCGCCGGCCCGTGGAAATGAAGTTCTTCACCTCGAACGAAGAGTCGAGGTCCGACTCGCTCACCGGGGCGGACTCCTGCGCCGGGAAGTCATTGCCGCCGGTGATCTCCACCTCGATTTCGTACTCGCCGATGCGGAAACGGTCGCCGTTCGAGAGCGAGTGAGGGCGGTCCGGCCCGAGCGCATCGTCGGAGCCGTTGACGAACGTGCCGTTGGTGCTGGTGTCGCGCAGCAGCCAGGTGCCGCCACGGTGCTCGATTTCGGCATGGCGCCCCGAAACATAGCGCTCGGGGTCGCGCAGCACCCAGTCATTGCTCGTGTGGCGGCCAATGCGGCCGCCGTTCACGCCGAAGGTCCAGCGTGTCTGCTCGCCCGCACCTGCTGCATTGTCACTGACGATTTTCAGCCGGAGCGCCATCGCACGTATAATAGCGCGCCCACGGCAGGGCGACCCCCACCCGGATCATGGCCGCCAGTCACATATTCAGGATCGTCTTCATCAACCAGGGCAAGGTCTACGAGATCTACGCCCGCAAGGTGAGCCATGGCGACCTGTTCGGCTTCATCGAGGTCGAGGAACTGGTGTTCGGGGAGCGCAGCAGCGTAGTCCTCGACCCGACGGAAGAGCGCATCAAGGCGGAGTTCGCCGGGGTCAAGCGCAGCTACCTGCCGTTGCACGCCGTCGTCCGCATCGACGAGGTCAAGAAACAGGGCGTGAGCAAGATCAGCGCGCTCGAGGGCGGCAACGTCGCCCAGTTTCCGGTCTCCCTGTATCCCGCCGGCGGTGACCCGGGCGTGAAGCGTTGACGGCCTGATGCTGCAATTCAGGGGCGCGCCCGCACTCTCGAGCTTCCGGATCGAGAGGCTGCTCGCGTCGCTTCGGCGCATCGAGCCGGGCGTGCGGGCGATCGAGGCGGAGTTCATCCACTTCGTCGACACCGCGCGCAATCTCGAGCCCGCGGAGCTCGCCATCCTCGAACGCCTGCTCGACGCCGATCCGCGCGCGCAGCCCGGAGAGGGCGGCGCCATCCTGTTCACGGTCCCGCGCTTCGGGACGGTGTCGCCCTGGTCCTCCAAGGCGACCGACATCGCCCAGGTCTGCGGCCTGGCCGCCGTGCGGCGCATCGAGCGCGGCAAGGCCTGGCGCATCGAGACGGAGCCGGCGCTCACGCGCGAGGCGCTCGCCGCACTCGCGGCGCCGCTGTTCGACCCGATGACCGAGACGCTGATGCTCGACGCTGGGCAGGCTCGGCACCTGTTCGAGACGCACCCGCGCGGGGCACTCGGCCACGTCGTGCTTGGCGCGGATCCGCAGGCGGCGCTGGCGCGCGTCAACGCGGCGCAGGGCCTTGCGTTGTCGGACGGCGAGATCGCCTACCTCGCCGACGTCTTCGCGCGCCTTGGCCGCGACCCGACCGACGTCGAGGTGATGATGTTCGCGCAGGCCAACAGCGAGCACTGCCGGCACAAGATCTTCAATGCCGACTGGAGCATCGACGGCGCGGCGATGCCGCACTCGCCGTTCGCCATGATCCGCAACACGAAAGCGCAAAGCCCGGACGGAGTGCTCTCTGCCTACAGCGACAACGCCGCCGTCATCGCGGGTCCCACGGCAGCGCGCTTCTTCGCAGCCGGCGAGACTCACGCGTACGCCTGGAGCACGGAGCCCGTCGACATCCTGATCAAGGTCGAGACCCACAACCATCCGACCGCGATCTCACCGTTCCCGGGTGCCGCCACCGGGTCCGGCGGCGAGATCCGCGACGAGGGCGCGACCGGGCGCGGCTCCAAGCCGAAGGCCGGGCTGGTCGGCTTCACGGTGTCGAACCTGCGAATTCCGGGCTTCGTGCAGCCCTGGGAGGCGGATAACGGGCGGCCGGCTCGCATCGCGTCGGCGCTCGACATCATGCTCGAGGGACCGATCGGCGCCGCGGCCTTCAACAACGAATTCGGGCGCCCGGGCATCCTCGGCTACTTCCGCAGCTTCGAGCAGCGCGTCGCAGGCGAGGGACGCACGGAAGTGCGCGGCTACCATAAGCCGATCATGATCGCGGGCGGCGTCGGCAACGTGCGGCGCGCGCACGTCGACAAGCTGCCCGTGCCGGCAGGTGCGCCGCTCGTGTTGCTCGGCGGGCCGGCGATGCTGATCGGGCTCGGCGGCGGAGCCGCCTCCTCGCAGGGCAGCGGCGCAGGCAGCGAAGCGCTCGACTTCGCCTCCGTGCAGCGTGGCAACCCGGAAATGCAGCGGCGCGCACAGCAGGTCATCGATGCCTGCTGGGCGATGGGCGAGGGCAACCCGATCCTGATGGTCCACGACGTCGGCGCCGGAGGGCTTTCAAACGCAGTGCCCGAAGTCGTCGCACCCGGCGGCGGCCGGATCGACCTGTCGAGCGTGCCGACCGACGAGCCCGGCATGTCGCCGCTCGAGATCTGGTGCAACGAGGCGCAGGAGCGCTACGTGCTCGCGCTCGACCCCGCGGGGCTCGAGCGCTTCGTCGCGCTCTGCGGCCGCGAGCGCTGTCCTCACGCGGTCATCGGCGAAGCCGCAGCCGACGGGCGGCTCGTGGTGGACGACGCGAAGTCCGGCGAGCGCGTCGTCGACATGCCGATCGCGGACCTGCTGGGACGTCCGCCGCGCATGCAGAGGAGCGCGACGCGCCGCCGGCGGCGCGGCGACGGCTTCGACGGCGCATCCGTGGAGCCGCGCGACGCCCTCGAGCGGCTCCTGCGCCTGCCGGCCATCGCGGACAAGGGCTTCCTGGTCACCATCGGCGACCGCAGCGTCGGGGGCATGATCAGCCGCGACCCGCTGGTCGGTCCCTGGCAGGTGCCGGTGAGCGACGTCGCCGTCACCACCTCGGGCCTGTCGGGCTCGGCCGGGGAGGCCATGGCTCTCGGCGAGCGTCCGTTTGTTGCGCTCCTCGACGCGCCGGCCTCTGGACGCATCGCGGTCGGGGAGGCGATCACGAACATCGCGGCCGCCGACGTGCGTGCGCTCGGCGACGTCAAGCTTTCGGCAAACTGGATGGCCGCCTGTGGTGATCCTGCCGAGGACGCCGATCTCTACGACACGGTGCGGGCCCTCGGCGAGGCCCTGTGTCCCGCTCTCGGCATCGCGATCCCGGTCGGCAAGGATTCGCTCTCCATGCGCACGAGCTGGCGCGACGCGACGGGCGTGCACGCGGTCACGTCGCCACTCTCAGTCGTGATCACGGCCTGTGCGCCGGTTGCCGACGTGCGGCGGACGCTCATACCGGCGCTCATCGGCGACGCGGGGCCGACGGCCCTCATCCTGGTCGACCTCGGCGGCGGGCGCGACCGCGTCGGCGGGTCCTGCTTCGCGCAAGTCTACGGGCGCACCGGCGACCTGCCGCCCGATGTCGACGACCCCGCACGGCTTGCATCGTTCTTCGCCGCCATCCGCGCGTTGCGCGATGCGGGACTCCTGCTCGCTTACCACGACCGCTCGGACGGCGGGCTCGCGATCACGCTGCTCGAAATGGCGTTCGCGGGTCGTGCCGCGATCGACGTGGAACTCGGCGCCCTCGAGCGGCCCAATGCCGCCCTGTTTGCGGAAGAGCTCGGCGCCGTGCTGCAGGTGCGCGACGCGGACCTCGGCCGCACCGAGGCGGAGCTCGCGCGCCATGGGCTCGCGCCGTTCACGCGACGGATCGGCAACGCCAGGCCGGGCGATCGCATCCGCATCGCCGCAGCCGGCCGAGTGCTCGTCGACGAAAGCCGGCGCGTGCTGCACGCCGCCTGGTCCGAGACGACCTGGCGCATGCAGAAGCTGCGCGACGAGCCGTCCTGCGCGGACGAGGAACGCGACGCGCGCCTGGATACCGACGATCCGGGCCTCGCCTGGCGGCTGACCTACGACGCGGACCAGGACGTCGCGGCGCAGTTCATCGCTTCGGGCCGGCGGCCGCGGGTCGCGATCCTGCGCGAGCAGGGCGTCAACAGCCAGGTCGAGATGGCAGCCGTCTTCGACCGTGCGGGATTCACGGCCGTCGACGTGCACATGACTGACCTTATCGACCGGGGGGCGACACTCGAGGGATTCCAGGGCCTCGTCGCCTGCGGCGGTTTCAGTTACGGCGACGTACTGGGCGCGGGAGAGGGCTGGGCGAAGTCGATCCTCTTCAACCCGCGCGTGCGCGCAATCTTCGAGGCCTGGTTCGCGCGTACGGACCGGTTCACGCTCGGCGTCTGCAACGGCTGCCAGATGGTGGCTGCCCTCGCGGAACTCGTGCCTGGCGCCGCGCGCTGGCCGCGCTTCCGGCGCAACCGTTCCGAGCAGTTCGAGGGACGGCTGTCGATGGTCGAGGTCGGGCAGACGAATTCCATCTTCTTCACCGGGATGGAGGGCTCGCAGCTGCCGATCGCGATTGCGCACGGGGAGGGCCGCGCGGTGTTCGCGAGCGCGGCCGATGCCGCGGCTGCACGCGGGCAGGTGGCGCTCCGGTTCGTCGACAATGGCGGGCGCATTGCCGAGCGCTACCCGGCGAACCCGAATGGCTCGCCGGAGGGTATCGCCGGCCTTGCCTCGAGCGACGGGCGGGTCACCATCCTGATGCCGCACCCGGAACGCGTGTTTCGCACCGTGCAGAATTCCTGGCACCCCGCGACCGCCGGGGAGGACAGTGGCTGGATGCGGATGTTCAGGAACGCGCGCGTCTGGGTGGGTTGACCAGGCGATCCATCGTGCGAGCTTCGCGCCGGGCGGGGACCCTCGCTCGCGCCGGAACTTTATGCGCTCGCTCGGGGACCCGCCCGGCGCTCGCTCGCGTGCAGAATCGCCTCGTCCGTGCGCCCCGAACGCGCTGCCGCCCGGCGCGCGGGAGGTGGCGGGGTGCCCCGAGCGAGCGCATAAAGTTCCGGCGCGAGCGAGGGGACACCCCGCCGCCTCCCGTGCGCGCCGGATTGAAAGCGACTTAGGTGCGTGCGCCGGGCAGCGGCGTGACTTTCGAGTCGTCCTCGGCGAAGTAGCGCCGCACCATCATGGCCTGCTGCAGCCGCCCGCGGCGGACATAGGCCTGGTAGAGCAGGTCCTTCAGCACTTCGAGCAGCACGCCGGCCTGGAAGGCATCGATCACCGGCAGGTTGCCGCGGCCTTGCTCGTCGAAATCGAACAGGACTTTCTTGACCAGCTCGAACGTCGCTTCGTCGATCTCGGCGAGCCGGCGCACGTTCTCGAGTTCATTGTAGAGCTCGAGCTTTCCGTCCGCGCCGAGGTCGGCGAAGGTGCGCTGCGCGACGCGACGGCACATCGAGGCGAAGGCGTTGTAGCAGGCCGAAGTGAAGCAGGCGAAGGTTTCCTTGAGGAGCGCTTCCGTGTCTTCGGGCAGGTAGGTGAAGTTGAACTTCTCGCGCGCGCGCTCGAGCTCGACGAAGTTCGGCGCGAGCTCGATGCGACTGCCGCCGTAGATCTTCACCGTGAAGCGCAGGAAGACGGGCGCATTGCAGGCCGCGCAGCGGTAGACGAGCCCGACCTGCGCGGGCTTGTGTTGCTGCAGCACGTTGAAGTCCGGCACCGAGACGGGCGAGACGTGCGCGAGCACCTGGCAGTGGGGGCACTGGAGGGCGAAGCCGCTCTCCTGGTCGTGGTGCAGGCGTCCGGCTGAGTCGATGTAGACGGCCACGAGCGCAGAGTCTACACGAAGAGGGGACAGTCCCCTTTTCCCAAAGCGGAAAAGGGGACAGTCCCCTAGGCGTGCAGCGGCTTGTAGCGCAACCGGTGGGGCTGGTCGGCGTCCTCGCCCTTGCGGCGCCGGAGGTCCGCCACGTACTCCTGGTAATTGCCCTCGAACCAGATCACTTCGCTGTCGCCCTCGAAGGCGAGGATGTGGGTCGCGATCCGGTCGAGGAACCAGCGATCGTGCGAAATGACCACGGCGCAGCCCGGGAAGTTGAGGAGGGCCTCCTCGAGCGCGCGCAGGGTCTCGACGTCGAGGTCGTTGGTCGGCTCGTCGAGCAGCAGCACGTTGGCGCCGCTCTTCAGGACTTTCGCGAGGTGCACGCGGTTGCGTTCGCCGCCCGAGAGCTCCCCGATATGCTGCTGCTGCTGGTTGCCGCGGAAGTTGAAACGGCCGACATAGCCGCGCGATGCCGTCTCGTAGTTGCCGACCTTGATGATGTCCTGCCCGCCGGATATCTCCTGCCAGACGGTCTTCGTGTCGTCGAGCTTGTCGCGCGACTGGTCCACGTAGGCGATCTGGACGGACGGACCGGTGCGGATCGTGCCGGCATCGGGCTTTTCGGTCCCGGTCAGCATGCGAAAGAGCGTGGTCTTGCCCGCGCCGTTCGGGCCGATGATGCCGACGATGGCACCCGGCGGCAGGCGGAAGGAGAGGTCGTCGATCAGGAGCCGTTCACCGAAAGCCTTGCGCAGCTTGTCGACCTCGATCACGAGGTCGCCGAGCCGCTGCCCCGGCGGGATGTAGATCTCGTTCGTCTCGTTGCGGGTCTGGAACTCGACGGACGACAGTTCGTCGAACTGGCGCAGCCGCGCCTTGCTCTTCGCCTGCCGGGCCTTCGGGTTCGCGCGCACCCACTCGAGTTCGCGGGCGAGCGTGCGGCGCAAACCCTCCTGCTGCTTCTCCTCCTGGGCGAGCCGCTGTTCCTTCTGTTCGAGCCAGGACGAGTAGTTGCCCTGCCAGGGTATGCCGTGGCCGCGGTCGAGCTCGAGGATCCAGCCGGCGACGTTGTCGAGGAAGTAGCGGTCGTGCGTCACGCAGATGACGGTGCTCGGATACTGCTCCAGGTATTTCTCGAGCCAGGCCACGGATTCCGCGTCGAGGTGGTTGGTCGGCTCGTCGAGCAGCAGCATGTCCGGTTTCGAGAGCAGGAGGCGGCAGAGCGCCACCCGGCGCCGTTCGCCGCCCGAGAGCTGCGAGACCTTGGTTTCCCACGGCGGCAGCCGCAGTGCGTCGGCCGCGACGTCGAGCTGGCGCTCGAGGTTGTGGCCGTCGACGCTCGCCAGCAATGCCTCGAGCTGGCCCTGCTCGGCGGCAAGCTTGTCGAAGTCCGCGTCCGGCTCGCTGTACAGCGCGTAGACCTGCTCGAGGCGCGCGAGCGCATCCTTCACCGGCTTCACCGATTCCTCGACGATGGAGCGCACGTCCGCCGCGGGATCGAGCTGCGGCTCCTGCGGCAGCAAGCCGACCTTGATGCCGGGCTGGGGCCGGGCCTCGCCCTCGATGTCGGTGTCGGTCCCCGCCATGATGCGCAGCAGGGTGGACTTGCCCGAGCCGTTGAGGCCGAGGACGCCGATCTTGGCGCCCGGGAAGAAGGACAGGGAGATGTCGCGCAGGATGTGCCGCTTCGGCGGGACGACCTTGCCGACACGGTTCATCGTATAAATGTATTGGGCCATGCGCTGCCGAGGTTCCTGGGGGCCGCGGATTATCTGCGATGCGGGCGCCTACCGCCAGCCATGCTAGGCTCGGGGCCGCTCCTTCGATTCGCGGCGGCATCGCGTGGCTGATACTGGCGGAACGTCCACCTGCGTCGTCGCCGGCGAGCGCATCGCCCGCTACGGCTTTCCCGACGGCCATCCGTTCGGGCCGGACCGGCACGATGCCTTCTGGCGCGAGCTCGTCGCCCAGGGCGTCGACCGGCAGGTCCTGCAGCTCGCGCCGCGCCGGGCCACGCGCGCGGAGCTCGAGCAATTTCACGATCCCGGTTACCTCGATTTCGTCGTCGCGCGCTCCGCGACGGGCGAGGGATTCCTCGACGGCGGCGACACGCCCGCGTTCAAGGGCGTATTCGAGGCCGCCTCCGATGTCGTCGGCGCGTCGCTGGTTGCGGCAGAGGCCGTGATGGACGGGCGCGCGCGCCGGGCGTTCGTGCCGATCGCGGGGCTGCACCACGCCGGCCGCGCGCATGCGGCGGGCTTCTGCGTCTTCAACGACATCGGCGTGGTGGTCGAAGCCCTCAAGCGCGAGCACGGTCTCTCGCGCATCGCTTACGTCGACATCGACGCGCACCACGGCGACGGCGTCTTTTATGCCTTCGAGGATGACCCGGCGCTCGTTTTTGCCGACACCCACGAGGATGGGCGCTTCCTGTATCCCGGCACCGGCGCCGCCACCGAGATCGGCACCGGCGCCGCCGTCGGCAGCAAGCTCAACCTGCCGCTGCCGCCGGGTGCCGGCGATGCCGAGTTCCTGGCCGCCTGGCCGACCATCGAGGCCCACCTCGAGCGGCACGAGCCCGAACTCGTGATCCTCCAGTGCGGCGCCGACAGCCTGGCGGGCGACCCGATCACCCACCTGCAGCTCACCGAGGCGGCGCATGCCCACGCGGCAACGCGCCTGTGCGCGATCGCCGACCGCCACGCATCCGGGCGCATGCTCGGATTCGGCGGCGGCGGCTACAACCGGCGCAACATTGCGCGCGCCTGGACCCGCGTCGTCCAGTCCTTTGTCGAGGCGGCCTGAAACCGGCGCATCGGGTAGACTTCGCGCTCCATTTAAGGGCGCAAACGCGAGAAAACCCATGTTCGGTCCCGGCATGAGCATCGACGGATTCGACCCCCGGCTGGCGGAGGCGATCGCCTCCGAACGGCGCCGCCAGGAGGAGCACCTCGAGCTCATCGCCTCGGAGAATTACGCCAGCCCCCGCGTGCTCGAGGCGCAGGGGTCGGTGTTGACCAACAAGTACGCCGAGGGCTACCCGGGCAAGCGTTACTACGGCGGCTGCGAGTTCGTCGACGTCGCCGAGGAACTCGCCATCGAGCGCGCGAAGAAGCTGTTCGGCGCCGCCTATGCCAACGTGCAGCCGCACTCGGGCTCACAGGCCAACGCGGCGGTTTACTTCGCGCTGCTCGCACCGGGCGACACCCTGCTCGGCATGAGCCTCGACCACGGCGGCCACCTGACCCACGGCGCGAAGGTGAACTTCTCCGGCAAGTTCTTCAACGCGTTCCAGTACGGCCTGGATACCGCGACCGGCGAGATCGACTACGCGCAGGTCGAACGCCTGGCGCGCGAGCACCGGCCGAAGATGATCGTCGCCGGGTTCTCGGCGTACTCGCGCGTGATCGACTGGCAGCGTTTCCGCGCCATCGCGGATGCGGTCGGCGCCTGGTTCGTGGTCGACATGGCGCACGTCGCCGGCCTGGTCGCGGCGGGCGTTTATCCGAACCCGGTGCCGGTCGCCGACGTCGTCACCACCACGACGCACAAGACCCTGCGCGGCCCGCGCGGCGGGCTGATCCTCGCGCGCGAACATCCCGACCTGCACAAGAAACTGAATTCCATCGTGTTTCCCGGCATGCAGGGCGGCCCGCTGATGCACGTGATCGCGGCCAAGGCCGTCGCGCTGCTCGAGGCGCTCGCGCCGGAGTTCAAGGCGTACCAGCAGCAGGTCGTCGCGAATGCGCGCGCGATGGCGAAGTCGCTGCAGGATCGCGGCTACCGCATCGTCTCGGGCGGCACCGACAATCACCTGTTCCTGCTCGACCTCATCGGCCGGGACTACACCGGCAAGGACGCCGACGCGGCGCTCGGGCGCGCGCACATCACGGTCAACAAGAACGCCGTCCCGAACGACCCGCGGCCGCCGTTCGTGACCAGCGGGCTGCGCATCGGCACGCCGGCGATCACCACCCGCGGATTCAAGGAAGCGGAGTCGCGCCAGGTCGGGAGCTGGATCGCCGACGTGCTCGACGCGATGGGCGACGAGGCGGCCGTGCTGCGCGTGCGCGAGGCCGTGAAGTCGGTCTGCGGGCGATTTCCCGTCTACGCGTGAGCACGCCGATGCGAGTCGCGCAGGCGCATGAGTTGGTACCGGGCGGACTGGCTCGCTCGTTCCGCCGGAACTTTAGTCACTCGCTCGCCAGCCCGCCCGGCACTGGTCGCGCGCCAGCGCCACCCTCGACGCGCTGCGGCAGGCGCGAACAGGCGGCGGGCGGGTCCCCGACCGCCGCGCAGTCGGCGTCCGCCTGAAGAGCGATGTGGAAAAGCGCTGTGCATTGCCCATTCTGCAACCACGACGACACCAAGGTGACGGACTCGCGCCTCGCCGGCGAGGGCCACCAGATCCGGCGCCGGCGCGAATGCCTCTCGTGCGGCGAGCGGTTCTCCACTTTCGAGACCGCCGAGCTCGTCATGCCGCAGGTCGTCAAGAATGACAGCACGCGCCAGCCTTTCGACGAGGGCAAGCTGCGCGGCGGGATCATGAAGGCGCTGGAGAAGCGACCGGTCGGCCGCGAGGCCGTCGAAGCCGCGATCGAGCGCATCGGTCATCGCCTGCGCGTGCTCGGGGAGCGCGAAGTCGCCTCGCGCGTGATCGGCGAGATCGTCATGGAGGAGTTGCGCCTGCTCGACGAGGTCGCCTACGTGCGCTACGCCTCCGTGTACCACCGCTTCCACGACGTCGACTCGTTCCGCGTGGAGCTGGAGCAGCTCGACAAGCGCCGGCTCAGCGATACGTCGGCCGGCCAGATGTC
Organism: uncultured Gammaproteobacteria bacterium; assembly: GCA_963760725.1. Classification (GTDB taxonomy): domain Bacteria; phylum Pseudomonadota; class Gammaproteobacteria; order Steroidobacterales; family Steroidobacteraceae; genus SCUD01. Next base: position 754,570 of record CAVXET010000005.1, read on the forward strand.
GCTGCTGCCGTCGCAGACGCGTGATCCGCGGAGCAAGCGGTGACGGCGATTCGCGCGCTCGACGAGGGTCACATGACGCGCGCGCTCGAGCTCGCGCGCCGGGGCCTCGCCACGACGGACCCGAATCCGCGCGTCGGCTGCGTGATCGCCGCGGGCGAACGCGTGATCGGCGAGGGCTGGCACCGGCAGGTGGGCGGGCCGCACGCGGAAGTCTTCGCGCTCGAGGCCGCGGGCCCCGCGGCGCGCGGCGCGACGGCGTACGTGACGCTCGAGCCCTGCTCGCACCACGGCCGCACGCCGCCGTGCGCCGACGCGCTGGTCGAGGCCGGCGTCGGCCGCGTCGTCTACGCGATGCGCGATCCCAACCCGAAGGTGGACGGCGGCGGCATCGCGCGCCTGGCCGCGGCGGGGATCGACGTCGAGGGCGGCGTGCTCGAGCGCGAGGCGCTCGAACTCAATCCCGGTTTCGTGTCGCGCATGACGCGCGGCCGGCCGTGGGTCAGCGTGAAGCTCGCGGCGAGCCTCGACGGCGCGACGGCGCTGCCCGGCGGCGAGAGCCAATGGATCACGGGCGAGGCCGCCCGTGACGACGTGCAGCGGCTGCGTGCGCGGTCATCCGCCGTCATGACGGGCAGCGGCACGGTGATTGCGGACGACCCGCGGCTCGACGTGCGCCTGCCGGGCACGGTCCGCCAGCCGCTCCGGGTCGTGCTGGACTCGAAGCTGCGCACGCCGCCCGGCGCGCGCATCCTCGCGCCGCCCGGCCAGGCGCTGATCCTCTGCTCGGAAGAGGATCCGGTGCGCGCCGCGCCGCTGCGTGCCGCGGGCGCCGAGGTCCTGGCCGTGGGCTCGTCGGAAGGCGGCGTCGACCTGAATGCGGCGTTGGCCGCGCTCGCGGCGAAGCAGGTGAACGAACTGCTCGTCGAGTGCGGCGCGGGCCTCGCCGGTGCGCTGCTCTCCGCGGGACTCGCCGACGAGCTGCTCCTGTACCTCGCCCCGACGCTGCTAGGGCGCGGTTCGCGCCCGCTGGCGGACCTCGAGGCGCCTGCGTCCCTGGCCGGGCGCCTGCAGTTTTCGATCGTGGAGCGCCAGGACGTCGGCGGCGACCTGCTGCTGCGCCTGCGGCCGAGGCACTGAAGCCATGTTCACCGGTATCGTCACCGCCATCGGAAGAGTTGCCGCCGTCCGCGATGCCGGGGGCGGGCGCCGGCTCACGATCGAGACCGGTACGCAGCCGACCGCAGGCTGGCGCATCGGCGACAGCGTCGCGGTCGCGGGCGTGTGCCTCACGCTGGTCACGGTCGAAAGCGGCCGCTTCGAAGCCGAGCTGTCGGGCGAGACGCTTTCGCGCACGACGCTCGGCCGGCTCGTGCCCGGCAGCGCCGTGAACCTCGAGCCGGCACTTGCCGCGGGCAGCGCGCTCGGCGGCCACCTGGTAACCGGGCACGTGGACGGCATCGCCACCGTGCAGGACTGCCGCGAGGAAGCCGGTGCGCTGGGGGCGACTGTCGAGGTTCCGGCCGCGCTCGCGCGTTTCATCGCGGAGAAGGGTTCCGTGACGCTTGACGGCGTCAGCCTGACCGTCGGCCGCGTTGCCGGCAGCCGCTTCGAGGTCACGCTCGTGCCGCATACACGGGCAGTGACGACACTCGGGGAACTCGCCGCCGGGCGGACGATGAACCTCGAGGTGGACCTCGTCGCACGCTACATTGACCGGCTGCTGGAAATGCGGGGCGCACGTTGAACACGATCGAAGAAATCCTGGCCGAGCTCGCCGCCGGCCGCATGGTCGTCGTCATGGACGACGAGGATCGGGAGAACGAGGGCGACCTGCTGATGGCCGCGGCCTGCGTGCGGCCCGAGGACATCAATTTCATGGCGCGGTACGGCCGCGGTCTCATCTGCCTGACGCTCACCGAGGACCGCTGCCGGCAGCTGCGGCTGCCACTGATGGTGCGCGAGACCGAGGACCGGCACGGCACGAACTTCACGGTGAGCATCGAGGCTGCGCAGGGCGTCACCACCGGCATCTCGGCGCAGGATCGCGCGCGCACGGTTCGCGCGGCGGTCGCGGCCGATGCGCGGCCCGAGGACCTGCGCCAGCCGGGCCACGTGTTTCCGCTGATGGCGCAGCCGGGCGGCGTGCTGACGCGCGCGGGCCATACCGAGGCCGGCTGCGACCTCGCGCGGCTCGCCGGCTTCGAGCCGGCTGCGGTGATCGTCGAGGTGCTGAACGACGACGGCACGATGGCGCGGCGTCCGGAACTCGAGCGGTTCGCCCGCGAGCACGGCCTCGCCATCGGCACGATCGCGGACCTCATCCGCTACCGGCTCAGCAAGGAAAGCTCGATCGAGTGCGTCGCCGACCGCATGGTCGAGACGGCCGCCGGGCCGTTCCGGCATGCACTGGTACGAGGACCACGTGCACGGCCGGCTGCACCTCGCGCTGGTGCGCGGGCGAGGCGGGATCGGCGCCGCCGCTGGTGCGCGTGCACCTCAGGGACACGCTGCGCGACCTCGTCGGCATCCGCGGCGAGCACGCGGGCTGGACGCTGCGGCGCGGCGCTCGAGCGCATCGCGCGCGAGCCGCACGGCATCGTGATCCTGCTGCGGCCGGAGGAATCGCCCGAGGACATCATCGGTGCGGGCGCGCACGAGCACGGCGCGGACGCGGCGGCCGGGCGCGGTGCTGCGCACCTACGGCATCGGCGCGCAGATCCTGCGCGACCTCGGCGTCAGCCGCATGCGCGTGCTGTCGGCGCCGCGCCAGCTGCACGGCATCTCCGCATTCGGCCTCGAGGTCACCGAGTTACGAGGAGTGAGCGCGCCCGCGCCTGATATACTCGCGGCGTGGACGCGATTCGCATTGTCGAGGGCGACCTGCGGGTCGGCGACCTGCGCATAGCGCTCGTCGCGTCGCGCTTCAACGAAGACGTCGTCGAGCGCCTCGTCACCGGCGCGGTGGAGGCGCTGGTCGCGCGCGGCGCGCTGAAGTCCGGCCTCGAGCTGGTCCGCGTGCCGGGCGCCTACGACCTGCCGCCCGTGGTGCGGCGCATCGCCGCATCCGGCCGCTACGACGCCGTGGTCGCGCTCGGCGCCGTGATCCGCGGCGAGACCCCGCACTTCGACTATGTCGCCGGCGAGTGCGCCGCCGGCCTTGCGCGCATCGCGGACGAGACCGGCGTGCCGGTCGCCTTCGGCGTGCTCACCACCGAGAACGATCGAACAGGCGCTCGAGCGTGCGGGTGGCAGCGAGGGCAACAAGGGTGCCGACGCCGCGCAGGCGGCGATCGAGCTCGCAAACCTGCTGCGCAAGCTGGGCTGAGCCCGATGCGCGCTCCCGGCCGGGAACATTCGAAGGCGCGGGCCGGCGCGCGCCGCCTCGCGGTGCAGGCGCTCTACCAGTGGCAGCTCGGGCGGCAACCGGCCGCCGAGCTCATCGCGCAGTTCGCGGCGAGCCCGGAGCACGCGCGCGTCGACCCGGACTACTTCCGCGCTGCGTCAATGCCGTCTACGCGGATCAGCGCCGGCACTCGATGCGGACCTCGCCCGGCATTCGGACATCGAGCCCGCGCGCAACTCGATCCGGTCGAGCACGCGATCCTCGCGCTCGGGCTGTGGGAACTGCATGGCCCGCCCGGAGGTTCCGTACCGGGTGGTGATCAACGAGGGCGTCGAGCTCGCCAAGCGCTTCGGCGCGACCGACGGCCACAACTTCGTGAATGCCGTGCTCGACCGCGCCTCGCGTGCGCATCGCGGCGCCGAACGCGGCGAAGCGGCCGTGACCTTGCCTGCCGGCGAATTCGAGCTGATCGAACGCTTCTTCACGCGGCGCGGCGCAAGGCGCGAGCGACGTCCTCGCCGGCGTCGGCGACGACGCGTGCGCTGCATCGCCGCGCCCGCGGGCGGCACGCTGGTCTTCGCGCTCGACACGCTGGTCGATGGCGCGCATTTCCCGCCCGGCTTCGACGCGCGCTTCATCGGCCACCGCGCGCTCGCGGTGAACCTCACCGACCTCGCGGCCATGGGCGCCGAGCCGGCCTGGGCGCTGCTCGGCCTCACGCTGCCGTCGGCGGACGAGCACTGGCTCGCCGGGTTTTCCGCGGGGATCGACACGCTTGCCGACGCCACGGGGTCGCCTCGTGGGCGGCGACACGACCCGCGGCCCGCTCACGGTCTCGGTCGCACTGGCGGGCATCGTGCCCCCGGGCCAGGCACTCCTGCGCGAGGGTGCGCGTCCCGGCGACGACCTGTGGGTGAGCGGCACGCCGGGCGATGCCGCCGCGGGGCTTGCCGATCCTGCAGGGCCGGCTGGTTGCGCAGGGGAGGGCGCGCGACGCGCTGCTCGCGCGCTTCCAGTTGCCGCAGGCCGCGGGTCGCGCTCGGCGTGGCATTGCGCGGCATCGCGACGTCCTGCATCGACGTCTCGGACGGACTGGCGGGCGACCTCGCCAAGCTGTGCGCGGCGGGCGGCGTCGGCGCCGACATCGAAGGCCGCGAACTGCCGTTGTCGGCTGGCCTGTGCTCGGCTGGCGCCGCCGGATGCGCGGCTCGCGTACGCGCTCGGCGGCGGCGACGACTACGAGCTGCTGTTCAGGCGGATCCCGGCCAGCGCGCTCGCCTGGCGGGCATCGACGCCGGCGTGGTGATGAAGCGCATCGGCACGATCGCGGAGGCCGGAAGGCGTGCGCATCGACGGCACCCCAGTCGAGCGAGATACGGGTCACGGTTTCGACCACTTCACGGGCAGGGGCGCCGGGCCCCCGGTGAAGCGCGATCCGGTTCACGGTTCCGCGCCGTTTAACGAAATATCCTCGTGCTCGATCCGGCGGCACATCGCGCCGCACCGTCCACGAGGAGCCGGCCATCGCAACCGCAACCGAGCCGACCATCATGCGGCCCGCCGAAGGCTCGGCCAGCATCGGCGAGCGCATCGGCAAGTACGACGTGATCCGCGAGGTCGGGCGCGGCTAGACCGGCACCGTCTATCTCTCGCACGATTCCTACTACGGGCGCGACATCGCGATCAAGGCGTACCGCATCGCCGCGGACGACGACCCGGCGCGGGCCAAGGTCGCGCGCAAGATGTTCCTCTCCGAGGCGCACATGGTCGGGATGCTGCAGCACCCGAACATCATGCCGATCTACGACGCCGGCGAGGAAAGCGGCTACTACTACGTCGTCACCGAGTTCATCCACGGCGCGCGCACGCTCGCCGCCTACTACGCGGCCCGACAACCTGCTGCCGGTCGAGGACGTGCTGACGATCATGTTCAAGTGCGCCAAGGCGCTGCACTACGCGCATTCGCGCGGCGTGATCCACCGCGACATCAAGCCGAGCAACCTGATGCTGACGACGGACAGCGACGTGCAGGCTGATCGACTTCGGCATCGCGCTGCACAACGACGCCGATTTCTCGCGCATCGAGGGCATCGCGGGCAGCCCCAGCTACATGTCGCCCGAGCAGGTCCAGTCGCCTCGACCTGACCAACCACTCCGACCTCTACTCGCTGGGCGCGGTGATGTACGAGCTGCTCACGGGACACCGGCCGTTCCGCGCCGGCGCGCTCGCGAAGCTGCTGCACCAGATCGTCTACGCGACGCCACCGCCGATGCTGTCGATCCGCCCGGATCTTCCGCCGGAGCTCGAGAACGTGGTCGCGACGGCAATGCACAAGGAGCCGGACAAGCGCTACCCGAACGGCGCCGAGTTCGCCAACGCGATCGCCCGCGTGCACGCGCAAGCAGCGCAAGGACACCGACCGCACCGACCGCCAGGAGCACTTCAACCTGCTGCGGCGCCTCAAGTTCTTCCACGACTTCTCGTCGAACGAGATCTGGGAAGTGCTGCGCGCCGGCACCTGGCAGCGGCACGCGCCGGGCGACGAGATCGTCCGCGCGGGCGGCATCGACGACCGCTTCTACGTGATCGTGACCGGCGCCTGCCGCGTGGAACGCGACGGCGCGGTGGTCGGCAAGCTCGAGGCGGGCGACTGCTTCGGCGAAACCAGCTACCTGCGCGGCGCCAAGCGCCAGGCCGCGGTGATCTCCGGTGACGACGTCACCATCCTGCGCGTCAGCTCGACGCTGCTCGAGCAGGCCTCGTCGGCCTGCCAGCTGCGGTTCAACAAGGTGTTCCTCAAGGCGCTGATCTCGCGCCTGCAGAACGGCGAGTCGCGCGTCGCCAGCTGATCTGCGCGATCGACCGGCACGCCGACTGCGGGCGGCCGGGGTTCCTCCGCTCGCGCCGGAACTTTATGCGCTCGCCTCGGACCCCGGCCGCCCTTTCGGCGCGCCGGACTGTCGCACATCGACCGGCGACGCGGAGTCACGGTCGGAAACTCGGACTGCAGCGAGCGATTGCACCGCTGGCACGCTTGCGCGCGAGCTGGCGGGGTGTCCCCGAGCGGCGCATAAAGTTCCGGCGCGAGCGGAGGGGACGACCCGCGCCGGAGCCGCTGCGCGCGCAGAGCCGCGATCGCGGTCAGGCGGGTTTCTCGTCCTTGTCCCGCGCGATGCGCGCGTAGGCCGAGTGGTTGTGGATCGACTCGAAGTTCTCCGCCTCGACCACGTACGAACGGATGCGCTCGTCCGCGTTGAGCCGCGTGGCGATGTCGCGCACGATGTCCTCGACGAACTTCGGGTTGTCGTAGGCGCGCTCGGTGACGAACTTCTCGTCGGGCCGCTTGAGGATCCCGTACAGCTCGCAGCTCGCCTCGGATTCCGCCACCTCGATCAGCTCCTCGAGCCACACGTGCTCGGCGATCTTCGCCGCGAGCGTGAGGTGCGATCGCTGGTTGTGGGCGCCGTAGTCGGAGATCTGCTTGGAGCAGGGGCAGAGGCTGGTCACCGGCACCAGCACCTTCAGCCAGGTCTCGATCTGGCCATTCTCGATCTCGGCGACGAGCGTCGCGCGATAGTCGAGCAGGCTCTGCACGCCGGAGACCGGCGCCCGCTTCATGACGAAGTAGGGGAAGGTCATCTCGAGGTGGCCGGCTTCCGAATTCAGGCGCGGTCGTCATCTCCGCCAGCATGCGGTTGAACGACTCGACCGAAATCTCGCGCTCGCGCTCGTTCAGGATCTCGACGAAACGCGACATGTGCGTGCCCTTGAAGTTGTGGGGCAGGTGCACGTACATGTTGAAGTTGGCGATCGTGTGCTGCTCGCCGCCCGAGCGGTCCTTGACCCGCACCGGGTGGAAGATGTCCTTGATTCCGACGCGGTCGATCGGGAGGCGGCGCGTGTCGGCGCGTCCCTGGACGTCCTCGATGATCGGGGCGACGACGGACCCCGCGCTCTTCGCATTCATGCGGAAATCATACCATATTGGTCCTGATTACCCGGCGGGGCGCGCCCGCGCAATGCCCTGCCCGCGCCAGAAGCGCTCGATCGCGGCGCGCAGCGCCGCCGGATCGAGCCCGGCCGCCGCCAGGTTGTCGTCGCGCGAGCCGTGCTCGACGAATGCGTCCGGCACGCCGACCTGGAGCACCGGAACCGCGCTGCCGAGTCGCTGGAGCACTTCGAGCACGGCCGAACCGGCGCCGCCGGCCACCGCGTTCTCCTCGAGCGTGACGATTGCGCGATGGCTCGCCGCGACCTCGGCGATCAGCGCCTCGTCGAGCGGCTTCACGAAACGCATGTTGACGAGCGTCGCGTCGAGCGCCTCGGCCGCCGGCCGCGCGGCCTCGACCATCGTGCCGAAGGCGAGCAGCGCGAGCCCGCTGCGCGCCGCTGCGGCGCAATTCCGCGCGTCCGACCGGCAGCGCCTGCATCGTCTTCTCGACCGCGACGCCCGGTCCGCGGCCGCGCGGATAGCGCACGGCCGCCGGCTGGTCGAGCATGCCCGCGGTGTAGAGCATCTGCCGGCATTCGTTCTCGTCGGCCGGCGCCATCACGACCAGGTTCGGCACGCAGCGCAGGAACGTGAGGTCGAAGACGCCCTGGTGCGTCGCGCCGTCGCCGCCGACGAGGCCGGCGCGGTCGATCGCGAACACGACGGGCAGGCGCTGCAGCGCGACGTCGTGGATCAGCTGGTCGTAGCCGCGCTGCAGGAAGGTGGAGTAGATCGCGACCACCGGGCGCATGCCGTCGCAGGCGAGGCCGGCCGCGAGCGTCACCGCGTGCTGCTCGGCGATCGCGACGTCGAAGTAGCGATCCGGGAAACGCTGCTCGAACTCGACCATCCCGGAGCCCTCGCGCATGGCCGGCGTGATGCCGACGAAGCGCGCGTCCTGCTCCGCGATGTCGCAGAGCCATTCGCCGAAGACCTGCGAGTAGGTGGGACCCGAGGACTTTTCCTTGTAGAGCGTGCCGCTCGCGGGATCGTAAGGGCCCGGTCCGTGCCACTTGATCGGGTCTGCCTCGGCCGGCGCGTAGCCCTTGCCCTTCTGGGTGACGACGTGCAGGAATTGCGGCCCCGGGAGGCTGCGCATGTTGCCGAGCGTCTTCACCAGCGCATCCACGTCGTGCCCGTCGATCGGCCCGATGTAGTTGAAGCCCAGCTCCTCGAACATCGTGCCCGGCAATACCATGCCCTTGGCGTGCACCTCGGAACGGCGCGCGAGCTCCCAGGCGGCCGGCATCTTGCGCAGCACCTTCTTGCCGCCCGCACGCAGGTGCGCGTAGGTGCGACCCGACAGGAGCCGCGCGAAGTAGTTCGACAGCGCGCCGACGTTCTCGGAAATCGACATGTCGTTGTCGTTCAGCACGACGAGCAGGTCGACGTCGAGGCTCCCGGCGTGGTTCAGCGCTTCCCACGCGAGCCCCGCGCTCATCGCGCCGTCGCCGATCACCGCGACCACGCGACGGTCGCTGCCGGAGAGGCGGTTCGCGACCGCCATGCCGAGCGCGGCGCTGATCGACGTACTCGAATGCCCGACGCCGAAGCCGTCGTAGACGCTCTCGGCACGCGCCGGGAAGGGCGCGAGGCCGCCGCGCTGCTTGATGCTGCCGAGCCGCCGCCGGCGACCGGTCAGCACCTTGTGCGGATAGGCCTGGTGCCCGACGTCCCAGATCAGGCGGTCGTAGGGCGTATCGAAGACGTAGTGGAGTGCGACCGCGAGCTCGACCGTGCCGAGGCCCGCGGCGAGGTGCCCGCCCATCTGTCCGACGGTCTGGATCAGGTATTGGCGCAGCTCGTCCGATAGCGGCCGCAGGTCGCCGCGCCCGAGCGCCCGGAGGTCGGCCGGCGTCTCGATCGCCGCCAGCAAGCCGTCGGGCTTTTCCTCAGACATGGCGGCAGTTTACTGGAGCGCGGGCTAGGGGCATACGAAGGTGCCTCAGCGGCCGCGCTGCACGAGATCGCTGGCAAAGTCCCGCAGGCGCGAAGCCTCCGGCCCGAAGTCCGCGAGCGCCTCGATACCGGCGCCGGCGAGTTCCGCGGCCCGGGCGCGGGCCGCCGTGACGCCCGCGATGGCCGGGTAGGTCGGCTTGCCGCGCAGCGCGTCGGAACCCGCAACCTTGCCGGTCACCGCGGGATCGCCGAGGACGTCGAGCAGGTCATCGACGATCTGGAAGCAGAGGCCGATCGCGCGGCCGTAGCGGTCAAGTGCTTCGCGCTTCCGCGCCGCCAGGCCGGAGTCCGCGGCGCAGGCCATGAGCACCGCGGCCCGGATCAGCGCGCCGGTCTTGAGCGCGTGCATGTCCTCGATCTGGCGCGGCTCAAGGCGACGGCCGGTGGCGGCGAGGTCGAGCGCCTGACCGCCCGCCATGCCGAACGTGCCGCTCGCACGAGCGAGCAGCTGGATCATCTCGATCCGCGCCCCGTCGCCAATGCCCGGCATGGGGTCGCTCGCCAGCAGGTCGAAGGCGAGTACCTGCAGCGCATCGCCGGCCAGGATCGCGGTCGCCTCGTCGAAGGCCCGATGCGTCGTGGGCCGGCCGCGCCGCAGGTCGTCATCGTCCATGGCGGGCAAGTCGTCGTGCACAAGCGAGTAGGCGTGGATGAGCTCGACCGCGGCGGCGGGTGCATCGAGCTTCTCCGGTGCGATGCCGATGGCGCTGCCTGTCGCATAGACGAGGAGGGGCCGGATCCGCTTGCCTTCGCCGAGCGCCGCATAGCGCATGGCGGCGTGAAGCCGCGCCGGCTCGACACCCGCCTCCGGCAGGATGCGCGCGAGCATGCGCTCGAGACGCTCGCGGCATGCCAGCTGCCAGTCGCCGGCGGGGAGTGGGGCCTGCATCGGCAATCCCGTCAGTCTGCGTCCGCCGCCTCGAAATCCTGCTCGCGCAGTTCGCCGTCCGGTCCCTTGGCGAGGACGCGGATCTTCTGCTCAGCCTGGCTGAGGGCCTTCTGGCACAGACGAGTGAGCACAACGCCGCGCTCGAACTGTCGCAGGGATTCTTCCAGCGGGAGCTCGCCTTGTTCGAGCCGCGCCACGATCGCCTCGAGTTCCGCGAGGGCCGCCTCGAAGTCGGGTGTGGCCTGTTTCTGTCGGGTCACGCGCTGCATCCGGTGCGGCGGGGAAGGGGTTCGCAGTGTACTTCACGTGCCGAAAAGCGGTATTGGAATCTGCCCGATCGAACGGTCAACACGGCTGACGCGGCGGGGTTCGCGGCTGCTAGAATCGCCGCGCCCGGCGGCTCCGCCGCCCCCGTGAAGGCAAGCATGGCGCAGTCGTACACCGCATCGGACATCGAGGTCCTGAAGGGACTCGAGCCCGTCCGCCGCCGTCCGGGCATGTACACGGACACCCGAAGTCCGAACCACCTCGTGCACGAGGTCGTCGACAACAGCGTCGACGAGGCGCTTTCGGGGCACTGCGCGCGCATCGGCGTCACCCTGCACAAGGACGGCTCGGTCTCGGTCGAGGACGACGGGCGCGGGATGCCGGTCGACATCCATCCGAAGGAAAAGGTCAGCGGCGTCGAGCTGATCCTGACGCGGCTGCACGCGGGCGGGAAATTCAACGACAAGAACTACGAGAGTGCCGGCGGCCTGCACGGCGTCGGCGTGTCGGTGGTCAACGCATTGTCAAAGCACCTCGAGTGCAACGTGCGGCGCGACGGCAAGGAATGGAACATCGGCTTCCGCGAGGGCAAGGTCGTCTCCAAGCTCGAGGCCGTCGGCAGCGTCAAGCGCGGCGAGTCGGGCACGACCCTGCGCTTCTGGCCGGACCCGGCGTTCTTCGACTCGGCGAACATCTCGGTGCCGCGCCTCAAGCACGTGCTCAAGGCGAAGGCGGTGCTCTGTCCCGGGCTCAGGGTCCGGCTCACGGTCGAGGCAAGCGGCGAGACCGAGGAGTGGTACTTCACCGGCGACCTGGGCGCCTACTTGCTCGAACAGCTCGGCAAGTGCGGGCGGCTGCCGGAGGAGCCGTATACCGGGCAGGTCAAGGGCGGCAACGAGAGCGCGGACTGGGCCCTGTGCTGGGCGCCCGATGCGGAGTCGCCGGTCGCCGAGAGCTACGTGAACCTCATCCCGACGCCGGAGGGCGGCACGCACGTCAACGGTCTGCGCTCGGGCGCGACCGACGCGGTGCGCGAGTTCTGCGAGTTCAGGAACCTGGTGCCGCGCGGCATCAAGCTCGCGCCCGAGGACGTCTGGAACGGCGTCGCCTTCGTGCTGTCCGTGCGCATGCAGAACCCGCAGTTCGCCGGGCAGACCAAGGAACGGCTGTCCTCGCGCGAGTCCGCGGCCTTCGTCTCGGGCGTCGTGAAGGACGCCTTCGCGCTCTGGCTCAACCAGCATCCCGAGGCCGGCGAGAAGATCGCGCAGTTCGCGATCAGCAATGCGCAGGAACGCACCAAGGCCGCCGCGCGCGTCACGCGCAAGCGCATCACGTCGGGCCCGGCGCTCCCGGGCAAGCTCGCCGACTGCACGCTGCAGGAGCCCGAACGCTGCGAGCTGTTCCTCGTCGAGGGCGATTCCGCGGGCGGGTCCGCGAAGCAGGCGCGCGACCGCTCGTACCAGGCCGTCATGCCGCTGCGCGGCAAGATCCTGAACACCTGGGAAGTCGAGGCGGCCGACGTGCTCGCCTCGCAGGAAGTGCACGACATCACGACGGCGCTCGGCGTCGATGCCGGCTCCCCCGACCTCTCGGGGCTGCGCTACCACAAGGTGTGCATCCTCGCGGACGCGGACTCCGACGGCGCGCATATCGCGACGCTCCTGTGCGCGCTGTTCCTCAGGCACTTCCGCCCGCTGGTGGTGGCCGGCCACGTGTTCGTCGCCATGCCGCCGCTGTTCCGCATCGACTTGGGCAAGAACGTCTACTACGCACTCGGCGAACACGACAAGGCGGGCGTCCTCGACCGCATCCAGGCCGAAGGCATGCGCGGCAAGCCGGTGATCACGCGTTTCAAGGGCCTCGGCGAGATGAGCCCGCTGCAGCTGCGCGAAACGACGATGGCGCGCGACACGCGCCGGCTGGTGCAGCTGACGATCGAGGCCAAGGACGGCGCCGACCAGGTGCTCGACATGCTGCTTGCCAAGAAACGGGCGGCCGACAGGCGCGAGTGGCTCGAGACCAAGGGCAACCTGGCGAGCGTCGAATGAAAGGCCAGCCACCGCTCGACTTCGAGGGCATCGAGAAGCAGCCGCTTCGCGAATTCACCGAGAAGGCGTACCTCGATTACTCGATGTACGTGATCCTCGACCGCGCGCTGCCGCAGCTCGCGGACGGGCTGAAGCCGGTGCAGCGGCGCATCATCTTCGCGATGAGCGAGCTCAGCCTCGCGGCCGGCGCCAAGCACAAGAAGTCGGCGCGTACGGTCGGCGACGTCATCGGCAAGTACCACCCGCACGGCGATTCCGCCTGCTACGAGGCGATGGTGCTGATGGCGCAGGATTTCTCCTACCGCTATCCGATCGTCGACGGGCAGGGCAACTGGGGCTCGACCGACGATCCGAAGTCCTTCGCCGCGATGCGCTACACGGAGTCGCGCCTCAGGCCCTATGCGCAGGTGCTGCTCGTCGGAGCTCGGGCAGGGCACGGTCGACTGGCAGCCGAACTTCGACGGCACGCTCGACGAACCGAAGCTGCTGCCGGCGCGGCTGCCGAACGTGCTGCTGAACGGCACGCAGGGCATCGCGGTCGGCATGGCGACCGACATCCCGCCGCACAACCTGCGCGAGGTGACGGCGGCCTGCGTGCACCTGCTCGACGATCCCGAAGCGACGCCTGCGGAACTCTGCAAGCACGTGCAGGGACCGGACTTCCCGACCGGCGCCGAGATCGTGACGCCGAAGAGCGGAACTGCGCGCGACTCTACAAGACCGGCAACGGGACCTATCGCGCGCGCGCCGTCTACGAGGTCGAGGACGGCGAGATCGTGGTGACCGCGCTGCCGTACCAGGTCTCGGGCGCCAAGGTGCTCGAGCAGATCGCCGGGCAGATGCGCGCGAAGAAACTGCCGATGGTCGAGGACCTGCGCGACGAGAGCGACCACGAGCACCCGACCCGGCTGGTGATCACGCCGCGCTCGAACCGCGTCGACGTCGGGCAGGTGATGGCGCACCTGTTCGCGACCACCGACCTCGAGCGCAGCTACCGCGTGAACATCAACGTGATCGCGCTCGACGGCCGACCGCGGGTGTTCGGCCTCAGGGAGCTGCTCGCGGAGTGGCTCGGCTACCGCAAGGAAACCGTGAAGCGCCGGCTGCGGTACCGGCTCGAGAAGGTCACCGCACGGCTGCACATCCTCGACGGCATGCTGATCGCGTTCCTGAACCTGGACGAGGTGATCCGCATCGTGCGGCGCGAGGACGAGCCGAAGCCGGTCCTCATGAAGCGCTTCAAGCTCACGGACCCGCAGGCCGAGGCGATCCTGGAGACGAAGCTGCGCCACCTCGCGAAGCTCGAGGAGATGAAGATCCGCGGCGAGCAGAAGGAGCTCGCGGAGGAACAGGACCTGCTGGAGAAGACGCTCAAGAGCGCCGCGAAGCTGAACAAGCTGATCCGCGACGAGCTCCTGGCGGACGCCGAGAAGTACGGCGACGCGCGGCGCACCAAGATCGTCGAGCGCGCGGCGGCGCAGGCGATTGCCGAGGAGGAGCTCGTCACTGCCGAGCCCGTCACCGTCGTGCTGTCGACGCTCGGCTGGGTGCGGCAGGCGCGCGGGCACGACGTCGACCCGACCACGCTCTCGTACAAGACGGGCGACGCGTTCCAGTCGGCGGCGCTCGGCCGCAGCACGCAGCAGGCCGTGTTCATCGACTCGACAGGCCGCGCGTATTCGCTTCCGGCCCACACGCTGCCGTCCGCGCGCGGCCAGGGCGAGCCGCTCTCGGGCCGGCTCGACCCGCCGGAGGGCGCGACCTTCGCCGCGGTCGCGATCGGCGAGCCCGCCGACAAGTGGCTGCTCGCCTGCGACGCGGGCCACGGCTTCATCGCGCAACTCGAGGCGCTCACAGGCCGCAACCGCGCCGGCAAGACAGTGTTCCGCCTGCCGGAAAACGCCAAGGTGCTGCCGGCCGCGCCGGTGCCCACGGAGGACGGGGCGCTCGTCGTTTCGGTCAACAGCGATGGCCGCATGCTGGCGTTCCCGGTCGCGGACCTGCCGGAGATGGAAAAGGGCCGCGGCAACCTGATCTTCGGCATTCCCGGCAAGCGCTCTCGTTCCGGCGAGGAGCTGATGGTCGCAGTCGTCGTCGCAAGGCCGGGCCAGTCCGTCACCGTCCACTGCGGTGACCGCACGATGTCACTGACCTGGAAAGAACTGCAGGACTACGTCGGCGCACGCGGCCAACGCGGCGCCGTCCTGTCGCGCAACTATCGCAAGGTGACGCGCCTCACCGTCGGATGACGTTCCGACGATTGACCATAACTCTCCGTTTTTCGGAATCGCGCACGGGATGCTTGCCAATCCCGAAGTGCGCAAGGTTTACTTGGAGCAGGAATTCCAGGCCTGGCCGGGCGGTTCGCGCCGCGCGCCAGGCCACGGCGAGGACCGCCAATGTCGAAGCCCGGTCAGCAACTCGGGATCGGTCAGCAGACCTCGATGACGCCGCAGCTGCAGCAGGCATTCCGGCTGCTGCAATTGCCTGCGCTCGAACTCCAGGCGCAGGTCGAGCAGGCGCTCGACGCCAACGTCATGCTGGAAACGGACGAGGAATTCGACGCGACGTGGGCGCTCGACAGCGGGTTTGACCGAGGCGAGACAGGCTTGCCCGCGCCAGGCGCGGCCGATGGCGTGCCGCAGCGCCGGGACGCCCCGGGAGGCACGCTGCACGATCACCTCGCGTGGCAGCTCGAGCTGACGCCCCTGCCGAACGGACCGCGGGCGATCGGCCGCGCGCTGATCGGCGCGATCAACGACGACGGCTACCTGACCCAGACGACGCAGGCGATCGCCGCCGCGGTGGCCGGCGAGGTTCGCGCCGATGCCGGCGTCGTCGAGAGCGTGCTCGCCATCATCCAGCAGTTCGATCCTGCCGGCGTGGGCGCGCGTTCCGTCTCCGAGTGCATCGGCTTGCAGCTCGCGCAGCTCGAGTCGGGCACGCCTGGCCTCGACATGGCGCGCAGGATCGCCCGCCACCATCTCGAGCTGGCCGAGACCCAGCAGCTCCAGGACCTGCAGCGGCTGACCGGCTGCAGCGGTTCCGAGCTGGAGGCTGCGCTCGCGCTCGTCCGCAGCGGAAATCGGCGGCCGGGAGCCGCGTTCCAGTCGCTGCGCGCCGAATACCTCGTGCCGGACGTATTCGCCCGGCACACGCCGGACGGCTGGGCAGTGGAACTGAATCCTGCGGCGACCCCGCGCGTACGCCTGAACGAGAGGTATGCCGCCATGGTCACGGGCTCGCCGGACCAGGCCATGTTGCGCGCCCAGCTGCAGGAGGCGCGGTGGCTGGTGCGAAGCCTCGAAATCCGCAACGACACGGTGCTCAGGGTCGCGCGCACGATCGTCGAACGGCAGCAAGCCTTCCTGGACCGGAGCGAGGAGTCGATGCGTCCGATGACCCTGCCGGACGTGGCCAAGGCGGTGGACATGCACGAGTCGACCGTCTCGCGCGTGACCGTTGGCAAGTACCTGCATACGCCGCGCGGCGTACTCGAGTTCTGGCAGTTCTTTTCGGGCCGGGGCGCCTCGGCCTCGCCGCTCAGTAGGCGCTTCGGTCGGTAAGGACGATCCGCGCCGTCTTGATCAGGATGCGGATGTCGAGCCCGAGCGACCAGCTCTTGAGATATTCGAGGTCGTAGCCGACGCGCTGGCTCATCTTCTCGATATCCCGTGTCTCGCCGCGCAGCCCATTGACCTGGGCAAGTCCCGTCATTCCCGGGCGCACCTTGTGGCGCAGCATGTAGCCGCTGACGAGCTTGCGGTAATGCTCGTTGTGCGCAACCGCATGCGGCCGCGGGCCGACCAGGCTCATGCTGCCGCCCAGCACGTTGAGGAGCTGCGGCAGCTCGTCGAGCGAAGTGCGCCGCAGGAAGCGCCCGATGGGCGTTACGCGCGGGTCGTCCCGCGTCGCCTGGCTTACCGCGTCGTCCTCCAACACGGTCATCGTGCGGAACTTGAAGACCGTGAACTCGCGGCCGTCGAGTCCGTAGCGGCGCTGCCGGAACAGCACCGGTCCGGGCGACGAGCGCCTGACCAGGATGACGATTGCGGCGGTCACGGGCAGGACCAGCAACAGCGCCACCGTTGCGAGGACCACATCGCTCGCGCGTTTCAGCACGCCTGCCATGCCGCAGAACGGCGTTTCGCGGACGGCGACGAAAGGCATGCCGCGGATCTCGCCGAAGCGCGCCTGCATGAGGTCGAAGGCCGACAGGTCCGGCACGAAGTAGATCGAAGCGGTCGTGTCGCCCAGCGCGTCGATCAGCCCGCGAATCCGGGGATGGCGCGAGTTCGGCAGGCAGAAGTAGATGAACTGGACCGAGTTCCGGCGCACGTAGTCCGGCAGGTCCGCGAAGCGACCCAGCAGCCTGGGCCGGCATTCGCGCGGCAGGCGCGCGGGACTGCGGTCGTCGAAGAATCCGGCCGGCGTGCCGAGCCATGGCTCCTGGGTCAGGCGCGCGGCGAGCTCGCAGCCGACGCGGTTCGCGCCGACGATCACCTGCCGGCGCCCGACAGAGGTGCGTCGCATCAGCATGCCAGTGACCTTGCGCGCCGCGGCATGGGCGGCGGCCAGCGTGAACGGAGTCGCGATGAACCAGGAGAGCATCACGTTCTGGGGGAAGTGGCCGGTGACGCGCAGCAGATGGCCCGCCAGAAGCAGCAGCACGGACAGGCACGTCCACTCGATTGCGCGGTGGCGCAGGATGCGGCCCCAGTCCGCGCCCACATCAGGGCGGCCGAGCCGTGGCTTCGTCATGAACTCGAGTGCCATCAGATAGGCGATTGCGGCGAGCGCGAGCAGCGGCCCGTCGATGCGCTGGCGGTGGCCGAGTGCCGTCAGCAGCAACGTTCCCGCAATGACCGCGGAGTTGAGGTGATCCTTGACGAGCGCGATAGCCGGCGGCTCGCCGGCGCCGTGGCGCGCCCAGGCGCTCGCGAGCAGTGGCGCCGCGCCGGCGTGCGCGGCGGCGCTCGACGAAATGCGAGTGGCCTGGTGTGCGGACATCCTTTTCCTCGGCACCGGCGCTGCAGCCGGGTCCAACGCCACATTCGGGCGCCAGAAGGGAATTTATCGGATGCGTCACACATTGCGCGCCGTATTGACATAAGCGCGCGCAGAATTTCAGATCGGTAGCGCGAGGCCGAAGCCGGCGCTCAGCCCATCACGACTTCCTCGGGGGCGTTGACGAAATAGCCCTGGATGAACTCGACGCCGAGCTGCCACAGCACGGCCATGGTGTTGGCGTCCTGGACGCGCTCGCCGATGGTGATCGCCTTGCACTTGCGCGCGAGCTCGACCACCGACTTCACGCGCGCCTGCTTGTCCAGGTCCGCCGAGAGGCCCTGCATCAGCGCGCCGTGGATCTTCACGAAGTCCGGCTTCAGGTGGTTGAGGAGCACTTCGGTGTCGCGCCCCATGCCGAAACCCTCGATCGCGAAGCGGAACCCGCGGTCCGTGAGCATCTTGTGCAGCGCGACGGCGTCTTTCACCTGTTGTGCGACCGCCTCTTCACGCACCTGGAACACGATTCGCGCGGGCTCGATCTTCGTCTTCTTGAGCTGATCCGCGAGCCAGGCGGGGAGCGAGGCATCGGCCAGCGTGTCCTGCGACAGCCTCACGAACAGGGCGCCGGGCTTGCGCGCGGCGCAGAAGGACATCGCGGCACCGATCACCCAGCGGTCGACGTTCTTCATGAGGTCGTTGCGCTCGGCCGCCGGCATGAAGACGGACGGCAGCACTTCCTGGCCCTGCTCGTCGAGCATGCGCACCAGCACGTCGAACATGCCGAGATCCTCGCCGACCAGGCTCGCGATCGGCTGCTGCACCAGGCGGAAGCGGTTCTCCATCAGCGCCGCCTTGATCTGCTTGACCCAGAGGCGATCCTGGTCCTGCAGGCGCAGCATCATCCCGGTGTGTTCGAGCAGCTGCACGCGATTGCCGCCCATCTCGCGACCCTGGCGGTGCGCCTTGTGCGCGTCGTTGGCCGGGCCCTCGGGCGTCTTGACCTCGCCCGGCACCGGGCCGAGACCGATGGTGCAGGTCGTCGACGTCGACTTGGCGCCCGCCTGGAAGACTTCAGTCGCGACCTTGTGCACCACGTGCTCGGACCAGGCCTCGACGTCCTGCGTGTTGCCGCGCTCGACCAGCAGCATGAAGCCGTGGCCGCCGAAGCGGCCGGCGAGGTCGCCCGGCTGCAGCTGCTCGCGCAGCAGGCGCGCGAAGTCCCCGAGGAAGTCCTCGGCCATCAGGACGCCGAGCTCATCGTGCAGGGCGTCGTACTTGTCGGGCTCGACGTAAGCCATGCAGCGCACGCCGCCCTTGGCCGGTTCCGCGAGGCGGACGCGCAGCTTCTCGACGAAGTTGCGCCGGTGCAGGAAACCCGTCGTCGGGTCGCTCTGCAACGCTTCCTCGAGCTTGCGCTCGTACTCGCCCGCGTCGGCCACCCGCGCCGGCACCACGACCTGGACGCAGGGATCGCCGTCGAACTCGGCGCGCACCAGCTGGAATTCCAGCGACGGGTGATGGCCGCTCACGACGAGGGCCGAGGCGTGCAGTGTGTGGCCCGACCACTTGCCCTGCATGCAGGCGACGAGCGCGCCCTTGATGGCGGCGTGGTCGTCGGGATCGAAGGCGTCCATCAGCGGCGTGCCGACGACCTCCTCGGGATTCGAGTAACCGAAAAGCGCGAGCCAGGCCGGGTTGGCGTCGACGATGATGCCTTCCTGCACCAGTGCGATCGCATCGGTCGAGCCCTCGACGATGTGCTGGAGCTGTTTCTTGGCCTCGCGCGCCGAGGCGAGCGTGGAGGAGAGCGCGCGGTCGAGGCGGTAGGTGCGAAGCTCGCGTCCGACGACGAGCTGCAGGCGCGGGACGTTGCCGAGGGTCACCGCGTCCTGGGCGCCGAGTGTGAGGGCTTCGGCAATCACGACCTCGTCCACCTTCTCGCGCACGATGAGCACGGGGACGTCAGGCGCGAAGCGGGCGCGGAAGTCCATGGCACTCGCGAGGTCGACGATGCCCTCGTCGGCGAAAAGCATGAGCATCTCGGCGGAGGCCTGGGTGAGGGCGTCGCCGAGGTCGCGGGCGTCGGGCAGCCAGGTCACGTGGACCGGGTGGCCCGCGTTCCTCAGCGCCTTGTTGATCGCCTCGACATTGTCCTGACTGCGCGTCAGGGCAATCATCGGGACCGCGGCTATGGGCTTCAAGTGAGGCTCCGGCGGCGTCCTGCCTGGGGTGGCGGCCGGGATAGTAACACCTTGAATTCCCCGAATTTCGCGACCCGCGTCATGCTCCGGGACGGGGTGGTGGCCCCTGCGGGCAGCGGCTATGATACGCGCCCTTTCAGATCCACCCGCCTGGCCGTCCCGGGCGTCCATGGTCAAATCCGATGTCCAATTACAACACCAACGAATTCCGCTCCGGCCTCAAGATCCTGCTCGACAAGGACCCGTACACGATCGTCGAAAACGAGTTCGTGAAGCCGGGCAAGGGCCAGGCCTTCAGCCGCGTGCGAATCAAGAACCTGCGCACGGGCCGTGTCATCGAGCGCACGTTCAAGTCCGGTGATACGGTCGAGGCGGCGGACGTCGTCGACGTCGACATGCAGTACCTGTACGGCGACGGGACTTTCTGGCACTTCATGCAGCCGGAATCGTTCGAGCAGTTCTCGGCCGGCGAAACGGCCGTCGGCGATGCGGCGCAGTGGCTCAAGGAAGGTACCGTCTGCATCATCACGCTGTGGAACGGCCAGCCGCTCACGGTCACGCCGCCGCCGCACGTCGAGCTCAAGATCGTCGAAACCGACCCGGGCATGCGTGGCGACACCGTGACCGGCGGCACCAAGGTCGCGAAGCTCGAGACCGGCGCCGTCGTCAAGGTGCCGCTCTTCCTCAACCAGGGCGAAGTCATCCGGGTCGATACCCGCAGCGCCGCCTACATCGCGCGGGCGAAGTAGTGTGGTGCCGGGTCGCACTTATCGCACTTAATTGACTGATGCAATAAGTGCGATAAGTGCGACCCGGCACCACTCAATAACCGTCGATGCCGGCGAGCTGCCAGTCCGAGGCGGCGACAATCGATTGCGCGAGCGCTTCGAGGAGCCGCGCGTCGGCCGGCGTGAAGCGGTCGAGACTTGGGCTGTCGACGTCGAGCACGCCGATCAGGCGATCGCGGTCCAGGAGCGGCACGACGATCTCCGAGTTCGACGCGGCATCGCAGGCGATGTGGCCCGGGAAGCGGTGCACGTCCGGCACGACCAGCGTCGCGCGACGCGACGCGGCGGTGCCGCAGACGCCCTGGCCGAGCGGGATGCGCACGCAGGCCACGCGGCCCTGGAACGGCCCGACGACCAGCCCGCCGCCCCGCAGGAAATAAAACCCCGCCCAGTTGAGGTCCGGCAAGCGCTCATACAGGAGCGCGGCCGCGTTCGCGGCATTCGCCCAGGGATCGCGCTCGCCGGCGAACGCACCGGCCGCGAGCGCGAGCAGATCGCCGTTCCCTTCGTCCATGTCCATGGCCTGCATCATTACTCCTCAGGCCCGCGATGCCGGGAATGCCATCGCCGCGTCCAGCGAGGGCAGCCGCCACGCCGCCATCACCAGGCGGTCGAAGCCAAGCGCGACGCCCGCGCAATCGGGCAAACCATTGCCGAGCGCCGCCAGCAGGTTCTCGTCGAGCGGGTTCCGGGCCTGCCCGTGCGTGCCGCGCGCGGCGAGGTCGCGCTCGAAGCGCCGCCGCTGCTCGGCAGGATCGCCGAGTTCGTAAAAGCCGTTCGCGAGTTCGAGCCCATCGACGTACAGCTCGAAGCGATCCGCGACTACGCTGCCGTCGCGTTCCGTGCGCAGCCGCGCAAGCGCGGCCTGCGATGCCGGGTAGTCCTCGACGAACAGCGGCGAATCGTGACCGAGCGTCGGCCCGACGACCGCAGCCATCAGGAGATCGAGCCAGGCATCGCGATCCCAGTCCCCGGACTCGACCGGTTCGATTCCGCGTGCCGAAAGGACCGCTCGGATCTCCGCGGGCGCAGCACTCTGGCAGTCGATGCCGGTCGCATCGCGGATTGCAGCCCGGTAAGTGATGCTCCGCGCCGGCGCAAAAACGCGGACCTCCGCACAGGCGACGCGCAGCACGCGGTCGACATCGTGCTGCATCTCGGCCATGCCGAAGTCGAGCCGGTACCACTCGATCATCGTGAACTCGGGGTTGTGCAGGCGGCCCGACTCGCCGTCGCGGAATACGGGACAGACCTGGTAGCAGTCGCCAAATCCCGCCGCGAGCAGGCGCTTCATCGCGTACTCGGGCGAGGTCTGCAGGAACAGCTGCCGCCCGCGCACCGGCGCCGCAGCGATCGATTCGATCTGGGGATCGCTCACCGCCGCGGCCGACAGGACCGGCGTCTGGACCTCGAGCACGTCCTGCGCGGCGAAGTAGGCGCGAATGCGCGCCAGCATCGCTGCCCGTCCGCGCAGGACCTCGACCGATGCCGCCGGACGCCAGGCGGAATCGCTCATCGAGCGACTCCAAGGAGCTCGCCGACGCGCACCGTGCGGCCGGCGGCGATGCCGGCGGCAAGCGCCGGTCCCTGCGGCGCAAACAGCACCACCACGGTCGAACCCATGTTGAACCAGCCGAGTTCGGCGCCGCGGTCGAGCGCGATGATCGGATCACGGCACGGCAGGTCGCGCGGCCGGCGCGAGCCTTCACCGCGGATTCGCCCGGTCCAGGCCAGGCTCATGCTGCCGACGAACAACGCGCCGACCAGGACGACGGCAAGCGGCCCGGCCGGCGTGTCGAAAACGCAGGCAATGCGCTCGTTGCGCGCGAACAGGCCCGGCACGCTGTCCGCGGTCGTTGCATTGACGCTGAACAGGTCGCCCGGGACGAAGCGGGCGATGCGCAGCGTCCCGGCCAGCGGCATGTGCACGCGGTGATAGTTGTGGGGCGCCAGATAGATGGTCGCGAAGTCGCCGCCCGCAAACTCGGCCGCGAGCGCCTCGTCGCCGCCGAGCAGGGCCGTGGCCGAATAGTCGATGCCCTTGGCCTGCACCAGCGTGTCCCCCGTGATGGGGCCGGCCTGGCTCACCGTGCCGTCGGTCGGGCAGAGGGCCGCTGCGGCGTCCGCATCGAAGCGCCGCGCACCGGCGCGCAGACGGCGCGTGAAGAAGTCGTTGAAACTCGAATAGCGGTCCGGCGCAGGCTGCGCCGCCTCCGCGAGGTCGACGGGGTAACGCGAGAGGAACGCGCCGATCAGGCCCGCGCGCACGAAGCCGATCCGCGACTCGGCAATCCAGCCGACAATCCGGGACAGCAGGTGCTGCGGGAGCAGGTACTGCATCCCGATGAAGGCGCGATCGCCGAGGCTCCTGCCGCTCATGACGCTTCCTTCATCGTGACACGGACGCTTCGATAGTCGCGGGCGATCGCCCCGGCCTCGTGCGGCGTGTTGAACAGCGCCGCAACCCGGCCCTCGGGATCGATGAGGAATATCGCGGCCGTGTGGTCGACGGCGTAGCTGCCGTCCGCGGCCGGGGCACCCACGAACACCGCGACGCCGAGCGCGCGCGTCAGGGTCTCGATGGCCTCGGGGAGGCCGGTCACGCCCGTGAACGACGCATCGAAGTGCGCAACGTACTGCGCGAGCACCGGTGGCGTGTCGCGGCCCGGATCGACGCTCACCAGCACGACCTGCGGGACGTCGCCCGCGGACTCGGCCGCGATCCTCCTGCGCACGTCCGCGAGCATCGCCAGCGTCGTCGGACAGACATCCGGGCAGTTCACGAACCCGAAGAAGAGAAAGGTCCAATGGCCGCGCAGCCGCTCCGGCCCGAACGCGGCATTCGCCTGGTCGATGAGCTCGAAGGCGGGGAGGGCGCGCGGTTCGGCGTACAGCGTCGCGTGTTCGAGCGTCGGCACCGGCGCTGCCCGATTCCTGAGGAGATGCGCGACGAGAACGCCTGCGAGGACGCCCGCCAGCACCACGATCGCGACGTGGGCGCGTTTCATGGCGTGAAGTATCCCATGGTCGCGCGCGGCTCGTGCGCGCCCCGGTTAGACTGCCCGCGATGCCGAAAAAGCCCCGCGCCGGCGCCCAGCCGATCGCCAATGTCGGCGCGCTCCTCGACCGCGCCGCGTTGCGGCTCGCGAAGGCGCGGCTGCATTACGGGCACGGCACGGACAATGCGCGCGACGACGCCGCCGCGCTCGTGTTCCATGCGCTCGGCCTGGCGCACGAATCGGCGCCAGCCAGCTATCGGCTGCCGGTTTCCGCGCACGATGCGGGTCGCATCGAAGCGCTCGTCGAGCGCCGCATCCGGGAACGCCTGCCGTCTGCCTACCTCACCGGCGTCAGCTGGTTCGCCGGCCACGAGATTCGCGTGACGCCGGACGTGCTCGTGCCGCGCTCGCCGATCGCCGAGCTGTGTGTCGCCGGGTTCGCGCCGTGGATCGAGCCGGCGCGTGTCCGCAGCGTGCTCGACATCGGCACGGGTTCCGGCTGCATCGCAATCGCGGCCGCGCACGCGCTTCCGCGCGCCAGGGTCGATGCGACGGACGTCTCCGCCGGGGCCCGCGCGGTCGCCCGTGACAACGTGAAGCGCCACCGCCTCGGCCGTCGCGTGCGCGTGGTCGCCGCCGACGTCTATGACGGCCTCGGAGCGCGGCGCTACGATGTCGTCGTGAGCAATCCCCCGTATGTCCCGGTGGCCGAGATGCGGCGGCTGTCGCGCGAGCATCGTGCCGAACCCGCGACGTCGCTGCGCGCCGCGCGCCAGGGGCTCGCCATCGTCGAGCGCATCGTGGCCGGGGCCCGTCGTCACTTGACTCGCCAGGGCATCCTCGTGGTCGAGGTCGGCAACTCCGCAGCCCGGGTGCGGCGCCGGTATCCGCGGCCTTCCGCTCGTGTGGCTGGAGTTCGAGCACGGGTTCTCGGAGATTTTCCTGCTGCGCGCCGCGGACCTGCCGGGCTAGGCTTGCACCATGTCGGGCAATACGATCGGCCGCTCCTTCTGCGTGACGACCTTCGGCGAGAGCCACGGGCCCGCGGTCGGCGCGATCGTGGACGGCTGTCCGCCCGGCCTCGAGATCTCGGAATCGGACATCCAGGCCGACCTCGAGCCACGGCGCACCGGCACGTCGCAATTCACGAGCCAGCGCCAGGAACCGGACCAGGTGAAGATCCTCTCGGGCGTGTTCGAGGGCCGCACGACGGGCACGGCGATCGGCCTCATGGTCGACAACGTGGATGCCCGCGGCCGCGACTACGAAAAGATCAAGGACCGCTTCCGTCCCGGCCACGCCGACTATGCCTACCAGCAGAAGTACGGCTTCCGCGACTATCGCGGCGGCGGGCGCGCCTCGGCACGAATCACGGTTGCGACCGTCGCAGCCGGCGCGATCGCGCGCAAGTGGCTGCGTGAGCGGCTTGGCCTCACCGTTGCGGGATTCCTGTCGCAGATCGGGCCGCACCGCCTCGAGTGCGTGGATGCAGAAGCCGCGCGTGCGAATCCGTTCTTCTGTGCCGACCCGGGCCGGCTGCCCCTGCTCGAGTCATACATCAAGGAATTGCGTCGTGACGGCGATTCGGTCGGGGCACGCGTGACGGTGCGGGCGAGCGGCGTCCCGCCGGGCCTCGGTGAGCCCATGTTCGACCGGCTGGATGCCGACATCGCCTACGCGATGATGGGCATCAATGCCGCCAAGGCCGTGGAAATAGGCGATGGCGTCGCGGTCGCGGGCCAGCGCGGCACGGAGCATCGCGACGAGCTCACCCCGGGCGGATTCGCCACCAACCATGGCGGCGGTACGCTCGGCGGCATCAGCTCGGGCCAGGACCTCATCGCGCACGTGACGTTCAAGCCGACCTCGAGCATCCCAACGCCCGGCCGGACCATCGACGTCGCGGGCGAGCCGACCGAGATCGCGACCACGGGGCGCCACGACCCCTGCGTGGGCCTGCGCGCCGTGCCGATCGTCGAGGCCATGTTGCTGCTGGTGCTCATGGACCATGCCCTTCGGCACCGCGCCCAGTGCGCCGACGTTGTGGCCGGCACCCCCGACATCACACGCTGAATGCCCGCGAATCAACGCATTGCGACCCGCGGTGCAAGCGCGCCGGCAGCCCCGCCATTGCGTGACGGGAGCCAAGATTTTGGTAAATACGGCGTGTAAGCTATAGTCCCAAAGGATCAGGGACTTGTGATCGGTTTCACACCCATTTCGCAAGCTCGCGCCCCCCTTTGGGCGGCTGCGACCTTGGGGAGTCACGATGAGCGGTAAATTGCGCGTCCTCATTTCGGCGATCTTGTTGACGCCGGCAGCGGCCTTCGGGCTCGGGCTCGGCGAGATTCGCCTGAACTCGTCGCTCAACGAGCCGCTTTCTGCCGAGATCGACCTGGTCGCGGCGACGCCCGAAGAGCTCTCGACGCTCAACGCGCAACTCGCTTCCCAGGAAGTCTTCACCCGCTACGGCCTCGACCGCCCGGCGTACCTCGGCTCGCTCGAGTTCAGCGTCGGCCGCGGACAGGACGGGCGCTCGGTGCTGCTCGTGCGCTCGCGCGATGCGATCAGCGAACCGTTCGTTTCATTCCTGATCGACGTGAACTGGCCGCGCGGCCGCCTGCTGCGCGAGTACACGGTGCTGCTCGATCCGCCGGCAATGCTCGCGGCCGGTGACAGCCCGGCCGCGGCGCCGATTGCGGCGCCGGCGACGGTGTCGCAGCAACCCGCGGCTCCGGCTCCTGAACCGGCCCCGGCTTCCGCCCCGACACCCGCGGCACAACCGTCGCCAGCAGCGGCGCCCGTAGCGAGCGACGGATCGACCTATCAGGTCGCGCGCGGCGACACGCTCTATGGAATTGCAGGCAGCGTCGGGGGCGGCGATCGCCAGACCATAGAGCGCACGATGATCGCGCTCTTCCGCGCGAACCCGGAAGCCTTCAACGGCAACATCAACCTGCTGCATGCCGGAGCGATCCTGCGCGTGCCATCTTCGGACGAAGTCGCGGGCATCTCGTCGGCCGAGGCGTCGAGCGAAGTCAGCCAACAGAATGCGGCCTGGCGTGCCGCCGGCGGCGGCGAAGCCGGCCGGTTGAAGCTCGTGACTCCGCCGGAAGGCGAGGCCGAGGCAGCCGCGGCCCCGGAACCGAGCGGACGCGTCGAATCGCAGATCGACTCGCTCGAAAAGGGCATTTCCGAACAGAAGCGCCTGCTCGAGCTGCAGAACCAGGAACTGGCGGACCTGCAGAAGAAGCTGGCCGACGCTCGCGCCGAGGAGACGCAGGCTGCAGCACCGCAGCCGGCGCCGGTCGAGCCTGAGGCACCCGTCGACGAGACGGCCGTCGCTCCCGAAGACGACGTGGCGAAACCCGCCGCGCCGCCGCCGGCGGAAGCCAGGCCGAAGCCTGTGAAGAAACCGAAGCCGGCACCCGAGGTCGACACGGGACCGTCGTTCCTCGACACGCTGACCGACAACTGGATGATGCTGCTCGGCGCGGCCGCGCTCGTAATCCTGGGCCTGCTGGGCTTCAACTTCTACCGCCGCCGCCGCGACGAGGATGTCGACGGCGCGCTCAAGGGACTCGACATGCCGGCGTCAGCGCCGGTGCCGACGGAGACCATGCGCCTGCGGGCCCTCGCGACCGGCGACCGGACGGCCGAGTTGCCGCGCCCGACGATGTTCGAGGACCGCGACGACGACGATGAGGACATCGTCGTCGAGGAACGGCCGATTGCGCGCCCGAAGACTGAGGCGCCGCGTCCCAGTCCGGGCCACGAGGAAACGATCAGTACTGAGGCGGCGCTCGACCTCGACCAGGCGGATCCGCTCGCCGAGGCCGACTTCCACATGGCCTATGGCCTCTACGACCAGGCCGTCGACCTCGTGCGGATGGCACTGTCGAAGGAGCCGCAGCGCCATGACCTCAAGCTGAAGCTCGCCGAGATCCATTTCGTGGCGGGCGACACCAACCAGTTCCTGACCGTGGCGCGCGAGCTCAAGAAGCAGCTCGGCCCGGGCGGCGACTGGGACCGCATCGTCATCATGGGACGCCAGCTTGCGCCGGACGAGCCGATCTTCGCCGGTGCGGTGCAGGACGCAGGCGTCGACCTATCGCTCGAGGGCGGCGACAACCTGGTCGATCTCGACCTGCTCTCGACGCCTGAAGGCGACGAGGGGCTCGACATCGATCTCGGCAAGGTCGCGGCGGCTTCCGCTGACGCCGAAGCTACGGGCGAGAACACGGCGCTGGAGTTCGACCTGGGCGACGGTTCGATGTCGTTCAGCACGACCCAGGAGATCAGCGGCCGCGGGGGTGCCGGCACGGTCGAGATGCCGACGCTGGAATTGCCGTATTCGGAAACTCCGACGATCGAGACGCCGGCGCTCAAGGCGAGCCAGGCGGCGCGCGATCGCATGCAGCCGGCCACGCCCGATTCGACCGCGGAGATGGCGATCGACGACCTCGGCCTCGACCTCGGCAACCTCGACAACCTGCCGGACATCGACGACGCGACCGCGATTGCGACCGGCGCGCACGACGACCTGACGCAGATCGCGCACCACACTGCGACCGAGGTGCTGCCACGCGCTTCCGACGACGACGACGGCACGGCCCTGATGCCGCGCGACGGCGGGGCGACGGCCGTCCTGCCGAAGATCGACTTCGGCGAGATCGACCTCGACATCGGCGCGCCGACCGACGCGGCCGACGATTCGCCGACCCTGCGCGACACGCTGAAGACCGAACAGATGCCCCAGCTCTCGAACCTGGAGCCGGTCACGATGAGCGAGGTCGGCACCAAGCTCGACCTGGCGCGCGCTTACATGGACATGGGCGATCCGGACGGCGCCCGCAACATCCTGCAGGAGGTGCTGGCCGAAGGCAGCGCTTCGCAGAAGCAGGAGGCGCGTCGCCTGATCGATACCCTGCCGGGGGCGTGAGCAAGACCGGCCCGACGCGACGACTGGCCGTCGGCATCGAGTACGACGGCACGCGCTATGCCGGCTGGCAGCACCAGCCGGACCTGCTGACCATCCAGGACGCCGTGCAGAAGGCGCTCTCGGCCGTCGCGGACCATCCCGTTACCGTCACCGCCGCCGGCCGCACCGATGCCGGCGTGCACGCCTGCGCCCAGGTCGCGCATTTCGACACGCAGGCCGAGCGGCCGATCAGGGGCTGGGTGCTCGGCGCCAACAGCCACCTGCCGCCGGACGTCGCGATCTGCTGGGCGATGGACGTCGACCGCGCCTTTCATGCCCGTCACACCGCCCAGGGCCGCAGCTACCGCTACTGCATGCTGCGCCGTGCCACGCGCCCGGCGATCCTGCGTGATCGCGTGTGCTGGATCCGCTCGCCGCTCAACGTCGAAGCGATGCACGAGGCCGCGCAGGCGCTTGTCGGCGAGCATGACTTCACCTCGTTCCGCGCGGTCGAGTGCCAGTCGACCACGGCGGTGCGCCACATGGATGCCATCTCGGTCCGGGGCGACGGGCCGCTCGTCGTGATCGAGGTCAGCGCCAATGCCTACCTGCACCACATGGTGCGCAACATCGCGGGCACGCTGCTCATGGTCGGCGCGGGCGAGCGTCCGCCAGGCTGGGTGGCGGAGACGCTGGCGGCCCGCGACCGGTCGCGCGCCGGCATCACCGCCCCGGCGAGCGGCCTGTACCTGTGGCAGGTTCGATACCCGAAGTCCCTGCAGGTCCCCGAGGCCGTCTTCAGCCGCCCCTGGGCTATGATCACGGGCCTTCAAGGGGAATCAGAAGTTCCCATATGACCTGGTTCGAGAAGATCATCCCCTCGCGGATCAAGACGGAGCGCCGCACGCGCTCCGTGCCCGAGGGCCTGTGGATGAAGTGCCCGGCCTGCGACTCCGTGCTCTACCGGCCGGAGGTGGAGCGCAACCTGCAGGTCTGCCCGAAATGCGCACACCACATGCGCATCGGCGCGCGCGAGCGCCTGACCCAGTTCCTCGATCCGGAAAGCGCGGTCGAGATCGGCGCCGACGTCGCCCCTGAGGATCCGCTGCGGTTCCGCGACAGCAAGCGCTATCGCGACCGGCTGGCCGCGGCGCAGAAGGCGGTCGGCGAACGGGACGCCATCGTCGTCATGAGCGGCGCGCTCGAGGGCATCGAGATCGTCGCGGGCGCGTTCGAATTCTCCTTCATGGGCGGCTCAATGGGCTCGGTGGTCGGTGAGCGCTTCGTGCGCGGCGTCGAACACGCGATCGCCCACCGCAAGCCGCTCGTGTGCTTCTCGGCGAGCGGCGGCGCGCGCATGCAGGAGGGGCTGCTGTCGCTCCTGCAGATGGCGAAGACGAGCGCGGCGCTTGCGGAACTCGCAGCGGCGGGCCTGCCGTTCATCTCCGTGCAGACGGACCCGACGACCGGCGGCGTCTCGGCGAGCCTCGCAATGCTCGGCGACGTCAACATCGCGGAGCCCAAGGCGCTCATCGGCTTCGCGGGCCCGCGCGTGATCCAGCAGACCGTGCGCGAGACCCTGCCCGAGGGTTTCCAGCGCAGCGAGTTCCTGCTCGACCACGGCGCGGTCGACATGATCCTCGATCGTCGTGACCTGCGAGAACGCATCGCCTCCATGCTGCGAATACTGCTGCGGCGGCCATCGGCCGCCACCTAGGAATGCGCTTCCCGACGGTCGCGGCCTGGCTGGCCTGGCAGCAGTCCGCGCACCCGGTCGAGATCGACCCTGGCCTCGAGCGGGTCGGGGCGGTCTGGGACGGGCTCGGAAAGCCCCTGCACGCGGCGGTACTGACCGTCGGCGGCACGAACGGCAAGGGCTCAGTCACCGCCTACCTCGACGCCATCCTGACGGCCGCCGGCTACGAAACCGGATGGTTCTCGTCCCCGCACCTCGTGCGCTACAACGAGCGTATCCGCGTAAAGGGTCGCGAGGTGGCGGACGCCGACCTGCTCGCCGCCTTCGCCGAGATCGACGCCGTGCGCGGGGACATCTCGCTCACCTTTTTCGAATGGAACACGCTGGCCGCGTTCATCGTTTTCGCTCGTGCCGGCATCGACGTTGCAGTCCTCGAGGTCGGCATGGGCGGGCGGCTGGACGCCGTGAACCTGCTCGACGCGGACGCTGCGGCCGTCGCCTCGGTGGGACTCGATCACCGCGAATGGCTGGGCGCCACCGTGGAGGCCATCGGCCACGAGAAGGCTGGTATCTTCCGCGCCAACCGGCCGGCGATCTTCGGCGGGCGGCAGGTGCCGAAGAGCGTCATTGCGCATGCGGCCGCCATCGGCGCGCGCCTGCGGCGGATCGGCACGGACTTCGATTTCGTCGAGCGCGCGGACGGCTGGGACTACGTGGGATTCGGCTCGCGCCGGCGTGAATTGCCGCTGCCGGGCCTCGCCGGCTCAGCCCAGCTCGGCAACGCCGCGGTTGCGCTCGCCCTGCTCGAGGCGGTGGAGCCGAAGCTGCTCGTCCCGGACGAGGCCGTGCGCACGGGGCTCGCGGGCGTGCGGCTCCCGGGCCGGTTCCAGGTGCTGCCCGGTGCGCCGGAATGGATCCTCGACGTCGCGCACAATCCGCAGGCCGCCCAGGCACTGGCGGCGAGCCTCGCCGCGCGTCCTTGCGCGGGGCGAACGCTGGCCGTCTGCGGGATCCTCGGCGACAAAGACATCGCGGGCATCGTCGCGGCGCTCGATGGTCGGATCGACCGCTGGATTGCGATCGGCCTCGACGGGCCTCGTGCCCTTGCGCCGGCGACGCTTGCCGAACGCATCGGCCGCGCAGGCGCCGGGTCGGTGCTTGCCGCCGTCGACGTGGACGCCGGGCTTTCCGCCGCGCGCGCCGAGATGAAGCCTGCGGATCGCGCGCTCGTCTTCGGTTCGTTCCTCACAGTCGGACCCGCGCTCGCCTGGCTGGGCGTCGGTTCCTAGACTCCCCAAGGGCTACAATCTCCGGCCATGGAAGTGCGTGTGCGCGAACGTCTGGTCGGTGCGCTGGTGCTGGTCGCCGTCGTGGTGCTGTTGGTGCCCGCCATCCTGAGGGGCCGCGACCCCGCGCCGGCGGCGCTGCCGGAAGCGGCGCCGACGCGACGGGTCGAAGTGCCGATCGACAGTGCAACGCCCGTCCCCGAAGAGCAGGTCCTGGTACCTGAGACCGTGCTGCCCGATGCGGCGCCCGAGGTCGCGCCGGCGCCCGTACCGGCGCCGGACGCCGGGGCCGCGAAGCCCGACACCGCACCGCCACCCACGCCATTGCCGAAACCGCAGGCCGCGACAACAGAGCCGCCGGCGAAACCCAAGGCGGCGCCTGCACCCGCCACGACGACGTCGGCGTGGGCGGTCCAGCTCGGCGCGTTCTCGAGCCAGGTGAAAGCCGAGCAGCTGGTCGTGGAGCTGCGCAAGCGCCGCTATGCGGCGTTCGTTCTCGAATACCGGGCCGGCGGGCAAGTGCTGTATCGCGTCCGCGTGGGGCCGGAACAGGATCGCGCGCGCGCCGTGGAGATCGCGGCCCGGCTCGCCAAGGACGGGTTCCAGCCGGTCGTCGCGCGGCACCCCTGATCGGCTAGAATGCCGCACGTTTCGCGGGGGCCTGGGGACTCATGGACGGCGCCGACCACCTGTTCGCCATCATCCTGCTCGTCTCGGGCACCGTCGGGTTTTTCCGCGGCTTCATCCGCGAATCCATCGCGCTGGCCGCCTGGCTGATCGGCCTCTGGCTGGCCTGGCATTTCGCCTACATCGTCAACCCCTGGCTCGGCGGCGCACTCTCGGAACCGGGTGTGCGCGAATGGACGGGCCGCGCAATCGTGCTCTTGCTGGTGCTGCTGTTCGGCGCGCTCGTCGGCAGCATCGTCTCCCATTTCGCGCGGCGCGCGGTCGGGCTCGCCGCAATGGACCGGACGCTCGGCGCCGCATTCGGGCTGGTGCGCGGCGTGATCGTCATCGGCCTGCTCGTGCTCGCGGGCCGCGCCGTCAACCTCGATGTCGAGCCGTGGTGGGAACGCACGAACTCCATGCCGGCCGCCGATGCGGTCGCAAACTGGATCGAACGCTACGCCCAGCCGGCCGCCATCGAGCTGTACGACCAGGCGATCGCGCCTCCGGAAACCTGAACGATGTGTGGACTCGTCGGCATCGTCGGGACTTCCGCGGTCAACCAGCGCATCTATGACGCGTTGACCGTGCTCCAGCACCGCGGGCAGGACGCCGCCGGAATCATGACGATGGACGAACACGCGCTGTTCGTGCACAAGGACACCGGCCTCGTGCGCGACGTGTTCGGCGAGGAGCACATGCGCCAGCTGGTGGGCAACGCCGGCATCGGCCACGTGCGCTACCCGACGGCGGGCTGCGACGGCGCGGACGAGGCGCAGCCCTTCTACGTCAATGCCCCGTTCGGCATCGGCCTCGGCCACAACGGCAACCTGACGAATGCCGACGAGCTCGCTCGCACGATGGTCGAAGAGGACCGCCGGCACCTCAACACGCGCTCGGACTCCGAGGTGCTGCTCAACGTGTTCGCGAGCGAGCTGCAACGCTCCACGGCCGTGCAGCCGGCGCCGGCCGACGTGTTCCGCGCGATCGAGAATGTTTTCCGCCGCTGCCGCGGCGGCTACGCGGTGGTGATGATGATCGTGGGCCACGGCGTCGCGGGCTTTCGCGACCCGCACGGCATCCGGCCGCTGGTGCTCGGCAAGCGCAAGACGGCGCGCGGGATCGAATGGATGCTCGCCTCCGAGAGCGTCGCCCTCGACATGCTCGGCTTCACGCTGGAGCGCGACGTCGGCCCGGGTGAGGCGATCTACATCGACATGCACGGCCGCATGCACGCGCAGCAATGCGCCCCGGCGGCCCGGCACACGCCCTGCATCTTCGAGTACGTCTACTTCGCGCGTCCGGACTCGATCATCGACAACATCTCCGTGCACAAGGCGCGCATGCGCATGGGCGAGAAGCTCGCCGAGAAGATCCAGCGCCTGACGCCCGACCACGACATCGACGTCGTGATTCCGATCCCGGACACGAGCCGCACGAGCGCGCTGCAGCTCGCGCTCGCGCTCGGGGTGAAGTACCGCGAGGGCTTCGTCAAGAACCGCTACATCGGCCGCACCTTCATCATGCCGGGGCAGGACCTGCGCCAGAAGTCGGTGCGCGGCAAGCTCAACGCGATCGACCTCGAGTTCCGCGGCCGCAACGTGCTGCTGGTGGACGACTCGATCGTGCGCGGCACGACGTCGGCGCAGATCATCGAGCTCGCACGCGAGGCGGGCGCCCGCAAGGTCTACTTCGCCTCGGCCGCGCCGCCGGTGCGGTTTCCGAACGTCTACGGCATCGACATGGCCGTCGCCTCGGAACTGGTGGCGAACGGGCGCAGCGAAGAGGACGTCGCGGCCGCGATCGGAGCCGACTGGCTCGTCTACCAGGACCTGGACGACCTCGTCAGCGCCTGCCGGCACGACGACGCTCGCATCACGGCGTTCGACACTTCCTGCTTCTCGGGCGAGTACGTGACGGGCGACGTGACGCGCGAGTTCCTCGCGCGCATCGAGCACGAGCGCTCCGACGGCCTGCGTGCCCAGCGCCTGCTCGACCTGCCGGGCGGACGCACCGCGCGCGCGGTCTAGCGCCGTAAAAGGGGACGCACCCCTTTAGCATTCTTCATCGCATGGTCACTGCCATATGTCGCTAAAGGGGTGCGTCCCCTTTTACGGCGCCGATCCGCGCCGCGCGCTGCTACTCGAACTGTTCCGCACCGCCGTCGCCGCCGTCGACGGCCGCCGCCGCGTGCGCGCCGCGCTCGCGGGGACACGGGGTGACGCTCCATTCAGCGCGTTCGCCGTGGGCAAGGCCGCGGGCGCCATGATGCTGGGTGCCGCCGATGCGCTGGGCGCAGGGCTGGTGCGCGGCCTCGTCGTCGCGCCGGACGGTGCAATTCCCGCCGAACTCCAGGGCCTCGCCGGCATGTCGTGCCTGGAGGCAGGCCATCCGCGCCCGGATGCGCGCAGCCTCGCCGCCGGACGTTCGCTCCTCGCTTTCGCGGCAGCGACGCCGCCCGGAAGCCGGGTGCTACTCCTCGTCTCCGGGGGCGCGTCCGCGCTCCTTGAAGTTCCCGTACCCGGCGTGGGCCTGGCCGAGCTGGTCGCGCTTTTCGACCGCTCGCTGGCCGAGCGGCTCGACATCGAGCAGCTGAACCGCGAGCGCATCGCGCTCTCGCAGGTCAAGGGCGGGCGGCTGCCCGGCCTGTTCGCCGGGTCCGACGTCGAGGCGCTCCTGATCTCCGACGTCCCGCGCGACGATCCGGCGGTGCTCGGCTCCGGGATCGCCGACGATCCACGCATTGCGCACCGGCTCGTCGGGTCGCTCGACGATGCACTCGACGCCGTTGCCCGCGAGGCCGCGGCGCGCGGGCTGAAGGCCTTGCGCGATCCGGTGCGATTGGCGGGCGATGCCGAGGCTGCGGCGCTCGGGATCTGCCACGAACTCGCGGTCGGCGAAGCCGACCTCGTGATACACGGCGGCGAGACCGTGGTGCGGTTGCCCGCAAATGCCGGCCGTGGCGGGCGCTGCCAGCACCTCGCGGTCGCGGCGGCCCGGGCGATCGCGGGCCACCCGGAGTACCTGCTGCTGGCAGCCGGCACGGACGGGCGCGACGGCGCCAGCGAGGATGCCGGGGCGATCGTGGACGGAGCGACTGCGGAGCGTGCACTGGACGCCGGCATCGACCTGGCTGCGGCGCTCGCCACGGCGGATTCGGGTACGCTGCTGGAAGCGACGGGAGACCTCGTACACACCGGGCCGACCGGCACCAACGTGGGCGACGTCGTGCTGGGGCTGCGCCTGCCGCCGGCGCAAGAAAGGGCGATGTAGAATGCGGTCATGACCGTCCGGGTTCTGATCATCGACGACCAGGACGATTTTCGCCGCCTGCTGGCACGCCATGTGGTCACGGCCTTCGAAAGTCCGTCCGTCGCCGAGTACGAGCCGGCCGCCCGCGGACGCCTGCCGGCGGATTTCTCGGGCAGCGCCTACGATGCCGTGCTCCTCGGCGACAAGGTCGGGCGCGAGTTCGGCGTCGACTGGCTGCGCGACCTGAGCCGTCGCAACGGCTTTCCGCCGATCGTCTACCTGATGGCGCGCCCGTCGCCGGAAACGGAGGAGGTCGCAATCCACGCCGGGGCGCAGACTTGCCTGTCGCGCAACAAGGTCGACCACGTCGTGCTGGTCGCCGCGTTGCGCGCGGCGCTCGCGCGGCGCGGCCAGTATGCACAGCGCGCGACGCGCGCAGACGAGTCCCCGCGGTCCACGCGCTTCGGCGACGTCACCATCCGCGGCTTCCGCTACGTGAGCCAGCTTGCCGAGAGCCCGGTCTCGAGCGTGTACCTCGCGGAAAGCGAA
The DNA here is from genome assembly GCA_963760725.1 of uncultured Gammaproteobacteria bacterium. Taxonomy (GTDB): domain Bacteria; phylum Pseudomonadota; class Gammaproteobacteria; order Steroidobacterales; family Steroidobacteraceae; genus SCUD01. The sequence continues at coordinate 790,436 of CAVXET010000005.1, forward strand.
CGCAGCGGTTCGCAGGTCGCACTCAAGGTCCTGCACCAGCCGCCCGAAGAAGGCACGGGCGTACGCAATTTCGACCGCTTCCTGCGCGAGTACCAGATCGCCGCGTCGATTGAACACCCGAACATCGCGCGCGTGCTCGACTTCGGCGTCGCCGACGACCATGCGTTCATCGCGATGGAGTATTTTCCGCTCGGCGACCTGCGCGGGCGCATCAAGCAGGGCATCCAGCCCCTGCGCTCGATGACTTTCCTGCGGCAGATGGCCGAGGCGCTCAAGGTGCTGCACGACGCGGGCGTACTGCACCGGGACCTCAAGCCCGGCAACGTGATGCTGCGCGACGAGAATTCAGTCGCGCTGATCGATTACGGTCTATCGAAGCACGTCGAGCTCGATTCGGCGCTGACCAACAACGGTGAAATATTCGGAACGCCGTATTACATGAGCCCGGAGCAGGGTCATGGCCGCGACACCGACGCGCGCAGCGACATCTACAGTATCGGGATCATCTTCTACGAGCTCCTGATGCGGCGGAAGCCGTATGTCGCGGGCACGCCGATGCAGGTGATCTACAAGCACGCGCATGCGCCGCTGCCCGAACTGAAGGCGGAGCTGAAGCGCTTCGAGGAGATCCTCTACAACTGCATCGCGAAGGACCCGAAGCGGCGCTACGCGAGCGCAGACCAGCTGCTCGATGCGGCGCGCGAACTGGAACGCGACGAGACCGAACGCTAGCGCACGGTCTCGGCGCGCTTGCCTCGGCGCCGGCGGGGTTGCTCGCTCGCTCGGAGCCGGAACTCGCTCGCTCGGACCCCGCCCGGCCGGCCCGCGCGCGGGCCCGCGCGATGGCGGCCGTCGGCGCGGCCGCCGGTGGCGGGCGGGTGGCGAGCGAGCGACTAAAGTTCCGGCGGAGCGAGCGAGCCAACCCGCCCGACGCCAGGCACCGCGCCGGAGCACGGCCTTACGCAGGGCAGGGGATGAGCTGCCAGCCGGCGTCGTCCCAGCGGACGACGTTTGCGTCATCGTGCCAGGCGCCGAGGACCACGCGCGTGCGCTCGCTGCCGTCGACCTGGAGCCGATGCACGCCCGGGCGGTGGGTGTGGCCGTGGATCATGAGGCCGACGCCGGCACCGCGGAAAACGCTCTCGACGGCGCCCGGGTTCACGTCGGTGATGTAGCTGCCTGCATTCGCGAGGTGCTCGCGGCTGCCCGCGCGGGCCTCGGCCGCGAGCCGGCGCCGCGCCTCGATCGGCAGCCGCGCGAAGCCCGCACGGAGAACCGGATCGCGCACCAGCGCACGCAGCCGCTGGTACGCACGGTCGTCGACGCAGAGTCCGTCGCCGTGGCTGATCGCGATCCGCTCGTCCGCAACGGTCAGGATGGCCGGGTCGTCGAGCAGGATCGCGCCAGCTTCCCGGCAGAACCGCTCTCCCAGCATGAAGTCGCGATTGCCCCGCATGACGTAGACGAGCGTGCCGGAGGCCGCCAGCGCGGCGAGGCTTGCGATCACTTCGCGGTGTGCAGGCTCCGGGTCGTCGTCGCCGATCCAGGCCTCGAACAGGTCGCCAAGTAGGAACAGGGAACGCGCGCCCTGGACGGGGCCTGCCAGGAAGCGGAGGAAGCGGGCGGCGATCTCGGGTGTCGAGGGGTCGAGGTGCAGGTCCGAGGCGAACCAGACGGTCACTGCGCGGGTTCCGCCTTCGCTTCCGCGGGCGGCCGGGCTGCGGGCGCAACGACTGCGTCGGACTCGACCACGAAAGCCCGCACGACCCGCGGCCGCTCGACCGGGACGTCCGGGCCGAACGACGCGACGGTTTCAGTGCGCAGGTAGCCGATGCGATCGACGACGTCCATGCCTTCGACGACGCGGCCGAAGACTGCGTAACCCCAGCGGCTCGGCAGCGGGTCGAGCCCGACGTTGTCGGCGAGGTTGATGTAGAACTGCGAGGTGCCGGAGTGCGGCGAATCCTCGCGTGCGAGGCCGAGCGTGCCGCGGCGATTCGAGAGGCCGTTGCCGCTCTCGTTCGGGATCGGCGCCTGCGGCGTTCGCGCCGCGAGTCGATCGTCGTAGCCGCCGCCCTGGACCACGAAGTTCGCGATCACGCGATGGAACACCGTGCCGTCGTAGCCGCCGTCGCGCACGTAGCGCAGGAAGTTCTCCGCCGTGAGCGGCGCGCGCACCGTATCGAGCTCGACGAGGAAATTGCCGGCCGAGGTCTCGAACCGGACCCGGGGCGCCAGCGAAGTCTGCGCCTGCGCCAGGGTGCCAAGCGGAAATAGCAGGGCAAGTACGGTCGTGATCACGCGTGTCATGGCATTCACCTCGCGGCGATTCTAGCCTACGCCGCGTGAGGCGGAGGGCGCGATCCCTTAGACTGTCCGGATGGTTCCGGACGTCGTCACGCGCTTCGCGCCGAGCCCGACGGGCGCCCTGCATCCGGGCAATGCCCGGACCGCGCTCTTCAGCTTCCTGTTCGCGCGCCGCGCGGGCGGCCGCTTCATCGTGCGCGTCGAGGACACCGACCGCGAGCGCGGCAGCGAGTCGTTCGTCGCGGACCAGCTCGCGGACCTCGCCTGGCTCGGGCTCGATTTCGACGCCGGCCCGGGCCGCGAGGACGGCCGCGGTCCCTACCGCCAGTCGGAACGTGCGGGCCTCTACGCGGGATTCTTCGAGCGCCTCGAGCGCGATGGCCACGCCTACCCGTGCTTCTGCACGCCCGCCGAGCTCGAGGTCGCGCGCCGCACGCAGATCGCGTCCGGCGAGCCGCCGAGATATCCCGGGACCTGCCGCGGGCTTGACGAAGCTGCACGCGCGGCGCGCGTGACCTCCGGCCGTAAGGCCGCCCTGCGTTTCGCGATCCCCGGGCCGGAGACGCTGCGCTTCGATGACCTGGTGCGCGGCCCGCAGGCGGTCGAGGCGGCGGCGATCGGCGATTTCCTGGTGCGGCGCGCCGACGGCGGCGCCGTGTTCTTTTTCTGCAATGCAGTCGACGACGCACTCATGGGCGTGACACACGTGCTGCGCGGTGACGATCACCTCAGCAACACGCCGCGCCAGCTGCTCCTGCTGCGCGTCCTGGGACTGCCGGTACCGCGCTACGGCCACCTGCCGCTCCTGCTCGATGCGGGCGGGGCGCCGCAGTCGAAGCGGCGCGGCAGCGTGACGGTCGCCGCGCTGCGCGAGCGCGGCTACCTCGCGGCGGCACTCGGCAACTACCTGCTGCGCCTGGGCCACCACGGCGCGCCGGACGGCTGGGTGGAAGCGCAGGACCTGTCCCGTCATTTCCACGTCGACAAGCTCGGCCGCGCGCCGGCGCATTTCGATCCCGTGCAGCTCGATCACTGGCAGCGCGAAGCGGTGCTGCGGCTGGATACGCGCGATGCGGCGCGCTGGCTGGCCGCGGAGTTCCCGGCAGACTGGTCCGACGACCGGCGCGAGGCCGTCGCGGCCCTGCTGCAGGGAAACGTACTGCTGCCGGGCGACGCACGCGACTGGCTCGCGATCCTCGGCGGCACCCTGCCGCCGCTGCCGATGGACGCGGCGAACGCGATCGTGGAGGCGGGGCCGGCGTTCTTCGACGCGGCGCTCGTGTCCTTCGGCGAGACCGGCAGCGACCTGGCGGCGCTCGTTGAAGGCCTCAAGTCGCGCACCGGCCGCAAGGGAAAGGCGCTCTTCATGCCGCTGCGCTTCGCCCTCACGGGACGGCACGACGGCCCGGAACTCGCGGCGCTGCTCGCGGTGATGCCGCAGGCGCTGGTACGCGACCGGCTCGAATCGGCGGCGCAGCTGAAAGGCGCCTGAGATGCCGCTTCGCATCCATAACTCGATGACCGGCCGCAAGGAAGCCCTCGAGCCGCTCGAGCCGGGCCACATCCGCATGTACGTGTGCGGCATCACCGTCTACGACCACATCCACGTCGGACACGCCCGCTCCCAGATCGCCTTCGACGTCGCGCGGCGCTGGCTCAGGGCGTCCGGTTACCGCGTGACCTACGTGCGCAACATCACCGACATCGACGACAAGATCATCGATCGCGCGCGCGAGCGCGGCGAGCCGATCGAGGCGCTTACCGCGCGTTTCATCGCGTCGATGGACGAGGACTTCGCCGCGATCGGCCTCGAGAAGCCGGACCACGAGCCGCGCGCGACCGCATACATCCCCGAGATCGTGTCGATGATCGGCCGGCTGGTTGCAGCCGACTACGCCTACGTTGGCGCGAACGGCGACGTCTACTACGCCGTCGCGCGCTTCCCGAAGTACGGCCGGCTCTCCGGCAAGAAGCTGGAAGACCTGCGTGCCGGGTCTCGCGTGGAGGTCGACGAGTCGAAACGCGACCCGCTCGATTTCGTGCTGTGGAAGCACGCCAAGCCGGGTGAGCCCGCGTGGGATTCACCGTGGGGCATGGGCCGCCCGGGGTGGCACATCGAGTGCTCGGCGATGGCGGTCGCGCTGCTCGGCCCCGCGTTCGACATCCACGGCGGCGGCATGGACCTCAAGTTCCCGCACCACGAGAACGAGATCGCGCAGAGCTGCGCGGCCTGCGACGCGCCGTTCGCGAAGCTCTGGATGCACAACGGCTTCGTGCGGGTGGACGACGAGAAGATGTCGAAGTCGCTCGGCAATTTCTTCACGGTACGCGAGGTGCTGCCGCGGCTGCGCCCGGAGGTCCTGCGCGCCTTCCTGCTCGCCTCCCACTACCGCGCGCCGGTGAACTACACCGAAGACAACCTGCGCCAGGCCGACGCTTCGCTGCAACGCCTCTACCTCGCGCTGCGGGACGTCGAGCCGGCGCCTGCGTTGGAGCCGGGCGAGGCGACGCGCGAGTTCACGGCGGCCATGGACGACGACTTCAACACGCCGGGCGCGATCGCGGCGCTGCAGTCGGCGGCCCGCGCGCTCAACGTCGCCAAGGCAAGCGGCGACCACGTGCGGGCACGATCGCTCGCGACCGAGATCCGGCAGCTCGGCGGGATCATCGGCCTGCTCGAACGCGCACCGGAGGCGTGGCTCGGAACGCGCTCGGAACTCGTCGCCGGCGAGGACGGGCAATCCGCGGGTCTCGACCCGGCCGAAATCGAGCGGCTGGTCCAGGCCCGCATCGATGCGCGCCGCGTGCGCGACTTCGCCGAGTCCGACCGCATCCGCGACCGGCTCACGGCCGCCGGCATCGTGCTCGAGGACGGAGCCGGCGGCACCACCTGGCGTCGGAAATAAAAGGGGACGCACCCCTTTTCCTGCGAGCTACAAGCAGATCGGTAGTCGCAACGATCCGAAAAGGGGTGCGTCCCCTTTTATTTCCGGCGTTGCGCGGATTCCAGGGTGTTCTTCATGAGTGCCGCGATGGTCATGGGGCCGACGCCGCCGGGCACCGGCGTGATCCAGCCAGCTCGCTTCGCCGCCTCGTCGTACTCGACGTCGCCGACCAGCTTGCCGTCCGCCAGCCGGTTGATGCCGACGTCGAGCACGATGGCGCCGGGCCGGATCCAGCGGCCGGGAACGAACTGCGGCTTGCCGATCGCTGCGACGAGGATCTCGGCCTCGCCGACATGCCGCTCGAGGTCGCGGGTCTGGCTGTGGCAGACCGTGACGGTTGCCCCCTTCATCAGTAGCTCCAGCGCCATTGGCCGGCCGACGATGTTGCTCCGGCCGACGATCACAGCATTCCTGCCGCGCGCCTCGATGCCCTCGCGCTCCAGCATCAGGATCATGCCGTAGGGGGTGCAGGGCCGCATCACGGGCGTGCCCTGCGCGAGCCGGCCCACGTTGTACGGATGGAAGCCGTCCACGTCCTTGGACGGGTCGATGCGCTCCAGCACGGCCGTCGAGCCGATGTGCTGTGGCAGGGGCAGCTGGACGAGAATGCCGTCGATCGCTGGGTCGGCGTTCAGGCGGTCGATCAACGCGAGGAGCTCGGCCTCGCCCGTCGAGGCGGGCAGGTCGTGGGCGACTGAGATAATGCCCGTCTCCTCGCAGGCGCGGCGCTTGTTACGCACGTAGACCGCCGAGGCGGCGTGATCGCCCACCATGACGACCGCAAGGCCCGGCCGGCGGCGTCCCTGCTGTTCCAGTGCGTCCGTTCCGATCCGCACTTCCCGCCGGAACTCCTCTGCAATCCGCTTGCCGTCGATGATCCTTGCGCTCATATACCTGCTGCCTTGTTGAAGTCGACCAATACTTCGGCGAGCGCCGCGACCGCGTCGCGCTCTGCCGCCGTGAGATGCGGGTTCCAGACGTCGATGATCAGGACGACGCGCGTACGGGAACCCCGGTTCCATGCCTCGTGTTCGTAGGTGTCGTCGAACGCGACCGCCTCGCCCTCGCGCCAGGCGCGCGACTCGCCCCCGACCACCAGCGCGCAGTCCTCGGGCACGACCAGCGGCAGGTGGCAGACCACCCGCGTGTTCGTGACGCCGCGGTGGGGCAGGATGTGCGTGCCCGGCGTCAGCACGGAGAACATCACTTCCGGGGCATTGCCCCGGATTCGAACGAGCGGCAGCGACTCGAGCGCCGCCGAGGTGCGCGGGCAGAGCGCGTGGTTGGCGTCGCGCCGCTCGCCGTGGCGCCAGAAGTAGAACCCGTTCCAGGACGGCGCGCCGGAGCCTGCCGCCAGCCCGCGCCGTTCGGCTTCGTCCGTGCCGAAGACGCGCTCGCTGTGATCCGTACGCGGCATGACCGCAAGCAGCTCTTCGCGGATCACCGCCGTCTCGCGCTCCAGCGACGCGAACCACGGAAAGCGGTCCCGCGGATACCAGGGCGCGGCGGGCAGCCCCGGGAAGTAGAGCATCGACGGCTTCTGACGCGAGTCTTCGAGCTGTGCGCGGCGCTCGCCGACCTGGATCGCGAGGCAGGCATCGAAGCGTGCGAGGTCCGCGCGGCCATGGCGGTCGTAGACCGGCGCGAGAGCCGCGTCGAAAGCGCGGCGACGGCCGGCCTTCACGTAGCGCATGGCGTGGGTCACGCGACCGAGGAGTTCCGGCGCCGTCGACCCTGCGTCGAGCCAACGGCCGGCGCGCTGGGCCTCGATGATGGCCCGGTAGTAGGCGCGGAGGGCGCGGCCGTGGTCCTGGCGCTCCTCAAACGCACGAGCGAGGTCGAGCTGCGCTTCGGGCGTCAGGGGACGCTCGCTGCCTTCGACCGCATCCGCCATGCCACCCTCCCTGCATGCGAAGGGGACGCGCCCCTTCATGTTCGTGAAGGGGACGCGCCCCTTCGCGAATATGAAGGGGCGCGTCCCCTTCGTAAAGCGAGCGCGGACGTGCCAAAGAAAAGCCCCCTTGCGGGGGCTTTTCTTCGCCTCAAAGGCGGGAGTGACGTCAATTCTGGAACGACGCCCGCAGGTACCAGAACTGGCCCGCGATCGGATACAGCGTTCCGTCGAGGCTGTTGAGGTCGCAGGAGAAGCAGATCGGCGGCTCTTCGTCCGTCAGGTTCTGCACGCCCACCGCGAACTTCCAGCCACCGCCGAACAGCTCTTCCGGCGCCCAGCCGAACTGCACGTCGGTGTACAACTGGCTGTCGAGCTTGTTGGTCAGGCCGACGGGATCGGAGCAGAAAGCGGTCTGCCCGAAATCCGCCACGAGGCCCACGCACTGTTCCGTCAATGCGCTCAGGTAACGCAGCGACAGCACGGCCGAGAAGTCGCCGAGCTCCCAGAACGTATTGAGCGTCGCTTTCTCCTCGACGAAGCCGCGGGTCGGCGATCCGAGCTCCTGGCCTGCGCGATCGACGCGATCGAAGCCGCCCGTCGAGTTCGCGAACAGCTCGTCGTAGTCCATCAGGAACGAGGCCATCAGCTGGAACCGGAACGAACCGGCTCCCGACTCGCCGAGGCTCAGGTCGAGGTTGATGTCCACGCCCGAGGTCTCGATGCCGCCGATGTTGTTCAGCGTACCCTCGATGCTCGTGATCGTGCCGCTCGCCCTGCGGTTGACCTGGTTGCAGAAGATCGGGTCCAGCGTCGCGATGCAGGCATCCAGCGTGTCCTGCGCGTCCGGCGCCTGGATCGCGCCCTCGATGTCGATGTCGTAGTAGTTGGCCTCGACCAGCAGGCGCTCAAAACTGCCGCTGAGCGGGATCTGCCAGGTGAAGCCCGCGGTGAGGGTTTCCGAAGTCTCGGGCTGCAGTTCGCGGTTGCCGCCGGTATCCACCGACACTTGCGGGTTCAGCTGCACGTAGTCATCCGGAACTCCAAGCGCCGCGCAATTCGCGGGCTGGACCGGGTTGACGTCCGTGTTGCAGGGGTCCGTGATGCCCGAATCGAAGCGCGAACCGAGGTTGTACAGCTCGCCGATGTTCGGCGCGCGGAAGCCTTCCGCGTAGCTCACCCGCAACATCAGGTTCTCGGTCGGGCCCCAGTTCACCGAGAATTTGCTGCCGGTCTCGCTGTCGAACAGGCTCGAATCGGAGACGCGCGCGGCCGCGCTCAGCGAGAGCGAGTCGAACGCGACCCTGTCCTTGAGGATCGGAACGATGACTTCGCCGTAGACCTCGTCCACGTCGTAACCGCCCGCGGTCGGTTGGGTCGGCACGTCCGCCGTTTCGCCGTTCGCCACCACCGGATCCGGGATGAAGTTGCCGTCTTCCTCGCGGTGTTCGTAACCGATCGCGAAGCCGACCGCGCCGGCCGGCAGTTCGAAGAGGTCTCCAGACAGGTTCGCGGTCACGTCGACAAGCTTCTGGCTGCTGGTGTCGACACCCGTGTAGGTCACGAAGTCGAGCATCTCGCGGGTCAGCGAACCCTCGCCGAAGATGTCGATCGGCACGCAGCCGGGCGTCAACGCGCAGACCGCCGGATCGCCCATGCCCACGCTCAGCATGCGGGCGTTGAACTGGTTGAGCTTGGTCTGCTTGGCGTTGTTCTCGGAGCGGATGCCGTTCACGTCCCAGTACATTGTGCGGCCGGCGAGCTCGAAATCGCCCTCGAAGCCACCGGACAGGTACCACGTATCCACGTCCTGGTTGAAGATGCGCGGGCCGGCCTCGGTCGGACGCTTGGTGAAGAAAGGCGCGTTGGCCGTACCCGTCGTCTGGCCGCTGCCGTCGAGGTCGATGCCAAACGGGTTGTACGGGTGGTTCGCCGGCATGAAGAAATTGACCATGTACGGCGTCGAGCCGCCGTCAGCGCCGAAAAAGAGCGGCACAGGCGCCGCACGGCCCTGGGACTTGCGGTTGTTGAAGCTGGCCAGTCCGACGAAGCGGACGTTGTCGCTGATGTCGTACTCGCCCTTCGCGAAGACGTTGAAGCGCTCGTTCGGCGTCACCAGGTGGTTGTACGGCTGGTAGTTGAAGCGGTCTTCCAGCGCGAAGTCATGGAAGTCGTCGCCCGCGCCGTTGCCCGGCGTGTACACCGGGTTCGTGGTTTCCGGCGTGACGCTCACGAAGTCGCCAACCGCCGGATCAAAGAACACGAAGCGGCCGGCAGGCGTGCCGGAGCTGATGCCGAACGGGAATCCCGGGAGCGGAAATTCCGAGGTCGACCGGTCCGCGGTGTTCACTTCCTTCTGGTCCACATAGTTCATCGAAACCAGCGCCCGACCGCGCTCGCCGTTCGCGCCCATGCGCATGTCGAACTCGGAAGTCTGGCCGTCTCCTTCATCGTACTGGCCCGTGTAGCCAGTGATCTTGAAGGTGTCGTAGTCGTCGGCCGTGATGATGTTCAGCACGCCGCCGATCGCGTCCGAGCCGTAGATCGCGGAGGCGCCGTCCTGGAGGATTTCGATCGACTTGATAGCGCTTGCCGGGATCGAGTTGAGGTCGACCGCACCCGACACGCCCGAGCCCGACGATCCCTTCACCCAGCGCCGGCCGTCGACCAGCACCAGCACGCGCTTCGAGGCGAGATAACGCAGGTCCATTTCTGCGGCGCCGGCGCCGATGCCGCCGCCGTCCGGCGGGTAGCCGAGGTTGCCGGAGGAATTGTTCGTGCGGTTGATCGCTGAACCCGCGATCGGCAGCTTCTGGATGTAGTCGGCAATCGACGTCGAGCCGCTCGCCTCATAGTCGGCCTGGGTAACCGACAGCACCGGCAGCCGCTCTTCGAGCGGATTCTGGCGGATGCGCGATCCCGTGATGACGACCTCGTCGAGCGCCGCCTCTTGCGAGAAGCCGGATGTGGACGCGAGTGCCGCAGTGAGTCCCGCCGCGCCGCTGATTGCGATGCGGATGGCGCGTGCCAATGGCATTGATTTCTTCACGATCGACCCCCGTCTTTTGCGTAAATACGACAATCGCTATGCGATTGATATGCCGGAAATCTACACCCTTCGCTAACCTGATTGCTACTGTGGTTTAAAAAGAACACTTTCTGCGTGACCGTAGACCCGCACCCGGACCCGGGCGAACCAAATTGACCTGCTGAGGGTGCCTTCGTACGATGCCCTCGCATCGGGGCATGGCGCAGTCTGGTAGCGCATCTGCTTTGGGAGCAGAGGGTCGGGGGTTCAAATCCCTCTGCCCCGACCAAATGATCTGCCGTTGACGGCCCACGCTGACGGCGGGCCGCGCCGCCCGCTGATGCCCCAGTCGGCTTCAACCGGCCACCCTTCGGATGAGAGTTGCGCCGCCACATTGCGGCATTTCCGGAGGGAAGGCCCATGCGTGCAGTAGCCAGTTTCCTGGCCGTCTGTCTGACAGTCGCCGCGTTTGCGGCCTTGCCGGACGATTCGACATTCCTCAGGACGCTGGCCGAAGGCGGTCGCGTCGAAGTCGAGGCCGGCGCTCTCGCGGCCGACAAGGGTGTCAGCAATGACGTCCAGAAATTCGGCTTGATGATGACGAAGGACCACGGCGCAGCGAACCAGAAAATCGCGATGATCGCCAAGGCAAAAGGGCTTGCCTTGCCGACCACCTTGAGCGAGGAGAAAACGGAGATGCTGACCCGGCTGCGCAGCCAGGAGGGTGCGCGCTTCGACCAGGAATATCTCGCGCACATGGTGGACGCCCACGAAAAGACGGTGGAACTGCTGAAGTCCGAGATCGCGAGCGGCGATTCGAACGACACGAAGGCACTCGCGCGCGAACTACTGCCCACCGTCCAGTCGCACTTGCGCGAGGCTAACCGTCTGGCCGGCCAGCACGACAAGGCCGCTGCGCTGCAGACACCGGGCCATTGAGATGAATGTCGGCCACGTGATGACGACACGGGTGAGCTGGGTCGGGCCGGACTTCACGGTCTCGGAAGTCGCGCGCCGGATGCGCTCGGAGGAAATCGGCGCCTTGCCCGTCGCGCACAACGATCGCCTGATCGGCATGGTGACCGACCGCGACATCGTCCTGCGGGCGGTCGCGGACGGCGGCGAGATCGAGCGCGTGACCGCGCGGCAGGTCATGACCGGACCGGTGCTCTACTGCTTCGAGGACGAAAGCATTTCGACGGTACTGAAGAAAATGGCGGACAAGCAGGTCCGCCGCCTGCCGGTCCTCGGCCGCAACAAGCGCCTGGTGGGCGTCGTGTCCCTCGGCGACCTCAGCCTCGCCGCCGAGCAGAAGGCGGGCGGCGCAGCATTGCGGGAAATCTCGGAGAAACGGCCTTCGACCCGGGGTTCGGACCGCGGTCGTCTGCCGCTCGAGTCGCCGTTTTCCAGGGCCTAGGCCGTCTGCAACCCGATTGCGCGTGTAATACACTCGGGCCCGCCGCTCCGGCCATGCGCCCGTAGCTCAGCTGGATAGAGCAGCGGATTTCTAATCCGCCGGTCGGGGGTTCGAGTCCCTCCGGGCGCACCATCTGGCGCGCCGGCAGTCGCGTTCCTATATAATTTTCAGGGACCACGATGGCGGGCGTAGCTCAGCTGGTAGAGCCCCGGATTGTGATTCCGGCCGTCGCGGGTTCGAATCCCGTCGCTCGCCCCAACATGTGTCTCCCGGGCCATTAGCTCAATTGGTAGAGCTCCGGACTCTTAATCCGTAGGTTGTAGGTTCGAGTCCTACATGGCCCACCAACCCTTTCGGTGATTGCGTCGCGACGATGAGCCGACCGCCGCACGAAACCCGCCCCGAGATGCCCGAACTGAGCCCGCACTGGCCGGGCGGGCTGACCGGCCACGATGACCCGACGGTGGTCGAGTCCGCCCTCGCCGCGCTCAAGTTCGGCGCGATCCTCGCCGCCGGCGCGACCATCGTCTTCTTCTACCTGGCGACATACTCCGGCTTCGTCGCGCCGCGGGCCGGCGCGAGCCTGGTCGTGCTGGCGGCCTTCGTCCTGCCGAGCCTGATCGCCGGCCTCAAGACTGCCTGGAACCGCCGGCGCCGCCGGCCGCCGGCAGGCTGAGCCGCTGGGCTATAATTACTGGCTGTGAGCGCGGCGGGGGTTGCCGCCTTCGGGCCGGTTCCAAATGCGAAAGTGGCGGAACTGGTAGACGCGCCGGATTTAGGTTCCGGTGGGGAAACCCTTGAGAGTTCGAGTCTCTCCTTTCGCACCACGAGGTTGATCGCGCGATGATGGTTTCGGTCGAGAAGCTACCCGGGCTCGAGCGCCGGCTCGAGGTTTCGGTGCCCGCGAGCCGCGTGCGCCAGCAAGTGGACGCGCGCCTCCTCAAGGTGAGCCGCAGTGCGCGCATCAAGGGCTTTCGGCCCGGCAAGGCCCCGATCCATGTCGTCCGCAAGCACTATGGCCCGCAGGTCCGGGAGGAGGTCGTGTCCGACCTCATCCGCGAGACCTTCGCGGAGGCGCTGCGCCAGGAGAAGCTGCAGCCGGCGGGCGGTCCCCGTATCGAGCCGAAGAAGACCGGCGAGCCCGACGACTTGCTCTATACGGCAACCTTCGAGGTTTACCCGCAGATCGAATTGAATGACGTCGGCCGCATCGAGCTTTCGCGCCCGGTGGCTACGGTGGGCGACGGCGACGTGGACACCATGATCGAGAGCCTGCGACGCCAGCGTCCGAACTGGGGCGATGTCACGCGTGGCTGCCAGGACGGCGACCGCATCACGGTCGATTTCGAAGGACGTATCGGGGGCGAGTCCTTCGAAGGCGGCAAGAGCGAGAACTTCGTGGTCATCCTCGGCGCGGGCCGGCTGTTGCCCGACTTCGAACAGGGCGTACGCGGCGCGGCCGCGGGGGAAAAGCGCGAGTTCGACCTGCGATTCCCCGACGACTACCAGGCCCGTCACCTCGCGGGCAAGACGGCGGGCTTCCAGGCCATCGTTCGCAAGGTCGAAGAAAGCAGCCTGCCGGAAATCGACGACGCCTTCTGCGAAGCTTTCGGGATCGGCGAAGGCGGCATCACCGCGCTTCGCACCGAGGTGCGCGAGAACATGGAGCGCGAACTGGCGCAGGCGGTCCAGGCACGCCTCAAGTCGCAGGTCATGGAGCAGCTTCTCGCGACTAACCCGATCGCGGTGCCGAAGGCCCTCGTCGAGGCTGAGATCCGCGACATGCAGATGGAACTCCTGCGCCGCAGCGGCGGGCGCAACCCGCGGCAGTTGCCGCCGCGCGAGACATTCGAGGCCGGCGCGCGCCGGCGCGTGGCGCTCGGCCTCATACTCAACGAGGTGGTCCGCAAGGCGGGCATCCAGGCGGACGCCGCCAAGGTGCAGAAGCGCCTCGACGAGCTGGTTTCGACCTATGCCGACCCGGAAGCCGCACGCCACCAGTACCTGCAGAACGACTCGGCCACGCGCCAGCTGCAGATGTCGGTGCTGGAAGACCAGGCGGTGGACTGGGTGGTCGGCGCGGCGAAGGTCACGGACCAGCCGGGCAGCTTCAAGGACATCATGAACTTCGGTGCCGATGCGGCGTCCGAAGAAGCAGGGTAACTACGTGGGTGGGAACATCGATACCAAAGCCTTGAACCTGGTCCCGATGGTGGTCGAACAGACCGCCCGGGGCGAGCGTGCTTATGACATCTACTCGCGGCTTCTCAAGGAGCGGGTCATTTTCATCGTCGGCGAGGTCGAGGACCACATGGCCAACCTCGTCGTCGCGCAGCTCCTGTACCTCGAGTCCGAGAACCCGGACAAGGACATTCACCTGTACGTCAACTCGCCGGGCGGTGCGGTGACGGCGGGCCTCGCGATCTACGACACGATGCAGTTCATCAAGCCCGACGTCAGCACGATCTGCGTGGGGCAGGCGGCCTCGATGGGCGCAGTGCTGCTCGCCGCCGGCGCCAAGGGCAAGCGCTTTGCGCTGCCGCATTCGCGCATCATGGTCCACCAGCCGCTCGGTGGCTTCCATGGCCAGGCCACCGACGTCGAGATCCACGCGCGCGAGATCCTCGACGCGCGCCGGCGCCTGAACGACATCCTTTCGTTCCACACGGGACAGTCGCTCGAAAAGATCGGCAAGGACACCGACCGGGACAATTTCATGAGCGGCGAGCAGGCACGCGAGTACGGAATTGTGGACGGAGTTCTCGAAAAGCGCGGCCAGCTGCCGCAGCTGGGCAAGGATTGAGCGAGACTTCGCTGGAGCTAGCGAAGGCAACTGGTTGAGCTAAAAAGGATTTTACCGGCCGAAACCGGCGTGCTATATAGGGTAGCAGCCGGCCTACGGCGAACGAGGGTCGCGACGCATGGTTGATGACACGCGGGGCAAGCACGACGACGGCAAGCTGCTTTATTGCTCCTTCTGCGGCAAGAGCCAGCACGAGGTGCGCAAGCTGATCGCCGGACCGTCGGTGTTCGTCTGCGACGAGTGCGTCGAACTCTGCAACGACATCATCCGCGAGGAGCTCGAGGAGAAGCAGGAGCGGTCCCGCGACCGCCTGCCGAAGCCCCACGAGATCCGCAAGGTCCTCGACGAGTACGTGATCGGCCAGGACCGCGCGAAGAAGATCCTCGCGGTCGCGGTCTACAACCACTACAAGCGGCTGCAGGCGCGGCCGGCCGACAAGCGGCACCGGAATGACAAGGACGAAGTCGAGCTCGCCAAGAGCAACATCCTCCTGATCGGCCCGACCGGCTGCGGCAAGACCCTGCTCGCGGAGACGCTCGCGCGCCTCCTGAACGTGCCGTTCACCATCGCGGACGCGACGACGCTCACCGAAGCCGGCTACGTCGGCGAGGACGTCGAGAACATCATCCAGAAGCTGCTGCAGAAGTGCGACTACGACGTCGAGAAGGCGCAGACGGGCATCGTGTACATCGACGAGATCGACAAGATCTCGCGCAAGTCCGACAACCCGTCGATCACGCGCGACGTGTCGGGCGAGGGCGTGCAGCAGGCGCTGCTCAAGCTGATCGAGGGCACGGTTGCCTCGGTCCCGCCCCAGGGCGGCCGCAAGCACCCGCAGCAGGAGTTCCTGCAGGTCGACACGACCAACATCCTCTTCATCTGCGGCGGTGCCTTTGCAGGCCTCGAGAAGATCATCGAGAAGCGCAGTTCCCGCGGCGGCATCGGCTTTGCCGCCGAAGTGAAGGCGCCGTCCGAGCGGCCGCAGGGTGCCGACCTGTTCAAGGACGTCGAGCCCGAGGACCTCATCAAGTTCGGCCTCATCCCGGAATTCGTCGGCCGCCTGCCGGTGGTCGCGACACTCGAGGAGCTGGACGAGGAAGCGCTGGTCACGATCCTCACGCAGCCGCGCAACGCCCTTTCCAAGCAGTACGCGCGCCTGTTCGAGATGGAGACCGTGGACCTCGAATTGCGCGAGGACGGCCTGCGGGCGGTCGCGCGCAAGGCCATGGATCGCAAGACCGGCGCCCGCGGCCTGCGGACCATCCTCGAGAACGTGCTGCTCGACATCATGTACGACCTGCCGTCGCTCAAGAACGTGGCCAAGGTCGTCGTCGACGAGACGGTCATCCTCGGCGACAGCAAGCCCTACCTCGTCTACCGCAGCGACGAGTCCCAGGTCGCCGCACCGGAGATCCGGCGCGCGGCGGGTTCCGATACGCACTGACTCCGCAAAAGGGGACGCACCCCTTTTTCGGCTACGTTTCTCGGTTGAGCTTGCGCCGCACCTCTCGAAAGGGGTGCGTCCCCTTTTGCGTAGTGCGACTTGTTTCGCGTCAGCAGTGTCCCCATGACGTATCCTTCCTGAAGCCAGGCGGCGTGGTTGCGCCAGAGGATCCGAAAGTGCCTGAAGAGAAAAGCCAGTCCCCGAGTGCCCCCGTAGCCTCCCGCGTGCCGGTCCTGCCGCTGCGCGACGTCGTGGTCTACCCGCACATGGTGATCCCGCTTTTCGTCGGTCGCGACAAGTCGATCCTCGCGCTCGACGAGGCCATGCGGCGCGACAAGCAGGTCCTGCTGGTCGCCCAGAAGCAGGCCGACGTCGACGATCCCAAGGGCCGCGACCTCTACACGGTCGGCACGGTCGCGACCATCCTGCAGCTCCTCAAGCTCCCCGACGGCACGGTCAAGGTGCTGGTCGAGGGCGTCGCGCGCGCCATGGTCGAGAACATCGAGTCGGACGCGTACTTCACCGCCGACATGACCCCGCTGCCCGACGTCGAGCAGTACGAGGAGCGCGAGATCGACGTGCTGACGCGCTCGGTCGTCTCGCACTTCGAGCAGTACGTGAAGCTCAACAAGAAAGTGCCGCCGGAGATCCTGACGTCGCTCGCCGGCATCGAGCAGCCGGGGCGCCTCGCCGACACCGTCGCTGCGCACATGGCGCTCAAGCTCTCCGAGAAGCAGAAGGTCCTGGAGTCGCAGGACGTGCGCGCACGCCTCGAACAGGTGATGTCCCTGATCGAGGGCGAGATGGAGGTGCTGCAGATCGAGAAGAAGATCCGCGGCCGCGTGAAGTCGCAGATGGAGAAGAGCCAGCGCGAGTACTACCTCAACGAGCAGATGAAGGCGATCCAGAAGGAGCTCGGCGACCTCGAGGACGCCCCCAACGAGCTCGGCGAGCTGGAGAAGCGCATCGCCAAGGCCGGCATGCCGAAAGAGGCGCGCGAGAAGGCGACCGCCGAGCTCAACAAGCTGAAGCTCATGTCGCCGATGTCCGCGGAGGCGACGGTCGTCCGCAATTACGTCGACTGGCTGGTCAAGATGCCGTGGAAGAAGCGCACCAAGGTGCACCACGACATCGCGACCGCGCAGCAGGTCCTCGACGAGGACCACTACGGCCTCGAGAAGGTCAAGGAACGCATCGTCGAGTACCTGGCCGTCACGCAGCGCGTGAAGCGCCTGAAGGGCCCGATCCTCTGCCTGGTCGGACCGCCCGGCGTCGGCAAGACCTCGCTCGGCCAGTCGATCGCGCGCGCCACCAACCGCAAGTTCGTGCGCATGTCGCTCGGCGGCGTGCGCGACGAGGCCGAGATCCGCGGCCACCGCCGCACCTACATCGGCTCGCTGCCGGGCAAGGTGCTGCAGAACATGTCGCGCACCGGCGTGCGCAACCCGCTCTTCCTGTTCGACGAAGTCGACAAGATGTCGATGGACTTCCGCGGCGACCCGTCGTCCGCGCTGCTCGAGGTGCTGGACCCCGAGCAGAACGCGTCGTTCTCGGACCACTACCTCGAGGTCGACTTCGACCTGTCCGAGGTGATGTTCGTGTGCACGGCGAACACCCTCAACATCCCGGCGCCGCTGCTCGACCGCATGGAAGTGATCCGGCTTCCCGGTTACACCGAGGAAGAGAAGCAGAACATCGCGCGCCGTTTCCTGCTGCCGAAGCAGGTGAAGCAGAACGGCCTGAAAGACGGCGAGCTCACGGTCGACGATCCCGCGATCCTCGACATCATCCGCTACTACACGCGCGAATCAGGCGTGCGCAACCTCGAGCGCGAGTCCGCGAAGATCTGCCGCAAGGCGGTCAAGCAGCTGCTGCTCGAACCCGAGACGAAGAAGATCGACGTCACCGCGGACAACCTCGACAAGTTCCTCGGCGTCCAGCGCTTCCGCTTCGGCCGCGCGGAGGAGGCGAACCGGGTCGGGCTCGTGACCGGGCTCGCCTGGACCGAGGTCGGCGGCGAGCTCCTCACGATCGAGGCGGCCGTGGTGCCGGGCAAGGGCAAGCTCCTCTACACCGGCCAGCTCGGCGAGGTGATGCAGGAGTCGATCCAGGCCGCGATGACGGTCGTGCGCAGCCGCGCGGACCTGTTCGGCCTCGAGGGCGACTATCACCAGAAGATGGACGTCCACGTGCACGTGCCGGAGGGCGCGACGCCGAAGGACGGCCCGAGCGCCGGCACGGGCATGTGCACCGCGCTGGTCTCGGCGCTGACGAAGATCCCGGTGCGCGCGAGCGTCGCGATGACCGGCGAGATCACGCTGCGCGGCGAGATCCTGCCGATCGGCGGCCTCAAGGAAAAGTTGCTGGCGGCGCAGCGCGGCGGCATCGAGACCGTGCTGATCCCGAGCGAGAACGAGAAAGACCTGGTCGAGATCCAGGCGAACATCAAGGACAAGCTCGACATCCGCCCGGTCAAGTGGATCGACGAGGTGCTCGAGATCGCGCTCGAGAGAAGTCCGCAGGTGACGACGACCACGGCCGCAGCCACGCAGTCGCCGCAGCCGGTGGAGGCGCCGAAGGAACCGGAGCGCCGCACGGGACGCCGCGCGGTCAAGCCCATCCAGCCGCATTAGGAAAAGGGGACGCACCCCTTTTCCGGCGCAATGCAACCGTCGAGAAAAGGGGTGCGTCCCCTTTTCCTGCGGCTTGGCCTTCCCGGGCCGATGCCGTATAGTTGCGCGCCTCCCAGGGGGCCGGATTCCGGTCCGCTGGGTGCTTAGCTCAGCTGGTAGAGCGTCGCCCTTACAAGGCGAATGTCGCAGGTTCGAGCCCTGCAGCACCCACCAGTGACCTGGAGCGGTAGTTCAGTTGGTTAGAATACCGGCCTGTCACGCCGGGGGTCGCGGGTTCGAGTCCCGTCCGCTCCGCCAATTCAAGCAAACGAAGGGTCGTCAGAAATGACGACCCTTTTTCGTTTCACTTCTCCGCAGACGTCGCGACGGTCGCGGCAGGCGGCGCAGCAGCGCTGTCGTGCTTGGCGAACCAGGCGAGGATGTAGGCGATGCGCGCGTTGAGCTGGCTGGGGCGCCGGTCGAGGGAATGCGAGGCGTCCGGCACCCGCACGAGCAGCGTGTCGACGCCGCGGATGCGCAGCGCCTGGTAGAACTGCTCGGACTCGGCGATCGGCGTGCGGAAATCCTGCTCGCCCGTCACCACCATGGTCGGAGTCTTGACGTTGCCGACCCGGGACAGCGGCGAACGCTGCCAGTACGCCTCGTAGTCCTCCCACGGCGGCGCGGCGAACCAGTACTTGTAGAACACATTCGGCAGGTCGGCCGTGAGCGCGAAGCTCGCCCAGTTGATGACCGGCTTCTGCACCGCGGCGGCGCGGAAGCGTTCGGTCGTGCCGACGATCCACGCCGTGAGCACGCCGCCGCCGCTGCCGCCCGTGACGAACAACCGGTTGCCGTCCACGCCGCCGCGCGCGATCGCCGCGTCGACCGCGGCCATCAGGTCGTCGTAGTCGCGCCCCGGGTAGGCGTGGTGAATCAAGTTGCCGAACTCCTCGCCGTAGCTCGTGCTGCCGCGCGGGTTGGAGAACAGCACGTTGTATCCGGCGGCGGCGTAGAGCTGGAGCTCCGCGGCGAACCGCGGCCCGTAGTTGGCGAACGGGCCGCCGTGGATCTCGAGGATCAGCGGGTACGACTTCGACGGGTCGTACCCGGGCGGGCGAATCAGCCAGCTCTGGACGCGGCGCCCGTCGGCCGGGGTCGTGCTCCAGATTTCCTCGACCTTGCCGAGCTCGCGGGCCGCGAACAATTCCGCATTGAGCCGCGTCAGGCGGCGCGACTTGCCGCCGTCGTAAACGCCGACCTGCGCGGGATCGAGGGCGTCGTTCGCGCTGTAGGCGATCGTGCCGTCGCGCGCGACGCTGAACGAGCCTCCGCCGTAGGGCCGCGACCAGCCCTCGCCGCCGAGGTCGTCCACGAGGTTCGTCACGCGCCCGGAGAGGTCGCATTCGGCGATGCGCGTCGTCCCCTGGTCGTCGTACTGGAAGTAGATGCGCCGGCCGTCGCGGCTCCAGGTCGGGCCCTGGACGTCGCGATCGAGGTCGGCAGCCAGCTCGCGGACCTCGCCGTTGTCGTGGCGCAGGAGGTACAGGCGCGCGCGCTGGTAGCCCTGGTAGGCATCGTCGAAGCCGGTGTAGGCGACGTACTTGCCGTCAGGCGATGCGGCGGGCTCCGCGTCAGGACCGAAGCGCTTGGTGAGCGCGCGGATCGCGCCGGTTGCGACGTCGATCGCATAGACCTCGCTGTCCGCAGGCAGGAGGTCGGCATTCTCGTGACGGTTCGCCGACAGCAGGATCTCCGCGCCGTCCGCTGACCAGGCGACGCCGTCGTGGTCCCACGCGCCCTCGGTGAGCTGGCGCGCCGTTCCGCCGTCGGCCGACACCACGAACACCTGCGCGAACGCATCCGGCAGGAAGCCCTCGCCATCGGCGCGATAGACCATGCGGTCGATGGCCTTGAGCGGTTCGGCCCACTTCGCGTCCTTGGGGGCTTCCGGCAGGTCGACCTTGAGCGGCTGTCGTTTCGCCGGGACACGCATCACGAAGGCGAGGTGGCGCCCGTCCGGCGACCACACGAGGCCGGATGGCGCGTCGAGGAGGTTGGTGACGCGTGCCGTGACGCCCTGCGCCAGCCAGTGCATGTGGATCTGTGCGCCGCCTTCGTCCGCTGACACGAACGCGAGGCGCTTGCCATCCGGGGACCAGCGCGGGCTCGCCTGGCTCGCGCTGCCGCCGGCGAGCGGCCGGTGATTGCCGCCGTCGCGGTCCACCAGCCAGATCATGCGTCGCCGGCTGTCGCTCTTGACGTCGAACGACTGGCGCACGTACGCGACTTCCGCGCCGTCGGGCGAGATCTGCGGATCGCTCGCCCACTCGAGCGCGAACACGTCCATCGGCGCAAATGCGGGCTTCGCCGCGGCGGCCGGCACCGCTGGCAGCAGGGCGAATGCGGCAAGCAACAGGGCGGCGGCACGGATCGGCATCACGGGCTCCTGGCAACGGTGCGGGGCGATCATGCTACCCTAGCGCCCCGTTTTTTTGGACAGTGCCGGGTCGCACTTATCGCACTTATGCCGCCCAGCTTAAGTGCGATAAGTGCGACCCGGCACCGAACAATATGCTGCAGACCATCCACGACAAGCTGAAGGGTATTTTCGCGATCGCGATCCTGGTCGCGCTCGGCGTCGTCTTCGTGTTCTGGGGCATCAACTTCAGCACCGATTTCGGCGGCATTTCGCGTGCGCAGGGCATCGAGGTCAACGGCCGCGAAGTCCCGGTCACGGACGTGCGGCAGAACTACCAGGAGCAGCTCTCGCGCATGCAGGCGGCCTTCGGCGATGCCGGCGTGCCCGCCGAGATGCAGAGCGCGATGCAGAAGCAGGTCCTCGAGCAGGCCGTGCGCACGGAGCTCATCCGCCAGCGCACGCGCAAGCTCGGATTCGAGGCGACCGATGCCGAGGTACTGGCGGCGATCCGCCAGGTGCCGGCCTTCCAGGTGGACGGCAAGTTCTCGCCCGACGCGTATCACGCGGCGCTGCGCTCGATCAACATGTCGCCGGAGCGCTTCGAGTCCGAGCAGCGCGAGTACGTACTCGCGCGCCAGCTCGACCGCGGCCTCTACAGCTCCGCTTTCGTGCTGCCGGCAGAGCTGCAGCGGCGCGTGGCGCTGCTCGAGGAAATGCGCAGCGTCGGCTGGGTCGCCGTGCCGGCGCGCGAGTTCGAGACGGCCGTCGCGCTCGATGACGCCGCCATCGCCGCGTACTACGAGGCGAACCAGTCGCGTTACATGTCCGAGGAACGCGCGACCGTGGATTTCGTCGAGCTCGACATCGACGCATTCGCGGCCAAGGCCGACGTCAGCGAGGCGACGCTGCGCGAGTTCTACGACGAGAACAAGGCACGCTACACGCAGGCGGGCCGCCGGCACGCGCGCCACATCCTGATCGCGGCAGGCGGCGACGAAGCCGCGGCCGAAGCGAAAGCGAAGGCTGCGTACGAACGCGCCGCCGCGGGCGAGGATTTCGCTGCGCTTGCGCGCGAGCTGTCCGAGGACCCGGGCTCGAAGGACTCGGGTGGCGACCTCGGCGAGGCCGAACGCGGAGACTTCGTCGTTCCCTTCGGCGACGCCGTCTGGGGCATGAAGCCGGGCGAGATCCGCGGGCCGGTGAAGACCGAGTTCGGCTGGCACGTCATCAAGCTCGAGAGCGCGTCCCCGGAGGTCACCCGGAGCTTCGAGGACGTCCGCGCCGAACTCGAGCCGGAATTCCGCCATTCGCAGGTCGAGAAAGCTTTCGGCGACGCCCAGGAAGAGCTCGACACGACCGCGTTCGAGGCGCAGGGCGACATCGGCACCGTCGCCTCGAGGCTGAACCTGCCGGTCAAGCGGGTCGAGCGCTACACGCGGGCCGGCAGCGCGGAGCTCGGTGCGACGCCAAAGGTCACCGAGGCGGTGTTCTCGCCGGACGTGATCGCGGGCCGCGAACTGCGCACGGTCGAGATCGCGCCAGGCAAGGTGATTGCGCTCGCGGTCAAGTCTCACGAGCCGTCGCGCCCGAAGCCGCTCGAGGAAGTGCGTGCCGAAGTCGTGGAGTCCGCCAGTCTCGAGGCGGCCGGCAAGCTCGCTGCCGCGCGTGCGGGCGAGATCGTCGCGGCGCTCGACAAGGGCGCCGCCTGGCCGGCGGACGCGTCACGCTGGACGGGCGAGGCCGCGACACAGGCGCCGAAGTCCATCGGCCGCCAGGATCCCGGCCTGCCGCCCGAAGTGCGTGACGCCGCGTTCCGCGCGCCGCTGCCGGCCGGCAAGCCGCGCTACGGCGTCGCGACCCTCGCGAACGGCGACACCGCCCTCTGGACCGTGACCTCCGCCGAGAAAGGCCAGCTCACCGCGAAAGCCGCCGAAGCTCGCCGCCAGGCCACTGACGAAGCCCGCGATCGCGCTGCCATGTCAGACGCGAACGTCTACATCACGTCGATGCGCGGAAATTCCGACATCGACATCAACCCGAAACTCTTCGAATAGCGCACCGCCCGTCGCGTGCAGAGGCCGGGCGGGTCCCTCGCTCGAGCGCGGAACTTTCCGGCGCGAGCGAGGGACCCGCCCGGCCTCTGCACGCGACCGAGCGGTTGCCCTATTCGGTGAAGCTCATCCCGACGTGGGAGTAACCGGCGTCGACGTAGAGGGTCTCGCCGGTGATGCCGGCTGCCAAGTCAGAGCAGAGAAACGCCGCGGCATTCCCGACGTCATCGATCGTCACGTTTCGCTTCAGCGGCGACACCTGTTCGACGTGGTGCAGCATCTTCCGGAAGCCCGGGATGCCTGCCGCGGCGAGCGTCTTGATGGGCCCGGCCGAAATCGAATTCACGCGGATGTTCTTCGCGCCGAGGTCGGCCGCGAGGAACCGCACGTTCGCCTCGAGGCTCGCCTTGGCGAGCCCCATGACGTTGTAGGAAGGAATCGAGCGCACCGCGCCGAGGTAGGAGAGGGTGAGGATCGCGCCGGCGCGTCCTTCCATGAGCGGCAGCGCGCCGCGCGCGAGTGCGGTCAGGCTGTAGCTCGAGACGTCGTGGGCAACCGCGAAGTTCGCGCGCGTCGTCGCCTCGACGAAGCCGCCGGTGAGCGCCTCGCGCGGCGCGTACGCAACCGAGTGGACGAGGATGTCGAGCGAAGTCCACTCCGCGCGCAGGCGCGCGAACGCCGCGTCGATTTCCGCGTCGATGCCGACGTCCATCGGCATCACGAGCTTCGAGCCGAGCTCGTCCGCGATCTCGACCACGCGGTCCTTGAGGCGCTCGTTCTGGTAACTGAACGCGAGCTCGGCGCCCTCGCGGCGCATGGCCTGCGAGATGCCGTATGCGATGGAACGATCGGTCGCGAGCCCTACGATCAGGGCCTTCTTGCCTGCCAGGAACCCCATGCCTTCCCTCCCGCCGAACCTTCCATCAAGCCGCACTCAGCCGCCGACGCTTGCGCCTCCCCCGACGTGGATCGTCAGGGACTGGCCGGCGCGCAGCGACGTGCTGCGCCCCATGTTATTCCAAGCCTGCAGGTCGTGGATGGTGACCTCGAAGCGCCGCGCGATGTCCGAGAGCGTGTCGCCGCGCCGGACCTTGTAGCTCACCTTGCCGTTCGCGGCCGCGACCTGCGGCGTGGCGCCGGCAGACGACTCCGCCGAAGCGGCGTTGCCGCCGCTGCCGGCCACCTGCAGCCGCTGGCCCGGCTGCAGCACGGTCTTGGTGGAAATGTGGTTCATGCGGGTGAGCTGCGAGACCGACATGCCGTAGCGGCGCGAAATGCTCCACAGCGACTCGCCGCTCTTGACGCGGTGCACGCGCCGCTCCATGTCGGCGCCGAGGCCGGCGCGCAACTGCGAGACGTCGCCGGCCGGAACCCACAGCTCGTCGCCGGTGCGAAGGTCCGCGCGCTTGCCGGCGTTCATGCGATCGACGAACGCCTCGGGCACCTTGTAGCGGCCGGCGATGGAGGTGAACGACTCGCCCGGCGCCACCGTGTGCACCGCGAGGCGCGCGCGCGCGTTGCCGTCGAGCGCCGCCAGCTTGCCGGCGAATCCGTCGGCCACGACCTCGGGCACGAGCACGCGGTGCGGCCCCTCCGGATCGGTGATCCAGCGGTTCCAGGACGGGTTGAGGGCATGCAGTTCCTCGGTGTCCACGCCCGCGATCTCCGCCATCAGGCGCAGGTCCACCGGGCCGTCGGTCGGCACGATGCGGAAGTAGGGTGTGTCGGGAATCGGTGGCAGGTAGAAGCCATAGCGTTCGGGATCGCGCACCATCTTCGCGAGCGCGACCAGCTTCGGCACGTAGGCCCGGGTCTCGGCGGGCAGCGAGAGCGAGAAGAAATCCGTTCTGCGGCCGAGCGCGAGGTTGCGGTTGATCGCGCGCTGCACGTTGCCCGGGCCGTAGTTGTAGGCGGCAATCGCCAGGAACCAGTCGCCGTCGAACCGGTTCCTCAGGTCGGTCAGGAACTCGAGCGCACCGCGGGTCGACTCGACCACGTCGCGCCGCTGGTCCTGGTAATAGTTGCGGCGCATGCGGTAACGCTCGCCGGTCGGGGCGATGAACTGCCACAGGCCCGAGGCATGCGCGCGCGAGTAGGCGAAGGGGTTGAAGGCGCTCTCGACCACCGGCAGCAGCGCAAGGTCGCCCGGGAGTCCCTGCGCCTCGACTTCGTTCGCAATGTAGTGCAGGTAGCGCTGCGCGCGACCGAACACGCGCGCGAGGTAGTCGGGGTTGCGCTGCAGCCACTCGATTTCCCGATCCACGCGCGGATGGTCGACCTGCGGCAACGAGAGCCCGCCGCGGATGCGCGCGATGACGTCGCCATGAGCGACTGCGGGCGCCAGCGGCTCGACCGAAGGCGCCGAGGCCTCGAGTTCCTCGGGCGGCGCTTCCGGCGCTTCCTCTTCGTCCGGGAAGGCGACCTCGTCAGGTTCGTTGACGATCTGTTCGGCCGGCAGCGAGCTGGGCGCTGGCGCAGGTGTCGTTGCGCAGCCGGCCGCGAGGAGGGCAGCGGCGAGGAGCGGGGCCAGTATCCGGAGACGGGCGTCAGTCATCGGAACGTATCCTTCCAGCTGCGTATCTCGGCAAACACCGCCACCGGGGTGGACAGCACTCTGCCCGCCCGGCGCTCGGCCGCTGATTTGACATCTTCATGCCGGCATCGCAGAAAAGGATTGACGCGTTTCTCAAGCTCGATAGTTGAAGGCAACGTTGGGCGGCCCTCGGCCCTCAGGCTGGCCGCCCGTTTGACATAGTCCATTATGGCCGAGTTCGCAGGCTCCACCGTAGCGGCGAACCGTAAATTGGCTTCCGTGTACTCATGGCCGCAGAAAATGCGCGTTTCTCCGGGTAATGCGGCGAGGCATTCCAGGGAACCCAGCATCTCGTCCGCCGTGCCCTCGAACAGGCGTCCGCAGCCCGCGCTGAACAGTGTGTCCCCCGGGAAGACGGCGCCGTGACCCGTGTATGCGATGTGGCCGGCGGTGTGGCCGGGCACGTCGAGCACCGTGAACGCGAGCCCGAGCTCCGGGAGTGTCGCGCGATCGCCCTGTGCGAGCGGCCGAACGCCATCCGGCATGCGCTCGCGCGCGGGCCCGAAAGCGCGCGCACCCGTCTCGGCCATGAGCGCCGGCACGCCGCCGACGTGATCGGCGTGGTGATGCGTCGCGAGGATCGCCGCGAGCGAGAGTCCTTCGTGCGCGAGCGCCGCGAGGACCGGCGCGGCATCGCCCGGATCCACGACCGCGACCACACGCGGGTCGACGGCGCCGCGGATCATCCAGATGTAGTTGTCCCGAAACGCAGGGATCGGCCGCACGTCGAGCATGTGCGAGTGTAACTGGCCGGAGCCCGAGGCCCGCGGGTATGCTTCCGGCATGGCTTCGCACACGGTCGAACTCGACGCCTGGCTCGCCGGCCCGCTGGGGAGCCTGTTGCTCGAGCAGGAACGCGCGGCGGTGAGCACGACGCTCGAGTGCGCGTTCGGGCTGCACTGCGTGCAGGTCGGGACATGGGGCACCGCGGACACGTTCCTCGGCGCGGCGCGCACGCGGCGCACGGCGCTCGTGGCGGCGCGGCCGGTGCCGGGAGCCGCGCTGCTCGCGGAGCCGGCGGCACTCGCGCTGCAATCCGACAGCGTGGACGTCATGCTGTTGCCGCATACGCTGGAATTCGCGCCGGATCCGCACGAAGTGCTGCGCGAGGCCGCCCGCGTGCTGGCGGGCGAGGGCGAGCTCGTGGTGCTCGGCTTCGATCCGCTCGGGAGCTGGTCGCTGCGCAATTCATTCACCCGTGGCGGCTGCCCGCCGGGGATCGCGCGCACGATCCCGGCCACGCGTCTCGCGGACTGGCTGAAGCTGGTCGGTTTCGAAGTCGGCCCCGCGGAGCGCTACCTGTATGCGCCGCCGATTCCCGGCCTGCGCACGGCCCGGGTGCGCGGATTCCTCGAGCGCATGGGACGCCGTGCCTGGCCGCGTTTTTCCGGCGCCTACCTGCTGCACGCGCGCAAGCGCGTGCATTCGATGACGCCGGTGAGGATGCGCAAGCGCCTGCGCACCGCGGTCATCGGCGGGCTGGTCGAGCCCGCTGCGCGGCGCGTCTCTTGAACCGAGTCGAGGTCTACACCGACGGCGCCTGCCGCGGCAACCCGGGCGCCGGCGGCTGGGGCGTGGTGATGCGCTACCGCGGGCGCGAACGCGAGCTCTATGGCGGCGAGCCGGATACGACCAACAACCGCATGGAACTCACCGCCGCGATCCGCGCGCTCGAGGCCCTGCAGCGGCGCTGCAAGGTTTCGCTCTACACGGATTCGAAGTACGTGCGCGACGGCATCACCACGTGGGTGGCGGACTGGAAGCGACGCGACTGGCGCACGGCCGACCGCAAGCCGGTCAAGAACCAGGACCTGTGGGAACTCCTCGATGCGCTCGCGGCAGCCCACGACGTCGAATGGCACTGGGTGCGCGGCCACTCGGGCCATCCGGAGAACGAGCGCGCCGACGCCCTTGCGAACCGCGGCATCGACGAGCTTCAGGAAAGCCCGCCCGAGCCCTAGCTGGTATCCTTCCGACCCGTGCGCCAGATCGTCCTCGACACCGAAACCACCGGACTCGAAGTCTCCGCAGGCCACCGCATCATCGAGATCGGTTGCATCGAGCTCCGGCACCGGCGCCCGACCGGGCAGAACTGGCACCGTTACCTGCGGCCGGGCCGCGAAGTCGAGCCCGGGGCGCTGGCCGTCCACGGCATCACCAACGAGTTCCTCGAGTCGCAGCCGGTGTTCGCCGACGTGGCGGAGGAATTCCTGGCCTTCGTCGAAGGCGCCGAGCTCGTGATCCACAACGCGGAATTCGACGTCGGATTCCTCGACGCCGAGCTGGCCGTCGCCGGCCGCACGACGCGCATCACCGACCACTGCCGCGTCTACGACACGCTCGCGCTCGCGCGACGCATGCACCCGGGCCAGCGCAACAACCTCGATGCGCTCTGCAAGCGCTACGGCGTCGACAATTCCGACCGCGACCTGCACGGGGCGCTGCTCGATGCGCGCATCCTCGCCGACGTGTACCTGGCGATGAGCGGCGGGCAGGCCGCACTCGGGCTCGACGGCAGCCCGTCCGGCACCGGCACGGCGATCGCCGCGGCGCCGGTCGCGCGTGGCGCGGTCCGCATCCCGGTCATCCGCCCGAGCGAAGCCGAACTCGCCGCGCACGAGCGTTCGCTGGAGGCGATCGACCGGGCCTCGAGCAAGCCCGCCATTTTCCGTGCCGGTGGCGCCCGTGGCACGTAAGCGCGCGCCGGAGCTGTCGCTCAGGAGCTGCCGCATCGGCGTCATCGGCCTCGGCTACGTCGGGCTTCCGCTCGCGGTCGAGTTCGGCAAGCACTACGAGACGATCGGCTTCGACATCAATCCGGAGCGCATCGCGGAGCTGCGTCGCGGCAAGGACCGCACGCTCGAGGTGGATGCCGCGGGAGCTGCGGCCGCGAAGCGCCTGCGCTTCACGTCGGAAGCTGAAGGACCTGCGGACCTGCCGCGTCTACATCGTGACGGTGCCGACGCCGATCGACGCCGACAAGCGGCCGGACCTGACGCCCGCTCGAGCGCGCGAGCGAGACCGTCGGCCGGGTGCTGAAGCGCGGCGACATCGTGATTTACGAGTCGACCGTGTATCCCGGGCTGCACCGAGGAAATCTGCGTGCCGATCCTCGAGCGCGGTCCGGGCTCAAGTTCAACCGCGACTTCTTTGCCGGCTACAGCCCGGAGCGCATCAACCCGGGCG
The DNA here is from genome assembly GCA_963760725.1 of uncultured Gammaproteobacteria bacterium. Taxonomy (GTDB): domain Bacteria; phylum Pseudomonadota; class Gammaproteobacteria; order Steroidobacterales; family Steroidobacteraceae; genus SCUD01. The sequence goes on from CAVXET010000005.1 coordinate 819,135, forward strand.
ACCGCGAGCACCGGCTGCCGACGATCCGCAAGGTCACTTCCGGCTCGACGCCCGAGGCCGCCGCGTTCGTCGACAAGCTGTACGGGTCGATCATCACGGCCGGCACGCACCCGGCGTCCTCGATCCGCGTCGCCGAAGCCGCCAAGGTGATCGAGAACACGCAGCGCGACGTCAACATCGCGCTCATCAACGAGCTCGCGATGATCTTCAACCGGCTCGGCATCGACACGCAGGAGGTGCTCGAGGCGGCCGGCAGCAAGTGGAACTTCCTGCCGTTCCGGCCCGGGCCTCGTCGGCGGGCACTGCATCGGCGTCGATCCGTACTACCTGACGCACAAGGCGCAGCAGATCGGCTACCACCCGGAGATGATCCTCGCGGGCCGGCGCATCAACGACAACATGGCGCTGTACGTCGCGGGCGAGGTCGTGCGCCTGATGGCGGCGAAGCGCATCCACGTGAAGTCCTCGCGCATCCTCGTGCTCGGGCTCGCGTTCAAGGAGAACACGCCGGACCTGCGCAACTCGAAGGTCGCCGACGTCGTCGCGGAACTTCGGAGAACGGCGCGCGGGTCGACGTCTGGGATCCGTGGGTGAGCGCGAAGGAGGCGGAGGAGGAGTACGGCATCAAGCTCGTGAAGCGGCCCGTCGCCCGGCCGCTACGACGCCATCGTGCTGGCCGTCGGGCACCGCGAGTTCGCTGCGATGCGGCCGGCGGACATCCGCCGCTTCGCGAAGCGCAAGCACGTCATCTACGACATGAAGTACCTGTTCGACGCGCGGACAGGCTCGACGGCCGGCTCTGATGCGCGTCCTCGTGACCGGCGCGGCGGGCTTCATCGGCTACCACGTCGCCAGCGACTGCTCGCGCGCGGCGACGAGGTCGTCGGCCTCGACAACCTCAACGCCTACTACGACCCGACGCTCAAGGAGGCGCGGCTCGCGCGCCTGACGGCGCACAAGGGTTTCCGCTTCGAGACGCATCGACCTCGCCGACCGCGCGGCGATGGAGGCGCTGTTCGCGAGCGGCGCGTTCCGAGCGCGTCGTGCACCTCGCGGCGCAGGCCGGCGTGCGCTACTCGATCGAGAATCCGCACGCCTACGTCGACAGCAACCTGATCGGCACCCTGCACGTGCTCGAAGGCTGCCGGCACCATCGGCGTCGAGCACCTGGTCTTCGCCTCGACGAGCTCGGTCTACGGCGCCAACACGAAGATGCCGTTCTCGGTGCACCAGAACGTCGACCATCCGCTGTCGTTCTACGCGGCGACCAAGAAGGCCAACGAGCTGATGGCGCACACCTACGCGCACCTCTACGGCCTGCCGGTGACGGGCCTGCGCTTCTTCACCGTGTACGGACCCTGGGGCCGGCCGGACATGGCGCTGTTCCTGTTCACGCGCAACATCCTCGCCGGCAAGCCGATCGACGTCTTCAACTACGGCAAGCACCGCGCGCGACTTCACCTACGTCGACGACATCGCGGGCGGCGTCGTCGCGCGCGCTCGACCACGTCGCGGCACCGGACCCGACCTGGGACGGCGACGACCCCGACCCCGCGACGAGCCGCGCGCCGTACCGGCTCTACAACATCGGCAACAACCGGCCGGTCGAGCTGATGCGCTACATCGAGGTGCTCGAGGAGTGCCTCGGGCGCAAGGCCGAGAAGAACCTGCTGCCGCTGCAGGCCGGCGACGTGCCGGACACCTGGGCCGACGTCGAGGACCTGGTGCGGGACGTCGGCTACCGCCCGTCGACGCCGGTCGAGGAGGGCGTCGCGAAGTTCGTCGCCTGGTACCTCGACTACTACCGGGACGGCGGTCCGCCGAACCCGCGGGTCACGAACCTTGGCTGATCTGGCTAGACTAGCCAGATTAATATGGCTATAATGGCTCAATGGAAAAAGTCAGTGTTTCCAAGCTGAAGAACCAGTTAAGCGCCTACCTGAAGAAGGTCGAGCGCCGGGCAGACTGTGATCGTGACCGACCGCAACAAGCCGATAGCGCAGTTGACCGCCGTCACCGGCACAGGCAGCGAGGACGAGCGCATCGCGGCACTGATCGCGCAAGGCTTGGTAATGCCTGCCAGGCAAGCTCCGCTCGAGCATCGAAGAAATCCGGCGGCGGCGCCCGGTCGTGCCCGGTGCGGGAGTCCTCGAAGCACTTCTCGAGGAACGACGCGAAGGGCGATGAGTTTCTGGGACGCATCCGCCGTCGTGCCGCTGATACTGGACGAGGGCGGGGTCGGCTCCAACGGACCCTTCGGTACCCGACGGAGCCGATAATCGTCTGGTGGGGAACTCTCGTTGAAGTCACGTCCGCCATCGTCCGTCGTGAGCGTGCGGGCACCCTGTCGTTGGATGGCGTGGCGAGCAGCTTGGCGCTGCTGTCGGACATGGCAACCCGGTGGATCGAAGTACCGCCCTCCGGGCAGCTGCGCGACCTGCCAGGAGGCTTCTCGCACGCACGGACTGCGGGCCGCCGACGGGCTGCAGCTGGCCGCAGCGCTTACGGCAGCCAACGACGATCCGGGTCGGCTGGACTTCATCTGTCGCGACTCGCGTCTGTCAGAAGCCGCGGCCCGCGAAGGCCTGAAAGTCCGGGCCGCATGATGCGGAACCGCACGCGCGCCGCCTCGCCGGCACGCCGGTGCGCGAGCTGTTCGCGCCGACCCGGAGCGCTTCGCCGCATTCTCGCGCGAGGCCGCGGGCTGCTCCTCGACTTCAGCCGCCAGCGCCTCGATGCGCCCGCGCTCGACGCGCTCGTCGCAGCTCGCCGACGAGCGCGGCCGTCGGCGCGCGCCGGCGACGCGCTCTTCGCCGGCGAGGCGGTCAACGAAACCGAGCAGCGCGCGGCGCTGCACACGCTGCTGCGCGCGCCCGCCGGGCGAGGCGCGCCGCCGGCACTCGCGCCGCTGCACGCCGAGGTGCTCGCGGTGCGCGCGCAATGCGCGCCTTCGTCGCGCGACGTGCACGCGGGCACGGCTGACCGGCGCGGGCGGCGAGCGCTTCACCGACGTCGTCAACATCGGCATCGGCGGCAGCGACCTCGGGCCCGCCATGGCGACGGCGGCGCTCGCGCCGTACGACGCGGGAGTCCTGCGCACGCCATTTCGTGTCGAACGTCGACGGCACGCAGTTCGCGGACCTCGCGCCCGCGCTCGATCCCGCGCGCACGCTGGTCGATCGTCTGCTCCAAGACTTTCACGACGCAGGAGACGCTCGCGAACGCGCGGCGCGTGCGCGCCTGGCTCGCCGGGCGGCTCGGCGAGGCGGCCGTGCCGCGGCACTTCGCCGCGGTCTCGACCAACGCACGCGGCGATGGACGCGTTCGGCGTCGGCGCCGATGCGCGCTTCGCGATGTGGGACTGGGTCGGCGGGCGCTACTCGCTGTGGTCGGCGGTCGGGCTCGCGCTCGAGCTCGCGATCGGCAGCGACGCATTTCGAGGCGATGCTCGCGGGCGCGCACGCGATGGACGAGCACTTTCGCGCGAGCGCGCCCGGCGCGACAACCTGCCGGCGCTGCTCGGGCTCATCGCGCACTGGAACCGCAACGCGCTGGGCTGCGCGAGCCACGCGGTGCTGCCGTACACGCAGCGACTCGCGCGGCTGCCGGCCTACCTGCAGCAGCTCGAGATGGAGAGCCTCGGCAAGCGCGTGACGCGCGACGGCGCGGCCGGTCGCCGGGCGCGACCGGCGCCGTGATCTGGGGCGAGCCGGGCTCGAATGCGCAGCATTCGTTCTTCCAGCTCCTGCACCAGGGCACGGCGGACGGTCAGCGCGGATTTCCTGCTGCCGCTCGACGGCGCGGCCGACCGCGGGGCCGACGAGCTCGCGATCGCCAACTGCCTCGCGCAGGTGCAGGCCCTCATGGCCGGCCACGCATCGCCGGAGCCTCACCGCGTGCATCCGGGCAGCCGGCCGCTGTCGCTGATTGCCTTTGCCGCGGCTCGATCCGGCGACGCTCGGGGCGCTCCTCGCGCTCTACGAGCACAAGGTCTTCGTCGAGTCGGTGCTCTGGGACATCAATCCCTTCGACCAGTGGGGCGTCGAGCTCGGCAAGAAGATCTGCGTGACGCCTGTTGCCGCTCGGACAGGCGCCGCCGCCCGCGGAACTCGCGGACCTGGCGCGCTGGATCGAGGCGCCATCGCCGCCATTGAGCGAATATTGTAAAGTGCGTCAGGCACTTGCGCGATTGATCCTCGACCCCAAATGAGACTGGCGGCTGCGTTACCCGCCTGGATGCTGTCCTGTTCGCGGCGGCCGCAGGCCTCGCGGATCCCTGGATCGCGCCCGGCGATGCGCGGCTGCGCCACGACCTCGAGCTCCTCGCCGACGCCGGAATCGTGCGCGCACCGCTCACGGCCTGGCCCGTGTCCTGGGCCGAGGTCGCGCGCGATGTCGGCGGCAAGACGCCCGAGCGCCGGGCAGCCGGCGTGGCTCGCTGCCGCGCTCGCGCGCGTGCAGTGCCGCCGCGGGCGTCGCCTCGCGCACCGGCCACCTGTCCGGCGAATGTGCGCATCGCCGGCTCCGAACAGCCGATGGCCCTGCGGCGCTTCGGCTACACGCCGCGCGAGGAGGGCGAGCTGTCGGCGGGCGTGCAGTACACCGGCGAGCGCTTCGCGTTCCGCGCTGCAGGCGACCGCCGTCGCCGACGCCGACGACGGCAAGACGTATCGCCCGGACGGCAGCTACGCCGCCGATGGTGCTCGGCAACTGGATGCTGCATGCCGGTTACATCGACCGCTGGTGGGGCCCGGGCTGGGAAGGCAGCCTGATCTACGGCAGCAATGCGCGCCCGATCCCGTCGATCACGATCGAGCGCAATTACTCCGACGCGATCGACCATCCGTGGCTGCACTGGATCGGGCAGTTGGCGATTCGCCGCGACGATGGGCCAGCTCGAAGGCAGTCGCGAGGACGCGCCGAACGCCCAGTTCTTCGGTGCGCGCCTCACCTGGAAGCCGCACCCGCGCGTCGAGGTCGGCATCTCGCGCAGCGCCCAGTGGTGCGGCGAGGGCCGGCCCTGCGACGTCGAGCACGTTCTGGGACCTGCTGATCGGCAACGACAACGACCAGCCGCTCGAGGAACAGCCGGGCAACCAGATGGGCGGGCTTCGACGCGCGCTGGTCGCTGCCGCTGCGCGCCGATCGCCGTCTACGGCCAGGTGATCGGCGAGGACGAGGCAGGCTTCCTGCCGAGCAAGTACCTCGGCCTGTTCGGCGTCGAGTTCTGGGGCGGATTCGGCGACCGGTCCTGGCGCGCGCACGTCGAGTACGCCGACACGGCCTGCGAGCTTCTACGACAGCGAGCCCGAACTTCGGCTGCGCCTACCGGAACGTGATCTATTCGGACGGCTACCAGTACCGCGACCGCTCGATCGGCCATTCGCTCGACGGCGACAGCGAGCAGGTCGCTGCCGGCCTGTTGCTCGCCAATCGCCGACGGATCGAGCTGGGAACTGGCGGTCCAGTCCGCCGACGTCAACCGCGCGAGCGAGAACCCCGTGCACTCGGTCGAGCCGGCTGCGGCTAAAATCCGCTCCGCCGACCTGTATCATCGGCGGTCGCTATGGGGCGGAGACCTCAGCCTCTCGATCGGGTACGAGCAGAGGGAGCGGGAAGGCCCGCCCGGCGACTCGGAGGACCTGCGGGGCTTCGTGCAATGGACCTGGGAGTTTCAGTGAAGGACACCTCGTGCCGGCCCTCGATCCGACGTGGCCTCGCTGCGCTTGCGGCCGTGCTCGCGATCGCCGGTGCCGAGGCCCAGGTCCAACCGCAACCCACGCTGCTCAGTACGCCGGTCCCCGGCTCGACGCCGGCGCAGTCGCCGAGCGCCGAGCAGCTCCAGATGCTCCAGCAATTGCCTGAGTCCGAACGCCAGGCGCTCATGCAGTCGCTCGGGGTTTCGGGCGGAAGCCTGCCGGGCACGTCGAGCAGCGCCATGCCGCTGCAGCAGACGGCGCCGCTCGTTGCGCCGCCGGCGACGCCCGAGGAATCCACCGGGCCGCCGGTCCTCGCCGCGGGCAACACGGTGATCGTGAAGCTGCGCCTGCCGCGCGCGAGCGGTGAAGTGTCCCCCGATGAGCAACGCCGCGCCCAGGCTGCCGCCGCCGGAACCTTGCCGAATGTCGACGAGGAACTCGGCGACCTGCAGCAGCTCGCGCGCCTCGAGTCGGGCGGCCTGGTCGACCCCCAGGTGGAGCGCCTGTTCCAGCAGCGCGTGCAACGCAATGCCCAGCTCGGGACGCTGCTCGGCGCTTCGACCTATGTCCTCGATCGCGAGGGCCGGATCACGTTTCCGGGCGTCGCCACCCTGGCACTCGCCGGGCTGACCGAAAACCAGGCCGCGCGGCGCATCGAGGCCGAGCCGAGCCTGCGTCCGCTGACCGCCGAAGTCATGCTGCTGCCGCTCGAACGGTTCGGCGTCGATGCGCTGCAGCCCTTCGGCTACGACATGTTCCGCGACCTCGCGCTGACCTTCTTCCCGGCGACCGACGTGCCGGTGCCGCCCGACTACACGCTCGGTCCCGGCGACGAGGTCCGCGTCCAGCTGTTCGGCAAGCGCAACGAGACCTACAACTTCATCGTCACGCGCGAGGGCGAGATCAACTTCCCGGACACGGGTCCGGTCGCGGTCGCCGGCCTCAGCTTCGGCGAACTGCGCGACCTCATCCACGAGCGCGTTTCCGAACAGATGATCGGCGTCTCCGCGAGCGTCACGATGGGCCAGGTCCGCACGATCCGCGTGTTCGTGCTCGGCGACGTGGAACGGCCCGGCTCCTACGTCGTGACCGGCCTGTCCACGATGATGAACGCGCTGTTCGTGGGCGGCGGCGTCTCCGAATCCGGTTCGCTGCGCAACGTGCAGCTGCGGCGCGGCGGCCGCACCGTCCAGACCCTCGACGTGTACGACCTGCTGCTGCGCGGCGACAGCCGCCGCGACGCGCGCCTGCAGTCCAACGACGTGCTGTTCGTGCCGCCGCGCGGCGCGACCGTCGCCGTCACCGGCGAAGTGCAGCGGCCGGCAATCTACGAGCTCGCCGGCGAGAAGACGCTCGACCAGGTCATCGCCCTCGCGGGCGGACTCACGGCGACTGCGTATTCGGCGACGGCGCGCATCGAGCGCGTCGACGTTTCGGGCGGCCGCGCCGTGCACACGCTCGACCTCGATGAGTCCGCCGGCCGGCAGGCCGCGGTGCGAAACGGCGATCGCGTGACCATCGATCCGCTGCCCGACGACGTGCTCACCGACCACGTCACGCTCGCGGGCCACGTGCAGCGGCCGGGGCCGTACGAGTGGCGGCCGGGCATGCGTCTCACGGACCTGATCCGCTCGGTCAACGACCTGAAGCCGGACGCGGACCGGCGCTACGTCCTGATCCAGCGCCAGGCCGACCGCACGGGGCCGATCCAGGTGTTCTCGGCCGACCTCAAGGCCGCGCTCGCGGCACCGGGCGGACCCGCCGACCCGATGCTGCAGAACCTCGACGCCGCGACCGTGTTCGACATTGGCAGCGGCCGCATCTCGGTCATGGCGCCGCTGCTGCGGCAATTGCGCCAGCAGGCCGTCTACGGCAACCCGGCGCGCGAGGTCGAGATCGGCGGCATGGTGCACGCGCCGGGCACGTATCCGCTCGAGGAGGGCATGCGCGTCAGCGACCTCGTCCGTGCGGGCGGGGACCTCAACGAGTCCGCCTACGGCCTTTCGGCCGAGATCACGCGCTACGAGGTCGAGGGCGGCTCGCGTCGCGTCATCGACCTGCAGGAGGTCGACCTGGCCGCCGTGCTGGCCGGCGACCCGAATGCGGACCTCGTACTCGCGCCCTTCGACCAGATCAGCATCCGGCAGGTGTCGCAGTGGCGGCGCAAGGGCTCGGTGACGATCGTGGGCGAGGTGCAGTTCCCGGGCCGCTACACCATCGAGCCGGGCGAGAAGCTCTCGAGCGTGCTGGCACGGGCCGGCGGGATGACGAACCTCGCGTTCCCGGAGGGCAGCGTGTTCCTGCGCGAGGACCTCAAGGATCGCGAGCGCGAGCAGATCGACCGCCTCGTCACCCGCCTCGAGACCGACCTTGCGACGATGATGCTGCGCGCCGGCCAGGCCGCCGCGATCCAGGGCGTGCGCGCCCCGGACCAGTCGATCGCGGTCGGGCAATCCATCCTCGGCCAGTTGCGCCGCACCGAGCCGCTCGGGCGGCTGGTCATCGACCTGCCGGCGCTGCTGGCCGGCAACGCAGAAGTCGACGTGGCGCTGCGCGACGGCGACCGCCTGCTCGTCCCGGAGGTCAAGCAGGAAGTCATGGTGCTGGGCGAGGTCCAGTACGCGACCTCGCACCTCGTGAAAGGCGCGCTCAAGCGCGACGACTACGTCGCGGCGAGCGGCGGGCTCACCGCCAATGCGGACGACGACCGGATCTACGTCGTGCGCGCGAACGGCTCCGTGGTCGGCACCAATGGCAGCCACTGGTTCAGCCAGGCCGACAACGTCCAGATTCGAGCCGGCGACGCAATCGTCGTGCCGCTCGACATCGATCGCCTGCCCGCGCTCGCCCTGTGGCAGAGCTCGACGTCGATCATCTATAACCTCGCGGTCGCCGTGGCGGCGATCGGCGGGCTGTAGCCGGCATGGCTTCGCAACCGGGAGGCACGGACCGCGACTACGCGTTTCGCGTCTATGCCGTGGACGACGCGGACGAAGTCCGCCTCTCGGACCTGTGGCAGGCGATCTGGCGCGGCAAGTGGCTGATCGGCGCGGCGGCGCTCGGCGCCGCGGTCCTCTTCGTCCTGCTCTCGTTCGCGATTACGCCCGATTTCCGCTCCTCGGTGCTGGCCGCGCCGACCGCCCAGTCGATGCCGACCTCCGGGCTCGCGTCGCTGGCGTCGCAGTTCGCCGGCGTCGCCGCGCTCACGGGCTTCAACATGGAAAGCGGCACGCCGACGGCCGAGGCCATCGCCACGTTGAAGTCGCGTGCATTCACCGAGCGCTTCATGCGCGAGCACGGCCTGCTGCCGATCCTGTACGCCGACGACTGGGATGCCGAGGCCAAGGCGTGGCGCGAGCCGGACGAGGCGCCGACCTATTGGAAAGCCTACACGCGGTTCGACGGCATGCGCGGCATCGAGCAGGAACTCGAAACGGGCATGGTGCGCGTGACGGTGGACTGGAGCGACCCGAAGCTCGCTGCGGAATGGGCCAACCGCATGGTCGCGGACGTCAACCGGGACCTGCGGGCGCGGGCCATCGACGAGTCCAAGAGGAATCTCGAGTTCCTGCAAACCGAGCTCGGCAAGAGCAGCCCGGTGCCGCTGCAGGCGACTCTCTACGGCCTGGTCGAGGCCGAGATGAAGAACGCGATGCTGGCGAGTGTGCGCCAGGAGTACGCGTTCCGCGTGGTGGATCCGGCGCTGGTCGCGGAGAAGCCGTATTGGCCGAACCGACTGCTGTTCGCCGTCCTCGGCTTCGGGCTCGGCCTCGTGATCGGCACGCTCGTCGCCGTCCTGCGCACGCCCGCCCGAAGCGGCTGAGGCCGCGCCAATGCCCGCGGCAGGCGGCTCACCCCCGATCGACCTGATGATCGTCGGCGCGCCGAAAGCGGGGACGACTTCGCTGAAGGAATACCTCGGCCAGCACCCGGATATCGCCACGCACGACTCGCGGGAGTTCGTCTACTTCGCGAGCGACGACATGCTGCGTCGCGGCTATGACGCGGTGTTCCGCAACTACTTTGGGCAGGACGCGGACGCGGCAGTTGCGCGCGTCGCGAAGAGCGTCGCCATGATGTATTCGCGCGAGGCGCTCACGCGCCTCGCGGCCCACAACCCGGCCGTGCAGGTCGTGCTCGTGCTGCGCGAGCCGGTCGCGCGGGCGCACTCGGAGTTCTGGTACGCGAAACGGCGCGGCCGGGAAGCGGCGGAATCGTTCGAAGAGGCGCTCGACCGCATCATGGCCGAGCCGGTCGAGGACGCCCGCGTCCACGATGCGTACCTCGCCCGCGGGCGGTATGCCGAGCACCTCGAGCCGATCCTGGACCTGTTCGGGAAGGGTCGGGTCAATGTGCTCTTTCTCGAGGACCTCGAGCGGGACCCGGTCGCCGCCTGCCGTTCGCTCCTTGCGCGCGTGCCCGGTGTGGATGCGGACTTCGTTCCGGCGACCGAACAGCGCCACAACGCAGCAGCGGCCCCGCGCAGCCAGTTCCTGCTCGACCTCATGGCTCGGTCCCGCCGTCAGCCAATGGTCCGCGGGGCGGTTCGTGCGCTGCTTGGGGCCACGGCACGCAAGCAACTGCGCGCGACCGTGGTCGGCTTGAACGAAGTGCCCTTCGAGGTACCGTCGCTCGAGCCGCCGACGCGCAGGCGTCTGGAAGCCTACTTCGAGCCGTGGAATGTCCGGCTCGAAACGCTGCTGGGCCGCAGCCTTGCCGCCTGGCGCGCTGTCAGTCGTACGACAGCCGGAACACCCTGACGCCGACTCCATCGAGATCGAGGAGCAGCGCACGGACGTCCCCCGGGCTTCCGTCCAGCGACTGCACTACGGGCTCGACTGCGGCGCCCTGCGCGTTGAAGCGCAGCTCCGCCGCCCGCGTGACCCCCGCTGCATCGTCGAGCTGCAACCTGACGTTCTCGCGATTGGCGGTGCGGTGCAGGACGATGAGGTAGCCGGGTGCTTTTGCGCCGGGCTCGGTCGCGAGTCGCGCCACCACGTTGGCGGGCGCCCAGAGTGCCGCCTTGCGCGAGGCCGTCGCGTTGCGCACGGTGACGTCCGAATTGCAGCGGGGGAGCGCACCGAAAACCGGGCCCATCAATGCCTCGAGGTTGTCGAGCCGCTTGCGCAGCGCACCGTCGTAGAGCGAGAAATAGCGCGAGTACAGCACGGCGCCGTCGACGCCCGACATCCAGACCGAAGCGTACATGTAGATCAACTCGTTCCAGGTCGGGGACCGGCGTGCCTTGCGCTCGCGCGTCGCCTTGCACTGCGGGCCGTCGCAGTCGTCGCGCAGCCCGTACGCCTGGAAGGAAGCATAGACCGGCCGGCCAGCGAGTCCTGACACCTTGGTCGAGGCGACCAGCGAATCGTAGTAGTCGCCGAGGTTCTGGAACTCGTTGTCCATGAGGTTTTCGCGCGCCGCCTTGTCGGTCGCAAGGCCGAGCTTGGCGTTCATGCCCGTTCCGCCCTTCGCCGACGCCGTGCCGTACGCCCGGTACACGGGATAGCGATTCACCAGCAGCTCGTCGAAGATGCGCGGCTTGGCGTTCACGTAGGCGCGCAGCAAGGGCTTGTTCTCGGCTACGGCGGACGATGCGACCGAAATCGCAAGCACGCTCTTCGGGGCATTTTCGCGGACGACGGCCGCCACCTGCTCGAGGGTACTGGCCGGCAGGTCCGACAGTTCCGGCTCGTCGAACAGGTAGAACCCGGCAGTCGCGGCATGCCCGGCCCAGCGCTTCACGAACTCGCGCAGCACGGCACGCGTCTTGGGTTCCGTGGCCCAGTGCTCGACGATGTCGGGGGGCACCTGGATGCGCACCTTGATCCCGTTCTTGCGCGAGGCATTGAGATAGCCCTCGATGTCGCCCTCGCGTTCCTGCATCCGGCTGCGAATCTCGTCGATGCTGATGCTCCCGGCATCCTCCTCGGTCTTGACCTGCGAGACGTCGCTGTACAGCACGACGATGCCGCCCTGGGCAGGCGGCTTCCAGGCCTGTGCGGCCATCTGGTTGGGCTTCATCTTCGGCTGACGGCGGTACCACGCTGCGGTGTGGTCGAAATATCCGACCACCATCGGCGGGCCACCAGTCGCGCAGGATTGCGGCGGATCCGGCTGTGCCCCGGCCGTGCCGCAGGCGGCGCAGGACGCAGCGAGCGCGAGCGCCGCAACGGTGGTGCGCAGGTTCGAGGAGGCTCATCTCAGGACTCGCTCGATTTCCGCCAGCCATTGTAGGGACCCTCCGCCAGCCAGCCTGGCCATGATCTCAGCCTCGCCCCGGTAATGCTCCGCAGCATAACGCCTCACCGCCTGCGGCATCGGCGTGCCGCGGGCCGACGAGTTGACCCGCTCCCGCAACCGGTCCCGCATCCCGGCCGGGAACGGGTCGATGCCGATGAATTCGCACAGGCGGTCAAAGAACGGCCCGGGCTCGGCGCGGATGTCCTCGTAGGAACCGATGAACAGCCGCTCGCGTGGGATAGTGTTCCAGCCAGCGCGACAGGTTCGAGCCAAAGTCGGCGCGGCTTCGGCCGGTTGGCACGGCGAGGCGCGCGACCAGTTCCGCGTCCGTCAGCGCGGCAGGTGACTGGCCGGCAACTCGCACGCGCTTGCACAGGTCCGACCAGGCCCAGTCGAGCGGATTTCGCAGCATCAGGAACGCGCGTGCCTGCGGCAGGGCGGTCGCGAACCCGGCGATCGCGCGCGGGGAGAGCATGCAGTACGCCGGCGTGATCTCGCCGCAGGTGAGCCCGGCCGATTCGCCCTCGCGGAACAGCCCGCGGTACCAGGCGAGCGACGCATCGCCGGTGAAATAGCGATACGTCCAGTCGATGCCCGGCGCGTGCATGTCGCGCAGCGGAAACCAGCGCCGTGTCGCGGCGGCGGCGCCCGGCACGCTGCTGACCGCGAGGCGCCGCAGGGCCGCCGCCCAGCCTGCTCGCAGGCGAAAACCCCGGTTGCGGATGTCATAGCCCGAATTCGTCTCGGGATCGACGCTGTCGAAGTAATGGATCTCCTTCCACGGCATCCAGACGCCGGGATGCATGCGCAGCATCTTGGAGATCCAGGTGGTGCCGCAGCGCGGCGCGCCGATGCCGACGAAATGCGGAGCCGTGCCCATCAGATCCCCAGCACTCCGGCATAGCGATCGAGCGCGGCCTCGACGCTGAATGCCTGCGCGCGTCCAGTCGCGGTGGGACGGCGCGGAGCCGGCCAGGCCGGCGTCGATCGCGTTGCGAGCGCGGCGGCATCGCCGACAGGCACCAGCCGGCCGTGGCGGCCGCCTTCGAGGATCTCGCGCGGACCGTTCGGGCAATCCGTGCTCACGACCGGCACGCCGCAGGCCATGGCTTCGACCAGTGCGTTCCCGAGGCCTTCCCAGCGCGAAGACAGCACGAATGCGCCGGCGCGCTTCATGTACCGGAACGGGTTGTCGTCGAAGCCCGGCAGGGCCACGTCCTCGTGCACCTGCAGTTCCCTCGCCAGGGCCGTGAGCGGCGCGCGTTCCTCGCCTTCGCCGAGGATCAGGAGCCGCGCAGCGCGCCGCTTGCGCAGTTCCGCGAACGCCCGGATCAGCGTCCCGAAGTCCTTGGCGGCCGTCAGGCGGCCGACGCCGAGGACGACCGGCGGCGCAGCCGGCGCGAACCACGGGTGATCGAGCGGCTCCGCGGCCCGCGCGACGAGGTGCGCGGAAACGATGGGATTGTAGATCCGGGTGATCGCCGTGCGCTCGAGGCGCAGGAATCCGGCAATGTCTTCGGCCACGCCGTCGGACACCGCGACGATCGCATCCGCCTTCGGATAGGCACGCCGCATGAAAAACGGCAGCAGGCGCGCCCCCCGATGTGTGCCGAGCGCGGCCGACAGGCTCGCCGTCGTGTGCTCGGACAGCACGATGCGCGTCGGGGTACGCGCGAGCGCACGCGCCCACACGGCGATGACGTTCGCATGCGGCAGGGCCGACAGCATCACTGCGGGCGCCTCGCGTCGCAGGTAGCGCGCGAGGCCGGGCAACGCCGCCATCGCGCGGCCGGCGCGCAGGTCGACGACCCGGAACACGTCATCCGCCGCCGGGACATTCGGTCCCACGTTCTGTGCCACCGCGACGTCCACGGCGACGCCGCGTCCGGCGAAGCCGCGCGCGAGCGCCAGCATCACGCGCTCGGCGCCGCCGCCGCGGAAGGACGGTACGAAGACGGCGAGCCGCCCGCGCGGGCCGGTGGCGTTCATGATTCCCGTTCGGGCACGGCCGGCGCTTCCGCGGCGCGCGCGGGAAACCAGCCGGGCATTGCGGCCGGCGTGCGGGCGCGCCAGGCGACGATCGCGCGCTCGAGCGCGGCGGATGGCAGCGGACGCACCAGCCAGCGGCCGGACGACATCGCGATGCGCTGCCAGGCGCTGAACGCAGGCGGCGCGTCCGTGAACGACGAGTTCCGCTCGGCCGCGACCGGCGGCGCCGGGCCCGCGATGCCGAGTGCAGCCATGAGTCCCTGCATCGTCGCCCCGAAATCCGCGAGCAGGTCTTCGTAGCGCACGACGATGGCCGGGCGCCTCGCGATGACTTTTTCGTAAGCCGCGGTCGCTGCGGAATGGCGGAACCAGTTCCAGGCCGATGCCGGCCTGCCGAAGCCGTGCACGTTCGACCCGACGACGTCGCGGTAGTCGCGCTGCACCGCGACGAATATCGCGTCCGGGAAAGCCTCGGAAAGGAACCTGGAGTGCAGCGTGTGTGCGGGCGTCTTCTCGAGCCAGTAGCGTGCTCCCTTGCGGCGCGCGCCAGCTTCCATGATCGCGCGGAAATAGCCGGCCGGGCCGAGTCGCAGGATGTCCGGCCCCTGCGCCTGCCCGGTCAGCGCGAAGAAGCGCGAATCCTCGAACAGCCGCTTGATCTCGCGCAGGTCCGTCTCGGTTCGCCCGTGGTTGCAGTGACGCACGAGATGCGAGAAGAAAGCGCTCTCGTGAATCTTGCGCGGCTCCGTGTGTTCGGGCGCATAGACCTCGGGCAGGGTCGCGAGGGCATTGGCGAGCCAGGTCGTCCCGGAGCGGTGGCGCCCGAGGATGAAAAGAGGTGTGGGGTTTCGCGTCAACGCGTCGGGGATCCGTCTTACAATCGCGGAAGCGTACCGTACACGAGGTCACATTGCAGTCGACTGCGGCTTCCGAGATGCCGGGCCTCCGGGTCCTGCGCGTGGACGCGCGACCCGCGCCGCTGGTTCCGGGCCGGAGCCTCGCCGGCGCGTACGAGATCCTCGTGCTCGCCTACCTGGCGTCGCTGTTTTACGTCTATCCCTACGGGATCTCGCTCGGCGCCGAGGCGAGCATCCGTGCGCCCGACCTGTTCGGGCTCCTGTGCCTCGCGGCCGGTGCCGTCGCGATCGCGCTGCAGCAACGCATGCGCGTCGACCACCTGTTCCTGGCGATCGTCGGCCCCTTCGTCCTGCTCGAGATCGCGACGCCCGTGATCGGCGCGTTCGGCTATCGCAAGATCTACGACGTCGTCTCGAGCCTGCGCATGGCGATCCTGTGGCTGCCGATGGTCATGCTGGTCCTGCTCGCCGCGCCGGCGGCGGAGCCGCGCTTCGAGCGTCGCTTCCGCGCACTCCTGATCGTGAGCCTCTGGCTCAACATTCCCTACGGGCTGGTGCAGATCGCCGTCGACTTCGGCGTGCTGCCGACGTGGATGGCATTCACGCGCTTCCTCGAGCCCTGGGCGGTCGCAACCAACTTCGAGGTCGTCATTGGACTGCGTCCCGCGGGATTCTTCACCAACACGACGGCGCTCTCGGTCTTCGGCGTCGTGTGCCTGTGCTACTTCTACGCCCAGTACGTCGCCCGCCGGGAGCCGGTCGACCTGCGCTACACGCTGGCGTCGCTGTTCGTGATCCTGATGACCACTTCGCGCGCCGCGTTCGCGACCGCCGCGCTGATCCTCGCGGTCGGCTGGTTCGGGCTGAACGTCCGCCGCAAGCTGAAGCTCGTCGCGATCCTGCTGGCGGGCGTTGCCGCCATCCTCATCGTCATCGAGCAGACGATCGGCCTCGAACAGGCGTTCTACCGCTTCACGCGAATCGTCGAGAGCGGGCTCCTCGCCGACGTGTCATTCGGGCAGCGCATCCAGCACACCTGGCCCGCGGCGCTCGCGGTGGCTCGGGACTACCCGTTCGGCACGCTCATTTCCGCGCCACGGATCGCGGCGCTGATCGACTCGGGCTACCTCAACTTCTACATGCAGGGCAAATGGGTGTTCATCGCGAGCGTCGCGGTGATGGTGGGCGGCATGCTGGCAACAGGACTGCACTGCCTGGGCAGGCCGCGACCCACCGCAGGCGGGTTGATGATCCTGTTCCTGTCCCTGTTCCTCGCCCTCGCGATGGTCACCTCGAACCCGATCAGGACGCCGATCGTGATCGCGTTCCTGGTGTTCGCGTTCTGGAAACTCAAGACCGAGCGCGAGAGCCGGCGCGTGCGCGCCGCGACGCTTCCGCTCGAGGCGCCATGAGGGACGATCGCCTGCGCCTCGTGTACCTCGTGTCCACGTTGCGCCGCGCCGGGCCGACCTCGCAGCTCTTCAACCTGCTGAGGCACCTCGATCTGGCGCGCTTCGACCCGGTGGTCGTGACGCTCTCCCCGGAGCCTGCGGATTCGATGCTTGCGGACTTCCAGGCGTTCGGCACGCGCGTCCTGACGCTGTCGATGTCGCGGCTTCGCGCGCTCGTGAACCGCGGCTGGCGCGACGACATCGAGCGACTGATCGGCGCGTCGATCTCCCGCGGCTGCGTCCTGCATTCGCAGGGCATCCGCGGCGACGTGATCGCGTCGCGGCACCTGGCCGGCGTGCCGCGCGTCGCGACCGCCCGGAACTATCCGCATGACGACTACCCGCTGAAGTTCGGGCGCCTGCCGGGCCTTCTGATGGCGCGTACCCATCTCAAGGCGTTCCGGGCGCTGCCGAACGTGGTCGCCTGCTCGTCGACGCTCGCGGCCTTGCTGCGAAAACAAGGCGTCGACGCAGCCGTGATCCCGAACGGCGTCGAGACGGCGACGTTTCGGCCCGCGATACAGACGGAGCGCGCCGAGCTTCGCGCACGTCTCGGCCTGCCGCCTGCGGCACGCATCGGCGTCTCGGTCGGTGCGCTGTCGGCGCGCAAGGACCCCGGCCTCGTCGTGCGCGCACTGCGCGCCGCCGGCGATCCCGGGCTCGCGCTCGTCTTCCTCGGCGAGGGCCCCCTCGAGGCCGAGTGCAAGCGCGAGGCAGGCGGCGATTCCCACATCCGTTTCGCAGGCCAGGTCGACGACGTCACGCCCTACCTGCGTGCAGCCGACTTCTTCGTGTCCGCATCGCGTGCGGAGGGCCTGCCGAACGCCGTGCTCGAGGCCCTGGCCTGCGGCCTGCGCGTCGTCCTGACGGACATCGGGCCGCACCGGGAGCTTCTGGAACTCGCGCCAGCCGCGGGCGAGGCCGTGCCGGTCGGCGATGAACGCGCGCTCACGGCCGCCATCGTGCGAGCGGCCGCCGCATCCGGGACGCGGCCGGAGGCGGGCTTGCTGGAGCAGCTAGGCGCCGAACGCATGTCAAAGAGCTACCAGGACCTTTATGTCCGCCTCTCAGCTGCCGGGGCAGGGCGATGAGCGCACGGCCGCAGACACGGTCCTGTCCGATGTGCGGCACGCGAAAAACCGTGCCCGAAGCCGCGATCGACTACCGCGGCGTCGCCTTCGCGATCGAACGCTGTGCCAGCTGCGATTTCCTGTACGTGACGAATCCCTCGGGCACGACCTTCGATCACGTTCAGGACGCGCCGGCGCAGGTGCCGGAGAAAGCGCGCCACCGGCAGATCAAGCGCGTCTGCGACGACGTGCTGAAGCGCAAGTCCGTGCCGGGCACCACGCTTCGCGTGGTGGAAGTTGGCGCAGGCTGGGGCGGCCTCGCGCAGGTGTTCTCGCGCGACACGGCCTGGCGCTACACCGGCTTCGAGCCGAGCGCCGCGCGCGCCGCCTTCGGCCGCGCGCGCGGATTCGACTTGCGCGAGGGGCTCTTCGACGCGAGCGGCGGGGCGGGCGTCGCCGACGCGATCGTCTTCGACAACGTGCTCGAGCACGTCGACGACCCGCGCGGCCTGCTGCGCGACGCAATGGCATCGCTGCGTGCCGGCGGCGTGCTGGTCGTGATCGTGCCGAACCGGCACGACATCCGGCGCTTTCAACCGGCCTGGCGCGAGCGGCACTACTGGCAGCCGCACTGCCACATCAATTATTTCTCGCGCCGCGACCTCGATCGCCTGCTTGCGCCGCATGGAATGAAGGCGCGCTTCTTCGGCTTCGAGGCGGTCGGGGGCCTTCGCGACGACGTCGGCCTGCTGCCGCGCGTCGTCGCCGACCGGCTCGGCGTGCACGTCCTCGGCCTCAACGCCTACGGCGTCAAGCCGGGCAACCGGTAGGCGCGCGGACATGCCGTACAACCGCCTGGAACGGAAAGTGGCCGCGCTGCTCGACTCCGCACCGGGCCTGCGCTCGCTCGCCAAGTCCGGCTACCAGCGCTTCAACTATCTCGTGCACGGCGGGCGCCGGCAGGCGCTGCGGCTGCACCCGTCTGCGGCGATCGAGCGGGCGACCGGTGGCGGCGAGGGCGTGAACCTCGCAAAGGGCGGCGCGGAGTGCTTCTTCGGCTACTTTGGCCTGCAACCCTGGAGCGCCGACGGGCGCCGCTACCTGTTCCATCGCTGGCGTGCGCGCTCCGGGCCGCGGGTCGACATCTGCGCCGGGGATCCTGCGTCCGGCGCCGTGCAGGTCCTGGGTGACAGCGCAGCGTGGAACTTCCAGCAAGGCGCGATGGCGCAGTGGATTCGTCGCGACGGCGTCGAATGCACGATCTTCAACGACGCCGTCGACGGGCAGCTCGGCTGCCGCATCGTGGCGCCAGACGGCGCCGAGCGGCAGCATCCATGGCCGATCCAGGCCCTGCATCCCGACGGACGCGAGGCCCTGTCGCTCAACTACCGCCGCCTCGCGCGCATCCGGCCCGAATACGGCTACGACGTCGCGGTGGATAACTTCTCGCCGGACCAGCCGCTGGAGCGCGACGGACTGTGGCGGGTCGACCTCGGCGCCGGAACCGCCTCGCTCGTCGTGTCGCTTGCCGAGCTCGCAGGCACAAAACCGCGCGCGGACATGCTGGCTGCAGAGCACAAGGTCAACCACGCCGTGTATTCCCCCGCGGGCACGCGCTTCGTCTTCATGCACCGCTGGTTCGGCGCCAGCGGCAAGTTCTCGCGCCTGTACGTCGCGAATGCCGACGGGTCGGACCGGCGCCTGCTCCTCGACCATCGCATGGTGTCGCACTATGCCTGGCGCGACGAGCGGCGCCTGTTGGTGTGGGCGAGGGCGCCGGACAAGGGCGATCGCTATTACCTGCTCGACGTGACGACCGGTGCGCGCGAGGCCTGTTGCCCCGGTTCGCTCGACCGCTTCGGCGACGGACATCCGTCCTTCTCGCCGGACGGCCGCTGGATCGTGACCGACTCCTATCCCGATCGCGGCCGCATGCGCCGCCTGCTGCTGTGCCGGCCCGACACGGGCCTCGTGCTCGAGGCGGGGGCCTTTCACTCACCCTGGCGTTATGACGAAGGCGAGCGTTGCGACCTGCACCCGCGCTGGAGCCCGGACGGAACGCAAGTCTCGATCGACTCGTCGCACGAGGGCGTGCGCTGGACCTACGTCGTGGACGTTTCCCGACTGGTCGCCTGAGCCCGATACCAGTCCACCGTCCGCTGCAGCGCTTCCGCATTGCTGACTGCCTGCACGTAGCCCTCGGCGCGGATGCGCCGGGCCGAGAAATTCGTCGCCGTGCAGAACTTGCGCACGCGCGCACTGGTGATCGGCAGGTCCACCTTCAGCAGGCTCGCGGCCGCATCGCCGGCCAGCGCGAGCGGCGCAGCGAGCGCGAGCGGCAGGTGGAAGCCGCGCGGCCTGCGGCCGAGCAGGGCATCGATGCGCGCGACCAGCCCGGCCGTCGTCTCGCCGGGTTGGTCCACGTAGTGAAACACCTCGACGCCCGTCGCGAGGCGCCGCCGCTCGCGCTCCATCAGGAAGTCATGCGCATCGAGCAGGTTGTCGATGTAGGAGGTGGTCTTGACCTCGCCGCCACGGCCGATCATGACGAAGCGCTTGCGATCGATGGCGTCGATGAGCCGGTAGATGTTCGTGTTGTCCGGGTTGCCCGGGCCGAACACCACCGACGGACGGATCACGAGGAACCGCGCATCGGTCGTGTCGGCGGCGTAGCGCTCGAGCTGGGCCTCGCATTCTGCCTTGGACGCACCGTACGGGTTGGCAGGCCGGCGCGGCGCGCCCTCGTCGAGGGCCACATCGCTTGGCCCGAGCACCGACACCGTGCTGTAGAAAATCCAGCGCCGGACGCCGGCCCGATGTGCACATCCAAGGAGTGTCGCGGTCGCGGTCACGTTGTCGAGCGTGTATTCCTCGTCGCTGATGCCCCAGTCGCCTTTCGCGGCGGCCAGGTGGCAGAGGAGGTCGAGACCTGGCAGGGCACTCTCGTAAGCCTTGGCATCGTTGAGGTCGCAGTGCAGGAACCTGGCTCCCGACGCTGCGCCCGTCGCGGGCCCGACGCGGTCGAGCGCGAGGACGTCGTGGCCGGCGCGCACGAGGCGCTCGACGAGACGGCTCCCGATGTACCCGGCGGCGCCGGTCACTGCTACGCGCATGGCGTCCTTCTGCTATAGAGTCCGGCGGTGCACGAAGCCGCGAGCGTCCCGGTTGGCGTCCTGATGTCCGTGTTCGTGCGCGACACGCCTGCGCTGTTCGAGCGCGCGCTCGAATCGATCGAGCGCCAGGATTACCGGGGCGGGCCCGTACGGATCTTCCTGTGTGTGGACGGGCCGCTGCAGCCGGATACCGCGGCGGTGCTGGAAAAGCACGCCGGGAACATTCACCGGATCCTGCACCATACGGTCAATCAAGGGCTCGCGCGCTCACTCAACCGCCTGCTGGACGTGCTCACGGACGAAGCCTTCGTATTCCGCATGGACAGCGACGATTTTTCCCACGCGCACAGGATATCAGCCCAGGTCGCGGCGCTGCAGGCGCGGCCCGACCTCCACATCCTGGGCGGCGCCATCCGCGAGGTGGACACGAACGGACGCGTGCTGCGCACGGTGCGCTATCCAACTGACCGCGACGAAGTGCGGCGATTCATTGCGCGCCGCAATCCGCTCGCGCACCCGACGGCCTGCTTCCGGCGTGAGGCGATCGAGCGCTTCGTGCACTACCCCGAAGTTCCGGTGAACCAGGACTGGGCGCTGTGGTACGAGTGCCTCGCGCTCGGGCTCGGCATTTCGAGCCTCGACGAAGTCCTGGTGGACATGACCGTGTCCGAGGATTTCTTCCGCCGCCGCGGGTCCGGTCGCGCGATCGACGAGTTCCGGATCTCCTGCCGCGGCATCCGCCGGCTGTACGGCGTGAGCTGGCGCTACGTCTATCCGGTGCTGCGCTTCATCCTGCGGATGCTGCCGCAGCCACTGATCCAGTGGGCGTATCGCAGCCGGCTACGCTGAACGCATCCAGGATGCGCGCATGGACTTCGGCGAGCGGGAACTCGTGCGCGGGCAACGTGTCCCGCGAGGCCGCGCTGTCGATGAAGTAACCGATCCCGTTGTGACGGCCGTTCTTCAGGGCCACGAACGCGACTTCCCGGTCGAGGCCCGTAAAGGTCTCGCCGTCGATCGAGAACGCGAATCCCGGGCCGATGTCGCCCGCGTAAACCAGTTCGACGAAGAGGTCCGATCCGCGGTTGTCGATCGCGAACAGCGGCGCGCCGTCGGCCGCGGTGGCGCGGGCGAGGCGGGCCTCGGCGCGCGCGGCCTGCGCGGCTCCATCGCAGACGACGAGGAAGTCGCGTGACATGCGCGGCTCGACGCGCCGGCATTCGACGCGGATCCGCGACAGGAACGCCGCATGCTCGCGCAGCCGCCAGTAGTACGTCACGCGATCGTGCGGATCCTGGTGCAGGCCTGTTGCGACCATGACGCGCGCATCCGGGAATGCGGCAATGACCTGGCCGACGATGCGGTCGTAGAGCGCGTACGACTCCTGCACGGGATCCGCGCCGGCGGGCAAGTACCAGTCGGGATTGCGGTGCGGTCCCTCGTAGCAGGCGGACGAGTACAGGTAGTGATGCTGGATGTGCGCGCCCGCGTTGAGGAACAGGCTGGCGAAATCCGGCGACGTCCGCTGGACTTCCCGGACGAACACGTCCGCGAGCAGCAGGTCGAGCACCAGCGCCTTGCGCCACGGGCAGCGCGGGCTCGAGGCCGCGAGTCGCACATAGGTCCCGTAGTTCGGGGGGCGTGCGTAGGCGGCGAACCCGGTCAAAAGTCCCGCCAGGGACTTTGCGGAGACCCTGGATCGGGCGTTCTCGTTGACCGCCTGCGCGATGCCCTGGTACAGGGCCGTGAGGCGCGCGGTGGCGGTGGGGGGCGTTGCCGTCCACGGATCCGGGACGAAGAACGCCGCCTGGCGCAGGCAATTCCGGGCGTTCATCGGGCTGATCGCGCCTACCGACAGCCCGTGACCCTCGAGCTGTTCCCAGATCTGCGGCAAGTCCCTGTGGACGATGTCGCCGAGCCGGAAGACGCCATGCGCCGCGAGCGGCATCCCGGTATGGGCCGTAACCCACTGGATCCAGGGCTCCAGGTCTTCATACCGGTGCTCGGAGACCGTGCGTGCCACCCCGTTCCGGCGAATGAGGCGGCCGAGGTTCGGCAGCCCGCCCCGCCCGACATAGGACGCGACGTAGTCGAAATTAATCTCGTTGAGCTCGAGAAACAGCAACTGTTGCGGCATAGGGCGGCCCGATTCTGAGTGAGCGGGGTGGCCGCTGTCGAATGGATACTCCGTCCGGTATACTCCGCACCGCGCAGGGGGCTTGGCCAGTTTCGGGAAGGGAAGGGTCGTGCTAAATCTGCTCCTGCCAGCCGCGGCCAGCTTCGCGCTGACGTTGCTCGCGATCTTCGCACTGCGGCCGCTCGCCATCGCCGTCGACCTCGTCGACCGCCCGGGCGGGCGCAAGACGCACTTCGGCGATGTTCCTATCGTCGGCGGTCTTGCCATGCTCCTCGGCATCGTGCTCGGCGGCGGCCTCCTGCCACCGCAGGCGACACCCTCCGCGGCATTCCTCGCGGCCTGCAGCGTCCTCGTGACGGTCGGGCTCGTGGACGACCGTTTCGAGATCTCGCCGTGGGCGCGTTTGCCAGTCCAGGTCGTCGCCGCGACGATCCTCATGATCGGCGCCGGCGCCGCCGTCACGACGCTCGGTGAACCGCTCGGCAATGGTCCGATCGAGTTTTCGAGGATCGGCTCCGTCGTCTTCACGATCGCGATCGTCATGGCCGCGATCAACGCGTTCAACATGCTGGACGGCCTCGACGGCCTCGCTGGCGCGCTCGCATTCATCGCGCTCCTCGGACTGGCCATTGTCTCCGGCGCCGACAGCGGCGCCGCACTCAGCCTCGTCGTCGCCGGTTCGCTGGCGGCATTCCTGATCTTCAACATGCCGACGAAGTTCAACCGCCGCGTACGCTGCTTCATGGGCGACTCGGGCAGCACGCTGCTCGGCTTCTGCGTCGCCTGGCTGTGCATCCAGGTTTCGCAGGGTACGGGCCGCGAGGTCGCACCCGTCACGACGCTGTGGGTCGTCGCGCTGCCGGTCTACGAAGTCGTCTGGTCGACGGTCCGGCGGCTGCTGCGCGGCACCTCGCCGTTCCGTCCCGACAGCAAGCACTTCCACCACCTGCTGCTCGCGGCCGGTTTCGGCGTCCGCGGCACGTTCGCGATCCTCACCGCCCTGGGTTTGCTGCTCGCGACCTTCGGCGTGATCGCGCACCACTCCGGCTTGTCAGACACCGTTTCGTTCGCGCTGCTCGCCGTCTGCGGCGTCGCGGTCGTGCGCCTGATGTATCGCCCCGAAGTCCTGTGGAAGGTCGTCCCCAACGCCCTGAAGCCGGTTTTCGCCCGGCCCGTCGAGCCCTAGAACCCCATCTGAGAAGCGTTTCACGGTGGCGGCGTCCGCCGCTTTACCATAGCGCCTGCTTTCGGTAGTCTGCCCGTCGCTTTTCCGAGAAAAATCAGGGATCTATCTTGCAGATTACGATCTTTGGCTCAGGTTACGTCGGTCTCGTGACCGGCGCCTGCCTGGCGGACGCCGGCAATGACGTCGTCTGCGTCGACGTCGACGCCGCCAAGATCGCGCGCCTCAATGCCGGCGAGGTCCCGATCCACGAGCCGGGCCTCGACGAGATGATCGCCCGCAACCGGGACAAGGGCCGCCTCGACTTCACGACCGACGCCAAGGCCGCGCGTCGCACACGGCCTGTTCCAGATCATCGCGGTCGGCACGCCGCCCGACGAGGACGGCTCGGCGGACCTGCGCCACGTGCTGGCGGTCGCGCGCACGATCGGCGAGCACATGGAGCGACTACAAGGTCGTGATGACGAAGTCGACCGTGCCGGTCGGCACCTCGGACAAGGTCAAGGCGACGGTCGGCGCGACGCTGATCGCGCGCGGCGCGCAGGTCGACTTCGACGTCGTCTCGAATCCCGGAATTCCTGAAGGAGGGCGCGGCGATCGCGGACTTCATGAAGCCGGACCGCGTCGTCGTCGGCACCGACAACCCGCGCACGGCCGAGCTGCTGAAGGTCCTCTACGACCCGTTCACGCGCAATCACCAGCGCATGATCATCATGGACCTGCGCTCGGCCGAGCTCACGAAGTACGCGGCGAACGCCATGCTCGCGACCAAGATCAGCTTCATGAACGAGCTCGCGAACATCGCCGAGCGCCTCGGCGCGGACATCGAGATGATCCGCACCGGCATCGGCTCCGATCCGCGCATCGGCTACTCGTTCATCTACCCGGGCGCGGGCTACGGCGGCTCCTGCTTCCCGAAGGACGTGCAAGGCGCTCGCGCGCTCGGCGCGGCGATGCCGGCCACGACGCGCGCATCCTGTCGGCGGTCGAGGCGGTCAACGACCGCCAGAAGCACGTGCTGTTCGAGAAGATTTCGCAGCTTCTTCGGCGGCAAGGTCGCGCGGCCGCACGATCGCGGTCTGGGGCCTCGCGTTCAAGCCGAACACCGACGACCTGCGCGAGGCGCCGGCGCGCGTGCTGATGGAGGCGCTGTGGGCGGCGGGCGCGAAGGTGCGCGCCTACGATCCGGTCGCGATGCCGAGGCGCAGCGCATCTACGGCGCGCGGCCCGATTTCGCGCTCGTGCGCGAGCGCGGCCGAGGCGCTCGACGGCGCCGATGCGCTCGCCATCTGCACCGAGTGGCAGGAATTCCGGAGCCCCGACTTCGGGCGCTTCAAGACCGTGCTGAAGCAGCCGGTCGTATTCGACGGGCGGAACCTTTACGAGCCGTCGCTGATGGCGCGGCAGGGCATCCGTTATTTCGCAATCGGCCGGGGAGAGCGTCTGAGTGACTGACCTGAAGCAGCACATGACGCAGCTCGAGCGCCTCGAGGCGGAGAGCATCTACATCATCCGCGAGGTGGCGGCCGAGTTCGACAACCCGGTCATGCTGTACTCGATCGGCAAGGACAGCTCGGTGCTGCTGCACCTGGCGCGCAAGGCCTTCCATCCCGGGCAAGCTGCCGTTCCCGCTGATGCACATCGACACGACCTGGAAGTTCCGGGAGATGATCGAGTTCCGCGACCGCATGGCGCGCGAGCTCGGCTTCGACCTGATCGTGCACACGAACGTCGAGGCCGCGAAGGCGGGCGTCAGCCCGTTCACGCACGGCTCGCGCTACACCGACGTCATGAAGACCGAGGCGCTGAAGGCCGCGCTGTCGCAAGCACAAGTTCGACGCCGCCTTCGGCGGCGCGCGCCGCGACGAGGAGAAGTCGCGCGCCAAGGAGCGCGTGTTCTCGTTCCGCGACAACCAGCACCGCTGGGACCCGAAGAACCAGCGCCCGGAGCTCTGGAGCATCTACAACGGCCGCATCCGCCAGGGCGAGAGCATCCGCGTGTTCCCGCTCTCGAACTGGACCGAGCTCGACGTCTGGCTCTACATCCACCTCGAGAAGATCCCGGTCGTGCCGCTGTACTTCGCCAAGCCGCGCCCGGTCGTGGATCGCGACGGCATGCTGATCATGGTGGACGACGACCGCATGCCGCTGAAGGAGGGCGAGAAGCCGCGCATGGAGACGGTGCGGTTCCGCAGCCTCGGCTGCTACCCGCTGTCCGGCGCGCATGCGCTCGACCGCCGACCGACCTGACGAGCGTGATCGAGGAGATGCTCGTCACGCGCACGTCCGAACGCCAGAGCCGCGCCATCGACTTCGACCAGGCCGCGGCGATGGAAAAGCGCAAGCGCGAGGGGTACTTCTGATGGCCGCCGTGAAGCTCGCGGATTTCCTCGAAGCGCACGAGGCCAAGGGCCTGCTGCGCTTCATCACCTGCGGCAGCGTGGACGACGGCAAGAGCACGCTGATCGGCCGCATGCTGCACGACACGCAGCAGATCCTCGAGGACCAGCTCGCGGCGGTCACGAGCGACAGCCGCAAGTGGGGCACGACCGGCACGACGAGGTCGACCTCGCGCTGCTCGTCGACGGCCTGCAGGCCGAGCGCGAGCAGGGCATCACGATCGACGTCGCCTACCGCTACTTCGACACCGAGAAGCGCAAGTACATCATCGCGGACTGCCCGGGCCACGAGCAGTACACGCGCAACATGGCGACCGGCGCCTCGACCTGCGACCTCGCGATCATCCTGATCGACGCCTCGCGCGGCGTGCAGGTGCAGACGCGCCGCCACGCCTACATCGTCTCGCTGCTCGGCATCCGCCACGTCATCGTCGCGGTCAACAAGATGGACCTCGTCGGCTACGACGAGAAGGTGTTCCGCAAGATCCACGACGACTGCCTGCAGATCCGCGGCATCAAGGACGCGGACGCGCGCGTCGTCCCGGTCTCGGCGCTGCAAGGGCGACAACGTCGTGACCGCCGGCAGCGGCATGCCCTGGTACAAGGGCCCGACGATCATCGAGGTGCTCGACACGATCGACGTGAGCCACGACCAGGCGCTCGCAGGACCTGCGCATGCCGGTGCAGTACGTGAACCGGCCGGACCACACGTTCCGCGGCTACGCGGGCACGATCGCGGCGGGCTGCGTCGCCGTCGGCGACCCGATCATGGCCGTGCCGTCGCGCCGCATGAGCAAGGTGCGCGAGATCGTCACGCTTCGACGGCAAGCCGGCGCAGGCCGGGGCGGGCGCAGGCCGTCACGCTCGTGCTCGAGGACGAGCTCGACATCACGCGCGGCGACGTGCTGGTGCACCCGGACCGCTCGCCCTCGGTGAGCCGCATCTTCGACGCGCACATCATCTGGATGAGCGACACGCCGCTGCTGCCGGGCCGGCAGTACGAGTTCAAGCTCTCGCACCGCTACCTGCGCGGCACGGTCGAGAGCATCCAGCACCGCATCGACGTCAACGACCTGTCGCGAGCACGCCGGCGAGCGAGCTCAAGCTGAACGAAGTCGGCCTGTGCCGCATCGTGCTGTCCGAGCAGGCGGCCTTCGACACCTATGCCACCTGCCGCGACGACCGGCGCGCTGATCGTCGTGGACCGCCTGACGCACGCGACCTCGGGCGCCGGCATGATCCTGCGCAGCGCCGCGCCGGCCGGCTCGCAGCACGACGTCTCGGTCTACTGGCAGCCGACCAAGATCACGCACGAGCAGCGCGCCAACCAGAAGGCGCAGCGGCCCTGCATCCTCTGGTTCACGGGCCTCTCGGGCGCCGGCAAGTCGACGATCGCGAACGCGGTGGAGCAGGCGCTGTTCCTGCGCGGCCACCACAGCTACCTGCTGGACGGCGACAACATCCGCCACGGCCTCAACAAGGACCTCGACTTCAGCGATGCCGGGCGCGTCGAGAACGTGCGCCGCATCGGCGAAGTCGCGAAGCTGTTCGTGGACGCGGGCATGATCGTCGTGACGGCCTTCATCTCGCCGTTCCGCAGCGACCGGCGCCTGGTGCGCGACCTCGTCGACGCAGGGCGAGTTCGTCGAGGTGTTCGTCTCGACGCCGATCGAGGTCTGCGAGCAGCGCGACCCGAAGGGCCTCTACAAGAAGGCGCGCGGCGGGGAGCTCAAGAACTTCACCGGCATCACGCTCGCCCTACGAGGCGCCGGAGGCCGCGGAGATCACGATCGACAGCTCGAAGCTCTCGGTCGCCGAGTGCGTGGACCAGGTGATCCGCTACCTCGAGGCGCACGGGCGCCTGAAGAGCTAGCCATGCTGATCCCAGTCATCCTGTCGGGCGGCGCGGGCACGCGGCTCTGGCCCCTGTCGCGGGAGCTGTATCCGAAGCAGTTCCTGCCGCTCGTGGGCGAGCGCACGATGATCCAGGAGACGGCGCTGCGCAGCGGCGGGACTGCCGGACGTCGCGGCGCCCGATCGTCGTCTGCAACGAGGCGCACCGCTTCCTGGTCGCCGAACAGCTGCGCGAGCTCGGCATCGCGCCGCGGCGATCCTGCTCGAGCCCGTCGGGCGCAATACGGCGCCCGCGGTCGCGGTCGCCGCGCTCGCCGCGCTGGCCGGCATGCGCGCAACGCCGGGCAAGGCGCGCGCCGCTCCTGCTCGTGCTGCCGGCCGACCATGTGCTCGAGCGACGTCGCGAGCCTTCGCCGCGCGGTCGCGACGGCCGCGTCCCGGCCGCGCGCGAGGGCCGCCTGGTGACCTTCGGCGTCGTGCCGACGCATGCCGAGACCGGCTACGGCTACATCCGCCAGGGCGCGGGGCACGGGCGCGGTGCGCCCGGTCGCGGAATTCGTCGAGAAGCCCGATGCCGCGCGCGCGAAGGCCTTCGTCGCGAGCGGCGACTACTTCTGGAACAGCGGCATGTTCCTGCTGCCGGCCCAGGGCTACCTGGACGAGCTCGGCCGGCTCGACCCGGCGATGCTCGCGGCCTGCCGCAAGGCCTTCGAGGCGGCCGCGAGCGACCTCGATTTCGTGCGCCTCGACAAGGCCGCGTTCGAGGCCTGCCGCGCCGATTCGATCGACTACGCGGTGATGGAGAAGACGAGCCGCGCTTCGGTCGTGCCGCTGTCCGCCGGCTGGAGCGACGTCGGCTCCTTGGCCGCGCTGCAGGACGCGCTGCCGCCGGACGCGAGCGGCAACGTCACGCGCGGCGACGTCGTCGCCGAGGACGCGAAGAACTGCCTGCTGTATTCGACCGACCGCCTGGTCGCCGCCGTGGGCCTCGACGGGCACGTCGTGATCGAGACCAAGGATGCGGTCATGGTCGCGCCCAAGGGCCGCGTCCAGGACGTCAAGCAGCTCGTCGACCGCATGAAGAAGGCGGGCCGCAGCGAGCCGGGCCTGCACCGCGAAGTGTTCCGGCCCTGGGGCAGCTACGACAGCGTGGACGCCGGCCCGCGCTTCCAGGTGAAGCGCCTGACGGTCAAGCCGGGCGCGAAGCTCTCGCTGCAGAAGCACGCGCATCGCGCGGAGCACTGGGTCGTCGTCAAGGGCACGGCGCGCATCACGCGCGACGACGAGGTCTTCGACCTCGGCGAGAACGAGTCGACCTACATCCCGATCGGCGCCGTGCACCGCATCGAGAACCCGGGCACCGAGCCGCTGCAGATCATCGAGGTGCAGTCGGGCGGCTATCTCGGCGAGGACGACATCGTGCGCCTCGACGACACCTACGGCCGCAAGGGCCGCACGGACTGAACCGTGACGCAAGGCTCCCGCCATGAAAGTACCCCTGCTCGACCTCAAGCCGCAGTACCAGGCACTGAAGGCCGAGCATCGACGCGGCGCTCCTGAAGGTCGCGGCCTCGCAGCACTTCATCCTCGGGCCCGCGGTCAAGGAGCTCGAGGCGAAGGTCGCCGCGTACTGCGGCGCGAAGCACGGCATCGGGCTGTCGTCCGGCACGGACGCGCTGCTGATCGCGCTGATGGCCTACGACCTCGGCGCCGGGCGACGAGGTCATCACGTCGCCGTACACGTTCTTCGCGACCGGCGGCACGATCGCGCGCGTCGGCGCGCGCCCGGTGTTCCTCGACATCGATCCGGTGACCTTCAACCTGCGCGTCGACCTCGTCGAGCAGTTCCTCGAGAAGGACTGCGAGCGGCGCGCGGACCAGGTCTACAACCGCAAGACCGGCGGGCGCGTGCGCGCGATCATGCCGGTGCACCTGTACGGGCAGTGCGCGGACATGGACGGCTTCGGCAAGCTCGCGCAAGCGCTTCGGGCTCGCGCTGATCGAGGACGCCGCGCAGGCGATCGGCTCGGAGTGCCCGGGCGGCCGGCGCGCGGCCGGCATCGGCGACATCGGCTGCCTGTCGTTCTTCCCGACCAAGAACCTCGGCGCGTTCGGCGACGCCGGCATGGTCGTCACGAACGACGACGCGCTCGCCGCGAAGCTCAGGATCCTGCGCGTGCACGGCGGCGAGCCCAAGTACTACCACGCGATCATCGGCGGCAACTTCCGCATCGACGAGATCCAGGCCGCCGTGCTGAACGTGAAATTCCCGCACCTCGAGGACTGGCACCGGGGCCGGCAGCGCAACGCGGCTTATTATGACCGCGCCTTTGCGAAGGCCGGGATCGCCGCTCAGGTGGTCACGCCGACCGCTCGTCCGGGCTACCGCCACATCTACAACCAGTATGTGATCCGGGTCCCGGATCGCGACAAGCTGCGTGCCTACCTTGGCGAGCAGGGCGTCGGCACCGAGATCTATTACCCGGTGCCGCTGCACATGCAGAAGTGCTTCGCCTACCTCGGCTACAAGCCCGAGGACTGCCCCGAGTCGGCCCGGGCCGCGAGCGAGACGCTCGCGCTGCCGATCTACCCGGAGCTGGCCGAGGCGCAGCTGCAGTACGTCGTCGACACGATCGCGGGCTTCTACCGGAAGCGATGAGGGACATGGACCTTTCGCGCAGCTTCAAGGCCTATGACGTCCGCGGGCGTATCCCGGACGAACTGAATCCGGAGGCCGTCTACCGGATCGGGCGCGCTTACGCCGAGTGGCTGAAGCCGAAGCCGGGTCGCGGTCGGCCGCGACATCCGCCATTCCAGCCAGGAGTTCGCCGAACGCGCTGATCCGCGGGCTCACGGAGTCGGGCGTCGACGTCGTCGACATCGGCCTCGTGCGGCACCGAGTGCGTCTATTTCGCGACCTTCTCGCTCGGCCTCGACGGCGGCGTCATGGTCACCGCGAGCCACAACCCGCCGGACTACAACGGTCTCAAGTTCGTGCGCGAGCAGGCGCGGCCGATCAGCGGCGACACCGGGCCTGCAGGACATCCGCAAGCTCGCCGAGGCCGGCGAGTTCGTCGACGCGGCCAAGAAGGGCACGGTCGTCCAGTTCGACATCCAGCCGTCCTGGCGCGACCACGTGCTGTCCTACGTCGACGCGGCCAAGCTGAAGCCGCTGTCGATCGTCTGCAATGGCGGCAACGGCGGCGCGGCGATCGGCATCGACCTGCTCGAGAAGCTGCTGCCGTTCCGCTTCACGAAGGTCCACCACGAGCCCGACGGCGACTTCCCGAACGGCGTGCCGAACCCGATGCTCGAGGAGAACCGCGAGGTGACGGCGCGCCACGTGCGCCTCGCGCGCGCCGACATCGGCATCGCCTTCGACGGCGACTTCGACCGCTGCTTCTTCTTCGACGAGGAGGGGCGCTTCATCGACGGCTACTACATCGTCGGCCTGCTCGCGTCGACGTTCCTCGAACAGAACCGCGGCGCGCCGATCGTGCACGACCCGCGCGTCGTCTGGAACACGCAGCAGATCGTGCGCGCGGCCGGCGGCCGGCCCGTGCAGTGCAAGTCCGGCCACGCGTTCATGAAGCAGTGCATGCGCGAGGCGGACGCGGTCTACGGCGGCGAGATGAGCGGCCACCACTACTTCCGCAACTTCGCCTACTGCGACAGCGGCATGATTCCCTGGGTCGTGATGGCGCAGCACCTGTCGCGCACCGGGCAAGACGCTGTCGTCGCTGGTGGACGAGCGCATCAAGCTGTTCCCGTCGAGCGGCGAGATCAACCGCAAGATCGGCGACGTCGCCGGGCGCGGTGGACGCCGTGCGCCAGCGCTACCAGCCGGGCTCGGTCAAGATCGAGAACGTCGACGGCCTGTCCATCGAGCACCCGCGCTGGCGCTTCAACCTGCGCAGCTCCAACACCGAGCCGCTGCTGCGGCTCAACGTCGAGTCACGCGGCGAACCCGACCTCATGAAGGAGAAGACCGCCGAGATCCTCGAGCTCGTCAGCACCTTCGCTTAAAAGGGGACGCACCCCTTTTTCCCTGGCAACTGATTCGCCGATACGCCGGGAAGGGAAAAGGGGTGCGTCCCCTTTTAATCTGGTGGGCGGTGCAGGGCTTGAACCTGCGACCCCTGCCGTGTGAAAGCAGTGCTCTACCGCTGAGCTAACCGCCCGCCAAGGGCGGCGATTCTACGGGCGCCTGCCCGGAGGGGTCAACGCGCCGACCCGCTCAGGGCTTGTCCTCGGGGCCCTTGCGCGCCCGCCCGAGCAGCAGGCCCAGTTCATAGCGGCGCCGCGCCTCCTCCGAGTCACGCCCGTCCTGCACCGGCACGGGCTCATACCCGCATTCGACGAGCGTCTCGTTGGCGATGGCGCCGAGCTGGCCGATGGTCCAGCGCGACAGCGATTTCCAGCGGCCGACGCTCTCGGGACCGATCGTCCGGCGCGCGTAGGTCTTCCAGTCGCCGAGGCCGACGTCGCCGGCGCCCTGCAGCGCGCCTTCGAGCTGGGCCGGATCGAAGGACTCGCCGACGAAGCGGAGCGCATTCGCCAGGACTTCCGACGGGTTGGCCACGAGATCCTCGTAGCGCAGCAGCAGGGCGTTCCCGGGATGCCGCGCCGCGAAGGCGCGGATCGCGCGGGTCATGTCCACCCAGGCGTGGGTGAAGGCCTCGAGCGGCCGCGGATGGCGCTGGACGTAGCCGTGCAATTCGCGAAGGTACCCGCCGTTCTTCGCCGGATAGCTCCTCGAGGCTGCAGGCGACGTCGAGCCCGTGGCGGATCACGCACAGGAAATACGCGTGCCCGCCGCAAAGCTCCTCGATGCCGCCGACGTGAAAGGCGTCGAACGCCGTCTTCTCCGCCCAGCGCGGCTTGCCGAGGCGGGCCGCGTGATCGCGATGGAAGGCGAAGGCGAATTCGCGCAGCCTCGCGAGCACCTCGTCGCGCGCAAAGCCCGCCTGTCCGAGGCCGGCGAGCGCGCCGATCTCGACGTCTTCCGCGATCCGCTCGCTCTCCAGGAATCGTGCGCAGGCGCCGAGCAGATTGGTTTCCCCCATCGCGGCAATGTGCGGATGGCTGCCCAGCACGCGCCGCAGCAGCGTCGTGCCCGAGCGCGGCGTGCCGAGGACGACGATGCCCGTATGCGCCGGTTTCGTCATGACACGCCGATCCGTGCATCCGTGATGTCGCGCACCGCGCCGGCTTCGGCCGCGAACTCGCGCGGCGGCTCGTGGCTGATGAAGTCGACCGGGCTCGCCGTCAGGCCGTAGGCGCCGCTGCAGTGGACGCCGAGCACGTCGCCCTCGCGCAGCTCGGGCAGCTCCACGCCATGGCCCAGCGTGTCGATCGAGGTGCACAGCGGGCCCACGAGCTCGTAGGGCCGCGTCGTGCCTCCTGGCGCGCCGCCGACCTTGAAGATGCGGTAGTTGCGATGGATGACGCTGCCGAGGTGGCCGGCGGCGCCGAGGTGATGGTTCATGCCGCCGTCGCAGATCGCGATGTCGCTGCCGCGCGAGCGCTTGATGCGCGTGACGCGGGTCAGGTACAGGCCCGCCTCGCCGACCAGGTAGCGCCCCATCTCGAGGAAGAGCGTCGCGCCCGCCGTGCGCGGATCCGAAGCGAGCCGCTCGAGCGCGGGCGCCGCCGCGGCGGCGGCGGCCGGCAGGTCCAGCGGATTCATGCCCACATGGTAGGGGATCCCGAACCCGGCGCCGAATACCAGCGCCTCGGGGCGGCAATCGAACTGCTCCGCGAGGCTGCCGAAGATGCGGGCGAAGATGCCGAAGTTCTCGCCGATGGCCTTCGCATCCACGCACTGCGTGCCCGAGTACGCATGGAACCCGATGAGCCTGAGGTTCGCGAGCCTGCGGATCGCGGCCACGGCGGCCGGCGCGTCCTCTTCGTCCACGCCGAACTGCGTCGGCTTGCCGGCCATGTTGACCCCGAAGCCGCGCGGCAGCGAGGCGGGCGCGACCCGCAGCAGCACCGGCTGGACGCGTCCCGCTTTCGCCGCCAGCGCATCCAGGTCCTCGGCTTCGCGCACCGATTCCAGCACCAGCTTGGCGACGCCGGCCTGCACCGACTCCGCCAGCTCCCACGGTGCGCTTGCCGGGACCGGTGAAGCTGATGCGGTCGCCGCTCCAGCCGGCCGCGACGGCGCGGCGCAGCTCGCCGCCGGAGGAGATGTCGAGCGCCGGCACGTGATCCTTCATCCACGCGACCAGCGACGGATTGGGATTGCTCTTGACCGCGTAGCTGACCTCGAAGCGCCCGCCAAAGGCCTGGCGGATCGCGTCGAGGCGCGCGCGCACGTCATCCAGGAAATAGATGAAGTACGGCGTGCCGAAGCGGCGCGCCACGTCCGCGAGCACGTCGTGCCGTTCGGCCATCACGCCTCGGCGCGCCGCACGTCGACGAAGCGCAGGATCCGTTCGATCGAATCGAGGTTGTCGAGGCTGACGTCGGTCGGGTTCAGCCTCACGCCGCCTTCCTTCTCGATGAACATGATGAGGTCCACCATGCTGAAGGAGTCGAGCAGGTTGGACGAAAAGAGCGGCGTCTCGTCCGCCAGGGCGGCGGTGTCGAGGCCCATCCGCTCGCCCAGGTAGTTCTTCAGTGATTCGCTGTTCATGGCGCAGGATTCTAGGGGCTTTGCCGCGCCGCGGCATCCATGCCCGCCAACGCGTCGGCGACAAGCGCCGGATAGTCGGGCTTGCCGCTCGCCGTGCGCGGAATGACATCCTTCGCCAGCACCGCCGCCGGCACCATGTAACCCGGAACCCGGGACGCCATCTGGCGCCGCAGGTCGTCGGGCGCCGGCGCGTCCGGGCCGAGGACGACGAACGCCACGAGGCGTGGCCCGCCGTCGCCGCGTTCCACACCGACGACCTCGGCCTGCAGCACGCCCGGAAGCGCCAGCAGCTGCGCCGCGACTTCGCCCGGATACACGCGGTTGCCCATGATCTTCAGCATCGCGTCGCGGCGTCCGAGGAGATACAGGTATCCGTCCTCGTCGAGGTGTCCGACGTCGCCGGTAAAAATCGCCTTCTCGCTGGAGTCGTCCGGGCCGCGGAATGGATTGTCACGCAGCTTTTGCTGCTCATCGCCGCCGTCGAGGTACCCGAGCATCACGCCGAGTCCCGTGGCGACGACCTCGCCGCGCTCGCCGGGGGCCGCGCGGGAACCGTCGTCCCGCACGACATACACGCGCGAGCGGCCGAACGGCCGGCCGACGCTGCGCCTGCGCGATTCGAACTCGCCGGGCCGCAGGCAGGTCGGCCGGAAGACTTCGGTCTGGCCATAGGTCTTGAAGATCTGCAGCCCCGCACCGAGCGAGGGCAGGGCTTCGAGATGCACGGGATTCAGGTCGCCGCCGGAGACGGTGACGTAGCGCAGCGTCCGATGCGCGCCCGCGCGATCGAAGCCGAGGCCCGCCTTGAGGAAGTCGAGCCAGATGCTGGGCACGGCGGAGATGCCGGTCACGCCGCGTTCCGCGACGGCGCGGAGGATGTCCGCCGGCATCCACGAATCCAGGATCACGAGCGTCGCCCCGGCGACCAGCGAGGCGATGAGCTGGTTGAGCCCGACGTCGAAGGAAAACGGCAGCACGGAGAGCAGCACGTCGCGCTCCGTGAGCCCGAACCATTCGATCTCGGTCTCGGCACGCTCCAGGAGGTCGCGACGGCTGACGAGAACGCCCTTGGGCGTGCCGGTGGACCCGGAAGTGAACAGGCACACCGCCGCCGTATCGGGCTCCAGGGCCGGCAGGGCGACGCCATCGCCCGGCACCGGCCAATCCGCGACATCGGCGGCCTTGCGCATCGCCGCGGCCGCCTTCTCGTGCATCGCCATGAAGCCTGGCACCACGCACGAGCCACCAGCGCGTCGTTCGCACCGGCGATTCGGCGTCGTAGGGCCCCTTGAGGGCGAGGAGGCCCGTGCCATCCAGGACGCCGACTTTGACCTTGCCGGCGCGCAGGATCCTGTTCCACCTGCGGCACGCGAAGCTTCGGATTGAGGCAGGCCGCTGCGTGACCCGACGCGGCGGCGCCGAGCAGCGCGGCGACGGTCGTTGCCGACTTGCCGGCGAGGATCGGGATGATCGTCCCGTCCGAAGCGTGTCGCACGAAAGCATGCGCAAAGGCTTCCGCCTCGGCTGCGAGCGCGCTATAAGTCGTCTCGACGTAGGACCCGTCTGACTCGCGTCGCACGATCGCGACAGCTTGCGCGTTACGCCCGGCGTGGGCGCGAATACGTTGGAGTACGTCGATCACAGGTGGGCGCAAGGATGCCAGAAGTTTCCCGTGTTTCCGAGGCGGATTACGCCGCGCTTTCCGCGTTCCTCGCCGACTTTCCGGACGATGAATCGGGGAGCGCCGATGCGTGGCTCAGCCGCATGCGCACCTGGTGGGACCTGAATCCCGCTTACGATGATTCATTCGACCCGCGGCTGGCTGCTGCGCGAGCACGAAGACATCGTCGGGTTCCTCGGCGCGATTCCATGGAAGTTCCAGCTCGGCGGGCACGAAACGACGGTGTTTCGCCGGCACCACCTGGCGCGTGCTGCCGGAGTACCGGGGCATGAGCATGGCCTTGAAGCGTCAGCAGATGGACGAGCACGTGGATGCGCTGCATCTTTCCACGACGCCGCGCGAGGAAGTCGAGCGCCTCTTGACGCAGCTCGGTTACGCGCCGATGCGCGGCGGGACGGGAGAAGAAATCCACAGCGCCATCATCCTGGATTTCGAGAAGCTGCTGCGGGTGAAGCTCAACGGCAGGGCCTCGGCACGAGCCGTGGCGAAACGGGCCGCCCCGCC
The DNA here is from genome assembly GCA_963760725.1 of uncultured Gammaproteobacteria bacterium. GTDB lineage: Bacteria > Pseudomonadota > Gammaproteobacteria > Steroidobacterales > Steroidobacteraceae > SCUD01. The sequence goes on from CAVXET010000005.1 coordinate 855,955, forward strand.
CCTGAAGGCGATCCAGAAGTGCGCATGCGCCGGCTCGCGCGCTGCGCGCACCACAACGTGCGTGAGTTGCACCGGGCCGACGAGACCTTCGACGACCTCTGGGACAGGACGAAGGACCGGTGCCCCAGCACGCACGTCCGCAGCGCCGAGGCGATCAACTGGTACTGTTTCTCGTTGCCGGAGTCCGAGAAGACGCTGCTCGGCTACTTCGAGGGCGACCGGCTGGCCGGTTACATCGTGTTCCTGGCCACGGAAAGGCGCGGCATGCGGTTCTTCGAGTGCGTGGACCTGTGGATCGAGCCCGGGCCAAAGCGCGAGGTGATCCTGGGGGCGCTGATCGAGAAGGCGCGGCAGTGCGCGGTAAAGGGCTCATTCGACCGCATGTACCTGCCGCACTTCGATCGGCCGACCGCGGCCGCCTACGGCCGCCTGGGGCTGCTGAAAATGACGAGCCAGCGCAGGCCGGGGCTCTACCGGGGCCCGAGCGAACTCATGCATCAAATGGCGCCCGCGAACTCCTACCTCGTCCTCGCCGAAGGCGACTACGGGCTCTGAATCAGTCGAGTCGCAGGAAGAAGAGTCGCGCGAGCACGCGCACCGTGTCCCAGGCGCCCTGGCCGCTCAGCGCCGTGATCAGGAACCCCGCCGCGACGAACGCCGCCGTCAGCGGCCAGCCCCAGAACCGCACCAGGCCGCGCTCCGCCGGCTTGCGGCCCTTCTGGCGTCGTATCCGCGCAAAGGCGAGGAACGCGACCATGCCGGTCGCGTGCCAAACGCCCCACACGATCCAGTGCAGCGAGCCGGCGTGCCACAGGCCCATCGTGACGAAGGTCGTGTAAACGGCAACGTAAGGGTTGCGCGTCAGACCGATCATCGGCATGTACACGTAGGCCTGGCACCAGCCGGCCAGCGTCATGTGCCAGCGCTTCCAGAAATCGCCGATGTTCGTCGCCAGCACCGGCCAGCGGAAGTTCTCCATGATCCGGATGCCGAACAGGCGCGCTGAGCCGATCGCGAGGTCGGAGTAGGCAGAAAAGTCCAGGTACGCCCCGAGATACGTGAGGACCGCGAATCCCCAGACCTGGACCGTCGAGAGCCGGTCGAGGTGCGAGACGAGCGCGGCGCCGTCCGGGTTGCTGCCGTAGAGCGGGGCGATCATCAGCTCGAGAATCACGAACTTCTTGATGAGCCCGTGGATGATCCGCGCAAGCCCGGCGAGGACGTCGTCCGCCGCGAGCCGCTCGGCGCGATTCGCGAGGAAGTGGTCGTAGCGTTCGATCGGACCGGCCGTGAAGATCGGGAACAGCAGGATGTAGGCGAAGAAGCTGCCGAGCGAGCGGTCCTTGATGTTGCCGCGCGCCACCTCGACCGCGTAGTGGATGAGCTTGAAGGTGTAGTAGCTGATCCCGAGCGGGATGACGACGTGCGCGAGGGCGAAGTGGTCTTGGAGCGCCTGCAGGATCGGCGGCACGTACTTGAACCAGGCGAGGTACGCGAGTGCCGCGAGGATGAGCAGCGAGAGGATCGCGCCGCGGCGCGCGCCCGGGCCGTGCCACGACCGGCCCCAGCAGGTAGAAGGCGAGCGTGAAGCCGAGCAGCACCGGGATCGTCAGCACGCGCCCGGTGAGCGCGAACTCGGCCCACAGCAGGTAACCGAGCGAGACCGTGCCGAGGAAGCCCATGCGCCAGCGCGCCGGCAGCAGCCAGTAGCCGGCGACGCTCGCCGCGAGCACGACCCAATGCCACAGCGACTGGATCAAGGACTCAGAACCCCTGGTAGCGGAACACGGTCGCGCCCGATTCGACCGCCACCATGCGCATGACCGCGATGAAGAGGAGATAGCCGAGGAGGGCGGCCTGCACCGCGATCCCGGCGAGGCGTGCCAGCGTGTTGCTCATGGGGAGTCTCCCGGGGCCTGTGAGAAGTCGCCGAGCCCGGCGACGCGGTTCGCCAGCGCGCGCGTGTAGCGCACCCGGCCGTCGTTGTTGCCGAGGTGGCACCAGTCGTCGAACTCGTCCTCGCGCAGCGCGGCTTCCTCGTCGAGCCGCCACAGTTCGACGCCGGTCTCGGCCGCGAACGCACGCGCATCGGCCATGAAGCGCTCGTCGACTTCCGGATCGAATTCCGCGAGTGCGCGCGGGTTGATCGGCGTGACGAGGAGGGCGACACGCACGTCGCCGCGGGCCCGCGCGCGGGCGATGAGCCGTCCGAGCACCTCGAAGTTGGCCTGTGCGTAGGCGGGATAGCCGTCGCGAATCCATTCCGACACGCGATCGACCTGGAACCGCCAGGTCTTCGCATCGAGGGACTTGCGCCAGTCCGTGTGGCGCGAATGTTCGATCGGGCCCGTGACGAGGCGGCCAATGGCGCCGATGCGCGCGGTGAAGAACTGCGAGTTGTCGATGAAGTAGTTGCCGGTCGCGCGGGGACGGTTCCATACCGGCGATCCGCAGTTCCTCGTCGAAGACGCCGGAGCGGAATGCCAGCCGCGGGTGCCGCCGCAGGCCCTCGAGCTCCGAGGGCGGCGTCGCCAGCAATTCCGCGCCGATGCCGAGGACGATCACGCCGTTGAAGTCCGCGCCGATCCGGTCCAGGAGGCTCGCCGCCTCCCAGGGCGACAGCCCGCCGGCGGTGAGGTCATGCACCGGGACGGCGTGGCCGGTGCGCTCCTGAATCACTTCGGCGACGTCCGCATCCGAGGTGATGCCGTGCAGCATCGACGAGGCGCCGAGGAGCGCCACGGCGGCCGGCTGCGGTCCCGCCTCGACGATGCGGAAGGCGCGCCAGGAGATGTACGCGAAATCGTCGCGCGCATCCTCCAGCAGGTAGCCGACGTCCACGCGCGCCAGCCGCTGCGGCGTCACCAGCAGGACGCAGGCGGCGAGCAGCACCGCGGCGACGAGCAGCGTGCCGAGGACGCTGCCCCACGACGGGGTCACGAGCGCCTTCAGGAAAATCCGTGCCGGATTCCCAGCTTCGGTCGGTGATGGAGTGAGGGGAATGATCGCCGGATTTTGAGTTGATATCACCCCGGCAAGCAAGCGCACTGGTAAAATTCCGGCCCACCATGACCGTCCGCACACGCTTCGCCCCGAGCCCCACCGGCGTCCTGCACATCGGCGGCGTGCGCACGGCACTCTTCTGCTGGCTCTATGCGCGCCGCCACGGCGGCACGTTCATCCTGCGCGTCGAAGACACGGATCGCGAGCGCTCCACGGCCGAGGCCGTGCAGGTGATCCTCGACGGCATGCAGTGGCTCGGCCTCGATGCCGACGAGGGGCCGTTCTACCAGACCGAGCGCTACCCGCGTTACCGCGAAGTGATCCGCGAATGGCTCGACGCCGGCAAGGCCTACCACTGCTGGTGCTCGAAGGAAGAGCTGGAAGAGATGCGAAACGCCCAGCTCGCGCGCAAGGAGAAGCCGCGCTACGACGGGCGTTGCCGCCAGGGTGCGAAGCCGCGCGAGGGCGTGACGCCGGTCGTGCGCTTCAAGAACCCGCCTGAGGGCGCCGTGGTGGTCGCGGACGCGGTGCACGGCGACGTCGTGTTCCAGAACGCGGAACTCGACGACCTCATCATCGAGCGCTCGGACGGCAACCCGACCTACAACTTCTGCGTCGTGGTCGACGACCACGACATGAAGGTCACGCACGTGATCCGCGGCGACGACCACCTGAACAACACGCCGCGCCAGATGAACATGCTGCGGGCCATGGGCGTCGAGCCGCCGATTTACGCGCACCTGCCCATGATCCTGGGCCCCGACGGGACCAAGCTCTCGAAGCGCCACGGCGCGGTGTCGGTGCTCGCGTACCGGGAAGCCGGCTACCTGCCCGAGGCGCTCCTCAACTACCTGGCGCGGCTCGGCTGGTCGCACGGCGACCAGGAGATTTTCACGCTCGAGGAAATGACGGCGCTGTTCGACATCGCGGACGTCAACAAGTCGGCCTCGGCCATCAACCCGGACAAGCTCGCCTGGATCAACCAGCAGCACCTCATGCGCCTGCCGCCGGCCGAGGTCGTGCCCGAGCTGCGCTGGCAGCTCGAGCGGCTCGGAGTCCACGCACCGGACGACGCCGTGCTCGAGGCCGTCATCCTGGCGCAGCGCGAGCGTTCGAAGACGCTGAAGGAAATGGCCGAGGCGAGCCGTTTCTTCTTCGAGGCCCCGGCGGCCTACGAGGAGAAGGCGGCCCGCAAGAACCTGACGCCGGAAACCGCACCGGTGCTCGAGCAGGCGAGAGTGGCACTCGCCGGGCTTGCGGACTGGGCGGCGGCGCCCATCCACGGCGCGATCCAGGGCCTGGCCGACTCCGGCGGACTCGGGCTCGGAAAGGTCGCGCAGCCGATCCGGGTGGCCGTTTCAGGCGGCGGCGTTTCGCCCCCGATCGACCAGACGCTCGTCGATTCTGGGCCGCGAAGAGACGCTCCGGCGCCTCGACCGGGCGGCGGAGCATGCCCGGCGTTGACACTCCCGGGGCCATTCCGGAGAATGCGCCCCCTCTGCAATGGGGCCATAGCTCAGCTGGGAGAGCGCTTGCATGGCATGCAAGAGGTCGACGGTTCGATCCCGTCTGGCTCCACCATTTTCCGGTGTCCCCATCGTCTAGAGGCCTAGGACACGACCCTTTCACGGTCGCGACCGGGGTTCGAATCCCCGTGGGGACGCCAATTTTATCCGTGTGAATTCCCAACACAGAGGTGACAACTCTGGCTCTCCATTCTAGGTTCACAAGAACCGCAGAGAGGGGACGCCATGACCAACAACGACCAGATCCGCCTGGCCCTTTGGCGATTCAAGATGTTGCGGCAGGCAGCTGACGCACGGTGCGCGGCGCGCGCGCCAAGCGGGGCCTGGGCGGCAGCCAACCTTGGCGACGTTCGATTTGTCCTCCAGGAAACTGATTGGCCCCCGCCGATCGCCGCGGAAGAACTGAGGTGTCCGTAGCAGGTTGTCGACTTTTCGCGCCACCACGCCGAGGGCGTTGTACCCGTGCGCGTCCCGCGACAATTTCTCCAAGGGGCTCCGAGTCGGCAGCAGGCGTATTGTCGTGTAGGACCGTCTGGGGAACTCACGCGGGGATCGCAGGTCCCTTTCTTGCGGTGGTAATTTGGCACTCCAATCGGCGGGTGCGCGCAGGCGGAGCGGGGAGTGGCGGGAAAAGAAAATCGTCTTGCGGAGAATCAGCGAGGAGTCGGCTTGAGTCAAGCTGACGACATGGGCAGTTTCCGGTCGATTCGACGATCGATTCGCGGGCGCGCCACGCTCCTCATTTTCGCGGCGCTGGGTTGTGGCTCGATCGTGTCGTCCGACTCGGCATTCGCCGACCGCACGAACGGTGCGTGGCTTTCCCCCGAAGAAGACAACTGGCCGCTCGTACCGGTTCATGCCGCGCTGACGCCAGACGGGCGTGTCCTGACATTCGGTTCAGACTCCGGTGGCACGGCCACTGGGTTCTTCATATACGACGTTTGGGATCCGGCCGAGGGACTGTCCGGCGGGCACGTGACGCTGCCGAACCTCATCCAGACCGACATCTTCTGCGGGACGGTCGTTACCCTGCCTGAGAGCGGAGACGTCCTCATCGCGGGCGGGGCGGAGTGGACGGGAACGGAGGTCAGTGACGTCGGCAACAACAAGTCGACGATGTTCGACCCTGGCGACGACTCGCTGTCTCTCGGTCCCGACATGAATCGGCCACGGTGGTACGCATCGGCTACGACGTTGTTGAACGGCGAAATCTACGTCCAGGGAGGCAAAAGCGGCGAGGACCTTCCGGAAGTTCGGCAGGTCGACGGCATTTACCGGCTGCTTACCGGCGCGCCGACGAGTCAGTACTACTTTTTCTATCCCCGCAACTACCTGGCGCCGGACGGTCGGGTGTTCGGCTTTGATATCAACGGACTGATGTACTGGGTGACGACCGATGGTGCGGGAACGATCACACCGGCCGGCCAGCTCGACACGACGCTCGTCGGTCGCCCGTCCACGGCCGTGATGTATCGGCCAGGAAGAGTCCTCCAGGTTGCCGCAAGGAATAATCGCGCGGTCACGATCGACATCAACGGCGCCACGCCTGTGGTGGAGCCGACCGGTTCGCTGTCTTCCCGCCGTTCGTGGGCGAACGCTACCGTGCTGGCGAATGGGCACGTGCTTGTCACCGGCGGCAGCGGTCAGCCGAACCAGCTTATCGATGTTAACAACAGCGCCGAAATCTGGAATCCCGATACGGGACAGTGGACGGTTGGCGCGAGCGGACGAAGGCCTGCGCCTGTACCATTCGTTCGCACTTCTGCTTCCGGATGCTTCGGTGCTCGTTGGCGGCGGCGGCGCATCTGACGACGCACCGCTCAACAACCTGCATGCGGAGATCTACTATCCACCCTATCTCTACGACGCTTCAGGTCAATTTCGCGAACCGGCCGGTGATCGAATCCGCGCCTTCGGTATTGCATCCGGGGCAGGAATTCTCGGTCACTCTGGATGCGGCAGGTGCGGATCGCGTGACGCTGGTCAATACGGGCGCAGTGACCCATGGCGTCAATCTCCAGCAGCGTTTTGTCGAGCTTGAATTCACGGCGAGCAATAACTCGTTGTCGATCGACATGCCTGCGCGTGCGACGGATACGCCGCCGGGTTACTACCTGCTGTTCGTCATCGATGCCGACGGCGTCCCTTCGCGGGGCAGAATTGTCAGGATCGACATGGCGAGTGAACCGTCCCCTGACGATGACACCGCGCCTTCGAGGCCCACCGAACTTGCCCTCTCGAAGGTGCAGGGAAATCCGCGCCTCACGTGGACGGCAGCCACGGACAATGTTGGTGTTGCGGGTTATGCCGTGCACCGCTCGACCGATGGCACGCTCGGCCCGGAGATCATGCGGGTGGAGGCGACGACCTGGACCGACCTGACCGTGCATGAGGGCACCAAGTACACGTACGCAATCAAGGCATTCGATGCGGCAGGAAACTCGAGTGCCGCGTCGACCCGGAAATCAGTCACGGCGTTCCAAATACCCTCGAAACCGACCAACTTCGCCCTTCGGCTCGTAAGCAAGGATCCACACGTCAACTTCACGCCGTCGACCGACAACGTCGGCGTCGTGGGTTATGACATTCATCGATCGACCGACGGTACGCTGGGCCCTGTGTTTGCGCAGATCGCTGGGCCGGGTTGGATCGATACTTCGGCCCAGGCAGGAATTCGCTATACGTATGCGGTCACGGCCCGCGACGCCGCCGGTTACGTGAGCAAGCGGACGGCGCTGAAGAGCATTACCGCAAAGTGACCTGGTCGCAGCCGCTTGCGGCTACCTGATGCCCGTACCGGACAGCTGGGTCTGCCTCCTTTTGGCAGCTCCGTCCGTCACGACACGCAGCATCGCGGACTTGGCCCCCGTGCTTGTTGGCTTGAAGCGCACTCTCAAGAGGCAAGAATTTCCAACGGGTAGCGAAGCCGGACAGTCGTGTATCAGCGAGAACTGTCCGGGGTTGGTTCCGGCAAGAGAAATCGATTCAATCGATGCAGCTACATTGCCAATGCTCTCTACCCTCACTGAACGGGCCGGGGTCGCGGTGTTGAGCTCCTGACTGCCGAATGCCACGGAACCGGGAGTCAATGAAATATCGGAATCGCGCGGTGCAGTTCGGTCGCTGGCGAGTGCAGTTTCGAGCCCCGTTTTCATTTCCGCGACACGAGCGCTTTGCACTGGCTGCGATTTCAGGTTCGTTGTCTCAAAGGGGTCAAGTTGCAGATCGTAAAGTCCTACCGGTTTTCGCGAGCTGTTGAATACCAGCTTCCATCGACCGCTTCTGTACGCGAAGTGCCGACCCGAGATCCCTCCGTCCGATGCATTGTCCTCGGGGCTGTCAGCCTCAAGCACCATGTGGTCGCGAATGGCGGTGGTCTCGCCCATCAATAGCGGCAGCAAATTGAAGCTGTCGCGGGCCTGGTCGATGGGTAGTGGGACACCTGTCAGAGCGGCCAGCGTCGCGTACAAGTCCTGTATGCCGACCAAGGCATCAATCGCGGTTCCTGGCGGCAACGGCGACGAGCCAAATGCTCCATCACCCCATTTCACGATCAGTGGAACCCGGTGTCCGCCTTCATAGATCGTGCCTTTGTCTCCGCGAAGGCCGCCAGATGTTTCGTGGCCGGCGTTTTGTTCCGCACCCAATCTGACGCCGCCATTGTCACTCGTGAAAATGATCAACGTATCGCGGAGTATGTCGAGCTGTTCGAGTTTGCCAATGATTTGTTCCACGATGGCGTCAAGTTCGACAAGCATGTCGCCTCGAGCGCTCAAGCCAGACGCGCCGTCAACCTTACGCCCACCTATTTTCGCCGGCGGTTTGTATGGGTCATGCGCTGCCTCAGCGCTGAGCACCAAAAAGAACGGCGCCGGTTGATTCGCTGACTGCTCAATGAAATTCCTGGCCTTCGACAACAAAGTCGGGCCGACAGTACGTGTGTTCCAGTCCGGGAGTCCGATTCCACGCGAGAGGATTCTGGTATCGCCATAGTCGCCTGGTTGCCAGACAAGCAACTGCGAGACATCACCCGCCAGCGCGTCATTCCTGAAAAATGCATACGGCCCGTCCTGAATTCCTCTCATCGCCACGAACGAATAATCGAACCCCTGTTCCTGGGGGCCTTGGACCATCGAGCGGGAGAAATCCACCTCAGTGTCATCGAGCGATGCAGATGCGAACGAATTCGAGCCTTTCCGGTAAAAGCGCGCGCCCAGATGATATTTGCCGACAAACGCGGTGGCGTAACCGGCACGCTTGGCGAGGTGGCCGAGCGTTTCCTGGCCCGCGAGAATCTGGGAGCCGCTCTTGTAGTTCCACGTTCCCCAACTTGAACGACCCCTCCATTGGTAGTTCCCGGTAATCAGGCTGTAGCGAGACGGTGCGCACTTCGAAGTCGAGCTGTGTGCATCGGTGAAGCGCAGGCCCTCTTGTGCAAGTTTCTCTATTGCAGGCAGGGCCACGCGCCCGTCGGGGTTGAAACTCCTGATGTCGCCCCAGCCGACATCGTCCGCGAGTATCAGCACAACGTTGGGACGTTCTGCAGCGATTGCCGGGCTGCCGCACGGCACAAGTAGGAACAAAGTGACCGCAACCCGCCGAAGGATCATGTGTCGTGGTGCCTTGTTTCCGGGATTCATCGAATCATCGATCGAGAAGAAGTGGAGGGGGCGAACATGCTCCCCTTGGGGCAGCCCGCCAATCAGTGCGGGACCAGTCTGACAAGTACCCCGTCCTCGGGCAATACGCACACCCTCGGGTAAACATAACGTAGCAAGGACTACATCGCAGGCGTGCGCGGTTTCGATGCGCTACCTTTCCATGGCGCTGGAAACATATTCTGGGCATGAAAACTGTGAAGTAGCTTCAGGTTTTGCTGGCGGAGCGGGTGTTATGTTGCGAATGGAGTGGTGGGTCTTGAGTCTGCCTGGATGAGCCGTTCAAAGAGACGGCCGCTGGTAGACGAGTTGGGGGTGCGGTGCATGAGTAGTGAAGGGCGCGTTCGCGGCGCGGCTTTGGCAGGACGGTGCGATTATTCAGCGCCTGTCGATCGATTCAGAAAGTCGCGCGTTTCGGACGATTTCAAAGTCGCGATTTTCCTTGCCTTGGCTTTCGTGGCCGCGGCAGCTTTTCCCGATAACGTCAATGGCGGCTGGCTGTCTCCCGTCGCGGACAACTGGCCGTTCGTGCCCTTGCATGCCGCACTGACGCCTGACGGGCGCGTCCTCACGTATGGTTCCGGAGCAGATGGCAAGGCCTCCGCGTTTTTCAGTTACGACGTCTGGAACCCGGAGGAGGGACTCGAAGGCGGACATACGACGCTCGCCAACATGACTTTGACGGATATCTTCTGCAGCTACGCAGTCATCCTGCCGACGAACGGCAATGTGCTCATCACAGGTGGCGACAACTGGAACGGTACCGCGGTTGAAAACACCGGTAACGACGACACAAACCTCTTTGCGCCGTCTGACAACCTGCTGGCACGTGGCAATGACATGCGTCGCCCGCGCTGGTACGCGACCGCGACGCCGTTGATGAATGGCGAGATCTACATCCAGGGCGGCAAGAACGGTGAGGACGTCGCCGAGTTGCGCGATGTCTTCGGACAATTTCATTTGTTGACCGGTGTACAAACCGGGAATCTGGAATGGTGGTATCCAAGGAATTTCCTGGCGCCTGATGGGCGCGTGTTCGGGTTGGATGTCAAGGGCGCGGCCTATTACGTGGACCCCAGTGGGCAGGGGAGCATTACGTCCGCAGGAACGATCGGCATGACCAACATTGCGACGGGCGGGCCTTCGGTCATGTACAGGCCCGGCAAGATCCTGCAAGTGGCTGGCAAGAACAGGAATGTCGTCACGATCGATATCAACGGCTCCCAGCCAGTGGTGTCCCAGGGCAAGGACATTTCAGCCAAGCGCGTGTGGGGGAGCCTGACCGTGTTGCCGGATGGCAAGGTAGTTGCAACCGGTGGCAGCGGGCTCGACGAACAGTTGGTGAACGTCACCAACTACGCGGAGTTCTGGAATCCTCAGACCGGAAAATGGACGCGTGGCGCCGAAGGTTCGCGCGCGCGCCTGTATCACTCGATCGCGCTTCTGCTGCCGGATGCGTCCGTTCTCGTAGCGGGCGGTGGCGCGTCGAACAAGGCACCTGTCAACCAGCTCCACGGCGAAATTTTCTATCCCCCTTATCTGTACAACTCATCGGGTGGATTTGCCGCACGTCCTGCTATCGTGTCGGCGCCGGACGTCGTGGCGGCGGGGCAACCGTTCACGGTCGAGGCCGATACCACTGCCATCCAACGCGTCACTCTGCTTCAGGTCGGAATGGCGACGCACAGCATCAATTTGCAGCAGCGATTTTCGGAATTGAGCTTCACCAAGGACGGCCTGACCCTTCACGTCAACATGCCAACGCGTGCGACCGACGTACCGCCTGGCTACTACATGTTGTTCGTGCTAAACGGCAACGGCGTTCCGTCCAAGGCAAAGATCGTCCGAATTAACGTCGACGGAGGCAGCGGCGGCGGCGGGGACGATGTTGCCTCCTTTGCAACCCCAGAATGTCGCGATCACGAAAGACAATGGCAACCCAAGACTGACCTGGAGCGCCTCAACCGACAACGTGGGAGTCGCCGGCTATTCGATTCACCGCGCCACGACAAATGCTGTCGGGCCCGAAATTGCGCTGACGGACGGCACGCCGTGGACCGACACGACGGTCGTCGAGGGCACCAAGTACTGGTATGCCGTCGCGGCCTACGATGCGGCCGGGAACCTGAGTTCAAACTCCGCACTCTCAAGTGTCATCGCGTTCGAAAATCCCACGAAGCCGACAAACTTCAAGGTCACGCTGTCCGACGGCGACCCGAAGCTGACTTTCACCGCCTCGACTGACAATGTCGGGGTTGCCGGATACGACGTCTATCGCTCGACCAACGGCACGTTGGGTCCACTGATTGCTCAGATCGAAGGCTCTCCGTGGGTGGATACCTCGGTGCAGTCGGGTGTCACCTATTCCTATGCCGTACGAGGCCGCGATGCCGCTGGGTACCTGAGCGCCCAGACGGCTCTCAAGTCCATTACCGCACAGTGAACCGCCTGAGCGTCGTGGTCTTTGTTGGAGCGCTGGCGTTGGCGACCCGCGCAGTGGCTGTCGATTCAGTGCAGGATTCTCGCGTGCAAGTCGCTGCCGAGCCGGTAACCATTGCCGATTTCATGCTGACGGACCAGGAGACTCATGCGTTCCGGTTCAGTGACCTGCGTGGACGGGACTCGCTGGTGTTCTTCGGATTCACGCACTGCCCGAGGAATCTGTCCCGCCGCCATGTTCAAGTTGAAACTCCTGTCCGACTCGATCGAAGAGTCTGGTTAGAAGCCACCGGTAGTCGTGGTGATCAGCGTCGACGGCGAGCGCGACACGCCGGAGGCCATGAAGAAGTACCTGGCGGGTTACTCGGAAACTTTCATTGGGTTGACCGGCGATCCCAAGGCCGTGCGCAAGATCGCCGCCGAATTCAAGGCGGTGTTCTTCAAGGGCTTGCCGTACGACAATGCCGGCAACTACCAGGTAGAGCACACGTCACTGATTTATCTGGTCGACTCGCAGGGTCGTCTCCAGGCGACCTTTCTCGACGCTCCGGTCGAGTCGATGGTCGCGACGACTCGGCAATTGTCGACGCAGGCGCCGTAGCGCGGGAACTCAGTCCTTGTCGCGGCGGCCGCGGGACTTGCGCCGCTGGCCCCCGGCATACCAGGCACCGCGTTCCTGGCCAAATTTGAACCGCCGTCCCTGTTCGTCGTCGCGCCGGTCCACGTACTTCTTGAACCGGCAGCGGCATGAGGCGGGCATGGTGCAATTCGGCATGGGCAAGGGCAGGGGCGTGGGTCGCGAGGATTCGCATGCCCTCGAGCGCGCTGACGGCACCGCAGCAGTTCGATCCGGTCACGATCGTGACGGCGGGATATTTCTTAGGCGTGGCCATGGCCAAAAAAAGGGGCGGCCGTAGCCGCCCCCGATTCCCCAGCGGAACAATCCCATCTTGTTCTACTGACGCATTCCCCCCCTTCGATCCCTGCGCGAGGACGGCGGCGCACGGCGCCGGCGCGCGGACCACAAGGATGTGGCCGCGTGCAACCGTCATCGCAAGCAATTCCTGGGCTGAAGCAATGTCGCAAGCTCCGTGCCGGTTACTGACAGCAGTCCTGTTCGGTAACCCGGCAGTCTTCCCATTGCGGGGAGATCCGTGGCTTTGCGACCCCGCCTCGCAGCGGGTGTGCCGTTTCGAAAGACGTTGTCTGTACGGGCGTTATCCTAGCATCGCGTCGCCAACGAGCGACAACGGACCTCACAATAATTCGGGACAGCAGCACCCGAGGTCCTTGAATCCTCGAAATATTCGATGCATTTCACCCGGCGTGATGCGCTTCTCAGTTTGCCGGAGTTCACGCTACTAGACTCGGCCCTGCACTAAGGGCAAACCCATCGAAAGGTGGGGACGCAAAGCTTCCGGGCTACAGACTCTTCGGAGTCCATGCCAGCGGGGTTGCCGGCAAGAGAGCGCGCCGTCACGCGTCATTCCGCGTCACCGCGCACCTGTCGTCAATGACCGGAATACGGCGGCTGAACGCTTCCCACCTGTCCCGTCGATACCTGCCCTTTTGCGAGCAAAAGGGGCAGGCATGCATTCGAAAATTCGGTTGATTTGCATCGTGTGCGCGGCACTCGTTCTGGGCGGCTGTTTCGACGAACCCGACCGAATGACTGAGCTCTGGCGGCGGCGACCGCGGGGGCGACGACGGCGGTGCGACGCGCAACCAGGCGCCTTCGATCTCGGGCTCGCCGTCCGCCAACATTCTCGAAGGCGAGTTCTACGAATTCCTGCCGAGCGCGAGCGACCCGGATGGCGATGCGCTCGAGTTCTCGATCGCGCGCAAGCCCGCCTGGGCCCAGTTCGACAGGGTCTCCGGCCGGCTCTGGGGTACGCCCGGCGCGAGCGATGTCGGCAATTTCACCAACATCGGCATTTCGGTCTCCGACGGCAAGGCGAATGCCACCCTCGCGGCATTCGACGTCTCCGTCAACCAGATCGCGGCTGGCACGGCGACGCTCTCCTGGAATCCGCCGACTGAGAATGCGGATGGTAGCCCACTGACCGATCTCTGCCGGATACCGGATTTACTACGGCCGCAATCCGGACAACCTGACGCAGGTCGTCGTGCTGAACAATCCGGGCCTCACGCGGTACGTCGTCGAAAACCTCACGCCCGCGCGCTGGCACTTCGAAATGACCTCGGTGAACTCCGACGGCGTTGAGAGCCAGCGCACCGAGGCATCGTCCAAGACGATCGGCTAAGACCGGAGTCTGATTGACGCCCCGGACTGCCCCGCGCGAACATGCGCGGACGGCGGCGGGGTGTCCTCATGTCCGATCTCGAGAAGCGCTTTCTGGCGGCCCAGCAGGCCGCCAAGGGCCTGCGCGACAGGCCGGACAACGATACCCTCCTGGAGCTCTACTCGTACTTCAAGCAGGCCTCGGACGGCGATGTCGCCGGGAAGCGGCCGGGGCCTTCGATTTCGTCGCCAGGGCCAAGTACGACGCCTGGGCAGCCCGCAAGGGCCTGAGGCGGGACGTCGCCATACGCGGCTACGTCAAGCTGGTGGAGCACCTCCAATCGCTCGAAGATTGAACGCCGGAACGCCGCGTCAAGGGCATTGACATAAGCGTCGCCGAGACAGATTCACGTTTCCAGCCGTACCGAACAGGGACAATAGGCGTTCGGTGAACGATGAACGAACCGATCGTATTCAAGCGTAGCGTCCTGGTCGGACAGCTCGTCCTGGTGCAGGTGCTGGTGCCGCCGTTGCTGGCGATCGGGACGCTGTTCGGGCTGACGTATCTCTACGGCGCCAAGTTCGGTGGCGAATTGCGCGTCCTCGCTGTCCTGGTCGCGATCCTGGCGCCGATGGTCTTCAAGCGCCCGGAACTGAGCACGCTCACCATCCTGCCGCGCTGGGGCACGATCGCCTTCAGTCTGATCGTTCGCTGGCTCGTGTTGCTCGCGCTGCTGTTCGCGATCGGCTATGCGACCAAGACGTCTGAGGAATTTCCGCGCCGGGTCGTTCTGACCTGGGCGTTCGTCACTCCGATTCCGCTCATCTTCGTAAGCATCATGGTCAACGAGATCGTGCGCCGCTTCATGCTGGCGGCCAGCAACATTCGGTCGGCAGTCGTGGCCGGGTACAACGACGTCAGTCAGGTCTTGCTGCGAACGCATCCAGGCGGATCCCGGGCTGGGACTGCGCGTCGCAGGATTCTTCGACGACCGCAGCGTCGAGCGCCTGGGCATGTCCACGATCGGCGGACTGCTCGGCGGACTTTCGGAACTGCCGACCTACGTGCAAGCCCACAAGATCGACGTCATCTTCATTTCGCTGCCGATGCGACAGGTCCAGCGCGTCGTGGATCTGCTCGACGAACTGCGCGACACGACGGCTTCGATCTACTTCGTGCCGGACATCTTCGTGATGGACCTGATCCAGTCGCGCACGGCGGACATCTCGGGCGTTCCGGTCGTCGCCATGTGCGAGACGCCCTTCCAGGGAACGCGCGGCGTGATCAAGCGCATGATGGACGTCGGCATCAGCATCGTGGCGCTCATCGTGCTCGCGCCGTTCCTGCTGCGTAATTGCCTGATGATCAAGCTCGGCTCGCCGGGCCCGGTGATCTTCCGGCAACGCCGCTACGGTCTCGACGGGCAGATCATCGATGTCTACAAGTTCCGCACGATGACAGTGACCGAGGACGGTGCTCGTATCCAGCAGGCGACGCGCAACGATGCGCGCGTCACGCCGATCGGACGCTTCCTGCGGCGCTACTCGATCGACGAGCTGCCGCAGCTCTTCAACGTGCTTGAAGGCAGACATGAGCCTCGTGGGACCGCGGCCGCATGCAGTCGCGCACAATGAGGAGTATCGCAGGCTGATCAAGGGCTACATGGTCCGACACAAGGTGCTGCCGGGCATCACGGGACTTGCCCAGGTCAATGGTTGCCGCGGCGAGACCACCCGCCTCGAGGACATGAAGGCGCGCATCGAGTACGACCTCGACTACCTGCGTCAGTGGAAGCCTACGCTCGACATCAAGATTCTGTTCAAGACGGCGCTCCAGGTCCTCGGGGATCGCAAGGCCTACTAAGCCCTCGAAACCGACATAATCCGCCCCATGGGAATACGACCACGTCACAGTGGCTCGGGGTCAAGAGTTCCATGTGATACATTGCCTTAGGGGCTGCTGTGGGTTCGGTAGAATGGATTCGGTGAGGGCCAAACTCGTGAGAAAGCCAGTCCTGGAGTCGCTATTTCTGGCGACCGCTTTTTCGTACGCATTGGGTGCGATCGCAGCTGACGTGCATACGGAGCCGCGGGTCGACCTGCGCGTCGAGCAGAATGACAATCTCGATCTGGATCCGGAGACTACTCCGGAGTCCGACGTGCTCGGCTACATCGCAGAGATGGATCTCCTGGTGGGCATCGGGACGCCGCGGGGCGAGACGTCGCTCCGTCCCCGGGTGCGGTTCCAGGACTATCCGGACCGGGACGATTTCGAGCGATTCGAGGGTTTCGTGGACATGCTTTCGCGCTACGAGTGGCAGCGAAGCGTCTTCGAGTTCAACGGGAACTTTGCGCACCAGGACCTGTACAATTCCGACACGCCGGGTGGCGGATTCGATCCGCTCGATCCGGGCGGTGGAGACCCGGGTGGCGGCGCAGCCACAATCGGGCAAACGCGGACTTCGCTTGGAATGCGGCCGACCTACGAGCACGAGATCTCTGAGCGCGCGAGGCTCGGCATGTTCGTGGACTATCTCGCGACGCGGTACGACGCCGAGGACGGCCCGTCAACCCGGACCGATTACGACTATGGCGTCGTCGATGGGCTACATGACATGGGCGGTCAGTCCCTCCAGCGACTTCACGGTCGGTGCGTACGCGTCTCGCTACGAGGCCGAGGACGAAATCGAGACGACCGATGCCATCGGCGGTCGAATGGGTTACGCATACCGCTGGAATGCCACCGATGGGATCGAAGCCACGGTCAACTTCGAGCGCAACGATACGACGACGCTCGTGCCCGTGCTTCTCGAAGAATCGACCAACGACTTTGGCGGAACGCTGACGGCATTCCGCAGGCTCGAGGTCAGCGAGTGGCGCTTTTCCGTCGGACGCACCTTCATTCCTACGGGCGACAGCGGCAAGTCGGTGATCGACCGATTGCGGCTTCAGTATGACCGGCTGCTGTCGGAGCGCCTGTCGTTCAGGGGCGCCGCCCGCTACGACGTGCGCACCGGCTTGAGCCAGCTGGACCAGGGCAACGACCGCGATTACGCGCGCGTCGACCTGTCGCTAAAGTGGCTTGTTTCGCAGAAGTGGTACGTGGGTGGCGGGTATACCTACATGTGGGAGGATCGCGAACAGGCGACCAGCGATGCCGCCAACAACCGGTTTTTCATCAACTTCGGATACCAGGGGCTGAGCCAGCAGTCGCTTGGGGATCGCAGGTATTAGAAATGAAGAATGTGACTCGCTTTGCTCTGGAAAGTCTTTGTGCGGCAGTCTTGGGAATGGCCGCATGTGCAGGTGCGTGGGCTCAGGATGCCAGCGCTGATTACAAACTGCATGCCGGCGACAGCATCACGGTGTCCGTCTGGAAGGAGCTGGAACTCCAGCGCAAGGTCATCATTCGGCCTGATGGGCGTTTCTCTTTTCCGCTGGCAGGCGAAGTGCAGGCCGCAGGCCGCAGCGCCGACCAGATCCGCGTGGACATCGAGAGCAAGCTCACGAAATACATCCCGGAGGCTGTCGTCGCCGTCATGGTGGAAGACGTTTCCGGCAATCGCATCTACGTGATCGGGCAGGTCACCAAGCCCGGCATGTACGTCATGAATCCCGAACTCACCGTGCTGCAGGCGCTCAGCCTGGCGGGCGGTGGCACGCCATTTGCCAAGCTCGACAACATCAGCGTGATCCGCGGCACGGGTGCTGCCCAGAAGACGATGCCGTTTCGCTACGACCAGGTCATCGAGGGAAAGTCACTCCAACAGAACATCACGCTCGAAAGCGGCGATGTCGTGATCGTTCCATAAGGGCGGATTCGCACAACCATGACAATTGAAGACGCGATCAAGCGCGCGAAGCTGCTGGGTCAGGCTCGCGTTCAGCGGGAAAATTCCGCTGATTTCGGCACGCAACGCGGCCAGCAGCTGGCCGCGTCGTCTGAAGGCGGGCGGTCGGCTCATGTGCCGGCGGAACTGCCGGTGCATTTCGAGCCCTTGAAGTCCGTGGAGGTCTCGCAAGTCGCCTGTGAGGCAAACCGCGTGCTGCTGACGGAAAGCCAGTTGCGCGAGTACCCGGCCGCGGACGCGGCATTTCGGCTGCTGAGAAGCAGGCTCCAGAACCGGCTGAAGCAGAACAATTGGTTCTCGCTTGCGATCGCGAGCCCGAGCCAGGGCGACGGCAAGACCATGACTTCCGTGAATCTCGCGATCAGCATCGCACGCGAAAAGCAGAGTCCGGTATATCTGCTCGACCTGGACATGAGGAATCCCAGCGTGTTTCGCATGTTGGGGATCATCGGTGCGACACCGCTTCCGGAGTACCTGCTTGGTCATGCCAGGCCGGAACAGGTGCTCTTCGAGACCACGGTCCCCAATCTTTTCGTTGCCGGCGCATCGACGCCCACCGAAGGCGCGTCCGAGCTGCTTGCCAGCCCGCGCTTCAGCGAGCTGCTCTCGCACATCCGGCTGCGCTCGCGCAATGCCCTGGTCATCGTGGATTGCCCGCCCGTCAATTTGACGGACGAGGCATTGCTCATCGGCCCGCGCGTGGACGCGTTTCTTCTCGTGGTGTCCGAGGGACAGACCGAACGCAAGCACCTTTCCCAGGCCATCGGCACCTTGGCGGAATTCACGATCGCCGGCGTCGTGATCAACCGCTCCAGCGACAGCGATACGATCGAGTACTCGCACTATTCAGCGTGACTTTTGTCCAGATGTCCGGTGCGCCAAGGGCCAGCCGAGATCGCAGCGAAGCACTAGCCGACGCGGCCCGCCAGGAGCGGCTTGCCGTCGTCGTGTACACGCATTCGCTGCTCGAGCGCTCCATGACCTTCATTCGCAGCCATTCGGAAGCGCTCATTCGCTATCACCCCGTATATGCCGGCTCACACAGGGTTCCTGGCCTCGATCTGCCCGCGGGACGCGTCGTCACGGCAAATGAAGGTGGACTCCGCGGGCGAGTCCTCGAGTATCTCTTTCGCCGGTACGGGCTCGCAGGCGGATTCGTTCGCAAGCTGCGCTCGCATGACCCAGTCCTCGTGCATGCGCATTTTGGCCAGTCAGGGCCCGCAGCTCTCGCACTCGCAGAATCGCTCGGCATCCCCTTGATCGTGACGTACCACGGCCAGGACGCGACAATCTCCAGGACCCAGGCGAGTCGCAGTTGGCGTGGACGCGAGTTCTTGCGCGGGCAGAAGCGAGTCATGGAGAAGGCAAACCTCATCATTGCAGTCTCCGATTTCATACGGGGTAAGCTCCTCGAACAGGGCTACCCGGCCGGCAAGGTCGTCACGCTATACAACGGCATTGACGTCAGCTGCTTCCGGAGAACCGGCAAGAGCCGGGAACGCATCGTGGTGTTCGTCGGTCGATTCGTCGAGAAGAAGGGCTGCGAGTACCTGATCCGCGCACTTGGATTACTGAACGGACAGGGCGTCGCCGTCCGCGGCATCCTGGTCGGTGACGGACCGCTACGCCCGGCTCTCGAACGGCTTGCGGCCGAACAACGGGCAGACGTGTTGTTCACGGGGTTTCTTCCGCAGGACAAAGTGCGGGATTGGCTCGAACGTGCAAGCGTCGTCGCCGTGCCCAGCGTAACTGCTGCTGATGGCAACAGCGAGGGACTGCCGACGGTTATTCTCGAGGCCCAGGCCATGGGAACGCCGGTGGTAGCGACCCGGCATGCCGGCAACGCAGAGGGACTGGCGGCCGGAAGATCGGCACTGCTGGTGGATGAGAAGGATGTCGCTGGGCTGGCTCAGTCAATTGGGTACTTCTGCGACAACTTGAGAGTTGTCGAGGAGTTCGGGAAAGCAGGCCGTGAGTTCGTCGAAGAGAATTTCGACATCAAGAAGCGCGTCGAGAGCATCGAGCGCGTTTACGACGAGCGTACGCGCCGGCGCCTGAAGCATGGACAAGTTGCGATTCATCGCCGGGTCGGGCCGTAGCGGCACCACGTGGGTCCAGGATGCCATCGCCACGGCAAACGGCTTGCGCCCCGTATTCGAGCCGCTGAACCCGTACGCTTCCCAGGCGGGTTGGCACTATGCACATCGCGCCCTGAGTCCGAACCAGGCCCACGCGGACCTGAAGGACTTCCTGGACGATGTCTTCGCGGGGAGGCGGACCCGCCTCTGGACGAAGTATCGGCGCCAGTGGCGGTGGTTTCTGCCGCGGAGCGCGGAACTCAGGCTTGCCCACCGTGGCCCCAACGTGCTGAACCGTTGGGCACGGTTCGTGCGCGAGGTACCGGAGCTCGCTCACATGGCCTCCATGGAATTGCCGCTGGTCAAGTGCATCTGGTCGAACCTGATGCTTGGATGGCTCGCAAGGCAATATGATTGCCGTCTGGTCCTGATCGTCCGCCATCCGGGGGCCGTCATCGAATCGGAACTTCGCAATAATTGGAACGCCCGGTTCGCGGTGGAGAGATTTCGGAAGGACGCGATGTTCGACCAGCTGACCGGAGGCCGCTACCGGGCATTGCTCAGGAAGGACCTGTCATCGATCGAAGGCCTTGCGGTCCGCTGGCTGGTCGAGAACCAGTGGAACATCGAGCAGGCGACGCGGCTTCCGATCACCGTGGTCCACTACGAGCAACTCTCGTCGCGTCCGGACGCGGGCTGGAAGCGCATTTGCGATGCGCTCGACTTGCGCATCGTCCCCGACGAAATGACGATCAGCAAGCCTTCGCAGCAAAGCGACCGTCGCGGTTCGGCGGCGGAGTTCGACGCCAAAGCGAGCCCTCGATGGCAGACTTCCCTGACCCCGGAGCAGAAAGGGCGTATCCAGGAGATCCTCACATCGGGCAGGTTCGATCTTTATTCGATGGATACGCCACACCTGAATGATTCTGGCGCAAGCACAAGCGGCGCGGTGAGCCGGGAAATCGCGCGATGACTTCCGCCGCAATCTGGCAGATAGCCTTTGGAATCGTATTCCTCGTCGTCATGGTGGCGGTCGCGGTTGGAACGAGGCGCACGCTCTCGATCGGTGCGTTGCTGGTCCTGGTCCCGTTTCAGGTCATCGATACGCGCTATGGCAGCTCGAGTATCCTGCTTGCCTATGGGCTCGCTGCCGTCCTCCTGTTCAGCTGGACAGTTGCAGCACCGCATGCTGCCCTCGCTCTCGATGATCGTGCTTGCCTATCTCGCCAGCTTTGCGCTCGCCGAGCGCAGCATGCTGATGTTTCACGCCTTGTATCTGTTCCAGTTCTTTTCGTGCATCGCGGCCTTCCTGCTTGCATACAACTTTGCGATCTCGGTCGCAAAAGCGCGTACGGTAATGGATGTGTTGCTTGCGATCAACGTGCTGGCAGTTATCTACTGCCTCCTGCAACTGTCGGTCGGCCCCGGTGAGCGCTACATTCCTCTGGGAATTGACGAGTTCAAGTTCAATCTCAACCGCCACCCGGGTGATCCGCGCCTGGTCGGGCCATTCGACAATGCAGGCAGCACCGCCGGCTACTTCGCCCTGATGACGCTGGTGTGCGCCGTGGATTACCTGTTTGCCGCCGGCCGCAGGCGATTACTGATTGGCGCCGTGATTGGTTTCAATCTGCTGGGCCTCGTGGCGACCGGCAACCGTGCGGGGTTTCTCGTGCTGCTGGCAATAGCGCCGTTGTTGCTGTTCGCGTATCGGCGCGAGCTCGGCGTGCGGAAAGTCGTGCAGTACGGGATCGGCGGCGCCGTCGCGTTCGCGCTCATTGCCACGATCGCGGTGACGTTCACGGATTTCAACCGGATGTTCGAGCGGATGGACACCGTGACAGAGATGGAAGGAGGGATACCCAAGACGCGCCAGCATGGCTGGCCGGTCGCGATCGAGAAGATCAAGAAGCATCCCTGGTTCGGGGAAGGCCCGCACTTCTGGACGTCCGAGAATGCCGAGGACATCGGTCAATTGAGCACCGAATTCGAGGACTTGGGCGAAATCGAGACTGCATACGACAATTACCCGCATAGCCTCTATCTCTTTCTATTGCGTACCGTCGGGGTCTTTGGGCTGATTGCGATCGTCGGATTCTTCATACGGGCGTGGTTCATCCTGTACCGGGCATCCGGCCAGCCGCACGCAGAGCCCTATCAATCTGCGATAGTACGAATGGGCTTGTTCGTGATTCCGACGTTCCTGATCGCACAGCTCACGCTTGAGTTTCCACGCCCCAGCACGATGGACTATGCGCAGTTCGTGTTTGCGCTGGTGGGCCTGCTCATCGGCGTCGGCGACCGCCATCAGGCGCCGATCGAGGCTTCCGTTCCTGCTCCCGCAAGTGAGCCTGAACGCAAATCCGGCAGCCGCAGCCTGCATGCAGCGACACGTTGACGCTTCGCGCCGAACGGTCACAAGGTCATGTCCAGATGCGTGTCCTGATGATTGGTGCCTATCCGAATTCGCCGGACCGAATCGACGGAGGCGTCGCATCGGCGCTTACCTACCTGTCCGAAGCGCTCGTCCGGGAACCCGGTCTCGAGCTGCAGGGCGTCCGGATCGTGACGGGCAGCGGCTCGGTGCACACACCCGGCGGGTTCGCCTGGCCGATCTCGGACTTGCCGCTCGGGCGCATGAGCTTGAGCACGCTGTACATGCGCCAGAAGAAACAGTTCGCAAAACTGGTGGCAAGGTTTCGACCGGATCTCGTTCATGCACAGGGAACAGACGTCGCCGGTTACGTTGCGGTCGATTGCGGCGTTCCCACGGTCGTGACGATTCACGGGCTTCTTGCCGAGTGTGCCAAGTACCAGACCAACCCGACATCGAAGCTGAGGGCGACGCTGGCGGCCTGGGTCACGGAACGGCACACGGTGCGGCGGGCGAGCCATGTGATCGCAATCAGCCCCTACGTCGCCCAATACTACGGAAGCGACATCAAGGGGAGGGTCCATGACATTGCGAATGCCGTTTCCCCAAGCTTCTTCAAGGTGATTCGCAAGCCTGAGCGTGGCCGCCTCCTGTATGCGGGCCGGATCGCGAACGGCAAAGGCCTTCTCGAGCTGTTGCAGGCAATGGCCAGAAACCGCGGCCAGGTT
Organism: uncultured Gammaproteobacteria bacterium; assembly: GCA_963760725.1. GTDB lineage: Bacteria > Pseudomonadota > Gammaproteobacteria > Steroidobacterales > Steroidobacteraceae > SCUD01. The sequence goes on from CAVXET010000005.1 coordinate 878,854, forward strand.
GCGCACCTGGTACTGGCGGGTGCCGCGCAAGATCCGGACTATCAGCGGCTCGTTGCAACCGAGATTGACCGCCTGGAATTGGCCGGCAAGGTCTCGCTCGTCGGTTTGCTGGACGAAGCGGCCATGCTCGAAGAGTTCAGCCGTGCCGCCGCCCTCGTGCTGCCGTCCCACCAGGAAACGGCACCCATGGTCGTGCAGCAAGCGATGGCAGCGGGGCTGCCCGTCATCGCGACCCGTATCGGCGGAATACCGCACCAGCTGGACCATGAACGGACCGGCTGGCTCTACGAGCCCGGAAACGTGGATCAGCTGGCCGCCTTGATCGGGACGGTGGCGACTGACGAAGTCTTCGGTCGACGGGTCGCCGACGCGGCGCGACATGTCGCCATGGAGCGCTTCCAATCGAGCGCCGTCGCGCGAGCCACGACAGCCGTGTATCGCGAAATGCTCGAAACTCCAAGACAGGCAGTCGGGTAAGGAACGTATGGGTATTGAATCTGCAGATCCGGCACGCACGAGTGTGACACGCACGATGTGGGCCGTGATCGGGCTTGCAGTCCTGATCCGCCTGCTCGGAATCGACTACGGGCTGCCATTTTCCTACTGGTCGGACGAATATCACGAAGTCATGCGCGCGATGGAACTGGGTGCCGGAAACTTCAACCTGTCCCGCACCGGCAAGGGGGGCTTCTATTTCCTGCTGTTCTTCGAGTACGGGTTGTACTTCGTGGTCATGAAGATTGCCGGCGTCGTAACCAGCGCGAAGGACTTCGCCGAACTTTTCGTTCGCGATCCCACGATGTTCTATCTGCTGGGTCGCGCCACGGCAGCAATTTTCGGGGCCGCTACGGTTCTCGCTGCGTATTGCCTGGCGCGCCGGGCGTATGGAACAAATGCGGCATTGGCATCCGCGTTATTCCTTGCCGTCAACGTACTCCATGTGGATCTCTCGCATCGGGTAGGCGTGGACATCCCGATGACCTGCTTTGCAACCATTGCACTCATTTTCGCGGTCAGGATTGCGGAAGGTGGAGTACGCAAGGACTACGTGCTCGCTGCGGTGTTCGCCGGCCTGGCGGCGACGACCAAGATCACCGGTGTCCTGGTACTCGTTCCGCTCCTGATCGCCCATGGCTACGCCATCGCGGGAAGGCCGGGCTCCGTCGCCTCGCGATTCCTCATGGTGCCAGCGCTCTGGCTGTCGGCGTTGGTGTTTGCAGTCGTGCTCATAGCCACGAACCCCGGCATCGTGTTCGATGCCAGCTACCTGTCACTGTTCAGCACGCCGAGCGATGTTGCACTGGACGACGAGATGTTTGCGGAGTCTGCAGATGGCACGCCGTGGAGCCGGCCGAATCTCTACCTGTACTATATCGGTGTACTCGAGCAGTCGATGGGCTGGCCGCTGTTCTGTCTCTCGGTGATATCCATCGGCTATGCCGCGTGGAGGCACCGCGCCGCCGACGTCCTGCTGCTGTCCTTCGGTCTGATCAACTACCTGCTGATCGCAAACACGACATCGGACGTCCTCTACTATCCGCGGTACGCGTTGCCAATCGCGGTTGTCCTGGCGGTGCTGGCGGCACGACTGGTTGCCGACGTCGTCCTGTCCATTCCGGGAAATCGGAAGGCAATCCTGGGCGTGGTCGTCATCGTCCTGGCGGCCATGCCGGCTTACCTGTCAGCCCGTGCGACATACGTACTTACCCAGGCCGACACGAGAACGCAGGCGAAGGAATGGTTCGATTCAGAAGTCCCCGCGGGAAGCAAGGTGCTGATCGAGGGAAGCAAGACCGGGGCCTCCAGGCTGAGCGTGCCGCTGCAGGACACGGCCGGATCGCTGGAGCGCCGAATCGCGTATTGGCAGGTCAAGGAACCGAGGCAGGCCAAATTCCTGCAGGTCAGGCGAGCGGCTCACGAAGGTGGCGGTTACGAATTGGAGCTGATCAAGCTCAGATCGGTCGAAAGCCTGGATTTCTACGCCGGGCGTGGCATCGAGTACTTCGTCGTGAGGCCGGAATTCTTTCTGGGTTCGCGGAAGTCCGAGGCGTCGAGTGCCGTGCTGCTGGATCGATTGCGCTCCGACCCGCGAGTGACGCTTGCCAGGCGCTTTCCGGCCGAACCCGGTTCGCGACCCGGTCCTTCGATCGAGATCTATCGCCTGAATCGGGCGGCTGTCGCCACGGAGCCTGTGCATGAGCGATAGGCTGCGAATACTCTTCATCGTTCACAACCAGACACGCAAGGGCGGCGCCTACTACCGTGGCCTCAACCTCGGAGCGCCGCTGGCGCGCCGTGGTCACGCTGTCGCCATGATGGCCATCCATCCCGCCGAACGCGTGCGCGTGGTCGAACGCGATCTTGACGGCGTGAACCTGGTGGAAACTCCCGATTTGCTGTGGGGCGTCGGACGCACCGGCTGGGATCCGTGGAATACGCTGCGTCGTACACTGCTGGATACGCAGCCACAAGTTCGACGTCATCCACACCGTCGACACGCGACCGGCCGTCTCGTTGCCGGCACTTTGGGGCCGCAAGAAGAGCGGCGCAGTCTGGGTTGCCGACTGGACCGACTGGTGGGGTCGGGGTGGAGCGACAACCGAGCGGGACGGGTGGCTGGTCCAGAACCTTATCGGGCCATTGGAGCAATGGTTCGAGGAGAAGACCACGTCCGCGGGCGGACGGTACTGTCGTCATTTCCCATGCATTGGGCAAGCGTGCGCAAGAACTGGGAATCGACGGCGAGAGCATCCTCTACCTGCCGCCGGGAGCCGATCCGGCAGCCATTCGCGACACTTCGGTGTCCGCTGCCCGCGAGAAATGCGGTCTCGATGCGAACGGCCCGTTGATCGGCTATCTGGGCAACATCTACCAGCGCGACGCCGACCTGCTGTTCGAAACATTACAGCGACTCAATGCAACCGAGGCGCGCCTGCTTGATGGTCGGTGAACCCGGATGCCGGGTCCCCGATTCCGTCAAAGGCCGAGTCACGATCACGGGACGCCTGCCATTCGACAGAATGGTGGACCATCTCTCGGCTTGCGACGTGCTGGCCCTGCCACTATCCGATACGATCGCGAACCGCGGCCGCTGGCCCTCGAAGGTCAACGAGTACGTTGCAGTCGGCCGACCGACCGTCGCCTGCGACGTCGGCGACGTGGCGGGCCTGCTGCGGGACAACGACATCGGCCTTCTCGTGCGGCCCGTTGCAGCAGAGTTTGCGGCCCGCATCGACGAGCTGCTGTCGGAACCCGCGCGTGCCCGTGCCATGGGCGATCGCGCGCGTGAGATTGCACGCACGACGTATTCGCAGGATGCGGTTGCCGACAAGCTCGAGGACTATCTATCGAAAGACAATCGCCGCAAGGGCGGCGCACCACTGAGAGGCACGATGTTCAACACGTCCAAACCTGCCCTGGTTACCGGAGGCTGCGGCTTCGTCGGCCGCAACCTGACCCGACGTCTCCTGCAGGAGGGCTATTCGCTCTGGATCGTGGACGACTTGCTCGATCGGGCTGCACTGCGACGAATGGCTGCCGGGGGCCGACAAGCGGCGCGAGCTCGCAAGCGGCGTATTCGAGTACGACGGCGGACGCGTCATCTTCGTGCACGGCGACGCACGGGACTTCTTTGCGGGGCGGTCGGATCTCGGCCCGCTCCAGGAGCCGGTATTTGGCGACGTCTTCCACTTCGCGGCCATCGTCGGTGGCCGGCTGGTCATCGACGGCAACCCGATGGCGGTGGCGCTCGACCTGGCGCTCGATGCGCTTTGCTTCAACTGGGCCATCAGGAAGCGACGCCGGATCGCCTGCTCTATGCCTCCTCGTCCGCGGCCTACCCGGTGGACCTGCAGGGCAAGGACGGCGCCGTCGCGCTGAAGGAATCCGACATCCAGTTCGGCGGCCGGCTCGGTCAGCCTGACATGACCTACGGCTGGTCGAAGTTGACCGGCGAGTACCTGGCGCGCATCGCCCACCAGCACTATGGGTTGCACACGGCTTGCGTGCGGCCGTTCTCGGGCTATGGCGAGGAGCAGGACCTGAGCTACCCGGTGCCGAGCATCGCGCTGCGTGCCGCCAAGCGCGAAAGCCCGATTACGGTCTGGGGCAGCGGACTGCAAGGCCGCGACTTCGTCCACATCGACGACTGCATCGAGGCGATGCTCCGCGTCCTGGCAAGGGTCAATGACGGCAGCGCCGTCAATATCGGCTCCGGAAAGCTCATCAATTTCCGCGAGGTCGCAAGGCTTTTCGTACAGCTCGAAGGCTATGAGGCGGAGGTCAGGCCGCTCGAGGACAAGCCGGTCGGCGTGCATTCGCGGTATGCGGACATCAGCCACATGAAGTCCGTCCTCGGGTGGCAACCGGCGATCAGCGTCGAGGACGGGTTCGGGCGCGTGTTGCGCGTCGCGCACGAGCGAAAAGCCCAGGGGCTATGACGGCAGCACAAATCGCGCCGCTTGCCGTCATTTCGCCGGTCCGCGATGAGGCGCGCTTCGTGCGCCGCACGCTGGATGCCATGCTGGCGCAGACCGTCCGACCGGCGGAGTGGCTGTTCGTGGACGACGGCTCAACCGATGACACGCGGGCGATCATCGAGTCCTATTCGCGCAATCACGACTGGATCCGCGTCGTCAGCCGCGAGAATCGCGGCTATCGCCAGCTGGGATCCGGAGTGGTGGCAGCTTTCAATTTTGGCCGGGACCAGCTCCGAGATCCGAACTACCGCTACATTGCCAAGCTGGACGGCGACATGTCATTTCCGCCCCGTTACCTTGAAATCATGCTGGCCCGGCTCGAGCAGGAGCACGGGCTCGCCGCCGTGTCGGGCAAGGTCTTCCGGCCGGAAAATGAAGGGATGGTCGAGGAGTACATGATCGATGAAATGGTGGCCGGCCAGTTCAAGCTGTACAAGCGGGACGCCTTCGAGAAAATCGGCGGTTTCACGCAGACGATCCTGTGGGACGGCATCGATATTCATCGATGCCGGATGAATGGATATACAACTCTCTCTTTTCACGATCCCGAGGCCCGACTCATCCACCACCGACTCATGGGGTCTTCGGATTCCAGCGTCTACAAGGGCCGCGTGAGACTGGGGAGGGGAATCTGGTTCATGGGCTACCATCCCCTTTACGCGATCGCCTCGGGCATTTTCAGGATGCACGAGCGTCCGTACGTCATCGGAGGCCTCATCATCATCGTCAGTTATCTCTTCGCCGCGATAAGGCGGGAACCGCAATTCGACGATCAGGCATTCATCCGTGAACTGCGGGCCTGGCAGATGGGCAAGCTCTTCGGACGCTTCCGGATCAATGCTTTCCGGTGAATGAATGGTAATCAGCGACGTCAACCGGTACGTATTCGTCGAAGTGCCCCAGACTGCGTCTTCGGCCCTTGCCGCAGAATTGGTCGAGAATTACGCGGGCCGCAGGATCTTCCGGAAGCACACCGATTACATGGAGTTCTGGCGCACCGCAACGATGGCGGAACGCAACTATCGCGTCCTCGCGACGGTCCGTAACCCGCTGGACATCGTCGTCAGCAAGTTCATCAAGGCGCGGGATGACCACCGTAACTCGTACGGATCGAGCACCGGCCGTGGCGCTCCATGGGGACATCGGTTTCGTCCCGAGGCCCGGGAGTTCGCATTCATTGCGAAGCACGGAGCGGATTTCGAGAAGTATGCGCGGAAGTTCTATCCGCGCGTCTATAACGGCAGGGCGTGCCTGCTTCCCGAGAGCGCGCACGTGCTTCGATACGAGCGGCTCGCCGCCGACTTCCCGGCCTGGCTCGAGTCCCTCGGCCTGGATCTCGTCAGGCCCTTGCCCCACAGGCATGCGACCGAGGGCCGTGGACGCGATTTCTCGGAATGGTATCAAGGCGCCCTGCGAACGCATGCAGTCCGTGTATTTGCGCCGTACATGCGCCAGTGGGGATATCAGTTCCCTGCTGACTGGCCGCGATTCGAGCCATCCCGGGCCAGTGAAGCACTGTTCAGGGCCGACACATTCCTGAGGCGTTTCTATCTCCGCCATGTCCATTACGGCTGGGTGATGCCTTCCGCAAGACGTGAATCGCGCACGGAATCCGCAGAACAATAGGCACAGGCAGCAGTCCGTGCGGTTTTCCGTTCAAGTCACGCGACAAGTCGCCGCACAATTTCGAATAACGAATCGCTGATCATTGATCAGTGAGCGACGTCGCCTGCGAGAAACTTCGAACTCGCGGCCATTTCGTAACAAACGCAGACGACGTGTCGCCCCATCGCGACACGCAAGGGTTTTCCTATCAGTGCTCTGCCGTCAGTGTGCCGCCCACGGTGAAGGACCGTCAGTCCTACTTGGACGTGTAGGACCTCTCGCAATCAAATAAGTAGGGGTAGGAACCGATGCCGCAGTTTCGAGCTGATGGATCAGCAGTCGTACAGTATTTGGCCAAAATGACCCTTTTTGCCGCGTTGTGTCTTGGCAGCAGCCAGGTCGCGCTGGCCGCAGATCACAAGATTTCCGCTCAAGCAGCGAAGTTCGATTGTTCATCGGTCAAGCCCGGTGACACGGTCACACTCCCATCGGGAACACGCGACGCGCTGACAATCAGCGATTGCGAAGGCACGCCGTCCAATCCGATCATCATCAGGAATGACCCGAACGGGAACGGTCCGGCAGTGATACGCCGGGCGTCGGGGCCAGGAAAGGGATTCATATTCGTTTGCCGCAGCTGCGTCGGAGTCGAGATCGACGGCAGCTACAAGTGGAAAGGTGCGCCCTCCGGCAAGACCTACGGCATCAAGTTGACGATGACGGGAGGTGAGGGCCCATCCGCATTCCTCAGCATCTGCGGTCTTTCCAGCTTTGTGACGATCCGAAACGTCGAAATTGACGGGGCTTGGCCAAGGCTGAAGAGCTGGGGAAGCGGAATCCGCTTCAATGATCTCTCCGTCAACCGCAGCCAGCATCCGGGACTGTGGCGCGAGAAAATCCTGATTGAAGACAACTACATCCACGACATCAAGAATGAGGGGATGTACATCGGCCCGAACTACAGGGACGGCGATCTTCCGCTGCGTAACGTCGAGATTCGGCACAACCGGGTCGAAGACACCGGATGGGACGCCATCAACACGAAATCCATGTGGGAGGGTGACAACTCCATCCACCACAATGAGGTGCGCAGGGCGGGCAAGAACTCGGGAGACACGAGCAAGTCGTCGCAGTACTCGGGAATCAAGAACATTTCGGGCACGGTAAAGATCTACAACAACTGGATCGAGACGACCGGCCAGCACGGCATCAGCTCATGGACGCAGGATGGGCCGAAAACGTCCGAGAATCGCGGTCCCTTCGCTGCGCAAATCTGGAACAACGTCATCGTGGACGCAGGAAGCCTGTGGAAACCGTTCATGCTGAAGACCATGGGCATCAACGTGGGCGCCCAGGACGGCTGCGAAAAGCCGGTCCCGTTCATCTACAACAACACGATCGTCAACTCGCGCGGAAACGGCATCTTTGTGGTCGGCAACTCCGGGCCTGGGTTCGTGCGGGACAACATCGTTGCCGGTGCCGGCATCAATCCCGCTATCGTCGTTCCCGGGTTCGTCGATTTGGTCAACAATCTCGTTGGAAGCGTTACGCAGATGGGGTTCGTGAACCCCGGCAGCCGGAACTATCGCCCGGGCGTCAACAGTCCGGCGATCAACCAGGGCAGCAACACGTACCCGCAAGTTGACCATGACGACTTGTCCCGGCCCAGGAACGGCGCTCCCGATCAAGGGGCGTTCGAGGGGCAATAGCGGAGGCTGGCTTCTGCGGGACGTCGGACCGGATCTTCTCGCTGCGGCAGTCTTCGATGACTCCCGCAGCGGAAGTCCGGGCCTGGCAACGGTAGTTCCAGCGGTATAATGTGACTGGCTGCACACTTCATTATCCTGATCAGATCTACTGTAGCGGGTAATCCAGTCCGCCCATTTGGGGAGTTACGATGGCGCAGCTCCGATACACGATCGGCAATTTCGGGTCAGTAGCAGCAAGTCTCACGCTCGCAGTTGGTCTGAGCCTCGGACCATTCCAGTCAGTTCTGGCGGCAAACCACTCCATTTCTCCGCAGAGCGACAATTTCGACTGCGACGCCAAGGGAGTGAAGCCGGGCGACACGGTTACCCTCGAAGGGGGAATACGTGGACCGCTTAAGATCCGGAATTGCAACGCAACGGCCGCCAACCCCATTACGATCAGAAACGATCCGAATGCCACGGAACGGACCACGATCCGGCGGGCTTCAGGCTCCGACCGAGGATTTGTCTTCAGCTGCGACGATTGCATTGGTGTTGAAATCGATGGCAGTTACAAGTGGCGTGGCGCACCCAGCAGCAGGACTTACGGAATCGTCGTGACCATTACCGGCGGGGGTGCGCCATCCGCCTTCGTGAAGATCGGCGGAATGTCGCGATTCGTCACCATACGCAACGTCGAGATCGACGGTGCATGGCCGGGACTGACGAGTGACGGCATCGGCTTGTCGGTGAACGACCACTCCATCAAGCACGCCGTTTACCCCAACGCGTGGCGTGAGGGGTTCCTGATCGAGCACAACTATATCCATGACATTGAAGGCGAGGGCATGTACGTTGGCCCGAACTATCGCGACGGAGACCTTCCCCTGCGCGATATCGAGATCAGGTTCAACGTGGTCGAGGACATTGGTTGGGAAGGGATAAACACCAAATCCATGCTGGCTGGAAACAATTCGGTCCACCACAACATGGTCCGGCGCGTCGGAAAGAACGTGTCGCAGACCAACAAGCCCAACCAGTATGCGGGAATCAACAACAACACGGGATCTGTCAAGATCTACAACAACTGGGTCGAAGACACCGGCACGCACGGCATCAAGGTGGGATCCGGTGAAGGTCCGCCTGAGTCGGCGGGAATCGGGCCGTTCAAGTCGTATGTCTGGAACAACGTCATTGTGAATGCTGGCGGGTTGTGGCGTTCATTCATGTCCGAAAGCCACGGCATCAGTGTCTCTGCCCAGGAAGGCAGGGAGAAGCCTGCTCCGTATGTGTACAACAACACGATCATCAACCCCCGCGGCTATGGCATCAACGTGGCGAACAATGTGGCCGAGGGATTTGTACGGGATAACATCGTTGCGGGAACCGGGAGCGCGACAATCCAGGCACCCTCGTTCGTCAGGCAGACCAACAATCGCGTTGGCGGAATTTCGGAGATGCATTTCATCGATGCGGGCGGGAAGAACTTCCGGCTTCGATCCGACAGTCCCGCTCGGAACGTAGGCAGCGAAGGTTTCCCGGATACGGACTTCGACGACAGGGCAAGACCACAGGACGGAGTTCCGGATCAGGGAGCGTTCGAGTTCAGCGTTTCTGCAACCGAACCGAAGGCTCCCGTAAATCTGATGGTGGAATGATTGGGGTTCGCCGGAGCGCTGAGTCAGTTTCGCCAGGCCAACAAGCAATCCGGGACACACGACAGCGCGCCGTCGATCGGTGTAGTGTTTGGCATGCGTCCCGTCGCCGTCTTTGTCCTGTCCGACGTGAGATCCGGATCGACCCTTCTGGATCAGTGCCTTGGCGCCCATCCGAAGATCGCTTCGCTAGGGGAGGTCCACTGGCTGCGCGCGTACGTCACGGAAGACAGGTCGCTCTACGACCCGGACCATCCTCTGGTGTGCAGTTGCGGCATGCGGGTTTCAGACTGTCCGTTCTGGACTTCCGTGGAGGATCGGGTCGGACGTCCACTCGAGACGCTTGAGCTGCGATCGGCCATGAGGCCGGCGCGAAGCGCCCGCAGGAGCGAGCTCGGATTGAAACGAGCGTCGCGACGCCTTGTGGGCGCATTTCCCGCCGTGTTCAGGATCAAGGGCGTGCGGGAGCGCCTGGGCTCCGAGGCACTGGCTCGCGACCTTGCGGCGCTATTTGACGCCGTGTCAGCCACCACCGGCAGCGAGTACTGCGTAGATTCCTCGAAATCGGCGATTCGATTTCGAATGCTGCATGACTTCGAGCCGAGTCGCGTGCGTGCCATCGTGCTCGCACGCGACTATCGCGCCGTGGTGCATTCCAAGATGAAGCGGGGTCAGTCACTGCATATGGCCGCACTCGGCTGGAAGCGCAAGATGCTGGAGATCGAATCCATGACCCGTGGTCTGCCGCCGGGTATCGTGCACCGCCTCAAGTACGAGGATTTTTGCGAAAACCCCCGCCGGGAACTGCAACATTTGTGCAGCTTCCTGGGCGTCGACTTCTCGGAGAGCATGCTGGAACGGCCGAGAACGGACGTGCACCACATCGGCGGCAGCCCGTCGAAGTTCGACGCATTGCTGACCACGATCAAAATGGACCGGTCGCATGAAGACCGATTTGACGAAGCTGAGCTCGGCAGGCTAGGCCGCCTCGTAGGGGCCATCGCCGGGAAGTGGGGGTACTAGCGTGGTCCGCCCGACAGGTAGCCGAGCTGGGTCAGGTCCGCGTCCAGCCGTTCCTGAAGCCGCAGGTTGTCCTCGCGGAAATGGTCCAGTATCGCCCGTCTTCGTGATTCGGTGAGGAGTGCCTCGGATCCGCGGGAGAATCGCGCGAGGACGAAGAAGTCGATGCTGCGCACGGCATTCACTACGAACTGATACAGAAACAGCGGTACCCTCGTCGTCGGGGTTCAGCTGCCGACACTCGACCGCTCGACGAGCAGGTGGTTAATGGCCCTCAGGATCCGCATGCCTGCGAGTGAAAGCGATCGCCTCTCGCTTCTCAGCCCCTTCTTCGCTTCCTGCAGACCCTCGAGAGCAAGCAACTCTGCTATGGATGATTGCGTACGATCGGGGCACCGGCGCATGGCTTCCTGTACGAGCACCAGCAAGTGATCGCGCGGAAACCGGCTCTCAAGGATGTCGATGATCCTGGAGTAGTGGTTCTGGTAATGGAGATTGCGCCCGTCTCCATCACCCATCAACCTGTCGGCAAAGTCTTCGAATCCGAGGCTGCCCCCCCTGATGACATACTCCGAGTAACGGGACGCGATCAGTGAAGCCTGATTCCTGACCACCATCAGGATCCTGACGTTCGGCAAATGATCCCTGATCGTGTCTGCAACGCTCTCGAATTGCGCGAGCGATCGTGGTGCGAATGCCCAGTTCAGGGTGGACGCCCGGCAAGGTCAAATGTTCGTCGCTCTCGACGTTGACGATGCCGTCCTCGTCGCGAAACAGCGACTGGTATCGCTCGAATGTCATGTCCTTCGCCAGGAAAGGCGTGAAGAATCCGCTCTTGAAGACCATGTGGACACGTGGCTGGCTGCGAAACAGCGCGCGCAGGTAGGTCGAGGCGCACTTCGAAAAACCGATGTGCAGGACCTGCGGATGGCGTCGCGATTTCGTCGAATCGACAAGGTTGTTCATGGCTCTGCGGCAAGTATCGCGTGTCGAGCGCTTTTTCCGCAATCCTCATAGAATGCGGGTCTGAGAACGGGAACGTGTGCCATAACGTAGTCGCGCGAAAGTGAGCAGCGAACAATTTCCGCTCCGGGCAATCATTGGTCCCGCGCGTTCAGGTACAACCTGGGCGGGTGCGCTCGTGGACAGCAGTCCGGAAGTCATCTATCGCTTCGAGCCGTTTCATCGTCTTGCAAAGGGCGATCCTGCAGTCCTGCGACTGGATGCGCAAACTGAAGGAACAGGCGGTACGTGAATCCGACCTGCCCGCGATTTACTCGTTGCTGTGCCCGGCGGATCCCCTTACGAACAAGGCGCCGTTCTTTGAGCACAAGTCATATCCGATTTGGACCCTGGGCAGGCGGCAGCTATGGCCAGTTGCGCGATTCATCGGGCCGTTGCGTTCGCTGTATCGGGCGGCCTATTCGCCCAGCCAGGCCCGCCGCTGGTGTTCAAGGAAGTGACTTTCGTGCGCCCGCTGAAGAACCTCGTCGAGAAGACGAGCATGCCGGTCGTCTATCTGGTGCGGCACCCTTGCGCAACCGTCCTGTCCGCGATGAACGCACCCGACGGGAGTTCCATCGCTTCGACCCACCTGAGGTTGAGCAGGACCTTGCGCAAGGACGCTCCCGAATTCGCCGACCGCTACGGCGAGATCATCGACGGAACCGACGTGGTGAGCCAATACGCATTGATGTGGCTATACGAAGTCGAGAGCTGCGTAGCCGCTGTGCAAGCGTCCGGCAACGGCATGGTCATGACCTATGAGGAACTTGCCGATGATGCATACGATTGCGGGGAACGGTTGTTCCGGCACCTCCGCATTACATTTGGCGATACCACCAGGCGCTTCATCGATGGACTGTATGGCCTCAATTCCGCGGCAAACGGTGCGCCGCGGCGGACCGGGTGGGGAGCCGCATACTACAGCGTCTATCGCAACCCGAAGGAACTGAAAGACTCGTGGAAAACGAAGTTGGCGATCGCTGACCGCAAGAAGGTCGAGTCGGTTGTGCAGGGAATCCCGGAAATTGAATCCTGCGCAGCCTTGGGCAACTGGTGGTGACTCACGTGAATGCACCTTCGCTGCCGGGTCAAGTCTTCGTCGTGGGAATGAATGGATCGGGAACGACGATGTTGCGGGACCACTTGGCGAACCACTCGTGGATCTATGGTTTTCCGGCGGAAACCAGGTCGTTGCCGTACTTCATCAAGCATCAGCACGAATACGGCGACCTGAAGCACGAGGACAACTTCCGGCGCCTCTGGCAAGACCTGACGAAATCGGTCTCAAAGCGCGCCGACCTGCTTCCTGCAAACCTTCCGCTGCCGGACGTTTCCGGGCGTTCTGCAGCCGGCGCCTTTAATCACATCATGCGTCATCTCGCGGGGGCGGAAGGTAAGCGGATCTGGTGCGAGAAAACGCCCATGTACGTGCACCACCTGACGCTGCTGGGGAGGGCGTTTCCCGAGGCGAGATTCATACACATCATTCGCGATGGCAGGGCTTGCGCCGCTTCGTTTCATCGACGGTGGAAATTCAACCCCATCAGGACCGTTGCACGCTGGAAACAGGCTGTCCGGGACGGCAGGCAACAGGGGCAGAGTCTTGGCGATCGCTACCTGGAAATCCGCTATGAAGCAATTACCGATGAACCGGAATCCGCCTTTGGGGAACTGCTCAGGTTCCTGGACCTGCCGTTCGAGAATGCCGTACTGACGTCGGCGCGTACCAAGGCCGATCCGGCCACGTCGCATTCGGCAAGGATCGTGCAAAACTCGCGGAAGGCGGAAGATTATTTTGACCGTGATACCGCCAAGCACATCGACTCCGTGGCAGGCCGCCTGCTGACGGAGCTGGGTTACGCGTGCTCGGACGAAGCCGGCGATCTGGATCCGCCGGCCTGGCAGCTCAAGTGGTGGCGGATGACTGATGATGTCCGCCGATTCGTGATGGTGACGCTCACGCGCGGGCGGATCCTGCGGCCGTCGAAGTGGCGTTACATCGCCGCAAGGACACGAAACGCCCTGAAGCAGCGGGCAACGTCAAAGTGGTAAGGCAACCGGACAGGTGGCCCCGGTCTAGGTGACCGAACGCGTCGAATTCGCCGAACCGCCGGGTCAGATTCGCCTGATCAGGCCGAAGACGAGTTCCTTCATTCGCCACAGGCATGCGGCTACGAACGGATGTGGGTCCCGGGGACTCCAGTATGCGAACGAACGAGCCTTCAGGATGCTTAAGAGCCAGCTCGTCAGCGTAATGCGACCCTGCCGTCGCTTGATGCGCATCGACAGGAAGTCCCGCCGGAAATCGAGCCATATCAGGCCATCGCGTTGCTCGAGCGGACTGAGAGCGCTCCTGAAATCATGGCCGATCGCATCCAGGAACGCGACCTGCGTAAGGTCGATTCCCGCGTCCGCAAAGAGCTGGTTGTGATAGTACGTCCGGGTGTTCAACTCGAGAAAGTACGCCTTGCCGTCGTCGCGGCTGCGGGCAAACTCCAGCGCCGCGAATCCCCGATAACCGATGTCGTCGAGAAACCTGCGCGTCGCTGCCTCCAGCGCCGAATTACACTCGCTGATTCCGAAGCACGTCGCACCGTAGTCGGGCAGGTACTGGCGCAGTTTGCGGCCGCTATAGATGGCCTGCACCTGCCTGGCGGCGCTCGAGTAGGTCGCAGTGACCAGGATATCCCCGTCGCCGCTTCGCACGATCTGCTGCACGACGCAGCGGCCCAGCAGGCTGCCGTCGACCAGAAACGCAGTGAGCCCGTTTGCATCCTGAAACACCGCGTTCTTTCCGGGAAAGCCGGTCGCGAACGTGTAGCGCGGCTTCACGATGACCGGATAGGTCATCCCTGCAGCCACGTCCGCGAGCTCCGCCGCTGTTTGGGGGCAGGCCGTCAACGGGATGAGAATGCCGTGTTTGCGACACAGCTCTGCTGTTTTCCACTTATCCAGAAACGTGTCGCAGAGACCGCCATCAGGATTGCAGACGACAAAATGCAGCCCGAGCGAGTCGCGATTGCGGCTCAGGAACTGCGAGAATCGATCCGTCGTCGGAATGACCACGACGGGCTCGCCGCCGACCTTCGCGGAGATTCTGCGGATGGCGGCATCGACCGCCGCATCGTCGGCGTCGCCGGGAATCACTTCGCTGCATGCCAGGTATTTCGAGTTGTGCGCGAAATCCGCGCGGGGTGTCGCGTGTACGAGACCGCACGGCACGCCCAGTCGACCGAGGCTGCGTATGACGGCTATTCCATTGACTTCGGCACCGAGGACGACGGCGCTCTGCGAGAACGTGAGTTTGTTCAACGGACGGCGACTTCCCGTGATCGATCCTTGCGTCTCGCTAGCCGTGACTCGCGTTGAATGGCATCGATGAACGTCAACCTGCCGGCTCGGCTGTAGGAGTGAACTGCCATGACGCGCCGGAGCTCGCGCGGCCCGATCGTACAGACAGTACGCTCCCGGTAGCAAGATTCACTGAGTTCGATGACTTCGTTGATCATCAACGCGCGCCCGTAACGTAGTGAAGAGTTCTGGGAAGGCCGGTAAAGGCGTCCGCCGTCCGCATAGAACCGCCCGGCGGGTCTTGCACGACAAACATCCGATACAACGGGGTTGGAACCGTGCGGGCGCCATTCGCGACTGACGGGACTGTCGGCATGGAAAACATGCAGTTCGTCCCACGTCGACGTTCCGGGTCTCGCGCGAACATTGGCAAAGAGCCACCAACGACCAGCGTGCTCGACGAGGGTCGCGTCGTAGGCGTCGATGTCCTCAATCAGCGTGTGAGCGGGCTCCCAGACGTCCGGGAAGCGGACTGACCGGTAGAGTTCCACAGTCCTGTTCTGCCCGGACTCCGGAACCAGATACCAGGATCCATCCCATCGAAACACGAAGGGATAGGAGAGGTGATACGGCCGCCGGAGTATGCACCGCGGGGAACCGAATCGCCCCTGGCCGTCGTCGCTCATCACTGAAATGTGACCGATACCGGATTCGCGTGAAGCATCCTCGAAGAAGACATGGTGGCGGCCGTCCTGCTCGACGACGTGCGGATCCGCCCAAAAGCGGTCACTTGGAGGGATGAGGTCCGTGAAGGGGCCCTTGCCGACGATGCTTTCATCGATCGCCGACATGAGTATCCATCGCTCAGAAAACAGTCTCCGATAGGCTTTCTTCCAGACGCGCCAGAATAGAAAGGTGATGAGCGCAGGCAGCAGAATCAGGCTTCTCGCGGCGTCTCGCCCCCGCTCCGTCGACGCGGGCAGGGTCGGCAGGTAGTCCTGCCTGCCGGCCGCATGGCACGCTTTCAGCGCCCGAAGGATGATGGCGCTGCACTTCCAAAGATGCTCATTTCTCGTTACGAAGTGGGAGCCGTAGTCGATTGCGGAACGCGTGCTGTAGGCCGTCGATCTGCGTCCGCCGGCCGGCTCACGAACCTCCAGGTTCGTATCAAGCGTGTCCAGGCGGCGAACATACTCCGCAAGCCCGACGTGTGTACCGTTCGAGGGTGCGAACGGGCGTCCGGAGCACGTGATATACCAGTGTCCGAGCGGCGCCCGAGGCAGGCCGGCAGTGGCCTTGGCCGGATCGCCAAGCAACAACAGGACGTCCATGGGTTCATCGGAAACATTGGCGCCGCCCATCAGAGGTTTTGCAGACACCTCCGCGCAGGCATCCGGTTCGGGCCGCTTCTTGTGGGACTCCAATCGATTGATGACGCCATACAGCCAACGGATGAAGCGGTTGCTCGAGTCGGTTGCCGCAGGCGCTGGATCTGTGGGATCGCACACGAAGACGTGAGAAATCGTCGCGCATTCGGACTCCGCGATCGACTCGAGTGCAGCGAACTGCCAAGCCGGTACTCGGGTCGTGTCCAGCAGAACTCCGACGCGAATCTTGGCGGGCATGCGAGCTATCTATTCACCGGCGGCGCAACAGAAACAGGAACGGGGAAGGCTCGATGCCAAGCCGTTTTCGAACCATGTGCCACATGATCATGTTCCACGTGATCAGGGTCGTCGTAGTCGCAATGGCCGCTCCGATGGGGCCCCATGTCGGCGTGAGCGCAAAGTTCAGCGTCACGTTGATCGCCGCACCGATGAACACGCTTGTCATGGTGTCCTTCTCGTGGCCGGTCATGTTGAGCAATGAGCCCACCGAGCCCATCGCGGCGTTGACGAGCTGGCCGACGCAGATGATGACAAGCGGAACGTAGGCCGCGGAAAACGCGGGGTCGAACAGAGTCTCGATCAGGACCTTCCCGAACAGCACGATCACGAGCACCGCCGCCAAGGCAAAGGCGAAGATCGCCTGTGCGCTGCGCGTGACCATCTTCTGGAGCCTCGGCATGTCGCCCTTTGCGAACAGGTGGGCGATGTGCGGGCCCTGGATGGCGTTTACGACTTGAAGCCCGAAAACGACGAGCGCCGCCATTTGAACGGAGACCCGGTATATGCCGACATCTGCGTCCGCCCGAAACATGCCGAGAATCAGTATGTCGGTCTTGCCATTGATGAGCTGCATCAACGCTGTCAGGCCAAACGGGATGCTGCTGGCGAGCCAGCTGCGACCGGCGAACTGTGGCACGGCGCCAGCGAGTTCGCGCGGGCGGTGCCTGAAGAAAAGCAGCATTCCGCAAAGGAACGCGATCATCACCGAGACAATGTGTGCGGTCAGGGCAACGACTGGAGACGTCAGGCTATTTCCGACGAAATTCAGCCCGAGTATCAGCAGGAGGAACGCGAGCGGCCTGATGATCTGTTCGGGCAATTGCCCAAGAAGGACTTTTCGCAGTCCGCGGAGCATTGAGCTGCGCAACATGTTCAGCGATGCAAGTGGGACGAGCACGATGCCGAGCCACATGCACGTGCGCTTGACGGGATCGAGCTCGTCCCCGAACAGCAGCAGTGCGACGGCGCCGGCGCAGGCCAGAACCAAGCTGATAATGCCTATCGTGGTGTGCGCCCACCTGATGAAACCGCGCATCCGCCCCCAATCCTTGCGGGCATTGGCGATTGCGACCTCTCTGACAGCAAGATTGGGCACGCCCAGCTCAGACGGAGTCGAAAGAAGATGTACGAGTGCGATGACGTACGTCATGACACCATAACCAGCCGGGCCGAGCGCACGGGCCAGCACGATGGAACTTGCGAACACGATCAAGGCATGGGTGGCCTTGATGCCAGCGGTTCCGGCGACGCCCTTGACGAGCGCAGTGCCGAGCTTGCCCTGACGGGAAAGCCTGGCGTCGATTTGAGCCTTAATGCGTTGGTAAATTGAGATCAATGGAATTGCCGCCCTGTTCGTTTGCCACGCGAGCCGCCGCGGTCAAGAAAGCGCAAAGACGTTTCGCGCCGCACTCGCGTCGAAACGGAATCCGAAGTGTTCGATATCATCGCGAAATGTCGTACCGACGATATCGGCGAGTTCGTCCGTATACATCGAACGATAGTCGTACTTTGCCTGCGTGACGTTCCGGCTGCGCAATGCAATGCGTTCACCGAAGTAAAGATCAAGGTCTTCATTCAGGTTTTCCATGCGCAAGCAATGACATGCGACGCGGCCTCGCTCATCACGAATCCACTCGAGCTGGTTGAACCAGGAACTCAAGGGTCCCATCCACGGCTGATTCGGGTGCTCCGGAATCGGCAATATTTCCTGCTGTCGAACGAAGTCGGCAAAACTCGCCTTTTCAATGAATCGCCTCCGGGGATCGTCTGCCGACCATTGCGCCGCGTTTTGGTGGGCAAAATGATAGCGCGATGCAGTTCGGCTCCACGGATTGCGAATGATCGCGAAAAACCTGAGATCCCGGCCGACCCGGTCTGCAATGTCGACGTAACGATAGTGGTATGGGGAGCTGAGGGAGACGTCCCGTCGGAGAAATAGTGCATCCCGAACCGCCTCACCTGCATTCTTGGGAATGTGGATGAAGTGGTGCTTCGCAAAGCGCCTGTGGACCCAGACTGCCCGGGCAGCGCGCCTGACCGCCGCATTGAAACGCATACCGGAGCCCGCCGATGCTCAGCCGGGCCGGCGCAAATCGGAGTTTCTTGGCACTACGCGACGATCAGCAGGAGTATCAGCGCGATACCAGCCATGCTTGCTGCCATCGTGATGTCCAGGATCCGCCTGCGCTGGAGCTCGGACCTGCTGCGTATCGTCGGCACGTGCGCGAACGGTTCAACCTTTGCGAGCGCAACGATGTCCCCGTTTCCGCGCACGGTCGAATCGGTCACATTCAACACGAATGCAGCACCCAGGCCCGCAGCGACGGCGAGGACGATGCCGAGAAACATCAGGGCCAGGCGGTCGGGCTGGACCGGGTCTTCCGGCGTCGTCGCGGGGTTGATGAGCACGTAGGATTCGGCGGCCGTACCGGAGGCAGCCTTGCTCTGCAGTTCGGCATTCGCTTGCTGTGCGCGCATCTGTTCGTACTGCGCCTTGATGACTTCGTAGTCGCGGACGAGATCCGTGTACTGTTCCTCGAGCCGCGGCGACAGCGTCACGTCACCCTGGGCGCTGGAGATTTGCCCCGAGAGCTCGTTGCGCCGTGCAGAGAGCTCGCGCACTTCGATTGCCGCCGCGTTGGCCTGTGACTGAAGCTGGATGATATGCCGGGTTGGTCGGCGCGCTCGTCGACCCGGCGGACGCGTCCGATGACAGCTGCGCGATTTCGCGCCGCAGCCGCTTTACGTCCGGATGATCGTCGCTGTACTTTGCGCGCGCAGCGACGAGTTCCTGCTGTGCCGCCGCCAGCCGGTCTGTGCCGCGCAGGACGACCTGGCCGGTCTCGTCGATGACCGGGCTGTCGCGCGGGGTGTCGCGCAACTGGGCCGTATACAGTTCGAGGCGAGCCCGTGCCGCGCGGAGGTCGGAATCCAGAGTCACGCGGTCGCGCTCGTATTGCATCACGCGTTCCTGATTGCGCACGCGGTCCTCGGGCAAGCCGCCCGGATGCTCCTGTCGGAACTTCGCCAGCCGTGCCTCGCGCTCGCGCAGGTCGGTTGCGAGGCGCTCGGACTCGGTCTTGGCGAAATCGATCGTGCGTTTGGCTTCGTCTACGGCCTGCGCCGCGCTCGATTTTACGAACAGGTCGGCGAGTTCGCTGGCAACGCGCTGTGGTCGTCTCGGCATTCGGAGTTCCTGAAGCCGACGTCGAACGCGTATGTCAGCTCGGCGGCGCGCATGGACTTTGGATCGATGACTCCGGTGACCTGCGGCGTAATCAGGACATTTGCGTTGAACTCGGCGAGCTTGTCCTCGAGTGCTTTCGATTCGAACCCGGATTCGTAGAGCTTGTGCCTTTCGATCATCGACTTCACGTTCTCGTCGGTGAGCACGCGCTGGCGCGTGCGCTGCAGCCGCTGTTCGACGTAGTCCTGCGCGCCAGCGCCGCCCGTCAGTTCGACCGGCAGGCTCATCTGTTCGATGAGCAAGGTGGCGGATGACTCATAGACCGCCGGCAGCAGGAACACGATCGCACGTGAGGACCAGGACCGCAAAGGCCGTCATGATGGCCGGCCGGGTCCGGTTCCTGCAGGACCCGCATCGAAGTCCGAGAAAGTCCGTTCTTCGTTCATGTGCCGCTCCGAATTGAAGGTTCGACCCGGTCGGGCTGGAAGTTCAGCACCGTGTCGATCTGGTAGTCACGAATCTGTTTCGCATGGGTGAAGATGATCAGTTCGCCGAGCAAGTCCCAGCGCAAAGAGCTGCAGCCCCAGCACGACCAGCAGGGTCGAGAGCAGCAGCGCCGGCCGCTGCGTCAGTTCCTGGCCGAAGAACAGCCGCTCGATGACCAGCCAGGTCACGAGCAGGGCGCCGATCGCGAACAGGCTGACGCCGATCATGCCGAAGAACCGCAGCGGCTTCTTGGTGAATCGCACCAGGAAGAAGACCGTGAAGATGTCGAGGAAGCCGCGCGCATAGACCCGGGGCTCGTAGAGGCCCTCATGGCGGTCCTTGGGCGACTGCCGGACGTCGATTTCGCGCACCCGGAAGCCCTTGCGGTCGGCCAGGACCGGCAGGAAGCGGTGCTGGTCGCCGTAGAGCTGGATCTCCTCCAGCACGCGGCGGTCGCAGGCACGGGCGCCGCAACCGAGGTCGCTGGAACTTGCAGGCCCGTCACGGAGCCGAGCAGGCCGTGGAAGGCACCCCGGCGCAGGCGCTCGAAGGCGCCGCCCGCCCGCGGCCAGCGCCGCGCGATGGCGAGGTCGGAGTCCGCGAGGGCTGCCACGAGCTTCGGCAGCTCGCGAGGCCTCGATCTGGTGGTAGGCGGGCAGGGTGACGATGACCTGGCCCGGGGCCTGCTCGAAGCCCGCCATGAGGGCCGTGGCCTCGCCGAACGGACGCGTGAGGCCGACGACCGTGAAGCTCGGCCCCGCTGGCCGCCAGGCTGCTTGAGCCCGGCCGCGAACTTCTCGCGCGGCCCGTCGAGCACGAAGATGATCTCGTAGCTGCGGCCGAGCGCTTCGAGGCCCGCGCGATACTCGGCATACAGCTCGACGGGGTCCGCAAGGCGGCCGCCGACCGGCACGATTACCGAGATGTCCACGGGCATTCTCGCTTCACTCATGCGCAACTGCCTCGACCAGGGTGCCGTGCCGCTTCGCCAGGACTGTGCCGGTCAGGCGCGAAAAGTCGCTGCTCGCGCACGTCGCCGAAGCGGTAGATCAGTTCGCCGAGGATGCCGCCGCAGACCAGGATGAAGGCGGACATCCAGCAGCAGCACGCCGGTGCCGGCGACCGGCAGCGGTATCGGTGCGGCGGTCGTCGGCCCATTGCCACAGCGAGTAGCCGATCGCGACCGTGCCGATCACGAGCAGCGGCGTCGCCAGCATGCTGAACCACAGCAGCGGCCGCGCGGTGAACGAGGCGACCGTCTTGATGACCATGAGGTCGAGCAGGACCTTGTAGATCGCGCGACAGGCCGTACTTCGACTGGCCGAACTGGCGCGCGTGGTGACGCACCTTGATCTCGGCGATGCGCGGGCCCGCGATCGAGGCCATGGCCGGGATGAAGCGGTGCATCTCGGAGTACAGCGGGATCTTCTTGATCAGCGATGCCGCGGTAGGCCTTGAGCGAGCAGCCGTTGTCCTTGATCGGCACGCCCGGTGATCTTGCCGATCAGCCAGTTGGCGATCCGTGACGGAATCTTGCGCGTGATCAGCTTGTCCTGGCGGTTGAAGCGCCAGCCGACCACGATGTCGTTGCCCTCGTCGATCTTCTCGAGGAACAGGGCGATGTCGGCCGGGTCGTTCTGCAGGTCGCCGTCCATCGTCACGAGCACGCGTCCGCGCGCCTCCTCGATGCCGGCCGCCATGGCCGGTGTCTGGCCGTAGTTGCGGCGGAACTTGACGAACACGACCCGCGGATCCTGGCGCGCGATCTCGGTCGCGCATCTCGGCGCGTGCGGTCGCGGCTGCCGTCGTCGACGAAGACCATCTCGAACGGCACGCCGAGCGGCTCCACGGCGGCCACGATGGCCGCGTGCATGCGCCGCGATGCTGTCCTCTTCGTTGTAGAAGGGGACGATCACTGACAATGCGGGTGCTTGCGTCACTTCAGGAATTATACAGCACATGCGCGTAACTTCCTGAAAGTCTTCGCGATTTTGTCCGACTTGTCGTAATCTGCCGGTCAAACTGCGGCGGCCGTCACGGACGGGGCCAGGGACTCGTGGTTTTCGCCCAGGATCATCATCCGGTACCACAACTCGGCATTGACCAGGAGCCACAGCCGGTTGCCATGGTCGGCGCGGCCGGCCTGCTGCGCCGCCACGAGCTCCTGGATCGGCTCCGCTCGCAGGATGCCCGCCTGGACCAGCCGTGAGTCGCTGAGGGCGGCTTCGTAGAGCGTCTGGTATTCGGATCGCAGGATGTAGGGCAGGGCCGAGGAAAAGCCCTGCTTGGGGCGATCGATGATCTCGGACGTCAGGTAACGCTCGCGCCAGGCGCCGCTGGATCACGCGCAGCGCCCGGCCCTGCACCTTCAGCCGACTCGGCAGGCGGGCGGCGAACTCTGCGAGGCGATGGTCCATGAACGGGCTGCGCGCCTCGAGGCCATGAGCCATGGACATGCGGTCGGTGATCATCACCGGGTGGTCGGGCAGGCGCACGCGCGAGTCCGCATACAGCATGCGGTCGAGCGGCGTCGCCAGCGCATTCCCGGTAGGGATCTGCGATCGCGGCTTCGGCCGACGTTGCCGCGAGTTGCCGTACGGACTCCGGCGTCAGCAGCTTCTGGCGCGCCTCGCGATTGAAGTAGAAGTAGGTGAGGCTTGCCGCGTAGCGGTCGGCGCCTTCGAGGAACGAAAGCTGGTGCAGCCAGCGCAGCTGATGTCCCTTGCTCTTGTACCAGCCCGACTCCGGCACGAGCGACAGCAGCGGCTGCATCAGCGCCGCGCCGAATGGCGGCCGGAATCGCGGCGTAGCGCCCGGCGTACAGGTTTCCGTAGTAGCGGTCATAGCCGCCGAACAGTTCGTCGCCGCCGTCGCCGCCGATGACGACCTTGACGTGCCGGCTGGCGAGTTCCGCGACCTGGTAGGCGCACAGCGACAGCGGATCGGAAGGCTCGTCGAGGTGGTAGATGAGCTGCGGCAGGTATTTCGAGCAGCGACGCATCCAGCGTGCGCTCGTGGTGCTCGGTGCCGGCGGCGCGGGCCACCGCACGCGCGTGCGGCGCCTCGTCGAACTGCGCATAGGGCAGGCCGACCGTGAATGTCGGGAGGTTCTTCACGCCGACCCGCTGGGCGAGCATCGCGACGAGCAGGCTCGAGTCGAGGCCGCCGCTCAGGAAGGCGCCGACGGGCACGTCGCTCACGAGATGCAGGCGCAGCGCCTCGTCCACCTGTTCCTCGAGCTGGTCGGTGAGCGACTCGTCGCTGCCTTCGAGCTTCGGCTGGTAGGCGAGGTCCCAATAGCGGCGGATCGCGGGCTCGCCGCCGTCCTCGACGACGAGCATGTGACCGGGCGGGAGCTTGCGGATGCCGCGATACATCGAACGCGGCGGCGCGATGAGGCGCAGGGCCAGGTACTGGTCGAGCGCCTCGAGGTCCATCTGGCGCAGCGAGGGGTCGCAGGCAAGCAGCGCCTTGATCTCGGACGCGAAGGCGAAGCCGGCCGCGGTGCGTGCGTAGTAGAGCGGCTTCTGGCCGAGGTGGTCGCGGGCCACGATCAGCTTGCGGCGGCGCGCGTCCCAGAGGCCGAACGCGAACATGCCGCGCAGGTGCTCGATCAGGCGCTCGCCGTGGCGCTCGTAGAGCGCGATGATGAGTTCGCAGTCGCTGTGGGTCTGGAACGGGTAGCCGCGCTGCTCGAAGTCCTTGCGCAGTTCCCGGTAGTTGTAGATCTCGCCGTTGCAGACCACCCACACCGAGCGATCGGCGTTCAGGAGCGGCTGCCGGCCGCCCTCGAGGTCGATGATGGACAGGCGCCGGTGGCCGAAGATCGCGCCGTCGGCGCCGTACTGCCATTCGCCGTCAGGGCCGCGATGGCGCAACGCATGCAGCATGCGCGCCATGGCCGCCTGCTCGGTGCCGTTGCCCTGGACGATGCCCGCGATGCCGCACATGCGCGATCAGCCCGCCTTGCGCGCGCCGCGCGCATCGATCGCACGCTGCATGACCGCCTCGTAACGCTCGGCGCAGCGGTCGATGAAGAACTCCTCGACGCGCGTGCGGTTGAACTCGCCGAACTGCCGGCAGCGCTCCGGCGATGCGCTGAGTTCGCGGATCGCGTTCGAGAATGCGATCGCGTCGTTCAGGTGCAGCACGTGACCGGTGGCGCCGGTCGAAAGATAGTCGGTCTGGCCGCCGTGGTCGTAGCAGATGACCGGCAGGCCCATGGCCATGGCCTCCAGGAACACGAGGCCGAAGCCCTCGTGCTGGCTGGTGGAGGCGAAGACGTCGGCGGCGGCGATGGCGCGGTACTTGTCGACCTCGCCGAGGCTGCCGAGCAGGTGCACGCGGCCGGCGACGCCATGCGCAGCCGCGGCCTCGCGGATCGGTACTTCGTCCGGACCGCTGCCGACGACGAGCAGGTGCGCGCGTTCGACGCCGCTCTTCGCCATCGCCGCCACGAGCTGGGTCGTCTGCTTGCGGGCGACGAGGCGCCCGACGGTGACGAGCACGAAGGCATCCGCTGGCAGGCCGAATGTCCGTGCGTGAGGCGGTGACGTTCGCGGGCGGCCGCTCGATGCCGAGCGGGATGAGGTCGACGTCGCGGCGAACGCCGTAGATGTCGCTGACGTTGCCGAGCGTGTTGTTCGACTGGGCGACGACGGCATCGGCGCGCTGCAGCATCCGCCGGATCGGCTCGCGCATCCAGCCATGCCGGTGCGGCGAGAGCTTCTTGCTGGGGTCGTAGAGGTCGCCGCCGTGCACCGAGAGCACGTTCGGAATGCCGTAGCGGTCGGCGATCCACTGTCCTACAGGCCCGGTCGGCACGACGAAATGCGTGTTCACGACGTCGAAGGCGGAACTGCGGCGCATGCGCGCGGCGCGCCAGGCCGCCATCGGCAGGTAGGCGAACATCGACGGAAAGTTTGCGACAGAAAGATGGCGCCGGAACAGCACCGGCACGCGGATCACGCGCACGCCGCGGTCGTCGCTTTCGGCGCTGAGGTCGCCCGCGCGCGAAGTGATCACCGTCACCGCGTGGCGCCTGGCGAGCTCGCGGGCGAGGGCCGCCATGACGACGCCGCCGCCGCCGCCGAGCGGCGGATATTCGTAGTTACATAACAGGATTCTCAAGTTCGCACAGTTTATCCCATGCTCAAGTGGCCATTGGAGCGGATCGGGGTAGAATAATGGCCATGAATCCAGGTGCAGCGCCGCAGCCCATCCCGATCGAGCGTCCCGCACGACGGCGCCTGTCGGCGAGGCTCGAGCCGTTCGATTCGTACTGGCAGGCGCCAGCCGACGTCGAGAGCGGCTACAAGTCCTTCCTCGCGTACTACCGCGCGAACTACACGCGACACCTGCCGCAGGACCGCGCCGCGCGGATTCTCGTGATCAGTTGCGGACCGGGCTACCTCGTCAACATGCTGGCGCAGGCCGGGTACACGAACGTGCACGGCATTGATTCGGACGCGGGCAAGGTGGCGCACGCGAAGCGCCACAACCTGCCCTGCGAGGTTGCCGACGCATTCGAGTTCCTCGAGCGGTCGCCCGAATCCTGGGACACGATCATCCCCGAGCAGGAGCTGAATCACCTGACGATCGCGGAGACGATCGAGTTCCTGCAGCTCTGCCATCGCGCGCTGCGGCCGGGCGGGGGCATCGTCGTCTATGCGATGAACGGCGCGAACCCGCTGGTCGGCTCCGAGAACCTGGCGCACAACATCGACCATTTCTACAACGTCACCGAATACAGCCTCAGCCAGCTGCTCGAGCTCGGCGGTTTCCGGGAGATCCGGCCGTTTGCGCTCAAGCTCTACGTGTTCTGGAAGAACCCGCTGAACTACGTGGGCCTCGCGGTGACGACGGTGTCCGAACTCGTGTTCCGCGTGATCTTCAAGCTCTACGGCAAGAACGTCACGATCCTCAGCAAGAAGGTCGCCGCGGTCGCCGTCAAGCGCTAGCGCGCGTCCATCCGGACTTCGAATACCTGGTAGTGGCCGATCCTTGCGATCGGCTCGACCTTCACGTCGGGACTGTCCCACAGCCACTTCGTTGAATTCGGGAACAGCCGGTCGTTCAGGCTGACCTTGCCGAGCACGCGTGCGGCGAGTGCGGGAGAAACCCGTGCCAGCATGTCGTGCAGGTTTTCGGCCGCAAATGTCTGCCGGTATCCGAGGTAAGCCACCGGCTTGCCGATCTCCCGCAGTGACGCGAGGGTCTCGACCTGGCGTCCGCCGTACCAGGCCTCGATGCGCCTGTTCGCGGCTGCGCACGCCGGGATGCACGTACGTTTCCGCGGTGCTGGGATCGCGCACGTCGATCTCCGGCCACAGCACGCGGATCATGTGAAAGTCCGTGTATCCCGTGGCCGTCAGCAGCACGTAGCCGCCGGCGCCGAAGCGGGCATCGAGCGCATCGATCGCCTCGCGCATCTGCGCGGTGTCGACGCGGTGCGGCATGATCGCAAGCACTGCGACATTGGTCGCCATGATGACGGCGATTGCTGCGAACGCGACGATGGTTCGATGGCGGTGGATGATGGCCTCCAGCGCGAGCGCGAAGAGCGCGCCGACCGCCACCAGGTTTACCGCGACGTGGCGCGCCTCGATGCTGTTGATGACGAGCACGAAAGGCGCCATCGCGAGCACGAACCAGAGCGCGAACGCGGCAAGTTCGCGCCGGCGCGTCGTGAACAGGGCGAACGGCAGCAGCAGCCACAGCACGCCGAGCTCCGTGCCGATGTTGAGGATCTTTGCGACCAGCGGCACGTCGCCACTCGCGAGGCCGCGATAGCTCGACCAGTAGGCAGCGACGCCGATGCCCAGCCACTCGAGCGTGGCGACCGTCGGACGATTGCCGCAAGGCCGCTCGCTGCGCCGAGCACGACCAGGCGGCGACGGTCGATGCCTGCGAGCGGGACGAGGGAAAAGGTGGCCCAGAATGTCGCCGGCATCCAGGCCATCTGGTTCTTGCTCAGGGTGCAGAACGCGATGCTCGCGGCGGCGAGCGCCGCATACCCGAGGCCGCCGCCTTGCGCGAGGCGGAGCAGCGCGTACGTCGCGAGCAGGGCGGCGCACAGGGCCTCGGCGTCCGCGAGCACGCCGGAATGCGAGGTAGAGGATGACCGGGCGACATCGCGACGAGCGCGGTCGCTTCGCGCGTCCAGCCGAGCGTCGGGCAGCAGCGCGCGCAGGATCCGGTGTAGGAGTAAGACGCTGACGGCGAGCAAGGCCAGGTTGATCACCAGCATCGCGCTGAAGCCCGCCGGCGGCGAGCCGGCCGCCTGCATGACGCCCTTCACGATCAGGGCGTGCAGGATCCGTCCCTGCGTGAAATGGCCGATGCCGGAGGGCTGGACCTGGCCGTCGATGATGTCGCCGGCATCGACGTAGGCGCCTGCATAGAGGTAGGTCGGCTCGTCCCAGTGATGCCGGCCGTCTGCGGCCACCCACAGGCCCGACACCAGGGCGACCAGGTAGAGCGCGACGAGCGGGCTGCGGGTTGCGGTCATCGCGCGGATGTTCCTGTCCTGCGTCACATTTTCCGGAACATTGGATCACGCTCCGGAGCGGCCGGGCAACCCGCTGCGCTAGACTGGCAAGCGTGGGGATGATGACACGCAATACGCGCCTTCTCGCGGAAGGCGAGTACGACCTCGCCATCATCGGCGGCGGCGCTTTCGGGGCGGCCGCGCTGTGGGATGCGACGCTGCGCGGCCTGCGCACCGTGCTGATCGAGCGCAGCGATTTCGGCGGCGGCGCCTCGGCCGAGTGCTTCAAGATCGTCCACGGCGGAATTCGCTATCTCCAGCACCTGGACGTCGCGCGGCTGCGTGCCTCGTGCCGGGAACGGAGCGCGCTGCTGCGGATCGCGCCGCACCTCGTCGCGCCGTTGCCGATCGTCATTCCGACGTACGGCCGCGGCCGCAAGGGCAAGGCGTTTCTCGGTGCGGGAATGTACCTGTATGACTTCCTCACGCTCGACCGCAATGCGGGCATCGCGGACCGAACGCGCAAGATCCCGTTCACGCGCCTGCTGGGCCGTCCGGAATTGCTCGACCTGTACCCGGAGCTCGACGATCCGGAGCTGACGGGCGCCGCGGTGTTCGACGACGGCCAGATGTACAGCCCGCCGCGCCTCGTGCTCGCCTTCGTGAAGTCCGCCGTGAAGGCCGGTGCCACCGCTTGCAACTACGTCGAGGCATCCGGATTCCTGTGGCAGGGCAATCGCGTCGTCGGCGTCAAGGCGCGCGACCGGCTGGGCGGCGAGGAGATCGAGATCCGCGCCAGGCTCGTCCTCAACGCCGCGGGCCCCGGTGCGGAGTACCTGCTCGCCGGCGATTCGCGCTTCGGCACCTGGAAGCGGGGCTCGTTCTCGCGCGATGCCTGCTTTGCCGTGCGACGCCGCCCGAAATCGCGATTCGCGCTCGCCGTGCAGGGCCAGAGCCGCGATCGCGACGCCAAGTTCGGGCGCGAAGCGCGCCACATGTTCATCGTGCCCTGGCGTCACCTCACCCTGATCGGCGTCTGGCACAAGCCGTTTCCGGCGCACCCGGATACGGCCGTCGTCGGCGATGCCGAGCTCGACGCCTGGATCCACGAGATCAACGGGTGCTTTCCCGCGCTCAAGCTGACGCTCGATGATGTCGTGTACCGCAATTGCGGGCTCGTGCCGTTCGGCGCGGACCCGGGCAGCGTGGAGGCGTTGAGTTTCGGCAAGGAGTCGCGTTTCATGGATCACGCGGCACTGCACGGCGTGCAGGGACTCGTGAGCCTGGTCGGCATCCGCTACACCACGGCGCGCGGCGACGCCGCGGCAGCGCTCGATCTCCTGCTGCGGCAAATGCCCGCGGCCCCGGCGCGGGCCGACACCGAAAGGCGGGCGCTCGTCGGTGGCGATCTCGCGAATTTCGAAGCCTTTCGAAGTCACGCGCACCGCAAGGGCTCGCGCGTGGTCGGCGGCAGGACGCTGGATCGGCTACTGCGTGCCTATGGGACGGAGTATCCTGAAATTCTCGCGCTGGCGGACGCGAACGCGGCGGATGCGGCGGTGCTGCGAGGCACCGGCACGCTGCTCGCGGAGGCGACGTTTGCCGTCCAGGATGAAATGGCGGTGCGACTCGAGGACGTGGTGCTGAGGCGCACGCAACTGGGAAGTGGCTGCCATCCGGGCCAGGCGGCCCTGGAGGCGGTGGCGGTGCGCATGCGCGAACTGCTGGGATGGAGCGCCGAGCGCGAACTCTCCGAGCTCGCGGCGACAAACGAAGTGCTCTCGCGCCACGGGGCACAAAGCGCGCCGGAGGATGTCTCGCAATGAGACTGCTGCTCACGGGCGGAACCGGATTCATCGGGTCGCGGCTCGCGCTCGAGGCGCGTCAGCGCCAGATGGATGTCGTCGTGACGGGCATGGTCAAGACCGACGCGGAACGCTCGCGCGTCGCGGAGCTCGAGCGCGCGGGAGTCCGAATCGAAGAGGGCGCCCTGCAGGATGCGGCATTCGCGCGTCGCGTGGTGTCTGACTGCGACACCGTCATCCACCTCGCCGCCGCGCAGCACGAATCCGGCGTGCCCGACAGCTACTTCGAGGACGTCAACGTCGGCGGCACGCGCAGCCTCCTCGCGGCGAGCCGCGACGCAGGAGTCCGGCGTTTCGTGTACGGAAGCACCATAGGCGTGTACGGCTCGGCTGCGAACGGCAGGCTCGACGAGGGGAGCCCTTCGAACCCTGACAACATCTACGGTCGCACCAAGCTCGCGGCGGAGCGCGTCGTGCGTGAAGAGGCTGGCCCGGTCGAGGCGAGCATCGTGAGGATCTCGGAGACCTACGGTCCCGGCGATTTCCGACTGTTGAAACTGTTCCGCGCCATCGATAGCGGCAAGTTCCTGATGATCGGGAACGGGGAGAACCTGCGACAGGCGATGCACGTGGACGATCTCGTGCGTGCCTTGCTGCTCGTTACGGTCCACGCCGCGGCGGCGGGCGAAACGTTTGTCCTTCCGGGCGAGGAAGTGCTTACGACACGGCAAATGGTCGATGTCATCGCCGGCGTGCTGGGCCGCAGAGTTTCGCGGATCCGCCTGCCCATGTGGCCGTTCATGACCGCTGCAGTCCTGTTCGAGGCGGTTTTCAAGCCGCTCCGGATCGACCCGCCGCTGCATCGCCGTCGGCTCGACTTCTTCCGCAAGTCGTTCGTCTTCTCGACGGACAAGGCCCAGCGGCTCCTCGGGTTTACCCCGCGTGTTGGATTCGAGGCGGGAGCGCGTGATACGGCCGAGTGGTATGGCCGCCAGGGCTTGCTCAGGCGACCTTCGCAGTAGTTGACATATTGCGATGGCGGGACCCGAATCGCGCCATGCACTTATCACTCGGCAATATGTCACGCCCCCGATTGTGTGACCGAGATCACGTGACTAGTATCGATGCGATGGGGATATCGGTGGACAGGAGGAACTCGCCGGGCTGGCTCCGGCGCGCCATTCATCCGTTCGTGCCTGCGGGCTTTCACGACCCGGTCGGCCTCGCGCGCCGGCTGCTGAAGAACCCGGACCCGGCGGCGCGCTTCGCGATTCGCGCGGCGGCGACCGCACCGTTCGCGATGCCGATGGACGTACTGATGACGCCCTTCGAGCGGCGCATGTACCGGGACGCCGGCGCGCCGACCCAGCCCATCGTGCTCGTATGCGGCTCGGCGCGTTCGGGCACTTCGCTCGCGGCCCAACTGCTTATCCGCAATCTCCCGGTCGCGTTCTTCGACAATCTCGCGTCGGTGTTCCCGCGCTCGCCGCTGACCGCGCACCGGCTGCTGGGCCAGCGTCTGCATCGCTCCCTGATCGCGTACCGCAGTTATTACGGGCGGACCAGTGGCTGGAGCGCGCCGAACGATGCGCTCAACCTTTGGGATCGCTGGCTCGGTCGCGATCGCAGCCGCGTTCCGGAACGCCTGGATGAAAACGCCAGCGCCGAAATGTCGGCTTTCTTCGGCGCCTTCGAGCGCGAAACGGGACTTCCGGTCGTTGCGAAGAACAACGCGCTCAATGCAAGTGCGCACCTGGTTTCCGGGGCGTTGCCGACCGCGCGCTTCATTTGCCTGCAGCGTTCGCGCGATGCGCTGGCGCTGTCGCTGTACCGGGCGCGCATGGAGATTCACGGCGCGGCGACGGTGCCCTACGGGCTGACGATAGGCGAAGCGCGATCCCCGGACGACGCGGTGGAGGATATCTGCCGCCAGGTGCTGTACCACGAGCGCCTTGCCAACGAGCAGCAGGCGCGGATCG
>CAVXET010000006.1:0-13223 GCA_963760725.1 uncultured Gammaproteobacteria bacterium
CATCGCGCGCCTGGAAAACCGGCGCGGGTGGCTTGCCGCATACGGCGCGAGCATTGCTGCCGGCGATGGCGGCCGGGTGATGTGCAGGTACAGGCGCGTAACCAGCAGCGAAAACAGGGAGAAATTGAAGATGCCGACGGCGAGCGCGAGTGCGGCGCCGATCAGGGCACAGGCTGCGACGAAGACCAGGCTGAGCGCCAGCGAGCCGGCCAGATGCGGCGCCACGATGCGGCCGACAAAGCCCACCGACCCGGTGGCTGCCACGAGCAGCAAGGCAGCGGTCACCGCCCACGCGAGCAGCGTCGCCAGGATCAGACCACGTGAGCCGGTCGAGCGCCGGGCGCTTTCGCCGAGCGCTTGCCGTGGACTCAGGTTCTCGAATAGAAGGAGCGGCATCGCGAGCGCCCAGCGTGCAAGTGTGCGTGCCGACAGCCACAGGAGTCCGATGGCGAGGACGCCGATGATTCCCGCAGCGGCCCAGAATTGCGGCGGATGCTGCGCCAGGTAGTAATTGATGTCGTATTCGCGAAGCAGCGTGACGTACACGAGGCCGCCCACGAGCAGGAATGGTGCGAGGCCTGCCAGGACCCACAGGACCATCCGCAGTGTCAGGCGCAATACGCTCAAAGCTTGCGCCGCTCCGAATCGCAGCGCGCCTTTGCCGGTGAGCGACAGGCCCGCCGTTCCGCCGAGGCCGATGGCCATCAGGCACGCAGACTCGATGGCCACAATGGCTGCAATCAGGGCAGCGCCGAGTATCAAGGTCGTGATCCCCGCCGGCGTCGTGAGGAAAAAGTACGCGATGTCGACGTCGGCGACGACGCGGTTCGAAGTCCCGGCGCGCAGTGCATACAGGAGCAGGCTTGTCGCCGGCATCAGGAATGCAAAGGCGAGAAGCTTGTAGGCGAGGTCGGTGACCGCAAGGCTCCGCCATGCGCGGCGAAGGTCTGCGATGGCGCTCATGAAATGCGCGCGGACGTCATCCCACATTGCGGTGCCCTGGGTCGGCTCGGCGAAGTGGCGGTATCATGACAGATGGAACCGCAGGGCTCTTGCGAAGGACACTGCTTCAATGACTACCAGTCGCCGTGAATTCATCGCCGGGACGGGCGCGGCGCTCGCGGCACTTTCGGGCCTTGCGGCCTGCGCCAAGCGGAGCCCCGCGGTGCAAGCCGTGGACAGCGAAGCCCTGCTCTCCGAAGTCGGCGAGGAGATGCTCGCCGACTACCCGGAGAATGCGACTGCGCTCGGCATCGACACCGGGGCGCGCGCGCCGCTGAAGGCGAGGCTGACCGACCGCTCGGCGGCGGGGCAGGCGGCCATCGCGAAGCGCGTGGCGGCCCGGCTTGCGCGCATGAAGGCCGTGGATGCGGCCGCACTCAGCGAGGCCGCGCGCATCGATCTCGACGTCGTGCGGACGGCGCACGAGACCGCGGTCGAGGGCTTCGCCTTTCCCTATGGCGACGTCGCGACGCTCAACCAGAACTGGTCCTGGCGGAACGCGCCCTACGTCGTCACGCAGAACACGGGCGCCTTCCTCGAGATCCCGAGCCTGCTCGAGGAGCAGCACACGGTCGCGACGAAGGAAGACGCGGACGCCTATCTCGCGCGCCTCTCGGCCTACGCGGGCCAGACTCGATGGCGAGACCGAGCGCCTGAAGTCCGCGGGTTCGCAGGGCGTCATCGCGCCGGATTTCATCCTCGACAAGGCGCTCGCCCAGATCAAGCTCGCGCAGGAGGGCGACGTCGCGAAGTGGCCGATGATCGCCTCGTTCGCGAAGAAGGCGGAGTCCCTCGGCGGCGATTTCGCGGCGCAGGCGGCGAAGCTCGCGTCCGACCAGATCGGCCCGGCGCTCGCTCGCCAGGCCGCCGAGCTCGAAGCGCATCGCGCGCGCGCGACGGCGGACGCCGGCGTCTGGAAGCTGCCCGCAGGGCGATGCCTACTACGCCTGGGCGCTGCGCGCCGCGACGACGACGCGCATGACGCCGGACGAGATCCACGAGCGCGGCAAGACCGAACTCGCGGAACTCCAGGCCCAGATGGATACGATCCTGAAGGGCGAGGGCTACTCGCAAGGGCACGGTCGGCGAGCGCATGACGGCGCTCGGCAAGGACAAGCGCTTCGAGTTCCCGGACAACGACAAGGGCCGCGCCGAGATCATGGCGCTGCTCGAGGCGCGCGTAGCCGACATCCGCACGCGCCTGCCGCGCGCTTTCGCGACGCTCGTGCCGGGGAACTTCGAGATCAAGCGCATGGCGCCCGAAGTCGAGATTGGCGCGCCCGGCGCCTACGGCGGGCCGGGCAGCATCGACGGCAAGATCCCGGGCAAGTTCTGGATCAACCTCCGCACCACCGACCTCTGGCGGAAATACAGCCTGCCGACGCTGACCTACCACGAGTCGCTGCCGGGCCACGTCTGGCAGGGCGAGTACACGTTCAAGATGCCGCTGGTGCGTTCGCTGCTCGCCTTCAACGCCTACTCGGAAGGCTGGGCGCTCTACGCCGAGCAGCTCGCCGACGAACTCGGCGTCTACGAGAACGACCCGGTCGGCCGCCTCGGCTACCTGCAGTCGATCGCCTTCCGCGCCTGCCGGCTCGTCGTCGACACCGGCCTGCATGCCAAGCGCTGGACGCGCCAGCAGGCCATCGAGTGGTTCGCGAGCACGAATGGCTCGGGGATCGAGGAAGTGACGAGCGAGGTCGACCGCTACTGCGCGTGGCCGGGCCAGGCCTGCGGCTACAAGGTCGGCCACAGCGAGATCAATCGCCTGCGCACGAAGGCGCAGTCGGCGCTGGGCGCCGCGTTCGACCTCCGTCAGTTCGACGATGCCGTCGTGAAGGGCGGCGGCGTGCCGATGGTGGTGCTCGCCCGCGTCATCGACGCGTACGTCGGAAACGCCGGCAAGGCCTGATCCTTCAGGCCGGGCGGAATTTCGCGACCCGCGGCGGCCGCAGGTTCGGCTCCTTCACGTGCTCGTCCGGCTGCGGCGCGCCGACGCGCGTCTCGATCGGGATGATCCCGCCCCAGGACGGCCAGGTGTAAGTCCGCCTTGTCGTCCGCCGGCGGGCCGGAGCGGATTTTCGCGGAGGCCTCGTCGATGGCGAGCCGCAGCAGCCGCGTCGCCTTCAGTTCCTTCGGCTTGACCGGCCGCAGCCCGTCCCAGCGGCCCGGCATGAGTCCTTCCATGAAGGTTCGCAGCGCGCTTTTCCTTCTCGACCGCATCCGTGACTTCCTCCGGCTCGCCGAGGACGACGACGGACCGGTAGTTGATGGAATGGTGGAAGGCCGAGCGCGTGAGCACGAGGCCGTCGACGTGGGTCACCGTCACGCAGACCGGCGACTTGCGGGCCGTGTCGAGCATCCGGCTGACGGCCGAGCCGTGCAGGTAGACGAAGTCGCCCTCGCGCCAGAAGAGCGTCGGGATGACGACGGGCACTTTCTGGTGCACGAAGCCGACGTGGCAGATGAGCGCCCGCATCGAGGATCGCGTCGATGGTCTCGCGGTCGTAGTGGCCCCGCTTGCGCATGCGCTCGACGCGCACGCGCTTCGACTTCGGCGCGGCTCGGCGGGTCGTCGTCAGTTGCCGCCCCAGCTCTTCGAGAAGCCGATGCCCCAGGAGCGCGGGTCGTTGATCGTGATCGTGCCGGGCGGCGGCGCTCGTCCTGGTCGATAGAGGATCGCGCGCTCGTCGAAGACGTTGTCCACGTAGGCGTAGACCTCCCAGTCGTCCGCTTCGAGGCCGATCTTGAAGTCGGAGATCTGGTAGGTCGGCTGCACATCCGGGTCGGATCGGGATGCCGTTCAGCGAGTTGCCGGTGTAGGTCCACTGGAAGCGGCCGTACAGGTGACCGCCAGCGAGCTCCTTGCGGGTAGGTGTACTGCGAGCCAGACCGGCGCCTTTTTCCTTCGCCGAGAAGGGTAGCCGGTCGCCGGCTTCGGTTCCGACGAGCTCGTTGCCCTCCGTCACCTTCGGGTCGAGCAGCTGGAGATTCAGGCCGAAGTCGAGCGAGTCCCAGAGGTAGGCGGTGAAGTCGAGGCTGACACCCTCGATCTCGGCGTCGCCGACGTTGGTGACCATGACGGCGTACAGCACGGGCTGTCCCGGGATGCCCGGGTCGACGACTTCGACCTGGTAGTCCTTCCACTTCATCTTGAACGCCGTGAGATTGAACGTGTACCGCCCGCCGTCCCAGCGGCTCTTGAAGCCGAGTTCGTAGTTGTCGAGGAAATCCGGATCGTAGTCGGCCGGCAGCACGACTCCTGGCCGCGTGACGTTCCGGCCGCCCGCCCGGAACCCGTCCGAGAAGAGCGCATACACCATCGCGTTCTCCGTTGATCTTGTACTGGACGGACAGCTTCTTGGTGATGTCGCTGGTCGAGTTCTCGCCCTCGTTGAAAGGGCCGGACGACATCGCGGCCGTTCGGCTGCTGCGTGAAGTACTTGCGCTTGCGCGTGTGGTCGAACCAGCGCAGCCCGCCGGTGAAGGTCCAGTGTCGTTCGGCGAATAGCCAACTTCGCCGAAGACCGCGATCTGCTCCGTCACCTGGTCGTTCTTCGAGTGGTAGAACGAATTGTCGGTCGTGCCGGGCTCGACGCCGTAGTCGCGTGACCCGAATGCTGGAAGGCCGTGCGTGTCTTCGTAGTCCTCGATGCGGCTGAAGAAGTCGAAGCCGTTGTCCATGTGCTCGTAGAAGAGGCCGGCGAGCCAGGTCATCTTCTCCGTCGAGCCCTGCAAGCCGGAATTCCTGCGCGAATCGGTCCGCGTAGTCGCGATCGCTCCAGCCGAGGCCGACCGGGTCCGGGCCGAAGGTCATAGCGTGGGATAATTCGCGGCGTCGCGTCACGCTGGAGAGGTAGAACGTGTAGTCGGTGTTGTCCTGGAAGTAGGAGATGTCGGCGCGTGAAATAGCTGGTCGCCGAGGTCAGCTGGCCCCAGCCGAGGTCGCCCTGGAGCGTCAGCGCGAGCTGCGTCCACTCGTCGCTGCGGCTCTCGTCGTGGAAGCGCACCACGGCGTATTCGCGGCCGGAGCGGTACGATGTTGTCCTCGGAGTAGGTGTCGGCGTCCATCTGTCTGGTAGACGACGCCCGCATCGACGGTCCAGTTCTCGTTCGGCGTCCAGCGCAGCGCTGCGCGTCCGCCGGCGTACTCGACGCTGTTGATGTCCTTGCTCGACGAACTCGGCGTTGTCGAAGGTTCCGCCCAGGCTCTCGCCGAGCACGTTGTCGATGAAGCCGGCGTCGCGCGCCGAGAATCCGACGACGCGGATCGCCGACGTTCTCGCCGAGCGGCAGGTTGACGACGCCGGAGACCTCGTAGCCCTCGTCGCCGTGGTCGACGGTGTAGGCGTCGAGGCCGACGTCCGACTCGAAGCCGCGTCGCGTCCGGCTTGTTCGTGATGTAGCGCAGCGTCCCGGACTGCGAGCTCGAGCCGTAGAGCGTGCCCTGCGGTCCGGGCAGCGCCTCGATGCGCTCGATGTCGACGAGGCGGATCTCGGGCTGCAGCGCGCTCTGCGTCAGCGGCTGCTCGTCGAGGTAGATCGCGGCGGAGGCGTCGGCGATGAACGACGAGGAGTCGTCGGCGACGCCGCGGAAGTAGATCGTGCCGCGGCCCGGCGTCGTGGCGTTGTAGGTGAGGCTCGGCACGAAGCGCGACAAAGTCCTCGACGCAGTTGAGGTTCGCCTTCTGGAGCTGCTCCTGGCTGATCGCCTGGATTTCCTGCGGGATGTCGAGCAGCGTTTCCTCGCGCTTGCGCGCGGTGACGATCACGGCGTCGAGGTCGGTGGCCTGGGGCTGGTCCTGGGCGAGGACGGCGGGCGCGTAGCTGCCGGTCAGTGCGACCGAGACGGCGTAGGCGACCGGGTTGATCCTCGACGGGCTACCGGAACTTCGTGCTCATGCCTGCCCCTTCGCGTTGGTTCAGTCCGAGGATAGACGAAGTCCAGAATCCGCGGCCATCCCGCTGCAAGAAGCGGCGCGAGGACCTCGATCAGCGGCGCGAGCTCGCGCTCGTAATGGCGCCAGACGCCGATCGAGCTCGTCATAGATCGGCCGGCGCACCTGCTCGGAGCTCGCGGTGCGGATCGCGCGCTCGGTCTCGTGGAAGCGCAGGCACGCGTCTTCCCACGAAAGCCCGCAGAATTCCAGCATCCGGCGCACCTGGCCCTCCAGGTCCGCGACCACGTCTTCGTATTGCACGTCGAGCACGCGGCCGGGCAGGACGTCATGCCAGTGCGCCATCATGCGGTCGTACTGCGAGGTAGTACTCGCCGAGCTCGACCAGGTCGTAGGTGAACGGCTGGCCGCGCGCGAAGAGCTGCTTGTAGCAGGACAGGCAGGTGTCGAGCGGATGGCGGCGCGCGTTGATGAAGCGCGCATTCGGCAGTGCAAGAGCCAGCAGGCCGATGCTCGCAAAGTTGTTCGGCATTCTTGTCGACGAAGCGCGGCGCGCCGTGCCGGTACTGGCGCGTCTCTTCGATGTAGGACGCGGCCGAGCGCGGCCCAGGCCGCGCCGTCGAAGTCGCGCACGGCCTCGGGGTAGGCGCATTCCGGTCGCGCCGTTCGCGGTTGATCTGCAGGATCAGCCGCCCGACCTCGGGCAGCTCGTGCGTCGCGTCCACCTGCGAGTGGCTCGCAAGGATCTGCTCGATCAGCGTCGAGCCGGAGCGCGGCAGGCCCACGACGAAGATCGGCGCCGGGTCCGGATGGCCGCCGCCCGGCGTGCTGCGCGAGGAAGTCCGCGTCGAACACGGCGCGTGATGCGCTCGTTGATCGACCTCGGTCTGCACCGGGTCGTAGTTCTCGAGCGCGCGGCGCGTGCGATTGCCGCGCTGCGTACAGCTCGAAGGCGGCGCGCGTATTCGCCGCGATCCTCCAGCGCCTTGCCGAGCGCAAAGGAGAACTGCACGCGGGCCTCGTCGGCAAGCCCGGGCGACGCGAGCTGCTGCTGCATGGCCTCGATTTCGCGCATCGTCGAAGCGGAACGTCTTCAGGTTCGAGAGGCTCCACCAGGCCTCGCTCGATTCCGGGCGCAGCACCGTCGCGTGCCGGTAGGCCTCGATCGCCTCGGCCTGCCGGCCGATCGTCTTCAGCGTGTTGCCGAGCCCGAGGTTGCGCGGGCGCCGAGTCCGGATTCGAGCTCGATCGCGCGGCGATAGCGTCTCGATGGCCTCGTCATGACGGCCCGAGCGCGCCTGCGACGTTCGCGACGTGGACCTGCACGTTCGCCGAGCGCGGATTGAGCGCCGCCGCACGCTCGATGCTCGCGCGCGCGGCCGGCAGGTCGAGGCGCTCGAGCTGCGCGCGGCGAGAGGTCGATCCACGCGGCGAGGAAATCCGGCGCGATCTCGACCGCGCGCTTCAGCAGCTGCTCGGCCTGGCCGTAGTGCTCGCGTCTGCATCGCGATCAGCGCGAGCAGCCGCAGCGCCTCGATGTTCCGCGGATCGCGCCGCAGGATCTCGCGGTAGAGCCGCCTCGGCCTGCTCGAGACGGCCCGCGCGCTGGTGCTCCGCCGCTTTCGCGATCAGCTCGCGCGCCGGATCGGCGCGGAGGAAAGCTTGCATCGGCGCCATCGGCCTCGAGCGCGCGGCCGGATTCCGCCAGCGCATGCACCAGCGTCAGTTGCGCGCGACTGCAGCTTCGGGTCGAGCGCGAGCGCCTTGCTGCAGGCTCTCGATGGCCTCGTCGGGGCGGCCGAGCTGCAGGAGGCTGCGGCCGAGTTCCTCGTGGCCCTTGGCGTAGCCCGGCTCTTCCTCGAGCGCGCGGCGCAGCAGCGGCTCGGCTTCCGGCCCGCGGCCCTGGCGATTCAGCGCGGCGCCGAGCAGCGACAGCAGATTGGGCTCGCCCGGGCACTCCGCGAGCGCGTCGCGGCAGAGTCTGCTCCGCCATGACGCCGTCGCCGGCGCGCAGGAAGGTGATCGCGCGATCGAACGCGGCGCGCACCCGTTGTAGTTCAGACGACATTACAAAAAAGTGCGCCTCAGGCTACGCGATGCCGGATAATGCCGCTAAGTATTTGTACTGACATCGACAGGCTCACCGTTTCAATAGACTCGATTCCTGTCACGTGATTGATGGCGCTTCCTGTCTGACGACCCGGATTGGGTACGGGAGCGCTAGTGCGCCAATTGTACCTTGGGAGACCCGGCCGGCCCGCGGGAGAGGTTGCTATGGCTGACTACAGTTCGCAATTCACCATCAAGCGTCTCTGGATCATCCTCCTTGTGAGCATGGTCCTCATGTTCGGCGTGCTGCTCTATTACGGTAACCAGATCTATCACCTGGCGCCGCCGATACCGAGCGCCGTCAAGAGCGAAGGCGGTGTCACGCTCTTCACGCGCGAACAGATCGAGCGCGGCCAGAACGTCTGGCAGTCCATGGGCGGCATGCAGCAGGGCTCGATCTGGGGCCACGGGAGCTACGTCGCGCCGGACTGGTCGGCCGACTGGTTGCATCGCGAGGCGCGGGCGTTGCTCGACCGCTTTGCAATGCGCGAGCGCGGCGTGGACTACGAGGCGCTCTCGGCCGCGGACAAAGCGCAGGCGCAGACCTTGCTCAGGCAGGACATGCGCACCAATACCTACGATGCGCAGTCGGGCGTCGTCACGGTCGCGGACGACCGGGCGGAGGCCATCGCAGCGGTCGGTGCGCACTACGCGGCGCTGTTTCAGGGGAGCTCGCCGGAGGCGCAGGCGCTGCGGGAGCAGTATGCATTCCCGGTTCACGCCAAGCTGACGGCCGACGAGTCGTCCGCGCTGAATGCATTCTTCTTCTGGACTTCGTGGGCGGCGAGCACAAATCGGCCCGGCGCCTCGATTACGTACACGAGCAACTGGCCGCACGAGCCCCTCGTCGGCAATACGCCGTCGGGCGCCGTGTTCATGTGGACGTTCATCTCGATCTTCGTCCTGCTCGGCGGGATCGGCGCGCTCGTGTGGTACTACGCGAGGGAATTCGACATCTGGCGTCGCGACGGCGAGCCGGAAACGGGGTTCTCGCGCAACGATTTCATGGAAACGGCGGCGGTCACGCCGTCCATGCGCGCCGCCTCCGGGTTCTTCATCGTGGCGACCCTGCTCTTCGTCGTGCAGGTGCTGCTCGGCATCGTGACCGCGCACTATGCGGTCGAGGGCCAGGGCCTTTACGGCCTGCCGCTGTCGGATCTCTTCCCGTATTCCGTCACCCGGTCCTGGCACACGCAGCTTGCGGTGCTCTGGATCGCGACCGCGTGGCTCGGCACCGGTCTCTATGTCGCGCCGCTGCTCGGCGGCCGCGAACCGCGATTCCAGTCGTTCGGCGTGTGGTTCCTGCTCGTCAGCCTGGTCGTGATCGTGGTCGGCGGGTTCGCGGGGCAGTGGCTTGCGATCAACCGCATGATCCCGGACCTGACGCGGAACTTCTGGTTCGGCCACCAGGGCTACGAGTACGTGGACCTGGGCCGCTTCTGGCAGATCTACCTGTTCGTCGGCTTGTTGCTGTGGCTCGTGCTCGTGTTGCGCGGGCTGGCGCCGGCGCTGAAGCAGCAGGCGCAGAGCCGCTCGCTCCTGTTCCTGGTCGTCGTGGCCGCCGTCGCGATCGGGCTCCTGTTCGGCGCGGGCCTGATGTACGGCCAGCACACCCACATTTCGATCATGGAGTACTGGCGCTGGTGGGTCGTTCACCTGTGGGTGGAAGGCGTATTCGAAGTCTTCGCCACCGCAATCGTCTCCGCGCTGCTCGTGCGCATGGGGCTCGTGCGGGTGTCGGTGGCGACCACGTCCGTGCTGTTCGCGACGATCATCTTTCTCGGCGGCGGCGTGCTCGGGACGTTCCATCACCTGTACTGGAGCGGGACCCCGATCGCGGTGCTCGCGCTCGGAAGCGTGTTCTCGGCGCTCGAGGTGGTGCCGCTGATGGTGGTCGGTTTCGAGGCCTACAGCCGGGCCAAGCATGAGGGCATCTTCGATTGGCAGAAGCACTATTACTGGCCGTTCCGGTTCTTCACGGCGGTGCTCGTGTGGAACCTGATCGGTGCCGGCCTGTTTGGATTCCTGATCAATCCGCCGCTCGCGCTCTATTACATGCAGGGACTCAACACGACGGCCACGCACGGCCATGCGGCGCTGTTCGGCGTCTATGGCATGCTGGGCCTCGGCCTCACGCTGTTCTGCATGCGCGGCCTGACCGACCCGAACCGCTGGAACAACCGGCTCCTGTCGATCAGCTTCTGGTGCCTCAACATCGGCCTCGCGATGATGGTGTTCCTGTCGCTGCTGCCGCAGGGCCTGTG
This sequence comes from uncultured Gammaproteobacteria bacterium, assembly GCA_963760725.1. Classification (GTDB taxonomy): domain Bacteria; phylum Pseudomonadota; class Gammaproteobacteria; order Steroidobacterales; family Steroidobacteraceae; genus SCUD01. The sequence goes on from CAVXET010000006.1 coordinate 10,274, forward strand.
GCAGACCTATGCGAGCTTCACGCAGGACTACGCCTACGCGCGCAGCGCCGAGGTCATCCACGGGCCGGTGATGCAGGCGCTCGTGTGGGCGCGCGTGCCCGGAGACCTGGTGTTCGGCGTCGGCGTGTTTGCGTTTGCGGTCGTCGTGCTGCGGGCGTTCCTGTCGCGCCGGGATCGCGTTACTTCGGGTAAAGCAGCGTGACCACGAACCGGACGCCCCAGTCGGGCCCGTCCGGCGGCGTGTCGAGATAGAAGCGCGCACCGCCCGCAGGCGCTTCCTGCCCAAACGCAAACCGCGGCGAGGTCGCCGCGGCTGCGCAAATGAGGGCGATGGCGAAGTTGCGGCGAATCATCCGCCGCCGGCGCCTGGCCCGGGAACTGCAGGAACATCTCGGTGATGACGCCGTTGATGGCGGTGCGCGGGTCTTTCATCATCTTGCTGGTGAGGCGCGCTTCCGCGATGCCTTCCCAGACGACCTGCTTCTTCGACAGGTCGACGACGTCGACGTTGGCCGTGCCGGTCTTGTAGCGCACGGTCTCGACTTCCGGCGGGAACGCGGACGCGCCGTACATGCCGCCGCGATAGCCGTAGTAGCCGTAGCCATACCCATACGAGCCGGGCGTCGTGCGGACGTCCACGTTCTCCTGGGAGTTCGCATTGAAGTTGACGAGCAGGTCCGCCGGGCCGCCTTCAACGTACTTGTAACCGCGCGAGTCCATCTCGCGGCGGATCGCTTCCTTGAAGTAGCTCGAGATCGGCGTCGAGGCGCCGCCGCGGTCGGTGCCGACCTTCTCGGGGAACATGTAGGTCTTGTAGCTGGACAGGTTGGCCGCCGGGTCCACGTTGGACCGGATCGTCGGACCCGATTCGCAGCCTGCGAGCATCGCAAGCGCGACCGCGCCGGCCAGGAAGATCTTCTTCATCGAAACGCCCCCATTGCAGAGTGAAACGGAAAAGTGTGGGTCAGCGCGCACAGGCCGCGCATGGGACCTTGGTCCTACCGGGGCACCGCCTCACCCATGGCGGCGTGGATCGAGCGGATCAGCACGTCGCCGCGGAGGGGCTTGCGCAGGTAGGCCGATGCCCCGTCCGCCAGGCATTGCTCCCGGACGGTCGGCTCATCATGCGCCGTGATCATGATAAGCGGGATCGGGCTTTGCAAACCGATGAGCTGCTTCTGGACCTCGCGCCCGTTCAGGCCCGACATCTGCAGGTCCAGGACCAGGCAGTCCGGCCGCCGGTTTGCGAGGGAATTCAGGAACTCCTCGCCGGACGCGAATCCTTCGGAATCGAGATGGGAGGCCCGCAGCAGGCGCACCAGGGCGCAGCGCACGGATTCCTCGTCATCCACGACCGCGACGAATGGACGGGCTTTTTCCATCGCGGGGCCAGTAGGCGAGCCTCCGCGGCAAAGAACAGTGGACCTTCGTCTCATCCCGGCCGGGCGGGCGGCTGACCGGGCGCTTGACGACCTGGGAGGTGAGCGTCACGAGTTCCGCGACCGAGCGGACCTGCAGCTTTGCCATGACGCGCCCGCGGTGGACCTTGATGGTCTTCTCCGCGGCGCCGAGCTCGGCCGCGATCTGCTTGTTGAGCCGGCCGATGATGATGAGTTCGAGGACCTCGCGCTCGCGGGTCGTCAGCGCCATGAGTCGCGTTTCGACGTCGTTGCGCTCTGCGTCGGCCCGGCGGCGTTGCCGGTCGCGCTCGAAGGCCTCGAGAACGGCGGCCAGGAGGTCGCCCAGGCGCACCGGCTTCGGCAGGAAAGTGACGGCGCCCGCCCGCATCGCCTGCACGCTCATCGGGATGCTGCCCCGGGCCGTCACGAAGATGATCGGGTCGTGCACGGCCGCGGGCGGCAAGGACCGATTGCAGCTCGAGGCCGCTCATGCCGGGCATCGCGACGTCCGCGACCAGGCAGCCCGGCACGTCGGGGTCGTGTGCGGCGAGGAAGGTGTCGGCGCTCTCGAAGGTGCGGACGGCGAAGCCCGCCGCCACCAGGCCACGCCGCATGGCCGTGCGGATCGACGCGTCGTCGTCGACGACGAAGACGACCGGCTCCCGGTTCGAACTTGTCATGCGAGCGCCCCTCCCACGGGCACCTGCAGGTGAAACGTCGCGCCGCCCGGGCTGCTTTCGGCCCAGAGGCTTCCGCGATGCGATTCGGCGACCGTGCGGCAGATGGCGAGTCCCATGCCCATGCCGTGCGGCTTGGTGGTCACAAAGGGCTGGAAGATCCGCTCGAGGTCGCCCGGGGGGATCCCGCCGCCGTGTCCGTCATCGTGACCAGGACGCAAGAGTCCTCCAGCAGGAAGCGGGTGGCAAGTTTGAGTTGCGGTCCGCGACCGGCAGGCCGCTCATGGCCTCGCAGGCATTCATCAGGAGGTTTAGCACCATTTGCTGGATCTGGACGCGGTCCGCCAGGATGGCCGGGACGTCAGAATCGAGGGCGATCGCTACAGCGCAGGATGACCTGGGCCATGAGCTTGCGTTCGCGAGCTCGAGCACCTCGCGGACCGTGGCGTTGAGGTCCACCGGCCGGCGCATCAGGTCGCCGCGCTCGAGCAGTGCCCGCAACCGGTCGATCACCTGGGCCGCGCGCACGTCGTCGTGGACGATGTCGCGCAGGATCTCCGTGATTTCGGGAAGGTGCTTCGCGCCGTCCTCGAGGAGCTTCAAGGCCGCCTCCGCATTGCCGAGGATGGACGTGAGTGGCTGGTTGAGCTCGTGGGCGAAGGCGCCGGAGAGCTGCCCGAGCACCGCCGCACGGCCGAGGTGCGCGAGCTGTTGCTGCTGCCCCCGCGCTTCCTGCTCGGCGCGCTTGCGCGGCGAGACGTCCGTGCGCGTGACGATCGCGCCGCCCTCGGGGCGCTGGGAACTGTTCCACCGACAACTTCATCCAGGCCGGCTCCATGCCGGCGGGCTCGACGTATTCGAAGGTGGCGGCGC
>CAVXET010000007.1:0-33014 GCA_963760725.1 uncultured Gammaproteobacteria bacterium
TTGGTAACGGTAACATGATCGGCCCGGCCATGTCTGTCAAGATCCAGCGGCGAGCGCCCTGACCCGCGCAGGGGCGAGGCCCTGGCTCAATGGGAGGGGCCCGGCCGGCACTTCGTTACCCGCCTCGCTACAGGGACTGGCCGCGTCAGGAAAGGAGAATCCGGATCTGCTGATTGAACGTCAGCACGGCCAGAAACCCGAACAGCAGCGTCGCCCAGACCAGCGCTGCGATGCGAATTCGGCTTATGCGGATCGCTGCGGGAAGTTCCCGGCGGTTCAGCACGATCAGCAATGTCGAGTAGATGCACATCATCAGTCCGCCGGTGACCGATGAGATGACGAGCAACAGCAGCGGCTGACGCACGCCCAGCAGCAGCACGGCGCAGCCACACCCGACGAGCCCCCACACCAGCGCGAAGTAGATCCTGTTTTCGCCATGGCGCGAGTCGCGCAGATAGACGGACTTCAGTACGTCTGCACCAATGCGACAGGTGAAGTCGACGACGCCCAGCGCAGCGGCAAACAGCGAAAGGGCGCCGATGATCCAGTAGAGCAGGCCGAACCAGGTCCCGACTTGCAGCTGCATCTGCTCACCCTGCAGCCGGATGAAGTCCACTGTCTGCGGCACGTCGGGCCGGCCGTAGACCGTCGAGTACGCAATCATGGAGGTGAAAACGATCGTGACGAACGAGATCAGCGCGAACGTCGTGGCCTGCTCGATATTCGCCATGCGCCACCAGCCGCGCCAGCGTGCAAGATTCTGAGTCGACGGTTCAAATGTGAATCCGCCGGTTGTACGCACCGCTTCTTCCTGACCCGTGACCGGACTCACCAGTCGCGGCACATAGGCACCCATCCCGAAGCCCTTGTCGCGAATCCAGTTGCTCTGACACAAGTTCTGCCCACCACCGGCACCGGCAAAGGCAAAAGCGCCCATCACGAGCGCAAATCCCAGTTGCGACGGCAACACCCCCACATGCAGCACACCATGCGGCAGCTGCACCCACGCATCACGTGAGATCACGAAGATCACGGCGATCACGATGAATGTGACCACTGCCGCGACCTTCAGGAACTGCACCCGCTCAAGCAACACGTAGACGACCGGCGCGAGCGTCAATGCCGCACCGATGACGATGAGCATCCCGATCGCAATGATCGTGGCATTGCCGCCGACGAGATAGGTCAGCATCGTGGCGGAAGATGTCGCCCAGCCCGGCCAGAGATTCGCGAAATAGACCATGAGCGCGAACACCAGTCCCCAGTGCCGCCACAAACGCGTGAATCCCATGACCGCTGTCTCGCCGGTGGCGAGCGTGTAGCGCTCGATCTCCATGTTGATGAACCACTGCGTGAGCACACCAATGGCGGCGCCCCAGAGCAATGTGAGACCGACCTGTGATGCGATGTAGGGCCAGAGAATGAATTCGCCGGAGGCAAGCCCAACGCCAGCCGCGACGACGCCAGGACCGATCAGCGGCCACAGCCGCGATGGCGGCTCGGGCAGGTCACGGCTCTGCAACGCTGGCGATGGATGTTCTGCCACGATCAATCCTTGTAGTACAAAAATTCAAGGTTTTGAAAAACTCTTTGTAAAACAGTACCCTACGCGGCGCTATTGCTTCCTCTCTCTCCGCCAATTTCATGGAAATCCTTACCGCGATCAGGTGCTCACTCGCCAGGGTGATATTCGCGTTCGACATGTCCTGCGAGCTCGTCGCGATGGAAGTACACGTCGCGCAGCGCCCCGCTGGCATAGCGGGTGGCCTGGTCGTTGAAGTGGGCTGAGGCGGGGTCGCCGCTCTGGCCGCCGGCCGAGATCGCCTTCGCGCGCACGCGCTCGCCGAACTCGACGGCGGCGACGAAGCTGTTGCCGCTCGTGCCGTAGTACTTCTTCGTGTGACGGAAGGCGCGATCGCCGTAGCCGAACGAGGCGAGCGATCCCCAGCGCGATGACGTGAACGGCACGGGAATGCTCGGCGCGGCGTCGTCGAAGGGCTGGACGATGTCACCCGTGAGGCGCTGGAAGCGGTTGACGTCGCCCCATGGCACGGACCACGTGCCGAAGTCCGCGGTGAGCCGGTCGCACGCGGCGGCGAGCGCCTCGAGCTTCTGCTGCGGCGTGGTGCCGGCGATGAGGGCGAGGTAAGCCCCTGCGTCCTCGCTGTCGGGATCGGTGCGGTGCGCGAGCCACAGGGCCTCGCCCCAGTACACCGCCAGCGTCGTCGGCACCGACGACGCCGACCAGCGATGGTCCCACGCGCGCAGGAGCGCCATCGGCTGCGCGAGACGCGCCGCGAGTGCGTCCCCCGGCGGCGCGCGGTCCCAGGCATCGACCAGCGCGGGAACCAGGTCGGCGAAGGCGGGGAGCCAGGGGTCGAAAGCAGCGTCGCGCAGCGTGTCGAGCGTGAAGGGCGGGGCGCCCTCGAGCACGCGCATGGCGTGGATGCCGCGCGAGTTCTCGGCGCCCGTGTCCATGTAGGGCGGGTAGTTGCCTTTGTGCAGCGTGCCCACGCCTGCGGCCGTGTACGGCCAGTTGTTGGTGTTGAAGACCCAGCCGCCCGGCGGATTGATCGTGTTCGGGCTCTCGTCGAAGCCGTGCACGCCCTGCCAATCGGTTGCCGGATCGCTGCCGTCGACGGGACGGTTCCAGTCGAAGCGCGGGTCGCGGCGCGGAACGAAGTTGGCGTGGAAGTAGGCGATGTTGCCGTCGGCGTCCGCATACACGGTGTTGTTCGACGAGTTCGTGTGCAGCTCCAGCACCTCACGGAAGGAGGCGAGGTCCTTCGCTTTCGTGCGCAGCCACGACTGCATGAGCGCCTTCACGGGCTCGTCCATGAGCCGCACGCTCACCCAGCGCCCGTCGGCCGCGCGGACGATGGGCCCGTGATGCGAGCGGTAGACGGTGAAGGTCCGCTGCGCCATGCCGCCGGCGGTGCGGTAGGACAGCGTGACTTCCTTCGCCGTGAGCGGCCGCTCCTCGGCGCCGTAGCGATAGGAGTAGCCGCCGTCGCGGCGCCGGACGGACTCGAGATACTCGTCGATGTTGTCGACGTTGCTGGAGGTGTGCATCCAGCCCAGCCGCTCGTTGAAACCCTGGTAGACGAAGAACTGTCCCCAGGTCATGGCGCCGTAGGCGTTCAGGCCTTCGTCGCTCGTGACCTGCGCCTCGGCGCGGAAGAAGAACGAGGTATGCGGGTTGATCCAGAGCAGGGCGTGCCCGTTCGCGCTCTGCGCCGGCGCGATGGCGATGCCGTTCGATCCGTCCGGCTCGCGCGCCGCGCCCGGGTCCACCGGCGCCGGCGGCGCCTCGCCGCCGTAGAACGCGCGCAGCCCATCGACGGAGATGCGCTCGATGTCGCCGCCGATGCTGCCTTCGCTGAAGCTGAGCGGCATCCACGGCTCGAAACGCGTGATGACGCGCGGCTTCACCTGCGGATGCTCGTGCAGGTAGTAGTTCAGGGCGTCCGCCCAGGCCTCCATGAGCGCCTTGAGCCAGGCCGGGCTCGCCGCGTATCGCCGCTGCATCTCGGCGGGGTCGACGTAGAGGCGGGCGCGCAGGTCGCTGTAGAGCGCACTCTCGCCTTCGGCCTCCGCCAGGCGGCCGGTCGCGGTCAGGTAGTTCGTCTCGATGCGGTTGAAGTCGTCCTCGGCCTGCGCGTAGACGACGCCGAATACGGCATCAGCGTCGGTGCGGCCGTGCACGTGGGGAATGCCCCAGTCGTCGCGCGTGATCGTCACGGCCCGCGCCTGCTGCTGCCAGCGCGCAAGGTCGGTCTCCGCGCCGCGGGGCGGGGCAGTACAGGCGACGAGCGCCGATGCGACGAGGATGAGCAGCAGCTTCATGGCCACGAATGATACGGACCTAGATGTCCGGGTGCTTCAGGTGCCACGGCGTCGCCTGCTCGTACGCGTGGCCGATGCGGCACAGCATCGCTTCGCTCAACTTGCGACCCACGAACTGCACGCTCAGCGGCAGGCCGTCCGCCGAGAACCCGCAGGGCACCGACAGGGTCGGACTGCCGCTGAAATTGAACGGCTGGGTGTGAACGTCGTTGCGGACGAGCGCGCTCCAGGTCTCGGCGGTGTCTTCGTCGAAAGGATCCGCTTCCTTCGCGCGTGCGCTGTTGGACATCGACGGGCACACCAGGCAGTCGACGGTGTCCAGCATGGAGTCGATCGACGCGGAGACATCCGCACGAAGTCGGGTCGCCTCGGCGAACTTCGCGGGCGCGAGTCGCTGGCCGGACTCGAGCACGGCGCGCATCCCCGGTCCGTAGTCGGCGGCCCGACTCGGATACGTCGACGCATGCACCGCAAGCGTCTCGGCGTAGCACAGGTCGAACCATGCGTTGCCGACCTGGCTGACGTCCGGCATGGTGACCGCCACGACGTTCGCGCCCAGCCGGGTCAATGTCGCGAGCACCTCGTCCATCGCCGCGGCCACGTCGGCATCCACGTTGTCGGTGGCATAGCGACGGTCGAAACCGATACGCAGGCCCGCGACGCCCTGGCGCAGTTCGGACCGTACCGCGGGCACGGGATCCGGCAGCGACGTCGGGTCCTGCGGATCGGCGCCCGCCATCGCTTCGAACAGGATGGCGGCGTCTTCCACGGTGCGGGCCATCGGCCCGACATGGTCCATGGAGGGGGCCAGCGCGAACACGCCGTAGCGGCTCACACGGCCGTACGTGGGCTTGAGGCCCACGCACCCGTTCGCCGCCGACGGGTACCGGATCGACCCTCCGGTATCCGTGGCGACCGACGCAAAACACAGGCCGGCCGCCGTCGCGACGCCGGAGCCGCTCGATGATACGCCGCTCCATCGCGTGGCATCCCACGGGTTCACGGGCACCTGCAAGCCGGGGTAGTACGGCCCGAACGCACCTTCGCACAGGACGAGCTTGCCCAGCATGACCGCACCGGCGGCTTCCAACCGCGCGATGACGGTCGCGTCGAAGTCGGGCACGAAGTCGGCAAAGACCTTCGTGCCTGCCATCGTGCGAACGCCGCGCGTATAGCAAAGATCCTTCGCGGCGATGGGCACGCCGTGCAAAGGTCCGCGGTACCGGCCGGCGCTGATTTCGGCGTCTGCGCGCCGCGCGCTCGCGATCGCCTGCTCGGCCATGACCGTGACGTAGCTCTGCAGGCGTCCGTCGACCGCGGCGATCCGGTCGAGCATCTGCTGCGTCAGGTCCGACGACCGGATCTCGCGCGCCGCGATCAGCCTGGCGACGTCCGCAAGGCTCGCGTAGTGCAGCGATCCGGTGGTTTGCGACGCCCCCGCAGCGGCAGGCAGTGCCGCGACTCCCGCCAGGCTTGCCAGGAGTTCGCGGCGCGTCAACACAGGTTCGCTCATGCCGCTACTTTCTCATAACCGATTCGCAGCGGCGAATGCGCTGCGCCATCCGGTTGAGCAGGCCGGCGGCAGCGGTCAATTCCTCGCGTCGGAGGTCGTTCGTCATTTCGAGCAGGAAAGTCTCCATGATCTCGTTCAGCTCGGCCCGCGCGAGGCCGCCTTTGGGCGTCGCCAGGAGTCGCAGTTCCTTGCGACTTGCCGGATCCGCCACCACTGTGAGCAGGCCGCTGGCTCGCAAGCTGCCAGCGGCTTCGCGTACGGATTGACGCGAGACCTGGAGCCTGCGCGCCACATGCGCGATCGTCATCCTGCCGTGCGATCGGCCGATGAGTTCAAGCAGCCGCCAGGCAGCGACTGTCAGGCCGTGCGCCTTGCCGAATCCACGACGGGCAGCCAGGATCAGGCGACCCGCGCGCTCCACCGCAGTCGTGAACTCGAGCGCTTCGCGCGGAAATGGGCTGAGCAATGGCAGTTCCTGCACTCTAGCCGGGAGGGGCGGCAGGATGGCTCCGGATTTCGTGACAAGCGACTTGTCAATCCGCCGGGAATGACAAGTTACTTGTCAGGCAAATCCGAGTCGGTACTCAGCCCGCTGCTCAGCCGGCTGCTCAGCCGGCTGCGTCCGCCTGTGGCTTCGCGTACCCGGTTCGTCCAGACGCGCACTGAGCTCAGGGCCTTGATCTGGGCCGGCAGGCTTGCCAGCAATGCCTGCGATTCGCGCAGTAACGCCGCCCGGCGGCCGGGATCGCTCAGCGCCTGCGCGTACAGCGCAGCCGCCATCTCGACCTTCTGGTTCTGGTCGCCGCGATTGCGGCTCGCCAGGTCGCGGTGCAGCTTCACGACCGGCTCGATAACCTGCCGGGCCTCGGCCGGTTTGCCCTGGCCCGCGAGCGCCAGCGCGATGCTCGTGGAGACGCCCGCCTTCAGGCGCGCATCGGTGCGCGGATCAATGATCCAGCTTTCCTTGGCCGCGAGCGCCGCTCGTGCGCTCCGCTCGGCGGACTCGAAGTCCTTCAAGGCGATCTCAGCCTGCGCCTTCACGTCATTCGCCATGTAGGTGGAGGCGTACTTCGACTGGATGTCCGTCTCGCCCTCCGGTCGCATCGCCTGGAGCCGCGCATCCATGTCCGCGCCGATGTCGCGGGCCGCGCTCGAGTCGCCGCGCGCCAGGGCGAGCCGCGACTCCGCCCGAAGCACCAGCAGCTCGGCAAAGGGAACCGCGAGGCTGCCCGCGGGCTCGCTCTTCTTCAGCGCTGGTAAATACGATTTCATTTCCTCGATGACTTCGCGCGATTTGGCGAAATCGCCGACATCGGCAGTGCGCCAGGCAATGTGCGACAGGAAGCGAAACTGCGACAGGCGCGACCAGGTACCCGCCTCGCCGGATATCCGCGCGGTGGCGCGGGTGGCGTCCAGCATCCCAAATGCATCGTCGATCTCCCCCATCGCCCAATACGCTTCGGCGGTGCTCCATTGGACCGAGGCCAGGTTGTTTTGGGCCACCATGTTCTTGGGGTCGAAATCGACCAGCGTCTGCTGGACCGCCGCGGCGCGCAGGTAGGGCGGGACGGCCTCCTGCGGCCGCAACTCCGAGACGGACGCATCGCCCAGCGACTGCTGCATCAGGGCCAGGGCATATAGCGCCGTGCGATCGCCGGGATTCAAGGCCAGGATCCCGTCGGCGACATTCGATGCCTCCGCCGCGACGGACTTCGCCTCGTCGTACTTGCCTTCGATCAGGAGCCCGACGACGAGCCAGGCGCCAGCATCGGTATAGAGCCCGGACACGTACGTATCCTTGACATCGAGCGCACCGAGTTCGATCGCCCGCTGCAGCGATTTTTTCAGCGTGGCGACGGCTTTCGGGTCGCTGACGCCGGTCTGCAGGTAACCCAGCGTCGCCAGGACCTCGCTCTCGGTCTCGCGAACGACCGGCGGCGGGTTCGGGCGCTTCGACAGCGTACCGATGACATCGGCGGCTCGATTCGACACGATCGTTGCCTTCGAATCCTGCCGCCCGTTGAGAATCAGCGCCTGCACGTCGAGCGCCCGGGCGAGGGCGACGATCGTCGGCTTCCGATTCGTCGCCGGCTTTCCGCTGTGCCTCGAGGATCGCGACCGCTTCCGAGGCTGCGTCCCAGGCCGCGTCGAGATTTCCGAGGCGCCGCGACGCGCGGGCGAATTGAACCAGCGCCTGGGCCGCCGTCCGCTCCGTCTCCGGGCCCCTCAGTGCCTCAGGCAGTCCGTGGAAGTAGTCGATCTCCCGCTTGGCAAGGCTCGCGATCACGTCGAGGCGGCCGGAGTTCTCGAGTTCGCGCGCAAAACCGGCCGTGAGGTAGCCGAGCAGCGTCTCCGCCTGCACGCGCGACTGTTGTGCAAGGTCCTCGGCGCGTTTCGCGCGTTGCGAGGTGAAGTACGCGAAGATCGCCGCAGCGATGGCGCCGACGGCGAGCACGATGCAGACGGCGGCGACCTGCCGGGCGCGGACCAGCGCGTGGCGTGCTGCGGCGGCCCGCTCGCGCTGCTGCTCCAGCATCTTTTCGGTGGCTTCGCGCGATTCGCGCTCCTGCCGCAGGTCGCGGCTCGCCTTGACCACGCCGCACAGCACGTCGTGCGTCAGCTCGACGCGGCGCATGTCGAGCCGCTCCTCGACACGCAGCAGCCGCCGGTTGACGAGCGTCGCGAGGGTCTCGGGCGCGGCGCCGGCGGCGGTGAAGTGCGCGCGCAGGCGTCTCCTCCGCGATGTTCTCGCGGAAGCCGGATTCGGTCAGCAGCTCGTCCTCGATGATCCGGCGCACGGCCGCCGGCTGGTCCGCGAGCGCGCGCTCGTAGAAATTGCCGAGGATCGAGTCGTGCGAGCCGGCCAGCAGCTCCAGCGAGATTTCGTCGCGTCCCTCGGCGATGCGCGTGTCATTGAGCTCGCGGCAGATGAGGCTGAGCAGCGAGGGCTCGACCTCGGCGTTGGCGATTTCCGCGCCGCCGGCCACGAAGCGCACGATCGCCTCGGCGACCTCCTGCGACACGAGGCCCTTGCCGGGACCCATCACGGCCTCGAGGCCCTGCTTGCCCGTCATCGGCGCGAGACGCAGGCGGTTCTGCGTGATGCTCGGCATCTGCGCCTTCAGGCCCTCGAGCGGCGCGAGGTAGTCCTCGCGCAGCGAAATCAGCACGCGGTAGTCGCCGCGCGCGAAGTCGAAGCGCTCGGCCGTCAGTTCGTCGGTCTCCAGCCTGCGCCTCGAGCGCCCGTGGCGCGCGGTTCTCGACCAGGTCCGCCAGGTCGTCGATGAAGCGCGCGGCGCGCGCGCGGCCGGCCTCGTCGGTCTGGGCGAGCGTGAAGATCTCCTCGAACTGGTCGAAGATCAGCAGCGGGATGAGCGTGCTGGCCCGATTCGTCGCGCAGCACGTCGTCGCGGTGGTGCAGGAATTCCCACAGCGACTCGCCGGCGGTCGGCGACGCCCGCCTGGGTCCATTCACCGGAGTGGCGCGCGGTCTGCAGGATCGTCTGCTTGATCTGCTCGCCGGGCTCGGGCGCGTCGGCCGAGTAGGCGATGCGCACGTAGATCGGGCAGTAACCGTGCTCGCGCAGGCGCGGCACGAGGCCGGCGCGCAGGATCGACGTCTTGCCGAGGCCGGACTGGCCGAACAGCACGGTGAGGAGCTTGCGCTGCACGCGGCGCGCCAGCTCGGCGACTTCCTCGTCGCGGCCGTAGAAGAAGCTCCGCGTTTCCTCGGTGAACGAGTCGAGGCCGAGCCAGGGATGGCGCTCGTCGATCGGCGTCGAGCCGGTGTCCTTCGGCTCGGCGTTCAAGACTGCCGCGCCCGCGTGAAGTCCACCGAGGCGTGCCGCGAATTCGGGCGTCACCGCGCCGCCCGGCAGCTGCGTGAAGTGCAGCGCCTTGAAGCGGTCCGGCACCAGCGCCTCGGCGGCGTCGGTGTCGTCGATGGTCACCGGCAGCACGAACAGCGCGCCGTCGGCCATGTTGCGCGCGCGGTCGAGCGCGTAGCTCCATTCGCGGCGGAAGTACGCCTCGTGCCGGCGCTGCGTCGCCGCCGAGACGACGGGGATGAAGTAGGAGCAGCGCGCGATGTTGCGCTGGATCTTGAGGTCGTAGTCGTCGCCGCTCTCGAGCCGCTCCATGTCGAACCAGGTCGTGACGCCGGCGGCCTCGAGCCCGGCCTTGATCTGCTGCACGGCGGCGAGGTCCTCGCGCGCGTAGCTGATGAATACGGCGTTGTCCGGCATCTCGCGGGCGGGCGGCAGGAAGCGGACCGTGCCGGCGCCGGCCTGGGCGCCGCGGCCGGCTTGCGGCGCGCCGCAAGCCGGTCATGCAGCTCGTCGCACGAAGCGCTCGGCGCCGACATAGATGCGCGTGCGAACGCTCACCTGCTGCAGGAACGACGACGAGGCGCTCGTCCTCGCTGCTGTGGTCGTCGGCCAGAACTTCGCCGACGTCGCGCGGATCCGAGAGGCGCTGGCGCTTCGCCATGCGCAGGAACAGGCGCGCCAGCCAGTTGCTGAAGTTGCTGCCGATGAACAGCAGGTGGTTGTGCTCGAGCTCGTGGAACAGCTTTTCCGGCGCGAGGTGCTCGCTCTGCAGCGCGCAGATGAACTCGAGCAGGTCCTCGTCGGAGATCACGTAGGTGGGCGAGGCGGAGAGCCGGCCGAACAGGTGGTAGACGACCGGCCGCTGCAGGCGATCGCGCTCGGTCGGCAGGTCGGTGACGCGATTGGGCGAGTAGGACAGCACCTCCGTGCTGGAGGCCCCGCCGAACCGCTCCAGGTTGATCGCGTTCTCCAGCAGCGGGTCGAAGGTCGTCGTGACGAACAGGTCGAATTCCGGGATCGCTGCCAGTTGGCGCAGCGCGAGCGGCGGCTCGAAGGCGGCGTCCTTGAGGATGCCGCGCAGGCGCACGTAGGCTTCTTCGCGCCGGCCGCGCGCGCCGAGGAACCAGCAGACGACGTCGTTGAGCGTGTAGGGCTGGCGGCAGCTGCGTGACGTCCACGTTGAGACGCCGCGCCAGCTTCTCGGCGAGCCAGTCATAGAGCAGGCGGGGTCCCTGGTCGGTCTGGACCAGCAGCAGTTCGGGTCCGATGATGGGGATGACGCGACGCTCTTCGATGAAGCTGAGCAGGTCGTCCCAGGCGTCCTCATCCAGTGAGCTCAAGGGCACGAGGGCGGTCGCGCCGGGGCTCACGAGTCGCCCCGCTGGGTATTCCTGTCTACGCCCAATGACCACCCCCAAGGGCTTTGCGTTCGGCCCGGCGCACGATACTGTTGATGCGAGCAGGCTGTCCAATCCGTTCGTTTCACCGTGCGTCCGGGGTCGCGATGGCTTTGCCGGCCCTCTCGAGGATGCGTACCATTTTCAATGGCCCGCATCCCCCGGGGCGTTTGGGTACTCGGTGCCGTCAGCCTGCTGATGGACGTGTCCTCCGAGATGATCCACAGCCTGTTGCCCCTGTTCCTGGCCGGGGCACTGGGCGTCAGCGTGTTGGCCATTGGCGTCATCGAAGGCATCGCAGAAGCCTCTGCGATGATCTCGAAAGTCTTCTCCGGGACATTGAGCGACTATCTCGGCCGTCGCAAGGGACTGGCGGTCTTCGGCTATGCGCTCGGCGCCTTCACCAAGCCGGTGTTTGCGCTCGCGCAATCCGCAGGCCCCGTCTTCGCGGCACGATTCATCGATCGCATCGGCAAGGGAATCCGCGGTGCGCCGCGCGACGCGCTCGTAGCGGACATCACGCCGGCCAATGCCCGCGGAGCCGCATTCGGATTGCGGCAGTCGCTGGATACGGTTGGCGCGTTTCTGGGTCCGCTGGTTGCGACCGGCCTGATGGTGTTGTGGGCGGGGGACTTCCGCGCAGTGTTCTGGGTCGCGGCAATTCCCGGTTTCCTGGCCGTCGCCGCTGCTCGTCGTGGGCGTGAAGGAACCGGCGCGCGAATCAGGCAAGGCGCCCGTCAGTCCGATCAGCCGACGGTCGCTTGCCCGGCTGAGCGCAGCCTATTGGAGCGTCGTGTGGATCGGCGCCATCCTCACGCTGGCGCGTTTCAGCGAGGCGTTCCTGGTGCTGCGCGCCGCCGGGCTAGGCGTCCCCGTGGCGTGGGTGCCGATGGTCATGGTCGCGATGAACGTCGTCTATGCGGCCACGGCATACCCCGCGGGAAAGCTGGCGGACAGCATGAGGCGCGACAGGCTGCTGATGATCGGCCTGGCGGTCCTCCTGGCTGCCGACGTCGCGCTCGCACTGAGCTCGGGTTGGCTCATGCTCGGCCTCGGAATCGTGCTGTGGGGCGTCCACATGGGAATGACCCAGGGGCTGCTGGCCGCCATGGTTGCGGACACCGCACCGGCGGACCTGCGCGGCTCGGCTTTCGGATTCTTCAACCTGGTGAGCGGTGTCGCCACGCTGTTCGCGAGCGCCATTGCCGGGATATTGTGGGTGTGGCTTGGCCCGGTGGCGACGTTCGCATGCGGCGCCGTATTCTGTGGGCTTGCGCTCATCGCCTTGATGGGGACGGTTTCACGGGAGACATGACTCGATATGACCAGCAATCGACGTGATTTCATCGTCGGTACCGGTGCCACGATCGCGGCCATTTCGGGCCTCACCGCCTGCGCGAAGCGGGAAGCGGCCGTTGCGGCCACCGACCCGCTCGCCGGCATCGCCGACGACATGCTCGCGGACTACCCGGAGAACGCCACCAGCCTCGGCATCGACGTCGGCCCGCGCGCGGCGCTCAAGGCGCGCCTCACCGACCGTTCGGCGGCGGGCCAGCAGGCCATCGCGAAGCGCGTCGCCGCGCGCCTCGCCGGCCTCCAGAAAGCGGATGCGAGCGCAGCTCGACGACGCCGCGCGCATCGACCTCGACGTCGTGCGCACGGCGCACGAGACCGCCGTCCGAGGGTTTCGCGTTTCCGTACGGCGACGTTGCACTCCTGAACCAGAACTGGTCCTGGCGCAACGCCCCGTATGTCGTCGCGCAGAACACGGGCGCCTTCCTCGAGATCCCGAGCCTGCTCGAGGAGCAGCACACGGTCGCGACCCGCGGAAGACGCCGAGGCCTACCTCGCGCGCCTCGACGGCCTACGCCGGCCAGCTCGACGGCGAGACCGAACGCCTGAAGGCCGCGGGTCGCAGGGCGTGATCGCGCCCGGATTTCATCCTCGACAAGACGCTCGCGCAGCTCAAGCTCGCGCGCGGCGGCAACGTCGCCGACTGGCCGTTCGTGGCGTCGTTCGCGAAGAAGACGAAGGACCTGCCCGGCGATTTCGCCGCGCAGGCCGCGAAGATCGCGACCGACACGATCGGCCCGGCGCTCGGGCGCCAGTTCGCCGAGCTCGAGGCGCACCGCAAGCAGGCGACTTCGGATGCCGGCGTGTGGAAGCTGCCGCAGGGCGATGCCTATTACGCCTGGGCGCTTCGTGCCGCGACCACGACGCGCATGACGCCCGACGAGATCCACGCGCGCGGCCAGGAGGAACTCAAGGCGCTCCAGGCCGAGATGGACACGATCCTGAAAGGGCAGGGCCTGACCCAGGGCACGGTCGGCGAGCGCATGACGGCGCTCGGCAAGGACCGGCGCTTACCAGTTCCCGGACGACGACACCGGACGCGCGCAGGTCATGGCGCTCATCGAGAAACGGGTCGCCGACATCCGCACGCGCCTGCCGCGCGCCTTCGAGACGCTGGTGCCGGGCAACTTCGAGGTCAAGCGCATGTCACCGGAGGTCGAGCCGGGCGCGCCCGGCGCCTACGGCGGTCCCGGGCAGCATGGACGGCAAGGTGCCGGGCAAGTTCTGGATCAACCTGCGCACGACCGACCTCTGGCGCACGTTCAGCCTGCCGACGCTGACCTACCACGAGTCGCTGCCGGGGCACGTGTGGCAGGGCGAGTACACCTTCAAGCTCCCGCTCGTGCGTTCGCTGCTCGCGTTCAACGCCTACTCGGAAGGCTGGGCGCTGTATGCGGAACAGCTCGCCGACGAGCTCGGCGTTTACGAGGACGACCCGGTCGGCCGCCTCGGCTACCTGCAGTCGATCGCATTCCGCGCCTGCCGCCTGGTGGTGGACACGGGCCTGCACGCCAAGCGCTGGACGCGCGAGCAGGCGATCGAGTGGTTCGCGACCACGAACGGCTCGGGGGTCGACGAGGTGACGAGCGAAGTCGAGCGCTATTGCGCGTGGCCGGGCCAGGCCTGCGGCTACAAGGTCGGCCACAGCGAGATCAACCGCCTGCGCGCAGTTGCACAGCAGGCGCTCGGCGCGAAGTTCGACCTGCGCCAGTTCAACGACGTCGTCGTCAAGGGCGGCGGCGTGCCGATGGTGGTGCTTGCGCGGACGATCGAGGCCTTCAACGCGGCTGAACGCAAGCCACGCCAGCAGGTGGCCATTCGCGCGAAAGATTCTCATTTAGGTACTTGCCGGGCTGCGATCGCCGTAGACGAACGCAAAGCTGCCGGCAGTCGAATGAATGAACGCCCCCTGCAGCGCGAACAGGGTCGAGATCACGAATGCCTGCGAAACCGGCACGTCGAACAGGGCGAGGATCCATACGTGCGCGCCCTGGATCAGGCCGAAATCCATCACGGAGATTGGCACCAGCGCGATGATGCGCGTGAGCGGCGCGAGGATCATCCAGACCGCGAACGGCAGGTGAACCCCGACCGCAGCGGCGGTGAGTGCAAACATCCCCGCCTGCGCCAGCATGCCGCTCGCCGAGACGACGCAGGAACTGCAGGAAGCGCACGTGCGCGCGTTCGAACACGCACACGGCGTCGACGAACCTGCGCAGCACATCCTTGAGCTTCTGCCAGCGCAAGTGACGCAAGCCGTCGAGGATGCGTCGGCGATTCTGGGTCAGCGCGACGTACCCGACCGGCAGCACCACCGCCATAAGAATGAAGACAACGGCCGCAGGCCCGAGCAGCACCGGGAGCTCCCGGCCGAGCGCGAGCAAGGCAATGCCGGTGAGGCCCAGAAGGCAGCCGGAGAACCATCCAAGGCCATTGAGCGTGAGCACGGACGCCGCGCACGCAGGGCCGTGGCCGCCGAGCGCGCGCTGGCTGAGGTACGCGCGCAGCACGTCGGTGCTCGCGGAGGAGGGCACGACAGCGCCGAGGAATCCGCCGGCAAAGTACCAGGACATGACCTTGGCGAGCGGCACCTCGCGGTCGGTGACGAGGCTCGCGATCAGCTTGCGCCAGTTCCAGGCCTTCGCGAGGCTGTCCGCGAAGAGCAAGGCCAGCGCTGCGCCGAGAAGGGCGAAGTCGACGCCCGACAGATGGCGCGCGATCGCCTCCAGGCCCGCGTGGCTCGCGAGCCATGCGACGATGGCGAGGGCGGCCGCCTGCACGAAGCCACCGGAAGGTCGTTGTGCGAGTCAGGGACATGCGTACAACGATAGTGTTTGAGCATCGCCTGTCTTACGTCACCGCACACGTCGCGCCACCGCGACAGACGCCGCGTTTACTGCGGTTCGCGGTGACCGACAACGCCTCGATCACATGTCAGCCATTGGAGGACGCGCCGGAAATCGGCGTCCCGAAGCGGCGCGTCAGCGCTTGAACCGGCGCGCGCGCGGTGCGCGGCGGCCGGAAGCCTTCTCGTGCTCGTCCGGCTGCGGGTCGCCGGCGTGGATCGCAAGCGGCAGGATGCCGCCCCAGGTCGGCCAGGTCGACATCGGCCGCATCGTCGGCCGGCGGGCCGCTGCGGATTTTTGCCGAGGCCTCGTCGATGCGCAGGCCCAGCAGGCGCGTCGCCTTGAGTTCCTTGGGCTTGACCGGTCGCAGCGTCTTCCAGCGGCCCGGGATCAGGCCTTCCATGAAGACGCGCATCCGGGCTTCGAGTTCACGCGGGTCGGTGACTTCCTTCGGCTTGCCGAAGAGGACGACCGAGCGGTAATTGGCGGAGTGGTGGAAGGCGGAGCGCGCGAGCACGAGGCCGTCCAAGTGCGTCACCGTCACGCAGATCGGCTGGTCGATCGAGGTGCCGAGCATGCGGCTCGCGATCGAGCCGTGCAGGTAGACGTAGTCGCCCTCGCGCCAGTAGAGCGTCGGGATGACGACGGGCGCGCCCTCGTGCACGAAACCGACGTGGCACAGGATGCCCTCGTCCAGGATCGCGTCGATCGTAGTGCGCTCGTAATGCCCGCGCTTGCGCATCCGCTGCACGCGGACGCGATCCGTGCGCGGGCGCGCCTTCTGCGGCGTCGTCAGTTGCCGCCGCCCCAGCTCTTGGAGAAGCCGATGCCCCAGGTGCGCGGATCGCTGACCGTCTTGAGGTTGTTGAGCACGCTGCCCGGCGGTGCGCTCGCCTGGTCGAAATAGATCGCGCGCTCGTCCGTGACGTTGTCCACGTACGCGTAGACCTCCCATTCGTCCGCCGCCAGGCCGATCTTGAAGTCCGGGAGCTGGTATGCGGGCTGAAGCGTCGGCTCATTGATCCCGATGACGTTGTCGTCATCGTCCAGAATCGGGCTGGGAAGGCCATTCAGCGAATTGCCCGTGTAGCTCCACTGGAGGCGGGCGTAGATGTTGCCACCGGCGAATTCGCCCGGGAATGTGTACTCGGCCCAGACTGCGCCTTTCTCCTCGGCAGAGAAGGGCAGGCGATCGCCAGGCAGGAGCCCGAGAATCGGCTCGTTAGCCTTGGTCTTCGGGTCGAGCAACTGCAGGTTCAGCCCGAAATCCAGCGAATCCCAGAGGAAGGCGGTGAAATCGAGCGCTGACGCCGTCGATCTCGGCGTCGCCGACGTTCGCGACCAGCACGGCATACAGCGGACCCGGATCGACGACCTCGATCTGGTAGTCGTTCCACTCCATCTTGAAAGCGGTCAGATTCAGCGTGTACTTGCCGCCAGCCCAGCGGCTCTTGAAGCCGAGTTCGTAGTTGTCGAGGAAGTCCGGCGTCGTAGTCTGGCGGCAGCACGGTGCCCGGACGGACGACGTTACGGCCGCCGGCGCGGAAACCGTCGGAGTAGAGCGCATACACCATCGCGTCGTCGTTGATGTTGTACTGGACGGAGAGCTTCTTCGTGATGTCGCTGGTCGGTTCTTCCGCCGTGCCGAGGTTCGCGCTGAAATTCGCCATTCGGCTGCTGGTGAAGTAGTCGCGCGTGCGCGTGTGGTCGAACCAGCGCAGGCCCCCTGTGAAGGACCAGTCCTCGTTCGGCGACTAGCTCACCTCGCCGAAAGCGGCGTACTGCTCGGTGACCTGGTCGTTCTTCGAATGGTAGAAGGCGTTGTCGGTGGTGCCCGGCTCGACGCCGTAGTTGGCGTGCGCGCAGTCTGGAACGCCGGCGTGTCTTCGTAGTCCTCGATGCGCGTGAAGAAAGTCGAAGCCCTCCTCGATCTTCTCGTAGAAGAGGCCGGCGAGCCAGGTCAGCTTCTCGGTCGAGCCCTGCAGCCGGAATTCCTGGGCGATGCGGTCGGCGTAGGGTCCGTCGCGCCAGCCGAGGCCGACCGGGTCCGGGCCGAGGTCGTAGATTGACGTAGTTCGCGCCTAACCAGGTCCGTTGCTCGAGATAGAAGGTGTAGTCCGTGTTGTCCTGGAAGTAGGCGATGCGGCGCGTGAAGTAGCTGCGTCGCGGAGGTGAACTGCACCAAGCCGAGGTCGCCCTGCAGCGTCAGGGCAAGCTGGGTCCACTCGTCGTCGCGGCTCTCGTCCAGGAAACGCACGACCGAGAGCTCGCGGCCTTCCAGCTCGCGTGCCGGTCGAACGCTCCGGAAGACGTCTTCTTCCGCATAGCTGTTCGCATCCATCTGCTGGTAGACGACGCTCGCGTCCACGGTCCAGTTCTCGTTGGGCGAGCCAGCGCAGGGCCGCGCGGCCGCCCGTGTACTCGACGTCGTTGATGTCTTCGTCGACGAACGTCGGCGTTGTCGAATCCGCCGCCGAGGCTCGTGGCGAGGACATTGTCGATGAACCCGGCGTCGCGCGCGGAGAAGCCGACGACGCCGGATCGCGGTGTTCTCGCCGAGCGGGAGGTTCAGCGACGCCCGACACCTCGTAGCCCTCGTCGCCCTTGTCCACGCGTATGGCCGTCGACGGCGACGTCGGTCGTAGAAGGCGCCCGGGTCCGGCTTGTTCGTGATGTAGCGCAGTGTCCCCGACTGCGAGCTCGAGCCGTAGAGCGTGCCCTGCGGGCCGGGCAGCGCTTCGATGCGCTCGATGTCGACGAGCCGGATCTCGGGCTGCAGCGCGCTCTGCGTCAGCGGCTGCTCGTCGAGGTAGATCGCGGCGGAGGCGTCCGCGATGAACGAGGAGGAATCGTCGGCGACGCCGCGGAAGTAGATCGTGCCGCGTCCCGGCACGATGGCGTTGTAGGAAAGGCTCGGCACGAAGCGCGAAAACTCCTTGACGCTGTCGAGGTTGGCGCGCTCGAGCTGCTGCTGGCTGATCGTCTGGATCTCCTGCGGGATGTCGAGCAGCGTCTCCTCGCGTTTGCGGGCCGTGACGACGACGGCGTCGAGGTCGGTGGTCGGGGTCTGCGCCAGCACCGCCGGCGCGTAATTGCCGGTCAGCGCGACGGACACGGCGTATGCGACCGGGTGACCGGGACCTTGTGGTTCGGCTCAGACTTCATGCCTTTCCCCTCGTGCTGCGTGTTATCCTTTGGAGGATAGACTAAGTCCACCGTCACGGCCAAACGCCGGCAAAACCGGCCGCAGGATTTCGATGAGTGGCGCGAGTTCGCGTTCGTAATGGCGCCACCGGGACACGGAATCGTCATAGATGGGCTGGCGCACCTGCTCGGAGCTCGCCGTGCGGATCGCGCGCTCGGTCTCCCAGTACCGCAGGCAGGCGTCTTCCCAGGGCAGGCCGCAGAATTCCAGCAGCCGGCGTGTCTGGCCCGCCTGGTCGGCGACGACGTCCTCGTACTGCACGTCGAGCACGCGGCCGGGCAGCGACCGCATGCCAGTGCGCCATCATCTTCTCGTACTCGAGGTAGTACTCGCCGAGCTCGGTGAGGTCGTAGGTGAAGGGCTGGCCGCGCGCGAAGAGCTGCCGGTAACAGGACAGGCAGGTGTCGAGCGGGTGGCGGCGCGCATTGACGATGCGCGCGTTCGGCAACGCCAGCGCGACCAGTCCGAGGTTCGCGAAATTGTTCGGCATCTTGTCGACGAAGCGCGGCGCGCCGTGGCGGTACTTGCGTGTGTCGTCGAGGTAGGCGCGGCCGAGCGCCGCCCAGTCGCCGCGTCTCGTAGTCGCGCACGGCCTCGGGATAGGCGAGGCGATCCTTGCGGCTGCGTCCGATGCGCCTGGATCGAGGCGCCCGATCTCCGGCAGTTCGTGCGTCGCATCCACCGCGGAGTGGCTCGAAAGGATCTGCTCGACCAGCGTCGAGCCCGAGCGCGGCAGGCCGACGACGAAGATCGGCGCCGGGTCCGGGATCGCCCGCACCGGCGTGGCGCGCCAGCAGTTCCGCCGTGAACACGGCGCGGATGCGCTCGTTGATCACCTCGGTCTGCACCGGGTCGTAGTGCTCGAGCGCGCGCCGCGCGCGATTGCCGTCGGCATACAGCTCGAACGCGCGCGCGTATTCGCCGCGATCCTCGAGCGCCTTGGCGAGCGCGAAAGAGAACTGCACGCGCCGTTCGTCGCCGAGATCGTCCCGGCGCGAGCTGGCGCTCCAATACCGCGACCTCGGCGTCCTCGAAGCGGAACGTCTTCAGGTTCGACAGGCTCCACCAGGCCTCGCTCGCGTCCGCCCGCAGCGCCGTTGCGCGCCGGTAGGCCTCGATCGCCTCCGCCTGGCGACCGATCGTCTTCAGCGTGTTGCCGAGGCCGAGCAGGGCGGCCGTGGAGTTCGGATTCAGCTCGGCGGCGCGCCGGTAAGTCTCGATGGCGTCGAGCGTGGCGGCCCGAGCGCGCCTGCACGTTGGCCGTGTGAATCTTCACGTTCGCCGAGTTCGGGCTGAGCAGGGCGGCACGCCCGATGCTCGCGGACGCCGACTCGAGGTCGAGTCGTTCGAGTTGGGCGCGCGAGAGGTCGATCCAGCCGGCGAGGTAATCCGGCGCGACCTCGACGGCGCGTTTCAGGAGCTGTTCCGCCTGCCCGTAGTGCTCGGACTGCATGGCGATGAGCGCGAGCAGCCGCAGCGCCTCGACGTGCTTCGGGTCGCGCGCGAGGATTTGCCGATAGAAGCCCTCGGCGTCCTCGAGCTTCCCGGCGCGGTGGCATTCGGCCGCCTGGGCGAGCAGTTCACGCGCGGGGTCGGCGCGCAGGAAGGCCTGCATGGCCGCCTCGGCCTCGTCCGGATCGGCCGGCTTCTGCGAGCGCGTTCACCAGCGCGAGCTGCGCGGACTGCAACTTCGGGTCGAGCGCGATCGCCTGCCGCAGCATTCCGATCGCCTCGTCCTCGCGGCCGAGTTGCAGCAACGCGCGGCCGAGTTCCTCGTGGCCCTTTGGCGTACTGCGGCAGCTCGATGAGCGCGCGCCTGCAGAAGCGGCTCGGCCTCCGCACCGCGGCCCTGGCGGTTGAGCGCAGCGCCGAGGAGGGCGGTCAGGTTCGGCTCGCCGGGTGAGTCCTCGAGCGTCGCGCGGCAGAGCTGCTCCGCCATCGCGGCGTCGCCGGCGCGCAGGAAGGCGAGGGCGCGTTCGAAGGCGGCGCGCGTCTGTTGCAGTGCGGGAGGCACAGGGCTTTTCAACCCTGTGCCCCCCGCCAACGTCTTACAGTTGGCGATCGGGAAGGAATTGGCATGCGCAAATGGTACCTCGTGACGGCAGCGGCGCTGCTCCTTGCAGTCACTTCGGCGAATGCCGCCGATTGCCCCGCGGGTTCGACACCGCTCCTGATTCTCGGCAGCTTCCACATGGCAGGTTCGGACTCGGATGCCGTCAAGTCGTCCCCGGAGGACGTGACGACTCCCGAGCGACAGCGCGAGATCGTCGATCTCGTGGCGCGACTCGCGAAGTTCCGGCCGACAAAGGTCGCGATCGAGGGCTCACGCACCGGCACCTACTGGCCTGAGCGCTACAAGGCCTGGCGTGAGCGACGCGATGCGCTCGATGCGAATGAGATCGAGCAGGTTGCGTTCCGCCTGGCCGATGCGATGGGCATCGAGGCACTGTCGCCGGTCGACTACCCGATGTGGATGGACGGCACGACGGCGGCGGATCGCCACGATCCCCGGCCGCAGCCCGGTACGGCTGCCGCGACGGAGGAAACGGATTCTCCGCTCATCTCCGGAATCAAGGCCCAGCTCGCCCGCGATGAGCAGGTCCTGCGAGGCGGAACGATCGCCGGGTTCCTGCTGTACCTGAACAGCCCGGAACGGGCGGTGATGAATCACCGCTGGGACGTCAGCTCGAACCTGAAGCCCGGCGACGGCACGTCCATGTATGAGACGACCGACTACGCAACGAACTGGTACAAGCGGAACCTTCGCATCTACACGAATCTCGTCGACATCGCGGGCCCGGGCGAGCGCGTGTTCCTGCTGATCGGTGCCGGGCACGCGCACTTGCTGAACGGCCTCGCGGCCGATGACACGCGCTTCTGCCGCGTACCGCTCGAGGACTACCTGGGGTAGAGCAGCGTGACCACGAACCGCACCCCCCAGTCCGGCCCGCCCGCGGGCGTCTCGAGGTAATAGCGCGCGCCGCCGGCGAAGCTGACCATCTGGTTCCCGATCTTCGTCACCTTCGAGTACATCAGGTTGACCGGGATGTTCCAGGCGTGGCTTTCAAAATCGTAGGTGCTCTCGAGGTTGATCGTGGCCGTGCGGCCGCCGGGAAACCCCTTGGCCAGGAACGGCTGGATGAACGTCGAATTGACGTCCGCCCGGTCGTCGTCGCCGGCGACCGAAATGAGGTAGTTCCAGAGCGCGCCGTAGGTGATGCCGTCCGCGGTCTGTTTCAGCGCCACGATCGTCGGCCCGATCGCCCATTGCTCCGAGCCGAGCGCGTTGTCGCTTGCCGTCGGCAGCAGGAACGCGGGCCCGGCGCCCAGGATCCAGCCGCTCGCCGTCGGCTTCTTGGGCGAGAAGAACAGGCTCTGCACGGTGTCGCCCGTGCCGGACTGGCTGCCGTTCCCGACGACGTCGTCCTGGGCGATCAGCGGCAGGATCGTGCGCGAGATGACGTTCCAGTCCTCGTTGAGTCGAAATGGGCACGACCGGCTGGATATTGAGCGTGAACCGCTCGCCCTCGCCGCCGACCCCGTAACCATCGTCGTAGTTGAGCTGAAGCGGCACGCTGATGAGCGCGGCCACGGGGTTCGACAGCTGTTTCGCGAGCTCGTCGGCGTTCGCCGCGCCGGCCGGCGCCTCCTGGGCATATGCAAACGGCGACCCGAGGGTCGCCGCTGCATTCAGGACGAAGATGACCGCAAGGGGTCGAATCAATTGGTGCCCGCCCGGCCCGGGAACTGCAGGAACATTTCCGTGATCACGCTGCTGATTGCGGTGCGCGGGTCCTTCATCATCTTGTCGGTCAGACGCGCCTCGGCGATGCCTTCCCAGACGACCTGCTTTTTAGAAAGGTCGACGACATCGACGTTCGCAGTGCCGGTCTTGTAGCGAACGGTCTCGACCTCGGGCGGGAAAGCGGACGCGCCGTACATGCCGCCGCGATAGCCGTAATACCCGTAGCCATAGCCCATGGTCGAGCCGGGCGACGTGCGCACGTCGACATTTTCCTGGGAATTTGCGTTGAAGTTGACCAGCAGGTCCGCGGGGCCACCTTCGACGTAACGGTATCCGCGTGAGTCCATCTCGCGACGGATCGCCTCCTTGAAGTAACTCGTGAGGGGCGTCGACACGTCCCCCCGGTCCGTCCCGGTGCGTTGCGCAAACATGTAGGACTTGTAGGTCGACAGGTTGGCGGCCGGGTCGACATGGGACCGGATGGTCGGGCCCGAGGCACAACCGGCGAGCACCGCCAGCGCGGCGGCGCCGGCCAGTACGAAATTCTTCATCGGATTACCCTCTCGTATCAAGGAAACGCGACCATCGCGTGGGAGCGGGATTATAGTCCCTGCATGAGGGAGCGCATCGTTTCCGCCATCCAGTTTGCCTGCCTGGGCATTGGCGCCTTGCTGGTGTCCATGGTCGCGATTGCCCGCCTGGATGGAGAGGTCGGCCGGCAGGCCGCGATTGCCGAGTTTTTCGGAATCAGTGCCGGCACCGGACCAGTCGCTCTGGTCGCCGGAACGCGTGCGCGACTACCAGGCGAGCCTCGGACTGGTGACCGAGGCGCCGCTCGCGATACTCCGGATCCCCGATCTCGGCCTCGAAGTGCCGGTTTACGCCTCGGCCTCCGAAATTTACCTCAATCGCGGCGCGGGCTTCATCGCAGGGATGGGCCGGCCCGACACCGGCGGCAACGTCGGCATCGCCAGCCATCGCGACGGCTATTTCCGCGTGCTGAAGGACGTGAAAGCCGGCCAGCGCATCGAGATCCAGACGCGACTGCGCCGACATGTCTACCGGGTCGAGTCCACCGAAGTCGTCGACGCAAGCGCGAACCATGTGCTCGCGGACAGCGACCTGCCGACGGTGACGCTCGTGACCTGCTACCCGTTCTATTTCATGGGCCACGCACCCCAGCGATTCATCGTGCGCGGCGTCTATGAGTGGACCTAGATGAATCGACCACAAGAAACATGGAGGGATTCCGATGAAAGCCTATCTGTCTCTGGGAAGCCTCGTGCTGGCGCTGGTGCCGGCATGGGCCCTCGCGCAGCAACCGGCCGCCTGCGAGCGCGTGGAATTCAGCGAGGAAGTGCTCGCGCGCTTCCCCAACATCCGGCAGGCCTGTCTCGACGTGATCAACAAGGACGGCCAGGACTACGTCGTCGTGATTGCGGATCTCGTGCGCACGACGTCGCGGCGCGCAACCGTTCGCATCAAGCGGTCCGACGGGTCGTTCTCAGACCCGATCAACATCGACGTCCAGCCCAACAGGCGGTTCAACGTCGACGGCAAGATGGTGCCGCTCCAGGACGTCGCTGTCGGCCAGGAGCTGACGACGTACATACAGCGTCAAGGATCCGGGCATTGCGCTGGCCTCCGACGACGGAAGTCGTCGAGTTCACGCCGGTCCCGGCGACGCCGGAGCCGGAGCACGGTCGCCGCGGCCGCACCCGCACCTGAGATGCCGAAGACCGCGACGAACCTGCCGCTCGCGGGTACGATCGGGCTCGTCCTGCTTGCCTCGGGCGCCGGTATTGCATTCATGCGCCGTCGCGCCAGGCCTGAAAGGAGAGACTTCCGTGAACACGTCCAGAAAATTGCCCAGCGGTCGTGGCGGCCGCCCTGATCGTCGCCGCCTGCGCCGCACCGCCGCCGAAGCCGGCGATGACGGAAACCTGATCCAGAAGACGGCGACCGTCGAGTCCATCGACCAGGCGTCGCGCTCGGTGACGCTGCGCGGCGAGGACGGCAGCGCGCTTCACCGTGCGGGTGAGCGACGAGGTCCGGAACCTGCCGCAGGTCAAGGTCGGCGACAAGGTCGTGGTGAGCTACTACGAGGCGATCGCGGCCGAGGTGAAGAAGCCGGGCGAGGGCGTGCAGGGCGTCGAGGCCGACGTTCCGCGTGCGCGCCGAGCCGGGCGAAAAGCCGGCGGCGGGCGCGGGCGTGATGCTGCGCACGACGGTCGTGATCGACTCCGTGGACACGTCGTTCAACACCGTGACCTTCAAGCGCTCGGACGGCGCTGCCGCGCACGGTCGCGGTCGAGACGCCGGAAGGACAGAAGTTCATCAGGGGCCTGAAGAAGGGCGACCACGTGGAAATCGCCTACACCGAGGCGTTCGCGATCGAAGTGAAGCCGGCGGGCTGAGCCGGCGCGCGGAGAGCGGCACCTGATCCGCTCACGCGCAAGCTGATCGTCCTCGCGGCGGCGTTGGCGGCACTTCTTGCCGCTTACGCCGCCGCGGGATTCTGGCTCGTGCCCCGGATCCTGCGCGTCCAAGGCCGAGCAATTCGCCAGCGAGAATTACGGCCGCAAGCTCGCGATCGGCGAGATCCGTTTCAACCCGTTCACCTTCGAGCTGGAGGTCGACAGCTTCAGCTTTCCGGACGCGGACGGCGAGCCGCTCGCGAGTTTCGACACGCTCCTCGTCAATCTCGAGCTCTCGAGCCTCTGGCGCGCCGGCGCGAGCTTCAAGGAAATCTCGATCGAGCAGCCCTACGTCCGGCCCGGTGATCCGCGCGAACGGCGAACTCAATTTCGCGGACCTCGCGAAGCCCTTCCCGGAGAGCCCGAGCGCCGAGCCCGAGGAGCCGCCGCGGCTCTTCATCGAGCTGTTCCGCATGACCGACGGGCACGCGCACTTCGAGGACCGCACGCTCGCAACGCCTTACGCGACGGACTTCAGCCGCTCAGCTTCGAGCTGCGGGATTTCAGCACGATCGGCGGCACCGACAACGCCTACGACCTGCACGCGCGAGGCGGGCACCGGCGCGACGCTCGACTGGGGCGGCAACTTCTCGCTCGCGCCGCTCGCTTCGGAGGGCACACTTCAAGTTCGCGCAACATCGATGCTGACCCGAGCACTGGGGCTACGTGCGCGAGTCCGCCGGCTTCGACGTGAGCTCCGGCACGCGTCGGCTTCGACGGCGACTACGATTTCTCTGGCGGGCAAGGCCGGCACGCAGCTCGACGTTCAACCTGCGCGAGCTCGGGATCGACGAGCTCGGCATCCGCCGCATCGGCGAGGACACGGACACGGCGCAACTTCGCGCGGTTCACGCTCGCGAACTTCGCCTTCGACCTCGCGAAGAACGCGGCGAACGTCGAGAAGGTGCGGGTGGACGGCGGCTCCGTCCACGCCTGGCGCGATGCCGACGGCAACGTGAACCTCGCGCAGCTCACGACGCCCGTCGGCGGAGGCCGCCGGCGACCCAGTCAGCGCCCGCGCGACCGCGCCGAGCCGGCGCCACCCGCCGAGACCGCTTCGCCGTTCGTCTTCAGCGCGCCCGACATCGAGTTCGCAGGACCTCGTCGTCCAGGTCGAGGACCGCCAGTTCGAGCCCGCGATCAAGCTGATGCTCGATCCCTTCGACCTGCGCGTGACCGGCTTCTCCACCGCGCCGGGCACGACGATCGGCATCGTCGACGGAGACGAAGATCGACAAGACGGCCGCGCCTCGACGACCGACCTGAAGTACGCGCTCGACGACGGCAAGCTCGAGGGCACGGCGCAGCTCGCCGGCTTCGACCTGACCGTGATCCAGCCCTACCTCGACCGCTACACGAAGATGGACCTGCTGTCGGGCCTCGCTCACGAGCGACCTCGCGTTGACGCTGCTCGCCGACGGCGGCTTCGCCGCGAACGGCATGGTCCAGGTCGACAAGCTCCGCACCGTGGACAAGGCCCAGCAGGACGACTTCATCAAGTGGGATCGCCTGCGCGCCGAGGGCTTCAGCTACGACGGCCGCACGCGCGGAGCTGCGCATCAAGACGCTCGCGCATGCGCGCGCCGTACGCGCGCGTGATCATCGCCAAGGACGAGACCATCAACGTCGTCGAGATCATGACGCCGGCAAAACCGGCACCCGCGTACCAGCCGACGCGTGCAGTTCGCGACTGCGGACGGCCCGCCGCCGCAGGACACGCAGGTCCGCATCGATACCGTCGCGATCGAGGACGGCTCGCTCAATTTCGCGGACTTCTGGATCCAGCCGAACTACGCGCGTCAGCATCGCAGCAGCTGAACGGCAGCATCGTCGGGCTGTCTTCCGACGAGGCTTCGCGCGCGAAGCTCGACCTCGAGGGCAAGGTGGACCGCTACGCGCCCGCGACCATCGACGGCGAGATGAACCTGCTGTCGGCGACGCTGTTCACCAACATCCACCTGAAGTTCGCCGGCGTCGACATGACCTCGGTCACGCCGTACTCCGGGCCGCTTCGCCGGCTACAAGATCGAGAAGGGCAAGCTCTCGATCGACGTCACCTACCACGTCGAGAACCGCGCGCTCGACGCGAAGCAGAAGTTCGTCATCGACCAGCTCCAGCTCGGCGAGAAGGTCGACAGCCCCGACGCCGTCTCGCCTGCCGCTCAAGCTCGCCGTCGCGCTGCTGAAGGACCGGAACGGCGTCATCGACATCGACCTGCCGATGACCGGCAGCCTCGACGACCCGAAGTTCCGGCTCGGGCCGCTCATCTGGAAGGCGTTCGTCGGCCTGCTCACCAAGATCGCGACCGCGCCGTTCGCGCTCATCGGCAAGCTGTTCGGCGGCGGGCCCGAGGTGAACTTCGTCGAGTTCGAACCGGGCGCGACCGCGCTCGACCCGGCCGGGCAGGAGAAGATGGCGTCCGTGCACAAGGCGCTCGTCGAGCGGCCCGCGCTGCAGGTCGACGTGCCGATGGCGTACTCGGCCGAGCTCGACGGCGGCCTGATCGAGCGCCAGGCGCTGGACGCGAGCCTCGGCGAAGCTCGCCGGCAGCCAGAAGAAGCTGCTCGGCGGCCGGCCGGATGCGGAGGAAGTCGACGGCGATGCTGGCCGATCCCGAGGAGCGCTTCGAGCTCCTCGCGAAGCATTACCGCGCGGAGGCGGGCGCCGAGGCGCCGCTGCCCGGGCGAGGCGGCGGCCTTCGAGGCGCTCAAGAAGAAGGAGCGCACGCCCGGAGGCGCTCGCGGCCGCCAACAAGGCGCATCGAGGACGACTGGCTCGGCAAGCACCCGGCGACGACCGAACAGCTCGAGGCGCTCGGCAAGTCGCGCGGCGCAGTCCATCCAGGAAGCGCTGCTCGGCAGCGGCGAGGTCGATCGCCGCGCGCGTGTTCCTGATCCACGCCGACTCGCAGGCGCCGGGCGCCCCCAAGGTCAAACTCGAGCTGAGCCTCAAATGAAAACGTACCTGGCTGTTTTTACCGGCACTGCGGAGAAGATGGCGGAGTGGCAGCGCCTCAGCGCCGACGAGCGCAAGAAGCGCGAACAGGCAGGCATCGCCGCCTGGAAGAAGTGGGTGGAGGACAACGCCCGGGCGATCAAGGATCCCGGATCGCCGCTCGGCAAGACGAAGCGCGTCACCGCCTCCGGCGTCACCGACATACGCAACAATCTCGCGGCCTGGACGGTCGTGGAAGCCGAATCGCACGACGCCGCGGCCCGCATCTTCCTGAATCACCCGCATTTCACGATCTTCCCCGGGGACGGCATCGAGATCATGGAGTGCCTGCCGTTGCCGGGCGCCTGACCGTCTCAAGCGCGGCGCACGCCCGACTGCTAGGATGCCGGGCCATGAAAATCCTCACGGCATTCGTCCTCTCCGCCCTGGCCGGCGCTCGCCGCGGCACCCGTCCACGCCGACACCGATCCCGCCCTCGAGCACGCGAAAGCCGTGCTCGCCAAGGGCATCCTGTTCGACGGCCACAACGACCTGCCCTGGGCCATCCGCCAGTTCAAGGACGCGCCGGGCGACGTCGACGCCTACGACATCCGCACGCAAGGCGCCGGGCGACGGACAGACCGACATCCCGCGCCTGCGCGCGGGCGGCGTCGGCGCCGTGTTCTGGTCCGTGTACACGCCGGGCGAGGCCGCGGGCGCGTTCGCCAAGACCCAGCTCGAGCAGATCGACATCGCGCGCCGCCTGATCGCGCGCTACCCCGACACCTTCACGCTCGCGTCCACCGCCGCCGACATCCGCGCCGCCAAGGCGGCCGGCAAGATCGGCGGCATGCTGGGCGCGGAGGGCGGCCACGCGATCGAGGATTCGCTCGCGCTGCTGCGCATGTACTACGACCTCGGCGTGCGCTACATGACGCTCACGCACAACAACCACACCAGCTGGGCCGACTCCGCGATGGCGTCCGAACCCGGCAAGGGCGGACTCACGCCGTTCGGCGAGCAGGTCGTCGCCGAGATGAACCGCGTCGGCATGCTGGTCGACCTCTCGCACACGCGCGCCCGACACCATGCGCGACGCCATCCGCGTGTCGAAGGCGCCGGTGATCTTCTCCCACTCCAACGTGCACGCGCTCACCGACATCCCGCGCAACGTCCCCGACGACGTCATCAAGATGCTGCCCGCGAACGGCGGCGTGCTGATGGTCTCCTTCGTCTCGCCCTTCACCTCGCAGGCCGCCGCCGACGTCGCCTTCCCGGCGATGAAGGAATACCTCGCGCGCGCCCAGGGCAAGTCCGAGGCCGAGCGCACCGCGATCTACGAGGAGATCATGGCGAGACCAAGGAGAAGATGCCCAAGGTGACCGTCGCCGCCGTCGCCGACCACATCGAGTACATCAGGAAGGTCGCCGGCGTCGACTACATCGGCATCGGCAGCGACTACGACGGCAACACCAACTGGCCCGAGGGCTCGAGGACGTCTCCACGTTCCCGAACCTGTTCGCCGAGCTCGTCCGCCGCGGCTGGTCCGACGAGGACCTCATGAAGGTCATGGGCGGGAACGTGCTGCGCGCGCTCGAGCAGGCCGAGGCCGTGGCGAAGAAGCTCCAGGCCGGCGGCGCATCCTGAGCCAACGCACGCAAGCCGAGGAAATCCTTGAGATTTTGGGGCAGGCCCGCCCCTGCCAACGGCGGCATCCTCTGATAGAATGCGCGCCCGCAACGCGCCCGTAGCTCAGCTGGATAGAGTACCTGGCTACGAACCAGGGGGTCGGGAGTTCGAATCTCTCCGGGCGCGCCAAATCTCTCAGTGACTTAGCTCAGCTCGCCACTTCAAGATTCGAGGCCTGTGACCAATTTGTGCCCAAAGCACTCTCTGTCACGAGCCGCAACGCGCACAGTCGTTCCGCATAGGGCGCCAAATGCTCCGCTGAAAAGTGAGCGTATCGACGCACCATCTCCGAACTCTCCCAGCCACCTAACTCCTGAAGCGCGTGCAGCGGGGTTCCGTTCTGCACGTGCCAACTGGCCCAGGTGTGCCGAAGGTCGTGCCAGCGAAAGTCGGTGATGCCGGCGCGCTCGAGCGCCGCGTACCACGCCTTCGTGCTGACCTGACGAATCGGTCGTCCTTGGTAGCTGAACACGCGCGTCAGATGTTTCCCGGTCTGTCGCCGGACAATCACCACCGCTTCCGCATTGAGCGGCACGGGGATGGCTTTCCGAGCTTTCGCCTGATCGGGATGCACCCACGCTAATCGCCTCTCTAGATCGACCTGCGTCCATTCCAGACCGGTGACGTTCGCGCGGCGAAGTCCAGTCGCCAGCGAAAACGATGCCAAGTCCGCCAAATGCGCCGGCAGCTCCGTCAGAAGCCGATCGGCTTCTTCTCGCGTCAGAAACCGCACTCGACGTGTCGGCTCCTTCAGCATGCGCACCGCGGGGATCCGGTCGAGCCATTCCCATTCGTGTACACACTTTCTGAGGATCGCTCGTAGGACCTCCAAAGTCCGGTTGACCGTCGCATTGCTCACACCCTCGGCAAGACGCGCATCGGTAACGCGATCAACGAGTGCGCGGCTGATCTCATCCAGGTACTTACCGCCAAGGTAGCGATCGAGCCAGCGCAGGTGCGCCTTGTCGGTCTCGAGCGTCGCCTTGTAACCAGACTCCTTCAGCCCGCGCACGACCGCCTCGTTCCAAGTCCGGCGTGTCCGTTCGCCGAGCTTGTCGATGCGCCACGACTCAGCCTTGAGCTTGTCGTGCAGTTCCTGCGCAAGGTTTTTGTCGGCAGTTTCAGTAGATCGACGTACTCGCTGTCCGTTGGAACAGTAGAAGTCGATCCACCAGATTCCGCCACGTTTGCTAAGTGACATACCTCCTCCTTTCTAGGTGTCACTTGCAGCGCTTGCCGCTTCGGACCATAGAGCGATCGCACGTGTCCCGCAAGATCTGCCGTGAGGAATACCCATGCACGGCCGACCTTTGCACCTGGAATTAGGCCTGCTTTGGCGCGTCGTCTTAGTTCTTCCGGATGAAGCCGGAGAAAAGAGGCGGCGTCTGGCAGCCCCGAAGATTGGACCGCATCGGCGCTGCGATCGACCGGTGGATCGTGTGTCATTTGCCAGTTGCAAGGTTGCGCGCCCCTATCGGTGCAACTGCGCAACTCGAGTCATTTGCGCAGTGATCAGCCCCTGCCACTACGATGCCTTGCTGAACAGCTTGACGCCAATATCTGCTCACCACGCTCTTATCTTTAGAGAGGTGGGTAGCTATCTCATGTTGTTTCAAGCCATTACCCATCAGTTGGACAACTTGGCTAAGGTATCCATCGGTTGATGGGACCCGCCTTGCCACTCAAGTGCCGAATTGCCGCCATCATCCCGATCAACAAGGCGAGCCTCAAAGGAGGCGGCGTTTGCACCGTAGAGTGAGCGGCACTTTGTGAACTCGACGACGAATCTCGCGCCTTCGTTCTGTTGGTAGGACTCGGGCCGACGCAGTCCGACTACGACATCAAGATTGTCTTCCTTGCGATTCGAACCGCGTTGATCACCCTTCTTATTTGTGTGGTGCACGAGCAACACAGAAATGCCTTTCTGCTTTTGCCTCCCCATCCACTCCTGCATCTGATCCCAACAGTCAGCTTCATTCTCCTTTCCGCGCCAAAGTGTTGAAAGGTTGTCGACGACGATTAGCGAAGTGTCGTTTTTGATATTCGACTCGATTGACGCCTGAAGTTGTGCGCTATCCAGATAGGGCATCCACGCCGAATACGAATCACGAGGCATGAAATCAAGTGCTACCTCTGAGGTCGTGTTACCCAGTAGTTTGCGGCTGCGACCTTGAAGTTCGCTGCAGGTCATTTCTCCGTCGATGTACAGCACCCGTGATGGACGCTGACACTTCCATCCCAAGAATTCACCACCGGAAGCGACAGCCAGCGCGATGCTCAACGTTAGGTACGTCTTTCCGACTCCACGGGGCCCATGAATCATCGACAATGAACGAGCAGGCAGCCAAGGATCCAGGAGAAGTTCGCGCGGCGGATATTCGAATTCGAGCAACGCTCCGAGTTCAATCGCAGGGAATGGGTTTTCGCCTTTCTCTTTGAGCGATTTGTCAGCCAGCCCAACTACGTCCGATTTTTTAACGCTATCCATATCGTGCTCGCTCCTGAATGGCGATAACTATGTTGCTGCCGCGAATGCACTATCGAGCGTTACAGCTCCGAAAACGAGCCGGCGGAAATCCAGATTCTCTTTCCGCTCCTAATGTTTAAGTATTTGGTTCTTATGACTTTTCTGTTTTTAAGGTATGCTTCGGCCGATCAGTCAAGGAAATGCCATAGATATGCAACCTTGTATTTCGTTGGGCGTCGCGCTTTAGCGGCGGCCTTTTGGCCGAGTTGGCGGCGCCAATATCGATCAAACGCGAAGAAATCTCGAATTTCTCGGTAATCGGTTTTAACCGGGTGTGGATCGCGAATTAAGCGGCGTCTTGCCCATTCGATGTAGACGAGTGCAGCAATCTTTGATTCCTCCAGATCAGAGCTGCTCATTTCGCCCTTCTTATGCTTTGAACGGCGGAAAAGAAGTGGTGTAGACCCCAGGAGGAGGTCATCGAAGCCTCGAATCAACGCGTTAACCATCGCAGTGTCTAGCCGGTATACGCGGTTCATAGTTTGCTCGCGATTGTATCAGCAAGCTGATCCCGAAAGGCCGTTTGAACACAACGGATGTAAATGGCCGACCGTCGTTCTTTTGGCGCGCTATTGAGGGCACGGCGTACGGGTTGCGAATTGAGTTTGCGCTCAATTTGGTCTCGAAGGAGGTGCCTTGCCATGTCCCGACCTCTGCGATTAGCCCAACAATTGTCATGCAAGCGTTTGAGAGCCGACTAGAGTGTGCTTGGAGGGCGGCGATTATTGAACCCCGATAATTGGTTTAATAATCGCTAGCCAACGAGGGGTAGTCCGCACGAAGTCGGCGTAAATCGGCGTCGGAGACCGTTACAGCGACAACAAGCGCGCGCCCCAAGACTCGCGCCGTAGGAAGGCATTCCGAGGCGTGAACTGCGTTGAACGGCTCCCGGCGAGTGGGAGGTGGACGATGGGCAGTAAGGTCACCGACTCTGCGCTCCTAGCCGAGCTAATCGGGCGAAAAGCCGACGCGACGACGAAAGAACTGAACCGTCTCGTCAGTCTGGACCGCACGAGAGAAACAGCACGAGGCGTTTACGAGGACATGTCCCCGTTGGAACGTTTCGGCGTGGCGCGTCCAGTCGTCGAAACAGTCCAAGGCATCAAGTCTCTATTCACTGGCCAGCGACGCGGAGCAGACCAACCTCGAGCGATTGCAGGAGGTCATCGGCGGGAGCTGGCACGGCTGGCCGAGTGGTCGGGGAGTTAGCGATGTTCGCCGCTCCGGGCGGCGCAGCCACCCGCGTGGGTCGGACATTGCCGCGAGCACTTGGACGCGGAGCCACGGTCGCCGGCGACGTGCCGGGACGGCCGGAATGGAGGCACTGAAAGCTCCGATGGAGGATAGGAGCCGTCTACAAGCGGCGGCAGAGGGCGGCACGGCGGCGCTGCTAGGCGTGGGCGGTGGCGCGTTGCTTAAGCGCGCCATGCGCGCCGTACAAGCCCACGCCAAAGGCCGCACCCATGCTGACCGCTAACGTACCCCTAACCCCAGGCATGGCGGCAGGCGGCGCAGCACAACGCGTCGAGCAGAGCGTCGGCTGATGTGCCAAGTCATTTCGGGTCCATTGCGCAAGAAACAGCGCGCCGCCGTCGCGGCATGGAATCGAAATCTACTCGACGACGTGACGCCAATCGGTAACAAGCGAATGCGT
>CAVXET010000008.1:0-8163 GCA_963760725.1 uncultured Gammaproteobacteria bacterium
GTCTTCAACAAGATCGACGGCAAGTGGCTGCTGGTGCGCGATACCTGGAACATGGACGCACCGCCCGCACCGGCTGCGCCCGCCGCCGAGGCACCGGCCACCTGATCGGGGACGCGAAAAGGGGACGCTCCCCGATTTCCGGAAAGATCGGGAGAAATCGGGGAGCGTCCCCTTTGAGCCGCGCCCCCTTCAGAATTTCCAGAGGACGCCGAGCGACGGAACGAGCGGCAGGGAGCCGCGCGGTTCCACGTCGAGGAAAGTCTCGTCCGTCTCGGTGTCCTCGAGCTGGTATTCGACGCAGCAGTCATTGTTGCGATTGGTCAGGTTGCTCACTTCGAGGAAGGCCGTAAGCTCCCCCGCCGATTCGAGCTCGAAGCGCCGCGCGATCCGCAGGTCAAGCCGCGCGTAGTCCGAGAGGTTCACGGCATTGCGCTTTTCGGCCGTCGCGAGCGGGAAGGGTACGAGGGTCAAGAGTTCGACGTCAGTGGTCGGCCAGCCCGAGTGCCAGGTGGCGGCGATGGTCGATTCCCAGAGCCCTTTCCGCCAGGTGAATCCGCCGCCCGCGTAGTTGCGCTGATCCCAGCTTCGGTGCAGCCATTCGTCGTCCACCCGGTCGAGCACGCGCGAATGCGTGTACGCGAGCCAGCCCGAAATATTCCCGCCGTCGTAATGCAGCGAGATTTCCGCGCCCTCCGCCTTCGCGGAATCCGGCGCGATGAGGATGCGGTCCGGCTTCAGCTCCGGCAGCACGAACACCGAGTTCAGCAGGTTTTCGTGGCGCGCGAACGGACGCTCGTAGTCCTTGCGATAGAGCTCCGCGCGCAGCGTCAGCGACGGCGTCAGGTCCTGTTCGACGCTCGCAATACGGTGAGTCGCGAGCTGGGCGCGCTGATACTTCGTCTCCCCATCCGGAACCTGGAGTTCGTTGATGCCCTGCGCCTGGTAGTACCGGCCCCAGCCGATGCGCAGTCGCGTCGACGCGGTCGGCCGCCACATCAGGACCGTCCGCGGGCTCCACTGCGACGAGTCCTGTTCGGCGAGGGTTCCATGATCCCAGCGCAGGCCGAGGTCTGCCGCAAACGCCGCGTCGGGCTCGATCCGCCAGTTGACGTAGGCGCCGGCCTGTTCCCCCGACGGCCGCAGGCTGATCGCGCGGCTGCGCGAGGGCTCGAGCGAAGCGCCGGGCGTCAGGAACAGCAAGTCAAAGTCGGCCTGGTCCGCATAGTCATAGCGCCCGCTCTCCTGTTTCCATTCGGCGCCCGCCTGCAGCAGCGTGTGCGCGCCGAGCCGCCACCAGCCGTCAGCCTGCAGCGTGTCGATCGTGAAATGGCGCTCATCCGACAATTCGCCGCTCGCGATGCCGGAAAGATCCGCCGTACCCGAACGCGAACTCTCGATCAGCGTATGCGACGCGAGCACTCTCCCGCCGAGCCGTCGGGCGCGCCGAGGTCCGCCCGCAGCCAGTAGTACTGGTCGCGATACTCGGCGACCGCCTCTTCTTCCAGGTCGCTGTCGAAAGCCCGGATCCGGTCGTCGAACACGAGCGTGTTCGCGGAAATCGCGAGCCAGTCATTGAACCGGTGCCCGCGTGACCGTAGAGGTCGTGGTACTGCGGCTCGCCGAGCGGCGAATCGACGAGATTGAAATACAGGTCCATGTTGCCGCGCCGTGCGGCGACAGCCCAGTCTCCGGCCCCGTCGTCGAAACTGCCGTCGAGCGCGACGCCCGCGGTCAGCAGGGAGGCGACGGCCTGGCCCTGGAACTTCGCTCCCGGCAGCCGCGGTGCGATGTCGACGACGCCGCTGCTGCGATCGCCGAAGGCCACGGGAAATCCGCCGGTGTAGATCCGGATGTCGCTGACGATTCCCGGGTCGATCGTGCTGAAGACGCTGAAGAAGTCTTTCAGGTGATACGGGTTGTACAGGCGCAGGTCGTCGAAGCGCACGAGCGTTTCGTCCGCGGTCCCGCCCCGCAGGTACACGCGGCTGGAGAAGTCCTGGCTCTGCGACGCCCGGCAGGCGCGCGACGGCGCGGATCGGGTCCTCGCCGATGTCAGGCTGCGATTCGAGCTCGTTCGCGCCGAGGACGGTCGGCGTGATCGCCGGCTCGTCGCCGAAATGGTAGTGACTCGCGCTCACCACGACCGCGTCGATCGGCGCCGGTGCGGGGCTGTTGCTCCTTGCGGGATCGGCGTAGCGCGGGGCGCGGGGCGGCTCGCGCACCAGCATCAGCGTGCCCTCGGGTCCGTCGGCGATCACGATGCCGTGCGGTGCGAGGATCTCGGCCAGCATCGCGCGCGGCTCGACCGCGCGCGGTTCGCGCTCGACGCGCATCCAGGGTTTCACGAGGTCGCTGCTGTAGAAAAGCGCGAGCCCGCCGTCGCGCATCTGCTCGAGCACCGTCTCGACCGGCATGCCGCGATACCCGGCGGCCTCGGCGGTTGCCGCGAGGCAGGCCAGCAGGAGCGGCAGGAGTTTCACGGATCCAGCGGAGGCGTGTCCCGGGTGCGGATCTCCATTGTATCGCCGCGCAGCGCGTACTCGAGGTCGGTCGTCGCCAGCATCGCCTCGAGTGCGGCAAGCGGCGTCAGGTTCCGGATATTGCCGTGCAGGATCACGCTCGATGCGCGCTGCTCCGCGTTCGGCGAGACATAACGCAGTTCGCGCCCGGTTTCCCGCGCGACCCATGCGATCAGCTCGGCAGCGGGCCTGCCGTCCATGTCGGGCGTCGGCGCGATGGATTCGGCCCATTGCCATGCCGCGGCATCGGGCTCGATGACATCGCGCGAGATTCCGCCGAGAGCGTCGATCGCGATCTGCTCACCCGCGGCTCCCGTGAGCGATTGTCCGCCGCGGTCGATCGACACCGAGCCCTCGCGCACGCGCAGCCGCAGCGCGCTGCCCGCGACCTGCAACTCGAATTGCGTGCCGATGTCGCGTGCGGTGCCGGCAGGAGTCACGACCTGGAGCCGGGTTGCGCCAGGACGCGCGCCGCTGTCCACGTAGATCGTGCCGTGGTGGACATA
This sequence comes from uncultured Gammaproteobacteria bacterium, assembly GCA_963760725.1. Taxonomy (GTDB): domain Bacteria; phylum Pseudomonadota; class Gammaproteobacteria; order Steroidobacterales; family Steroidobacteraceae; genus SCUD01. The sequence continues at coordinate 3,026 of CAVXET010000008.1, forward strand.
CAGCCGTCCCGGTGCATCCAGCATCACTTCGGTTTCGGCGTCGAGCCGGAGCGATCCGCCGCCGGCGAGTGCAAGCGCGACGCGCCCGCCGCGCGAGCGTGCGCAGCCTCATGCCGGTCGTGAGCGGGGTTCGCGTCTCGCCGAGCGCCCGCCAGGCCTCGCCGGTCGCTTCCTCTGCGGCGCCGGTCACGCGCTCGATGCGCGCGAGCTCGCTGGGGCCGGCCAAGGGCGGCGTCCACCGGAACACCAGCGCAATCGCGAACACCGCGACCGCCGCCGCGCCGGCCCAGAGCATCCGCTGGCGTTCGCGGCGACGCGTGGTCCTGGCGCGAAACGCAGCGATCGCCGCCGCATGCACCTGGTGGTACGCGTCGACCGGCGGCTCCGCGCGCGGACCGGCCCTGCGAAGCAGCGATTCAATGAGGTCGGTTTCGTTCTGCATGGTGTTCCTTATCCGGGATGGCCGCCGTCGGGCATCCTGAAATCCTCCGCGGCGCCGAAGAGCTCGATGATCGCGTCGCGAAACGCCTCGCGGGCGCGCGTGAGCAGCGACTCCGCCGCCTTCGCACCGACGTCGAGGCGCGCGGCGATTTCCGCCACCGACAAGCCGTCGATGTATTTCCACTCCAGCACTTCGCCATAGCGGCCCGGCAGCGAATCGAGCGTCGCCTCGACGATGCGATGCACCTGGTCCCTCCACACGCCGGTTTCCGGTTCGTCGGAAACGGGCGCGGCCAGCGATTCGAGGATCGCGCGGGCGTTGGGATGATCCTCGAGCAGGGTGACCCGCCCTGCCCGGCCCTTGCTGCGGAAATGATCGGCCAGGACGTTGCGGCAGATCTGGCAGAACCAGGTATAGAGCGCCGCTTCGCCGCGATAGCGATCGAGTTGCCCGATGGCGTTGCAGAAGGTCTGCTGCACGATGTCTCGCGCCGTGTCCGGGTCATGGCCGATGCGCGCGAGCACGAAGCGGTACAGCCGCGGGAAAAAGCGGTCAAAGAGGTCCTGAAAAGCCCCCTCGTCGCCGCCCAGGATGCGGCGCGCGACGGCTCGATCGACGTGAACGAGGTCCGTCATTGTCAAATTGGACGTCAGCCGGCCGGAAATCCTTCTGTGCGGGGCATTGTTTCATGCACCGCTTCTCATAATCGGCCGATTCAGGCTGATCGCGGCGCACAAGGAGGCAGAGTCGCCGGCCGCGAGGGATTGAAAGGGGTCAGGCCCCTTTCCCGGTAAATGGGGACGGTCACATTTAAAGGTGACCGTCCCCTTTGAATTCAGTCTTCGAGTCGTCGGTCTTTCCAGTTCCACCACTTGAGCAGGTCCGCCTGCGGTTCAGGCGTGCGCGCCGCATAGGTCGCGCAACGGAACGTATAAAGGAGGCAGGGCTCCTGGTCGTGTCCCGTGATTTTCTGGAGTCGCTGGAAGAGCTGTTCCGGGTTGGATTCGGCGAGTTCCCGGATGGAGTGAATGCCGAGGTGCCGGAGATCCGCCGCGATGGCGGGCCCGATACCGGGCAACGTGGTCAGCTCGTCGTGCATTGGCAGGTTCCTCCTACGGCTTGTCCACGTCACCAGATTAAACGCCCGGACCGGGCCGCAGGCAAGTACGAAAAAAAGCGGCGGGAGATCGCTCTCCCGCCGCCCCGCCATGCGGTTACTCACTACTTCTCGACGCTCGCATCGAGCCCGACGCCGGCATCGCCCTGGCCGGAGACCGGCTCATCGCTGGAGGCCGACAGGCCACTGTTTCCATTGGCCTTGCCGTCGGCGTGGGCCTTCGGCTGCGGCTTCTCGACCGGCGCGCGGTCGGCCTTGGCCGGGCGATCCTTTGCCTGGTGCCTTGCCTTGCGCGGCTTGTCCTGCGGCGCCTTCGCGTCGCGCGCGACATCCTCGGCCGCGACGTCCGCGCTCGAGCCCACCTCGCCCGCCGCGTTCGCGCTTGCAGAAGCCGCATCGCTCACTTCAGACGCCGTACTCGACGGTCGCGTTGAGCGCACCGGAGGCCGTCGCTTCCGTGCCTGCGGCCGCGGACTCGACCTGGCCACGCGCGCTCGAGGCGGTGTCCTTCGCCCGGCCTGCGGCCTGCGACCCCAGCTCACGCGTGCGCCCGAGTGCATCGGTGCTGCCGCGCATCGAGCCATGCAGCGCGCCACCCGCCGTGGCGCCGACATTGCCGAGGCCGCCCGTGATCGAGCCGCCAAGGCCCCCGCTCGCCCCGCCGCCGAGCAGCTGGGCATTTGCCGTACCGCTCGCGGCCAGCACGGCGGCCACGGCAGCGCTCATCAGAACAGTGCGAATTTTCATGGTCTTGCTCCTGTGACTGCGGCCCATCCGCGGTCCTCATGAGCAAGAACGAACGGGAGGTCAGTTTTCTTCCCGGTGTCCGGGGTGCAAATCGGCCCCGACCAGGCCTTTACCATAAGAGGGGTCGGTGCCGTTGTTGCCGATGTCGATGGCGGTGGCCGCCAGCGCGTCCACGGCGGCGCGCGCATTCGCGGGGTTCGGCGCCTGCAGCGAGCGGGCCAGGAGGCCCGCGACGATCGGCGTTGCGAAAGACGTGCCGCGAATGGCCTCGAAGCCGCCGCCGATTGCAGCGGCCGAAAATCCCGCACCGGCGGCGGCGAAATCCACCTGCTCGCCGCGGCAGGCCTCGGGCAGCACCCTGCGATCCGCATCCACGCCGGTCACGCCGATGACATCCGGGTACGACGCGGGAAAGAGCGGCGGCGCCGACGGCCCGTCGTTGCCGACCGCGGCGACGAGCAGGAACCCGCGCGTCGTCATCGCGCGCACGAGGCCGGTCAGCAGGAGGCTCTTCGCGCCGACGAGGCTGATGTTCACGACCGCAATCCGCTCGCGCGCCATCCAGTCGAGTTCAACAGCGAGCAGCGAGAGCGAGCCGCCGCCATGGCCGCAGAAAATGTCGGCGGCATAGAGCGTCGCACCCGGGAGGATGCTTTCGAATGCCTCGCCCTGGCCGACGAGGATTGAGGCGACGGCGGTGCCGTGCGGCGCCGGGAACGATGCGCCGTCGCAACCATGGCGCACGATGTTCGCGTCGCGAGCACGGGATGCGCGCCGTCCACGCCGCTGTCGATGAGTCCGATGCGCGCGTCGGAAGGAACGGCGGGCAAGATCGCCGCCTGCGGCGCGGTCGCGGTCTCCTCGGCCTCGGCGCCGGCATCCAGGTAGAGGTGGTTGTAGTCGTACTGCCCCTCCGGGTCGAGTTCGCGCAGCGTCTTGAGCGCATGCCGCGTGGACATCCCGTCCGGCGCCTGGAGCACGACGAGCGAGAGCCCGAGCGCATCGAGGGATTCCGTGCGCAGCACCGTGAAACCGGCCGCTCGCGCGCGCTCGAGCGCAGCAGGCGTCGGCGAGAGCGCGCCGACCTGGCGGCGCAGGATCGGCTGGCCGTCCGGATCGCTTTCGACGGTCTCGCGCTCGGTGCGCAAGATCTCGCGCACGCGAAGCTTTCTTGCCTCGGTCAGCGCCGACGTCGCCGTGCGCAGCGTGCCGGTCACCGGATCCGTCCCGACGGGCAGCCGCGGCAGCTGCGGCAGGGGTACGCCGGGTACGGTGATCTGCGCGGATGCGACCGTCGTCGCGCCCACCGCGATCAGCAGGATTCCGACGATCCTGAACAGCCGGTTCATCCATGCGCTCCTGGGCCGGCCCGCCACCCGGAAATGCTAGCATCCGGGCGCGCGGCCCCCTCTGTATACGTTTCACGCTTTTATTTTCATCCCGCGGGAAGAATCGGCTCGCGCCGGACGTTTGACACCATGAGTACGACAAAACCCGCCGACGAGATTCGAGCGCAGCTCGGCGAGCTGCTGCCGCGCCTGCGGCGCTTCGCGCGGGTCATCACGCGCAACGTCGCCGATGCGGACGACCTCGTGCAGGTGGCGGTGGAAAAAGCGCTCACCCGCGCCGCGCAGTGGCGGCCCGGCTCGCGCCTCGACAGCTGGATGTTCGGGATCATGAAGAATGCCTGGGTGGACGAGATTCGCGCGCGGCGCCGCCGCGAGCGGGTGCACGCGCCCGAGGAAGCGGGAGCGACGGTCGGCGATGCCTCCGCCGCGGCCCGGGACGTGGCGCTCTCCGTGCAGGCATGCGTGGCGCGCCTGCCCGAGGAGCAACGCATGGCAGTCGCGCTGGTGCTGGTCGAGGGCTTGTCCTACAAGGATGCCGCCGAGACGCTCGGGATCCCGATCGGCACGCTGACGAGCCGGCTCGCGCGCGCGCGCGCGCGACGCTCCAGGCGCTTCTCGGCGATAACGGGAGCCCGGCATGAGATTCTCCGACGAGATGCTGATGGCCTACGCCGATGGCGAGCTCGACCTCGTCGCGCGCGCCGAGATCGAAGCGGCGATGGCGAAGGATCCTGCGGTTGCGCGCGCCGTCGAGCGGCATCGCATGCTCGCCGGCAAGGTTCGCGTCGCCTACGACGGCGTGCTCGAGGAACCGGTACCCGCGGAGCTCGCGGCACTCGTGGCGGATCCGGAAGGACGCGCGCGTCGTCGAACTGGCCGCTGCGCGCGGGGCGCGACGCATTGCAGTCGGCCGCTGGCAGTTGCCCGCCTGGGCCGCGATCGCGGCTTCGTTGCTCGTCGGCCTGCTCGTCGGCCTGCTGCTTTTCCGCACTTCTTCCGCGCCGTACGAAGTGACGGACCGCGGCCTCATCGCGCGCGGCGAACTCGCGGAAGGGCTTGCGACACAGCTCGCTTCGGCGCCGGGCCGTTCGAACGTCCACATCGGCGTCAGCTTCCGCAATCGCGACGGCGACTATTGCCGCAGCTTCACGTACGAATACCAGTCTCCGCTTGCGGGGCTCGCCTGCCGCCACGGGGAGGACTGGAAGGTCCGCGTGCTCGCGGAGGCGCCCTCGTCGGCCGGCGAATTGCGCACGGCATCGTCGATGCCGATGGCGGTGCTGCAGGCCGTGGATGCCTCGATCGCCGGTGAGCCGCTCGACGCGGCGGCCGAAGAGAAGGCGCGCGAGGCCGGCTGGCGCTGAGCGTGCTTCGGGTTCGCCGCTCCGGCGATAATGCCTGGCAAGTCTTCGAGGATCGCGGATGAATGCAAACTTTCCGGCCGCCGTTCGCGCGCTCTTGCTCGCTGCAGTTTCGTTTTCTG
>CAVXET010000009.1:0-19895 GCA_963760725.1 uncultured Gammaproteobacteria bacterium
ACTATTACAGCTACCCGAGGCCGATGGCCTCGGCCGTGCGCACCTGGAGCGATCGCTCGCTGATCGAAGAGCTGCGGCTTGTTTCCGACACGGGCGACAAGTTCGACTACGTGGTCGGCCTCTGGTACCAGGACCAGAACCGGGATGCGGGACAGGACAGTTATCTGCGCGGCTACAAGCGCTGGTGGGATGCCTTCTTACCGGGCTTCGAGGACGCCGTCACCGGCGACCAGGACTTCTACTACCGCTTCGAGGATGACTTCACGGAGACGGCCGTCTACGGCGAGCTGAGTTGGCACATCACGGAACGGATCGACGTGACCGGCGGACTGCGCTGGTTCGACAACGAATCGGACAACCATCCGTGATCAACCTGCCGCTTTACGCCTCGCTCGACGACGTGACGTCGGCGAGTTGAGACGAGCGAGGACGACACGCTCTTCAAGGGCAACGTCGCGATCCACGTCGGCGACGACGACCTCGGTGTACCTGCATATACTCGGAAGGCTACCGGCGCGGCGGCGCGAATGCCGTGCCGCTGGCACCCAGCCCCTTTGCCGAGAGCCCGGCGTGGCTGACTTACACGTCGGATACGGTCGAGAACTACGAGATCGGCATCAAGGGCATGCTCGGCGGAATGCGCTATGACTTGTCGGCATTCCAGATCGACTGGAACGACCCGCAGCTCAACACGGCGACACCAACCTGGGGCTTCTTCGTGGTCGCGAACGGAGACAGCGCGGAATCGAGGGGCATCGAGTTGCAGCTCTCGGGTGAAATGGGCGACAGCATGACCTGGGGCTTCGGCTGGGCCTACACGGACGCGCAGCTCACCTCGGACTTTACCGCGCCGTACGACGACCAGTTATCTTCCAGTTCGACGGCGCACGGTTGCCGGGCGCGCCGGAGAATACGCTGAACGCCTCGCTCGACTGGCATACGCCGATCATGGGCGACAAGACATTCATCGCGCACGTGGATGGCTACTACCAGTCGGACACGATCAACGCCCTCAGCACGCTGGATAAGTACAACGTGAATCTCGACAGCTTCCAGATCTGGGGCACGGCGTTTACGCTTGCTTCCGACAAGTGGAACGCGTCGCTTTGGGTCAAGAACATCTTCAACGAGGAAGGCGTGACGGGCACCTTCACCGAGCTCTACATGGGCACGGACCCGGCGGTCGGGTACTTCGGCAACAGGGCGAAGGACCTGATCTCGCTGCCGCGGACGATCGGCCTCTCCTTCAACTACAACTTCTGAACTTAAAGGGGACGCTCCTAGATTTCCCGAAAGTCCCGAGGAAATCGGGGAGCGTCCCCGCTAGTGAAATCACCGCATGACTGACACGACAGCCAGCATGGACATGCTGGTCGACATCCGTCGCATTGACGGCCTGATCCAGCGGCGCCAGCTCGCGGAAGCGCGCACGACCTGTGACGCCTTCCTGATGCGCCATCCGCAGCGCGCGGAAGGCTGGCTGCTGCTCGCGCGCATCTGCCAGCAGGGCGGCGACTACCGCGGCATGCTGGAGGCCGCGCGGCATGCGCTCACGCTCGATCCCGCAGAATACGGTCGCGCGCTTCACCGAGATCGAGGCGCGCATGCACACGGGCGACATCGCGGGCGCCCGCGCCTCCCTCACGGCCGTCGAAAGCGCCGCGGGCGCGGACAGCGGCACCTGGCGTCGCCTCTCGCAATTCCACAGCCACCTCAACCAGCACGAGCAGGCGGCGACCTGTGCGATTCGCGTTGCGTCGCTCAAGCCCTACGACGCGCAGGCGACCTCCACCAAGGCGAGCACGTTGATCGCGATCGGTCGCATGGAGGAAGCGGAAACCCTGCTCGACGAAGTGATCGCGCGCACGCCCGACGACGCCGACGCCTGGTACAACCGCGCGACGATTCGCCGCCAGACGCCCGAGCGCAACCACGTGGCGGCGCTTCGCGCGGCGCTCGCCGGCCGTTCGCCGGGTGCGGCGCCGGTCGCGCTGCATTATGCGCTCGCCAAGGAACTCGAGGATCTCGGCGAATACACCGAGTCCTTTGCGGCGCTCGCGCAGGGCGCGGCGGCGCGGCGCAAGGCGCTCTCCTACCAGGTCGAAACCGACGAACAGGCGATCGCATCGATCATCCGTTCCTTCGATCGCACCTGGTTTGAACGCACGGGAACCGGGCTCGATGTCGAAGGGCCGATCTTCGTCGTCGGCCTGCCGCGCACCGGCACGACGCTCGTCGAGCGGATCCTGATCCGGCACGAGCAGGTGGCGACCGTCAGCGAGGTCAACGACCTCGCGCTCGCAGTGACGCGCACCGCGGGACCGAAACAGTCAAGGAAGAGCTGATCAAGGCGGCGACGCACATCGAGCCGATGGCGCTCGGCGAGTCCTATTGGACCGCGATCCAGGGCTACGGGCATTCGCGACCGTATGTCGTCGACAAGACGCCGCTCAACTTCCTCTACCTCGGCCTGGTCGCGAAGGCGCTGCCGCGGGCGCGCATCGTTCACGTACGGCGCCATCCGATGGCGTCCTGCTACGCGATGTTCAAGACGCTGTTCCGCATGGGCTACCCGTTCTCCTATGACTTCGAGGACCTCGGACACTACTTCCTCGCCTACACGCGGTTGATGAACTACTGGCGCGCGCTGCTGCCGGGCCGTTTCCTCGACCTCGACTACGAGGCGCTGGTGGACGACCAGGAAGGCACCACGCGAAAACTCCTCGAGCATTGCGGCCTGCCCTGGCGCGAGGAATGCCTGCGCTTTTACGAGAACAAGGCGCCGACTGCGACCGCGAGCGCGGCGCAGGTGCGGCAGCCGATCTACGCGGATTCGAAAGACCTCTGGCGGCACTACCGCACCGAGCTTGCGCCTCTCGCGCAACTTCTCTCGCATCACGGGGTGCCGGTCGAATGAAACACGCTGCGGCGCTGCTCGTGGCATTCCTTGCCGCGGCGCCGCACGCGAATGCGGACTCAGTCAACGTCTCGCCGCTCTCCGCCGAAATATTGGCGGGCAAGTCGCCCTATGCGCAGCCCGTGCCGCTTGCGGCCTACGCAATGCCCTTCGGGGCGGCGCCCGCGCAGACGGAATTCAAGGGTCGCCTGCGCTTTGCGGTCGCGCCCGCCGACGCCCACGCGCAGCTCCTCCTCGATCGCTGGAAAATCGCGACGCCGGGCCAGGAATTCCGGCAGCCGCCGGCGTTCGACTTTGGCTTCGTCCATGTGAACGGCCACCTCGTGCCGGTCGAGCGCGGCATCGTGCAGGCGGCGGGCGACTGGTGGGACTGGATCGTGGGACCGGGCCGCACCTGGCAGGACGGCGACAGCGGCTGGTCCCGCGCCTCAGTTCCATTTGCGCTGATCGAGAAGAACGCGAACTGCCTGCATCACGGCCTGCTGACGTTCCGCTACCGCGGCGACGACGAAGTCTCGCGCGTTGCTTACCAGGTGTCTCACGAGACCTGCTACTACTTCCAGTTCGATGCCTGGGGGACTGCGGCTGCGACGCGCGTCGCGGACCCCCGCATCGACATCCCTGCCGTAAGCGTCGCATATGGCTTCGAGGATTCGCGCCGACTTCCCGTCAAGCCGATCGAGCAGATTTCCAAGGATTACCCGGGCCTCAATGCCGCGAGCTTCGGCTCGAAGGACGACATCGACCCGCGCGACATGACCGTCTTCGGCGTGCTGATCCGCGGCGTGCATTACGCCGGCGGCTGCGAGACGCGCGAAGGCCGATACCCGTATTGCGACGAGATGCCGCTGCCGTCCTATTCTTTGGCAAAGACGCTGATGGCAGGCCTCGCGCTGATGCGCGCGGAAGCCCTGCAGCCGGGGGCGCGGAGCCTGCTCGTCACCGACTACGTGCCGGAGTGCCGCGAAGCCGGCGGATGGGACGGCGTCACGTTCGAGAACCTGCTCGACATGGCGAGCGGACACTATGACTCGGCGGCGAGCGAAGCCGACGAGGACGCCTCGAACACGGGCCGCTTCTTCATCGCGACGACGCATACCGAGAAGATCCAGTACGCCTGCACGCACTATCCGCGGAAGGACCCTCCGGGCACGCGCTGGGTCTATCACACGACGGACACCTACATCCTCGGTGCGGCGCTCGCGGCCTGGTGGAAGAAAGAAAAAGGACCGGAGGCGGATTTCTACCGCGACCTGCTCCTCGTGCCGGTGTTCAGGCGGCTTGGCCTCAGCCCGGAGCTCGCGACGCCGCGGCGAACGGTGGATGACGCCGCGCAGCCATTCACGGGCTGGGGACTGGTGCTGCGGCGCGACGATCTCGCGAAACTCGGCGGCTACTTCGCGGTCGGCGACGGCAAACTTGGCAAGGACACGCTGTTTGATGCCGCCATGCTGCGCGCGGCGATGCAGCGCGACCCCGCGGACACGGGACTTCCCGCCACGGACCGCAATTTCCGCTATAACAACGGCGTGTGGGCCTGGAACATCGCTGAAACGCTAGGCTGCAAGAACCCTGCGTGGATACCGTTCATGTCGGGCTTCGGCGGCATCTCGGTCGTGATGCTGCCGAACGGCGTCGTCTACTATTACGTGAGCGACGGCGGCACGTTCCGCTGGGCGCGCGCGGTGGCCGAGACGCATCGCATACGTTCCATCTGCCGGGACGCAGACGCCGTGACGACCGAGGGCGGCGCGCACACCCGGCGCTGGCCGACCGCGGAGCCGGATGGACTGCTTGCCGCGGTGCTGCTCGCCTTTCTCGCGACCGCCGGCTTCTTCTACGTCAACATCATGGCCGCGCTCGTCGCGGGCCTCGTGGACGGCCTCGGCTTCAGCGAGGGCGATGCCGGCCGCGTCGGCTCACTGAATATTTACGGCGCGGCGCTCGGCGCGCTCATCGCCGTCGCGATCGTCGCGCGCGTGCGCTGGCGCCCGTTCGCCGCCTGCGCACTCGTCGCGCTGATCGCGATCGACGCGGCGTCCATCTTCGTCACCGAGCCTGCGCCGCTCATGGCAATGCGTTTCCTGCACGGCACGGTGGGGGGGATGCTGGTTGGCGTTGCCTACAGCGTGTTCGCTCGCACGCGCACACCGGATCGCGTGTTCGGCATGCTGCTGGTCGTGCAATACGGGCTTGGCGGGCTCGGCATCATGGTGCTGCCGCGGCTGGTGCCGCTCTACGGGCACGGCGTGCTGTTCGGTGCGCTGATCGCGTTCAGCCTCGTGACGCTCCTGATGCTGCCGTTTCTCGACGACTATCCGCGCGGCCGCATCGTGCGGGCCGTGCCGGGCGGCGGCATCCGCTACGGCCTGCTCGCGGCGGCGGTCGGGTCGGTGTTTCTGTTCCAGGCCGGCAACATGGGGCTCGCGGCGTACATGCTGGAACTCGCGCGGCACTTCGGCATCGATGCCGGATTTGCAAGCACCGCGCTCGGGGCGGCGACCTGGGTCGGCATCGCGGGCGCGGGGCTTGTCGTCGTGTTCGGCACGCGATTCGGGCGCACCTGGCCGCTCGTGGTGAGCGCCGTGATCACGATCCTCGGCACGCTCGCCTTCCACTGGAGCGGATCGAAGGCGGTCTACCTCGCGGCCAACTGCGTGACGGCGATCACCTGGTCGTTCGCGATCGCGTACCTGCTGGGTCTCTGCGCCGCGTTCGATCCTTCGGGGCGCACGGCGGCGCTCGGCGGTTTCCTGTCGAAGATGGGACTCGCCTCGGGCCCGTTCGTCGCTGCCTGGCTGCTCGATGTCTCCAGCTACACGCAGCTCATCAACATCTCGGCGCTCGTGCTCGTCGCGAGCGTGCCGGTGATGTTCCTGCCCGCCCGCGTCCTCGACCGCAACTGATCAAAAGGGGACGGTCACCTTTGAAGGTGACCGTCCCCTTTTATTTACTTGAAGCCGTAGACGAGATTCACCGTGAAGACCTGGTCGGTGTTCTCGGTGCCGGGAAGCACGTCGGTGTTGTGCCGCACGGCGTAATCGACGCCGAGTGCGAACGTGTCCACGATCTTCACTTCCATGCCGAGCTGGTTCTGCATGAAGGTATTGCTCCCGCCGGCCTCCACGAGAAACCGGTCGTAGATTAGCGTCGTGTCGGTGAGTTTGTGCTCGTAGCTGAGCGCGCCGCGCGCAATCACGTCATCGTCCGTCTCACCCGTGATTTGCAGCTCCGTCTGACGATAGCCGGCGCCGGCCTCGACGTCGAGCTTGGTCACGTCAGTCGCGATGAGGTGATAGCCGTAGCCGGCGGCGGCCGTCGCCTGGTACGAGAAATCGGTGAACGCGTCGTCTTCGTAGCGGAGCGTCCCGAAGAGGTAGCTGCGGTCCGTCAGCTTGTAGTTCGAACCGGCGCGCAGTTCCCAGCGATCGGCCGAGGTGATGTCATTGTTGACGGTATGCAGGAGCGAGCCGCCGAACTTGTGCGTCCAGCGATCGAGCTCGTTCTGCACGTCGATGACGGCATTGATGGTCTCGGTCTCGGTATTGCCGCGCGCCAGCACGCCGCCGAGTTGTCCCTTGCCGGACCAGTCGGCTGACGCAACGCCCGACACGAGTCCACCGCACAGCAATCCCGCCACGAGACGCATTCCCTGCATGACCATCTCCAGAGCTGAAAAAAGGTCGCGTAGTCTAGCCGGTCAGCGCGATTTCGACACGCTTGTTGCGCTTGCCCTCGTTCCGGATGCGCAGGACGTGGATTCCGCCGATTTCGGCGACGTTCGCGACGTGCGTGCCGCCGCAGGGCTGCAGGTCAATGTCGGGGATTTTGAGGAGCCGGATGCGCCCCGCCCCTCGAGGCGGTTGAACACTCATCGTCTTGACGAGCTCCGGCCGCGCGTCGAGCTCCTCGTCCGTGATCCAGACTGTCTCGGTCGCGACGCTGCGAGCGATCAGCTCGTTCGTGCCCAGCGCGATCTTCTCGGGGTCGAGCAACGTGATGTCGATGTCGAAATCGAGCCGCGCCTTGTCGGGTGCGATGTTCCCGCCGGTCACCGGCGCGATGACAACGCAGGACATCACGTGCAGCGCGGTGTGCAGGCGCATCAGCGCGTAGCGCCGCACCCAGTCGATCTCGAGGCCGACCGCTTCGCCGGCCTCCGGCGTCGCCGCGCCGGTCGCGATGACATGCGCGACCGAGCCGGGCGCCCCTCCCTTGCGTGTGTCCGCGATCGCGATGCGATCGCCATTGTCGCGGATGAGGAATCCGGTGTCGCCGGGCTGCCCGCCGCCGAGCGGATAGAAGATCGTGCGATCGAGCTCGACCTTGCCGTCGCGCACGGCGACGACGCGCGCCGTCGCGGTCTTGAGATACGCATCGTCTCTGAACAACAGTTCGGTCATTGAAGGGGACGGTCACATTTAAAGGGGACGGTCACCTTTGCACGCTGCGTTTGCCGCGGCAAGTTGACCGGCGCAAAGGTGACCGTCCCCTTTAAATGTGACCGTCCCCTTTGAGACTCAAGGATTGGGGACAAAGTCCTGCGGGAACGGGTCGGGCAGGCGCCGTGCCATGCGCTCGGGCGACGGGATGATGCCGCGGGCGACGAGGTTCTTGCGCGAATCGTAGTAGATGCGAATCACCTCGTCAGGCTCGTCGCTCGCACGTTCAAACGCGGTGTAGACCGCGCCGGAATCCAGGCGACGGCCATGGCCGGTGCCGAGCCGCTCGTCCTCACGAACCATGCCGGACTGGCGGGACGCGGACTTCGCGCGCGAGGAATCCGCCTCGGCAGCGGCGGATGCCGGAGCCGCCGCCTCTCCGCGCGCCATGGGCTCTTCGCCCGCGGCCATCGCCTGGGCCTGTTCGCGAAACAGCGCGACCCCGATGACGCCGACGTTGTCCGGCCGCCCGGTCCGCGCCGCGTACGAATCGGGGAGGGCAGTGAAGTAGAACGCCGCGACCTGGTCCATGCTCTTGCGCCAGCCGTCGATGTCGAGCGAGACCCAGGGATCGAGCACGTAGCCGCTCGAAAGCGTCGCTGCCGTCTTCCCCGTAATGACGTTGACCCCGTCCACCGAGGTGACCGCCAGTAGCCGCCCGCCGGCCTGGTTGCGCAACCGGATCTCGTATTCGCATCCCGGCTCGCCGGCCACATGGCGCTCACCCCCATGCCAATACACCGGCAGGACATGCCCTGTATGGCGGTCGAGTATTTCGACGTCGACCGGCATTCCGGCCCACGCCAGGAGAGGGAAGAGGAGGCCCGCGGCGGCTGCGGCCCGTAGAGCTTTGAGGTTCATCGACAACTCCAGCAAGGGGTCCTGAGTCCTCTAACGCCGGCTGGCCATCGGGCGGGTTTGTATATACAATTCGGCTTGGCTTCAAGTGTCTGGGACGGTCGGTGGATACGGTCATGAAAAGGGGTTTTCTGGCGCGGTTTGGGCGGTCAGGGCAGGTTGAAAGCCTGGCCCCGGGCGTCGTGCCGCGCGCGGAAGCCGCGGCTGCGGGCGTCGCCGCGGCCATGCGCGGGATCGCTCGCCAGGCCCAGCGCCGGGCGAACCGGAAATCGGCGATCTCGCTCCGCGTCGATCCGGAGGTCCTGAACTGGTTCAAGGCGCAGGGACCGGGCTATCAGACCCGGATGAACGCCGTGCTGCGGGCGTACAAGGACGCCTCGAGCTGAGCATTTCTAGCGCCCAGGCCGCGAAATCGTGGATTTCGGACCATTTGCGATACCAGTTTGGCTGGCACCCGATTACCGCTGAATCAGATGTTCATGTGCATCCGTAAGCAGGCCGAATATCCCCATTCGACACGCGCCGCAGGCCTGGCCTCCCCAAGTCCTGGCCGCCGTCACACGGCAGGGATCCGGGCAACGCTGAGCCCGATACCGGAGCCCTGTCGCGGGCAAATTTCCAAGCTCAGGTCCTGACCGCGCCTGAAAGGGCCGAATGGTCCGAGAGGCCTGAAGCCGGGCGGGAACCTCCTGGGCAGGAGTCTCAAAACACCTCTGCCGAGGTGGTTGAAGGCTAGACGGTTGTCTATACAGGACTCGTCCCTGGGCTCCGCTCGTCGGCGGCTTCGCGCCACTGCTTTGACTTGAGGCGCAGCCACCCACCGTCCGCCCCGCGGGCATCAAGCCGGCAAGCCGGCACCGGGCGATGCGTATATACAGGCGGCCGGCAGCCGATCCGCGGACGGAATCGGACGCCGGTTTGGCTGCGCGCTTTCCGGGACCCGATGCGTCTGGAAATATTGCCACCTCGGCCCCGGAGTAAGCACCAAGGCCCACTTGCAGCCCATGCAGATCCGTTTACGCTAGTGTGCGCTGGGGCTTGCAACCAGCTGCCGGGCGCGCCGACGCGGTCCGGTCGGTGCCACGGTGAGAAAAATTCTTAGGGAGATAGAAATGTCCAAGTTCAAGCTGGGTGGCGGCCTCTCGCTGCTGCTCGCGCTCGCGCTCTTGAGCCCGATCGCGTCGCAGGCGCAGACGACCGTGACCAACCGAGAGAGCAACTTCGAAGTCATTGCGGTCGACGGCAACAGGCTTGTCGTGCGCGACCAGATGGGCACGCGCGAACTGACCGTACCGCCGGACTTCCGGTTCACGGTCAACGGCAAGTCACTGGCAGTCAGTGACCTTCATGCAGGCATGAAAGGCACGGCGATTGTCACCACCACGACAACCCAGAGGCCGGTCTACGTCACGACCATCAAGCAAGGCACCGTGACCAACCAGACCGCGCGCTCGATCTGGATCAAGGAAAGCAACGGCGTCGTCCACAAATTCACGCAAAGCGAAATCGATAAGCGCGGCATCCAGCTGTACATGGGCGACCAGCCGATCCGCGTTTCGCAGCTGAACCCGGGCGACACGATCACCGCGACCATCGTGACCGAGGGCAAGCCGGAGATCCTCACGGCGAAAGAGGTGAACGCCCAGCTCGCAGCTGAGCCCGCCCCCGTAGCCGCCGCACCGGCTCCGGAGCCCGAACCGGCCGCCGAAACTCCGGCTGCTGCCCCGGCTGCGGAACCGACTCCTGAGCCGCAAGCGATGGAGCAGGCGGCGCCCGAGCCCGCACCGGTGGAAGCAGCCCCGGCGCCGGCACCTGAAACGCCGAAGCCTTTCTTCAGCAACCCGTTCTTCATGCTCCTGCTGCTGATCATCGCCATTGCCCTGATCTGGGTGCTGATGCGCAGGCGAGCCAAGGACAACAACAAGAAGTAACGGCCGAAACAGTCTGATCCCGTGCCGCCCGAGTTCCGCGAAGTTGCGGAACCGGGCGGCACGCTCCTCAGTACTTGCTGCCGTCCTTGTGTGAATACGCGCCAGGATTCGCCGGCGCGTTCCAGACAAGATCCACGTCCGGATACTGCGCGGCGTCCGCCGCGTCGCGGTTGCTGATCTCGAGATAGACCGCAGGTTTCGTCCCGCGATTGACCAGCTGGTGTCCATCGCGATGGCCCGCCGGAAATCCCGCGAACTGCCCGGCACGGAGCGGATGCTCCCCGGAATCCGTCACGAGCACGAGTTCGCCCGCGAGCAGGTAGACCAGTTCGTCCTCGAGCGTGTGCCAGTGGCGCATGGAGGACGCGGCGCCGGGCCAGAGCGTCGTCAGGTTGACGCCAATCTTCGTAAGGCCCGCCGCATCGCCGAGCGCGCGCTTCTCGCGCGGCAGGACCTGCTTCGCGAAATGCCCGGGATACCCGGAGCTGGCGTGAGCCTCAAGCTCGCTGGGGTCGATCGGCATCGAGATCGCTGTTGATTTCATCGCTACTCACCTTAGGATGTATATAGCCATCCACCGCAAGGGACCGCCGTGACACCAAAACCAGTACGCAAGGAAAGTATCCCGCATCGGGGCCCGCTCGGTCAGCGCGCCGAAATCGCCTCGAGCTCGCGCGCCTTCCCGCGCATGAAAGCCGAGTCCGTGCCGCGTGCCGGCTGGGTGCGCGAGATCCGCACGGCACTCGGCCTCTCGCAGTCGCAGCTCGCGGCGCGGGCCGGAGTCTCGCGCGCGACCGTGCAGCAGATGGAGAAGGCCGAGGCCCGGCGCCGCATCACGCTTGCGAGCCTCGACCGCCTGGCGGCTGCGATGGATTGCCAGGTCGCCGTCGCGCTCGTGCCGAAAGGCGGCACGCTCGAGGATGTGCGCCGGCGCCAGGCGACGCTGCGCGCCGAGGCTCTCCTCGCCGAGAAGATCAAGGACAACAAGGCGCCGCCGCGGCCGAAGGACCTCGAGCGGCGCAAGCAGCAGCTCGTGACGAAGCTCCTGCGCGGCAGCCGGCGCCGGCTCTGGCGGCCGGTTTAGGGTGCCGGGTCGTACATTTCGTACATATGCAATCACTCATATGTACGAAATGTACGACCCGGCACCCATAAAAAACGGCGGCCCGGGAAACCGGGCCGCCGCGTATCGACGATCGATCAGTCGATATTAGGAGCGGGGCTGCTGCGTCGGCGCAGAGATCTGCGAGATCGCATCCTTCAGCTTGGCCGCACCTTCGGCAGTCTTGCCCTCGGCGCAAAGCTTCTCGCCTTCATCGCGGGCCGACTTGGCCTGGCTCAGCTGCTCGGCCGAAGCCGCGGCAGCGGCCTGGTCGTACTGCGCCTGCAGTGACGCACAGTCCTTCGAACCCTGGACGGCTTCCTGCGCAAACGCGGCAGGGGCGGCAACGGCGAGCGCGAGGCTCGCAATGGCAACGTAGTTCTTCATGGTCAGTATCTCCTGGTTATCTTTGGCCGCATTCGGCATGTGACATGAGACACCAACCGGGAAAGATTTAAACGATGGTGCCGTCTGTTTCCAGCGACAGAATTTCGGCATCCGTCAGTCCGAGTTCGGCCGACAAGACGGCGCGCGTGTGCTCGCCGAGAAGCGGAGGCGGCATCGAGTAATCGAGCGTATTGCGCGAGAAAAGCACGGGATTTCGCACCTGCGGCACTTGCCCGCCGAGGGCGTGCGGCAGATCGAAGCGCATCTTCCGGTGCTTGACCTGGGGGTCTTCGAACACTTCCGCGATGCTGTTGATGGGCCCGCAGGGCACGTTCGCACGCGTCAGCAATTCCACCCAATCTTTCGTAGTCCTTTTCCGACAAAGCTTTTCGATCTCCGGAATGAGCGCAGCGCGGTGCGCGACCCGGCCCGCGTTGGTCTGGAACCGCTTGTCTTTCGCGAGCGCCGCCGCGACTGCCGCCGTGCAGAAAGCCAGGTACTGCTTGTCGTTGCCGACCGCGAGCATCAGCCAGGCGTCCTTGGTCGGGAACGCCTGGTACGGAACGATGTTGGGATGCGCCGTGCCGCGGCGGCCGGGCGCTTTTCCAGAGACGAGGTAATTCAGCGTCTGGTTCGCGAGCGCCGCGACCTGCGTGTCGAGGAGCGCAAGGTCGATGTACTCGCCGCGGCCGGAGACCTCGCGCTCATGCAGCGCCGCGAGGATCGCGCAGGCGGCATACATGCCGGTGATGAGATCGGATACCGCGACGCCGACCTTCACCGGCCCCGCGCCTGGCTTGCCGTCCGGCACGCCGGTCACGCTCATGAGTCCCGAGATCGCCTGGATCATCGCATCGTAGCCCGGCTCGTTCGCCGCGGGACCGTCCTGGCCGAATGCCGAGATCGAGCAATAGATGAGCCTCGGGTTCACGCCCTTGATCGATTCGTACCCGAGCCGGTATTTCGCAAGCGTGCCAACCATGAAATTTTCGATCAGCACGTCCGCGCGGAGCGCGAGCGAGCGCACGATCTGCTGGCCGGCAGGCTTGGTGAAATCGATCGCGAGCGAATGCTTGCCGCGGTTCGTGCTCGCGAAGTAGGCGGCCTCGCCCGTGTCCTTGCCTTTCTTGTCGTGGACCCAGGGCGGGCCCCAGTGGCGCGTGTCGTCGCCGCTGCCCGGCTTCTCGACCTTCCACACCGTCGCGCCGAAATCGGCGAGGCATTGCGTGGCCCAGGGGCCGGCGAGGATGCGGCTGAGATCGAGGACCTTGATGCCGTGCAGCGGACCCATGCGCCCGTATTATGGGCCGAATGACCGCCTAGACCAGTTGTGCGCCCGCGGGCGGCTGGGCCAAGGTGAACGTCCCCTTGGTCAGGTTGCCCGACGGAGGTTGGGAGTCTTGGCTTGGGATATCCAAGGGCTACACTGGGGGTCTGATGAACAAGCTAGCGATCCTGCTCACAGTCGTGGCGGCACCATTCCTGCTCGCGGCAACGCAAACGCAGGGCAACTTCTACGGGCGATTCAACGACGGCGTGTACCTCGCGCCGAGCAAGCCTTTCAGGATCAGCTCGCCGTTTCCGGACAACCCGATCGTTTCCGACGGCCGGGAGCCGGCGAACAACAATGCGGGCGCCGTGTCCTACATCGACCAGGCCGGCCGCTTGAACGACGTGCTCTACATGGAAGACAAGGACAAGGCGATCGGCACGAATGGCGCTGACCCGACTCGCCACCTCGCCGACTGGTTCCGCGACACGGGCCTTCCGCGCTTCCTCCAGTCCGGCGTGCCGGACGCGAAGGTGCTGCGCGAGGCGATGGGCACGATCGACGGCCAGCCGGCGTGGATTGAGGTTGCACATGTGCCAAACGCGTCACCCCTTGGTGTCGAGGCCAAGGGTAGTCTCGACATCCTGCGCAGTGATTCGTGGCGCGGAATGGCTGTCGTCGCACGCGGCAAGCATTACTATCTGCTCCAGACGGAGTTGCGGGTCGAGAAGCTCGCTGCCCCCGGCTGGAGATACAACGCGGATGCGGCCGACTGGAACGCATTCGTGCCGGAGCTCGACGCGCTCTACGAACGCATCGAGTTCCTGAAACCGTAATCAGGGAGAGCACACGGAGATGTCGACAATGTCCTTGAGAAAATCGCACTTATTGGTCCTGATAGCGCTCGCCGCGCTCGCGCTTGGCGCCTGCGGCAAGAAGCCGGCGGACGAACAGGCCGCCGCGCAGGCCGATGCCGCCGCAAAGGCGCAAGAGGAGCAGGACGCCGCGTTGAAGGCGCGCGAGGAAGAACTGAAACTGCGCGAGCAGGAACTCGCGATGAAGGAAAAGGAAAAGGAGCTCGCGGACCGCGAGGCGGCGCTCGCGAAGGCGAGTGCGCCGAAGTCTGCACCGAAGGCTCCGGCAGCGGCGGCGGCCGCGGCGCCCGCGGCGCCGAAGGCGGCTCCGGTCCCGGCGGGTCCGAAGAACTACACGGTTGCGGCGGGCACCTCGATCTCGGTGCAGCTCCCGGCCGCAGTCTCGACCAAGACCGCCAAGGTCGGTGACCGTCTGTCGGCCAACCTGACGAACGACCTCGTCGTCGACGGCAAGACCGTTGCGAAGGCGGGTGCGCTGGTGCAGGGCTCGGTGACGCAGGTCGTCTCGGGCAGCAACACGATTGGCGGCACGCCGACGCTTGGCATCACCTTCGACAACCTGACGTTCGAAGGGGGCGACAAGCCGATCAACGCGCGCATCACGCAGGTTTCGGAAAAGAGCGACAAGGCGGGCGACACCGCGAAAATCGCGGGCGGCGCGGTCGCGGGCGGCGTCATCGGGCACCAGATCAGCCACAAGAACGGCAGCGTCATCGGCGCGATCATCGGCGCAGCGGCCGGCACCGCGGCGGCGAAGAAGACCGGCAAGGAAGTCGTGCTTCCCGCCGGGACCGTAGTCGGCATGACCCTCGAGGCGCCGGTTACCGTCACGATGTAACGTCCTAAAGGGGACGGTCACCTTTAAAGGGGACGGTCACTTTTAAAGGTGACCGTCCCCTTTTGCTTCCGCCTGCCTGCCGGGCGGGTGATATCGGAGTTTGCGACCGACTGACTGTTCCAACGCAGCAATGAATTGCGATGAACCGCAGGGTAGGTTCTGGCTCCCGTGCTGCCGCATGGTCTCAAGCGTCTCAGCCGAAATTCCATCCGCAAGCCACCGTGACCAGTTCGTAATGCCCGCAAGGAGCCTTGGTTGTGCCTGTGACTTCACAATTGGATCGCTGCGAAGTCCGCAATGAAACGCCGCACTGGACCACCGGTAATCCTCCGCTTCCTTAACGAGCCCGGCTCGTACAGGATTCAGTTCAACATAGCGAACGGCATTCAAAAAGTAATCGGCATCGAGCGGCGAGGAAAAGTAGCGTCCTTGCCAGAAATGACCTGTCTGATTCTTGATCCTATTGATGCGCTGAGCATATCGGCCATGGGCCGCTTTCAAGGCCAGGTGCAATCCCTCGCTGCATGATGGAATGACAACTAGATGCACGTGATTTGGCATGAGGCAATACGCTACCGTCTCGATGTTGTACCGAGTCGCGCAGTCACGAAGGAGCGTCAAATACGCGGATTCGTCGCCGCGGTTAAGAAAGACGAGCTGTCGCCGATTCCCCCGCTGAGTGACGTGATGGGGCACTCCGGCCATGATTACTCGAGCACGCCGTGGCACGTCACCAACCTAGCGCGCAAGCTTCCTTAGGCTTTGTTCTTAATTGATCTGAAATCGCAAGAATTTCCAAAGGTGACCGTCCCCTTTAAAGGTGACCGTCCCCTTTAGGAAGAGTGTCCCCTTCAGAGGTCGCGGCGCAGCCAGGCGAAATCCGCGGCGTCGATGCCGCGCAGCAGCGCCTCGCGGCGCGCGCCGAGGTCGGGCCGCGCGGGACTTTCGGCGCGGTCGGCGAGGTATTCCGCGCGGCCAATGATGAGGTCGCTCCAGGCGAACGGCTCATCCTTCGTGTAATCGCGCAGCGCCGCCGCGTGCCGGCGCGCCTCGCGGAAGTCGCTGTGCCGCAGCGCGAACTCGATCGCCACGCGGCGGAACTCGAGGTGGTTGTGGCAGACGCTGCCCTCCGCGAGCAGCGCCTCGCCCTGAGAAAGCAGCTCGCGCGCGCGCCTGGCGTTCGGCAGGTACAGGGCCTGGACCCCGAGGCACCACGCGGCACAGTATCTGCGTCCGGCCTCCAATGCGATGCTGGAAGCCTGCTGCAGCAGGACCTGCCCATCGGGTGTTCCGCCCAATTCCCCGATCGCATGTCCCTGCTGGGACAAGAGCTCGGCCTCGAATCGCCGCGCACCGAGATGCCGGGCAATGACGAGTCCACGAATGCAGGCCAGCCGCGCCCGTTCGAAATCGGTTTGGTACATAGCAAGCGCAGCCTCAATGACGCGCGACAGTAGCTCGGAACGGGGATCGCCGAACCGCGCCGCCTCGCGCGCAGTCTCCGTGCAATCCGCGAGCCCCAGGCGAACTTCTCCACAGAAGCCGCGCGTAACCGCCAGCATCGGAGCGTTCGAAAGTGCGAGGCCAACCGCACCCTGCTCGCGCGCCGCGGCCACGCACTTCTCGAATTCATTGCGCGCGCTCTTCACGCGTCCACGCTGATATAGCGCATCGCCGATGCCGCCAAAGGCCCGCGCCTCATCCACCGGCGACCCGGCCCTGCGCGCCCAGGAAAGCGCATTCTCGTGCGCCACCAGGCATTCCTCGAGTTCGCCGCGCGGAAAGTGGATGTTGCCGCGCAGGGACCAGACCCGCGCGAGCAGCTCCGGCCGCTCGTGACCCGCGAGCACTGCTTCGGCTCGCCCCAGCGCTTCGAGCGCCTCGTCATACCGGTCGACGATGCGCAGTGCATTCGCGAGCGCCAGGTGCGCGCGCGCTTCCATCAGCGCATCGGGCCTGAGGTCGATCACCTCACGCAGCGTCGCGATGGCATCGTGCGTGTGCCCGGTCCGGGTCTGCAGTTCGCCGAGCAGGCAGCGTGCGCGGCAGAGATCCACCGGCTCGCGCGCGAGCATGCAGGCTTTCTGCGCGAATTCGACCGCACGGTCGAGTCGCAGGGAATCCGCCTCGATCGCCGCAGCCTCGATGCAGGCCCGCGCGGCGGCGGGATCCCCGGCTTCCGTGAGATGGCCGGCGCGAAGGCCCGCGTCCCGAGCCGCGTACCAGCCGGCCGCGCGCGCGTGCAGTTCGCGCCGTCGCGACTTCAGCAACGAGCCATAGACCGCCTCCCGCATCAGCGCATGCGCAAAAGCGATCTCGCCGCCCTCGACGGTGAGGAGCCCCGCATCCACGAGCCGGTCCGGCGTCCCCGCCGCGCCGTCCTGCATCGCCGCCAGCGCCTCGCGCGGGAACCGCAGGCCCAGCACCGACGCCGCGAGCAGCGCCTGCCGGTCCTCGCGTTCGAGCTTCTCGACCCGCGACAAGACGAGCGCCTGCACCGAGGCCGGCATCGCCGTCTCGCCGGCGTCGGCGGCGCGCAGCAGCTGGTCGAGGAACAGCGGATGGCCCTGCGCACGCCGGATGCAGCCCTCGATCATCCATTCGGGCAGCGCCGGATGACTCGCGGCGAGTTCGCGCGACTCATCGTCCGTGAGCGGCGCGAGATCGAGCGTCGTCAGCGGGCAGCCGCGCGCCCGCGCGCGCCAGGCGGCGTCGATGGGATCCTCGTCGGGCCGCGTCGACAGCACGAGCAGGGCCGGCTGCGACGCAACGGTCGCCGCGAGTTCCCCGAGCCGCGCCGCCTCCTCGCCGCCGGCGTAGTGCAGGTCCTCGATGACGAGCAGGAGCGGCGCCTTCGCGCAGGCCGACTCGATCAGCCGCCGCACGACTTCCATCCGCCCATGCTCCAAAGCCTGCGAATCGAGGTTGCGCTCGATCGAAACCTGGTCCGCCGAGAGCGGCGCACCGGCCAGGCTGCTCGCGTGCAGGATCCTGTCAGCGGGCAGGCGGCCCGACTCGATCGCCTGTGCAATCACGAGGCCGCGCTCGGCAGGACTCGCCTCCGGGCCGAGGCCGAGCAAGCTCGAGAACAGCGTCGCCAGCGGCCGGCGCGCCTTCACCTGGCCGAAGTCGAGCACCTGCACGCGATGGCAGTCCGCGCCCTGCGCGCGTGCGGCGTCCGCGAACGCCTCGAGCAGGCGCGTCTTGCCGATGCCGGCGTCGCCGCGCACGACGATCGTGCGGCCGCGGCGCGTCGCGATGCAGCGCTCGAGGAGCGACGTCATGAGCGCGAGTTCCGCATGGCGGCCGGCAAAGGGCAGGTGCCGCACGCCGAGCGCGCGGCGCAGGCCCTCGGAGAGCTGGATCTCGCCGGGATGCGCGCGGCCCGCGAGCGCCTCCGCGTCGCGTCATCGGGTCGCCGGAGAGCGGGAATGGGCCATTGATGCGCGTCGGCAGCAGCGAGCCCTGCGCGATGCCCGCGGCCGGCGAGCCGGACGTGAGCTCGCTCGCGCCAAACGCCTGCATCAGCGATTGCGCGGCGCGCAGCGCCCGCTGCGGCTCATTGCCGGAGAGCTTCTCGAGGCCGAATACCGCGTTCAGGCGGTCGCCGGAAAGCCGGTCCGCGACGCCGCCGTGCAGGCGATCGCTTCATCGAACAGGCGCTGCAGTTTCTGCGTCTGCTCGCGCGTCTCCTCCGGGTCGAGCGCGCGGCGCTCGGCGGCGAGGCCCGGCAGGCGCAGCGCCAGCACGACGCCGGTCTGCAGCACGCGATCGTCCGTCGTCGCGGCCTCAAGCGCCCCAGTCGCCTGCTCGACGGCCGCGCCATCTTCCGGTTCGGCGCCGGGGAGCGAATACAACGGACCGCTGGCACCGGCGCGGCGCTTCTTCATCAAGTCGCGATACAAGGCCTCCGTCGCCGGATCCGGCGCGAGGTCGAGCTCACGGCGCAGCACCGTGCGGCAAAGCTGGTATTGGCGGAGCGCCTCGGTGTAACGACCGGAACGCGCATAGCAGCCCATGAGTTCACGGTGCGCGCCTTCCTGGAGCGGCTCGATCGAGAGCAGCCAGTTGAGCGCGTCGACTTCCCCGTCGGCATCGTTCGCTTCGCGGCAGAGCGCGGCGAGGCGCGTCGCGGCTGCGGCAAGATCGCGCCGCAGGCTCCGGCGTTCGGCAGCGACCCATTCCTCGAAGGCGCCGGAGTGCGCGTCGAAGCCTTCGAGCAGCGTCTGTGCGCCCAGTGCGCGCGCCGCCTTGAGCGAAGGCGCGGTCGCTTCCGTGAGCAGGGTGCGCAGGCTATGGACGTCCACCTGCACCTGCGCGAGGTTCAGCGCGACCTGCTGCGCATCGGCCTCGAGCAGCGCGTGGAGCTTCGCCGGCAGCGCGCGGCGCAGCGCCGTCAGCGCCTGGCGCAGGCTCGAGCGCGCGAGTTCGGCGTCGGCGTCTTCCCAGAGGAGCGCGGCCAGGCGCTCGCGGCTTTGCCGCGTCCCGTTCTGGAGCGCGAGAAAGGCGAGCAGGGCGCGGGTCTTACGGGCCGTGATCTTGAGCGGCCTGTCACCCGGGCCCCGGAGTTCGAAGCTTCCGAGCAGTCGCAGGCGCAGCATCGCCCCGGAAGACTACCGTAGCCCGCGTTGGGCTGCCTCAGAACTCGTATTCGAGCTGCAGGCGCAAGGTCGTATCCGGCGAATCGCTCGTCAACCCGAACAGCAGCGCCGCCTGGTACTTGAATCCGCCGTAGTCGCCCATTCCCGGCAGCTTGCCGAGGAACGCGGGGCCGGCTTGCTGACGGTGATCGCCGAGGCTTCCGAATTCGCCCCATTCGCCCAGCTCGCCGTGGAATTCGATGCCGGGCTCGAAGGACTGATTCAGCCGGTAACGCCAGCGGAAGGCATATTCGAGTTCCGTCTCTGCACCGCTCTCAAACGCGCGCTCCGCGAGCAGGTTGATCGTCGCGACGCTCTTGGTGAACTGCTTTTCGGCCAAGGCGCCGAGCTCGAGCGTCTCGCCCCCGCCATTCTCGAGCGAATGGGCAAGTTCAACCAGCAGGCCGAAGTCGGCCCAGTGCTGTCCCTGCTCGGTCAACTGGAAAATATTCTCCCAGGCCACCTCGGTCGCCTCGAGGCTGCCGCCCGGCTCGCGTTCCCACTCGCCCAGCACTTCGGTCAGCCAGCGCGCGGTCGGCGCGTACTCGAGCTCGAACTTGTGCTGCTCGCCACCGTCGACGGCGTCGGAGCCGTCGAAATCGTGATGCCCGCGATACTCAATCGCGAATTCGCCT
>CAVXET010000010.1:0-71666 GCA_963760725.1 uncultured Gammaproteobacteria bacterium
AAGAGCCTGCTCGCGAAGCTGATGCACGACTGGTCCGACCGTGCGGAGAAATCGTCCATTGCGGTCAATGCCGGCGGCCTGCCCGAGACCGTGTTCGAGAGCGAGATGTTCGGGCACGTGAAGGGCGCGTTCACGGACGCCAAGGCGGATCGCGCAGGGCGATTCGAGCTGGCCGACGGCGGCACGCTGTTCCTCGACGAGATCGGCAACGTCCCGCCCGCGCAGCAGGCGCGGCTCCTGCGCGCGCTGGAGACGGGCGAGTACGAGCGCGTGGGCTCCTCGCGCACACAGCGCGCGAATGTTCGCGTGATCTCGGCGACGAACGCCGACATGCCGGCGATGATCAAGGACGGGCGCTTCCGCGAGGACCTCCTGTTTCGCATCAATACCGTAGAGATCCGGCTGCCGCCGCTGCGCGAGCGGCGCGAGGAGATCCTCGAACTCGCGAATGCGCAGCTCGCGAAGAAGGCGGCGCAGTACGCGCGCGGCGTGAAGGGCTTCGACGTCGCGGCGCTCGCGGCGCTGCAGCAATACGCCTGGCCGGGCAACGTGCGCGAGCTCAACAGCGTCGTCGAGCGCAGCCTCCTGCTCGCGGGCGGTGACGAGGTCGGCGTTGCGGACCTTCGGCTGTCGGCGGGCAAGGCCGGGCCGCCGTCGCTCGAGGAAATGAGCCTCGAAGATGCCGAACGGGCGCTGATCCGGTCGGCGATCAAGAGGAATGGCGGCAGCGTGCCGGCGGCCGCCGAGGCGCTCGGGCTTTCCCGCAGCGCCATGTACCGGCGGCTGGAGAAGCTGGGGCTGAAGCCGGATGAGCTCTAGCCGCTGCTCGCAAAGTCGGGATTGAAGCGCGGTGAGCGCTAAGGCAGCGTGGCGCGCTACGCGCCGAACTGCTGCCGTGAACAAGAATACGCGCCCAGGATTTTACCTCCCGCTTGCGATGCTGGTCGCATGCCTGCTCGCGGCCTGCGGCGGCCGTCCCGACATGGCCGAGATCGTGCTGTGCACCGGCTCGAAGGTCGCGGTCCGCGGCGCCGGCAGCACGCTCACGGTCGGCGCGACTTCGCTCACGACGCGCAGCTACGTCGTGGATGACTTCGACCTCGTCATCGAGCTCATCCCGCGCTTCCAGCGATGGAACGGGAATCTCGGCCTCTATCGTCCGGCCGGGAAAGGCGATACGCACACGATCATCGAAGAGGGGCAGCAGTTCTTCTCCAACGAGGAGGATCTCTACCAGTGGATCGCCTGGGCGCGGCGCTGGGGCGGCGAGTTGCATTACACATCCGATGGCCTGCTCATGCGATGGCAGGCCCGACATCGCGGTGCGGAGGAGGCCGGCCCGAAGCGCTCGCTGAACGTGGATGTGGTCCAGCTCATGTTGCGCGGGCGCAAACCCAGCGGTCTTCAAGGCGCGGATGACGCCGCGTTTACGATCACGAATGCGAAGAGCGGCTGCGTGGTCGGCGCGGCCATGCATTCGACTTACGTCGCGAGCGATCCGGCGAGGACTGCCGGGCGCGCGTATTCGGGTTGGGCGCGCGACGTGATGAAGGCGCATGGGATCACGTTCGACCAGGTCGAAGATCGCATTGCGCATGGGCGGGCTCGTACGGCCGCTGGGATTACGACCTATTCGCCGCTGCCTGGAGGTGACGACTGGCGGCAATCGTTTGTCGTGCAGGTGGATCGCACGGGCAAGGTCATCCTCGTCTTCTACTGAATGCGCGCCGGGCAGTCCGGCGGCCACGATTCCACCGCGCCGTCATGCCGGACGAAGAATTCCCCGGAATCGGGGCCTCTCGTGTCGCGCGAGAAGAGCAATGACTTCTCATCCGGCGAGAGCAAGGGACCGATCTCGGTACCGTTGGCATTGATTTCTGCGCCCAGCTTGCGTCTCTCCGACCAGCCTTCCGGCGTGAGCTGTGACTCGAAGAAGCCGTCGGCCGTCGCGACGATCAGGCGCTTGCCGTCGGCGCTCGGGAGCGGCTCGTACTCATCGGCCGCGGTGTTGATCGCCGGACCGAGATTCTCCGCGGACCAGTGGCCAGCGGCGTCGCGGCGCGCACGCCAGATGTCGTTGCCGCCGAGCCCGCCGGGTCGCTTCGATCCGAAGTAGAGCGATCCATCCGGCGCGAGGCGCGGGAACCATTCCGTTTCGTTCGAGTTCACCGGTTCCGGCAATCTCTCGGGCGCGCCCCAGGAGTGATCCGCGCTGCGCTCGACGCGCCAGATGTCGAGGTCCTTGCCCTTCTTGCCGTCGAACGCACGCGTGGAGATGAAATAGAGGGTCGCGCCGTCGGGCGTGAACCAGGGATCGGCCTCGATCGCATCCGAGGCGAACGAAGGCGGCTCGGGCTTCGACCAGCCGGCCGCGGTGCAGCGGCTGACCAGGAGATGCCAGCCCTCGAACGCGGGCGAACTGCGCACGAAATAGAACTCGCCGGAGATGGGATCGAAGGCGGGATGCGACTCCCACTGCGAACTTGAAATCCCAGCCGGTTTCCAGGGCGATACGGTCGCTTCCGCGCGAGTGACCGGCGTCGCCGCGAGGACGGCGGCTGCGAGCGCAGGGAGCAGGAGGCTGGCGCGGCGCATGGCGGCAGTCTAACGGCATCGGATCCCGCCAAACGCGTAGACTTTGCGACCGTGGCGGCCGAAGAAACCGAGACTCGAAAGCCCCTGCGGAGCCGCCCGGTCATGCGCCGGCGCGGCCTGCCGTTCCAGGCGCGCATCGTGCTCCTCACGCTCGCGGGCGGATTGCCCGCGCTGCTCACCACTTTCCTGCTGCTGCGCGACGCGCCGCTTCCGGATTCGGTGCATCGCCTCATCGTCGTCCTGCTGGTCGGCGCCTGGGTCGGCTTCGCGATTGCGGTGCACGGCGCGACGGTCGAGCCGCTGCGTTCGATCGCGAACCTGCTGGAGGCGCTGCGCGGCGGCGATTACGCGATCCGCGGGCGCCACGGCCGCAAGGGCGATGCGCTTGGCGACATCGTGCTCGAGTCGAACCGGCTCGGCGCGACGCTGCGCTCGCAGCGATTCGAAGCCCTGGAAGCCAATGCGCTCCTCAATAAGGTGCTGGCGGAGATCGACGTCGCGGTGTTCGCGTTCGACGGCGACGAAAGGCTCCGCCTCGTGAACCGCGCCGCGGGCGAGCTGCTGCGGCGCCATCCGGATGCGCTGATCGGGCTTGCCGCCTCAGAAATCGGCTTCGACAACCTGCTCGACGGGCCGCGGGTCACGAACGAGGCTCACACGTTCCCGGGCCGCGCCGGCCGCTGGCAGATCATGCGCGAGGTTTTCCACGAGGCGGGCAGGTCGTTCCGCTTGCTCGTCATCACGGACCTGAGCCAGGCACTGCGCGATGAGGAGCGCCGCGCGTGGCGGCGCCTGATCCGCGTAATCTGGCACGAGCTCAACAATTCGCTCGCGCCGATCAAGTCGGTGATCGAGACGAGCCGCGATGCGCTCGCAGCCGGGTCGCCGGACAAGGCGGAGCGCGAGGAGCTCGCGCACAACCTCGCGCTGGTTGCCGAGCGTGCGGAGTCGCTGCGGCGGTTCCTGTCGCGCTACAGCGAGCTTGCGCGGATGCCGGAGCCGACGATTGCGGAGTGCAATGCGGCGGCGCTGCTCCGGCAGGTCGCCGCGGTCCAGACGCCGGGCCGGGTCCAGTTTGCGGCGGCGGATGGCCTGAACCTTCGCGCCGACGCAGACCAGTTGCAGCAGGCCCTGATCAATCTGGTGCGAAATGCCGTGGAGGCGACGCCTCCTGGCGGTGCTCCGGTGGAGCTGCGCGCCATTCGCGGCAAGGACAGTGTCGTGTTTGAGGTCGAGGACAGCGGCCCGGGCGTCGCCAATCCGGATAACCTCTTCGTGCCGTTCTTTACGACCAAGCCCGGCGGCAGCGGCATCGGCCTCGTGCTCGCGCGGCAGGTGGCCGAGGCCCACGGCGGCACGCTGTCGCTGCGCAATCGCGAGGGCGCCAGCGGCTGCCTCGCCCGTCTCGTCATCCCCACCTGACCAAGGGGACGTTCACCTTGCTCTAAAAGGTGACGCTCACCTTTACCTAATGGTGAGCGTCACCTTTGAGTCTGCCACTGGAGCAAGGTGAACGTCCCCTTGGTCGAGTCCCTCCGCTACACTCCGGAAATGAGTGACAAGAAGCGCGGGCTGGGACGCGGGCTCGAGGCGCTGCTGGGCGAAGCCAAGCCGCGGCTGGAACCGGGCACGCCGGCTGCGCGCGAGCAGCTCATCCATATCCCCATCGATCTCTTGGCCCGCGGCAAATACCAGCCGCGCGTGGACATGCGCGAGGAATCGCTTGCCGACCTCGCGGATTCGATCAAGGCCCAGGGCGTCATCCAGCCGATCGTCGTGCGCCCGGTCGGCGCGCCGACCCCCGGCCAGCCGCAGCGCTACGAGATCGTCGCCGGCGAGCGCCGCTGGCGCGCCGCGCAGATGGCGGGGCTGCACGACATCCCGGCCGTGCTGCGCCGGATCGACGACGAGCACGCCGTCGCGCTCGCACTCATCGAGAACATCCAGCGCGAGGACTTGAACCCGCTGGAGGAAGCGCTCGCACTCTCCAGGCTGATCACGGAATTCGAGCTGACCCACCAGCAGGCGGCGGAGGCCGTGGGCCGTTCGCGCGCGGCGGTGTCGAACCTCCTGCGCCTGCTCGAGCTGCCGCAGGCCATCCGCCCGTTCATCGAAAGGCGCGAGCTCGAAATGGGCCATGCCCGCGCGCTGCTCGCGCTCCCCGCCGCGAAACAGCAGGCGGAGGTCGGCGCGCTGGTCGCGAAGAAGGGCCTCTCGGTCCGCGAGACGGAAGCGCTCGTGCGACGCCTCATACAGCATGCGGGCGGCGGCAAGAACAAGTCCGGCAAGGCGCGCTCGAAGGACCCGGACATCCAGCGGCTCGAAAACGACCTCGCCGACAAGCTCGGCGCCACGGTCGAGCTGCAGCATTCGACGACGGGGAAGGGCAAGCTCGTCATCAGCTATCACACGCTCGACGAGCTCGACGGAATCCTCGCGCACATCACTTGAGAGAAGGGGAGCCATGAACACGTATCGCATCTCGGTGCGCCGCGCGCTCGCGGCCGCGTGCATCTCGATGCTGGCGACAACCGCGGCCGTCGCGGATGACGCCGTAGAGGGCGAACTCTGGGAAACGACGGCGCAGGCGTCGGTGCCGGGCCTGCCAGTCAACATGCCGGCCTACAAGGGCAAGCTATGCCAGAAGAAGGAATGGACCCAGCCGCCGGATACGAGCAACGACCCGAACCAGAACTGCAAGGCAACCAGCTTCGACCACACGGGGCCGAAGATCAGCTGGACGATGGTCTGCGACAACCCGCCGATGACGGGCGAGGGCGAGATCAATTTCAGCGGGCCGGATGCCTACACCGGCGTGTTCACGATGCACGCCCCGCAGTTCGACATGCAGATCAACCTGACCGGCAAGAAGATCGGGACCTGCGAAAACCCGAAATAACCCGGCGGCCTGGCGCGTTCGCTAGGGCAAGCGTTCCACCTGAATCGTCCAGATCGATTTCTTGGCTTTGAAGGGCCCGATGGTCAGGGTCGAACCGGCGGCGACAGTGTCGTCGGTGTAGTCGAGGACTCCCGATGACGGGAGATTGATGATGTAGCCCCCGCCATCCATCGTCCAGCGCGAATCGTTGAGCGGCAGGAACGCAATGCCGGACAGCGTATCAATCAGCGTATGGCAGGAAACGACCAGGTCCGGGAGCATGGCCTCAGGACGCCGCAGGCCTGGCTGCTGGCTCGTCATGGTCTCAGGGGCAAATTCCAGCAGGAGATACTCGCCGCTCGCGTTAATTGGGGACGCGCCGGCGGGGGCGTTACTGAATGTGACGCTCTGCACCAGACTATTAAAGCCACTGACCGGGTGCCCGGTGACCTTCAACTTCTGATTGTCCCTGTAGGTGGCCGGCCCGCAGCTCCCGACCATTCCGGACATTGTCTGGGTCGAGTCGACCTTCGCATCAACGGTACCCGCGTAATCACTGCCCTGGCGACCGAGCACCCCGGTGGCCGTGTCGGTACCGTTGCGCGTGCCATGACCCAGCGGGCCGAAATTCAGGGCCACGTCGTATACGTTCTTGATCGAAATCCGGACTACCGCCGTGCGTGGGCGGGAGTGGGGCGTGGGCGTGGCCGTGCCCGTGGTCGAGCGCGCGCAGTCGTTGTCGGTGTTGGTGACAGCGACGTTGTCCGGGTCGAGGTTGTTGTAACCGCGATCGGTGCTGCGGGCAGCGGCGGTGAGGATGGCGTAGGCGACGTTGCCATCGCAGGGCACGTCATCAACCCCGGTGACGGTGACGCCCTGCGGGGTGCTCCAGTTGCTGGCGGTAAAAGTCAGCGTGGCCGAACCAACGGTCCCTTCACTGACGTTACTACTGGCGAGCGCGATGGTCACATCGGCAGTCGGCTGGCTTTTCAGCACCACGGTAAACGTCGCGGTGCCGCCGGCCTCGGTGGTCACCAGTCCGCCGGTCGGAGCGACCTTGACACCAGCAGGCGCAGGCCCAGGCGTGGTAGCGCCGTAAGCAATAGCCGCGGTCACGTTCAACGAGGCGCTGAGCAACGTCAGGCAGAAGATTTTCGAAAGCATGATTCGCTCCCGCGACTGACCCTCGGTCCGGTTATTCAGGCTGTTCTTCTTCCGCCGGTTCCTCTTCTTCCCTGTCGTCGCAATCGTCGGAACCCTGCTGAGGCGCAAGCTTCTTCAGCGCCTGCTCATGCGAGCGATAGAAATCGACGTTGGCCTTGGATACGCCGGGCGGCAGCGTGCCGCCGGGCTGCGTGAGCGCCCAGGCCGCCATCCCGCTCTGGAAAAGCGACAAGGAGAAGACGAGGTATTCGCGGGTCGTCATGCCCGCCGACTGGATGGCGGCCTTCGCCTGAGGAACGGCATTGATGCGAGCGACGCTCGCATCCAGTGACGCGGGGCTGTCGCTGTCGTCGCAATTGCTGGCGATCTGCTTCGACAGGCTGCCGAGATTGGACGATGCCTGCGTGTACTTCGCAAGCGCCCCCTCGCTCAGCGCGTAGGCGGAAATCTCGCGGGCATCCTTGTCCGGGAAACCCTGGGCGACCGACACGGCCGGCGCCAGAAGAATGACGGATGCGACGGTCACCAGGACCGCGCGTATGCGATTGAATTGAATCATTACGAGCTCCCGCTTGTCCTGCGCAAGGCGCAACTCTTTCGGGTGCTGCCCCGCCACGCGAGGAATATACTCCCCGCCACACGAACGGCCTATCAACAACAATCCGGTAGCCGATGTCTTCT
This sequence comes from uncultured Gammaproteobacteria bacterium, assembly GCA_963760725.1. Classification (GTDB taxonomy): domain Bacteria; phylum Pseudomonadota; class Gammaproteobacteria; order Steroidobacterales; family Steroidobacteraceae; genus SCUD01. Next base: position 7,319 of record CAVXET010000010.1, read on the forward strand.
GGGCCCATAGACCGGTTCATATCCTGGATCGACACCGGTCTCGCAACGCTTGGCGACAACTTTCTCCGCGGCTGGAGCCACGTCGAGCACGGATATCGAAGGCCGGCGTCGCGGCTTGCGCTCCGGCTGAAGTTTGCGTTCTACCCGCTGCTCGCGATCGGGGCGATTGCCTGGCTCGGATGGGACTGGAGTGACTCCCGCTCGCTGAATTCCGCCGAGGACGCAATTTTCGACCGCATCGTGCAGTGGCGCCCGTTCGAGCCCAAGCCGTCCGGCCGCGTGGCGGTCGTCGAGATCGACGAATGCTCGATCGAATATTTTCGCGCGCGCGGCGAGGGCGGCTGGCCCTGGAGCCGGCAGCGCCACGCCGATCTCCTCGACCAGCTCGACCGCGCCGGCGTCAGCGCGGTCGGCTATGACGTGCTGTTCACCGATCCCTCTCGCGAGGATCCGGATGGCGATCGCGCGCTGGAGGCCATGGCTGCGGGCGGCGAGGGTCGCTTCCTGTTCGCTTCGGCGCGGCTGCATCCGGACTATGACGCCGCGTCGTCGCTGCATGCCTCGCAGGCGCCCGGCGCTTTCGCCCTGACGCCCGATCCGCAGGACGACCCGACGGTCGCGCTGCTGCTGCCCTACGGCGATCCCTTGGTGAGATCGAGCGCCATCTCCAACGTCGCGCGCAATGAAGACGGCGTGCTCCGCGACATTCCATTGCGGGAGACCGTCGGCGACTGGGCCTTGCCGGCATTGCCGCTGCGCTTGGCGATGTACGGGACGCAGCGACTGCCGACGAGCTTTCCGGCGACCGTGCGTCCGAACTGGCGCGACGAAACGCGCCTGCCGCACGTCAGCGCCGCCAACCTTTTGACGGGCGACGCATCCATCTGCGCGGGCGAGGCTTCGGGCACACCCGACCTGAAGGGCCGCGTGGTGCTGGTCGGATATTCTGCGTCCGGGTTGAATGATGCCAAACCGACGCCCATCGATCCGGTCATGCCGGGCGTGGAAGTGATGGCGGAAGCGACGGAAGCCCTGGTCGCCGGCAGCGCGATCCGCGCGCCGCCCGCCTGGCTGAAGTACGTCATTGCCGGACTGCTGGCTGCATTGACGGCTTTCGCCTTCTTCCGCGGCGAACCGGCACCGGACCTCGATTCGATCTTCGTCGCGACCAACCTGGCGCTGGTGAGCGCAGCCTTCATCGGGCTGACGTTCTTCGGCTATTTCTTCGATATCTTCGCAAGCGTCGGTTTTATCAGCCTGGTTTTCGGCCTGTGCCGCATGTATGCAGCGACCCAGCGCGGCCGGGCAGTCGGCAATGCGGATTACCTGCCCGACTTCGATCCTGCGCGGGACCGCTGGCTCGCGATTGCAAGGCTGCGCTTCGTGCCTGACCGGCAGCTCGACCCCAAGTCCGGGGCCCGGCGCCAGCGCGAGTACAATCGTCGGCTGCGGCGCTTTCTGTACGCGGGCAGCGATGCCGTGATGCTGGAAGGCGTCGTCGAGAGAAAGTCCTTCATGCACGAGGCGCTGAGTGACCTGATGGTTCTCGTCTGGCACAGCGAGACCGAGGACGCCGCCCGCAAGTCCGCGGAAGCGGACCTTTCGAGGCTGACGCGCTATCTCGCGGAACTCGATGCGCGCCTGCCCGATGACGGCAGCGTGCGAATGGCCTTCGCCTGCACCGAGCTGGACGCCGGCGACGCGGTGGCCGAACGCGGCCTGAGCTGGCGGCTCGGCGAACTGATCGGCCAGGTGCTGGCCACGTCGGTCGAGCGTCCGCTCGCCCGCATGGAAGTCGCTTCGATCCACGTGGATTCCGGACCCGGGGGCCAGGCGTGATGCGCGCAATGCTGATCGGATTGTTCACGGCAATCCTGGTGACTTCGGTGGCGTCCGCGGAAATCTCCGGCGTCGTGACCAAGCCGGCCATCGACGTGTATGCCGAGCCGAAATTCGAATCGCCGAAAGTCTCGACGCTGAAGCGTGACGCCGCCGTCACGGTGACGGCCCAACTGGGACTCTGGTACGCGCTCAAGCTGGAGGCGAGTGCGGCCGGTTACGTGCGCGTCAATGACATTCGGATCAACTACGGGAAAGTCGAGGACGGAGACGCCAACTTGCGCGCCCTGTCGAGCGGCAAGGCAGGCGTCGGCCGCGTCACGGAGACCGCGGGCGTCCGCGGCATCGATGAGAGTGACCTCAAGTCGGCGTCATTCAACCAGGCGCAGCTCGACGCCATGGTTGCGAACCGCGTCGATGCGCCTGCTGCGGCGGCGCACGCCGGCGAGCAGCACTGGGAAGCGACCACCGTGGCTTATGACGCCGAGGCCAAGCCGCACAAGGATGGCGGAAAAGCTGCCGGGAAATCATCGGCGTCGGGAAGCGAAGCGACGGGCGCGCTGAAGAGCGTGCTGGGCCAGCTCAGTTCCGGGCTCAGTTCCGCACTGGGCACTGCGGAAAAGGTGGCTCCGAAGCCCGAAGCGGAACAGGCAGCCGAGGAACTCGCGCTCGGCCCGCAGATTGCAGGCCGGATTCTCGGCGCGCGGCCCTTGTGGAGCGACGCCGGCGCACAACAGCGCGTGAACCTGATCGGACGCTGGGTCGCATCGCAGTCCAGCCGCCCGGACCTGCCATGGACCTTCGGCGTCATCGACAGCCCCGAGATCAACGCGTTTGCCGCGCCCGGCGGTTACGTGCTGGTCACGCGTGGGCATGTACGAAATCCTGTCCACGGATGGCGAGGTCGCGGCTGTATTGGGCCACGAGATCAGTCATTGCGTGCAACGCGACCACTACAACGTGATCCGCAAGCAGGAGACAGCGACTGTCGGCAAGGACCTCGCCATGAGTGAGGTCAAGACCGGAACCGACACCGCGAGCGTCTACGCCCGGCAGTACGTCGAACAACATGGCGCGACCATCATGCTGACCGCGCTCGATCGTGAAGCGGAGTTTCGTGCCGACGAAGCGGCGGAGATTTACGTTGCCCGTGCGGGCATGAACCCGGTCTCGCTCTATGCCGTGTTGCAGAAAATGGCTGCGGCCGGCACCCAGTCGGCGAGCCTCGCGCAGCTGTACAAGACGCATCCGGCGCTGGATGCGCGGATGAACCACATCGATCGGCGCGACTACAAGCAGCTGAAGGCCTACACGACGCGGGAGTGAGGCAAGGTCCGTGCTTCGCCGGCTCGCGGCGCAGGACGGGAAAGGGGGTATCGGGATGAACCGTCTTGGACTGGCAGTCGTTGCCTGCGGCGTCCTTGCGGTTGCAGCCTGCTCGAAGGAACCCGCCGCGCCGGCTGAGAGCGTCGCACCCGGCCAAAGCGGTCCGCCTGCGCAAGCTGAACCTGCCGCGCCCGCAACCCGAATCAATCTCGCGGCCGCCGACATGGGCGGAGCGGTTGAAGAACTCACCGGCAACTACGGCCCAGGATTCACTGGACGCCGCCTCGTCGATGGCCTGCTCGAACCGACCTGGTTGTGGTCGGTGGACTATAAGGAGGTCCCTTATCCGCAGGAAGCCGTGATCTCGTTCTTCGAGCGCGAACCGGCCTGGATCGAAGCGGTCACGATCGTGTTGCCCGGGAACGCTGCATCGGCGCCGAAGGACGTCGAGGTCTGGACTTCAATGAAGGACCCGTACGACGGGTTCGCGAAGGTGGCGACGGCATCGCTGCAGGCAAAACCGGGCGAGCAGACCGTGTCGTTTCCCCCGGTCGAAGCGCGCTTCGTGAAGCTGCGCGTCCTGAATGGCGCCGTGAAGGACGTTCTCGAGATCGCCGAAGTCCGCGTCATCGAAGCCGCGCGCTCCGGATACACGCCGCTCTTCGTGCGCGAGCCGACGGTGAAACTCTGGAAAGGCAGCCCGCGCGAAGCGGCGCAGCGCGGCCTCGACTGGCTGGAGCATGCCGCGCCGGTCTGGTCCGACAAGGGCCTTTGCTTTGGCTGCCATGTCCAGAGCCAGGCGCTGATGGGCCAGGCGGTCGCGCTCGAGCAGGGCTATCGCGTGAACATGCGCTCCGTGCGCAAGCTCGATGAACAGGTCCGCTCGCAGAATTCGTGGGGCAGCTGGTGGTCGCCCCCGAATTCCGCCACCGTCTTCGGTGCAATGGGCGTCGCTTACGCTGCCGATATGCTCGGGATTGCGAGCGATAAGGGGTTTCCGGACTCACATCCCTCCTCCAAAGGCCTGCTCCTAGAATCCTCAGATCGATTGGTAGAGCGACAGGAAAAGGATGGTGCCTTCCCGATCGATGAAATAACCCCGCCAATCATCCAGGGCCAGTTCATGACGACGGCGAACGCGCTGGTGGCGCTCAAGCGGGCAGCCGCGCATTCCGACGATCCCACGTACAGCGCCGCAGTCGAGCGAGGGCTGTCCTGGATCGCATCGCACGAACCGGAGACCAATCAGGACAAGATCTTCAAGGTCATCGCGCTGATGCACTACGGCACGCCGGACCAGAAGCGCACGGCCTGGTCGGTCGTGGAGACGCTTGCCACGGAGCAGCAGGCCGACGGCGGCTGGAAGGAGAATGCCGCCCGCGCGGGATCGAATGCGATCGCTACCGGCCAGGTCCTCTATGCTTTCAAGCAGGCCGGCGTCAGCATTCATGGCGAGATGTTCCGGCGCGGCGTGGATTTCCTGCTCCGGCACCAGATCAATGACCCGACGTCGCTGGATAACGGTTCGTGGGCAGCGATGAACACCGCAGAGCGAAGCGGCCCTCGGGGTTTGCCCACACGATGTGGGCGGTGATCGGCCTCGCCGGCGCGTACGGGCCCGAGCCGACGGGCGCGCTGCAGATCGTCAAGCAGCAGGGCGACAAGCCGCCGTCGCGCAATCTCGAGATCGTGCTCGACGTCTCCGGCTCGATGAACACGAAGCTCGGCGACACGACGCGCTGGAAGACGGCGCTCGGCATGCTCCAGGATGTCGTCGCTGCGCTGCCGGATGACCTGAACGTCGGCATGCGCGTGTACGGCCATCGGCAATCGTCGAAGTCCGCCGCAGACCTGCAAGGACACCGAACTCGTCGTGCCGATCGCGAAGCTCGATCGCGATCGCATCGTGAAGACCGCGACGCGCCTCAAGCCGCGCGGCGAGACGCCGCTCATTCATTCGATCCTGCAGACCGTCGGCGACCTGAAGGCCGCCGGCGGCGGCTCGGTGATCCTGATCACCGACGGCGAGGAGAGCTGCAAGGGCGACGCGAAGGCCGCGGCGGCGGAGATTCAGGCGTCGGGCGTGAACGTGACGCTCAACATCGTCGGCTTCACGCTGACCGGCGAGACCGTCGAGGCGGAACTCGGCGCGCTCGCCGGATCGACCGGCGGCCGCTACTACAGCGCGCAGGATGGCGAGCAGCTTTCGCGCGCGGTGAAGCTCGCGGCGCTGAATCGCCTGCCGTACGACATCCTCGATGCATCCGGAAAGATCATCGTCTCCGGGCAGACGAGCGAACTGAGCCGCGAGCTGCCGCCCGGCAAGTACCGCATCCGCATCGACGCGCTCGGGCAGGTGCTCGAGGAGCCGCTGACCATCGTTGCGAACCAGACGACGATCCCTGGGGCTCGGTGTTGAGACGACCGGTTCGTCATCCGGCGCTGAGGAGAAATCCATGCAATCCCGCAATTACCTGGCGTTGATGGTCTGTGCAGCAGCCCTGGCGACGGTCGCGCCCGCGGCGCGAAGTGACGCGCCCTGCAACAAGGGGTACCGCGATTCGACAGCTGCCGAACGCGCCACCATGACGGCGGTTCTGCAGGCCGCAAAAAAAGCCTTGCCGCCTGCCCCGACGGGATGGGTGATTGAGGGCGACGACGAGATCTCGATCACGACCAACCTGTGTCAGGACTACGAGGCCGCTCCGTGGGTCTATCACTTCAATCGCACCTACCAGCGGATCGACGACCAGGAGGCGCGAGACAAGATCATCGCGGATGCCGCGGCCGCATGCAGGCGGCCCTCAAGCAGAAGCAGCCGAGGCTCGATGCGGCCATGGCTCGGATGAACGGCTCGTCCAGAAGCAGGTGGCCCTGATGCAGAAGGGCGACATGGCGGGTGCGCAGGCCTTGAATGGTGAGGTGGCGAAGTCGCAGGCGGATTATCAAAAAGATCATGGACGAGGGCGACAGCCAGGCGCAGTTTGACGCCGCCATGGCGAAGGCGAGCCGCGACAAGACCATCTACATCAACGTCGTGGTCAATTCCAACCAGGAAACGTCTGACCCCAACGCGAAGAGTCTCCCGCTGCCACCGGGCGCGCGCGCCGCATTTCGCTGGCCCGGCAGCCAGGAGCAGGTTCCTGAGGACCAGGCGATGATTCTGGTCGGGCAATGGCAGCCCGGAACGGACGGCGTCTGGAAGCGGGTCCTTCACCCGGCGAGCGCGCCGACTGCGGCGCAGGTGATTTCAATCAGCGTCACGGCGGATCCCGAACGCATCGCGGGGATCATTGGGGCGATCGACGTCAAGAGCCTGGCGGCGGTGGTCGCCAAGTAGGCAGGGGGAACAACAATGAGATTTCATTCGAGGCGCGTCCTTGCGTGCAGTCGTGCTCGGCAACCTTCCGGAGAGGCATACTGGTTTGAGCAGGGAGAATTCATGAAGCGCCAATACCTATGGGCAATCATCGCCGCCGGTACGATGCTGGTTTCATGCTCCGGAAAGAATGCCGGGGTGGAGGACACCGACGGCGGACCTAACCCGCCCGCCAACAGCAGCACAAGCCCGTCGACGGCTCCATCCAGCGCCGCCAGTGCCAGCCCAGCCGCCGCTTCCCGGGAGACTGAGTGGCGAACGAGCTGGCAGCATAAGCATCTGGCAGCGTGGCAACCGCAGCAGGGTGGCGCGGCGTTTGCACGCGCTGCAGAGGAAGTTCTGTCGACTCCCGGCACCGATCCTTCTGACACGGCCTCCAAGGCCAGGTCATTGGGCTCCGATCCGCGGAAGACTTTTGAATTTCTCCGCGATCAGATTGGTGTCGAACCCTACAACGGTGTTCTGCGCGGCGCGCGCGGCACCTTGATGGTGGGCGCGGGCAATGCGCTGGATCGCGCGCTGCTGGCGCGGGACCTGCTCGAGGCTCAAGGCCAGACGACTCGGCTGGTCTCCGGCCAGCTGCCGGAAGAGCAGGCTCGCAAACTGCTGGATCGCTTCCTGCAGGCGGGCCCATCGCCGGCATTGCAGCAATCCAGTCAACCGACCGCGAGTGATTCCGACCTCAATCAGGAAGCCGCGGATATTGCCGCGAAGACTGGATTGTCGCGGGACGCCATTGCAGAGTTTCTCGTGCACGCCCGGCAACGTGAGCAAGCCTTTCGGACCCAGATTGCGGCAAATACTTTGACGCAATTTGACCTACTCAAGTCTCGCCTGCTGCAGGATCGAAGAAGGGTCCCGGTGGATGTCGCGGCCTTGCACTCGACATTGATGGCCAGGCTCCGGACGCACTATTGGGTCCAGGTGCAAAGTCCCGACGGCAAGTGGAACGACTTCGACCCGATCCTGCCGGACGCTGCGCCGGGGGTGCGATATGGCATGAATCCTGAGGTAGTGAAGGATATTCCGGCGAATGCATATCATGAGCTCCAGTTCAGTCTGGTGTACGTTGCCGCGCGTGAAGGTGCGAAGACCGAGGACGTGTTGCTGACGGGCCACGTGCGCTCGTCGGAGGCACTGTTCCAGCCGGTGTCCTTCAGCATCCAGCCAAATGGCGGCTCAGATGCCTTTGGGCAGCTCGCGGCGAAAACGCCTGGTGAACGGGTTCAGTTCCTGAAGGCGCTGCAGCGATTCCAGGCCGTCCTGCTGGCGGGAAGTGAAACCGCCGTCAGCAAGTCCTTCGACATGGCAGGCAATGTTTTTGACCATCCTGACGCGCCGCTGCCGCTCTCCCCGGCACCTTCGCTGATGGATGCGCTCGGTGGCGACAGTCAGACGCCGCCCCAATTCCTGGAGCTGCGAGTCGTGTTGCAGCTGACGGGTCCTGGTCGCGACCAGGAAACTCAGATTCGTACGCTGGTGCGTGGAAAGGACACTGAGTCGCCAGACTTTGCGCCGCCGCTGATGTCGTGGGAACTGTTGCTGCAGCCGCAGTGGGTGTCGGACAGTTGGCTGGGCGTCAACATGTTGCGACAGGTGGCGGCAGCCATGCGCCAGACTGCAGCATCGGCCGGCAGCGAAACGCTGGCCGCCCTTCCGGATTACGAGGAGATCGCATCCACGCGACTGCTGCAGTTGGCCGTGGCGCGGCAGAGGTCGCTGGCGGAAGCGCTCAAGTCGAGCAGCGGAATCGCCGCCATGGTCGACACGCCGCTGCTCACCATTTATGGCTACCGGATTTCCGGGGTCCGACAGCAGCCCGAAGAAGTCCGGGCAGAGCATTTCATAGATCTGGTTGACAACGCGGTGCAGATCGTGCCGGTAGATCAAGCCAGCGCGGCGAACGCGTATGAATTGGCGCTCTCGCATAGCGCTGCCGACAGTGCCCTGGAGTCGGCGACGGTCGGCCTGCTGCAACCCGGCAGCAACCTCGGTTCCGGTGCCGCCGTCTTTGGCGCCGCGCAGGCCCAGGGCAAACCCCTGTTCCTCGCCACCTCGCGAGACGTCGATCTGTTGAGGAGCTCCGGCGTTTCCGAGAATGACATTGAGTGGATTTACGACAATGAATCGCCCACTTCGCGATTGCTGGTAGCGGTGGCGCCGGATGGCTCAACGGCCTGGTGGAGTGTTCAGCCGGACGGCGTCGCCGTGCTCAGAATGAACGGCGGTCGGGGCCTCGGCATGTCGGAATATGCCATCGAAAATACAAAGGCCGTGATGATAGGAATCTGCAGCCTTACGAGCATCACCATGGCGGTTTGCGCCGTTCATGGTGCGGGAACTGCACTTCTGATCTGCCTGATGTCGACGTCGGTCAGCCTTGCGGCAATGGTCAGTAACCCTGGCCATGCCTACTCGTTCGCAATGATAGGTGCCGAGATCCTCGAGGCTTTGCATAGCGGAAGCGAACTCGCATCCCCACACGAAAACAGATGCCTCAGAGGGCACTAGAGTTTCGAGGAGATGCTCACGACCCCGCCTTGAAATCGACCTCGATGTCGACCTTGCCCATCTGCCCGGTCTTGTTGTTGTAGCCGGTCGAGCCTTTGCACGAGTAGTGCCCGGTCAACAGCGTCGGCTTGATGTCGAAGGTGGTCCGGCACTCGCCGCTCGTGCTCGTCGCCGTCACTGTGTAGGGGCCGACGCCGATGGTCACGCCATTCTCCGCCATGTCCTCGGCGCGGAAGCGGCCGAGTCCGGCTCGCTGGAACCCGACCCGCACCCGGCCAGGACGAGTACCGAAAACGCGACGAACAAAGACTTGATTGTCGTGAGCATTCCCCCTCGAAACGTCCTGCGCCCGCGCGCGGCAATTGAGAAGAATCCCCGGCACTTGACAGCCCGCCGCCCGCAGGCGCATACAACCTGCATCCCGGTTAACGTCCTCAACATGAAATGGGGGATTGCATGATCCGCACTTGGTCCGGCCGTCTCCTGGCGGCATCCGTATTCCTTCTGATCGCCTTTGCTCCCGCCCGCGCCGACGATCCGCCCGGCGTCCTCTGGGAAATGAAGTCCCAGGTGTCCATGCCCGGGATGCCGATGTCGCCGCCGGCGAACACGGTCAAGGTCTGCGCAGCCAGGGAATGGACGAGGCCGCCGCCGGGCGGAGACGCGAGTTGCGTGACCTCGAACTTCCAGCGGAGCGGCAACAAGGCGACCTGGGACATGCAGTGCAGCGGCCAGATGCCGATGACGGGCCACGGCGAGATCACGTTCGAGAGCGAGGACGCCTACTCGGGAGTGATCGACGCGACCGCGGAGGGCATGACGATGAAGATCAATCTCTCCGGCAGGAAACTCGGTACCTGCGACAAGCCAGTCGGCTGAGGTAGCCACCATGAGTATGCGAATCTTCGTGACGGCTGCCGTTGCGGGGTGCGTCTGTGCGCCCGCGTTCGCCGCGGCTCCCGCGGCGGATGCCGGTCCCTGGGCCAAGGTTCCGGCTGCGCCGACCGCCTGCTACACGTCGCAGGACCAGTACCAAGACCAGAATTCCGCGGCGGTGGATGCCGTGCAGACAGAACACTACGCAGCGAACGAACGAAACACGGCACTGCGGCAGAAATTAAGTGAAGCACAGGCCGCGAACCCGATGGCAATGGCACAAGCCATGCAGCAGGCGATGATGAACGATCCGCAGGGCGCCCAGAAATACATGGAGCGGATAGCGCAGCAAGGTCAGGCCACTCAGACTGAGGTTCCGGCTGCCATGGCGCGCGAATCGCAGATTGAGGCGGAGGAAAAGAGTGTGATCGCGCAGTATCAGGCGGCGCTCGCCACGGCGAATGGGCCGGCCGATGCACGCTGGACTGCACTCAAGAAGAAGATGGGCATCGCGATGGATTCGCCAGGGCCGGGCGAGTCGGGCGTGCCGGACTGGGCATGGCAGGAGTGGGGCGTCATCCTGAGGGAACGTGACCAGGCTTATCAGACGAACTGTGCAACCTGGTTTTCGCCAACGGGCCCGTTGCAGTCATACCTGAAGCGTTACAAGCAATTCCTGGTCCAGGAGCGCATGCCGTATGAGAAGAAGCTCATCGACGATCCGGCGCTCGAGCAATACAAGATGATGGACATCTCGACTGAGAGTTACCGGACGACGACGGACTATGACGCGGTCGAGGATTACCTGAAGTCCGCATTCCGAATCTTCGGCGAGCGCAGAGGCAGTCCGTACTGCACGGCCGATCACCCCTGCCAATGACCATCAAAGGGGACGCTCACCTTTACCTAAAGGTGAGCGTCCCCTTTTGTTAAGGTGACCGTCCCCTTTAAAAACCCGCAAAAATGAAGGGGACTGTCCCCTTCGATCCCCTCGTTAGATTCCCTTAAGCGAGTTTCAGTTAGTCCGTTTGTTCCATAGACCCGGCCCCTCCAAAGTAGCCCCATCGGAAAAACGATGGAAATACGGAAAGAGAGGACAGGGTCATGAACAGCAGCAACTTCTTCAATTCCCGCGGCGCGCTCTCAGCAGTGCTCGCAGCCGCGATCGTCGGAATCAGCGGCCTCGCGTTCGACAAGGGCCATCCCGCCTCGGCCCCGGTCGGCATCATCGAGGTCGGCGAGCTCACCGCGCTGGACGTTTTGCCGCAGGTTGCGGCGCTGCCGGCGGTCATCGTCACAGCCCCCCGCGTGGCGATGGCCGACCGGCCGGAGAGGGCCTGACCATGCGCAGCATCTTCCATGAGATCCTGGCGCGGTACCTCGACTCGGACCAGTACGCCTTCGACGCGTCGCCCCGCGAGCTCTGGCCCGAGCCCAGCTCCGAGCGGCGTCCCGAGAGCGCTAATAAGGCCGCGAGCCGGGCGTCCGATCGGGCCTCCGAGCATCGGGTCTACCGTGAGCTTGAACCCCAAAATTGACCTGATTGGCGGCCGAATGGCGCCGCAGCTCGTGACGCTGCGGCCCGCCACGCCCGACGATCTGCAGCTCCTCAAATCCTGGCACCGGAAGCCCCACGTCATCGCCGCCGTCGGCGACGATGACTGGGGCTGGGAGCGCGAGCTCAACCGTCACCCGCCCTGGCGCGAGCAGCTCATCGCGGAGGTGGCCGGCCACCCGATCGGCTTTCTCGAAATCATCGATCCCTCGCAGGACGACGAGCGCTACTGGGGCTGCATCGCCGAAGGCCACCGGGCGGTCGACATCTGGATCGGCGACCCCGACTACCTGGGCCAGGGCTATGGCACGCAGATGATGGAGCTCGCGATCAGGCGCTCCTTCGCCGACCCGTCGGTCACTGCCATCCTGGTCGATCCCCTCGAGCAAAACGGCCCCGCCCACCGCTTCTACGAGCGCCTCGGCTTCGAATATGTCATCCAGAGAACCTTCGGCGAGGACCGCTGCTCGGTCTACCGCCTGACCCGCGCAGGCGCCGCCGCCCGGAATTGACCCCAGTCAAGTCCGCGCGGACGGGCCCGCCGCACACTGGGCCATGGCAGTCGCAAGCCCTGCGCCATCGGTCGAGTTCGACGCCCCGCTTCTCTCCCGCTACGACGTCACCGGCCCGCGCTACACCTCCTACCCGACTGCGCCGAGCTTCCGCGCGGACTTCGGCGAGCGCGATTACCGCGAGCGCGCGCTGGCGACGAACGAGGACCCGATCCCGCGGCCGCTCTCGCTCTACGTCCACGTTCCGTTCTGCGAGAGCCCCTGCTTCTACTGCGGCTGCACGCGCGTCATCACGCGCGACCGCGGAAACGCCGCCAGCTACCTCGACCACCTCGAGCGCGAGATCGCGCTCCAGGGAGCACTCTTCGATCCCGACCGGGCGGCGGTGCAGCTTCACCTCGGCGGCGGCACGCCGAACTTCCTGTCGCACGGCGAGCTCGGCCGACTCGTGCGCGCGCTGGCCGTGGCCTTCCGCCTCGACACCCGCGACGATCGCGACTTCTCGATCGAGCTCGACCCGCGTCACGTCGCGCCCGGCGACCTCGCCGCACTGGCGGGCCTCGGCTTCAACCGCGTGAGCCTCGGCATACAGGACTTCGACCCGGCCGTGCAGCGAGCGATCAACCGCGTCCAGCCGCCCTCGCAGACGGAGGACACCGTCGCCGCGGCGCGCGAGGCCGGCATGCGCTCCGTGAACCTCGACCTCATCTACGGGCTGCCGCGCGCAGGACCCGGACTCCTTCGCCGCGACGCTCGAGCGCGTCGTCGCGCTCCGGCCGGAACGCGTCGCGCTCTACGCGTACGCGCACCTCCCGGAGCGCTTCAAGGCGCAGCGTCAGATCGTCGCTCGCGAACTTCCGAAGCCCGGCACCAAGCTGATGCTTCTCGGCACGGCGATTCGCGCGCTCACCGCGGCGGGTTACCGCTACATCGGCATCGACCACTTCGCGCTGCCGCATGACCCGCTCGCGAAGGCGCTCGACGCCGGGACGCTGCAGCGGAACTTCCAGGGCTATTCGACGCACGGCGAATGCGACCTGGTCGGCCTCGGCGTGAGCGCGATCGGCCACGTGGACGACTGCTACGCGCAGAACGAGCGCGGGCTGCCGGATTACTACGAGGCGCTCGGGAGAGGGAGGCTGCCCATCGCGCGCGGGCTCGTCCTCGGCGAGGACGACGTGTTGCGCGCCGAGATCATCCAGTCCGTGATGTGCCGCAACGCCCTCGACTTCGACGCGATCGAGCGGCGCTTCGACATCCATTTCGAGGAGCGCTTCGCACGCGAGCTCGAGCGGGTAAACGTGCTCGCCGCGGACGGTCTCGTCACGCTCGCCCCGCGCGGCTTCACGGTGACGCCCCGCGGGCGGCTGCTCCTGCGTGTCGTCGCCATGGCCTTCGATGCGAGCTTCCAGAGAAAAGGGGATAGACCCCTTTCTTCGCGCGTGATTTAGCGGCCGAAAGGCCGCCGCGCGCCACGATATAATGGCCGCGTGGCCGCCAAGGAATTCCCATTGCCGCGCGTCGAACGCGCGAGCCTCGACCTGCGGCTCCTTCAGAAAAGTTGCGCGAGCTGCGGCCTCAACCAGCTGTGCCTGCCGGCCTCCATCGGTGGCGAGGACCTTCCGCGCCTCGACCAGGTCGTGCAGGTCAAGAAGGCGCTCGACCGCGAGCAGGCGCTCTACGCCGCCGGCCAGCCTTTCCGCGCACTCTACGTCGTGCGTTCCGGCGCGTTCAAAACCTATGCGTTGGACAGCGACGGCGAGGCGCAGGTGCTCGGGTTCCACCTGCCGGGCGAGATCATGGGTCTCGACGCGATCGCGAGCGGGCGCCACGAGTGCAGCGCCGAGGCGCTCGACAAGTCGATCGCCTGCGAAATGCCCTATGACAAGCTCGAGGAAATCGCGCGCGAGGTTCCCGGGTTGCAGCGGCAGCTCCTGCGCGTCATCAGCCGCGAGGTGCAGCACGACCAGCGCCACCTGGTGATGATCGGCCGCAAGGTCGCCCTCGAGCGGCTCGCGATCTTCCTGCACTCGCTCTCGCAGCGCCTCGAGCGCGTGCGCCGCGACCCGCTTCTCTTCGTGCTGCCGATGTCGCGCCGCGACCTCGCGAATTACCTCGGCCTCGTGATCGAGACCGCGAGCCGGCTATTCTCGCGGCTCGCCGAGCTCGGCGTGATCGAGGTCGAGCGCAAGACGATCCGGATCCTCGACCCGGTGAGGTTGCGCGAGCTCGCCGGCGAGCTCGCGCGCGAACGTCCCACCGCGAACGACGCCCGCTGACGCGTGGTGCGCATGCGCGCCGTGGCCTCCGTCCGGCCACGCGGCGATCGCCAGGCTGCCGAGCCCGAGCAGCACAAGCACGACGCCGCCGGCGCGGCGCGTGCGCGGGCCGAGGAGGCCCGCCGCGCCCGTGCCGAGCGCGAGCATCGCGGGCAGCGTCCCGATCCCGAAGAGCGCCATGACGAGCGCGCCTTGCCCGGCTCCGCCCGAGAGCGCGGCCGCCGCCAGCATCGCGTAGGCCATCCCGCAGGGCAGCCAGCCCCAGGCGAGTCCCATGGCGAAGGCGCGCTCCGGCGTCGTGATGGGAAAGAGCCCGCGCGTCAGCGGTGCAATGCGCCGCCAGGCGGCCGCGCCGAGGCGATCGAGCCCGCCGAAGCTTCGCGACCCCGCCGCGAGCTTCACGCCCGCGACGACGATCACGAGCGCGGCCAGCGTCGCGAAGAAGATCCGCAGCCACGGCTGCCCGAGCAGCGTGAGCAGCCCGCCGCCGGCACCGCCAACCACCGCGCCGGCCGTCGCGTAGCTCGTGATGCGCCCGAGGTTGTAGAGAAGCGGGAAGCGTAGCGTCTGCCCCGCGCAGGCGCTGCCCGCGCTGCCGTAGCCGAGCGCGCCCGCGATGCCGCCACACATCAATACGCAGTGGGCGCTGCCGAGGAGCCCGGCGACCAGCGCGGCGAGCGGCGTTGCGATCTCGTTCAAGCGTGCGGCTCCGCGTCAACCGGCTCGTCGTCGAGGAGCGGCGTCAGCGCTGGCGCATCGAGGTCATCGAACTGCCCGCCGTTGGCGGCCCAGAAGAAGGCCCAGGCCGCGACTCCCACGAGGAGCAGCGTGACCGGCACGAGCAGGAGGAGCATCGTCATGCTGGCGCTCCCGCGAGGCGCGCGCTCCGCGCGGCATCGGCGCCCGGCGCTTGTGCCATCGGCCGCGCGAGGCGAAGCGCATTCAGCGTGACGACGAGCGAGGACGCCGTCATTCCGAGCGCGGCGAGCCAGGGCGGCACGAGCGCCGCCGCCGCGAGCGGCAGCGCCACCGCGTTGTAGGCGGCGGCCCAGGCGAGGTTCTGCCGCATCACGCGCCGCGCGCGGCGTGCGATCGCGAAAAGCGCGGGCAGCCGGCCGATGTCCGCGCCCGCGAGCACGACCGAGGCCGAGGCCTGCGCGAGCGCTGCGCCTTCTACGAGCGCGATCGCGACGTCGGCCCCGGCGAGGACGGCGGCGTCGTTCACGCCGTCCCCCACCATGGCGACGCGCCGGCCGGCCGCACGCAGCGCCTCGACATGCGCAAGCTTCTCCGCGGGCGTCACCCGCGCCCGCCAGTCGCGGATGCCGAGCTTCGCGGCGAGCGCCCCGACCCGCGCCGCGGAATCGCCTGAGAGCACCTCGAGCGAGAGGCCCTGGGCCGCGAGCGCGGCGATGGCCTCGGCTGCACCCGGGCGCGCGGCATCCGTGCAGTCGAAGCGCGCGATCGCGCGTGCGCCGTCGCCGAGCCAGAGGCCGTCGTCGTCGCCGGCCTCGCCGGTCGCGAAAGCCCGCGTGCCGACGCGGCGGAATTTTCCGGACAGCCGTCCCTCGATGCCGGCGCCGGCGATCGCGAGGGGCGACTCCGCCGCCCGGTCGTCGTCGAACGGGCGAAAGATCGTTGCGAGCGGATGGCGCATCCCGCGCTCGAGCGCGGCGGCCTCGCCGAGCGCGTCCTCGCGCGTGCCGGAGAAGACCTGCACCGCACCGAGCTGCGGCTTGCCTGCCGTGAGCGTGCCCGTCTTGTCGAGCACGACCATATCCGCCTTCGCAAGCGATTCGATTGCGTCCGCGTCGAGGACCAGCGCGCCCTGGCGCGCGAACGCGGCCTGGGCCGCGGCGAGCGCGGCGGGCACCGCGAGCGCGAGCGCGCAGGGGCAGGTCGCCGCGAGCACCGCGAGCGTCGCCGGGAGTGCGCGCGATGGATCGATGAAGGCCCAGGTGACCGCAACCGCGGCTGCGACCGCGAGCATCACGACGACGAAGACGCCCGCGACGCGATCGGCAAGGCGGGCTGCGCGCGGTCGATTCGCCGCGGCGCGGGCCGCGAGCTCCGCAAGGCGCGCGATCGCGCTCTCGCGTGCCCGGCGCGTCGCGATCATCTCGACGGGGCGGGCGAGAACGAGACCGCCCGCGAGCAGGAGCTCGCCCGTCGCGTGCAGGACCGGCCGCGACTCGCCCGTCAGGAAGGACTCGTCGAACTCCGCCGCGGCGCCCTCGAGGAGGCCGTCGACCGGAACGGCCTCGCCGACCCGTACGCGCAGTCGATCGCCCGGCTCGATCGCGGCGACGGCGACCGACGTTTCCGCGCCGGCAGCGTCGAGCCGAAGCGCCACGTCCGGCTGCGCGCGCGCGAGGACGTCGAGCGCCGCCGTCGCACGGCGGCGCGCCTCGGCCTCGATGTGCCGTGCGGCGAGCAGGAAGAAGACGAACATCACGGCTGCGTCGTAGTACACGGCGTCCGAACCCAGCACGGTCGCGACAAGGCTCGCGCCCCAGGCGAGGAGCACCGACACCGCGACGAGGAGGTCCATCCCCGGCGCGCGCAGTCGAAGCTCCGCGAGCGCCCCCTGCAGGAACGGCCTCCCTGAATAGAAGACGACCGGCGTCGAGACGAGGAGCGTGAGCCAGCGGAAGAAATCGCGCGTCGCCGGGTCGAGCTCGCCCACGCCGAAGTAGAGCGCCTCGGAGAACATCATCGCCTGCATCGCGCCGAGGCCGGCGACGGCGAGCCGTTTCAGCGAGTCCCGTCGTTCGCCTTCTGCCGCGCGCGCGTCCTCGCGCGCCGGCGCGTGCAGCCGGTAGCCGAGTTCGGCAATGCGGGCGACCGGCCTCGAGAGCGCCGTCGCCGCGGGATCCCATTCGAGCGAAAGCCGCGAGGTCGCGGCATTGACCGTCGCCGACGTGACGCCGGGCTCGAGCGCGAGGGCGCGCTCGATCAGCCAGGCGCAGGCGGCGCAGCGCACGCCTTCGACGACGAGCGTCGCGCGGCGCCGGCCGTTCTCGGATGTCGTGTGCGCGTCGAGGAAGGCCGGCGCGTCCCAGCGCGCGAGCGCGGGCGCGGCGAGCACCTCGGGCGCGGGCGCGGCTGCGCTGCGCGCGCGATAGTAGCCCGCGAGGCCCGCGCCCTCGATCCATGCGGTCGCCGCCTCGCAGCCGCCGCAGCAGAAGGCGCGACCGTTCGCGCGCGGGCCGCCTGCCGGCACCGGCTCGCCGCAGTGGAAGCAGGCGAGGGCGGGCGCGTCCATTCAGTCCTCCAGCGCCGGGGCGAACGCCACGCGGATCGCGCCGTCGTCGAGCCGGCCGACGAGTCGCCAGGCGTCGTCCTCGGGCGCGAGCTCCGCGTTGTACGCGCCGGCCCCGAGTGGGTCGGAGAGGATCCCGGCATACGCCGCGCCTTCAACCCGCGAGAGCGTGACCTCGCGATCGCGACGAGGATCCGTGACGTGGCGAAGCGCAAGCACCAGCGTGCCTTCGCCTGGCTGCGCCGCATCGAGGACGATGCGGATCACGCCGTCCGCAGCGAGCGTCGCGATGGCGGTGAGCCCGAGGCGCGCCGCTACGCGGTCCGGCGTGAGGTCGGTCGTCTGAGTCTGCGCGACGCGGTGCACGCGACCGTCACCGCCGTCGTCTGCGCTCCGTATTGCGATCACGAGCGTCGCGATGCCGGCGATCACGGCCGCCAGCGGGAGTCCGAAGACGAGCGCGAGCATCGGTTCGCGGTACCAGGGACGCGCGCTCATGGCACGGGCCCGAAGAAGCGGCTCTCGGCCTCGTATCGCACGGCCGGAGCGCCTTCGGCCTCGACGACGAACTCGATCTCCGAGCGGCCGGACACGGCGCCGGCCCGCGCGCGCAGGGTGACCGGGAGCGCGAGGACCTCGCCGGATTGCACCGTCGCCTCGACCGACGCGCCGTTCGCGAAGGCGACGCCGTCCGCGTCCTCGAGCGTCACGCGATAGCGGCGCGCGACGTCGCCCTTGTTCATGATCTTGAGCGTATAGGCGTTCTCGATCGCGCCGTCGTTCGCGACGCGGTAGAGCGCATTCCGGTCGCGCACGACGTCCACCATGAGCGGCACGCGGTGCGTTACCGACCAGGCAAACCCGCCGAAGCCCGCCGCGAGCAGCAGGGCATAGACGACGACGCGCGGCCGCAGGATGTGCGACGCGCGCCCGGCGAGCGATTCCTCCGTCGCGTAGCGGATGAGCCCGCGCGGGTAGCCGACCTTGTCCATCACGTCGTCGCAGGCGTCGATGCAGGCGCCGCAGGCGATGCACTCGATCTGGAGCCCGTCGCGGATGTCGATGCCGGTCGGGCATGCCTGCACGCAGATCGTGCAGTCGATGCAGTCGCCGAGGCCGGCGGCACGATAGTCCGCGCCCTTGCGCCGCGGCCCGCGCAGCTCGCCGCGCTTGCCGTCGTAGGCGATGATCAGGGTATTCGGGTCGAACATCGCGCCCTGGAAGCGCGCGTAGGGGCACATGTACTTGCAGACCTGCTCGCGCAGGTACCCCGCGTTGCCGTAGGTCGCGAACGCATAGAAGAGCGACCAGAACGTCTCCCACGGGCCGAGCGAGAGCGTGAGGACGCGCGGGCCGAGCTCGCGGATCGGCGTGAAGAAGCCGACAAAGGTGAAGCCGGTCCAGAGCGCGAGCGTGATCCACGTTGCCTGCTTGCCGCCCTTGCGCGCGAGCTTCCCGCCGCTCCACGGCGCGGCGTCAAGCTTCATGCGGCGGCTCCGGTCGCCCTCGAACCAGCGCTCGATCCTCAGGAAGACTTCGGTCCACACGGTCTGTGGGCAGGCGTAGCCGCACCACAACCGGCCGGCGATCGCGGTGAAGAAGAAGAGCGAGAGTCCGGCGATGATCAGGAGCCAGGAGAGATAGAAGAAATCCTGCGGCCAGAAGGTGAGGCCGAGGACGTAGAACTTGCGCGCCGGCAGGTCGAACAGCACGGCCTGGTGGCCGTTCCATTGCAGCCACGGCATCAGGTAGAAGAGGCCGAGCAGCACGAACACCGCGATGCTGCGAAGCCTCTGGAAACGGCCGGCAACTTCGCGCGGGTAGACTTTCGGGGCGGCGAGATAGAGATCGCCGCCGTTCGCGACGGCAGCCGCAAGGGCGGGCTTCGCCATCAGCCGTCCCCGCGGTCGTAAGGCACGACAGCCGGGTGCCGCGCGGAAGTCAGGATCGAGGTAAAGAGGCTCGAGGCGAACGTGCAGGCCCAGAAGAGGAAAAAGCCGACGGTGTAGCCCGTCTTGCGATCGATCTCGACGTCGACCCACGCGAGCCGCGCGAGTTCGACCGGGTCGAAGAACGCGAAGAACACCATCGTCGCGACGCCCGCCGAGAAGAACGACGGCCAGATCACCGCCCCCCAGCGCTGGGCGCGCGGCAGCGGCACGTCGACCGGCGCGCGCAACTCAGGGCCCCGCTGGCTTTTGCGAGAGGACCCAGGCCGCGGCGAGCCGCGCGCGATCCTCGCCGATGCGCTCGGCATGCGCGGGCATCTGGCCGCTCCGGCCGCTCGTGATCGTCTGCACGATCGTCGCGGTGTCGCCGCCGTAGAGCCAGGTCCCGTCCGTCAGGTTCGGCGCGCCGAGGAGCGGATTGCCGCGGCCGTCCGGCCCGTGGCAGGCCATGCAAATCGTCTGGAAATGCTGCGCGCCCGCAGCGACGAGCGCGGGATCGCCGGCGTGGCCTGAAAGGCTCTGCACGTAGGCCGCCGCCGCCTGCACGCCGTCCTCGCCGAGCACCGCGCCGAGCGCGGGCATCGCGGCCTGGCGCCCGCCCATCACGGTCGCGAGCACCGTGTCGGGGTCGCCGCCCCACTGCCAGTCCGCGTCGGTCAGGTTCGGGAAGCCGCGCGCGCCGCGCCCGTCGGATCCGTGGCAGGTTGCGCAGGTATTCGCAAAGACCGAATGGCCGAGCGCGACCGCTTCCGGATCATGCGAGAGCTCCTCGATCGCCTTGCCGCGGAAACGCGCGAGCACCGGCTCGAGCCGCGCCTCTGCGGCCGCGACGTCGACCGCGTGCTCCTTGCGGCTTGTCCAGCCGCTTGTTCCCTTGAAGGCGCCGAGGCCCGGGTAATACGCAAGGTAGCCGAGGCCGAAAATAATGGTGATGTAGAAGAGGTTGATCCACCACCGCGGCATCGGCTTGTTGCCCTCGACGAGGTCGCCGTCCCAGACGTGGCCGGTCGTCTCGCCCTCCGGCTTGCCGTCGCCATGCGGGCGCCGGGTCCACCAGAGCAGCCAGAGGCAGCCGAGGATGTTCGCAAGCGTCAGTACGATGACGTACCACGACCAGCCGCTGCTCATTTCACGTCTCCATCCCGCTCGAGCGGCTGTCGCGCGGCCGCGTCGAAATCCTTCTTGCGCTTCCTGCTGTAGGCCCAGGCGACAATGCCGAGGAAGGCGACCAGCAGGATCGCCGTGACCACGCCCGAGGCCGTTCCCGCGTCCATGTCAGCGTCCCTTCGGCGCGTTGAGGCCGAGCCCCTGGAGATACGCGATGAGCGCGTCGAGCTCAGTCTTGCCCGCGACCGCGTCGTTCACCGCGGCGAAGTCCGCCGCCGTGTACGGGTCGCCGAGCGTCTCGAGCGCGTGCATCTTCCTCGTCACGAGGTTCGCATCGACCGACGCCTCGGCGAGCCAGGGGAATGACGGCATGTTCGACTCCGGCACCAGGTCGCGCGGGTTCATGAGGTGCACGCGCTGCCACTCGTCGCTATAGCGGCCGCCGACGCGCGCGAGGTCGGGCCCCGTGCGCTTGCTTCCCCACTGGAAAGGCCGGTCGTAAACCGATTCGCCGGCAAGCGAGTAGTGGCCGTAGCGCTCCGTCTCGAACCGGAGCGTGCGCACCATCTGCGAGTGGCAGTTGTAGCAGCCCTCGCGCACGTAGACGTCGCGGCCCGCGAGCTCGAGCGGCGCGTAGGGCTTCACGCCCGGGAGCGGCTCGATCACTTCGGCCTGCCGCATCAGCGGGACGATCTCGACGAGGCCGCCCACTGCGACGACGACGGCGACGAGCGCCGCGAGGAGGCCGACGTTCTTCTCGATCCGTTCGTGTGAGCTTGCCATGGTGTTCTGCCCCTCAGGCCGGCGCCGGCATCGGCACGGCGACGGGCGCGACCCCGCGCGCCGAGGCGAAGGTCTTCGCCATGTTCCAGGCCATGATTGCCATTCCGGCGAGCACGATCAGGCCGCCCGCGAGGCGCACGGTGTAGTACGGGTAGGTTGCCTTCAGCGCCTCGACGAAGGTGTAGGTGAGCGTCCCATCGTCGTTCGTCGCGCGCCACATGAGGCCCTGCATCACGCCCGCAATCCACATCGCCGCGATGTAGAAGACGACGCCGATGGTGTGCACCCAGAAGTGCGTGTTGATCGCGCGCACCGAGTACATGGACTTCAAGCCGAGCAGCCGCGGCGTGAGGCTGTAGATGCAGCCGAGCGAGATCATCGCGACCCAGCCGAGCGCGCCCGAATGCACGTGGCCGATCGTCCAGTCGGTGTAGTGCGAGAGCGAATTGACCGTCTTGATGGACATCATCGGCCCTTCAAACGTGCTCATGCCGTAGAAGGAAAGCGAGACGATCATGAATTTCAGGACGGGATCGGTGCGCAATTTCTCCCACGCGCCCGAGAGCGTCATGATTCCGTTGATCATGCCGCCCCAGGACGGCGCGAGCAGGATCAGCGAGAACACCATGCCGAGCGACTGCGCCCAGTCAGGGAGCGCCGTGTACTGCAGGTGGTGCGGGCCCGCCCACATGTAGGTCGAGATCAGCGCCCAGAAGTGCACGACCGAGAGGCGGTACGAGTAGATCGGCCGGTTCGCCTGGCGCGGGATGAAGTAATACATCATCCCGAGGAAGCCCGCAGTCAGGAAGAAGCCGACGGCGTTGTGGCCGTACCACCACTGCACCATTGCGTCGACCGCGCCCGTATAGATGATGTAGGACTTCGTCCACGTCACCGGCAGGCTGAGGTTGTTGAAGATGTGCAGTATCGCGATCGTCAGGATGTATGCCGCGAAGAACCAGTTCGCGACGTAGATGTGCTTGATGCGCCGCTTCACGAGCGTTCCGAAGAAGACGACTGCGTAGCTGATCCAGACGACTGCGATCAGGAGATCGATCGGCCACTCGAGCTCGGCGTACTCCTTCGACTGCGTGATGCCGAGTGGGAGCGTAATCGCGGCCGATACGATGACCGCCTGCCAGCCCCAGAAGGTGAACGCGGCGAGCTTGTCGGAGAAGAGCCGCACCTGGCTCGTCCGCTGCACGCAGTAGTAGCTCGTCGCGAACAAGGCAGAGCCGCCGAAGGCGAAGATCACCGCGTTCGTGTGCAACGGCCGGAGCCGCCCGTAGCTCAGCCAGGGGATGCCGCCTCCGAGATCGGGCCAGATAAGCTGGGCGGCGATAAAGACGCCCACCGTCATGCCGACGATCGCCCAAACCACCGTCATGACGGCGAACTGCTTGACGACCTTGTCGTTGTAGAACTCGGTGGTCGCCATGGGAAAACGCTCCGGAGGGGAAACAAGCGTACTCTCACTGATCCGCCGCCGTGGCCTGTTGACATGGATCAACGCGACCGGGGCTGATCGCAAAAGTGGGTCAGGCCCCTTTTCCCTCGCTTCTAAGCCCGCATTAAGACAAGGGTTTTTCCGGCTTTTCGCGGTTGTGTCCGCAGGGCCGGCACCACTATAATGCGCGCGGTTTTGGCCGTCCTGCGGACAGGAATGAATACCGTCCGCAACATCCTGCTCACGCAGCTTGCGACCGCACTGGGACTCGCGGCCATCGTCTGGCTCTGGTTGGGATCCGAGCAGGCGATCCCCACCTTGTTGGGTGGACTGATCGGCGTCGTGCCGAACGCATTTCTGGCGGCGCGGGTGATGTCGCCGCGGGCCGGGAGCAGCGCCAAGCGCCTGCTCCAGGCGGGATGGCTGGGAGAGATCGGCAAGCTCGCGATCGCGGCGCTCCTGTTCGCCGTGGTGTTCGTGAACTTGAAGCCGCTGCACCCGGGGTTCCTGTTCACCGGGTACATCGCGACCCTCCTGGCGCTGCCAGTGGGCTTGCTGTTCGATAGGGGACGCTAAGGGATCATGGCGGAAGCGGGTCATTCAGCCGGCGAGTACATCTCCCACCATCTCCAGAACCTGACCGTCTGCAAGAAGGACGGCGCCTGGGTCTGGAACGAATGCCACGGTAATTTCTTCGCGATCAACGTCGATTCGATGGTGTTCGCGATCCTGCTCGGCTTCGTGCTCACGTTCCTGTTCAGCCGCGTCGCCAGGAAGGCGACGACCGGCGTGCCGGGCAAGCTCCAGACCATCGTCGAGATCGTGGTCGGCTTCGTGGACCAGAGCGTCCGCGACACCTTCAGCCATCCGGCCAAGAGCCTCGTGATCGCGCCGCTCGCGATGACGCTCTTCTGCTGGATCTTCCTGATGAACTCGATGGACCTCATCCCGGTCGACTGGCTGCCCTGGGCCGCCAAGGCCGCGGGCGTCGAGCACCTGCGCGTCGTGCCGACGACGGACGTGAACGTCACCTTCGCGATGGCGATCTCCGTTTTCCTCCTCACGATCTACTACAGCATCAAGATCAAGGGCGGCTGGGGCTTCACCAAGGAACTGATCCTGCAGCCCTTCAACCACTGGGCCGCGATTCCGTTCAACTTCGCGCTCGAGGGCGTGTCGCTGATCGCGAAGCCGGTGTCGCTGTCGCTGCGACTGTTCGGCAACCTCTACGCCGGCGAGCTCATCTTCATGCTGATCGCGCTGCTCGGCATCTACCAGCTGCCGCTGCATTTCGCCTGGGCGGTGTTCCACCTGCTGATCGTGCTGCTGCAGGCGTTCATTTTCATGATGCTGACGATCGTGTACCTCGCGCAGGCGCACGAGCATCACTAACGGTTTTTGACCAGGAGACGTTCGATGGAAACTGTAATTGGATTTACCGCGATCGCTGTGGCGATCCTCATCGGCCTCGGCGCACTCGGCGTCGGCATCGGCATGGGCCTGCTCGGCGGCCGCTTCCTCGAAGGCGCGGCGCGCCAGCCGGAGCTCGCCCCGATGCTGCAGACGAAGATGTTCATCGTCGTGGCGCTGCTCGACGCAGTCGCGATGATCGGCGTCGGCGTCGCGCTCTTCTTTGCCTTCGCCAACCCGTTCGTCGGGCAGCTGAAAGACGCGCTGGCCGGCTGATCGTCGGGAGACTGCGATGGACTTCAACCTGACATTGATCGGACAGACGGTCGCGATGATCGTCTTCGTCTGGTTCTGCATGAAGTGGATCTGGCCGCCGGTCATGGCCGCGATCGACAAGCGCCGCAAGGAAATCGCCGACGGCATCGCCGCGGGCGAGAAGGGCTATAAGGACCTGGCCGACGCGAAGCTGGGCGCCGAGGGCATCCTGACCGATGCCCGCCAGAAGGCGGTGCAGGTGGTGGACCTGGCGCACAAGCGCTCGAGCGACCTGGTGGGCGAGGCGAAGAACCTCGCTGTGCAGGAAAGCGAGCGCATCGTGACCCAGGCTCGCGGCGAAATCGTGAACGAGCAGGCCCGCGCGCGCGACAACCTGCGCAAGGAAGTCGCGGCTCTCGCGGTTGCTGGCGCGACCAAGGTGCTCGGACGCGAGGTGGATGCCAAGACCCACGCGGCGCTCCTGGATGAGCTCGCGGCGCAACTCGAACAGCAGGCGCCAAGCCGTGGCTGATCGCGCCACCATCGCACGGCCTTACGCACGGGCGGCTTTCGCCCACGCGCAGGCGTCGAAGGACCTGGCCGCCTGGTCGAAGCTGCTCGGCAGCGCCGCCATTGCGGCTGCGGACCCGCGCGTCGCGCGCCTGATCGGAAACCCGCATGTCACGGGCGAGGAGCTCGTGGATCTCCTGGGCGGGTTTTCGGACCAGGCAGGCGGTGAGGGCGGGCGCAACTTCCTGAAGGCGCTGGCGGAGAACCGCCGTCTCGCGTTGCTGCCGCAGATCGCGGCGCGGTTCGAGGGACTGCGTGCTGAGATCGAGGGCGTGGTGGATGTCGAAGTCATCGCGGCCCGCGAGATCGCGGCGCCGCAGCAGAAAAAGCTCGAAGCGGCGCTGGCAAAGCGCCTCGGCCGCGAGGTGCGCATGCACACGCGCATCGACGAGACGCTCATCGGCGGCGCCATCGTGCGCGCCGGTGACCTCGTCATCGACGGATCGCTGAAGGGCCGCATCGCGCGGCTCGACTCGGCGCTAACGAATTAGTCAAGGAAAGCGGATATGTCCATCAAGGCCTCAGAAATCACCGACCTGATCCAGGCGCGGATCAAGAACTTCGATGCCGCGACCGAATCGCGCAACGTCGGCACCGTGGTGAGCGTCACGGACGGCATCTGCCGCGTGCACGGCCTGGCCGATGCCGCCTATGGCGAAATGCTCGAGTTCCCGGACAACACCTTCGGCCTCGCGCTGAACCTCGAGCAGGACTCGGTCGGCGCGGTCGTGCTCGGCGAGTACCGCCACATCGGCGAGGGCGCGACGGTGAAGACCACCGGCCGCATCCTCGAAGTGCCGGTCGGCCCCGAGATGCTCGGCCGCGTGGTGGACGCGCTCGGCAATCCGCTCGACGGCAAGGGCCCGATCAAGGCCAGCAAGCGCTCGCCGATCGAGCGCGTCGCCCCGGGCGTGATCTGGAGGAAGAGCGTTTCCCAGCCGGTGCAGACCGGCCTCAAGGCGATCGATGCGATGGTGCCGATCGGCCGCGGCCAGCGCGAGCTGATCATCGGCGACCGCCAGACCGGCAAGACCGCGGTCGCGATCGACACGATCATCAACCAGAAGGGAACAGGGGTTAAGTGCATTTATGTGGCTATAGGCCAGAAGCAGAGCTCGATCGCGAACGTGGTGCGCAAGCTCGAAGAGCATGGCGCCATGGCGCACACGATCATAGTGTCGGCCTCCGCATCCACGCCGGCCTCCATGCAGTACATCGCGCCGTATTCCGGCTGCGCCATGGGCGAGTACTTCATGGACAACGGCGAAGACGCGCTGATCGTCTATGACGACCTGACCAAGCAGGCCTGGGCGTATCGCCAGATCTCGCTGCTGCTTCGCCGTCCGCCGGGCCGCGAGGCATATCCGGGCGACGTGTTCTACCTGCACTCGCGCCTGCTCGAGCGCTCCGCGCGCGTTTCGGTCGAATACGTGGAGAAAGTGAGTGGCGGCAAGATCAAGGGCAAGACCGGCTCCCTCACGGGCCTGCCGATCATCGAGACCCAGGCGGGCGACGTGACCGCATTCGTGCCGACCAACGTCATCTCGATCACCGACGGCCAGATCTTCCTCGAGACCGACCTCTTCAACTCCGGTATCCGCCCGGCCATGAACGCGGGCATCTCGGTGTCCCGAGTCGGCGGCGCGGCGCAGACCGGCATCATCAAGAAGCTGGGCGGCGGCATCCGCCTCGCGCTCGCCCAGTTCCGCGAGCTCGCGGCCTTCTCGCAGTTCGCCTCGGACCTCGACGAAGTGACCCGCCGCTCGCTCGAGCGCGGCGAGCGCGTGACCGAGTTCATGAAGCAGAAACAGTACGCTCCGATGTCGCGTCGCCGAACAGGCGCTTTCCATCTATGCCGTCAACAACGGCTTCATGGACAAGGTGGAGAAGAAGAAGATCGTCGCGTTCGAGGAAGCGCTGCAGTCGTATGCAAAGACGACTCACGGGCAGTTCCTGAAGCAGGTCAACGACAAGCCGGAGCTCAGCAAGGAAGTCGAGGCCGGTTACAAGAAGGTCTGCGACGACTTCGCAGCGACGGGAGCCTATTGATCCCATGGCCGGCACGAAAGAAATCCGGGTCAAGATCGCGAGCATCAAGAGCACGCAGAAGATCACCAAGGCCATGCAGATGGTCGCTGCGAGCAAGATGCGGCGCGCGCAGGAGCGCATGCGCGCGGCGCAGCCCTATTCGGACCGGATCCGGAACGTGATCGGGCATTTGCGCCTCGCGAACCCAAACTCCCGGCACCCGTACCTGGTCGAGCGCGAGGTCAAGGCGGTCGGCGTCATCATCGTGAGCACCGACCGCGGCCTCTGCGGCTCGCTGAACGTGAACGTGTTCAAGCAGGTGCTGGCCGCGGCACGCGAGTGGCAGGGCCAGGGCGTCGAGATACACCTCAGCCTGATCGGCAGCAAGGCGCTGCAGTTCTTTCGCCGGCTCAAGCTCCCGATCGTCGCGTCCATCACGAACATCGGCGACAAGCCGCACGTGAAGGACCTGATCGGCGGCGTGGACGCGATGCTGGAACTCTACCGGGACGGGAAGATCGACCGGCTGTTCGTCGCCGGCAACCGTTTCATCAACACCATGACCCAGAGGCCTGGGGTGAAGCAGATGCTGCCCGCCGAGACGCTCGATGCGAGCGAGCTGCAGGAGCGCTGGGACTACATCTACGAGCCCGGGGCGGACGAGCTCATCTCGGGCTACATGATCCGCTACATCGAGGCGCAGGTTTATCGCGTGGTGATCGAGAACCTCGCCTGCGAGATGGCCGCGCGCATGGTCGCGATGAAGAGCGCGACCGACAACGCCGGCAAGATCATCGACGAGCTGCAGCTCATCTACAACAAGGCCCGCCAGGCCGCGATCACGAAAGAGATTTCGGAAATCGTCGGCGGCGCGGCAGCGGTTTAGTTCCGAGGTTTTATTGAATATGGATAAAGTGAATCAACAGGCGGCTAACGGCAAGATCGTCCAGATCATCGGCTCGGTGATCGACGTGGAGTTCCCGCGCGAGGGAATCCCGGCGGTCTACGAGGCGCTCAAGCTCGTGGACCACGACCTGACGCTCGAGGTGCAGCAGCAGCTCGGCGACGGCATCGTGCGCACGATCGCGATGGGCGCCTCCGAGGGCCTGAAGCGCGGGCTCGCCGTGAAGTCCACCGGCGCGCCGATCAAGGTGCCGGTCGGCATCGGTACGCTCGGGCGCATCATGGATGTGCTCGGCAACCCGCAGGACGAGGGCGGCCCGATCAAGACCAAGGAGTTCCTGCCGATCCACCGTCCGGCCCCGGCCTACGATGAGCAGACCGGCGGTCAGGACCTGCTCGAGACCGGCATCAAGGTCATCGACCTGCTCGCGCCGTTCGCGAAGGGCGGCAAGATCGGCCTGTTCGGCGGCGCCGGCGTCGGCAAGACCGTCGCCATGCTGGAGCTCATCAACAACATCGCAAAGGCGCACGCGGGCCTGTCCGTGTTCGCCGGCGTCGGCGAGCGCACCCGCGAGGGCAACGACTTCTATCACGAGATGATGGAATCGGGCGTCATCGACAAGAAGGACCTGACGAACTCCAAGGTCGCAATGGTGTACGGCCAGATGAACGAGCCGCCGGGCAATCGCCTGCGCGTCGGCCTCTCGGGCCTCACCATGGCGGAGTACTTCCGCGACGAGAAGCAGGCCGGCGGCAAGGGCCGCGACGTGCTGCTCTTCATCGACAACATCTACCGCTACACGCTGGCGGGCACCGAAGTGTCGGCGCTGCTCGGCCGCATGCCGTCGGCGGTGGGCTACCAGCCGACGCTCGCGGAAGAGATGGGCGTGCTCCAGGAGCGCATCACCTCGACCAAGACGGGATCCATCACCTCCGTGCAGGCGATCTACGTGCCCGCGGACGACCTGACCGATCCCGTCGCCGGCGACGACCTTCGCGCACCTCGATGCGACCATCGTGCTGTCGCGCCAGATCGCGTCGCTCGGCATCTACCCCGCGGTGGACCCGCTCGACTCGACCAGCCGCCAGCTCGACCCGCTCGTCATCGGCGAGGAGCACTACAACACCGCGCGCGGCGTGCAGGTGATCCTGCAGCGCTACAAGGAACTGCAGGACATCATCGCGATCCTCGGCATGGACGAGCTGTCGGAAGAGGACAAGATCACCGTGCAGCGCGCGCGCAAGATCCAGCGCTTCCTGTCGCAGCCGTTCCACGTCGCGGAAGTGTTCACCGGCAGCCCCGGCAAGTACGTGCGCGCTCAAGGACACGATCCGCGGCTTCAAGGCCATCATCGCGGGCGAGCACGACAACCTGCCCGAGCAGGCGTTCTACATGGTCGGCGGCATCGAAGAAGCGGTCGAGAAGGCGAAGACGCTCACCTGATCATGGCGAACACCATCCACATCGACATCGTCAGCGCCGAGGGCGAGGTCTACACCGGCGAGGCCACGATGGTCTTCGCGCCCGCCGTGGGCGGCGAGATCGGCATCGCGCCGCGGCACGCGCCGCTCCTCACGGCGATGAAGCCCGGCGAAGTGCGGGTCCAGACGGCGGCCGGCGAAGAGCTGCTGTTCTGGGTCGGCGGCGGCGGCATCGAAGTGCAGCCGCACAAGGTCACGATCCTCGCCGATACTGCAGCGCGGGCGAAGGACCTGGATGAAGCGTCGGCGCTCGCGGCGAAGCAGAAAGCGGAAGAAGCGCTGAAGAGATCGCGTGGGGGCGATGGAAGTCGCGGAGGCGCAGGCGGAGCTGGCACGCGCCGCGGCCCAGCTGCACGCCATCGAGAAGTTGCGGAAGTTGCGGAAAGGTGGTTAGCACAAGCCAGGATGGCTGACGCGGGCAGATGCCCGTGGCCTCGCTAGAAGCCAATGAAATTCATGAGCCTCCGAGCGCGCGGCGAGGCCGTTCAGCCGGATGAGTCGCCGCTTCCCGTCATCGCGCCGGGGCAGGTTCTGCTCGCGGTGCAGGCCTGCGGCGTCTGCCGCACTGACCTGCACCTGCAGGATGGCGAGCTGCCGGATATCCCTTACCCGGTCACACCCGGCCACGAGATCGTCGGCCGCGTCGTGCAGCGAGGGCGCGAGGTTACGCGCTTCGCCGAGGGCGACCGGGTCGGCGTGCCGTGGCTGGGCTGGACCTGCGGCCGCTGCAGCTATTGCCGCGCGGGGCAGGAGAACCTCTGCGATGCGGCACGTTTCACCGGCTACACGCTGCCGGGAGGCTACGCGGAGTACGTCGCGGCGGATGCGCGTTTTTGCTTTCCGATCCCGGATCGGTACACGGATGCCGAAGCGGCGCCTCTGCTCTGCGCGGGCCTGATCGGCTACCGCGCCTACCGCTTCGCCGGCGACGCGCGAAACCTCGGCCTGTACGGATTCGGCGCGGCCGCGCACCTGCTCGCGCAGGTCGCGCAGGCCCAGGGCCGCAAGGTCTTCGCGTTCACGAAGCCGGGCGATTCGGTCGGCCAGGCTTTCGCCCGGCAACGGGGCGCCGTCTGGGCCGGCGGCTCAGACGAAACGCCGCCTGAGCCGCTGGACGCCGCGATCCTGTTCGCACCGGTCGGCGCACTCGTGCCGATTGCGCTGCGCGCCACGCGCAAGGGCGGGCGCGTCGTCTGCGCAGGCATCCACATGAGCGACATCCCGTCCTTCCCCTATCGCCTGCTCTGGGAGGAGCGCTCGATCGTCTCGGTCGCGAACCTGACGCGCAAGGATGGCGAGGACTTCATGTGCGTGGCCGCGCAAGTCGAACTGCATCCCGACGTCGAGACGATGCCGCTGGCACGCGCCAACGACGCGCTCGACCGGCTGCGCCGCGGCGAAGTCCGGGGCGCAGCCGTCCTCGTCATGAAACCGCACCGGCGGCCGTGAACGGGAACGCCCGGAGGAAGCCCTGCGGCACCAGGCACGTCGCGAGCATCACCTCGTTGATGTCGGCGTGCTCGGTCCATGTGCCGTTCGCACGATTCGCGGGATCGAGCCAGAAGCCGAGGATGTGCTGGCCCGCGGCGGCATACGGCGTGTCGGTCAGCCCGATGGCCAGGCCAAGCTCGCGAAAAGCGAGCCGATGCGCGGCCGGCGCGTGGAGCTCCGGGCTCGAGAGATAGCGGGCGAGGCCGATCCGCGCGGCCTCCAGGATCGCGGCGTGAAGCCCGGGGTGTTGCCTCAGCGCGCCGCGGGCGGAGAGCCGTGCAGCGCGCGCCGCGTCGACGAACAGGCCGCCGATGCCGAGCGGGTCGTCGGTCGCGAGCGCAGTGGGGTCGAGCATCTTCGCGTAGTCGGCGATCGCGGCGGAGAGGTCGGGGCCGGGCGATCCCGCGTCGGTCGCGGTGGCCTCGAGCTCGAGGGCGGTAAGCATCCCGTCGAGCGGATCATGCTGCCCCATCGAAAAAACCAGCGGGCGCGTCAGATCGATGCTCATTTTCCAGTACATGCGACGCCTGCCATCGCTGGCGTGGACGAACGCTCGCCACGCAGCCTCGGCGAGTTCGCGTGCCCAGACGTTGTAGCGCGCCTTACCGGTCACCCGTGAAACCTGATCGAGCGCGTGCATCCACTTGGTCAGGTAGTGGAAGTACTGGCCGTCGCGCTCCCATTCGAGCCGCTCGTCGAAGGACTCGGACGGGCTGCGCTCCGGGCGCGCCTTGCCGATCCGGAGGCCGCCGCTCGTCGGATGCGTTTCGGCGTCGGCGTCGGCGAGGCCGCTGATCCAGCCGCGGCGGCGATCGTCGGAGCGGTGTTTGCCGAGCGTGTGGTGAACCTGGTCGACGAGCCGCAGCGCCAGGTCCAGCTTCGCCCGATCTCCGGTTTCATGGAACAAACCGAGGTAGTTGCACGCGGCGAACGCGTCGGTCCACAGATAGCGGCGCACCGGTTGCGCGGACGACAGGCCGGTGCGCGCTGCGAAGGCAGTCATGAGCTGGTCGGCGCGGACCAGCGGCATCAGGGTGCCAGCGGGTGGCGCGCTTCGAGCTCGGCGGCGTGGACCTCGAGCGGCTCGACGGCCTGGGTCTCGTCGAACCACACGTACTCGTCGAACTGGGCGGGGAGCACAGCCTGGAAGTAGTGGCTCTGCAGCTCCGTGTCCGGCCGGTACACGACGCCGATCGCGCGCTCGAGGCGCGCCTCGGCCAGCTCCTCGCGGAGCACGTCGCGGACCGGATCGCGCAGGTGAAGCAGGAAGGCCGGCACACCGCTGTCGTGGCACAGCCGCTCGTAGCTGTCCGCGCGCGCGGGGCGCACGCGCATCCGCTGCATCGGCTCGTCCCAGTCGCTCGCAGCGGCGACCGTGCCGTGGTCGGTGCCGAATCCGACGATGAAGACCTTGTCGCCGAACGCACTGCGGCACAGGTTGCCGACGTTGTGCTCGCCGCGCGCGGCCATTTCCGTCGCCGCCGCGTCACCGACGTGGGAGTTGTGCTCCCACACCACGATCCGCGTGTCTTTTCCCTGGTGCGTACCGATGGCTCGCAGCGTGTCGAACATGTGCTGGTCGCGCAGGTTCCACGACTCGACCGAGCCGTAGTACATCACGCGGTAGTATTGCTCGGCGCCGAGCACGACGCGCGCGTTCATGGCGGCGTCGAAGAACGCGTCGCCGTCCTTGGCCGAGTACTCGAGGCGCCGCGCAAGGAGCTCCCGCAGCATCGCAACGATGTCGTGCTCGTACGGCTTGATGCGGCCGACGAGGGCGGCCTTGCCGTACGCGGCCGGGTCGTCCTGCCAGGGCGTGAGCCGTCCATAGCGCTGGCGCGCCACGGCGGCGGCCGCGGGATCGACGCGATCGAGGTAGCGCACGACCTCGTACGCGGAGGTGAACAGGCTGTACAGGTCGAGGCCGCAGAACCCGACTGACGCCTTGCCTTGCTGGTTGTATGCGCGCAGCCACTCGACGAGGTCGAGAACCTCGCGATTGCGCCACATCCAGGTCGGGAAGCGCGAGAACGGAATCCAGGCTTGCTGCCGAGGCGGTTGGCCGCGCACGTAGCGATCGACTACTGCGGCGTCGGGCCAGTCGGCTTCGACGGCGACCATGGTAAAGCCGCGACGCAGGATGAGCTCCTGCGTGATCCGGGTGCGCATCCGGTAAAACTCGGAGGTTCCGTGCGTGGCCTCGCCGAGCAGGACGACCTGCGCGTTGCCGATCCGTTCGATGAGGCCGTCGAGCACTGCATCTTCGATGCGGGTGATCGGTTCGGCACATTCTGCGATGAGCCTGGCGACGAGGCCGGGCCGTGTCGCCGGTTGCCGCGCACGCAGCGGTCCGCCCAGGCGCGGCGGCCACACGCCGCGGCTGGTCGTCGCATCGGCGTCGGCCCAGCCCTGCTCACCGATCAGCGGCACGAACTGGACCGCGCCGAGTTCCTCGCGCTTGAACGCATCCTCGGAGGTGCGCGTCACGCGGACCAGCTCCTGCGCGCGGCTGGTGCCGACGGGAATCACGAGCCGCCCGCCGATCGTAAGCTGGTCGAGCAGCGCCTGCGGCAGTTCCGGGCCGCTGGCGGCGACGACGATCGCGTCGAAGGGCGCGTGTTCCGGCCAGCCGAGCGTGCCGTCGTCGCAGCGGACGTCTACGTTCGTGATGCCGAGTGCCGCGAGGCGCTCGCGCGCCAGGTCGGCGAGTTCGGCATGACGCTCGATCGTGTAGACATGCCTCGCAACCCGCGCAAGGACAGCCGCTGCGTAGCCGGAACCCGTGCCGATCTCGAGGACGGTCTCGCTGCCGGTGAGGCGAAGCGCCTCGGTCATCACCGCAACGATGTAGGGCTGCGAGATCGTCTGGCCGGCTTCGATCGGCAGCGGACGGTCGTCGTACGCAAGGTCGGCCAGCTCGGGAGGCAGGAATGCCTCGCGGGGAACGTCGCGCATTGCCTGCAGCACGCGCGCGTCGCTCACGCCGCGGGCGCGAATCTGACGCTCGACCATGCGCTCGCGTTCGTGTTTCATCGGTGTGCTTCCTGGCGATTGACCACCGCCCCGAAAGTCGTCGGACACACTATAGCGCGCAGTTCGCTCGCATCAGTGCCTCAGTCGCCGAGGCGCAGGCGGAACTCGCCCGAGCCGCGACACAGCTGCGGGCGATCGAGAAGCTCCGGCAGTTGCGCAAGGGCTGAGGGCAAGGAGTAAAGTCCCACCTCACGAGGGGAGGGATCATGCTTCACAAGAAATCGATTGCGCTGCTCGCGCTTTCCGCGCTCTGCACGTTCGCCATCCAGGCCCAGGCCGACACGCTCGGCCAGATCCGCAAGTCCGGTGAAATCCGGGTGGGCTACCGAACGGACGCGCCGCCGATGTCGTTCAACGACGCCGCCGGACAGGCAGCCGGGTACTCGGTCGAGCTATGCCGGCGCATCGCCACCGCGGTCAAGGACGAGCTCAAGCTCACGGACCTGAAGGTCACGATGGTGCCGCTCAGCAACGAGGAGCGGATCGATGCGATCGCCAACAACAAGGCGGACATCGAGTGCGGGTCGACGACGATCACGCTGTCGCGGCAGAAGAAGGTCGATTTCACGTCGATGACTTTCGTGACGGGGGGCAGCCTGCTGTCGTTCGCCGATTCCGGGATCGACGCGGTCGCGAAGCTTGCGAGCAAGTCCGTCGCCGTCGTGAGGGACACGACGTCGGAGACCGCGCTGAAGGAATACCTGGCGAAGAACCTCATCGACGCGAAGGTCGTGGTCGTCGCCAACCGGGACGAGGCGATGAAGCAGCTCGCGGCCAAGCAGGTGGACGCATTCGCGGGCGATCAGATCGTCCAGATCGGGTTCCTCATGCAGGCCCCGGACCGGGCGTCGTACCAGCTCGCGCGCGACCTCTTCTCTTATGAGCCCTACGCGTTCGTCGTGCGGCGCAACGATGCCGACTTCAGGCTCGTCGCCAACCGGGCGCTCGCGCAGATCTTCCGGAGCGAGCAGATCAACCAGATCTACACGCAATCCTTCGGCAAGGTTGGCCTCAGGCCTTCGCCCATGCTGGCGGCGGTTTATACGCTCGGGGCGCTGCCGGAGTAAGCGTCACCGGCGGCAGGGCCTCGGCTACGGCTCTCGCGACGACACGTGATTGAGCGCGATGACCCATTTCCCGTCGCGCTTGCGCATCAGGCGCGTGTTGATTCCCTCCTGCGGATCCTTCGGCCGGTCGAGCCGGTAGCGGCTGATGAGCTGCGCCGCGTCCGGCGCCAGCATCTCAATGCGAATGTCGAAGAAGTGCAGATGGCCTCGCGTGGCTTCCGAGGCGCCGTAGTCGCGGATGTAGTGGTCGAGCGTGCCCTGCCAGTCCTTCTGGAACTCGCCGCGCGAGACGAAGACGACGTCGGGATTCGCGAACCCCTCCATGTATCCGCGGAAGTCGCCGCGGTTCCAGGCGGCTTCCATGCGGGCGACGAGCGCGAGGATCGCTTCTTTCTCGGCCTCTTCGCTCGCGGCTGCTGCCGCGGAGACGTTGGACGCCATCAGGGCAAGTGCGATCACCGTGAGGATCACGCGCAGTCGTGAACTCATGTCCGTATCCCGCTGTTAAAGTAGGGTCACTTGTACCCAAAGGGGTCGCGCATGTCACGGTTTGAGCTGGCCCAGATGAACGTCGCGCGCTTGCGCGCGCCGCTCGACTCCCCGCAACTCGCCGACTTCGTCGGTGCGCTCGACCGCATCAACGCGGTCGCGGACGGCGCGCCGGGTTTCGTCTGGCGGCTGCAGGACGACTCGGGCAACGCGACCGCGCTGCAGCCCATGGGCGAGGACATCATCATCAACATGTCGGTCTGGAAGGACCCGCAGTCGTTGCAGGCCTTCGCGTATCGCAGCGACCACGCGGGCGTGATGAAGCGCCGCCGCGAGTGGTTCGAGAAGATGGAGCTGTACCTCGTGCTGTGGTGGGTGCCGCGCGGCCATCGACCCTCGCCGGAAGAGGGCATCGCGCGCCTGGAAATCCTGCGGACCCGCGGGCCCGGGCCCGAAGCCTTCACGTTCGGCAAGCTGTTTCCGTCGCCTGACGAGCCCGGGTCTTTTCCCGCACTTCAGGGCTTCCAATCCACCGAATGCTCTTCCAGGTAGGCGTCGATGGCGGCGCCCACGGTGGGATAGAAGTTCGTGGCGCCGAAACGCTCCAGCAGCTCGAAGCGCTTCAGCTTGTCCTTGACCGGGTCCTTCAGCTCGGCGCATCGAAGCTCGATGTTCGACTGGCGCAGGTTCTGCACGAGCTCGGTGAGCATGTCCGCCGAAGTGATGTCGATGCTGGTGACCGGCTCGGCGGCCACGATGATCCGCTTGACCGGCGTCGGCGAACTCGCCACGGCTTCCATCAGGCGCTGGTGAAACAGCTCGGAATTGGCGAAGAACAGCGGTGCGTCCCAGCGAAACAGCACGAGGCCGGGTATGAGCCGCGCATCAGGATAGCGCTTGATGTCGTGATAGCCGCGCATGCCGTCGACCCGGCCCAGCACGGCGTAATGTGGCCGCCATCCGTCCCACAGGAATTCCATGACCGCGATGAGGATCGCGAGGCCAATGCCTGGAATCGCCCCGAATGTCGCGACGCCGACGAAGCAGATGATGGACAGCCAGAACTCCCAGCGCTGGATGCGGAAAATGCGGCGCAGGTCGGCGAATTCGAAGAGACCGATGGCCGCCGCAATCACGACGGCCGCCAGCGCGCTGCTGGGCAGGTCTTTCAGGAGATTGGGGGCCAGCATCACCAGCAGGGCGACAGCGGCGGCGCCGAACACGCCGGTGAGCTGGGTCCTCGAGCCCGCGGCCTCGGCGACCGGCGTGCGCGAAGAGCTGCTGCTGACCGGAAATCCCTGGAACAGTCCCGCAGCCAGGTTGGCCGCGCCGAGGCCGATCATTTCCTGGTTCGGATCGACGTGGGAGCGTGTCTTCGCCGCATAGGTGCGAGACAGGACGCTGGTGTCGGCGAACGAGACCATCGCGACGGCGCAGCCGCCGATCAGCACCTGGGCGAGGTCGTCGAGACCGATCCACGGCAGCACGAACGACGGCAAGCCCTGCGGCAGCGGACCGAGCACCTTCACGGCTGCGCTCGCGTCCAGGCCGAGCACGCCGACCGCGATCGTGGCGCCCACGACCGCGATCAGGAGGCCCGGGATTTGTTTCCAGGGCTTTAGCAACAGGATCACGGCCAGGGTGGAGATGCCGACGGCGAATGCCGTCCAGTTAGCCTCGCCGGTCAGGATCGACTCTACGATTCGCAGGAGGTCGCGCAGCGGCCCCTCGCTGTCGATCGAAAAGCCGAACAGCTTGGGCAGCTGGCTGATCAGCACCGTGAGCGCGATGCCATTCATGTACCCGTAGCGGATCGGCTTGGACAGCAGCTCGGTAACGAAGCCCAGGCGCATCGCTCCGATCAGGATGCACACCAGCCCAGACACCACCGCCATCAGGCTGGCGACGGTCACGGCGCGCATCGGGTCGCCGGCAGAAAGAGGCAGCACGACGGCGAGGATCACCGCGGCGAGCGAGGAATCCGGCCCCAGCACCAGGATGCGGCTCGGGCCGAACAGGGCGTAGGCGAGGAGCGGGACGATCGTGGCGTACAGGCCGTAGATTCCCGGGACGCCGGAAGCCACTGCATACGCGATTCCGACCGGCACCAGCATCGTGGTCAGCACGAGGCCAGCCATCACGTCGTTTGGCAGCCAGGCGGCTTCGTACCGGCTGAGCATCTGCAGTCCGGGCAGCCAATGCTTCCAGGCGCTCATGCTTTTCTTCCAAGCCCCCGAGTCAAGGCTACTTCCGGTTGATCAGCCAGAATCCGACCACGCACAGCGCGACACCGGCGAGGTTCGCGGCGGTGACCTTTTCCCGGAACAGGGCGATGCCCGCGACCAGCAGGATCAGCGCGGCTCCCGACTGCGTGAGGATCTGCCCAAGGCTCACGTCGAATCCTGAGCGGTAAAGCATCAGGAACCCGATATCGAGGCCGACGACCGAGAGGGCGAGTGCGAACACCGTCCAGTTGAGCGGTCTCACGGCTTCCCGGAGCGGCGGTGAGTCCGGCGCAAGCGCGTAGCAGGCGAGGAACACGGCCGCGCCGAGCGTGTAGCTCGCGGCCAGCGAAAGGAACGGGCTCACCGTGGCCGGCGTGGCCTTCATCACCAGGTGATAGCCAACCGTCGTGACGATTGCGAGAAGAAGCCAGGCGAACTGCATGTGAGATCTCCCTGTGGCTCGCGCCGCGGCGCATCGTAGCGGTGCCGTCTAGGCTTGCGCCAACCGCGTGAATCCGTCCGGCGACCAGGCCTCGCTGCCGACGCCGTGGTGCACGAAGAAGAGGCCGTCGGGATCGTAGCGTCGCTTCGCCGCAAGCAGTCGCTCGTAGTTCCCGCCCCAGAACGAGCGCTGCCAGTCGCGCTCGAAGAAATCGCTTTCGGAGACATACGATCCGGCGCGCGGCGCGACAGCCAGCAGCGCATCCGTCGCACGGTCGACGCCGTCCGCCTCCTTGCGCGCGGCATCAAGATCCGGCTCGTGCCCGGGGATGCCGGGCAGCGCCGGGTCGTGGTCCGCCGCGACGATGGCGAGCGCGAAGGCGTCGAGCACGGCCGGATTCGTCGCCGTGTCGCGCGAGCGCGCGATGTCTTCCGCCGGTGCGCCGGCCAGCCCCTTGTTGAAATGCAGGGAAAATTGCCAATGCCTGCTCGCCGCGACGAGGGCATCCACGAGCGCGCCGCGGGCGTCGTCCGCGAGCAGCGCCGCGGGCATCCAGGCGGAGCGATACGCAAGCAGGAACTGCCCCGCCTGCCCGCCGTCGCCGGCCCAGTAGGAATTTTCCGGCGGCGCGCCGGGGCGGCTATCCGTCGCGATGACCTGGGGCGCGTTTTGCTTCAGGTAGTCGACATCCCAGAGCCGCCTTGCGGGGACTTCCAGCATCGAGAAGGCGTTTTCCCATTGATACGCGTCGCGACGCGCAGCGAGCCAGTCCAGGAAAGGCTGCCAGGCTACCTCGGCCGCCTCGCGCGTGAGCCCCTGGGACACCATGGAGAGCCGCATGACGGATCCGTCGTAGAAGACGACTTGTTCGCCCCAATGCGGGTTGAAGAGGCGATCGCGATAGTGCTCCATGAACCGCGCGACGAGCGCGCGATAGTCCCCATCGCTGCGCGCGCGGATCGTCCCAAAGACGGCGCAGACCGTCTCGGGCAGAACGCGCGTTCGGAGCGTGAGCTGCGTGATGACGCCGAAGCTGCCGCCGCCGCCGCCCTTGAGCGCCCAGAAGAGCTCGGGGTCGCGATAGGCATTGACGATACGGAACGCGCCGTCGGCCGTCACCACTTGCGCCTCGATGAGGCCCGCCGCCGCCGTGCCGAATCCCTTCGAGAAGTTGCCGAACCCACCGCTCTGCACGAGGCCCGCGACGCCGACCGTGCCGCAACCGCCGCCCTGCACGTAGCGCCCGGCTTGCACCGTGACCGCGCGGTAAACGTGCATCCAGACCGCGCCCGCGCCGACGGAGACTGCCGGTTCCGACGGCGTCGATGCCGGCGCGCCGTCGGGCATGAACGCGTCATGAAGGTGGATCGCATTCATGGGCCGCGTCCAGACCAGGAGGGAATCCTTCGAGCAGGACGTGCCCTGGTAGCTGTGCCCGCCGCCCTTGACGACGAGGCGCAGGCGATGCGCGCGGGCGAAATCGACGGCCGCCGCGACGTCCGCGGCCGTTTCCGCCGCGACCGCCCATTCGCTCGCCGCCGTGTTCCAGGCGTTCGCCCAGCCGAGCGTCTGCGTCAGTGCCGGGTCGTCGCCGATGTCATAGGGATTGGCGAGACGGGCAAATACGGCCTGGCAGGCGGCCGCGTCTTCGCGGCAGGCGTCGAAGGGCGAGTGGAGCCGCAGCAGCCGGCCGTTCACGCGCTGGCCCAGCTTTCGCCACTGCGCGTCGGTCGGCCAGGCCGGATCGCCCGGCCGGACGCGGCGAAACGTTGCATCGCGCGCTGTGGCGAATGAATTGCGGCCACCGCCGGAGAGGCCGAAAGCCGCCAGCAAGCTCAGGAATTCTCTTCGCCTCATGCCGACTGGCTCCTTCCCGATATGCCAAATCTACATGACAATAGACCGATCATGGTCGAACCGAAATCGAGCCGGCGCAATGTGTTTCGCGGCTATGTGCGAGAACACCTCCCGAGTATCCTCGCGATTCTCGTGTCCGTCGTCTCGCTCGGCGTCGCACTGAGCTCGAACCGCACCCAGGAGCGGCTGCTTGCCGCGAGCGCATGGCCCACGCTCGAGTTTGGAACGGGCAATCGCAGCGACAGCGGCACCGACGAGATCACGCTCGTGCTCGGGAACAACGGCGTGGGGCCAGCCCGCCTGCGCGGCGTCCGCGTCTTCTACCGGGGCGAATTCTCCGCAGATTCGCGGCGGCTCATGCAGCGTTGCTGCGCGGCAGGCGACAGCCCCTTCATTGCCGTGACGTCCGGCACGCGCGGGCGCGTGCTGAAGGCGGGCGACCGGATCGTCCTCATGACGCTGCCCACGGATACGAACAGCAACGAGCTGTGGCAGCGTCTGGACCGTGCGCGGACGGACATCACCGTGCAGGCGTGCTACTGCTCGGTGCTGGACGACTGCTGGATCTTCGATTCCACGCGCATGGACCCCGAGCCCGTGCGGTCCTGCCCCGCGCTGACGGCCGAAGAGGAATGGAACGGCTGATGCCCGGACCCGCAACATGCTGACGATTCACCGATTCCGCGGAATTCTCGCCGCGGCATGCGCCGCCCTGTGCTGCCAGGGCGTCAGCGGGGATGAAGCGCCGCCGCCCGGCCAGCTCGGCCGCGCCGTCGTGCCGCTCCACTACGACCTCGAGCTCACCATCGACCCCTCAAGGGACGAGTTTTCGGGGTCGGTCGACATCGACGTCACGCTCGCAGAGCCTCGCGGCGCGATATGGCTGCATGGCAAGGACCTGAAAGTCTCGGAGGCCTATGCCACGGATGGGCGTGCGCGGCGCATCGCCGCGACGTATTCGGAGAAGCTCGATTCCGGCGTCGCGCTCCTGTCGTTCGCCGAGACCCTGCCGGCGGGTCCCGCGCGCCTGCATATCGCCTACAGCGCAGCGTTCAATACGTCGGGCAATGCGCTTTTCAAGGTGGTGCGCGGCGAGCGGGCCTATGCGGCGACCCAGTTCGAGGCGATCGCGGCGCGCCAGGCATTCCCCGGATTCGACGAGCCGGGCTTCAAGACGCCTTTCGACATTGCGATTACCGCGCGCAAGGATGACATCGCCGTGACGACGACCGCGGAGACCGGGCGCCAGGACGTCGACGACGGCCGCGTACGCCATGTCTTCAAGACCACGCGGCCGCTGCCGACTTACCTGATCGCGTTCGCGGTCGGACCCTATGATGTCGCCGACATCGGGACCATTCCTCCCAACGCGGTGCGCGATCATCCGCTTCCGCTCCGCGGCATCGCCGCAAACGGGCAGGGCAAGCGGTTCCGGTACGCACTGGAAAATACGACCGGGCTGCTGTCCGCCCTCGAGGCGTATTTCGGGACGCCGTATCCCTACGACAAGCTCGACCTCATCGCGGTGCCGGAAGCCTTCGGCGGGGCGATGGAAAACGTCGGCGCCATTACCTACGACGAATCCCTCGTGCTGATGGACGCGAATGCGCCCGTGGATCAGCGCCGCGCGTACACCACCCTCCATGCGCACGAAATGGCGCACATGTGGTTTGGCGACCTCGTCACGCCGGCGTGGTGGAACGACATCTGGCTGAACGAAGCCTTTGCCACCTGGATGGAGTACAAGGCGGCGCAGGCTCACTGGCCCGCGGGCGAATTCGATCGCGAGATGCTAAAGGGCGCGCTCGGCGCGATGGCGGACGATTCGCTCGCCGCGGCGCGCGCGATCCGCCAGCCGGTCAACGACAGCGAAGAAGCCAACGGCGCGTTCGATGACATCACCTACGAGAAGGGCGGCGGCGTCCTTGCCATGCTGGAGCGCTATGTCGGTGAGCGGGAGTTCCGCGACGGCGTGCGTCATTACCTGAAAGAGCACGAGGACGGGACGGCCACCGCCGAGGATTTCATCGGATCGATCGCGGCCGTTTCCCGCCGCGACGACATCCAGGCTGCGTTCCAGTCGTTCATCAGCCAGCCGGGCGTGCCGCTGGTCTCGGTCCGGCTGGACTGCGATGATCGCGCGCACCCGCGCCTGCAACTCGGACAGTCGCGTTACGCGCCGCTCGGCTCCGCGATTCAGCCGCAGGCGAGCCAGTGGCGGATTCCGTTCTGCGTGTCCTGGCAGGACGGCGATGGCCGCGCCAGCCAGTGCACGCTGCTCGCCGAGCGCAGCCAGACCTTAAATCTCGATGTAGCGTCGTGCCCCGTTACCTTGCTGCCCAACGCGGACGGTGCTGGTTACTACCGCTTCGCGGTCGACGAAACCGGTTGGCGCCAGCTGATCGAGTCCGCGCCGCGCCTGAAGCCCGCCGAGGCACTGGTGCTGATCGATTCCCTCGACGCGGCGTTTCGTGCGGGGGCCGTGCCGGCTCCGCTTTATCTGTCGGGCCTCGCGGCGCTCGTCAATCACGACGCCTGGGACGTTGCGGAGGCCGCGACCGATCGGCTTGAAGACATCTCCGACGTTTTCGACTCGAAAGAGTTGCCCGCCGTCGAGTCCGCACTGCGCGCGATGGTCGGACCCCGGTATGCGCGCCTGGCCGGGAAGAACGACACGGGCTCGGAGCTGCTCCATACGAGCCTGCAACGATTCCTCATCGTGGTGGCCAAGGACCACGCCCTGCGCGAGCCGCTGGCAGCACAAGCGGCGAAAGTCGTCGGGCTCGAAGGCAAGCCCGATGCGACGGCCGCCGATCCCGCGGAACTCGAGACGGTCCTGAGCGTCGGCGTCCAGGACCTCGGCCCGCCGTTTTTCGACAAGCTCCTCGGCCAGCTCGCCGCTTCAGAGGACCAGCTGTTCCGCGATGCCGCGACCGGCGCGCTTGCCCGCGT
Source organism: uncultured Gammaproteobacteria bacterium (assembly GCA_963760725.1). Classification (GTDB taxonomy): domain Bacteria; phylum Pseudomonadota; class Gammaproteobacteria; order Steroidobacterales; family Steroidobacteraceae; genus SCUD01. Next base: position 50,348 of record CAVXET010000010.1, read on the forward strand.
GGAAGACCCGGCCCTCGTCCGGAAACTGCAGGCCGCGGTGCTGGCCAAGACGTTCAAGGGCACGGAAATCATGCCGGTCCTGTCCCGCCAGATGGGCAGGCCGGCAACCACCGAAAGCGCGTATGCCTGGTTGCGGCAGAACGCCGGTGAGATCCTGCCGCTCGTACCCGAAGGTTTCCGTCCGAACTTCGTGCCCTATCTCGGAAGCGCATTCTGCAGCGCCGCTCGGGCGGACGAATGGCGGGCGTTCATCGTGGCGCATGCCGACGCGCTGCCCGGCTACGAGCGCGACCTCGACCAGGCGACCGAGAGCATCCGGCTGTGCGCGGCGCTCAAGGCGGCGCGAGGCGGCGAGCTGCTGGCGGCGTTCGGCAGCGTGAAATAGACGGAGTCCGAACGAATGAATGTCGCCCTCAAGCCCGCGCTCAGCGCCGTGGACCTGAACTTCAACCCGCCGTCCATTGCGATCGGGAAGCTGCGGGATTGCGCCCGAGAATTCTGGGGCCTCACAGGCGAGTTCACGCCGCTCGAAGGCGAGCGCGACCAGAACCATCGGATCACGACCGCGGATGGCGCGAGCTATGTCCTCAAGGTCTCCGCATTGGGCGAGAGCGAAGGCGCCGTCGATTTCCAGGTTGCGGCGCTGCGCCACTTGGAGCGATACGCCCCGGACCTGCCGGTGCCGCGCGTCATTGCGTCGACACGAGGCAACGACCGCGAGTGGATCGCGGCGGAGGACGGCAAGCGCCATATGGTGCGGGTGCTCAGTTGGATTCCGGGGACGCCGCTTTCGCAGAGCAAGCCGCTCGGGATCGGCGCACTGTGTAATGCCGCCGCCTTCCAGGCGAAGCTCACACGCGGATTGCAGGGCTTCTTCCACCCGCACGCGCGCCACTTCGTGGCCTGGGACATCCAGCGGGCGCTGCTTTTCGAGCCCGGGATCCAGGCCTGGGTGGCCGACGACGCCAAGGCACTTTGCGCGGATTTCAACGCGCGCTTCCAGCGCGAGGTCCTGCCGCGCCTGCCGGGCCTTCGCGCCCAGGTCGTGCACAGCGACGGCCATGCCGACAACCTGCTGCGCGCCGAGTCCGGCAGCGACGAGATCGTCGGCATCATCGATTTCGGCGACATGGTGCACGCGCCGCTCGTGCAGGATCTCGCGGTGACGCTGGCGAGCTTCGCCCGTCACGGAGAGATGTCGCTCGAGAACGCCATCGCGCAGGTGGAAGCATGGAATGCCGTGCTGCCGCTCGCGGACGAAGAGCTGGAGATCCTGCACGACTTGACGCTGCTCCGTCTCGCGACTGCGCTTTGCCTGTACGACTTCCGGATCCACGCGACCGAAAAGCCGGAAGCCTGGCTGACACAAGAGCGGCCCGACATCTTGCGCGCGCTGACGAAGTTCCTGGCGCTCGATCGCGCCGAAGTACACGAGCGCTATCGCGCCGCCTGCGGGCGGGCGGTGCGTGCACCGTCGAGCGTCGACATCGCCGAATTGATCGAACGGCGCAGCCGCGCGCTCGGGCCGAGCTACCGCCTGTTCTACGACCGCCCCGTGCACCTCGTGCGCGGCGAGGGCACCTGGCTCTTCGACGCGGACGGCCGGCGCTACCTCGATTGCTACAACAACGTGGCCTCGGTCGGGCACTGCCACCCGCACGTGGTCGCCGCGTTGTCGCGCCAGGCGGCGACGCTGAACACGCACACGCGCTACCTGCACGACAACGTCGTCCGCTACGCGGAGCGGCTCACTGCGACGATGCCGGAGCCGCTGCGGGTCTGTTACTTCGTATGCACCGGCACCGAGGCCATCGACCTTGCCATCCGCATCGCGCGGGTCGTCAGCAAGAACGAGGGCGTGATCGTCTCCGACGACTCCTACCACGGCAACTCGAACGTGGTCGGCACGGCGTCGACGAGTATGTATCCGAAGTCAGAGCAACCCGCTTGGCTCGCAACGGTGCCGCCGCCCAATGGCTATCGCGGCGAATATCGCTACGGCACGCCGGATCTCGGGCGGAAGTACGCGGCGCACATTGACACGGCGATCGCGAAGCTGCAGGAGCGCAAGCAGGGCGCCGCGGCGTGGGTCTGCGACATCATCTTCGATTCCAACGGCACGATCCTCTCGCCGCCCGGCTATCTCGAGTACACCGCCGGGGCGATCCGGGCTGCCGGCGGGCTCTTCATCGCCGACGAGGTGCAGTCCGGGTTCTACCGCACCGGGGATGAGATGTGGGCGTTCAACTATTCGGACGTGGCGCCTGACATCGTCGCGCTCGGCAAGCCGATCGGCGACGGCCATCCGATCGGCGCGGTGATCACGACGCCCGCGATCGCCGCGAAGTTCGCGGCGAAGTTCTCCTACTTCAACACGTTCGGCGGCAACCCAGTCTCCGCCGCCGTCGGCATGGCCGTGCTCGACGTGCTGGAGCGCGAAGGCATCCAGCAGAACGTGATCGCGGCGGGCAAGGTCCTGGAGTCCGGGCTCGCGCAACTCGCGGCGAAATATCCGCTCGTCGCGGACGTGCGCGGCAAGGGACTCTTCTGGGGTCTCGAGATCGTGCGCGACCACGCGACTCGCGCGCCGGCGGTCGAAGAGGCCGACCGGATCATGAACCTGCTGCGCGAGGACGGTTTCCTGCTCGGCCGCACGGGCGCATTTGACAACGTCATCAAGATCCGGCCGCCGCTCGTTTTCACGCCGGACAATGCCCGGATGCTGCTGGCCGGCCTGGATCGCGTGCTGGCTAAAGCGTGAGCGTCTGGTCGCGAATCAAGGAGCATAAGGTCCTCCAGTGGACGCTAGGCTATGCCGCCGCCGCGTATACGCTGCTGCACGGCGTGGAAATGGTCGGCAACGCGTTTACCTGGCCGCACGCGGTCGTGCGACTCGTGACGCTACTCCTGATTCTCGGCGTGCCGATCGCGGCGACGCTCGCGTGGTATCACGGACACAAGGGGCACCAGCGCATCGGCCGCCAGGAGATTGCAGTCCTTGGCGTGCTGCTTGTAATGGCGGGCGGGATTCTCTGGTTTTTTGGACAGCCCAGCGAAGAACACGCTAACGCCAAGGGCGAAAGAGTTGCCGACTCCGGGGCCACGGGAGCGGCGCCCGAGGCCAAATCCCTCGCGGTGCTGCCCTTCGACAACCGCTCCGGCGACAAGGGCCAGGATTTCTACGCGGACGGACTCACGGACGAGCTGGCGACTGCGCTCGCGCGCATCTCCGGGCTCAAGGTGATCGCCAGCAGCTCGACCGCGCGATACAAGGGCTCCGACAAGCGCCCCTCCGAAATCGCGCACGACCTCGGGGTCGCGAGCCTCGTGACCGGATCGGTACTGCGCGCCGACGGGCGCATCCGCTACACCGCCGCTCTGATCTCGGCCGACACCGAGCAGAACACCTGGGCCGAGAGCTACGAACGCGACGAGCGAGATGTGTTAACGCTCCAGTCCGAAGTGGCCGGCGCGATCGCAAAGTCCATCGAAGTACAGCTGAGCCCGGCGGAGTCCGAGCGCCTCGCGACCGCGCGCACGGTCGACCCGCGTGCTTTCGAGGAATACCTCCTTGGGCGCGCGCTCTGGAACGAGCGCACGGAGCAGAGCATCCGCGCCGCTCTTACGCATTTCGAGAACTCGGCGCGTATTGCGCCGGACTTCGCACTCGCCCACGCGGGTGTCGCCGACAGTTACATCATCCTGGGCGTCCATGCCTATGAGCCGCCGCGCACGGTGATGCCGAAAGCGAAGGCCGCGGCGCTGACGGCGATTGCGCTCGACCCGCTGGCTGGCGAGCCGCATGCCTCGCTCGGCGACATCCTGTTTCACTACGACTGGGACTGGGTCGCATCGGAGCGCGAACTCGAAGAGGGCATCCGCTTGGCGCCGGCTTTTGCGACGGCTTACCAGTGGGGCTCGGAAACGCAAATCCTTAGGGGCGACCTGGAAGGTGCGCTGGCCCGCCTGACCAAGGCGATGGCGATCGATCCGCTGTCGATGATCATCCGCACGCAGTTCGCCAATACGCTTGGGCTAACAGGCCACCGCGAAATGGCTGTGAAGGAACTGCATGCAGCGATCGCGGTAGATCCCGCCTTTCCGCGCACGCGCCGCGAGCTGGCGTTACAGCTGCTCGCGCTCGGCCACACAGACGAAGCGCTGGCCGAGGCGCGAAAGCTTGCTGAGATTGCGCCGGACAATCTGCCGTCCATTGCCGTGCTGGGTCTGTGCCTCGGGCGTGCGGGTCACGCGAGCGAGGCGCGGGCGCTGCTGAAGAAGTTGGAAGGCGAGAAGGGTAAGCCCTTCATCTCATCGCTCGAGCTCGCCCGTATTGCGGCGGGTCTTCGGGATCGGGATCTTACGATCCGTTACCTCGAGAAGGCGGTGGAGGCGCGGGAGGGGTTTCTGCCATTCATCGGGGGCGATGATGAGTTCGCGTTCCTGCGCGAGGATTCACGCTACCAGGCAATTGCGCGGACGATTGGCGTCGGTGCGGGTCGCGGAGCACCGGTATCAAGTGGCGAGTAGGGAAATCGCTGACGTCAATGCGACGCCGCCGATCCGGGCACGTAGGCTCCCGGCCCTTGCCGCCGGATCAGTAGGTTACGAATCTCCCATTGGGACTTCTCAGGTATCTCCTTTAGGAAGCGCACCTCACCACCGGCTTGCACTGCCATCGGAATTCCCTGCTCGAGCAGCACGCGATTGCCAGATAGGGCCGTTACTCTCTCGCCGGGCGTAACGATGCCAACTAGACTCAGCGGGTCTGTCGCCGAGATTGAAACGCGATCCAAAGTCGCGTCGCGCGCAACGCTCTTGAGCAGATCTACCGCCTCCGGCAACGCAAACTGCTCTCCCGCGAACCCGCTGACAAATCGTCCGCCGCGGATCTCGCCCCGCGCCTCCATGCGCCGATATACATAGAACAGCTCCCGCCATGGCGGCAAGCCGCTCTCGCGCTCCAGGAGCTTTCGGAACACGATGCCATAGCGTCGGAGCAGGACGCGCGCAATGTGATCCACCGCTGGCGCCCCGAGAGCATCGGCGCCTGCCGCTACCATCAACCGTCGCGGCAGACTCCATCGCCCAGCATCCTCCAAGCTCAGGAACGGCCGGCGGTACTGGCGTAGGCTCTCGCGCCGCTTTCTTGATGTGATCAGGGCACGGACGCCGGCGAACGAATCCGACGTCACTCGACCGCGACTGACCAGCTCGCCAAAGCCCAACTCGACGTCGCTGCGCAGTAGTCCCGTGTCGTGCACCAAGTCGTCGAAGAACGAGGCCCCATGCTGCCGGAGGCTTTCCAGAATCTTCAGCCCACGCGCCGATAAGCCATCGACCGACTCGGAAGCCTCATCGCCCCGCTGCCAGTGCGCCAGCGCCTCCCGCCCGACCAGCATGATCGGCGTCGACCGCACCGGACCTGCCGCCGGCGCGATCTCGCTTCCACTCGCCTCGACGGGCCGATCCACGCGATCCGCCCCGCCGCGCAAAGCTTGTCGAGATCCGACGGCACGTAGTTCTTGACCCGCAGCGGCAGGATGTCGCGTTCCCACGCGCCGGCTGGAATCGCGAACCCCTCGAGCTGCTGAAGTACAGCGAGCAATCCGGCTTCGCCCTCCTGCCGATCGTCCCGCCCCTCCATCGCCACGCGCTGCCAGCGGAACAGGAAGCGCATGAACTGCGCGGGCGGCACGGCCTGGATCTCGTTGCGCTTGCGGTCACGGGTGTAGCGGTGGATACGGATTAACAAGCGCCGCTCGCACCATTCTTCCTCGTGCCCGCCGCTGAACCGGCCGCGCATGATCGACCCCTGGGATTCGAGTGCGAGGAGCGCGGCGCGGATATCGCCGGCCGGCAGGTCGAGCCCGACGCGAAGCGCTGTTTCAGTCACCGGGCCCACCAGCTCGAGGCGGCTGCGCAGGATTTCCGCGAGCGCGAGCGTGTCGCCTTCCTTTGCGCGCTCGAATTCGGCGGAGCGTTCAATGGCGAGCCAGAGTCCGTCGTGATACATCACGCGCCGCTCGTCCCGCAGCTTTGCGAGCTGCGCCTTCCACGGCTCGATCTCCGGCGCGGTCAGGAAGCCGTATACCACGAGGGCATCGTGCAGTTCGTCGTGGTTGCCGATCTCCGGCCAGGCTTCGGCTTTCACCTTCTCGATTGCAGCGAGGTCCAGGCGGCCGAGGTCGGCGGCATCCTTCGGTTCGAGCAGCCGATCGGTCGAGACGGAGCGCGTGCGGCGCCCTTCGGCATCGCCGTCGTCGAGGAAAGCGTAGGGCCGCGCGCCGAGCACGGCGTGCGAAAGCGGCGAGGGTGCCGAGAGGTCGCGGCACTCAACCTGCAGCGAGCCGTCCTCGATCCGCCGAAGGAGCGCGAGGAAGCCGTCCACGTCCATGAACTCGCGCAGGCAGTCGTCGATCGACTGCTTCACGAGCGGGTGGTCGGGAATCTCCCGCTTGCCGGTCAGGTTCTCCGCACAGGCGAGCTGGTCGGGGAACACGACGGCCAGCAAGTCCTCGGAGTCCGCTCGCTGGAACGGCGCGGGCATCCGCTTGCCGTTCCGATTCCGGACGAGGGCGAGTGCGATGGCGGCGTCCCACCGCCAGCGCGTGCCGAACACCGGCGCGTCGAGTAAAGCTTGCACGAGCACGTCTTCAGCCGTATCGGACTTGAGGAAGGCCTTCACGTCCTCGAGCGGGAAGCTGTGCGTCGGCCCGAGCGAGAGCACGATGCTGTCCTCGAGAGCCGAGGCTTGAAGTTCAAAGTTGAACTGGCGGCAGAAGCGCTTGCGAAGCGCGAGTCCCCAGGCACGGTTGATGCGCGAGCCGAAGGTCGAGTGGATGACGAGGTGGGTATCGCCGACGTCGTCGAAGAAGCGCTCGAACACGATGGTGTCGAGCGTCGGCAGCGTTCCAAGCGCGGCCTGGCCAGCGGCGAGGTACTGGGCGAGCTGCGAGGCTGCAACGGCGTCGAGCCCCCTTTCGTCGCGAAGCCATGCCTCCAATCCTTCCGCCCCGCCGTCGGCGAGCGGGGCGAGCGCTTCGGCGCGCAGGCGCGACACCGCTGCCGAGAGCTCGTCGCTGCGCGCCGGCGCCTCGCCAACCCAGAACGGCAGCGTCGGCGCCATGCCACGGGCGTCCTCCACGAAGATCTTGTTCACCTCGACCTTCTGCACGCGGTATGAGGTGTTGCCGAGCTGGAAGATGTCGCCGGGCATGCTCTCGAACGCGAAGTCCTCGCCGACCGAGCCGATGCGGAAGCCCTCGGGGTTCAGCACGACGTCGTAGTCGAACTGGTCCGGGATCACGCCGGCGTTTGTCACGGCCGTGAGCCGCGCGCCTTTGCGCGGGCGCAGGCGCCGGTTGACCGTGTCGTAGTGCAGGTAGGCCGAGCGCCGGCCGCGCCGGGTCGAGTAGCCCTCGGCGAGCATCTGCAGGACCTGCTCGAATTCCTCCGCAGTGAGGTCGGCATAAGGCTGCGCGCGGCGAAACGCGGCCAGCAACTCGTCCACGCCCCATTCGCGGCAGGCGACTTCGCCGACGATCTGCTGCGAGAGCACGTCGAGCGGCTTCGCCGGCACGCGGATCTTGTCGAGCTCGCCGCGCCGCACGCCGTCGAGGAGGGCGGTGCACTCGACGAGGTCGTCGAGCGAGAGCGGGAACAGCCGCCCCTTCGGGATCGCGCCGATCGCATGCCCCGCGCGGCCGACGCGCTGGAGGAAGGCCGAGATCAGCCGGGGTGAGCCCATCTGGCAGACGAGGTCGATGTCGCCGATGTCGATACCGAGCTCGAGCGAGGAGGTGGCGATGAGGGCCTTGAGCGAGCCTTCCTTCAACCGCGTTTCCGCATTCAGTCGGTGTTCCTTCGACAGGCTGCCGTGGTGACAGGCGACATGCTCGGCGCCGATGCACTCGGCGAGGAAGCGCGTCGCGCGCTCGGCGAGGCGGCGGTTGTTGACGAAGATGAGCGTGGTCCGGTGCGCCAGGATCAACTCAGCGAGCCGGTTGTAGAGCTCGTCCCAGACTTCGTTCGCCATGATCGCCTCGAGCGGCGAGCGGGGAAGCTCGAGCGCGAGGTCGCGCTCGCGCACGTGGCCGGTGTCCACGATCTCGACGTCCGCCTCGCGGGCGCCGGCCAGGAAGCGCGCCATGTCCTCGAGCGGCTTCACCGTCGCCGAGAGCCCGACGCGCACGGGCGGCTTGCCGCAGAGCGCGTCCAGCCGCTCGAGCGAGAGCATCAGGTGCGAGCCGCGCTTGCTGCCGGCGACCGAGTGCAGCTCGTCCACGATCACGCTCTTGGTGCTCTTCAGCATCGCGCGGCCGGATTCCGAAGTCAGCAGGATGAAGAGCGACTCGGGAGTCGTGACCAGGATGTGCGGCGGGGACTTCCGCATCCGGTTGCGCTCGAAGGCCGAGGTGTCGCCGGTTCGCACGGCATCGCGGATCGGCACGTCGTCGATGCCGAGTTCCAGAAGCTGGTCGCGGATGCCGGCCAGCGGCTCCTGGAGGTTCTTCTGGATGTCGTTCGAGAGCGCCTTCAGCGGCGAGATATAGAGGACGTGCACCTCGTCGGAGAGACCCTTCGAGAGTCCCTCGACGACCAAGTCATTGATCGCCGAAAGGAACGCCGCCAGCGTCTTGCCCGAACCGGTCGGGGCGGCGATCAGGGCGTTGCGGTGCTGGGACGTGACCGCCCAGGCGCGGGTTTGCGCCTCCGTCGGCGCGGGGAAACGGCTACGGAACCACCCGGCGACGGCCGGGTGGAAAGTGGAAAGGACGTCCGAGGTCATGCCGCATTCTGGGCGCGAGGGTGGCTCAGGTCACGATCCATGCGATCTTGAGCGGATTGCGCAGAAAATCCGTGTTTAAGCTGTTTACTTCTGTAAATAATCAGCTTATAAGCGGGTTAATCCCAATCGGCGGTGACTGGGCACCAAACCATGAAATCCAACAAAACCCTGTCAATTCAGCAACTTGAAGACCGCCTTCAGCTATATCGTTCGGCGCGGGCGTCGGCGCGCCCGGCCAGCGGCTGGACCCGCGCGGTCCGCCAGGCACTCGGCATGACTAATCGTCAGCTCGCCAAGCGAGTCGGCCGCAAACCGCAGACCGTCCTTGATCTCGAGCGACGCGAGGCTGCGCAAACCATCCAACTCGGCTCGCTCCGCGAACTGGCGGAAGCCATGGACTGCGAGCTCGTGTACGCCATCGTTCCGCGCGAGCCGCTCGGCGCGATGCTGGAGAAGCGTGCGCGAACCGTCGCGCGTAACGCATTACGCCGCACCGGTCATTCGATGGAGCTCGAGCGACAGGGGCTCGGCGTGCGTGAGCAGGAGCAAGCGCTCGAACGCGAGGTCGAGCGGCTACTTGAGGGCAGTCGCCGCAGACTCTGGGAATGAGAGCTGCCGATCCGGATGGGGCGACGCCGCTCGATCCGGACGAGGCGCGCTCGCTCGTCCCGTCGCACATCGCGACGCAGGCCGAGCTCAACGCCTGGGAGCACGACAACATCGTCGAGGGCGAGCGCTGGGCTTTCGCGCGCCGTCGCAAGAATTTGTTGACCGAAGGCTTCCTGAAGCGGCTTCACAAGCGGATGTTCGGGGCGACCTGGAAGTGGGCAGGGCAGTGGCGCACGACGGAAAAGAACATCGGAATTGCCCCGGAACGAATCCCCGAAGCAATTCGGCTACTCCTGCTGGATGTTGCCGCGCAGCTGGAAGCCCATACCCATCCAGCTAGGGAGATCGCTGCGCGCCTGCATCACCGTCTCGTACAGGTTCACCCGTTCCCGAACGGCAATGGCCGCGTTGCCCGGACCTTTGCGGACCTGCTGCTGTTCTCGCAAGGTGAGGAGCGATTTCGCTGGGGCGAGGGCGATCTGGTTACCGCTGGAGACGTGCGAGAGCGGTACATCGCCGCGCTCCGCGCGGCTGACGCCCACGATTACCGTCCGCTGCTCGCATTCCTGGCCTTGGACTGAAAAGCGTTTCCGCGGAAACGTTTCGTGCGCCGCAATAAACGTTCCGGCCGGAACGTTTTTGCGATTCACCTCATGCCAGGAGGTTCAGACCATGCCGAGCACGGCGCGCATGCTCCGCTCGACCGACGCGAGCTCTGCAGGTGTCAGGGTCGTGAGAGGCCCCTCGCCGATGCGCGCGCGATCGAGCGCCCGCGGCTGGTCGACGACGACCTGGCAGGGGTCTTTCAGGCGGTCTCGCGCGGGCACGGTGACCCGCCAAAGCTTGAATTCCGGGTAGACGTGCGTCGTCAGCGGAAGCACGACGACCATGGGCGTGTCCGCGTCGTTCAACTCGTCCGCCTGCACGATCAGGACCGGCCTGATCTTGCCGATCTCCCGGCCACGGGAAGGATTGAGGTTGGCGGTCCAGATCTCGCCGCGCCGAATCATCGTTTCTTTCCGCGGTGCCGGGCGGCGGAGTCTCTCGAGTAGGGTCCGCGGCTCTCCGCCACGCGAAGCCCCTCGTTGTCGAGCGGCACGGCTTCCTCTGCAAGGGCGAGGGCCTCCCGGCGAATCTTCGGATCCGCGTAGGCGGCGCGCGCTTCCGCGACGAATGCGGCCATGTATCGTGCGCGCTCCCTGCGCTCGAGGAACTCGGCAATCGCCGTGCGCGCGACTTCCGACCGCGCGAGGCCCTCGCGGCGCGCCTCCTCGTCGAGCCGGGACTCGAGATCTTCCGGGAGCCTCAGGCTGATGCCCGCCATGTATTACACCGAGTATGACAATACGTATGACATTCTGTCATACACGGTAAACTACGACAACCGGGAGAGGCGTTTCCGCGGAAACGTTCCGGCCGGAACGTTTTTGCCCGCACCTGCACGCCCGCCGGCACAGGATGCCTAACGGGCTCCCGCTGCGGCAGACTGTCGTGCCGCCGGCTCGAGCGGTCGTTCTGAGGGGCACTTCACGATGCGTTCTTTTATCTGGGTGGCCGGCATCCTGGCCCTGGCGTGTTCGATGGCATCAGCGGACGAAGCGGCTCCGCCGGCCCAGCCGCCGCAGTCGCCCCGGCCACGCATGGAGCGCACGCAGCATGAGCTACACCTCGACGGGCAAGTTTTGAAGTACACGGCGACCGTCGGCTGGCTGATTCTCAAGCGCGACGAATTCGGCAAGAAGGAAGACAAGGTCGGGAAGGACGGTAAAGACCCCGGGGAACAGCCGATCGCTCGATTCGGCTACACGGCCTACACGCTGGATGGCGTGAAGGACTCTTCACGCAGGCCCGTCACGTTCGCCTTCAATGGCGGCCCGGGCTCGTCATCGATCTGGCTGCACATGGCCGTGCTCGGGCCGAAGCGCGTCGTCGTCAAGGACGGCGGTTACGCGCCGCCGCCGCCGGTGCAGCTCGTGGACAACGAGTTCACCATTCTCGATGCGACCGACATCGTGCTGATCGACCCGGTCGGCACCGGGTTCAGCAAGCCGCTCGGAGACGTCGACGGCAATGAGTTCTGGGGTGTCGACCCGGACATCGAATCGGTCGGCGCATTCATCAAGCGCTATGTCACCGAGAACGGCCGCTGGGGCTCCCCGAAATACGTGCTGGGCGAGAGCTACGGCGGGATCCGGGGCTCGGGACTCGCGAACTACCTCCAGTCGCGACTCGGCATGAACCTGAACGGCCTGATCCTGGTTTCGCCGTATTTCACGCTGGAAGCGGGCAGCGACGGCATCGGCATCGACCTGCCGCACGCGCTCTACCTGCCGACGTTTGCTGCGACCGCCGCGTACTACGACGCGCTCGCCGAGAAGCCGGCGTCGCTCGATGCGTTCCTGGCCGAGGTCGAGCGTTTCGCCTACGACGAATACGTGCCGGCGCTCATGAAAGGCTATTCCATTCCGGCCGACGAGAAACAGGCGATGGCCGCAAAACTCGCGCGGTATACCGGCACGACCGCCGAGTTCTGGCTGCGCGCCGACCTGCGCGTGAGCCACCCGCAGTTCCTGCAGGAGCTGTTGCGCTCACGCGGCCTCATCGCGGGCCGGATCGACGCCCGCTTCGCGGGGCCTTCCCTGAATCCACTCAACGACACAATGGACTACGACCCGTTCATTCCGTCCGTGCTGCCTGCCTTCACGGCGGGCTTCCGGGCCTACCTGCGCGCGGACCTGAAGTTCGACGCTGAGGATGAGTACGCCGCGTACGGCAATCTCTTCAAGATCTGGGACTGGAGCCACGCGCAGCCGGGCGTAGACCCGGAGGACTACCCGAAGGTGCCCGCGCCCAACGTGCTGCCGGATCTCGCGTCGGCCCTGACGCTGAATCCGGGCCTGCACCTGCTCATCGAGCAGGGGTTATACGACCTGGCGACCCCGTCCGTCGCGCTGAAGTACAACCTGGACCACCTGCGGCTGACGCCTGAAGCGAGGCAGCGCGTGCAGGTTCACTACCATGCCGCCGGACACATGATGTATCTCAACCCACCGATCGCTGCCCAGTTCCGGAGCAATCTGGTCGGGTTCATCCGGGAGACGGACGGACTGTAGCGTCAGGCGCTTCGTTAGAAGCCAGCGCCATAATGATGCGGCAGGCGCGTCGTTTCGGTGACGGTCTCCCGGCGGCGCGGCGCTTCGGCGGCCGGCCGTTCCGCCCGGGATTCGCGCATCGGGCGCGTGTCCTTGGAGGCCCGATCCATGTCGGGTAGCCGTGTGCCCTTCCGAACCTGTCCGACAAACTCATTCACTTGCATGGGCCACCTCCAGGACTGCTTGTCACAGAATAGCGCTGGTTAATTGCGGCTGTATGACTTCTGACGTCGGGGAATGGCGTCAGTTCAGGGATGTCGATTCGGGTGGAGGACTTGATGAGCCAATCCCGATATCGCTGGGTCATCGTGGCAGCAGGCGGCATACTGGGCTGCGTCGCGTTTGGCGCCATGTTCTCGCTGCCGGTCTTTCTCCGGCCCATCGCGCAGGACACGGGCTGGTCCATTACGGGCGTCTCGGGCGCGATGACCATCGCGTTCCTGGCCATGGCGGTCGGCAGCATCGCGTGGGGAAGCCTGTCGGACCGGGTGGGTCCCCAAATCGTCGTCCTCGCCGGCTCGATTCTCCTGGCCGCAAGCCTCGCGCTCGCCAGCCGAACCCACTCGCTCCTGGCTTTCCAGCTGATCTTCGGCATCGTGGTCGGCGGGGGAGCCGCGGCGATCTTTGCCCCCTTGATGGCCTGCGTGACGGGCTGGTTCGAAACGCAGCGAAGCCTTGCGGTCTCCCTCGTTTCTGCGGGCATGGGCATGGCGCCGATGACCATGGCGCCGCTGGCGGCCTGGCTCGTCTCGCACCACGACTGGCGGACCGCGTTGCTGATGATCAGCGCCCTGTCGGCGGCCATCATGATTCCGGTCGCGTTCCTGATACGAAGGCCACCGGCGCTGGCAAACCCCGGTGCCGCGGCGGTTGCCGGCAGTGATTCCGCGCCGGAGATGTCCCGCGGGGAGGCGCTGCGTTCGCCCCAGTTCATCATTCTCCTGCTGACGAACTTCTTCTGCTGCGCCACCCATTCAGGCCCGATCTTCCACACCGTGAGTTACGCGGTGACGTGCGGCATCCCGCTGATCATGGCCGTGTCGATCTATAGCGTGGAAGGACTGGCCGGCCTGGGTGGCCGCATCGCTTTCGGCATTCTGGGAGACCGACTTGGCGCCAAGCGCGTCCTGGTGGCGGGACTGCTCGTGCAGGCGTTCGGGACGCTGGGCTACCTGGCTGCGCGCGAGCTTGCGACGTTCTATACCGTCGCGGCGACATTCGGTTTCATCTACGCCGGCGTCATGCCGCTCTATTCCGTCATCGCGCGCGAGAATTTTCCGCTGCGGATGATGGGGACCGTGATCGGCGGAATGGTGACGGCCGGCGGGCTCGGCATGGCGACCGGCCCGGTGACGGGTGGCCTGATCTACGATTCTTTCGCCAGCTACTCCGGGCTCTTCGTCATGTCGTTCTGTCTCGGGATCGGCGCGTTCCTGATCGCGCTGACCTTCAAGCCGTTCCCGAGAAACCCGCCGGTACCCGCGCCGGCGTGACCGGCCTAGCGGCTGGCCGTGACGATGATTTCGTCGAGCGTCTGGATCGGGGTCGCCCGGCCGACTTCGACGACGCCGACTGGCGCCGAGAAAAGATATTCCTGGTCGAGTACGAGCGCGCTGATGCCGAGGATCGCGAATGCGATGAAGGCGCTGATCATTCCATGAATCCCGAATTTCCTGCTGTACATAAGGGGGTCCTCATTTCGGGTCGCCGGTATCACTTTGAGCCCGCACCCCCTGAAAAGGTTGGACCCGGCTCACACATTGGGGAGTGAGGTCACTCCGCACGCGAGGGACGAGCCCGCGTGGCCGCTGTCATACACTTCGATAGCCGGTTTGCCCGCTTTGTAGGACTCCTCGTTGAAGATCGCCCGCTTCATCGCCGCTGCCTGGATGTGTGGATTCGTAGCCGGCGCCGCCGCCCAGGCGGAAAAGCCCGCAGCGACCGCTGAGACACCGGCGGCGCCGGTGCCGGAAGCGGTCGCGCCGGACTCCCAGGCGAGGGACGCCCCGGCGGATGACGCCGCCGCGGTCGATGCGGCCGCGGTCGATGCCGACATCGCGAACCAGGAGCTTTCGGGCGAGGCGAAAACCCGCCTCGATGCGGCGCGCGAGGCCGTGGTGCAGATTCGCGGCTTCTACGGGGAGTCCGCTTCGAGCGCCTTCCACGGCAGCGGCTTTGCCGTCGACGACGGGCGCAAGATCGTGACGAACTATCACGTCGTGGCGCAGGCCGTGCTGTACCCGCGACAGTACCGGCTGGAATACCTGGCGAGCGACGGGCAACAGGGGCTGCTGCGTGTCCTCGCCATCGACGTACGCCACGACCTTGCCGTCGTCGCGGCCGACGACCTCGAATTGCCGCCCCTGAAGCTGCGAAGCGAGATTCCCGCGCAGGGCGAACGCGCCTGGTCCATCGGTTTTCCGCTGGACCTTGGCCTGACCATCACCGAGGGCGTCGCGAATGGCCTGGTCGAGAACAGCGTCGAGCAGCGCATTCACTACACGGGCGCGATCAACAGCGGCATGTCGGGTGGGCCCGCACTGGACACGAGAGGCCGCGTGTATGGAGTCAACGTCTCGGTGGTCACCGACCGGCAGCTCGTCGGCTTCGTCGTGCCGGCGAAGCACATTCCGGCCCTGCTGGCCCGTGCGAAGGAGCCGCTGGACCCATCGCTGAGCGCACGGCAGCTGCGCGCGCGCGTGACGGTGCAGGCGCTCGCGTACGAGGCCGATGTGCTGGAGGCCCAGCCGGACAAGCCCAGCACACAGACCGTGCGCGGCTACGCATTGCCGATGCAGCTCTCGCGCTACGTCGAGTGCAACACGTTCGATGAACGCAGCCCGCATCCTCGCATGCGCGTGGAGACCGTCAGTTGCGCGATGCCGTCCCGCATCCTCGTGCAGCCCGGCGTGTACGTGGCGGGGCTCTCCATGCAGCACCGCATCCTGCAATCCGCGGGCCTGCAACCCCTGCAGTTCGAGCGGCAGGTGAACCGCCTCGCCGAGGCGCAGCGCCGCTCGGGCGCATCCGCCAGCGTGGCGGCGTTTTCCTGTCGCGACGCGCTGGTTTCACTGGACGGTTTCGATGCGCGGATCTCGACCTGCGTTCGCCAATACCGGCTGTTCACCGGCCTTTACGATTTCGACGTGACGGTCGTCGGCATCGACGACGCGCAGCAGGCGCTGGTGAGCCGGCTCGCGGTCCAGGGCGTTGCATTCGAATCCGGCAAGCGAATCATGGAGCGCTACCTGGGAGCCCTGCAGTGGACGCCGTGATGCTGATCGAGCTGATCGATCGGCATGGACACCCGGTCCTGCTGCGACGTGTCGAGGGCGCCGGCACGCAATGTCGCGCAGGCCGTGACCTGGACTGCGACATCGTCGTGGACGACGAATATGCAGCGCCGCAGCATGCATTCTTGACGTTGCTCGACGACGGTCGTGTCAGCGTGCGGGATCTTGGCACGCGAAACGGCACGCTCGTCGACGGCAAGCGCGTTCCGGCGGATGCAAGCGTCATCATCGAACAGGGCGACGTCATCATCGGACGCACGCGGCTGCGCATCCGTACACGGCACACACTGGTGGCACCGGAACGCGTCTTCCGGCGCGAATTCGTGCGCCGTCACCGCACGCCACTCGCGATGGTCGGCGTCCTGGCATGCCTCGACTATGGCGCCTTCCTGCAGTGGCTCAATGCGCCGTCATCGCTGGTCCGAAACATCACGATGGCGGCGCTCGTGGTGCTCGGATTGATCGCGTTGTGGACCGCCCTCTGGTCACTGATGACAAAGCTGAACCATGGGGCCTGGGACGTGCGTATTCATCTGTCGATTGGCTCGATCGGCGCGGCGATTTGCGCCTGGGGATACTGGTTGGCAGGCCTCGTGGCATTCGCCGCCCAATGGGCGGTGCTCGTCAAGGCAGGCATTGCCTTCGTGGGGGGCGTGGCGCTGCTCACGCTGTACCTGCATTTTCGTGAGGCCACGCATTACGAGCGCCCCGTTTCGCTGGCGCTGGCCGCCGTGTCGACGGTCGTGATTGGCGCCGTTGCGTGGATCCTGACGATTGGCGTGGACACCAGCGATGTCAACCGCGTGGATCTGGGTCCGGACGTGCGGCTCGGCGCGCGACGCGTCGTGCCAAACCGGGATATCAGCGATTACCTGGCCGAGGTGAACGAGTTGCAGCTTGCCGCCGCGCGGGAGCGCCAGAAATCCCTGCTCAACGCGCCGCTGGCCGACACCGACGACTGAGCACGTCAGGCAACGCTGCGATCAGGCGTCGACGATCCAGCTTGCGAAGGTGAGCCATGGGCCGGACTGCGATACCAGGCCGATGATGGGCACCATGGAAATCAGCGCGAGTCCTCCGTACAGCGTCACGGGGTGAATGCGCTTGAGCGTCGTGAGATCCCACGCGACCAAGGGCAGGAGATAACCCAAAGCCACGAGGTCGTAGTAACCGAATCCTGGCACAGGCGAGGGCGCATAGATCATCTCGATGGGCCAGCGAATGATCGCCGCACTGAGGATGCTGATCGAGGTGAGCAGCATCAGCCGCTTGTGGGTTTGTGCGTTGCCGCGCTTTAAGTAGGCGAGCACCACGAAGACCGCATATTGCAAGAGCCCCAGGAGCGGGATCGCGAGGAACACCTCCGGCGGCGTCGAAACGTCGACGAAGCCAGTCGGCCTTCGCGCGGCGATCACGGCCGCGGCAACGCCGAACACGACCACGGCGGCCGCGAGGCCCATCGAAAGGCTGCCGAGCCGTCGATGCAAATCCACGCGCCCTGCCGTGACGAGCGAGGACTGCGCGATCAGGACGACAAACCAGGCCGCGACAATCACGCCGTGCAACAGGAAGAACGGTTCCTTGGGGGTATGCAGCTCCACCCATTCCGGGAACCAGGGCCGCAGGAAGAAACTACGGCTGAATCCGAGCAGGACCGCGCCAAAGATGACGAGTATGAAGGCGAGATAAAAGCGTCGTTCCGCGACACGGGAATGAGCCATGGCCTGCCCCCTCAGTAACGAAAGTCCTGCCCCACTTCGATCCCAATGCAGGGTTGAAAATGCCAAGGTCGACGCCATGGTGCAATATCTGCACCCCTCCCGCGGTCTCATCATCCTATAGCCCTCACGGCTGGAGGCCAGGAATGAACAGGTTCGCCAAGGATCCCGCAGCGATCGCCAGGCTCACCCCCGAGCAGCACCGGGTGACCCAGCTCTGTGGCACGGAAATGCCCGGATCGGGAGCCCTGCTGCACAACAAGGAACCGGGCATCTACGTCGACGTCGTCTCGGGCGAGCCGCTCTTTGCCTCGACCGACAAGTACGACTCCGGGTCCGGCTGGCCAAGCTTTACCAAGCCAGTCGAGCCCGCCAATGTGAAAGAGCTGTCGGACGATGCGCATGGCATGGTCCGGACCGAGGTGCGTTCGGCGAATGCCGACAGCCATCTGGGGCACGTCTTCACGGATGGACCCCGTGACCGCGGCGGTTTGCGCTATTGCATCAACTCCGCGTCGCTGCGGTTCATTCACCGAAACGACATGGAGAAAGAGGGCTACGGTGCGTACCTGAACCAGGTGGGAGACAAGTCATGACGACAGAGCGCGCAGTGCTGGCGGGCGGCTGCTTCTGGGGCGTGCAGGACCTGCTGCGCAAGTATTCGGGCGTGATCTCGACGCGCGTCGGGTACACGGGCGGCAACACTCCGAACGCGACCTACCGCAATCATGGTTACCACGCCGAGGGCGTCGAAATCATTTTCGATCCCGCGAAGATCAGCTATCGGCAGCTCCTCGAGTTCTTCTTCCAGATCCACGACCCCAGCACGCCGAATCGCCAGGGCAACGACCGGGGCACGAGCTACCGCTCGGCGATCTTCTACACGTCAGAAGAGCAGCGCCGCGTCGCCGAAGACACGATTGCGGACGTCGATGCGTCCGGGCTGTGGCCCGGCAAGGTGGTGACAGAGGTCGTGCCGGTGGGCGATTTCTGGGAAGCCGAGCCGGAGCACCAGGATTATCTCCTGGCGAACCCGGGCGGCTACACCTGCCATTTCGTCCGCCCCGACTGGACACTGCCGAGGCGCAAGAGCCGGCAGGCGGGTTGAAAGCCATGCAGGAAATTCGGCGCGCATCAGACCGGGGCTACGCAGACCACGGGTGGCTGAAATCCTTCCACAGTTTCTCGTTTGCCGACTACCACGATCCCGATCACGTGGAGTTCGGGCCCTTGCGGGTGATCAACGAGGATCGCGTGACGCCGAGCCAGGGCTTCGGCACGCACAGCCATCGCGACATGGAAATCATCAGCTACGTCCTGGAGGGCGAGCTGGCGCACAAGGACTCGACCGGCACCTCGTCTACGATCCGGCCGGGCGACGTACAGCGCATGAGCGCAGGGCGCGGCGTGCAGCACAGCGAGTTCAATCCCTCTGCGAGCGAAGGCGTGCATTTCCTGCAGATCTGGATCCAGCCGAACGTACGCGGCGTCGCGCCGAGCTACGAGGAGAAGCGCTTCTCCGCGGAGGAAAAACGCGGCCGGCTGCGGCTCATCGCCTCGCCGGACCGGGCCGAGGGGTCGGTGCTCATCCAGCAGGATGCGCGCGTCTACGCCGGTCTGTTTGACGGCGATGAGAGCGCGAATCTCGGCATCGGGCCCGGGCGGCGCGCGTACGTGCATGTGGCGCGCGGCGCCGTCACGGCGAACGGCGTTGCCCTCCAGGCGGGCGACGCACTCAAAATCACGGCGGCCAGCAAGTTGACGCTCGCGCAGGGCCGCGACGCGGAAGTGCTGGTTTTCGACCTGCCATGAGTGAATTCATTCTCGACCTCGAGGCGGTCAGCCGCTCCCTGCAAGCAGTGCACCAGCAGATTCTGGAGGCGGAGGGCGCGTTTCTCCCGGGCCGCACGAGCCTTGCGCTGCTCGACAAGCTGATCAATGACCCCGAGTGGGCCTGGCTGCGTGCGCTCTCGAAGTCGATCGCCGACCTCGACGAGTTACTTGCCGTGCCCAGCGACTTGACGCCGGCCGGTGCCACGGCCGCTGCCGGCCGGGTGCGCGCACTCGTCTTTGGGATTGGCGAGCCGCGCGATGAGGAATTCCTGAATCGCTATCGTCCGCTGCTCCAGGTGAGCCCGGCGCTTGCGAGCGCGCATGGCGAGTTGAAGCGCCTTGTTGACGTGCTGTCTGCGGAGCGGCGCACCCAATCCGTCAGAGAATGACGATGAAGTCCGGGTTGTTTCCGGCTGCGAATGGCGAGCCAGGCACCTCTACCAGCGAGCCTTCGAGATCATCTACCCGGAAAGCGGAAATGTTCGCGGCACCATCATTGGCGACGTAAAGATAGGGAAGGTGTACGCCGGCCAATTGCTGGGCGGCCACCGAAAATGCGTTGATGCCCGTGGGGGTCGGGGTGGTGGAAAGCGCAACCAGCTCTCCGATCGACACGTCGCTGAAATACCCGGCGACGCCGTCGCCAGTCGTGACATACAGGAAGTCACTATAGCCGTGAAAGACACTCGTGTAATGACTGACGGAAATGTCGAATGGAGAACCGGACAAGGCTGTCAAGCTGCCAGTGGAACTGTTGACGCTGAATCCGGCAATCGACGAGGCGCCGCCACTGGTGCCCGCCGCGTAGATAAATGTCGAGGTCAGCGTTCGGGTAACCGACAGGCCATGAGGACTGTTGCCGGCGGCAAAGGGCGATCCAGCCACCGGCGTCAACGCGCCCGTCGCCGACGTAATGGCAAACGCGGAAATGTCATTGGTACCGCCGTCGTTCGCCACGTAGATGAAATGCCCGGCGGGATCCACGACGACGGCCGAGGGACCGGCACCGGTGGCGTAGGTCGCCGGCGATAGCGACGTCAGCGCGCCCGTTCCGGCATCGACCGCGTATGCCGACAGTTGGCGGAACCATGATCGGCAACGTATAGATGTGAGCCTGACGCATCGAACACCAGCGACCGGGGATCGTCGCCTGCCGGAAATGGTGAGCCCGCGATCTCGGTCAATGCACCACTTGTCGCATTGACTGTAAGGCCGAGATGTCGTCGCTGCCCCGGTTGACGACATAGACGTGTTTCTTGTCCGGGCTGGCAATGATCGCGAAGGGCGACGTACCGGTTGCGGTCGGCGTACCGATGGCAGTTAGTTGCCTGTCACCGGATTCAAGGAATACGAGGAGATGGAGTCGTCGCCTGCGTTTGTGGCATAGGCGAAGTGCGCACCGCAGACGACCGAGATGTTGCTGACTGCCGCAGCATCTATCGTGCCGGTTCCGTCGCCGCCGGAAAAACTGCCGACCACGCAGGTTTGTGCCGGATCGCTGGGCTGCTTCCTGACGGTTACGGCGTAGCCGGTGCCGTCGGGAACCGGTCCGCAAAGACGAATTCGCCGTTTGCGGTGACCCGGAGATTGTCGCCCGCATTGTTTTGCAAGACGAGGCCGGAGCCCTCGAGTTCGGAGACAACCCCGCCGACCGTAAAGCCGGCGACGGCTGCGCAGTTGATTTCGACATTTGTGACGTTTGATGATTTCGGAACCGTCCCGACCGCGTTATGGGGCGTGCAGGTCTGGCTTGGCGAGGACGGCTGAGTTAATACGGTGACTCGGTAAACGGCGCCCGAAGCGATGGGTTCGGCGAAAGTGAATGCTCCATCGGCAGGAATCGCCAGATCCTGTCCACCGTTGACCTGCAGAACCAATCCTGAGCTGGTGAGTCCGGTGACGTCGCCGCCGATGGTGTACGTT
>CAVXET010000011.1:0-29052 GCA_963760725.1 uncultured Gammaproteobacteria bacterium
GCGCCTATTTCAGGCTCAACTCGAGCTTGATCTTCGCTTCGCCGGGCGGCTGGGAATCCGCATGGATCAGGAACACGCGGCCGGGGTCCACCTGGCCGCCGCTCGAGGAGCGCCTCCTGGATGGACTGGGCGCGGGACTTGCCGAGCGCTTCGAGCTGCTCGGTCGTGGCCGGGTGCTTGCGCAAGGAGCGCGCCCTCGATTGCCTGGTTGGCCGCTGCGAGGTTCTCGGGCGTCCTTTCCTTCTTCTTGAGCGCCTCGACAGTCGCCGCCTCGCCAGGCAGCGGCGCCTTCTCGCCCTCTTCCGCACGGTATTGCATCGCCAGCAGCTCGAAGCGCTCCGCGGGTTCGGCCAGCATCGCCGTCACTTCCTCGGCATCCGGCCGGCCGCCGAGGAGCTTGCGCTGGCTGCCGGCGAGCTTGGCGAGCGACGCGTCCAGCGCCTGTTTCGCGATCAGGTCGCCGTCGAGCGCAACCGAGTAGGCCATCGGCACGTCCACCTGCAGCGACGGCCGGTCGACGAGCGCCTTCAGGAGCGTCGCCATCTTCTCCTGGCTCGCCGGGTCGAGCGTGACGACCCCGGGCTCGAACTCGACGTAACTTAGCTCCGGCCCGCCGCCGAACAGGCTGCCGATCAGCGCGAAGGGCGCGGTCACGATCTTGGTCAGGAGCCCGACGAACGCCTTCCAGATGATCGGGCCGAGCCGGAACTTCGGATCGTCGAGGCTGCCGGTCATCGGCAGGTCGATGTCGATGACGCCGTTCCTGTCCTTCGAGCAGCGCGACCGCGAGCTTGAGCGGCAGCGAGACGGCGTCGGGGCTCTCGACCTTGTCGCCGAGCTGGAGCTGGTCGATCACGAATTTCTGCTTCGCGTCGAGCGCGCGGTTCTCGACGTGGTAGGTGACGTCGATCGAGAGCTTGCCCTTCTCGATCTTGTAGCCGGCGAAGCGGCCGGAGTACGGCGTGACCGAGGTCATGTCGACGCCGGCGAACTTGAGGCGGATGTTGGTGTAGAGCGTCGCCGAGAGCAGGTTCATCTCGCCGTCGATGGTCGCCGGCGCGTAGCGGTCCACCTTGCCGTCGAGGTCGAGCTTCGCGCGCGAGTCGGGATCGGTGGAGAGGCCGACGATCGTGCCCTCGAGGTTCGCGATGCTCACCGCGTAGTTCGGCTGGATCCAGAAGTCCGCGAAATTGAGCGAGCCGTTCTCGAAGGCTGACGGTGTCGATCCTGATCTGCGTCTCCGCGGCCGGCGGGCCTTCCGCCGCGGCGTACTGGATCGACGCCTGGTAGGCGGGCGCGGGATTTGCCGGCGTGAAGATCTCGGCGACGTTGAGGGTCTCGTCCTTGGCGATGATCACGCGGGCATAGGCCCCGCGCGTCTTCAGGTGCTTGATGTGCAGCAGCCCCGTGCGGCCGTCGTAGCTGAAGCCTTCCGCGCGCAGGACGTCCCACTTGAGGAAGTCCTCCTGCTGGGCCTTGTCCACGGTCCGGAACTTGTCGACCTGCACGACGCCGTTCGTCGCCATGCCACCGTCGCCGAGGAGCAGCACGTTGAGGTCCGCCGTCAGGCGCCCGGAGAGCAGGTCCATCTTCGTGTAGCGATCGAGGTAGGGCTGGATCACGGTCATGTCGAAGGCCGCGAGCTTCGCCTTGCCTTCGAGCTTGCCGTCGTCGAGGCCGTACTTCAGGTCCGCCTCGAGGCTGCCGGTCTTGTCGATCTTGCGTGCCGGTCGCGATGCCGATCGTCGTGCCGGGCGCCGTCGAGTAGCCGGTCACGCGCAGGTTGAAGGGATCGAGCAGGAGCTTGATCGAGGGCGTGATCTGCCGGTCCTCGACGTTGACGATGAGGCCCTTGAGTTCGATGTCGGGCGCGGTGAAGAGGAACGGAGGCTCGGCCGCCGCGCCCTGCGCGGCCGGCGCGGCGGTCGTCGTCAGCGTCGGCGCGGCATCCGCGGGCGGCGTGGCGCCGCACGGGCGTCGTCAGGTTCGCCAGGTTGATCGTGCCTTCGGCATCGCGCCAGGTCTCGACCGAACCGCCAGTCCACCAGGACTTTCTCGACACTGGCGGTGTTCTTCGCGAGGTCGAAGGCGACGCCGCTCGCGGTGAGCTTGCGCGAACCGCGCCGTGTCCGTGTCCTCGCCGATGCGGCGCACGCCGAGCTCGGCGATGGCGAGCTCGCGCAGGTGCGCGATGAGCTGCGTGCCCGCATCGCCCGCGCTGAAATCGTAGTCGCCGTCGAAACCGAGCGTGCCGGCCGTGACGTCGAACCCGGCGGAGTCGCGGATGTACGCCCAGTGCTTGACGAGCGCGAGGTTCGCGAACTTGAAGCGCCCTTTCGAGGCGAGCGGCGAGAGCGAGAAGCTGCCGCTCCAGTCGAGGCTCGCGCCCGAGCCCGCCTCGGCGTGCAGGTCATAGGCGTTGTCGGAGCTCCCGGTCGTGCTGAAGTCGCGGACCTCGATGCTCAAGGGCTCGAGGTCCGACGCGTAGGGTGAGGCGAGCGTGTGGTCCTCGAAGTGCGCGTGGCCCTCCGTCATCCGGAAAAGCTCGATGAAGAGCCGCGGCGGCTCCTCGGGCTCGCCCGCTTTCGCGGGCGACTCTTCCGGGAAGGGTTTCGTGAGGTCGGCGAAATTGAGCTCGCCGCCCGGGCGGATCACCGGCCGGACATACGGTCGCTCGAGCGAAATTTCCTTGAAGCTCGCGCCGGCCCGCCAGATGCTCGAGAGCTCGAGATTGACGACGAGCCGGTCGAAACTCGCGAGCAGCTGCCCGTCCGCGTCCGGCAGGCTGAGGTCCTTGACGTCGAGTTCGAACGTGAACGGATTGAAGCGGATCTCGCCGAGCGACAGCGTGCGCTGGTATTTATCGCTGACGAAATCCTGCGCCTGCGAGCGCACCAGCCTGGGGACGAGCCAAAAGCCCGCGGCGGCGTAGACGGCGACCAGCACCGTCAACACCGCCGCGAGGACGATCAGCTTCCTCGCAACGCGGACCAAGTCCGGCTTCCCCGGCTCAGGGGGCCGGCTTCACTTCGATCGCGAGCGCCTCGGTGTAGGCGATTTCCACGTGGTCGCCCTTCTTGAGTCCCTTGACGAACTCCTGGCCCTTGGGCGTTTCGACCGCCACCGTCCGCAACTGGCCTTGCGAGTTCGTGAACGTCACGGTGTGGAACTGGTTGTCCACCGAGTCAATGATGACCGTCGTGCGCATCATCACACCCGCCCCGGCGGCCGGCATGCTGCCCGGCGGCGCCTGGACCGCGCTGACTTCCGTCTCGACGCCCTTCACGCCTTCGCCCGGCTTCTTGACCTCGGCGGCCAGCGCCTCGTAGTAGCTCACGACCACCTTGTCGCCGACCTTGACCTGCGGCAGGTTCTTGACCGCGTCGCTGACCTGGATCGTGTTGCTGGTGCCGTCCTCGAGGCGCAGCGACACAAGACGCTTCGCCACATCGATGGCTTCCACCGTGGCCGTCTTCTGGATGAGGTTCTCCCTCACGGCCGGCTTCGGCGGCGGCGCCGCGCAGGCCGCCGCGGCGAGTACCGTGGCCAGGAAGGCCGGGACAATTCTTCGAATGTTCATCGATCGATCTCCTTAAGCCGGGCTACGGCGCCGCAGGAACGCGAAACCGGCGCCAAGCGCGAGCAACAAGAACCCAATCGTACCGAGGAGCGGGAGCGACGTCGCGGTCTTCGGCATCTCCGCGGCGCTCGCGACGGCCGCGGGCTCCGGCTCCGGCGTCGCCGGCACCGGCGTGAACTCGACCGGGGCGGCCTCGTCCGACTGTGCAAGGGCAATGCCCGGATCGGTCACATTGATATAGGCCGTCAGCTCCTGGCCGATCGCGACGTCCTGGATCGCCGTCGGCTTGCCGTTGACGTTCAGGCGCTCATTCGGGGCGACATTCACGCCGATCGGGTCGGAGAGCGTGCCGTCGGAACGCTTCACGCGCACGGTCATCTTGCGCGAGGTCGCGCGCACGAGGGTCGCCTTCACGACCGCGTAGTCCTTGCCGTCCTTGTTGATCACGTCGAGGCAGGCCGCCTTGATATTCGGGAAGCGCGCGAGCACCTCCGCGCTGTACACGACGCGCTGGCAGGCTGCCGGCTGCTGCGCGAAGGCCGCGGCTGACACGAGTGCCAGCACGATGCCCCCCAGGGTTACGAACGATTTCATGAAAGTCTCCTAGATAGTTGCCGCGATTCGTCTACGTCCACTCGTACGTGCCGCGCACGATGAATCGCTGGGGTGCGTGGCCCAGGAAATAAAACGGGTAACAGGTCACGAGCGTGATGGTCGGGTCCACCGTGTCGGCGAGCGGCCGCAGGTCCGTGGCATCCACGACCTCGGTCGAGACGACGCGGAAGATGTGCCGGCGGTTCTTCGTCTCGACCTCGATCTTCTCGCCCGGCGCGATGTCCTTGAGGACCCGGAAGAATCCGTCGCGGTGCCCGGCGATGCCGAGATTGCCGCCCTTGTCCGGCAGGCCCATGCCTTCGATGAGGCCGGCGCCGCGGTTGAGGTGCAGCTCCGATGAGGTCGCGTACACCGGCACCTCGAGACCGAGATCCGGAATGCGCAGGATCGCGAGCGGCTCGTCCTTCACGATCGAAAGGCTCGCTTCGTAGTCCTTGACCCGCTCGGGGGACCAGAGCGACTGGTCCGGGGCCCGCGCGGTGGCTTCGAAGCTTGCGATCGCGGATTGCCGGCCCACCTCGCCGTCGAGACGGGCCAGGGCGACCATGGAGACGAGGAGCGCACCCGCGCCGAGGCACGCGTACTGCAACGCGGCAAAAATGCGCTCCCTCATTGAATGACTATGAAAATCCGCCAGTTGCCTGTGAATGGGACTTTGGTCCCATCGCGCTGCGGAATTGCGCAATAATCCGCGACCCGATGGATCAGATTTACGTTGACCCGCCGCGGAATTCGATGGCGATCGACGTGTCGTCCCCGTCGTCGCACCCGGGCCAAAACGCCCTCAAGCGGCTCTCGAGCCTCGCCCGGCAGGCCGCACCGCCGCTCTTCACTGCCCTCGCCTATGTGCTCGCCGCCAAGGCGGGCTCCTGGCTGGCATTTCCTTCCGCGCCAGTGTCCGCGTTCTGGGCGCCGAATGCGATCCTTCTCGCCGCCCTCCTCCTGACGCGCCGCGAACGCTGGTGGTTGTTACCTGCTCGCGGTGCTGCCGTTCCACCTCCTGGTGCAACTGCCCGAGCAGTCCCGATCGCGCAAGTCGCGATCCAGTACGTCGCGAACGCGACGGAAGCGGTGCTCGGCGCCTGGGCGCTGCTCGAGTTCTGCCCCAACCCGCGCCGTTTCGACCGCCTGCGGACCGTGCTGGTGCTGACCGTGTTCGCCGGTTTCGTCGCGCCGCTCGCGACCAGCCTCTTCATGGTCGCGGCCTTTGCACTCGCCGGGATCCCGGCGGAGTTCTGGCTCACGATCACCGTCCGCACCATCACGAACACGTTTGCGATCGTCGCCCTCGTGCCGCTCATCGTGCACGGCGTGACGGGCCTGCGGGTCAGCCCGCGGCAGGTGCCGGCGTGGCGGATCATGGAAGCGGCTGTGCTCGCGATCGCGCTCGGCGCGGTGTGCACGCTCGTGTTCGCCTCGCCGCTCGACCGCACCGAACCGTCCGTCGCCTGGCTGTTTACGCCGCTGCCGCTCCTCGCTGGGCGACGATCCGCTTCGGCGTGCCCGGCGCCTGCAGCGCCGCCCTCCTCGTCGGCGCGATCTCGACCTGGGGCGTCCTGAACGGCCACGGGCCGTTCCATGTCGCGAACCCGATCGAAAACGCGCTTTCGCTGGTCGCCTTCCACGTCGTCATCTGCGTGACGTTCGTGTTCTGCGCGGCGCTGCTCGAGGAATGGCGCCACGCGGGCCGCGCGCTCGCCGCGAGCGAAGCGCGCTTCCGCAAGATCTTCGAGCACAACATCATCCCGACAGCGATCTGGCACGGCGGCTACCAGATCACGGACGCGAACCAGGCTTTCATGACGCTCACCCGCTTGAACCGCGGCGAGATCGCGGACGGCGAGCTCGCGATCGACCAGTTCACCGCGGGCCTCGCTGACGGCGAGTCGCCGGCCGAGGTGACCGAGGGCGACCTGACGCTGCCCGACGGCAAGCGCGTGCCCGTGATCCTCGGCCAGGCGCGCTTCGGCGACGGCGGCGGCGTGCTGTACGCGCTCGACCTCTCGCCTTTCCGCAGCGCGGAGGCCGGACTCAAGCGTGCCGAGGGACTGCATGCCGCGGTGCTCGGGTCGGTGCACGACCAGATCGCGGTGCTCGACGCCGCGGGCACGATCATCGAAGTCAACGAATCCTGGCGGCGCAGCGTGCAGCTCGCGCACCCGGCCCGATTCGACCGCGTGCTCGAGGCGAACAGCTACCTCGACGCCTGCGCGCGCGCAGCCGAACTCGGTGAGCGTGACGCGGCGGAGCACCTGGCGGCGCTGCGGAATGTGCTCGATGGGCGCGAGACGCGCTGCCAGTTCGAGTACCTCGAGCCCGCCGGCATGGACCAGGCCTGGATCGAGGTCTCGATCGAGCGCTTGCGGCGCCCGGAGGGCGGCGCCGTCGTCACCCGCACCGACGTCACGGGCCGCAAGCGCGCCGAGCAGGATGCGCGCATCCAGCAGCAGCAGCTCACCCACCTCGGGCGCGCGGCGGTGCTCGGCCAGCTCTCCGGCGCATTCGCCCATGAGCTCAATCAGCCCCTGACCTCGATCCTCGGGAATGCCGAGGCCGCGCTCAAGCTCCTCGAGGAGGGAAAAGCCGACCTCGGCGAGGTCAGCGCCATCCTGCGGGACATCGTCGATGACGACGTGCGCGCAGCCCAGGTGATCGACCGGCTCCGCGCCCTCCTGCAGCAGGGCGACCTTCTCCGCCGGCCGGTGGACCTCAATGGAACGGTCCGGGACGTGCTCGAGATCGCCAAGAGCGAACTCATCACCCGTCACGTGCGTGTCACGACCGAGTTCGACAATGGCGCCCCTGTCGTGATGGCGGACCGGGTGCAGATGCAGCAGATCGTCCTCAACCTGCTCATGAATGCCTGCGAGGCCATGAGCGGCCTGCCGGTGGCGGAGCGCAACGTAAAACTTGCCACGCGCTTCCTGCCGGAGGAATCTTGCGTACAGGTCACGATGACGGACAGCGGCGGCGGCATCCCCCCGGGCGATCTCGAGCGGATCTTCCAGCCCTTCGTGACCACCAAGCCGAACGGCATGGGCATGGGACTCGCCATCTGCCGTACGGTCGCGGAATCGCATCGCGGACGTCTCTGGGCCGAGGGCGGCCCGGGCGGAGCGACGTTTCATTTGCAGGTGCCCGTAGGAGGGGCGCTCGCATGACCAGTTCGAACCGGGAGCCGGTCGTATTCCTCGTCGACGATGACGCGTCGATCCGCACGGCCCTGCGGCGTGGCCTGGTGGCGGCGGGTTTTGCCGTTCGCACCTTCGAGAGCGCCGACGCTTTCCTCGCCGCGCATGACCCCGACGTGCCGGGCTGCCTCGTCGCGGACGTCGCGATGCCCGGCATGAACGGCCTCGAGCTGCAATCGGTCCTTGCCGCCCGCGGCAGTGCGCGGCCGATCATCTTCGTGACCGCCCGGGGCAGCATTCCGATGAGCGTGCAGGCGATGCGCGCGGGCGCCGTCACCTTCCTTTCGAAGCCGGTGCGCCTGGGCGACCTCCTGGCCGCCGTTCTCGAGGCCTTCGAGCGCGACCGGCAGCGTCGCCGGGCGGATGCAGAGCGTAACGATGTGGAAACACGGCTCATGGCGCTCACGACCCGCGAGCGCGAGGTGCTCGAGCTCATC
This sequence comes from uncultured Gammaproteobacteria bacterium, assembly GCA_963760725.1. Classification (GTDB taxonomy): domain Bacteria; phylum Pseudomonadota; class Gammaproteobacteria; order Steroidobacterales; family Steroidobacteraceae; genus SCUD01. The sequence goes on from CAVXET010000011.1 coordinate 7,824, forward strand.
GTCATCGGCCGGCTCAACAAGCAGATCGCGGCCGAGCTCGGCGCCGCGGAGAAGACCATCAAGGTCCACCGCGGGCGGGTCATGGCGAAGCTCCAGGTCCGCTCGGTCGCGGAACTCGTGACCCTCACCTCCCCGCTCGTCAAGCGCCCGGACAGCCGCCCCGCGGCTGGATGAGACGAAGGTCCACTGTTCTTTTGCCGCGGAGGCTCGCCTACTTGCCCCGCGATGGAAAAAGCCCGTCCATTCGTCGCGGTCGTGGATGACGAGGAATCCGTGCGGGGCGCCCTGGTGCGCCTGCTGCGGGCCTCCCATCTCGATTCCGAAGGATTCGCATCCGGCGAGGAGTTCCTGAATTCCCTCGCAAACCGGCGGCCGGACTGCCTGGTCCTGGACCTTGCAGATGTCGGGCCTGAACGGGCGCGAGGTCCAGAAGCAGCTCATCGGTTTGCGAAGCCCGATCCCGCTTATCATGATCACGGCGCATGATGAGCCGACCGTCCGGGAGCAATGCCTGGCGGACGGGGCATCAGCCTACCTGCGCAAGCCCCTCCGGGGCGACGTGCTGATCCGCTCGATCCACGCCGCCATGGGTGAGGCAATGCCCCGGTAAGACCAAGGTCCCATGCGCGACCACTGCGCGTTGAACCACACTTTTCTGTTTCACTCTGCAATAGGGGCGTTTCGATGAAGAAAATCTTCCTGGCCGGCGCGGTCGCGCTTGCGATGCTCGCAGGCTGCGAATCGGGTCCGACGATCCGGTCCAACGTGGACCCGGCGGCCAACCTGTCCAGCTACAAGACCTACATGTTCCCCGAGAAGGTCGGCACGGACCGCGGCGGCGCCTCGACGCCGATCTCGAGCTACTTCAAGGAAGCGATCCGCCGCGAGATGGACTCGCGCGGTTACAAGTACGTTGAAGGCGGCCCGGCGGACCTGCTCGTCAACTTCAATGCGAACTCCCAGGAGAACGTGGACGTCCGCACGACGCCCGGCTCGTACGGGTATGGCTACGGCTACTACGGCTATCGCGGCGGCATGTACGGCGCGTCCGCATTCCCGCCGGAGGTCGAGACCGTGCGCTACAAGACCGGCACGGCCAACGTCGACGTCGTCGACCTGTCGAAGAAGCAGGTTGTCTGGGAAGGCATCGCGGAAGCGCGCCTCACCAGCAAGATGATGAAAGACCCGCGCACCGCCATCAACGGCGTCATCACCGAGATGTTCCTGCAGTACCCGGGCAGGGCCGGCGGCGGGTGACAGGTCGCCACACGCCGACGGGCGGCCCCGACTGGGGCGTGCGGTTCGTGGTCACGCTGCTTTACCCGAAGTAACGCGATCCCGGCGCGACAGGAACGCCCGCAGCACGACGATCGCAAACGCAAACACGCCGACGCCGAAGACCAGGTCTCCGGGTACGCGCGCCCACACGAGCGCCTGCATCACCGGCCCGTGGATGACCTCGGCGCTGCGCGCGTAGGCATAGTCCTGCGTGAAGCTTGCATAGGTCTGCCACAGGCCCTGGGGCAGCAGCGACAGGAACACCATCATCGCGAGGCCAATGTTGAGGCACCAGAAGCTGATCGACAGGAGCCGGTTGTTCCAGCGGCTCGGGTCGGTGAGGCCGCGCATGCAGAACAACGTGAGGCCGAGGCCCAGCATTCCATAGACGCCGAACAACGCCGCATGGCCGTGCGTGGCCGTCGTGTTGAGTCCCTGCATGTAATAGAGCGCGAGCGGCGGATTGATCAGGAAACCAAACAGGCCGGCACCGATCAGGTTCCACACGAGCACCGCCGTGAAGAACCGGAACGGCCAGTAATAATGCTTCTGCCAATCGAAGATGCCCTCATGCTTGGCCCGGCTGTAAGCCTCGAAGCCGACCACCATCAGCGGCACCACCTCGAGCGCCGAGAACACGCTTCCAAGCGCGAGCACCGCGATCGGGGTCCCGCTCCAGTACAGGTGATGGAACGTCCCGAGCACGCCGCCGCCGAGAAAGATGATCGTCGCGAACAGCACGGACGTGGTCGCTACCGACACCCGAACGAGCCCCATGCGCACGAGCAGCGCGGAGACGATTGCGGTGGCGAAGACTTCGAATACGCCTTCCACCCACAGGTGGACGACCCACCAGCGCCAGTACTCCATGATCGAGATGTGGGTGTGCTGGCCGTACATGAGGCCCGCGCCGAACAGGAGCCCGATCGCGACGGCGGCCACGACGACCAGGAACAGGAGCGAGCGGCTCTGCGCCTGCTGCTTCAGCGCCGGCGCCAGCCCGCGCAACACGAGCACGAGCCACAGCAACAAGCCGACGAACAGGTAGATCTGCCAGAAGCGGCCCAGGTCCACGTACTCGTAACCCTGGTGGCCGAACCAGAAATTCCGCGTCAGGTCCGGGATCATGCGGTTGATCGCAAGCCACTGTCCCGCGAACCCGCCGACCACGATCACGACCAGGCTGACGAGGAGGAACCACACGCCGAACGACTGGAAGCGCGGTTCGCGGCCGCCCAGCAGCGGCGCGACATAGAGCCCGGTGCCGAGCCACGCGGTCGCGATCCAGAGCACCGCAAGCTGCGTATGCCAGGACCGGGTGACGGAATACGGGAAGAGGTCCGACAGCGGCAGGCCGTACAGGCCCTGGCCCTCGACCGCATAGTGCGCGGTCACGATGCCGAGCAGCACCTGCACGACGAAGAGCAGGGTCGCCACGATGAAGAACCCGGAGGCGACACGCATGGACGGCGTGACCGCCGCCGTTTCCATGAAGTCGTTGCGCGAGTACCCTGTTTCCGGCTCGCCGTCGCGACGCCAGATGTCGAATTCCCTCGCGTAATACCACACGAGTGCGCCGATCCCGCCGAGCAGGACGAAGATCGAGATGAACGTCCACATGAACACGGCGCCCGACGGCGTATTGCCGACGAGGGGCTCGTGCGGCCAGTTGCTCGTGTACGTAATCGAGGCTCCGGGCCGATTTGTGCTCGCCGCCCACGAAGTCCAGAAGAAGAATGCGTTCAGCGCGGACGACTCGTCGGCCGTCAGCTTGGCGTGAACCGGAAATGCATACTGCTCCCGCAGCGCCTGCGCCTCGGCCGAGCTCCCCTGGAACAGCGCCGCGTAGTGCGCACCGACCGCTGCGATGGCCTCCGCCCGGTCGTCCGCGACGGTGACGACGCCCGATTGCGCATCGTAGGTATTGGTGCGCATGTCCTGCCTGAGCAAGGTCTGGGCCTGCGCTTTGTCCGCGGCCGAGAGCGCCTCGTATTCCACGCCGCGCTCGCGCATTGCAAAGCGGTCGAGCAGCGCCAGCGCCTCGCGGTGCAGCCAGTCGGCTGACCAGTCCGGCGCCACGTAACTGCCGTGGCCCCAGATCGAGCCCTGCTGCATGCCGCCCATGGACTGCCAGACGTTCTGGCCGCGTTCGATCTGTTCGCGCGTGAAGAGCGTGGCGCCGCCTTCGCTCCTGATCGCGCTCGGTATCGGCGGCGCCAGGTGATAGATCTGGTTCCCGAAGTAGAGCAGCACGCCGAACATGAGGACCATGCTCACAAGGAGGATGGTCCAGAGACGCCTGATGGGGAACTGCGAACTGTAGTCAGCCATACAAGCCTCTCCCGCGGGCTGGCCGCGTCTCCCAAGGTACAATTCGCACACAAGCGCTTCCCTTCCCCATCCGGGTCGTCAGGCGGGAAGCGCCATCAGTCACCTGACAGGAATCGAGTCTATTGAAACGGTGAGCCTGTCGATGTCAGTACAAATACCTAGCGGCCTGTCTGGCATCGCGTAGCCTGAGGCCCCTTTTGTCATGTCGTCTGATCTACAACGGGTACGCGCTGCGTTCGATCGCGCGATGACCTTCCTGCGCGCCGGCGATGGCGTCATGGCGGAGAGGCTCTGTCGCGACGCGCTCGCGGAATGTCCCGGGCGAGCCGAATCTCCTGTCGCTGCTCGGCGCGGCCCTGAATCGCCAGGGCCGCGCGGCGGAAGCCGAGCCGGAATTGCGCCGCGCGCTTGCGGAAGAGCCCGGCTATGCCAAGGCGCACGAGGAGCTCGGCCGGAGCCTCCTGCAGCTCGGCCGCCCCGATGACGCCATCGAAAGCCTGCAGAAGGCGCTCGCACTCGACCCCAAGCTGCAGGGCGCGCAACTGACGCTCGTTCATGCGCTGTCGGAGTCGGGCCGCGCCCTCGAGGCCGAAGGCGCGATGCAGGTTTTCCTGCGCGCCGACCCGGCGCGCGAGCTGATCGCGCAAGCGGCTGCGCACCAGCGCGCGGGCCGTCTCGAGCAGGCCGAAGCGGCGTACCGCGAAATCCTGCGGCGCGATCCGCGGAACATCGAGGCCATGCGCCTGCTCGCCCTGATTGCCATGCAGACCGAGCACTACGGCCAGGCCGAGCAGTTGCTGGCGCGCGCGGTCGAGCTTGCGCCGGACTTCCTCGACGCATGGATCGACCTTTCCCGCGCGCAACTCGAGCAACTCCACGTGCCGGCCGCACGCGCAAGCATCGCGCGGGCGGAACAACTCAATCCGCGTTCCGCGAGCGTGCAAGTGCACATGGCAAACGTGCAGTCACGCTCGGGTCATTACGCCGAAGCCATCGAGGCGTTTCGCCGCGCGCTCGAGCTCAACACACAGTCGACGGCGGCATGCCTCGGTCTTGGAAACACGCTGAAGACGATCGGCCGCCAGGCCGAGGCAATCGACGCCTATCGCCGCGCGATTGAACTCCGCCCGGATCTCAGCGAGGCCTGGTGGAGCCTCTCGAACCTGAAGACGTTCCGCTTCGACGACGCGGATGTCGAGTCGATGCAACGCCAGCTCGAGTCGCCTGGACTCTCCGACGAGGCGCGCGCCCAGTTCTCTTTCGCGCTCGGCAAGGCGCTGGAGGATCGCGGCGAGTACGCGCGCGCCTTCGAGCAGTACGACCGCGGCAACCGCACGCGCCGCAAGCTCGAGAGCTACGACCCGGTGCAGACCGAAGTGATCAACGAGCGCATCCGCGCCGTCTTCGACGCGGACTTCCTCGCGCGGCAACGCCGGCAGTGGCGATACGGACCCGTCGCCGATTTTCATCGTCGGCCTCCCCCGCTCCGGATCGACGCTCGTCGAGCAGATCCTCGCCAGTCACTCGCACGTGGACGCGACGCACGAATTGCCCGAAGTCGGGCGCCTGATTCTCCAGATCAATCGCGAGAGCCGCGGCAAGGCCACCTACCCCGAGGCCGTGCGCGATTTCGACCGCGAGGCCTGGGCGAAGCTCGGGCGTTCCTACATCGAGGCGACGCGCCAGTACCGGCGCGATGCGCCGCGCTTCCTCGACAAGAACCCGAACAACTTTGCGAGCATCGGCCTGCTTTCTCTTGCACTGCCAAATGCGCGGTTCATCAACGCACGGCGGCATCCGCTCGACACCTGCCTCTCCTGCTACAAGCAGCTCTTTGCGAGGGGCCAGCCGTTTACCTATGACCTCGTGGAAATCGGGGAGTACTACCTCGAATACGACCGGATGATGGCGCACTGGAGCGCGGTCCTGCCCGATCGTGTACTGGATGTGCAATACGAAGATGTCATCGCGGACCTGCAGGGCCAGGTGCGCCGGATGCTGGTTTTCTGCGGGCTTTCGTGGGAGGACGCCTGCCTGCGCTTCCACGAGACCGAACGCGCGATCCGCACCGCGAGCTCGGAGCAGGTGCGCCGCCCGATCTATGACAGCTCGATCGGCATCTGGCGACATTACGAAAGTGACCTTGCGCCGCTGATCGACGTGCTCGCACCGATTCTGGCGCGGGATGGCCGGGATTCTGGACTTCGTCTATCCTCGGACTGAACCAACGCAAGGGGCAGGCATGAGCACGAAATCCGGCAGCCCGATGAGGATCAATCCGGTCGCCTACGCGGTCTCGGTCGCATTGACCGGAAGCTACGCACCTGCGGTACTCGCCCAGGACCAGCCCAAGGCAACGGACCTCGACGCGGTGATCGTGACCGCGCGAAAGCGCGAGGAAACGCTCCTCGACATCCCGCAGGAAATCCAGACGATCAGCCAGGAGCAGCTCCAGCGGGCGAACCTCGACAGTGTCAAGGAGTTTTCCAGGTTCGTGCCGAGCCTTTCTTACAACGCCACGGTGCCGGGACGTGGCACGATCTACTTCCGCGGCGTCGCGGACGACTCCTCGTCATTCATCGCCGATGCCTCTGCCGCCATCTATCTCGACGAGCAGCCGCTCACGCAGAGCGCGTTGCAGCCTGAGATCCGCCTGATCGACATCGAGCGCATCGAAGCCCTGCCCGGACCGCAGGGCACGCTCTACGGCTCGAGCTCGCAGTCAGGCACGCTGCGTTACATCACCAACAAGCCGGATGCGACCGGCTTCACGACGGACGTCGCACTGGACGCCTACACCGTGGACCATGGCGACGAGGGCTACGAGGTTTCGGGTGTCGTCAACGTGCCGCTCGGCGAAAACGTCGCAATCCGCGTCGTCGGCTTCTCGGCGCGCGACGCCGGCTTCATCGACAACGTCCTGGGCGAGAGCCTCGGCGGCGGTTTCGACAACGCCGCTTTCGTGGACAAGGACATCAACAGCGTCGAATACGCGGGCGGTCGCGCAGCGCTGCGCTGGACACCGAACGAGGACTGGACGGTGGACGTCAGCGCCGTCTACCAGCAGATGGACGCCAACAGCTACTCGGAAGAAGACGTCTTCTCGAATGGTGGCAACGGGCACGCTGAACTGGAGGGTCGGGAGCTCGCGGTCGTGCGCTTCCAGAACGAGAGCCGCAGCGACGAGTGGATGCAGCTCGCCCTCACATTGCAGGGCGATTTCGGCTGGGCCCAGTTCACGTCCGCAACCAGCTACTTCACGCGTAACATTGCCTACTTCCAGGACAACACCGACTACACGTTCTACCTGAGCCACAGTTTCGGCGCGAACTATGCGATCTACGACCTCGGCGCCGATCCGGTCGGGCTCGGCTGGCACGATAGTCCGTTCATCGATCGCATTGCGCAGGAATTCCGCCTGCAAGGCTCGACCGAGAAGCTCACCTGGGTCGCAGGACTCTTTTACGAGAAGGTCGAGGAAGGCTTCAGCTTCTTCAGCCGGATCGAGGACTACGAGGATACGGTCGGATTCCAGACGCGCGCGGCGTATTACGACCTGGAGCCCGGTTCGACGGACAACGCGTTTTACCACTCGAAGAATGACCAGACGACGGAGCAGTACGCGGCATTCGGCGAGTTGACCTACTCGCCGAACGAGGACTGGTCCTTCACTGCGGGCCTTCGCTGGTTCGACCACACGCGCAAGCGCAACTATTTCACGGCGCAGCCGAACGGGAACAAGACGTCGGATCTCGGAACTGCGGAAAACTCGACCAGCGATATCACGAAGAAGCTCTCGGTGCAGTACAACATCAACGAGAACGCGATGGTGTACGCGCTGTACTCCGACGGTTTTCGCGCCGGCGGGCGCAACGTCGTGAGGCCAGGCACGGTCCTGCCGGCCGACTACGACGCGGATTTCCTCGACAACTACGAGATGGGCTTCAAGAGCCGCTGGGCCGGCGGCAAGTACACGCTGAACCTCACGGCATTCAGGATGGAGTGGAAGGACTACCAGATCGAAGTCACCGATCCGGGCCCGCTTTTTGCAATTCTCGTCGCCAATGTCGGCGACGCCCAGATCGACGGCATCAGCCTCGACTTCACCACGTACCTCTGGGACTCGCTCGACTTCGGGCTCAACCTGCAGCTGCTCGACCCGACGACGAAGGCCAATGAGCCGGATCTCGGCCTCTCGCCGGGCGAACGCCTGCCGTTTTCCGCGAAGGAGAAAGGCGCGGCCTGGGTCGAATACACGTTCCCCCGCGAAACCGCGGGCGGGCATGTTTACGCCCGTTATCAGTTCTCCTATACCGGCAATTCGCTGAATGGACTCGCCGTCCTCGACTCGGACGGCGTCCTCCAGGAGCCGTCATTGCAGCCCGCTTACCAGATCTCCGACTTCAAGATCGGCCTGGCAGCGGACAACTGGGAGGTCTACGCGTACGTGGACAACATCTTCGACGAGCGCGCGATCTACTTCGACCAGGCCACCGAGGTCGGCCTGCGAACCAACAACCTGAAGACCATCAGCGATCCGCGGTCGTGGGGCATCGGGTTCTCGAAGAGCTGGGGCGGCAACTGACGACGATCCGTCGAGCCGCGCCGAAGTCGAAGCGCGTGCGCGTCGAGCGCATGCGCAAGCGGGGCCACTACGACCGCGAGACCATCGACGCGATCCTCGACGCGGGCCTCATCTGCCACGTCGGCTTCGTGCACCAGAAGGTGCCCGTCGTCATCCCGACGCTCTTCTGGCGCGAGGGCGACTGGCTCTACCTGCACGGCTCGGCCGTCAGCCGGATGCTCGACACCGCCCGCAAGTCGCCGGTCTGCGTGACGGTGACCCATGTGGACGGCCTCGTGCTCACGCGCTCGGCCTTCCACCATTCCATCAATTACCGTTCCGTCGTCGTCCTCGGCGAGCCGGTGGAAGTGACGGACGCGGTCGAGAAGGAAAAACACCTGCGAACCTTCATGGAAGGACTCATGCCGGGCCGCTGGGACGGACTGCGCCCGGTCAAGCCGAAGGAACTGAAGGCGACGCGGCTGCTGCGCCTCGCCATCGACGAGGCCTCCGCGAAAATCCGCTCCGGCCCGCCGGCGGATGACAAGGCGGATTTCACCTGGCCGTCGTGGGGCGGGATCATCCCGATCGAGACACGCGTCGGCGCACCGCAACCCGACGAGCACGTGAAGGAGCCGAACCTGCGGCCGCCGCGGGTCGCGAAGTTCCGCCCGGCCTGAGCGGTCAGGCCTTGCCGGCCTTTCCGACGTAGGCGTCGATGACGCGGGCGAGCACCACCATCGGCACGCCCCCGCCCTTCACGACCGCATCGTCGAACTGACGCAGGTCATAGGCGGCGCCCAGCGCCGACTGCGCCTTCGTGCGCAGGCGATTGATCTCGCTGTGGCCGACCTTGTAGCCGCAGGCCTGGCCCGGCCACGCGCAGTAGCGGTCGACCTCGCTCGTCACTTCCTCGATCCCCGAGCCATTCGTGCTCGCGAACCACTCGATCGCCTGCTGGCGCGTCCAGCGCTTCGCGTGCAGGCCGGTGTCGACGACGAGCCGGCAGGCGCGGAAGGCGATGGACTGCAGGTAGCCGAGGCGGCCGACCGGGTCGTTCTCGTAGACGCCGAGTTCGTCGGCGAGCTGCTCGGCGTAGAGCGCCCAGCCTTCCGAGTAGGCGTTGAAGCGCGAGCAGCGAACGCACGAGCGGCATCTTGAACGTGTACTCGCCCTGCCAGACGTGGCCCGGCAGCGACTCGTGGTAGGTCAGCGTCGGCAGGCTGTACTTCCGCCAGAGGTCGGTGGTGCGCAGGTTGATCCAGAACTTGCCCGGGATCTTGCCGTCGATGCTGCCCGGCCCGCCGTAGGCGCCGGGCGCGCCAATCTCGACTTCGGGCGCCATGCGCTTGATCTCGAAGTTCCCCGGCACGAGCGTCGCGAAAGCACGCGGCAGGCGCGTGCGGATGTCGGCGACGCGCGCCTCGAGCAGCGCCATGATCTCGGCGCGGCCCTTGTCGTTGTCCGGGAACTCGAAGCGCTTGTCCTTGCCGAGCGCCGTCATGCGCTCGCCGACCGTGCCTTTCGAGTAGCCCTCGCCCTTCAGGATCGTATCCATCTGGGCCTGGAGTTCCGCAAGCTCGGTCTTGCCGCGCTCGTGGATCTCGTCCGGCGTCATGCGCGTCGTCGTCGCGGCGCGAAGCGCCCAGGCGTAGTACGCATCGCCCTGTGGCAGTTTCCAGACGCCCGCGTCCGCATTCGCGCGGGCGCGATGGGCTTCGAGCTCGGCGCCCTGGCGAGCAAGCGCCGGGCCGATCTGGTCCGACGCGAGCTTCGCGGCCTGCGCCGCGAAATCGCCGCCGAGAGACTCCGCCTTCTTCGCGAACGAGGCGATCATCGGCCACTTCGCGACGTCGCCTTCCTGTGCGAGCTTGATCTGGGCGAGCGCCTTGTCGAGGATGAAATCCGGCGCGATGACGCCCTGCGAACCTGCGGATTTCAGGCGCTCGGTTTCGCCGTCGATCTGGCCCGCGTAGGCCGAGAGGCGCGCGAGATAGGCATCCGCGTCTTCCTTCGTCGAAACGGTGTGCTGCTCCTCGAGCAGGCTCGGGATCTCGAGGAAGGCGCCCGTGTTCTGCGTGACGACGTAGGGCGCATTCCGCCAGGACCAATTCTGGTTGAGGGTCGCGACGTCGCCATAGGGAAAGGCGAAGCCCTCGACCGCCGTCTCGTGCGCCGTCCGCACGACGTCAAGGTCGATGCGCGCGGCCTCGCTGAGCGCAGCCGCATCCACGGCCTTCATGCGTTCAAGCCGGGCGGCCACGCGCTTCGCGATGGCCGCCTGCCCCGCCGCCGAGCGATCGGTCAGCCGGGCCTTGAGCGGCGCACGCGCCCCGATGTCGATGCCAAGGCCGGTCGCATTCTCGGGGTAGTCGGCGAGCATCTCCTCGCCGACCTCGGAGAGCAGGGCTTCGATGTCCACGGCTTTCACCGCGGGGCTTCGCTTGGCGCAGGCCGCAAGGCCCGAAAGTGCCGCGAGGGCGGCGCCCGTCCCGGCGATGAATTCGCGGCGACTGGTGGTCATTGAAGCATTCGTCCTTGGCAAAAATGTTGCAGTTCCGTCTGTCATGATACCGCCACTTCGCCGAGCCGACCCAGGGCACCGCAATGTGGGATGACGTCCGCGCGCATTTCATGAGCGCCATCGCAGACCTCCGCCGCGCATGGCGGAGCCTTGCGGTCACCGACATCGCCTACAAGCTGCTCGCCTTCGCATTCCTGATGCCCGCGACGAGCCTGCTCCTGTACGCATTGCGCGCCGGGACTTCGAACCGCGTCGTCGCGGACGTCGACATAGCGTTCTTCTTCCTCACCACGCCCGTGGGGATCACGACGCTGATCCTCGGCGCTTCACTGATCGCGGCCATTGCGGCCCTGGAGAGCGCGTGCCTGATGGCCGTCGGCCTCGGGGCAACGGCGGGCCTGATGCTCAACGGAACTGGCGCGCTGCGATTCGGCGCCGCGCATGCCTTGAACGTATTACGCCTGGCCCTGCGCATGGTCGTCCGGGTCCTTGCAGGCCTTGCACCGTTCCTGCTCGTTGCTGGCCTCGTGTACTTCACGCTGCTACGCGAATACGACATCAACTATTACCTGGCGCAGCATCCGCCGCAGTTCTGGGCTGCGGCCGGAATCATCGGCCTGCTGGCCATCGGACTCCTGTGGCTCGCGGCACGCACTCTCGCCCGCTGGGCACTGGCGATGCCGCTGCTCCTGTTCGAGCGCGTGAGTCCGCGGCAAGCGCTCGGCGAGAGCGCCCGGCGCTCGGCCGGCTCGCGTGCTCTGATACTCGTGACGCTCCTCGCATGGGCAGTGATCGCCGTCCTGCTGACCGTGGTGGCCACCGGCTCGGTGGGGTTCATCGGCCGCCTCGTGGCGCCGCATCTGGCCGGCTCGCTGACGCTGATGCTGGTGTTCGTCGCCGCGTGGGCCCTGATCGGCGCCGCACTCGCCCTGGCCGTCGGCATCTTCAATTTCTCGCTGTTTTCGCTGCTCATCACGCGCCTGTACCTGCGCATCGTCCGGCCGGAATCGCCGGGGTCGACGCTCGCGCAGTACGCTGCAAGCGGCCAACGCCGATTGTCCACGCGCGCGATGGCAGGCATTGCTGCGGTCGCGTTGCTCGCGGCCCTCGGCATCGCCCTGTTTGCATTCCTGTCCAATCGCGAGGAGCGCCCGGCGCTGGTGATCGCGCATCGCGGCTCGTCGGCCAGCGCGCCGGAGAACACGCTGGCGTCATTTCGGCTGGCAGCCGAGCAGCACACGGACTTCATCGAGCTGGATGTGCAGGAATCCGCTGACGGCCAGGTGCTGGTCGTGCATGACAGCGACTTGATGAAAGTGGGCGGCAGTCCCGCCAAGATCTGGGGCGCCGACGCCGCGACACTGCGTGCGGTCGATATCGGTAGCTTCAAGGATCCGCGCTACTCTACGGAGCGCCTGCCAACGCTGGCCGAGGCGCTTGCCGTATGCAAAGGGCGTTGTCGCGTCATCGTCGAACTCAAGTCCTACGGCCACGACCAGCAGCTCGAGCAGCGCGTGGCGACTATCGTCGATGAGGCCGGCATGGCGGACGACTGTATCTTCATGTCGCTGGACCTCGACATGGTGCGAAAGATGAAGGCCCTGCGCCCGTCCTGGCGGGTCGGGTTACTGGTCGCGAAAGCGATCGGAAACCTGACGGAATTGAACGCGGACTTCCTGGCAGTCGAGGCGCGCATGGCAACCGTCGAATTCATCCGCCGGGCGCACCGCGCCGGACAGGATGTCTACATCTGGACGGTCAATGATCCGGCGTGGATGTTTGTGGGCCTCAGTCGCGGCGTCGACGGATTGATTACCGACAAGCCTGAGTTGGGCCGCAAGGTAATCGAGGCGCGCGCACGGATGAGCGAGCCGCAGCGAATCCTGGTGGCGCAGCTCATTCGACTGGGCGCCAGCACCGAAGCGCTCGAAGCGCAGGATTCGCTGCGGCCTTGAAACTGGTGGAGAGAGGAATCAATATCTTTACGTAGAGTGCTGATTGCCAAAGGATTCTGACAAGCCTCGATCATTCGTACCATCACGCCTTGCGCGCTGCGCACCAGTGAGATCAAATCGCCGCGTCGCATGTCGTCGACCGGAGGTGGGCATGAGCAAACCTGTGTTGACGCGCCGCGATCTCCTGGCAGGGCTGGCTGGCGTTGCGGCACTGCCTGCCGCCGCGACAGCCCAAGGGCTCGGCCCGGCGGCCGCCTCGACCTCGCGAATCGCCGGACCGCTGCACTACACGAGCCTTGCGGATGTCGCCGGGCGGATCGCGGCGCAGGAAATCCTGCCCTCGGATCTGACGCAGCAGATGCTCGACCGGATCGCCGCGGTGGACGGGCGGCTGCAAAGCTACGTCACGGTCATGGCCGAACAGGCGATCACGAGCGCCCGACGCGCAGACGCCGAAATCCGCGCTGGCCGGTACCGCGGGCCTTTGCACGGCGTGCCGATCGGCGTGAAGGACCTTTGCTATACGCGCGGCGTTCGCACCATGGCGGGCACGAAGGTCTTTGCCGACTTCGTGCCTGACTTCGACGCGACCGTCGTCGCGCGGCTGGAAGCTGCGGGGGCGATCGTCCTCGGCAAGCTCGTCCTGTGCGAGGGTGCGTTCGGACCGTATTTCCCCGGCTTGCAGGTGCCCGTGAACCCGTGGGACGCCACGCGATGGAGCGGCGTTTCATCGAGCGGCTCCGGCGTGGCGACGGCAGCGGGCTTGTGTTTCGCGTCGGTCGGTACGGATACAGGAGGATCGATCCGGTACCCGTCGGCCGCGAACGGGTGCGTGGGCCTCAAGCCCACGTACGGCCGCGTGAGCCGCTACGGAGTGTTCGCGCTCGCCCCTTCCATGGACCATATCGGGCCGATGGCCCGCACCGTGGAAGACGCCGCCATCCTGTTCGAAGCGATGGCGGGCGCCGATCCGCTTGACCCGACTTCGCTGAAGGACCCCGTGCCCGCGGCACGGTCCGAACTGGGCCATGGCGTCGCGGGTCTCCGTATCGGATTCGACCGTCGATATGCCACCGACAACGTGGATGCCGACGTGGCCGCGGCGATGGATGAGGTGCTCGCGACATTGACCCGGCTGGGCGCGAACGTCGTGGCGGTCACCATGCCGGACGTCAGCCAGGTCGGCAATGCCTGGTTCGACCTGTGCTATGCCGAAGCGCTTGCGGTGCATGCGTCGACGTATCCGAGTCGGGCCGCCGACTACGGGCCGGGGATGCGCGCCGTGCTCGAGGCCGGCCAGCGACTCGCGCCCGCGAAGGTCGCCGAGGCGACCCGACTTCGTGCGGATGTCTCCGCGTCGATCGACTCCATGCTGGACACCGTCGATTGCCTGGTGTGCCCGTCGATGTCCAACAGCGCACGCGCGAAGGAAGCGGATCCTTTCGACGAAGACTCTGCCGAGACCTGGAGCGCGCTCGTCCGGAACGACGTTCACACCCAGCCGTTCAATTTCAGCGGGAGTCCGACCCTATCGGTGCCCTGCGGGTTCTCGGCGGACGGCTTGCCGCTCAGCGTGCAGTTCGTGGGTCGTCGGTTAAGCGAATCGGTGTTGTGCCGCATCGGCCACGCGTACGAGCAGGCGACACCGTGGCACCTGAAGCACCCGGTCGTCTAGGCCGAGTTGGAATCCCACAAGGGATTTCCCGAAAGGAGATGGCGGAGAGAGAGGAAGCAATACCCTCTTGCAAGGCGCTGTTTCACCGGGACAATTTCAACGCCTTGAATATTCGTACCATCGAAATCTACCTGGATAGGCCGACCTGAACCTCCTGTGCAGCTTTCGCACGCAGGATGATACGTTTTATAGGTATATATTGACATTTACCTAGTTTTAGTATCAACTTCGCCGCATGAGCGCCACGACTCACGCCCAGCGGATACTGCGCCTCGCAAGCCGGCGTGGACTGCTGCGTGCACGCGACCTCGCCCGCGACCATATCCCTCGCGCCACACTCTCGCGTCTCGTCGCGAGTGGTCAGCTCACCCAGGTCTCCCGCGGACTGTATGCCCTACCCCGGCAAACGCGCTCCGGGCAACACCAGCTCGCCGAGATTGCTGCACGCAGCCCGCAAAGTGTCTTCTGCCTGCTGACGGCGCTGCGTTTCCACCAGCTCACGACCCAGTCACCGCACGAGGTCTGGCTTGCGATTCCCAACAAGGCGCATGCGCCAAAGCTCGACTATCCGCCCCTGCGCATCGTGCGTTTCTCCGGCCCTCGCTGACCGAGGGTGTCGAGTCGCACACCGTGGATGGCATGCCGATTCGTGTGTACTCGGTCGCCAAGACCGTCGCGGACTGCTTCAAGTACCGCAACAAGATCGGGCTCGACGTGGCACTGGAAGCGCTGCGCGAATGCCGGCGCGAGAAGCGGGCATCGAACGACGAGCTCTGGCACTACGCCAGGCTGTGCCGTGTTGCGAACGTCATGCGACCCTACCTGGAAAGCATCGAGTGACCGGCAAGGCCAACCTCGCCGCCTCCATACGCGCCCGCCTCCTGGCCGTCGCGAAGGCAGAGAAGGTGGAGTTCGAACTCATGCTCACGCGGTTCGCGCTCGAGCGCCTGCTGTACCGGCTGAGCATTTCTGCGCCACCGCGAACAGTTCCTGCTGAAAGGCGCGCTGCTGTTCGATCTCTGGTTCGACGAGCCTCACCGCCCGACGCGGGACGCGGATTTCCTCGGCTTCGGACCCGCCGATCTGCCCACGATGGAAGCCACGTTCCGCGAGATCGCCGCGATGAAAGTCGACGACGGCATCACCTTTGACCCATCCACAGTGAAGGCCAGGGAAATCCGCAAGGAGGCCGACTACGCCGGCATTCGTATGACGCTGCTCGGCACGCTGGACGGTGCGCGATGCCCGATCCAGGCCGACATTGGATTCGGAGACGCGGTCACGCCGGCACCCGAGGAGACGGACTATCCGGTGCTTCTGGACGATCTGCCGGTGCCAAGACTTCGCGTCTATCCGCGCTACACGGTGATCGCGGAGAAGTTCGAGGCGATCGTCTCGCTCGGTATCGCCAACAGCCGAATGAAGGACTTCTTCGACCTCTGGGTGCTGACGCGACACTCGGAACTGGATCCCGCGACTCTGCGACGTGCTATCACTGCGACGTTCGAACGCCGCACGACCGCGCTGCCGGCCACGACACCGATCGGCCTCTCCGACGAGTTTTCAGCGGACGAAGCCAAGCAGACCCAGTGGCGGGCATTCGTGAAGAAGAACCGCCTCGACGCGCCACCATTACCTCAGGTTGTTGCTCACCTTCGCACGTTCTTCGAATCAACCCTCGGAAAAGTCGCATGATGGTTCTCAACGCCGAGGCTGTGAGCTGCGCGGTGAATTGAGGGCCGCTGGTACCTGGTGAAGTTGGCTGGCTAGAACTGCTTCCTGAGCTTGCGCTCGGAATCAACGCAGGTGCGATACGGACGTCGCGCGCAATTGCATGAGTCTGGCGCTCAAGTCCAGCCTGGGTTTCCGGGAGAAATTGGCGGAGAGAGAGGAATCAATACCTGCGCGCAAGCTATTGATTCAATTTAGCTTCTTAACGCACTTTGAATATTGGTGCCATCAAAAGTTACGCGGATTCCGTGACCTCTCCCTACCCATGGTACGAGACGGTGAATGTCGAAAGCGCGTATTCCCACCACTCCTTTAGCCTTGGCCTCTGTGACTCGATCGCGCTAGCAGCTCTCTTTGTGAGCAGACCGACAAGAGGCGACAACCCCGTCGCGGATCGAACCACCGACACGGATTTTCAATCGGCTATTGGAGCGAGCGGCGAGTTGATCGCCTATTTTCTGTAGCCGCTGTGTCCAGGTGACTTGGTGGCGACTGGCGATGTGCCGCCTTCGCCGGCGAGCTTGAAAGCCAAGGGCCATGGCCTCAGGCAGATAACGGTCCCTCAGCCAAGTAGATCTTCGTCGCCCAGCACCACCTGCTGCCGTGCTTCTCCACCCGGATGTTGTCTTCCCGGGCGAGCTCCTCGACAAGCGAAAAGTGCTCCGCCAGTGTCTCGCTCAAAGGGTACCACTGCTCCTCAATCTGCCTAACGCTGGCGAACCGTGCCTGAGCCCGCTGCAAAATTCGATCCTCCCGCGAGAGGGTCAACACCGGAAAGATCAATCGGCCACTAGGCGAGAGGTGATCGGGGGCCCGGTCGAGAATCTCGAGTATCCACCGTGCGCCGTCGCGCCCGGCTTCGCTGGGAACACCCGGCGGGTACCATCCCGAGAGGCGATCGAGCGGCTCCGCGACTCCAGCCACGTCGTCGACAATGAGATCGAACCGTTGCCCCTCCCACGGCTCGAGTGAGCTGCCGCACCGGCAGTCGATTCGGACACCGTTCCGCTCGGCGTTGGCGTTCGTCAACCGGACGGCTTCTGGACTCAGATCGGAAGCGCACACGGATGTGGTCGGTGGCAGGAGCCGCGCCAGCACGACCGCGACGACCCCACTACCGCAGCCGAGGTCAAGCACTGACTGACAAGGCCTGACTAACGCACCGCGGGCCGCACGCAGCAATAGAACGGTCGTAGAGGTGGGATGGAATACTTCGGGCGTGGTGGCGACCGTAATCGCCTCGATATCGCCGAGCCTCTTGTCCCGATAACTGAACTCTGAGGGCGCCATTGGTTTACCCGGTATGCCGGAGTAAAGAGTATCGATCGGCACTGAGGCACGCTCCCGGTGCGACCCTCGCTGGAATGACCGCAAACCCCAGCGTGGCCGCGTCGGGCGTCCCGAGTTGCAGTCTAGCTAGTATACCTATAAATTCAGTGTTCACCTATGAACACAGTAGTCGTTTGGTTCCGATCCTTCGGGGCGAGATTCTCGATGCCCCTACTGTGCCTTGCCGCTCTCCTTCTTTCGTCGAATGCGTCGGCCGACGACTCCCTAGCCGCAGTCCGGCCTATTCGCCTCTATGCAGCAGCGGCACAGATCACTGGAGCCGCTCGCTTTGCGAAGCGAGAAGATTGGCTAGCAATCGACGGTGAATCCGTCATCACCTGGATGGCGACTATCGACAGAGACGGAGAATACCGCGCATCAATTGTGTACTCAGGTAACACCCCTGGAACACCCTTCACGCTGACATTAGGTGATGCCGTTGTGAACGGCACGTTAGACGTGCCAACCAGACTCTTCGACGACCCGCTGATGAATTTTGGCAAGGCGATTGCGAATGAGGGGACCCGCCTGTCACGCGGGCCTCTTCGCGTGCAGTTGCGGATTCCGAACGGAAAAGGACAACTAAGGATTCGGTCGATCGATATTGGGCCAACGCCAACAGCCAATCCGCCAGTCCAGGAACGCAAGATCGCCCAAGAGCGTGCCAGCACGGACTGGCTCGCGCATGCCGCCTACGGCGTGATGTTCCACTGGACAAGCGAATCGAAGCCCCGCCACGGACCTGCCCTCCCCTATCAGCGCGCAGTCGACGCGTTCGACGTGCCTGCCTTCGCTGAAATGGTTGAGAACACAGGGGCCCGATACGTCATTTTCACTGTTAACCATGCACAGCCTCATTGCCCGGCGCCGATAAAATCCTGGGAGAGCATTTATCCCGGCTCGACGACGAAGCGCGACCTGTTGGGTGAAATCGCCGAAGCGCTCGCGACGCGCAATGTCAAGCTGATGTTTTACTTCGCGTCGCACACGCTCGGTCGGCTGCGAGTCTCGACAGGCGCCGAGTACCTCCGAATCCATGAGGAGGTCCTCCAGGAGATCGGGCAACGCTATGGGGCGCGAGTCGCCGGATATTGGTTTGACGGTTGGTATCAGACACTGGAAGCCTATCCCGAAATTGATCCGCATGATCTGCTTCCGTATGTGCGCGCAGGCAATCCGGCGCGACTCGTTGCCTTTAACTCATGGGTCTACCCAGCCGAGACGCCTTGGCAGGACTATTGGGC
Organism: uncultured Gammaproteobacteria bacterium; assembly: GCA_963760725.1. Lineage (GTDB taxonomy): Bacteria > Pseudomonadota > Gammaproteobacteria > Steroidobacterales > Steroidobacteraceae > SCUD01. Next base: position 26,455 of record CAVXET010000011.1, read on the forward strand.
AGGCGAAGTGGGCGATCTCGTGCAACCTGCGACGAGTCGCTACATGACATCGGGCGATGCGATCGGCCTGCAGAGCCATTTCCTTCTGTATGCAGATGCACCGTGGGTACACTCGCTCCCCGACGCAGAGATGGAGCAGCTGCGATTCTCAGATGAGGCGCTGATTGACTTCGTCAAGAAGAATGCCGATAGCGAAGTTGCTGTGACCATTAACCTGGGCATCTACCAGGATGGCAGCATCGGCGAAGCGGCTCGGCGACAGATGGCGGCGCTCCGGCAAGCAATTCGTGGCAAGTAGCGATCGATGTCGCATTCTTTTGCTCCAGTAATCTGCGTATCGCTGCTCGTCGGAAGCCCGTGTTCCGCCGACGTTATTACCACGTCCGACACGACCGCTATCGCTGACGGGGAAGTCACGTACGTGCCTGACGAGAGCAATCTCGCTGCGCGGCGATGGTTCCAGGATGCGAAGTTCGGAATCTTCATCCACTGGGGACTTTACAGCGAGCTCGGCGGGGTCGGGTCAGATGGGCTGCCCGAATGGGTCATGAATGACCTGAAGATTCCGGGACGTCAGTATGAGCGGCTCGCGCAGTTCTTCAATCCTACACAGTTCGATGCAGATGCCTGGGTCGGCGCCTTCAAGGATGCGGGCGCACGTTACGTCATCATTACTTCAAAGCATCACGATGGCTTCGCGATGTTCCACAGCAAGGCTTCAGCCTACAACGTTGTGGACGCAACTCCGTTCAAGCGGGACCCGATCAAGGAGCTGGCGGATGCTTGCCAGAAAAACGGAATCAAACTCTTCTTCTATTACTCACAGCTTGACTGGCACAGCCCGGACTACTACCCGCGCGGTGCAACCGGGCATTTCGCGGGGCGGCCCGAAAACGGAAATTGGGAGCTCTATCTCGAATACCAGGATCAACAGCTCGCCGAGCTGCTCACGAACTACGGAGCGATCGGCGGCATCTGGTTCGATGGGTGGTGGGACCAGGAACGCACGTCAATGCGTGACCGGTGGCGGCTCGATCGGACTTACCGGTCGCTGCATTCTCTGCAACCCGCCGCTCTAATCATCAACAATCATCATCAAGCACCTTATCCGGGCGAGGACGTCCAGACATTCGAGCAGGATCTGCCGGGTCAAAACACCAAGGGTTTCAATCAAGCCGGCATTGGTACGTTGCCGATCGAAATGGCTGAGACGATGAATCAAAGCTGGGGATTCAGCCTGACGGATGACAAGTTCAAGTCTTCCGAAACTCTGATCCGTACGCTGGTCAAGGCAGCCGGCCGTGGAGCCAATCTGGTGTTGAATACCGGACCGATGCCGAATGGCGTCCTCCAGCCCGAGAGCCTCCACATCTTGGCCGAGTTTGGCGCATGGCTGAAGGTGTATGGAAAAAGCATTTACGGCACGAGGGCCGGTCCGGTTCTGCCCCGCCCGTGGGGCGTGACGACGCAGAGCGAGGGGATCGTCTACGTACACGTGCTGGATTGGCCGGAAGGTCGTCTTTTTGTTCCGATCTCTGAACCCATCCGACAAGCCACATGGCTCGTGGATGGCGCGCCGGTCGTTATGCGGACAGTCCAAGGTGGGCTGGAACTGGACCTCAGACCGCTTCAGCCGAACGAGTGGGACCGCGTCATTGCGTTGGAGCTGCGATCCCTGCACTGATGGCCAAGCAAGTCCGCGCGGCGCGGTCTATTGACGCGCAGTGCCGTAAACCCGATGCTGTTGTTTATTAGTGAAAAGGCGATGCGCTAAATGGCAAGCAAGCCGAACTATAGTGCTCCCGCTCTCGATAAAGGGCTCGATATTCTCGAGATCCTGGCGAAGACGGTCATGCCGATGACCATGTCGGAGATTTCCGAGAAAGCCGGGCGCTCGCGCGGCGAGATCTTTCGGATGCTCCAGGTCCTCGAGAGTCGCCGCTACATCACGCGAAACGGCGCCGGCGACGGCTACTTGCTGACAAACAAGCTTTTCATGCTTGGCATGGAGCGGCCACCGGTCAAGGGCATCGTTGAGATGGCTTTACCGGCCATGCATCGCCTGGCGGATGAGATCTGGCAGCCCTGCCATTTGGTCGTGGCATCAGAGGAGCAAATCGTTGTAATCGCTCGCGTCGATGCACCCGGAGATCTCGGCTTTGTGGTCCGCGTGGGCCACCGCCGTCCGCTCGTCACCTCAACATCGGGTTTGGTCCTGCTGGCATTCCAGCCGGACGACGTCCGTGAACGCTGGCTCGACTTGGCTGAGTCGAGTGGTATCACGTTTGACCGCACGAGCCTGCTAAAACGCGTGACGCAGACACGCGAAAAGGGCTACGCGCAAGTACCAAGCGTTTTGGTCACTGGCGTGGTCGATCTCTCCGCTCCGATAAACCAAGACGACATTGCGGTCGCGACTATCACCGTACCTTTCCTGAAGCGCGAGCGACCGAAGATCGGAATGGCGGAATCCCTCGAAAGACTGCGTGCGGCCGCAGCGGAGGTGGTCCGAGCGCGCTCAGTCCTGCCTCAGACCCTGAACGAACTGTCCGAAGAAATCGTCGCAGGCAAGACTAGCCCCTAGCTGTTTGCAGCCCG
>CAVXET010000012.1:0-71040 GCA_963760725.1 uncultured Gammaproteobacteria bacterium
ATCGCTGCGGCGGCGGGCCGGACGGCACGGTGTCCGGCGGCAGCGGCGGCAGTTCCTCTTCCTCCGGCTCGGGCGCGGGCGCCTCGGCCGGCTTCGCCGCATCACCCGAGGGCGTGGCCGTAGCAGGCGCCGCCGTTGCGGGCTCGTCCTTGGCGGGCTCCTGCGTTGCCGGCGCTTCTTTCGCCGGCGTCTTCGGCGCGGGCTTCGGCACCTCGATCGCGGACGCGACGAGAACCGTCATCGAGACGAGCAATGCGATGAGCCATTTCATGGCATTCACTCCGCGTACCGCACGATCCGGAAGCCGAGGTCGGGCCGCCCGGACGAGCCCGAGTCACGCACGGCGAGCCGCAGCTCCGGGATCTTGCCGGTGAGCCAGCCCGCGCCGCGGATGACGTAGTTGTCGCCGGACCCGGGCCGGCCGGGTCGGTCGAGAGGAAATCCGGGCCGACGACGTAGATCGAGTAGCGGTCGGTGGTCCACTCGAGCACGTTCCCGCCGAGTCGTGCAGGCCGAGCGGATTCGGCGCGAAGCTGCCGACCGGGGCCGCGACGCGGTAGCCGTCGTCGTAGCCCGTGATCGTGACGGGCGTGAGGTAGATCGCCGTCGCGTCGCCCCAGTTGCCGGACTTCGCGGGCACCGGCAGGTCGTTGCCCCAGGGGTACTTGCGCGTCGCGCGCGCGCCGTCGAAGCGTGCCGCGAATTCCCACTCCGCCTCGGTCGGCAGGCGGTAGCCCGTCGTCACGGGCTGCGCCAGCTCGAGCGTTCGCCATTTCGCACGTAGGCCGGCGGCAGCTTGTCGCGCGCCGAGAGCCAGTTGCAGAACGCGGCCGCTTCCTGCCAGCCGACGCGCGCGACCGGCTGCTTCTCGAGGTCCAGGGTCTCGTCCTTGAAGATGCCGGAGAGGTGGTCCGCCTTGAACTGGCGGAAGTCGCGTTCGTCACCTGGAAGCGCGCGATGTAGAACGGCCGCTTCAGCTCGACCGTGCGCTCGGTTTCGTTCGAGCGTCGACCCGGCTCGCGACGCGTGCTGCCCATCGTGTAGCGGCCACCGGTGACGAGCACGAGCTGCTGTCCGAGCGAGGTGGCGCGCGTCGCCGGCATGCCGGCAACCTTAGCCTCGCTTGCCGTCTTCAGCGAATACTCGACCACCTGGGTCTGGCCCTCGCGCGGCGTGATCGTCGCCTTGTAAGGCTCGAGGCCGCTCTTCCTCACCTCGAAGACGTGCGGCGCCGACGACAGCGAGAGCGTCTGGATGGCCGCGCCGCGCGAGGCGCCGTCGACGTACAGGATCGCGTCGGCCGGCTCGCCGGTGACGCGCACTTCGCCGAGCACGGCCCTGAGGTCGACGGCGAGGCGCCGTTCGGCGCGGCTCTCGACCGTCACGGATTGCGTCGCCGGCGCATAGCCGGCGAGCGTCAGCAGCACTTCCTGCGGCATGCCCGGCGCGACGCCGACGGTGAGCGGCGTGCGGCCGCGATAGCGGCCGCCGATGCTGACGTCGGCGCCCGCGGGCCGGCTCTGCACGAGGAGCCGTCCGTCGGGCATGCCGAGCTCGATCGGTCCAACCGCGAGCGGCTGGCCCGCGACCACGGTGATCGGGCTCTCGAAGCGGCGGAAATCCGGGTGCACGATCGCAAGCGTGTAGCGCCCGGCGTCGAGCTCGGCCTCGAGCGGCGTCGCGCCGAGCTCGCGGTCGTCCGCCCAGACCGTTGCGCCCGGCGGCACGGAAGTCACGCTGACGCGCGCGAAGAGCGGCTTCAATCGCAGCGGCATCTTCTGGCTCTCGCCGCCACCTTTCACTTCAAAGCGGACGCGTTCCTCCGCGTAGTGCGGCGCGCTGATCTCGAGCTCGCGCGTGCCGGCCGGCAATTCGTATTCGGCCGGGAGCTTGCCGACTGTCCGGCCGTCCACCACCAGCGTCGCTGCGATACCGGCGGTGTCAAAGGCGACCTTGCCCGGCAGCCGCTCGAGCGCAACGACGATACGCTGGCCGGACTGGGCGCCGACCGTCACGGCCTGGCGCGCCGGCGCGTAGCCTTTGGACTCCACCTGGAGCTCATACGCACCGGGCGGCACGAGGTAACGACTGCCGAAGCCGACGTCGAGCGCGGTGCCCACGAAGTCCACGCGATCGAGATCCGCCTCGGGATTCGATCCGACCTGCACCGCAGTCGCGGAGAAGAGATAAAAGAGCACGACGCCGATCACGGCGAGCCCGGCCCAGCGCAGCGGTGTCATGAGGCCCTGCCTTGCGGCCGTGCGCACGGCGGGCCGCGCCGCGCGCGGCTCGTAAGCGAGGACTTCGACCGGGATGCGGTCCCCGGCGGCGGCGTCGGCCGCGCGGCTCTCGAACTGCGGTGGGCGCGTGACATTCGCGACGCCGCCGTGGCCGACGACGATGACCGCGCGTCCTTCGCGATCCTCGAGCGCGATCCGGACGCCGTCGAGCGCATCGGGACCCGCGCCCGCCTCCGGCGTGACGGCGAGGCCCTGCGTCGTCAGCGCGATGCGCGCGCGCACCTCGCCCGGCTTGCAGCCGGGAATGACGACGGCCGCGCCGGGACCGCCGACCGAAAGCGGCAGTTCGGACGGCAGCAGCTTGCGCTCGCCGAGCGGATCCTCGAGCCAGACGTCCTTCAAATCGGCTCCTCGCATCGCACCACCACCGCCGCGGGCACGGTGCCCGGCGGCAGCAGCACCTCGCGCCGCACGTCGCGGTACCCCGTGCGGGTGCCGACGACGGTATAGCGTCCGGGCAAGAGCTCCACGTCGCGCGTGGAGAACGTCCCATATTGCCCGACGCGGTAAATCACGACCTGCGTGAGCCCATCCGACTCGAGCCGCAGCCGCACCGGCGACTGGGCCGCGGCGGCGAGCCGTTCGAGCTCGCGCGCCGACGTCGCCAGCCGCTCACGCGGGTTTCCGGCGCCCGCTGCGGTCGCGAGCAGGTTTCGCGCCTCCGCCCGCCCCGCCGGGTCCCAAAGCCGCTCCGGCTTGGCAATCAGAGCGTCAATGCTCCGTTGCAGTTCCGCGCGCGGCGTCGCCCGGGTGAGGCCGTCGCGCGCCGACTCGAGCGAAGGCTCGAGGCTCGCCGCCTCGCGCCAGGCGGTGAGCGCCTCGTCCCAGCGTTCGCCGCTCTCGGCCGTTCGCGCCCGCGCCTCGAGCAGGTTCAGTGCCGAGGCGCGCTGGCCCTGGTCGAGCGACGCCAGCGCGTCTTTCGCCTCGCGCGCGCCGGGCCTCAGCGCAAGCGCCTGGTTGAAGGCGGCGCGCGCCGCGTCGTTCCGGCCCGCGGCCGCGTCGGCAAAGCCGCGCGACATCGCGACGGAATAGGCATCGGCGGCCTGGCTCGCGGCGAGGCGATTGAGGCCCTCCTGCGCGCCCGGCACGGAAGAATCGATCGAAAGCGCCTTGCGATAGCCCGCCTCGGCCGAGGCGGAGCGCCCTGCTTCCTCATCGCGCCTTGCGCCATCCGCGGCGGCGAGCGCCGCGTCGAGCCGGTCGGCGCGCGCCAGGCCCGCGATCGCCGGCGGGTGCTTGGGCTCGATCGCGAGCGCAAGCTGGTAGGCCTCGCGCGCGGCGCCGGTCTTCGCCGCGGCGAGCGCATCCGCGCCCTGCTTGACGGCATCCGCGAGCGCATTCGGCACGGCCTTGTCGAGGGCGGCGAGCGTCGCCGAGCCCTCGTGCCAGTCCTGCATGGCGGCGAGGTAGTCACCGACCGCGTAGCGCTGCGCGGCATGATCGCCGGCTTCGCGCGCCTTCGCGAATTCCACGGTGGCCCAGCGCGCGGCTGCGCGCGCATCGAGCGCCTTGAACGCGGCGTTGAAGCCGTCGCGCTCGGTCTCGGCGCTGGCGCGGGAGGCTGCCTGCGCGACCTGCTGCAGCGCTGCCTTGCGCTTGGCTTCGCTTTCCTGCTCGGCCTCGGCGCGCGCCTTCGCGGCAAAGCCGGAGTCATTTGACGCCTTCTGCGCCGGCATCATGAAAATGGCGGCGACCGCGATGACCGCGGCCACGCCGAGCGCGAGCGGCAGGATGCGCGCACTGCGCGCCCGCGCAGCCGCCGCCGGCGCCGCGTGCGCCAGCGGCTTCAGCGCCCCGCCTTCGTCGGCCGCGGCGACGGCGAGTTTTGCGCGCGCGATGGTCGCGCTGCCGGGCCGCTCGTTTGGGGACTTGGAGAGCAAACGGAGCGCCAGTTCGCGCACGCCCGCGGGCACCGCGCCGCGCGGCAGGAGCGGCGGCACCGGCTCATGCAGCACGCGCTCGCGCGTGATCTCCGGGTAGTACGGCGGATGGCCCGAGATCAGCTCGTACAGGAGCGCGCCGAACGCATAGAGGTCGTCCGCGGGCTGGGCCGGTTCACCGCGCAGCTGCTGCGGGCTCGCGTTATAGGGCGATCCGCCCGCGGCGGGACTGCCGGCGAGCGCGGTCAGGCCGAAGTCGCCGAGCTTCGCGCGGCCCGCCGCGTCGAGGAACACGTTCGCGCACTTGAGGTCGCGGTGCACGAGGCCTCTTGCGTGCAGCGCCTCGAGCGCGACGGCGACGTCGTCAACCGCCTGCGACCAGCTCTCGAAAGAGCGGCCGCGCAGCTGCCCGAGGTCGCCGCCTTCCACGAATTCCATCACGAGGCAGGTGCGGCCCTCGAGCTGCTCGAGGCCGTGGACGGCGACCGTGCAGCCGGCCGGGAGCGTCTTCGCCTGGGCGACCTCGGCTTCGAGCCGCGCGCGACGCGCGGCGTCTCCTGCCAGGGCTTCGTCGAAGAACTTGAGCGCGACGCGCTCGCCGCGCTCGCGGTCAACCGCGAGCCAGACCTCCGCGCTGCCGCCGCGGCCGATCCGTCGCACCAGCACAAACCGGGCGCCGAGTTCGAGCCCGGGTGTCAACTCCTTCATATGGAATCAACCCGCGCCGCTCGATGGCGCGGCAGGCGTCGTCGTGTCTGCGGCGGGCTGCGCCGCCGGCGTCGTGGGCACGAGCCCGGTCTCTTCCTTGTAGAGCTCGTGTAGCAGCCGACGCCATTCCGCGTACTGCTCTTCCGCGGTGCCCGTGAGGCGAAGCGTGCGGCCCTCGACGTCGACGACGAGCGGCGCCGCCTCGGTCTGGAACGAGCCCGAAATTTCCTTCAGCGAGTCGGTGTGGATCTTTGCTTCCTCGTTCTTCTTGTAGCCGCTGATGACGGCGGCGACGCCGCCCGCCATGCCGCCGTAGCGCGCGGCATCGACGGCGCGCTGGCAATTGCTGCCGCCACTGCAGCTGTCGGGCACAAAGATCGCCGCGGCGACCGCGGCCGCGCCCATGATCATGCGATTGCGCGCCTGCGCCTTCAGCTTCTCCTCGGCGGTGATCTCGTCGTAGGTGTAGCGGCGCCAGCTCGAATACGGCTCCTCGAGGCGCTCGCTGAAGGCCGCGTAATTTTCGCTGACGGTGTCGATCATGCCGTAGTCGCGCTCGCGGATCTGCTTGATCCGCTGCACCAGCACGTCGTCTTCCGCCGGCAGGCGCAGCACCTTGTACTCGCCCGTCTTCTTGTTCTGCGCGAGGTACTGGCTGAAGGCGACCGGCGCGAAGTCCGCGGCAAAGCGCATCTCGCTGACCTTGCGGATGTTCGCGACGTCGCCCGGCGGGCGGGCATTGCGCGCCGCGAGCAGGTCGTTCGCGATCAGCACGTAGACGTTCTCGAAGGGATCGCGGCCCGCGCTGTAGCCGTCGCGATAGGTGCGCGTGTCGGCGACGCCCTCGTATTCCTTCTTGTCGATCCAGAGCTTGCCCGTCGCGTCGCGCGCGGTGATCTCGAGCTTCAGCCGCGCGCCGTTCGATTCGATGATCTTTCCGTCGATCGTGAGATCGAAGGAGTTCACGCTCGCCGGAACGACCCGCGCCGTGCCCCAGTGGCCGGTGTCCTCGAGCGTGTTGCGCAACTCCATCGCGATGTAGCGCGCCTCGGCGTTGCGGATGTCCGGGTAGACGCGGAGCTTGTCCGCCATGTCGGGGTCGTCCTCGACCTCCTTCGGCACGCCCGGGTCGAGGATGTGCACGCCGACGTCGAGCAGCTGATCGGCCGGTATCTCGGACGTCGCCTGCGTCGCCTGGAGGATTGGCAGCGGCCGCGTTTCCTTCACGCAGCCTGCGACGGGCAGCGCGCCCGCGAGCAGCGCGACCGCGAAGATCCAACCCGATCCTGAAAGCCGGCTCACCTGCATGGCGTCAAGACCTCAGCGCCCCTTCTTGTAGCGACGGTATTCCTCCCAGAGTGCCGCGCGCAATTCCGGGTCCGTTTCCTTCATCGCCGCTTCCCGGATCTGCCGCGCGACGATGTCGTCGTCCTTGCCGTCCGGGATGTCCGCCGGAATCGTGCTCGGGCCCTTGCCGCCCGCCGTGCCGCCGCCGACGCCACCCTGTTCGCTCGTGGTCGGTGCGCCGCCGGCACCGCCCGCGCTGCCCTGGTCGCCCTTACCCTGCTCGTCACCGCCGCTGCCGCCCGCGCCGCCCGCGCCGCCGGTCGATTCGAGGCCGCCTTCGCGTCCGGGGCCGTCGCCCGCGGCATCGCCGCCCGAGCCGCCGTCGCCATTTTCGCCCGCGGCACCCTCTTCGCCGGGCTTGCCGCCAGCGCCCGCCGCTTCGGCGTCCGCACGCTCCTTCGCGATATCCGCCTGCGCCGTGCGCACGGTGGCGTCGAAGGTGCCGAATGTTTCGTCGAGCCGGCGCCCGATCTGTTCGCTGCGGCCGGTGCCGCTTCCATTGCCGGTGCCGGAAGCGGAACCCGGGCCTTGACCGCCCTGGCTGCCATCACCGCCCTCCGCTCCAGCTTGCGACGCACCGCCGCCGGCGCCATTTGCGCCGCCGATGCTGCCCGTCGGGCCGCTGCCGCCTGCCGTGCCACCTGGAACACCGCCCGCCTGGCCCGCGCCGCCGCCGGCACCGCCGGCCGTACCGCCTGGAACGCCACCCGCCTGGCCCGCGCCGCCGCCGGCACCGCCGGCCGCACCGCCTGGAATTCCACCTGCCTGGCCCGCACTTCCGCCCGCACCGGCACCACCGGCCGCGCCACCACCCGGAATACCGCCCGGCGTACCGGCTGAACCTGACGCGCCGCCACCGTTGCCTTCGGCGTCGCCCGACTGGCCACCACCCGACGGACCCGCACCACCCGCCTGTCCACCGCCTCCCGGTGAACCGCCGGCGCCCGGTTCGCCCGAACCACCGCCGCCCGGCGTTCCTCCCGACGCGTCGCCCGGCAATCCTCCCGGGAGCGCGCCCGGCAATCCGCCGACCTGCGGATCCACACAGACGTCGACATTCACGTCGTTGTCATCGGTATCGGTCGCGGGATCGTCGGTGTCGACGCAAGGACGACCGCTCGAGCCGTCCGCGGAAGCGCCGCCTTCATCCGGCATCGGGATCGGCACATCGGCGCCGCCGCCGGATCCGCTTGATCCGCTACCGGCCGATCCACCGCCGCCTGAAGAACCGCTACCCCCCGAGGAACCGCCGCCAGCGGATCCACCGCCCGACGAGCCGCCGCCACCCGATGAACCACCACCACCGGACGAACCACCGCCGCCCGATGAACCACCACCAGACGAACCACCGCCGCCCGAGGAGCCGCCGGAACTCGGCTTTTGCGAAGCGCTCTCGGTCATGCAGCCTACGAGCAAGCCAAAGGCCGCGATGACCGCGATGGCGCGCAGGATGCGTATGGTTTTCATCTCATAATCTCCCCGCCGAAAGCCCCGTCCTGGAGCAGCCGGCATTGGGCATGTCCGTCAAAGTTTGAGACCTGCCCCGGGCAATGGTTCACCCTCTGGGTGCCGCCCCGGACTCAGGTCCCCGCAGGGGCCTGAATGTTGCTGTCGCCTTTCAGGAAGGCGCCCAACTGGCCGGCCAGCCGGTCGCAGGCAGTGCCCTGCACGCGTGCGATGAAGGGCAGCGGCACAAGCACGCCAACGAGGGCCGAGGTGCCGGTGACGTTCGTCGAAACGGAGCCCGCGGACTTCGAGGTATTGAGGTCCCAAACGACCGCCTGGTAGTCGGATTCCTTCTCCCACCAGCCGAATCCGATGCAGCCGCCGCCGGCCGGCCCGATCGTGCAGGTGATGCTGCCGCCGCTGTCCGTCTGCCTCGTCGCGCCGTCGATCCAGATGAGGTAGCGCACGCCGCTCTCGGCAACGCGGGCCGCGACCACGTCTTTCGACAGGAGCTTCGTGATGCCCTCCGGCCGTTGCGGCGCCGTGGAAGGCTCGAGCCACGGGAACATCGAATCGACAAAGAGGTCATTCGGCCGCACCTGGATGCCGGTCGACTTCGCCATCTTGTCGCCGACGCAGTCCATGAAGTCGTCTTCGGCGGTGATGCCTTCGACGTGCGGCTTGGCGAGCAACACGACCGCTTCAGTCGCGCCGATCGAAGTCGACATCGCGCGGTCTTCGTCGAGCTTTGCCGTCATGCAGCCCGACAACAGGAGGAGAGTCGCGGTGCCCGTGCCCGCGAAACGCATTGACCGTTCTGTCTGGCGCATCATCGGACGCCTCCTTGGCCTGCGCTCCCCGCTTCGCCCGAGTATACGCCGCGGTTACCACAGTTCCATCTGGTCGGGCGTGCGATTTGGCGGGCGAAATTGCAGCGTCGTGAGCGGTGCCGCGCGCCCGCTCGCCAGCCCGTTCCGGCGGCAGCTCGCCTCGAAGCGGCGCTTGAGGAGTTCCGCCCAGGGCCCCTGGCCGCGCATGCGGTGGCCGAAACGCGGATCGTTGTCACGACCGCCGCGCAGCTCCTGGATGCGGCTTCGCACCTTCTGCACGCGGTCGGGGTAATGCAGCTCGAGCCATTCATAGAACAGTTCCCTCACCTCGCCCGGCAGCCGCAACAGGACATAACCTGCCGTCGTCGCGCCGGCCGCGGCCGAAGCGTCCAGCACTGCCTCGAGCTCGTGGTCGTTGATGGCCGGCACCACGGGCGCGAACATCACGCCGGTCGGGATACCCGCGTCCGCGAGCTTTCCGATCGCCGCCAGGCGCGCAGCCGGCGAGGCGGCGCGCGGCTCCATGCGCCGCTTCAGCTCGTCGTCGAGCGTCGTCACACTGACAAACACTTTCACGAGTCGTTCCGCGGCGAGCTTTGCAAGCACGTCGATGTCGCGGACGACGAGCGAACCCTTGGTCACGATCGTGACCGGGTGATGGCTCTCGGCGAGCACTTCAAGGATCGAACGCGTGATGCCGAGCTTGCGCTCGATCGGCTGGTAGGGATCGGTGTTTGCGCCGAGGTTGATCGGACTGCACTTGTAGCTGCGCCGGTTCAGCTCTTCGCGCAGGCGCATTGCCGCGTCCTGCTTGTAGAAGAGCTTGGTCTCGAAATCGAGGCCGGCGGAGAGATTCATGTACTGATGGCTGGGCCGGGCGTAGCAGTTGTGGCTGATCACGCCGTTGGCGATGAAATCGCCGGTGCCGGTCGTGATGTCGAAGAGTTCCCTGTTTCCCGCCAGTGGTTCGATTTCAACGATTTCCAGTTTGGCCGCTGACTTCACAGACTGAAACTCAATATCACGCATTCTCAAAATCGAAGGATCGAACTCATTGATAAAGCGCAAGTGTTCGCGCAGTCCGCCGCGAATACGAACGTTGTGGAGAGGCTTCGGTGAATCGGGATTTCTAGTTTCAACCACGAAATCAAAATTGGCCTTGCGCAGCGCTAGGCCTAGTACGTCAACTATCCTGCGATCCGTATTCGCGATCCGAACAATTCCATCGCTGAAGGTTCCTTCGGCGTCGAAAATGCCGCCAACGTAGCCGCGCGCCCAATCGCCATCTGGACGATCTGGCCATTCGATCAGCCTCTTGATTGCGGCTATTGACGCCCTTGTATGTATCCTTATTGCCTCCATGCGTCGACGCACATTCGTTTCCGCCTGAAACAGAAATCGATTGACGCTAATTCCAAATCCGGCAAGGAACAATGTTGCGCGCTCAAGGGCATCGAAATCCGCAAGGGCAAGTCTGAAGTGATGAAGTTCAAAATCGCGACGGCCTGGCCGAGTGTAGCGATGCGTCCGAAGTAGTCCGTCACCCCGGATCATCCCGCACAGATATCCGCGTCGATATTCGTCCGAATGACCACGCTGCGCGGAAGTACTGATCGCGCCGAATCCCATGAGCGTATTGTTTGTTGTCAGGTGCGGTCGCTGGTCATGTCCGTTTCGACACGAACTTCCAACCGCGCTCCGTTAGAAAACGGTGGTCGGCACTCGCGACGAGTTCGGTGTTATCGGCGAGTCGAACTCGAAATGCTGGTTTACTGGTTTTCCAATGCGCAAGCACATGCGTGCGGATGTAGTGGCGGTAACGTCCCTGCTTCGCGGTGCCGTAAATTTCATCTCCGACTGCAAGGTCGGCCAGCGCTCTGAAGTGACCGTCACCCATGAGGATTTTCGTATCCCCAGAGACGCAATAAACGCATCCATGCTCGCATCCGCGGTACGGATTGATCGACTGGTCGAAGGGAATGTCGGGCGAGTTGTTGCGCGTGATGACGCTGTGCGCCGGTTCCGGCTGCACGGTCGTCGCGAGCGGCGTCAGCGGCTCGTCCGCGATTCCCCAGCCGTCGTCCACGGCTTCGACCGCGAGCGCTTCGAAGCGCCCGGTCCGGTTCGAGATGGCTCCCCGCCCTTTCTGCACGCCAGTCGGCATACTGTATGGATATACAGCTACGCCTTCGGCCGGTCAAGAGGACTTTGTTTCGGGCTCCGGGAAGCGGTCGATGCGCCAGATCCCGGGGAAGCCGCGGATCCAGAGACCCGCGATTGCGACGCTGGCGAGGCCGCCGACGATGACCGCGGTCTTCAATCCCCACCAATGCGCCGTCACGCCCGACTCGAATTCGCCGAGCTCATTCGAAGCGCCGATGAAGACCGCATTCACCGCGCTGACACGGCCGCGAATCTCATCCGGCGTCTCGAGTTGCACCAGCATGTGGCGGATATAGACGCTCACCATGTCGGCGCCGCCGAGCGTCGCGAGCGCGGCGAGCGAGAGCAGGAAGTTGTGCGAGATACCGAACACGACCGTCGCGATGCCGAAGACGGCGACGCCCGCGAACATCTTCGCGCCGACGTGGCGCGTGATCGGCCGCCAGGCAAGCGTGATGGCGACGATCGCGGCACCCATGCCGGGCGCGGCGCGCAGCCAGCCGAAGCCGTCCGGCCCGACGTGCAGGATGTCGCTCGCGTACGCCGGCAGCAGGGCGACCGCGCCGCCGAACAGCACGGCGAAGAGGTCGAGCGACACCGCGCCGAGGATCACTTTCTTCTTCCAGACGAAACGCAGGCCCTCGAGCAGCGTGTGCCAGCTGTCGGGCGCCTCCGGCCGCGCCGGCTTTTCCGTCTTCACGCCGATGATGAAGGCGAAGGCCGCGGCGAGCAGGCCCGCGACCGTGCCGTAGACGATGTCGGGGCCCGCGAGGTACACGAGGCCGCCGATCGCAGGACCCGCGATCGTCGAGAGCTGCCAGGTGCTCGAGTTCACCGCGACCGCGCGCGAGAAAAGCGAGGGCGGCACGAGGTTTGGCATGATCGCCTGCCCCGCCGGCATCGAGAAAGCGCGCGCCGTGCCGAAGACGACCATCACGGCGAACACCGGCCAGGCAACCTTGAGACCCGAGAACGTGAATGCGAGCAGTGCGAGCGCGCAGAGGAATTCGAGCGCGATGCAGAGCGAGAGAATGACTGCGCGGTTGTAGCGATCCGCGATGTGGCCCGCGGGCAGCACCAGCAGGACGAACGGCAGGAACTGCGACAGGCCGATGAAGCCGAGGTCGAGCGGATTGCCGGTGATCGCGTAGACCTGCCAGCCGACCGCGACCGTCTGCATCTGCACGGCGACGGAGGCGAGCAGCCGCGCGGTCAGGAACCGCATGAATCCCGGGTGTGCGATCAGCCGGCCGAGCGGCGCGCCTGCGGGTTCGAGGAAACTCATGCGCCGGTCAGCGCCCGACGAGCAGTCGCAGCATGCGGCGCAGCGGCTCGGCCGCGCCCCAGAGCAACTGGTCGCCGACCGTGAACGCGGTGAGGTAGTCCTCGCCCATCGCGAGATGGCGCAGTCGCCCGACCGCGATCCCGAGCGTGCCCGTGACGGCGGCGGGCGTGAGGTGCGAGAGCGAGGCTTCGCGCTCGTTCGGCACGAGGCGGATGAATTCGTGCGCGTCCTCGATCACGCGCTCGACCTCCGCGATCATCATCCGCCGCTTCAGCTTGATCGTGACCGCCTGGCTGTGGCAGCGCATCGCGCCGATGCGCACGCACAAGCCGTCGATCGGCACGGGCGCAGACGTCAGGCCGAGGATCTTGTTGCCCTCCGCGCCCGCCTTGAACTCCTCGCGGCTGTAGCCATTGCCGAGGTCGCGATCGATCCAGGGCAGCAGGCTCCCTGCGAGCGGACGGCCGAGTCGCTCGACGGGCATGCCGTTTGCGAAAGCAGCGGACGCGAGCCGGTCGATGTCGAGGATCGCGCTCGCGGGATCGTCAAGGAGCGCGCCCGCCGCGCGGTGCAAATGGCCCATCTGCGCGAGGAGCTCGCGCATCTCGCGCGCGCCGGCGCCCGAGGCGGCCTGATACGTCATCGTCGTCATCCATTCGACGAGGCCTGCGCGAAACAGGCCGCCGAAGGCCATCAGCATGAGGCTCACGGTGCAGTTGCCGCCGATCCAGTCGCTCCGCCCGGCCGCGAGCGCCCGGTCGATCACGGCTGCGGTTGACCGGGTCGAGGATGATCACGGCCTCGTCTTTCAGGCGCAGCTGCGATGCCGCGTCGATCCAGTGGCCGCGCCAGCCGGAGGCGCGGAGTTTCGGGTGCACGGCTTCCGTGTACTCGCCGCCCTGGCAGGAAATGAGGATGTCGCAGCGCGAAAGCGCCGCCAGATCGTTCGCGTCGCCGACTTTCGCCGCTCCCTGCCCGATGTCGGGCGCAGCGGCGCCCGCCTGCGTCGTTGAAAAGAACGCGGGCTCGATGAGCGCGAAATCTTTCTCGGCGCGCATGCGCTCGACGAGCACGGAACCGACCATGCCGCGCCAGCCGATCAGGCCCGTCCGGGGATTGTTCTTCATCCGCTCGACTGTTGCACTGCAAAGCACGCACTATAGCGTGCCGGATGGGGGAGCCGACACATGAGCGAGCCGACGCCGCAACTCAACGTTCCGCCGGAAGCAGTCTGGGGACCGACATTCGACGTCGCGCGCGCGACGGACGCATACATCGCGACCGTGCCCGCCGCCGATCGCGTGAAATCCGATGCGTACTTCGAGGGCGGCTACTGGATCGGACTCTGGTCCACGCTGATCACGGTCGCGCTCTGCGGGCTGTTGCTGCACTTCAGGTTCACGGCGCGATTGCGCGACTGGGCCGCATCGCGCGGGCGCGGACCGTGGCTGCAGTCGCTGATCGTCGCCATCGCATTCATGTTCGTCCTCTCCATCCTGTTCCTGCCGTGGTCGGCGTACACCGGGTACTTCCGCGAACACCAGTACGGCATGTCCAACCAGACGTTCGGCGCCTGGCTCGGCGAATGGGCGATCAACTCCGCGCTCTACAGCACCTTCATCGGCCTCGCGATCGCCGGGATCTACCGCCTGGTGCGCCGCGTGCGCGAGCGCTGGATCTGGTGGGCGAGCGGCGTCACGGCGCTCTTCATGCTGTTCGTGATCATGGTCGAGCCCGTGTTCATCGCGCCGATCTTCAACGACTACAAGCCGCTGCCGGCCGGCGAAGTGCGGGACTCGATCCTGACGCTCGCCCACGAGACGAAGATTCCGGTGGACAACGTCTACTGGTTCGACGCCTCGAAACAGACGAAGCGCATCAGCGCCAATGTCTCGGGACTCGCGGGATACGACGCGCATTGCGCTCAATGACAACCTGATGAACGGCACGTCGCTGCCCGAGATCCGCGCCGTCATGGGCCACGAGATGGGCCATTACCGGCTGCACCACGGCCTGTGGCTCACGCTCGGATTCACGGTCGCGATGGGCGTCGGCTACTTCGTCGTCAATCGCGTGTTCGGACGAATCCAGCGACGCCGCGGCGAGCGCTGGGGCGTGCGCGACCTCGCCGACCCGGCGGGCGTTCCGCTCGCGATGGCGATCCTGATGATCGTGCTCTACGTGCTGACGCCGGTGACGAACACGATGATCCGGACGGCGGAGAACCAGGCGGACGCTTTCGGACTCGAGGCCGCGAAGGAACCGCACGGGTTTGCGAGTGTTGCCATGCGGCTCAGCAACTATCGCAAGCTCGAGCCCGGGTCGCTGGAAGAGATCATCTTCTACGATCATCCCAGCGGCAGAGCGCGAGTCGAGCGGGCAATGCGGTGGCTCAAGGATCATCCGCCGCGCAGTAGGGCGCGGACTTCGCCGAGGGGACTCCCCTCGCTCGCTCAGAAGAACGGACATTCGCTCGCTCGGGGGTCCCCTAACGGCTCGTCCGCGCGCTACTGCGCCGCGACGTCCTCACGAGCCGCCGCATCGCGCCCGGCGCGCGAGGTGGCGGGGTCTCGCGAGCAAACTCTTAATCTTCCGGCAGAGTTTGCGAGCGAGAACCCCGCCGGATCCCGCGCGCCGAGCGTGAAGTCTAGCGACTCGGGACGAGACCGGCTGGAACGAGTGAGACGAGTGCTTCGCTCGAGATGACCGCCTTGGCGGCTTCAATGTCCGGCGCGAAGAGGCGGTCGTGGTCGTAGAAGGCGACTTTCGAGCGCAGTAGTGCGTGGGCTTTTTCGAGCGCGGGGCTCGACTTGAGCGGGCGGCGGAAATCGATGCCCTGGGCGGCGGCGAGCAACTCGATTGCGATCACGCCGCGGGTGTTCTCCGCCATCGGGCCGAGGCGGCGCGCGGCGAAGGTCGCCATGCTGACGTGATCTTCCTGGTTTGCGGAGGTCGGCAGGCTGTCGACCGAGGCCGGGTGCGCGAGTGACTTGTTTTCGGATGCGAGCGCCGCCGCGGTCACCTGCGCGATCATGAAACCGGAGTTGAGCCCGCCGTGCTTCACGAGGAACGCGGGCAGCTGGCTCAGGGAATCGTCGATCAGCATCGCGATGCGCCGCTCCGAGAGCGCGCCGATCTCGGCGATCGCGAGCGCGAGGTTGTCGGCGGCGAAAGCGACGGGCTCGGCGTGGAAGTTTCCGCCGGAGAGGACCTCGCCCTCCTCGCCGAAGACGAGCGGGTTGTCGGAGACGCCGTTCGCCTCGAGCATCAGCGTGCGCGCGACGTTCTGGATCTGCTGCAGGCAGGCGCCGGCGACCTGCGGCTGGCAGCGCAGCGAATACGGGTCCTGCACGCGGTCGCAGTTCTCGTGCGAGTGGCCGATCTCGCTCTCGCCGAGCACGGCGCGGAAGGCCGCCGCGACCTCGATCTGCGCGGGCTGGCCGCGCGCGTTGTGGATGCGCGCATCGAAGGGCACGCGGCTGCCGAGCGCGGCGTCCACGGACATCGCGCCGCTCACGATCGAGCCGGCGAGCAGGTCTTCCGCCGCGAACAGCGCCACGAGCGCGAGCGACGTCGAGACCTGCGTTCCATTCAGGAGGGCCAGCCCCTCCTTGGGTCCGAGCACGAGCGGCTCGATGCCGGCGGCCTTCAGCGCGCCCGCGCAGTCCTGTTCCTTGCCGTCGACGCGCACGCGCCCTTCGCCGATCAGCGCGAGCGAGAGGTGCGCGAGCGGCGCGAGGTCACCCGAGGCGCCGACCGAACCCTGGCCGGGCACGACGGGATGGATTCCCGCGTTGACGAGCGCGAGCAGCTTCTCGATCACGACCGCGCGCACGCCGGAGTAACCGCGCGCAAGGCTTGCCGCCTTCAGCACGAGGATCAGGCGCACGGTCGAGTCCGCGAGCGGGCTGCCGACGCCCGCCGCGTGCGAGCGCATCAAATAGAGTTGCAGCGTTGCGAGCTCGTCATCCGAGATCCGCGTCTTCGCGAGCTTGCCGAAGCCCGTATTGATCCCGTAGAGCGATTCGCCGCCGGCGAGGCGCGCGCGCACGGCGGCGAGAGAGGCCTCGACCGGGCCGCGCCAGCCCTCGGCGAGCGCGATCGCATCGCTGCCGCGGGAAATCTGCCGCAGCTCCGCGAGCGAGATCGCGCCGGGCTTCAATGTCATCTTCGCCACCTCAGCGCACCGACGGCAGGTCGAGGCCCTGCTCGCGCGCGCAGGCGATCGCGAGCTCGTAACCCGCGTCGGCGTGGCGCATGACGCCGGTGCCGGGGTCGTTCCGGAGCACGCGCGCGATGCGCGCGGCGGCGGCGGCCGTGCCGTCGCAGACGATCACGACGCCCGCGTGCTGCGAGAAACCCATGCCGACGCCGCCGCCGTGATGGATCGAGACCCAGGTGGCGCCGCCCGCGGTGTTCAGGAGCGCATTCAGGAAGGCCCAGTCGGAGACCGCGTCCGAGCCGTCCTTCATCGCCTCCGTCTCGCGGTTCGGGCTCGCGACCGAGCCGGAGTCGAGATGATCGCGGCCGATCACGATCGGCGCCGAGAGCTCGCCGTTCGCGACCATCTCGTTGAAGGCGAGGCCGAGTCGCGCGCGATCCTTGAGGCCCACCCAGCAGATGCGCGCCGGCAGGCCCTGGAACTTGATGCGCTCGCGCGCCATGTCGAGCCAGCGATGCAGGTGCGCATCGTTCGGCATCAGCGCCTTCACCTTCGCGTCGGTGCGGTAGATGTCCTCGGGATCGCCGGAGAGCGCGACCCAGCGGAAGGGCCCGATGCCCTCGCAGAAGAGCGGGCGGATGTAGGCCGGCACGAAACCCGGAAAGTCGAAGGCGTTCTTCAGGCCCTCGTCGAGCGCGACCTGGCGGATGTTGTTGCCGTAGTCGAAGACGACCGCGCCCTGCGCCTTGAGGTCGAGCATCGCCTGCACGTGGATCTTCATCGAGGCGCGCGCCTCGCGCTCGATGCGCGCCGGATCCTTCTGCCGCGCCTCGGCGGCCTCGGCCATCGTCCAGCCGCGCGGGAGGTAGCCATTGCGCGGATCGTGCGCGGAGGTCTGGTCCGTCACGACGTCCGGCACGCGCTTGCGCCGCGCGAGTTCGGGGAAAACGTCCGCGGCATTGCCGAGGAGACCGACCGAGAGCGCACGCTTCGCGCGATTCGCCTCGTCGATGATCGCGAGCGCCTCGTCGAGCGAGGCCGCCTTGCGGTCCACGTATCCGGTGCGCAGGCGAAAATCGATGCGCGACTCGTCGCAATCCACCGCGAGCATCGAGAAGCCCGCCATGGTCGCCGCGAGCGGCTGCGCGCCGCCCATGCCGCCGAGCCCCGCGGTCAGGATCCAGCGGCCGCGCGCATCGCCGCCGAAATGCGTGCGCGCGCAGGCGCCGAAAGTCTCGTACGTGCCCTGCACGATGCCCTGCGAGCCGATGTAGATCCAGGAGCCGGCCGTCATCTGGCCGTACATCATCAATCCCTTGCGGTCGAGCTCGTGGAAATGCTCCCAGGTCGCCCAGTGCGGCACGAGATTCGAGTTCGCGATCAGGACGCGCGGCGCATCCACATGCGTGCGGAAAACGCCGACCGGTTTTCCGGACTGCACCAGCAGCGACTCGTCGTCCTTGAGGCGCCGCAGGACCGAGAGAATCGTGTCGAAAGCTTCCCAGTTGCGCGCGGCTTTACCGATTCCGCCGTAGACGACGAGCTTGTCGGGATGCTCCGCAACTTCCGGGTCGAGGTTGTTTTGCAGCATCCGGAACGGCGCTTCGGTCAGCCAGCTGCCGCAATTCAGCAACTTGCCGCGCGGCGCGCGCACGACGCGCGGACCGGCGGCCACTGGCGCAGCTTTGGCATTCATGGGCTGCGAGGATACCGCGCCCTGCTGCGATGGCGCACTCCCCGAGTCAGGTAGAATTGCACGGCACCCCCCGCTGCGGCCGAGCCGGCGCAGCGGCGACAGGAGAATCGCCCATGAAAGCGACCCGCCTGTTACTGCTCGCGCTCGTGCTCCTGGTCACGGCCTGCGCCGGACTCTTCGGCGAATCGCGGCGCGAGGGCGTCTCGAGCAGCCTCGTCCAGTACCTGTATCCGGAAGGCGAGAAACCGCCGGCGCAGGGGCAGATTCCGAACCCTGGAACTGCCGCTCAGTGTCGGCCTCGCCTTCGTCCCGCCGGCGAGCGGGCCAGTCGGCCCTGTCCGAAGCGGAACGGATGATGCTCTTGAACGACGTCAAGGCTTCGTTCGCGGACCGCGACTTCATCGCCGAGATCGCGGTGATCCCCGAGGCGTACATGCGCGGCGCCAGCGGTTTCACCGGGCCTCGAACAAACCGCGCGGCTCTACGGCCTCGACGTCATGGCGCTCGTTTCCTACGACCAGGTCGCGAATTCCTCGGAGAAGACTTCGTCGCTGCTCTACTGGACGATCGTCGGCGCCTACGTCGTCAAGGGCAACAACAACGACGTGCAGACTTTCGTGGACACCGCCGTGTTCGACGTGCCGACGCACAAGCTCCTGTTCCGCGCGCCGGGCATCAGCACCACCGTGAGCAGTGCGACGCTCGTCGATCTCGAGCAGGACATGCGGGTGACCCAGCGCCAGGGCTTCGAGAAGGCGATGGCTGACATGACGGTCAACCTCGACAAGGAACTGAATGCCTTTAAGGAACGCATCCGCACCGACCAGAGCGTGCGCGTCACGCGCTCCGAGGGCTACACCGGCGGCGGCGGCGGAGCGCTCGATCTCGCGTCCGTGCTCGCGCTGCTGCTTCTCCTGACCTTGCGCCGCAGGCACGCCTAGCCGCGCATGGAGATCCCGGCCGACAGCGACGACGGGCACCTGCGTGTCGACAGCGTCACCGGCGTCCCGCTCGATCTCGCCGATCGCCGGGCCCGGCGGGCGCAGCTTCGCGTTCGTCATCGATTTCCACATCCGCGCACTCGGCGCGATCGCGTGGTACTTCGGCGGCTGGCTGCTGCTGCAGCAATACCTCGAGGATGCCCGCGACCCGCCGGACTGGCTGTACGTCCTCGTCGTGCTGCCGCCGACTCGTGATGTACCTTCTCTATCACCCGGTCCTCGAGATCGCGATGGCCGGGCGCACGCCGGGCAAGCGCATGGCGGGCGTGCGCATCGTCACGGTCGAGGGCATGGTGCCCGGCGCCGGCGCGATCGTGGTGCGGAACCTGTTCCGCTTCGTGGACGGCCTGCCGATCATGTACCTCGTCGGCCTCGTGACGACGATCGTCACGCGCCGCAACCAGCGCATCGGCGACCTCGCTGCCGGCACGCTGCTGATCTACGACGACGGCGGCAAGTCGGAGAGCCTCGAGGGACTCTCGGCGGCAGGACTCACGAGCGGCATCTCGACCCGCGAGGCCGAACTCGTGCAGGACCTCATCGACCGCTGGGCGACGCTCGATCCCGAGGACCGCCTCGATCTCGCGCGGCGCCTGCTCATCCGCCTCGATCCGGGCGGCGCGCACACGCAGACCGCACTGCCTCAACGACGCCAACGCGCTCACCGCCCTGCAGCACTGGCTCGGCGGCATCCGATGACCGACGCCGCGGTGGACGCAAGGCCTTCGCGCCTGGCTCGGCCGGCGCGTCGGCATCTGGCAGCAGATCGAGACGCGGCTGCAACGGCTCTCGCGCGGACGCCGGCACGAGATCGCCGACGCCAACGCGCTCGTCGACAACTACCGCATGCTGGCGCGCGACCTCTCGATCGCGCGCAGGCTCCTCCCCGGCAGCCGCGTGACGCGCTTCCTCGAGACGAGCTACCGCCGCGCCCACGGCGTGCTGGCGCGGCCCGCCTATTCGATGGTCGCGGACCTGCGCACGCTCCTCGTCGAGGATACGCCGGCCATGACGCGCGAGCTCGCGCCGTATATCGCCGCTGTCACTTCGCTTCTCGTGCTGTCCGGGCTCGCCGGCGCCTGGCTGATCCGGAGCTTCCCGGAACTCGTCGCGCTCCTGCTGTCGGAAGAGACGATCCGCATCGTCGAGTCCGGCACGCTGTGGACCGATTCGATCCTGAACGTCGTGCCGTCGTCCGTCGTCTCGACCGGCATCATCGCGAACAACGTGACCGTGACGCTCGCGCGCCTACTGCGTCGGCGTGATCTTCGGCCTCGGCACTTTCTACATCATCGCGACGAATGGCCTCATGATCGGCGGGCTCTTCGCCTTCACCGCGCAGCACGACCTCGGCTTCCGGCTGTTCGAGTTCACGGCGGCGCACGGCCCGGTCGAGCTCTCGACGATCTGCCTTGCCGGCGCCGCGGGCGCCGCGCTCGGCGATGCGCTGGTGCGGCCGCGCGGGCGCACGCGTACGGAATCCTTCCGGCTCGCCGTCTCGAAGACGTCGCGCTACATGATCTTCTGCGCGATCCTGCTCGTCGGCTGCGGCCTGATCGAGGGCTTCATCTCGGCGGATTCGTCACTACCCGTTCGCGAGCCGGGTGGTCATCGGCATCGCGTCCTGGCTGATCGCGATGTCGGCGGCGACGGGCCTGCTCTACCGGCGCAAGGGCGCGCGTGGCGGCCGGTCAGACGCGCCGGCGCGCGCGCATCCGGTCGTAAGTCGCGAACACCGTTTCCTCGAACTGCGCGGGATAGGTGAGCACGACCGGCGCGCCGAGCTGGCGCAAGGCGGCTGCGCCCGCGCGCAGCCGCGCGATCTGCTCGGCCGCGGCAAGCGCGGTGTAGGGATCGAGCCAGCGGCGCGCCTCGCGCCCCTGCAATTCGAAGAGCTCCGGACTCAGCAGGCCGCAGACGACCGGCAGGTGCTTGGGCCGGAGCAGGCGCACGGCCTGGCCGAGCTGGCCGTGGCCGCCGACGTCGTCGAGGTCCAGCATCAGAATGACGAGCGCGCGCTGGCGGCAGAGCGAGAGCACGCGCACCGCGGCAGGCAGCGGATTGCTCTCGCGCGGCAGGGACGAGGCCGAGGCAAGTCCATTGCGCAGGCGACTGACCGCGGCCATGCCGTGGCCCGGCGCGAAACCGAGCAGCGGCACGTCGGCGAAGGTCACGAGACCCACGCGATCCTCGTTCTGCACCGCGTGCTCCGCGAAGCGGCAGGCGGCATTCACGTAGTGGCCGAGGCGCGTCAGGCGGTCGATCGCGACGCCGCTCGTGCGGCCGACGTCGAGCATCAGCATGATCTCGAGGTGCTGGTCGGCGAAGCGGTCGCGCGCGATCCAGTCGGCCGAGCGCGCGCACTCGCCTTCCAGTCGATCGAGCGCAGCGGATCGCCCGGCCGGTATTCGCGAAGCTCGTGCAGCTCCGAGCCTGAGCCCGACGAGCGCGCGCTGCGCGGGGCCGCCGGCGGCGAGGCTGCGGCCGCGCCGCGCGTTGGCGCGCAGGTCCGGCTCGACCGCGATCTCGCCCGGCACCGTGATGCGCCGTGTCCACCACGCGAGCCCGAATGCGCCGCGCGCGCGACCGCGCAGGACCGGCCAGCGCCAGCGCCCGAGGCTGACGGGCAGGCCCGCAAGCGTCGTGGTCGCGATCTCCGGGCCGGTCGCCACGGTGACGATGCGCGCCTCGGTCTCGATGCCGCCCGGCACGTCCGGCATGAAGCGCAAGGTCGCCGGCCGCGCCGAGCGCCAGCGCAGCGCGAGTGTCGATCGGCGCGACCGAGCCGCGCGCGCGCGGGCGTCGCGGCGACGACCTCGATGCCGAGGCTGCGCTGGCGCAGAACCCTCGAACGCAAGACCGAGCATCAGGAGCGCCGCCGGCAGCAGCCACAGGCGCCGGACGGCGGCATCGTCGGACTCCACAGGCCGACGATCGCGATGCAGCACGGTCAGCGGCGAACAAGAACAGCGTGCGGCGGGTGAGGTTCATCGACGGCGCGACTCAGCGCGGAACCGGCACCTGCTCGAGCAGGCGGCTCACGACCGCGGCGGTCGACAGCCCGTCGAGCGCCGCCTCCGGCGTCAGCACGAGCCGGTGCGCGATCACGCCCGGTGCGACGGACCTTCACGTCGTCCGGCGTCGCGAACTCGGCGCCGCGCGAGGCGGCCTCGATGCGCGCGGCCCAGGTGAGCGCCAGCACCGCGCGCGTGGACATGCCGAGCGCGATCGAGGCGTTCTGCCGCGTCGCGGCGGCGATCCGCAGGATGTAGTCCACCAGCGCCTCCGAGACGTGCACCGCCGCCGCCTGTCGCGCGCGCGCATCAGGAGTCCGGCGTCCACCTGGCGAGCGAGAAGGACTCGATGCGCGGCGCGCCCATTGGCGCGCCGTACTGCGCGAGGATCGCCGCCTCGTGCGCCGCGCGTCGGGTAGGCGATGTCGATGCGCAGCATGAAGCGGTCGAGCTGCGATTCCGGCAGCGGATAAGTGCCCTCGAACTCGTGCGGGTTCTGCGTCGCGAGGACGATGAACCGGTCGGACAGCGGAAGCCGCTCGCGCTCGACCGTCACCTGGCGCTCTTCCATCGCCTCGAGCAGCGCCGACTGCGTCTTCGGGCCGGCGCGATTGACCTCGTCCATCAGTAGGACGTCCGCGAACACCGGCCCCGGGTGGAACACGAACTTCTGCTCGCGCGGGTCGAAGACGTGGACGCCGATGATGTCGCTCGGCATCAGGTCGGCCGTGCCCTGGATACGCTGGAAGCTGCCGCCGAGGCAGCGCGCGAGCGCTTTCGCGACCAGCGTCTTGCCGAGGCCCGGCGCGCCCTGCAGCAGGACGTGGCCGCGCGCGATGCAGGCCGTGAGCAGCCCGTGGATCACGCCGTCCGCGCCGTGGACGACGCGGCCGATCTCGCGGTTGAGGTGGAGTTCGAGGTCTTGACAGCGGTGTGCTCATGCGAGTTGTTTCCGGATGTGTTGCAGACGATTGTGCAGGTCGATCAGGTTGACGCGCTTGCCTTCCTCGACGCGCGCGTGCAGCGCCTCGACGCGGTCGAGGTCATCGCGCGGTATACGTCGCGATAGCCGCGGATCCAGGGCCACAGCGGCCGGCCGTCCAGCGGCTCGCCGAGGGCCCGGCGGCAGTCGTTGAAGAAGTTGGCGAAGAGGCGCCGCGCGAGCGCCCTTCGGTCCGATGACGCGCGCGAAGAAATTGCCCGTCGCGGCTCGGTGAAGCCGTGCTCGCGCACCGGCGGCGGCCGCGCCCGGCGGCGGCAGGCGCGTGCTGCCGAGCACCCAGACGAGCCACAGCGCGATGATCCACCAGAAGCTGGCGTGCAGCCGCGAATCGCCGAAGAAGGCGTCCGCGTCGTAGACACTCGCCGCGCCCTGGTGCATGTCGTCGAAGATCACGTGGCCGTCCGCGCCCACCAGCTGCTCGACGACGATGTTCGCGACGCAGGTCGGCGTTGTTCGCCTGCGCCAGCATCTTGTTCGTGAAGATGCTGCCGTAACCGCTCACGATGATCGTGCCCCCGCCGAGCCAGCGTGATCCAGAACGCGCCGAGGCCGCTTTCGGTGTCCGCCATCAGGGACAGCGCCGGCTCGTGCTCGGACGTGTACAGGTCGAACTTGCCCGCTTCGTATTCCGACACCGCGTGCACGGCGAGCACGCCCTGCGTGAGCGGATGGTCCCCGATCGGCTTCAGGACGCCGCGCTTCGGTTCCTTGAGCGGCACGTAGAGATTGGTCGCCGGCCCGGGCGGCGCTTCCTCCGGTTCCTTCGCAGCGGGCGCGGCTTTCTTGTCGCCCGCCTCCGCGTCGTCCGGCTCCTCGGCCTCATGGGTCGCGATCGACAGGCCCGTCAGCTCATAGAGCTCGTTCGGCGACGTGTTGTCCGGCACGCCCCATTCCGGCGTGTCGAAGAGGCCGGCGACGACGAGCAGGCTGTTGCCGGAGCGCAGCCATTTCTTCAAGGCGTTCTGCTCGGCGAGGCGCATCACGCGCTTGTGCGGAATCGTGGTGATGAGGAGATTGCCGTGCTTCGGGATGCCCCGCGCGCGCGACAGCCAGTCATAGCGCTGGCGAAGTTCCGTCACCGGGATGCCCTCGGTTTCGAGCCAGCGACGGATCGCGAAATAGCCGTTCGCGCGCATCTCGGTCGCAAGCGGCCGCGAATGCTTTTCCGCCTCGCTCTCCTTCGGGCCGATGAAATAGAAATAGAAGGCCGCCAGGGCGCCGAGCGCGAGCAGGAACGTGAGCCAGCGATCCTTCACGTCGCGCTCCGCGGCTGGCGCGCGAGGCTTTCAAGCAGCGCGCGACCGGCATCGATGACCTGCCGCAGGGCCGTCGGGGCCGGCGGCGCCGCGTCGTAGCGCAGCCGCTCCGCCGCGCCGAGCACGCCGCGGAAAGCTTCGCCCTCCGACGCCGCGTCGAATCGCGCGGCGGACCCGAGCTCGCGATGCGTCATGCTCTGGCGGTCATTCACGCGGCCGAGCCGGCGCAGCTCCCCGACCAGCAGCGCGAGAAGAATCGAGGGCGCCTCGGCATCGCTCGCGCCGGCGAGCGTCAGCGGTCCTGGCGCCGCCGGCGCCGTCGCGTCCGCGGCGCGCTCTTTCCGGCGATTGCGCCAGCGGTCGAGCAGCCCTGCCGCGCGCAGCTCGGTATAGACGATCCAGCCGATGCCGACGATGAGGGCCGCCAGCAGGATGTACAGGATTCCCTCGACCAGCTTCTCGCCGGGCACGTGCTTGTCCAGCCACTTGCTGAGCCAGTTGTCATTGCGCTTCGCATCCGGCTTGTCGATCAGCGAGCGCACCCAGTCCTTGAAGCGCTCCCACAGCGTGCGCTTCGGCGCGGCCTGCGCGGACTCGGTTTCCTTGACGATCGCGGGAACGGCGGCGGTGTCCGGGCGAGGCCCGCTCGCCGACGGCTCCTCCGTCAGCAGGTCGCGATAGCGCTCGAGTTTCTTCGGCGGCACCCAGTCCGCCCATTCGGGCAGGAGCCAGGGACCGAGCCGGCTCGCGGTGATGCCGGCGTGAACCTCCGGGCAGAGTTCGTCGAGGCCGGGCACCGATTCCTCGTCTTCATCGTCGTCCGCATCCTCGTCGTACAGATCGCCGGACGCGCGCGACTCGAAGTTTTCCTGGTATGCGGGGTCGGCGAGGCAACGGTCGATGGCCGCGACGAGGGGATCCTTGACGGGTGGCGGCTCCGACGCCGCCGCCGCGACGGAGAGAGCGACGACGAGCGCGGCGACGATGCGCTTCAGCGTGCGGTTCCCACCGACTCGATGCGCGCGGCGAGGTCGCCGCCTTGCTTGCGCATCTTCACTTCGCGGTACATCTCGACATAGAGCGCCGAGAAGAACGGCATCATCAGCAGGCCGCCGATGAGCGTCGAGACCATGTCCACCATGAAGACGAACGCCGGGTCCGTGCCGCGGAATCCCATGGCGAACCCGACCAGCACGGCGGCCACCAGGTAGACGAGGTACAGGATGATGAAGGCGATGCCGCCGATCGTCGCGAGCCGCCACCAGTTGCCCTTCACCAGCTTGTGACTGTGGTTGAGGCTCTCGATGGGCCCCTTGCCGTCGAGCACGATCGCCGGCACGAAGAGAAAGAGCGCGCCCAGCAGGTAGAAGCCCGGGATGACGAGGAGCGCGAAACCGACGCACGATCGCCAGCATGAAGCCGATCGTGCCGCCGATCAGCGCGAGAACCCGCGGCAGGGTCGCTCCGGAAAGACGAACCGATGCCGACGTCGGCGCCCTGGGCGATGGACTCGATGCGAACGATCGAGGCACCGTAGAGGAGCATGCTGACCGGAATCATGACCAGGATCGTGAGCCAGTAGCCCCTGGAGAAGATGACCTGGGCCGCGAGCGCCGGGTTGTCGAGCACGCCCGAATAGAGCAGGTAGACGAACGGCAAGGCGCTCATCAGGGTCGCCAGGATCGCGTAGGGCAGCATGCGCAGGAAGCTCGTGCGCGTGAGCTGGATGATGGAATCGAGCGCCTGGCCGATCCCGCGCGGCGCGGTTGCGAGCTGGTACATCCTTGCCTCCCTCAGGCATGACGCCCCGCCGCATTGTAGTCGCATCCGCGCGCCGCGACATCAGGCAGAATATGCGCCGCCGAAGGGCAGAATATGAACAATCCCCGCTCCCTCTCTGCGGCCACGCTCGGCGCGATCGGCGTCGTCTACGGCGACATCGGTACGAGCCCGCTGTATGCGCTGCGCGAGGCGACCGCCGTCGCCGGCGGACGCTACGCCACGGCACGCGATGCTCGGCGTGCTGTCGCTGATCTTCTGGAGCTTGCTGATCGTCATCTCGCTCAAGTACGTCGTCCTGATCCTGCGCCTGCGACAACGACGGCGAAGGCGGCGTGCTGTCGCTGGTCGCGCTGGTGGAACACAAGCTCACGGGCAACGGCAAGGCGGCGCAGCGGCTCGTGCTGCTCGCGGTGCTCGGCACGGCGTTCTTCTATTGCGATGCGCTGCATCACGCCCGCGATCTCGGTCCTGGGCGCGGTCGAAGGGCTCTCGATGCTCGATCCGGGCCTGCAGCGCGTCGGTGGTGCCAGGCACGCTCGCGATCCTCGTCGCACTCTTCGCGATCCAGCGCCGCGGCACCGAGAGGATCGGGCGCCTCTTCGGACCGATCATGGTGCTGTGGTTCGTCGTCGATCGGGCTCCTCGGCCTTCGCGCCATCATCCACACGCCGCGAGATTCTGACGGCGCTCAATCCGGAGCACGCGCTTCGCGTGCTGCTGGCCACCCGGGCGTCGCGCTCACGATCCTCGGCGCCGTGTTCCTCGTGCTGACGGGCGGCGAGGCGCTCTACATGGACATGGGCCACTTCGGGAAGAAGCCCGGTGCGCGTCGCCTGGTTCCTCGTGGTCTGGCCGGGACTCCTGCTCAACTATTTCGGGCAGGGCGCACTCGCTCCTCGCCTCGCCCACGACGGCCATCAATCCGTTCTACGCGCTGTGCGCCCTGCCGGACTTGCCGTTCCTGATCCTGCTCGCGACCGCTCGCCGCCGTCATCGCCTCGCAGGCGACGATCTCCGGCGCTTTCTCCGTGACGCGCCAGGCCGTGCAGCTCGACCTGCTGCCGCGCGTCAAGATCCTGCAGACTTCCGCCGATGTGCACGGCCAGATCTACGTGCCCGCGACGAACACGTTCATGTTCTTCGCGACCTGCTCGTTCGTGCTGATCTTCCAGGGCTCGAGCGGACTTTCCGGCGCCTACGGCGCCGCCGTGAACGGCACCATGGTGATCACGACGCTGCTCGGCGCGATCGCGGCGCGCGCCGCGTGGAAGTGGCCGCTGTGGCGCATCGCGCTGGTGTTCGGCCTGTTCGGTCTCGTGGACTTCGCATTCGTCGCTCGGCAACGCCACCAAGATCCCGAGCGGCGGCTGGATCCCGCTCGCGCTGTCGGCCGCGATGTTCGCCGTGTTCGTCACCTGGCGCGACGGGCGCGCACTCCTGCGCGAGGAACTGCAGCGCCGCGCGGTGCCGCTCGCGGAACTTCCCGTGCTCCTCAAGGACGTGATCCGCGTGCCGGGCACGGCGGTCTTCCTCGTGAGCCACCAGGGTTTCGTGCCGACCGCGCTGCTGCGGAACCTCGACCACAACCGCGTCTGCCACGAGACGATCATCATCCTGCACCTCGAGATCCAGCGCTCGCCGCGCCAGGACCTCGTCTCGCGCAGCTACCCGGAGGAAGTGTTCCCGGGCATCCACCTGGTGCACGCGCGCTTCGGCTTCATGGAAACGCCGGACGTGACGATCGCGCTCGCCGGCGCGGCCCGCAAGGGCCTGCGCATCGACCCGAACGCCACGTTCTTCCTCGGCTGGCACCTCGTGCGCGCCCGCGCGCGGCACGGCCTCGCCGGCATCAAGATGCGGCTCTTCGCCTACATGCAGCGCAGAAGCGCGCAGGCCGCGGAGTTCTTCCGCATGCCGACCAAGCGCGTCGTCGTGCTCGCGACGGAAGTCGAGATCTAGCTCAGCTTCTTGCCAAGCGAACGATAGGTTCCGCTCGGGGAGTCCGCGTGGCGGCGCTCCACCGCGTCGTAGTGGTCGATCACCTGGCGCACGTATTGGCGCTTGCTGAGGTAGTCGCCGGGCCAGAAGCTGCGCTTGAAGCCGTAGATCACGATGGACTTGAGGTCGTGCCGGTCGAGGCCAAGATGCTGGACCGCGAGCATCAGCTCGTTCGTCACCGTCGTGTTGCTCATCAGGCGGTTGTCGGTGCAGAGCGTCGTCGAGATGCGCGCATCGCGCAGCTTCCGGAACGTGTGGTCGTCGAGGGCCTTCATGTCCGGATTCGTCTGCAGGTTGCTCGTCAGGCAGATCTCGAGCGTGATGCGCCGGTCGGCGATGTAGTTGCCGAGCATCTTCACGTAGCCCTCGCGGTCCTCGATCTCCGGGTCGCGGATCTGGTCCGCCTCGAGCAGATACGTGCCGTGGCCGATGCGGTCCGCGTGCAGGTCCGTGATCGCCTGGAAGATGGACTCGGGGCCATAGGCCTCGCCCGCGTGCACCGTGCGCTTCAGGAAATGCTTGTGCGCGTACTCGAAGGCCTCCTTGTGCGCGCTCGCGGGGTAGCCCGCCTCCTCGCCCGCGAGGTCGAAGCCGACGACCTGCAGCCCGAGCGTGTCGCGCGCGAGCACCGCCGCGCGCACGGCATCGAGCGAGGCGATCGCAAAGATGTCCTTCGGCCGCGTGAACGGGTGCGCCGCGAGCAGCGTGTCGTAGTGCTGGCTGAAGCCCGCGCCGAACATGCGAAGCGCACAGCAGATGATCCCGTACTCGAAGTGCGGCTCGCGCCCGGCGGCGATCTCGGGCCGGCGGTTGTAGGCGTCCCGCGCGCGGCGCAGGCCCCGGTCCACGGCCGCCAGCACCTGGATCGCATCGAGGCCGGGGCGGACATGCAGCTGCGGCGCGAAGCGAACTTCCAGGTAGCGCACACCCTCCGCCTGGTTGTCCTCGGCGAGTTCCGCCGCGATCCGCTCGAGCGCTTCCTCCGTCTGCATGACGGCGACCGTGTACTGGAAGCCCTTCAGGTAGTCGCCGAGGCTGGTGTAGCGCTCCTTATATACGGTCTCGCGCAGGCCGCCCTCGGTGTAGCTCGGCAGCTGCACGTGATGCGCGCGCGCAAGCTCGATCAGCGTCGGGATCCGCAGCGACCCGTCGAGGTGGACGTGCAGGTCCGTCTTCGGCAATTCCGCGACGAACTCACGCGTGATGGCGGCATCCGGCACTTCGGCACCCGGGGCGATTGAGACACGCAGCATAACGCGGCGGCGACGGCTTCCGGTAAGCTCTGCATCCGTGGAAACCACCGACACCTCGAGCTGGACCCGGCTGATCCGGAACGCCACCCTCGCGACCTGCGCGGAGGGCAAGCCCTACGGCCTCATCCCGAAAGGCGCGGTCGCGCTCGCGGGCAACCGCATCGCCTGGATCGGCACCAAGAAGAACATGCCGGCGACGCTGCCGAAGACCTGCGCCGTCAACGACGTGCGCGGCGCGCTCGTGACCCCGGGACTCATCGACTGCCACACCCATCTCGTCTGGGCCGGCTCACGCTTCCGCGAGTTCGAGCAGCGGCTCCAGGGCGCGAGCTACGAGGACATCGCGAAAGCCGGCGGCGGCATCGCCTCGACCGTCGCCGCGACGCGCGCCGCGAGCGAGGCGGACCTCCTCACGCTCGCCCTCGCCCGCGCCGCCAAGTACGTCGCCGAGGGCGTGACCACGATCGAGATCAAGTCCGGCTACGGGCTCGACAAGGACAACGAGCTCAAGATCCTCCGCGTCGCGCGCACGCTCGGGAAGCGCCTCTCGCTCACCGTGCGCACGACACTCCTCGCCGCCCACGCCGTGCCGCCCGAGTTCCACGGCCAGGCGGATGACTATATTAAATGTGTATGCGACGAGATCCTGCCGGCCGCGGCGACCGAGGGGCTCGCCGATGCCGTCGACGCCTACTGCGACAACATCGGCTTCACGCCCGAGCAGGTGGAGCGCGTCTTCGCCAAGGCGACCGAGCTCAAGCTCGCGGTCAAGCTGCATGCCGAGCAGTTCTCCAACCAGCACGGCGCCGCGCTCGCCGCGAAGCACAAGGCGCTCTCGGCCGACCATCTCGAGCACCTCGACAAGGAAGGCGTGCAGGCCATGGCCGTCGCCCGCACCGTCGCCGTCCTGCTGCCCGGCGCATATTCGTACCTGCGCGAGACGAAGCTGCCGCCGATCGAGATGCTGCGCGTGCACCGCGTGCCGATCGCGATCGCGAGCGACCTGAACCCGGGAAGCGCGCCGCTCGCCTCGCTGCAGCTCAACATGCACCTCGCCTGCACCCAGTTCGGCCTCACGACCGAAGAGGCGCTGCTCGGCGTGACGCGCCACGCGGCGCGCGCGCTCGGCATGCGCAAGGAACGCGGCACGATCGAGCCCGGCAAGTTCGCCGACCTCGTGATCTGGAATGCCGAGCACCCGGCCGAACTCGCGGCCCAGTTCGGCCTGATCCGCCCCGCCGTCATCCTGCGAGAAGGCGCCTCGTGATCACGCTCGAACAGCTCAACCGGCGGGGAACGGGATTCCTGCCGGGGTACATGGGCATCGTGATCACGAAGCTCGAGGACAAGGAACTGCACGCGGAGCTCGCGGTCCAGCCGCACCACATCGCGCCGAACAGCTACCTGCACGCCGGCACCGTCATCACGCTCGCCGACACGGCCTGCGGCTACGGCTGCGTCGCCCACCTGCCCGAGGGCGCGACCGGGTTCACGACCATCGAGCTGAAATCTAATTTCCTCGGCACGGCGCGCGAAGGCACCATCGCCTGCGTCGCGCGGGCGCAGCATCTCGGACGCACGACGCAGCTCTGGGACGCCGTCGTTTCGCACAAAGACACCGGAAAGACCCTCGCCCTCTTCCGTAGCGCGCGCCCAGCATCTCGGGCGCACGACCCAGCTCTGGGACGCCGTCGTCGTCGCACAAGGACACGGGAAAGACCCTCGCCCTCTTCCGCTGCACGCAGCTCGTCCTCTATCCCCAGTCCTGACGTGCGCCGGATCGCGTTCCTCACGCTCAGCGATCGCAGGAATTTCGTCATCGATGACGATCTCGCCATCGAGCCGCTCGCCCAGCGCGGCTGGCGAGGTCGAGACCGTGCCCTGGAACCGGCCCGGCGTCGACTGGCGGCGATACGAACTCGTCGTCATCCGCTCGACCTGGGACTACCAGCATCACGCGGACCAGTTCCTGCGCGTGCTCGAGCAGATCGAGCACAGCGGCGTGCGGCTCGAGAACGGCAGCGAGATCGCGCGCTGGAACATGCAGAAGACGTACCTGCGCGACCTTGCACTGCGCGGCATCGACATCGTGCCGACGTTCTGGCGCGATCGGCTCGCGCCGGGCGAGCTGGTGCCGCTCTTCGAGGAGCTGCGCAGCGAAGAGGCCGTGATCAAGCCGGTCCTCAGCGCCACGGCCCAAGGCGCCTGGCGACTCGATGCGGCGAGCGTCCGCCGGCAGGCCGCGGAGATCGAGGCGTACTACGCCGATCGCGCACTCATGCTGCAACCCTTCGAGCGCGGCATCGTCGATGAAGGCGAGTTCTCGATGATTTACTTCAACGGCGTGCACAGCCACAGCCTGCTCAAGGTGCCGAAGCGCGGAGACTTCCGCGTGCAGGAGGAATACGGCAGCACGGTCGTTCCGATTACGCCGGAGCCCGCGTTGCTGGCGGCTGGCGACGCCGCGGTCGCTGCGGTGGGGTCGAAGTTGCTCTACGCGCGTGTGGATCTCGTCCGCAGCGGGGATTCGTTCCGCGTGATGGAACTCGAGCTCGTCGAGCCCGGGTTTTACCTTCGCACTTCCGCCGGCGCGCCCGAGCGGTTCGCCGACGCGATCGTCTCGCTACTCGCCTGAACGCCGGCCCGCGTCGAGCGGGCTCCGGACGCCGCGCCCTCCCCGGTTCAGCACGTGCGTGTAGATCATCGTGGTCTTCACGTCCGAGTGACCGAGGAGCTCCTGCACGGTGCGGATGTCGTAGCCGTCTTCGAGCAGGTGGGTCGCGAAGCAGTGGCGGAAGGTGTGCGTGCTCGCGGGCTTGTCGATGCCGGCCTTGCGTATCGCCAACTTTACTGATCGTTGTATGTTCTGTGGATGAAGGTGAAAACGCACCCACTCGCCGGAATAAGAATCGCGACAAAACGTACTCGCAGGGAAGACCCATTGCCAGGCCCAGGACGTTGCGGCGTGCGGATACTTGCGCCGTAACGCGAATGGCAACGCGGCTCCCGGTCGCTTTGCGTCGCGATCTGCCTCGAATAGCAGTCGAACCCGCACGAGATGTTCTTTGAGGGGCGCCACCAGTGAGTCGGGAAGGATCGTGACGCGGTCCTTTTGCCCCTTGGAATCGCGTATCAGGAGTTCGTGCCTGGTCAACTCGATATCCTTGACACGCAACTGCAAACCTTCCGTGATTCGCATGCCAGAGCCGTAAAGCAAGGACACGATCAGCCACTCCGTACCGCTCAGATTCGCCAGTACACGCTGTACTTCCGCGCGAGTCATCACGACCGGGACGTGAATCGGACGCTTGGCACGGATGACGCTCGCTAACCAGGGCAGATCGATCTGCAGCACTTCGCGATACAAGAAAAGCACAGCCGCAAGCGCCTGATTCTGCGTGGAGGCGGCGACCTTGTCATCGACGGCCAGGGAAGTCAGAAATGCTTCGACCTCCGTGGCACCCATCTCACGCGGGTGCCTCAGCTTGTGAAACCGGATGAATCGACGTATCCAGTAGAGATACGTCTTCTCGGTCCTGAAGCTCATGTGGCGGGCGCGAATGCTGTCCCGGACCTGATCCAGCAGCCGCGGGTTGTTGACAATCATTGGCTCGATTTATGTCGCAGTTGAACGTCAGCGACTTCGAGCCTAGTCAGGTACTTACGTCACCGCCCGGTGATTAATAGTCACAAATGACGTAAAACATCATGTGAATGTTCACATCCAATAGTAGTTAGACGTCACATGGCGAAGCCGTGGGCGAAGATCATTACTGGAGTCTTGCTCACGCCTCTGATCCTTTTCTTGGCGTACTTCGCCTATTCCGAATGGGACATGCGGCGAGTCAAACGAATATGTTCCGAAATCCAGCCCGGCGCATCGCTGACAGATGTTCGCCGCATTGTGGCCGACGCCGGGCTGGAGAAATTCCTGGCGGCCCCCAATGGTGCGGCGGACGTTGGCGTACGTAACAATGACTCCGACACCTGGGACATCATGATTCCCGCCCCGACGACTCTCGGCGACTTGACATGTTTTATCACTCACGACGGTAAGACAGTCATCAGGACTGAGGTCCCGGGCCGTGACGTCTAACTATGCGTTGGAGCGGTCCGGGATAAGTCTGGCAGTGGGCGCCGCAGGCGCTCGAGACATTTTAGCGCCTGCGGCGCCTGGCACTTGCCTCGCACGGCCCGCTCAACGCGGACGTTAGACCGCAGAGAGCAGGATTCTTGCCCTTGCGTAGCTGTATCCGTTCGGATACACTCGGCATGTGTACCAGATTCAGCGGACCGAGGTCTTCTCCAAGTGGTTGGCAGGGTTGCGGGACGCAAAAGGCGCGGCGCGAATCCTGGCGCGGCTGGATTCAGCACGACTCGGCAATTTGGGTGACAGCAAGAGCCTGGGGGGCGGGCTTCATCAGATGCGGATATTTGCGGGCCCCGGTTACCGTCTCTACTTCGCGCCGCGCGGAGAGATTGTGATTATCCTGCTGTGTGGTGGCGACAAATCATCCCAGCAACGGGACATTGCGCGTGCCAGACGCCTACTAGCGGAATTGGAGTGATAGCCATGGCCAAGCTGAAGGAATTTGATCCTAGCGTCTACCTCACTGACGACGAGGTGGTCGCGGAATACCTCACCGCTGCGCTCGAGGACCCCAATCCGGACGTTTTCCTTGCGGCAATCGGCAACGTCGCAAAAGCGCGTGGCATGAGCAGCATTGCCGAAGAGTCCGGTCTCGGTCGCGAGAGCCTCTACAAAGCACTCACGCCAGGCGCAAAGCCCCGCTACGACACGGTGCTCAAAGTGTTACAGAGTCTGGGCGTCAAGCTCTCCGTCACTGCGGCCTAACCCCGTCACTGAGGTAACCCCCGTGAGCATGCTTGGCGCTCCCCACCCTGGCGCGATCATCAGCACGTGAACCAGCCAAAATTCAAGCGAGGATCCCCGCACAAGGATATGAAGATCGAATTTGCGTCTACCGACAAGGTGGAGATGCTTGCGCATATCGCAAGTGAATTCATGCAGGAGATATTCGACCTGGAACCAGGCAGTTACGTGATCTCGGATGAATCCGACCTCCGAGATTTCACTGATTTCGGGATCTCAGATACTCTTCCACTCTGGAGACGGATCAATACTTCCTATGCTATTGACAAAGCTGAAGTCGGATCAGAACGCCTTACCGACATTTTCCTCGCGATTGAACGACGCCAACACTTTCAATAGACGCAAACATCAGATTCACGTGCGTACGCCAATAGGTAGCACCATGCATTACTTCTCTCTCGATATTTTCCAGCGACCTCAAAGCTGGAGAACTGAGAGATGTCAAACACGCACCGATGGATCGATCGTGGACCTGATGGAAGACTGCTTCGCAAATACCGACGCTGGTACGCGCCAGGATTCCCGAGTGGAACTCCGAAGTGGTGGCGCAAGTTGTACATGACACGTCCGCTTCGCCGAGAGAATCAAGCCCTCTGCCACAGCGTTGAGCGGGGTGCGGATCCCGATCGTCTCGTGTTCCCGCTCGGGAGTAGAAAGCCGCATGAGTACTATTGGTAATGAGTAGCCACCTTCGCGCCAAGAGCCGTGTGAAGACTTCGGTTGGCGACTCCGTGCGCATCGTTCGCGAGTTGCAGGAACTCAGCCAGAACCAGCTCGCCAAGCTCACTGGCATTCCCCAGACCACTATCTCGGCGATTGAGAATGGCCGGGTTCGCTTGGGTGTCGAGAGGGCCAAGGTTCTCGCTCGGGCATTGAAGTGCCACCCGGCTGTGCTCGTATTCCCGGGCTGGGAGTCCGAAGAGCAGTCAGCGGCCTAACTATGCGATGCAGCGTTCGGCGCTTGTCGGCACGCCGCTGATCGCGGACGTTAGGCGTCACAAAGCACAACTCGCCGGGGCCACCGCTACAGATGCCGTCATCGAGCCTCTATTGGCTGATCATCGGGTGTGAGACCTCTTTCTGGCTTGTGCTGTTTCTAGGCCTAGCAGCCCGCTATCTTTGGCAGCGCAAGAGAGTCAGCTTCATTCTTCTGCTTGGGCTACCTCTACTGGATCTCGCTCTCCTTGCCTTCACTGCCTTAGACCTCGGATCTGGCACTCAGGCGACCTTTGCGCATGGCCTGGCCGCAGCGTATGTAGGCTTCACCATTGCCTTTGGCAACATTGCGGTGTCTTGGGCGGACCAGCGCTTTGCTCATCGGTTCACGGATGCGCCAGCCCCCACCAAGGCCCCAACTCGTGGCTGGCCGGCGCTTCGATACGAATTGCTCCTCTGGGTTCGTTGTCTCGCAGCGGTCGCACTAACTCTCGTTTTACTTGCAGCCCTGATTGTGTTCGTCAATGACAAGGCTGCAACAGAGGCACTCTATGAGTGGTTCCCCATTGCCATCGGCTGCGCCATCTTTTGGTTTGTATTCGGTCCAATGTGGACACTGCTCTTCTCATCTTGGCGCCACGAACATGACGCCTAGCTATGCGTTGGAGCGGTCCGTGAGAACTTGGCAGGGGTGCGCCGCGGGCGCGGGGAAGATTGTCGCGCCCGCGGCGCATGATTAGGGTATACCGCGACCCGCCCAACGCGGACGTTAGGCCACACAACATATACTGCTGCTCTACGGGTACGTCCATGAAGCTGCGGCTGGCGGTCACTCTCCTCCTCATCATCATTCTTACATTCCCGCTCGCTCACGGACAGGGCACCGACCCGTATCAGCACTGTCGCAATATTGTCGAACCAATGGCGCGCCTCGCCTGCTACGACGCGACTGCACCGGTCGACCCTCAGGTCCCGGCTGAGAGGGCTTCGGGCAACTTCGGTCTGCCCGAGCGGAACACCGAGACCGTGATCTACTCCGCCGTCGGCGCGGACTTCAGGGGGTGGAAGTCGAACACCCGCATCACGCTGGAGAATGGTCAGGTTTGGCAAGTCGTCGACGGAAGTTCCGGCTACGTTGGCCAAGCGCACCGCAAAGTCGTCGTCAGGCGCGCGATACTCGGCTCCTATCGCATCGAGTTCGAAGGCCTGAACAGCTCGCCTACTGTCCGTCGCATCAAGTAGGCAGGCCGCAGAGCACCAGGGTGTGGCCTAACATGTCGTTCAAACGGACACGCAGCGGCAACGCACGTTGGCCTGGCGGCGGGGACGGGCCATTGTCCGCCACCAAGCCAGCATGCCTTGCCGCTGCGCGCCGCTTAACTGAACGTTAGACCGCCAATTAGTGCTCGCACCTGAAGTCTTCGCACGGTGACTGACACACCAGACCGTTAACGCATGAGAAAGGGAGAACACAATGCCGATCACAACATTCAGCAGTGTCACTGACGGTCTCGATGCAAATCGACGAAGTCGCGAGCATTTCACTGCGAACATCGACGTCCAAGACCAACGCCGATGGGTTCCATATGCGGATGGGGTCTGGTTCCAGCCTTGCTGCTTCAACGTTACGTCTGGCGGATTCAGCGTCGTTCTAAAGGGATTACCCGGCGCCAAACTCGGGGTTCATTATCACGTCGGGACCGTGCGCGGTTATACCCTGGCTGGGCATTGGCGATACCTGGAGCATGATTGGGTTGCAAAGCCGGGGACGTTCATCTACGAGCCCGCCGGCGAAGCTCACACGTTGGTCATCGCCGACGATTCGCCTGAGCCAGCTCTGATTGTGTTTATGGTCGAGGGCGGCCTGATCTACTTGGACAAGCCAGTCGAAGGCGGCTTTGCGGCGTATGAAGATGGATTTAGCGTTCTTGAGTTATGCCGCACGTATTACCGCAAAGCCGGTCTCGATGCGGGCCAGTTAGATTTGCTAATTCGATAACTGGAGCGCGGTCTAACTATGCGATGCAGCGTTCGGCGCTCATCGCGACGTTAGATGTCTCGATACTCGTCGCTAAGAGCGTCGTCTGACTCCTGATGAGGAACGCAATATGAATCGCATAAAGGATGTCCTTGTCGGAGCGATCATCGGCACGCTCGCAACTGCGACTATCGTGGCCTTCGCGGTGCCTGCAACGATGGACCCTGTGATGCTATCCCCTCAGTTCTACACGGTCAGGCTCGACAACGATCGTGTTCGAGTCTTGGAGTTCACGCTTTAAGCCGGGTGACAAAGAAGTCATGCACAGCCATCCGGAAGGTATCGTGTTCGCGCTCGCCGACGCCACGGTTAAGACATTCTTACCTGACGGAACCTCTGTTGCGTATCCATCAAAGACAGGGGATGTCATGTGGCGCGACGCGGTGACACATTCTGGCGAAAATGTTGGATCAACCGAGGCACATTACCTTGCTGTCGAACTCAAGGGCTGCCAGAAATGACGCCTGCCACCGATCGGGAAGGCGCCAATTTGAGGCGCAAAGACATCTAACTATGCGTTGGAGCGGTCCGTAAGAGCTTGGCAGGGGTGCGCCGAAGGCGCCCGGACAATTTGGCGCCGCGGCGCCTGGTGGGCTGTGCCGCGGCCCGCTCACGCGGACGTTGGGCGCGACCACTCACGAAGGTTGAAGGAGATTATCCATGGGCAGATTTGCCGCTCTACGAGCCTTGCTTGCCATCTGTTTGGTTATCGTGCTTGGCGCCCACGCTCAGGAATCGGGTGACACGGCAAGAGCCTTGCCATTTGGTGAAATGAAGTGGCAAAACGACAAGACGCTTCCATCAGTTCAGAGTGTGCCACTCTGGGGAAATCCAGCTTCAGGCGAGCACGGGATGCTGCGAAAGTTCCCAGCTGGTTACGCGCCGCCCATGCACAAGCATCCGTCGGTCGAACGAGTTGTCGTTATTTCAGGGACAATTGCCGTTCAGTACGGCGATTCCAACGAGAGACTCCTCGGACCCGGGTCGTATTCAGAAGTCCCTCCGAATACCGATCACGCCGTGAAGTGTGGACCACAGTCTGAATGCGTGTTTCTGCTCACGTCGTCAGGACCGTTCACAATAGTACCGAGCACTAGTCGCCCCAAGCCTTATCCGGACGAATGAGTGCATCGACGTCGCCCAACAAGTTGTTCCAGCCGACGTCCCATTCGCGCTTCGCGCGTCTGGGCTGCGGCTGAACAACGGCGTTAGGTGGCGCGTAGAAGGGTCGAGGCGTGACGGCTAAAACTTCGCTCACGGTACGGTCCACTACGTGCGTCGTCAAGCAGGGTTGGTACGAACGCGCTCATCGCAAACTAGTGCTGACACTCGGCGACGCTTGCGGGCCTCATCAGCAAGCCACTGGTCGCGAAAGAGTGGATGTTGGGTCACGTGGCCAAGCAAAAAACCATGAGTGCCACCTCACATGCGTTGGAGCATCGGTGAGAGGCTTGGACGAATGCGCCGGCTCGGACAATTTTGGCCCGGGTTCTGCCCGCTCAACGCGGAGTTAGATTTCCGGGTAACCGCTGGGCAATCTCAACACCCAACGCGATGATAACGCATCAATAAGGATGTGAAAGACCCGAAGCGCTTAGCCAGCTTGAGAGGAGACTGATCGGGTCTCCTAACGGAATGGCGTCGCCCCAGGCGCCGAGATTGGTTGGCATCGTCACTCTCAAACGCCTCTGCAGTTGATCTGTCTTTGGGGGTAATTCGTCTTCTTGCGAAGACCTCGCCAAGAAACGTTGCGATCCCGGTCAAGTTCGGTCAATCGTCCGCACGCCCGCTGGGCCGAGCAACATTCCGCTCAATCCGCGCTTCGCGGAAATGGCTCGAGGGGTCGATCTCCCGTGCACCCAAAGCACCGGCTGTCGGCTACAGCCACGATCGCGAACAGTCAATGAGGCTCGTCAATCTAACTGGGCATTGGAGCGGTCCGTGAAAGGTTTGGCGAGGGGCGCCGCGGGCGCCTGGGAAAGCTTACGCGCCCGTGCCGCCTACAACTGGCGTACCGCGGCCCGCTCAACGCGGACGTTAGGCCGCAGACAGATCAAACACGGCAGTGCTCTTTCAAGTAAAGGTGAAGCCTCGCGCCAAAAAGAATTTTTCGGTCGATGGCACGTGCTGGCTAGACTGAAGTCGCCGCCTGTTGATGGCATGCGGAACTTGTTACTTATAGCGGCGCACTTCAAGTGTCACAAACCGCCCTCGAGTCTGGCGTCGGCGCGGTTTAAGATCGTCAGGTCGCCAGCGGAACAAGACATTCGGGCAGCGGCAGGCGCGATCGTCACCGCATGCGGGCGTAGCGTCCGAGCGCGCCGATTTCGCGCTTGGCGCGCCCGGACGCCACACTCATCTTTCACACGAGCCGGCGTCGGCTCAAAACCCAAAGCGCCGAGCACGAGACTGAATGGAACTGATGGGAAACGGAAGACCACTTCAAGGTTCTCTCTTGCACGTCGTCTGTCCAGCGCGTGCAGCTATTAGGGGAAACCGCCATCTTCACTCAATCGTACGCACCGAGCACAAATCGTCAATGCGGGTGTCGAGGAGTTTGCTTTCGAGAGGTAGAGCTCAAATGACTAAAGCGTCGATAGTTTCAGTGGCTCGGCGCTGATTCGGCTCTACCGCGGCCCGCTGAACGCCGACCTTAGGCCGCACAAAGAGGGCAGTGCCATGCTCACAGGTTCATGCCATTGCGGGGCTGTAAAGATCCAAGTTGCACGCAAGCCACGGCGGCTCACCAGCTGCAACTGTTCAATCTGCCGTCGCCACGGCGGCATCTTCGGCTACTACGACAAGAGCAAGGTGAAGGTCATTGCTCGCAGGGGAGCGCTGGACCGTTACGTTTGGGGCGACAAGTGCCTTGCGCTTTGCAGATGCGCCACCTGCGGCTGCGTGACCCACTGGGAACCCATCGGTCGCGCCAGCAACAGGATGGGCGTTAACTTCCGCAATTTCGACGCGTCCGTGATTGCGTCGACTCGAGTCCGGAGATTTGATGGTGCCAATACCTGGAAGTTCCTGGACTGAAAGCCGTGCTCGTTGCTTCGCTCCTCAGACGTCGCAGCTGAACTCCATCGTTAGACGTCGTTTGGAAAAACTGTGGAACCCGTCCTGACATCGATGATTACGTGCCCTGAGTGTGGAATGACTGCCACGGAAGCGATGCCTTCCAACGCTTGTATCTATTTCTACGAATGCACAGGTTGCCACAAATTGATGCACCCGTTGCCAGGCGACTGCTGTGTGTTCTGTTCCTTTGGGGACACCAAGTGTCCGCCGGTCCAAATGGCAAGAGGTTGTTGTGCCAGCCCGGGCGCGAGATCGACGACTTCATGACCGTCCCACGCTCGCGCCCAGGGTGACGAGAAGCTCGTCCAGTTGCTCGAACGTCTCTCCCATCGCATCCGCCGCACCGGTGCCGGCGGCGTCGAGAGCCTCCTTCGAGGGATAAAGCTCGTGCAGGACCAGCAACGTCTTGCCGCCTTTTTCCGCGAAGGTCACCGTCGTGACGGAACCCTCGTCACTTTCCTCATTGGTCCAGACGAGGCGCGAGTGCGGTGTTACTTCCTTGTACGTGCCGAAGAACGCCGCCTGTGAGTCCCCGTGTGCGAACTCCAAACGGTACCTGCCCCCGGCACGAACATCCATTTCGCAGGAAAGCAGGGACATTCCCATCGACTTCGGCACCCACCACTGCCTGAACAGCTCGGGCTTGGTCCATGCCTCGAACACGAGGCGCGCCGGGCCGTTGAAGGTTCGCGTAACGACGAGTTCACGCTCGGACTTCCGTTCCACCGACGTGAGGTTCTTCATGGGGGTGGACTCATGATCTCTTCCTGCGTCCATCGGACTTCTCCTTCCGTTTCAATTCTTCGACAACCTTCTCCAGCTCGTCGAAGCGTGCGGCCCAGAGCTGGTGGTACCTCTCGATCCAGGCCGCCTCTTCCTCGAGTCGGCGCTGGCCGAGCTTGCAGCTCCGCACGCGCCCGACCTTCTCGGTGGTGACGAGCCCCGCCTCCTCCAGGATGCCGACATGCTTCTTCATGCCCGTGAGGGTCATGTGGAACTTCTCGGCAAGGTCGGTGATTGAAGCGTCTGCACGCCCGAGCTGCTCCAGGACACCGCGCCGGGTGACGTCCGAGAGCGCGGCGAACGAGGCATCGAAGCGAGTCCGGGTATACTGAACCATGTGGTTCAGTATTTAACATGCGGACTGGCGACATGCAAGGGGAGCCGACGGCCTCCCTCTGGCGCTCGCAGCTGAACGCCAGTACGTTATGTGGCGCTTACATCAAGCGCATCCATAAGGCAGGGCGTATGGACCAGGTTGCCATCTTTCAACCATTCGTTGCGACCATGATTCTGACCATGGTGGTGTGGGCCTACATGTACGGCCGTCGCCTTCCGTTCATCTTTGCGAACCGCCTTGACGCGAAGAAGATGACGCCGCTTGAGCTGGCACGCGTGTCTCCACCCCAGGTTTCAAACCCATCCGACAACCTGAAGAATCTCTTCGAACTGCCTACGGTGTTCTACGCGGTCGTCATCTACTTGTACGTGACCCACCAGGTCGATCCTGCGCACGTGGGTGCGGCGTGGGTATTCTTCCTGTTTCGAGCCCTGCACAGCGCCGTGCATTGCACGTTCAATTTCATCCCCCTGAGATTTGTCCTTTACGTGATCTCTGCGGGAGCGCTGTGGTTCATGGTCTTGAGGGTCGCCCTTGCAGTAGCCGGCCGCTGAACGGGGACACTGGATGTCAGGCGAAGCTGTCACCTTCCGCGAGGCTCTCACCGATGCAATACGGTTTTGGGAGCCACGGCGCATCATTTACAACCTCGTCCTTGCCGCGGTTGTAGCCATTCATGCGGCACTTTCGTGGCTCGGGCCTGGTCCCGTGCCTGAAATTACTTCCGACCCGCTTCTGTCCCTGTTTCTACTGGC
This sequence comes from uncultured Gammaproteobacteria bacterium, assembly GCA_963760725.1. Lineage (GTDB taxonomy): Bacteria > Pseudomonadota > Gammaproteobacteria > Steroidobacterales > Steroidobacteraceae > SCUD01. Next base: position 41,946 of record CAVXET010000012.1, read on the forward strand.
CGTACTGGCTAACGTGGCGTACTGCGCCGCCTACGTTCCTGATATCCCGGCTCAACTTTCGGGTTTCCGGCCTCAATGGCTGCGATTTCGCCTCGCAGTCTTCCTGGCCGGTCTTGCGTTCGCAGCAATACTCGCGCACTTCTACGCGCGAGCGTTCTTTTCGCCCGACATCTGACTATGCGTTGGACGAAATCAGGAAAGGAGGTGGGGAATGCTCCGCGGTAGCTGCCTCTGCGGTGGCGTCAAATTCGAGATCGATCGTGCGGTCGGGCCCTTTGAGCTGTGTCACTGCACTCGATGCCGAAAAGTCAGCGGATCCGCCTACCTCACCTGGCTTGGCGTGCGTCGCGAGGATTTCCGCTTTGTTCAAGGCGCGGACCTGATCAGGACATACGAAAGCCCGCTCAAGGAATCGCCTCCGCCCTATGACACCAGTTTCTGCAGCCGCTGCGGCTCACAGGTGCCAAACCCGTCAAAAACCGGAGAGCCCTGGGTCGAGATACCCGCAGGCGCCCTCGACGATGATCCCCTCATCCGGCCGGACAAGCACATCTACATAGAATTCAAGGCCCCTTGGGACCACATCACGGATGACTTGCCACAGCTGACAAAGAAAGACATTCAAGCCAGTCGGGCCGCATCGCCATGACAAGGTAATCAAGAAATGGAGAAGAGCACGTCCCTCAAGCATTGCACCGGCAGCTGCCATTGCGGCGCGGTCCGCTACGAAGCCAACATTGACCTCGCCCAGGGGACCATTCGTTGCAATTGTTCAATCTGCAAGAAGGCCCGGGCTTGGTTCACATTTGCCAGCGGCAAGGACTTCCGTCTCCTTGAAGGGGACGATGCCATGTCCAGCTACGAATGGACGCCCCCGGGAAGATCCGGCCCGGGCCTCACGTACCGCTTCTGCAAGACCTGCGGGATCCGCATCTACGCAACCGGAGACGTGGAATTCATGGGCGGCAGGTTCTATGCGCTCGCCGTTTCCACGTTCGACAACGTCACGACGGACGAACTGGCTGCCGCGCCATTGAAGTTCATCGATAACCTGCACGACCGGTTCGATCGTGCTCCAGACGACACGCGACTCCTGTGATCGCCTCGAGACCGCGCCACAAGGACTGGCTCCTGCTCGGGTTGCTGCTCCTGTATGTCGTGGCGAGCCTCGTGCACTTCACCCACAACGCGGAGTACCTGACCGATTACCCCAACCTGCCGCCCTGGTTGACACGCGGGGGCGTCTACCTCGCGTGGATTGGCGAGACATCGCTCGGGATCCTCGGCTATGTGCTATATCGCTTCGGTTGGCGGCTCACCGGGCTTGCCCTGGTGGGCGTCTATGCCGCATTCGGGTTTGACGGGCTGCTCCACTACACGCGGGCACCATTTGATGCGCACACCACGGCGATGAATTTCACGATCTTGTTCGAAGTCGCGGCGGCCGCACTCCTGCTGATGCGAGCGGTGATGCTGGCTGCCGCGCGTCAGTCAAGCATAGCCAGCAGGTTGAGCACATGAAAAAGCCAGGCGCGGGCCAGGGTCCGTCGGCATCGAAGCTTATTTCGCAACGCATCGCCGAGCTCGGCGACTGGCGCGGGAAGACTCTCGCCAGGATGCGCAAGCTCATCCAGGAGGCAGACCCGGACGTTGTCGAGGAATGGAAGTGGATGGGCACACCGGTCTGGTCGCACGACGGCATCCTCTGCACGGGCGAATCCTACAAGAGCGTCGTGAAGCTGACCTTCGCCAAGGGCGCGTCCCTGAAGGATCCGGCCCGCCTCTTCAACTCGAGCCTCGACGGCAACGTGCGCCGCGCGATCGACATCCCGGAAGGCGCCGAAGTGGACGCATCCACCTTCAAGGCGCTCATTCGTGACGCCGTCGCCCTCAACAGCTCCGGCAAGTCGAAGTTATCCCGGAAAGCGAAGTCGCCGGGCAAGCTCAAGGACGGCGCCCATTGCACCGTCGTTGCGGGTACGCACAAGGGGAAGTCCGGCACCGTCCGGGACATCAAGACCAGCAAGACGGGGCACGTGACGATCACGGTCGTGCAGAAGAGCGGCGAGCGATTCAAGACGCTCGCCAGGAATGTCCAGACATGAGAGACGAAGTCCGGAGCGCGGCCTTCGAGAACGAGATCGCACTGGCGAAGGCGCTTATTGCGCGAGGTGAGTTTGAGAATGGCTTTGCCCATCTCGAAGCGCGCCCACGTCATTGGCCAGGCCTTTGTCGTACCGCACGCGCGATCGCACGCACTGATGCTCCTGTTCGAGATTCGGCGGAGGCGCCCGGTTGCGGCACTCGGGCAGGTCGTGCGCCTCGTCCTCGGCATCCTGGGTTCCGCCGTCGGGAAGGTACCCGTCGGAAACACGGGCGGCAGCGATATCAGCATGTTCAGGCGCATGCCGATTGCGCCCGAGTTGCAGGACATCATCGATGGCCGCGCGCCCACCGACGCGCGGCGATAGCACAGACCCGGGATCCATTGAGGACAGGCATGGGCGACACCACCGCATCGTCGCTGTTCCTCGGCGTCCTGTTCGGCTCGATCGGGCTCGGGTTCTTCATCTACGGCAGGAAGCAGCGCAAGGTCGTGCCCCTGCTTTGCGGGCTCGTGCTCATGATCGTGCCGTACTTCATTTCGGACACTCTGTTGCTGTTCTGCGCCGGTGCGGTGCTGGTCGCCATTCCCTACTTCATCAGGATTTGAGCCATGAGCCACTCCCAGCATCCGCTTGAAAAGGTCATCGCCGCCTACGGCGACGCGTGGAACAGCCACAACGCGGAGACGATTCTCGCGATGCACACCGAGGATTCCGTGTTCGAAAATCACACCAGCGGCGGAAAGGGTGTCGGCAAGGACGCGATACGCGAAATCCTCAAGGGGATCTTCACCACGTTTCCCGACATCCATTTCGATGCGCGTCGTACCTACGTGCGCGACGGCCTGGTGACGCAGGAATGGACGGCGACCGGCACGTTGGCCGTTCCGTTCACGAAGGGCTCCACCACCGTCCAGCCCACGGGACGCAAGATCTCCTGGATCGGCGTCGACGTGATTCCGTTCGCCGGTAACCTCGTCGCGCGCAAGGACGTCTACGTCGACTCCTCTGGATTCCTGCGAGCGCTGGGATTCAGGCAAGTGGATCTGTAGGGAATGCGCGCTGCACACGTCCTATTGGTTGGGTCAGTCATGCTGCTGGCGAATTGCACGCCGAGTGCCTCGTTGATGAACCAGGCCGAGTTGACCGACTTCGCGATTCGCTATGCGGCGGCCTGGAGCAGCCAGAAACCGGCCAATCTCGCTGCCTTCTATGAGGAGGAAGGCTCACTGCGCGTCAATGCCGGTGCACCCTCAGTCGGCCGCGCGGCGATTGCCGCGAAGGCGCAGGCGTTCATGACGGCGTTCCCGGACATGGAAGTGAAGCTCGATGAGATCCGCGGCGATGGCAACCACGCGACATTCCATTGGATCTGGAGTGGCACGAATACGGGCCCCGGTGGCACCGGCAAGGCCGTCCTGATCAGGGGATACGAGGAATGGACCCTGGGCGCTCATGGCCTGATCGCGGAGTCGGAGGGTCACTACGATGAAGGTGACTACCAACGCCAGGTAAGTTCCGGCGGCTAGATACACGGTGTCAGCCGAGTCGGAGTCTTTGCTGGTCATCGGCGGCATCTTTGCCGTCGCGGCGGTCATCCTGTCGGTGCTGTTGATCGTCGTGCGACGTGCCAGCCTGCGTTGCAGGTCGCTGCGCGACCGTGGAATCGTCCTGTTCAAGAAAAGGCGTCACGGCGGTGCCTGACATCGTGACGCGCACTGTCCTCGCGCGCGCCGTTTCAATTGTCGCGCACCCGGTCGTTCTGCTCCTCGTGGCAGCGCTCATTGCGGCTTCCGCCCGCGGCGCAACGATCGCGCAATTGCAATTCGTGGGCGGAGCGCTGACTGCGCTCGGAATTGCCGTGCTTGGATTCGGCTGGTGGCAGGTTCGCATCGGGCGCTGGTCACACGTGGACGCCAGCGTTCCAAAAGAGCGCGCTTCTCTCAACGTGTTCCTTTCCGTTCTCATGCTACTCAGTGCGGCGCTGATCTGGTTTCTGACCCGCCGAACAAGCCTCTCGATCGCGCTGGCCTTGTCCGGCACGATCATCCTCACGGCGCTGCTCACGGCCCGGTGGGTGAAAGTTTCCCTGCACACGGCATTTGCCGCATTTGCGACTGCGCTCTTGTGGCCGAACGGGTTTGCGGTCGCTGCAGGCGTCGCCGTTACGACAGCGGTAGTATGGTCGCGCCTGGAACTCGGCCGGCATGTCGCAGCAGATATTGCAGTCGGATTGCTGCTCGGCGTTATCGCGGGCGTCGGATACCACTCACTCGGCTGATCGCCTGAGACTGACCATGCCAATTCTTGCCGTTTCGTTCCTCCTGCAGCTCATCCTGATCGTGCACGTCATCAAGACAGGCCGGAACACGATCTGGGTCTTCGTGCTCCTGTTCGCGCCTGTCGTCGGCGGCCTCCGCCTACCTGATCGTCGAGCTGCTGCCGGAATTCATGAATAGCCGCGGCGCGCGGCGCGCAAAGCAGAATGTTGCCAAGGCCATTAACCCGAACCGCGACCTCAAGGAGGCGTCGCTGAACCTGGCGGTTGCCGACACCGTCCAGAATTCCATGATCCTGGCCAACCAGCACCTCGAGCGCTCCCAGTTCCAGGAGGCGGAGGAACTCTTTTCAAGATCCCTGCGCGGCGTTCATGCCGACGATCCCGATATTCTCCTTGGCCTCGCCAAGGCCCAGTTCGGTCTTGGACAATTCGGCGACGTCGTGACGACTCTGGACCGCCTCAAGACGACGAACCCGCGCTCGCGATCGGCGGACGGGCATCTTCTGTATGCGAGGGCTCACGAAGAACTCGGCCGAGATCAGCCAGGCAAAAACGGAGTACGAGGCCCTCGCGAACTACTATCCGGGCCCGGAGCCGCGCTGCCGGCTCGCGCTGATTCTCAAGTCGCAGGGAAACGTTGAGGGCGCGCGCGAATTGTTCCGGCACGTCGTGAACGAGAGCGAAGTCTCCGGCCGGCACTACAATACGCTGCACAAGGAGTGGGTCGCCCTCGCGCGGCGCGAGGCCTGAGCCGGCACATTTGGCAAACGATTCATAAGGGGGATAGACATGGACAAGACGGCCATTGCAATCGCTGCGGCTTCGATGCTCGCCGGCGTTCAGCCTGCGCTCGCGGAAGATCGACCTGCGGTCGAGTTCCTCAACTCCGGCAAGGTCGCTCCGAACACGTTGCCATTCTCCGAAGCCGTCCGTGCGGGCGACACGCTCTATCTCTCGGGACAGGTCGGCATCAAGCCCGGCACGATGCAGCTCGTTCCCGGGCGGCATCCGTGAAGAAGCCCGCCAGACGCTCGAAAACATCAAGACCTCGCTCGAGGCGCACGGATACTCGCTGCGAAACATCGTCAAGTGCACCGTGATGCTCGCGGACATCGGCGAGTGGGCGGTCTTCAACGAGGTTTACAAGACGTACTTCTCCGCGCCCTACCCTGCGCGCAGCGCCCTGGGCGCGAATGGCCTCGCGCTCGGGGCGCGCGTCGAAGTCGAGTGCATTGCCTCTACTGCGGGTTCTGCGGCAGCCCGTCCTTGATCTCGTAGTAGTCGCCCTTGTCGGCGACGTAGATGTGGATGGCGAGATGCGTGTCGGTCGGCGCGTCGAACGCGCCCATCGCGACGCCGATGAAGTCCTTGTGGATCGGGTCCCAGAAGAGCGAGGCGCCGCAGGTCGAGCAGAACCCGCGCTGCACTTTCTCGGAGGAGCGGTACCAGGCGACGTTGAACTCGCCGTCGACCTTCGAGCGCCTTGCGCGGCACGTCGGTGGACGCCCAGTAGTGCCCGGAGGTCTTGCGGCACTGGGTGCAATGGCAGGCGTCCGGCGGCTCAGCTCGCCCTCGACCTGGAACTTCACGGCGCCGCAGAGACAGGATCCGGTGTGCATGGTGCATTCCTCGCTGGTGCTGCATCATTCTCAGCCATGAAGCGCGCGCATCATGAAATGGATTGATGGGTCGCGATCCCGTTCGTCCTGCTGCTGGCGTCGTTCTTCGTCGCGTACTTCCGCTCGGACAACGCCTGCTCGGATCCGGGTCGCGGCACGCCCGCGCATCCGGTCAAGGCGATCATCTACTGCGACTACGGACTCGCGGACATGCTGAAGCTCGAGGACATCGAGAAGCCCGTCGCCGGCGAAGGCCAGATCCTCGTGAAGGTGCGCGCGGCGGCCGCCAACCCGCTCGACTGGCATTACATGCGCGGCACGCCGTACGTGATGCGCTTCGGAACGGGCCTGCGCCGACCGATCGAAACTGCGCCTCGGCGTCGACTACGCGGGCATCGTCGAGGCGGTCGGGCCGGGCGTCACGCGGTTCAAGCCGGGCGACGAAGTGTTCGGCGCGCGCACGGGCGCCTTCGGCGAGTACGTGACGGCGAAGGCCGACGGCAGCGTGGCGCCGAAGCCCGCGAACCTCTCCTTCGAGCAGGCGGCGGCCGTGCCGGTCGCGGCGATCACGGCGCTCCAGGGATTGCGCCAGGGCGGCGTCGGGCCGGGCACGCGGGTGCTGATCAACGGCGCCTCGGGCGGCGTCGGCACGTTCGCCGTGCAGATCGCGAAGGCGCAAGGCGCGCATGGTCACGGGCGTCTGCAGCACGCGCAATATCGAGCTCGTGCGCTCGCTCGGCGCGGACGCCGTCATCGACTACACGCAGACGGACTACACGAACGCGGGCGTCAAGTACGACATGATCCTCGACAACGTCGGCAATCACGGCATCCTCGCGAACCGCCGCGCGCTCGACGCCCGAGGGCAAGTACGTGCTGATCGGCGGCGGCGGACCGGACAACGGCCACTGGATCGGCCCGATGATCAATCCTGTCAAGGCCCTGCTGCATCTCGCCTTTCGTCCAGCAGGACATGGGCATGATGCTCGCGAACTGACCCCGGAGGATCTTGCCGTGCTGGCCGGTCTCATGCAGTCCGGCCAGGTGACGCCCGTGATCGACCGGCGTTACAGTCTCGCGGAAGTGCCCGAGGCCATCCGCTACCTCGAAACCGGACGCGCCCGCGGCAAAGTCATCATCACCGAGTGAGGCCATGAACAATCCTTCGCGCCTGCGTGCGGTGCTGATCGGCGGCTCGATCGCGGGCACGCTCGATATCCTGTTCGCGATCACCTACGCCGCGGTGAATGGCCTCGCGCCGGTGAAGCTCCTGCAGACGGTGGCGAGCGGCCTCCTCGGCAATGCCGCCTTTGACGGCGGCGTGCCGGCGGCCATGCTCGGGCTCGCCGGACATTTCGGCATGTCGTACCTCTGGGCTGGCGCTGTTCGTGGCCGCAGCCGTCGCGCCTGCCGCTGCTCGTCGCGAAGCCGGCCGTCGCGGGCCCGATCTTCGGCATCCTCGTGTTCTTCACGATGCGGCTCGTCGTGCTGCCGCTCTCGGCTTTCCCCTTCCCGATCTTGTTCAGGCCGCTGTCGTGGGGGCTCGACCTGCTCTCGCACATGTTCTTTTTCGGCTTGCCGATTGCACTCCTGGCAGCAAAGGCCCTACGGACGGAGAGACGGCCATGAAGAGAGTCACCGGCATCGGCGGCATATTCTTCAAGGCGAAGGATCCGGTCGCGCTTCGCGCCTGGTACCAGAAGCATCTCGGCGTCGACGTGCAGCCCTGGGGCGGCGCGGCGTTCGTCTGGGCCGACGATGCGGGCGACGCGTACAAGGGCACGACGGTCTGGAACATCGGCGATGCGAAGAGCGACTCCTACGCGCCGAGCACGTCGAGTTTCATGATCAACTACCGCGTGGCGGATCTCGCCGCACTGCTGGCGGCGTTGCGCGAGGAAGGCTGCCAGGTGCTCGAGAAGACCGACGATTCGGAGTACGGCAAGTTCGGCTGGGTCATGGACCCGGAGGGCAACAAGGTCGAACTCTGGCAGCCGCCGCCCGGGCAATGAAAAAACTCGCCGGTGAGTGCCTCTGCGGGGCCGTCCGGTACTCCGTCGAGGATGGCTTTCGGTACGCGCTCAACTGCCACTGCTCGCAGTGCCGTCGCGCGACCGGCGCCGCCTTCAAGTCTTTCGCGGGCATCGAGCGCTCCCGGTTCGAGCTGCAGGCCGGCGGGCAGGCGCTGCTCATTTATGGCGATGCAGCAAGCCACGACGCTCATTGCAGAACCTGCGGCGGGTTCCTGTATTCCGTGGTGCGCGAGGGCAAATACGTCCACGTCAATCTCGGATCACTGATCGATGTGCCTTCCATCCGTCCGACGGCACACATCTACGTAGGTTCGAAAGCGCCCTGGCACGCAATTACCGACCAACTTCCGCAGCACGACGAGCTGCCGTGATGCTGGCATGATGCCGGTCGCGGCATGAACGGGAGCTTGCACATGCACTCCGAGACACGAGTCCTGCTGATCCTGGCATTCGGCCTTGCCGCCGGTTGCGCCGGCACGGCTTCGCCCGGGCCGGATGCAGGCGTGAAGGAGACGCTGCCTTCCGCCGTCGAAGGCACGGCCGCGTACCGCGAGCGCATCGTGATGCCGCCCGGCGCCGAGTTCGAGGCCGTGCTCCAGGACGTCTCGCGCGCCGACGCGCCGGCGATGGAAATCGCCCGTGCGACGATCCCGAATGCACCGAACCCGCCGATCCGATTCACGATCCCCTTCGATGTGGCGAAGATCCACGCGAGCCACAGCTACTCGGTTCGCGCCCTGATCCGGGCCGACGGCCAGATCCTGTTCAGCTCGGACACCGTGTATCCCGTGCTCACCCACAGCGCCGGCCACACCGTGGATATCCTCCTGAAGCGCGCGGCCGTCGCGCCCGCGACCGATTCGGCGCTGGTGAACACGCCCTGGAAAATCCTCTCGATCGCCGGTGAGCCGCTGCAGGCGATGGAGGGAAAGAAGGAGCCGCGGTTGATCCTCCAAAGCGCGAACGGGCGCAACGCCTGGTCGGCGACGATCGGCTGCAACCAGATGTCCGGCGGCCTCGACGTCCATGGCGACCGCATCGAATTCAAGGCCGGCATGGCGACGCTGATGGCCTGCCCGCCTCCGCTCGACATGCTCGAGAAACAGCTGGGCCAGTCGCTGCTGGCGAGCACGCACTGGCGCGTCCAGGGCAACCGGCTCGAACTGCGCGATGACGCGGGTGGGCAGACGTTTCTCTGCGAGGCCGCGCATCCCGAGTAGTGTCATTCTGGATTGGGAGGTCGAATGTCGTTTCTTGCAAAGTTGAAAGGCGACGGTGCCGCGCTGCCGCCGCTGCCGACGTTCAAGTCCGCGGCACTCGCGTGGGTCGGCGGATTTCTCGCGATGGCTTCGATTGCGCTCCTGACGAACCAGTTCGCTGTCATGCTCGTGCTCGGATCCTTCGGCGCCTCCTGCGTGCTCGTGTTCGGGTTTCCGGACGTGCCGTTCGCCCAGCCCCGGAACGTCATCGTAGGCCACTTCCTGAGTTCGCTGATCGGCCTCGTATTCCTTGCAGCTTTCGGTCCGCACTGGTGGTCGGTCGCGCCGGCGGTCGGCACGGCGATCGCCGTGATGATGCTGACGCGCACCGTGCACCCGCCCGCGGGATCGAACCCCGTCATCGTCTACCTGATGCAGCCGGGCTGGAGTTTCCTGGTCTTCCCGACGCTGATCGGAGCGTTGATCGTGATCGCCGTCGCCCTCATCTACAACAACGCGACGCGCGAGGCGCGCTACCCGAAGTACTGGTAGTGATCGAGCGCCTGAAGCTGCCGGTCAGCGAAGCGGATCTCGCGGCGCTCGCGGAACTCCTCGCGGATGCCGTGGAATCTGGCGCGGCGGTCAGCTTTCTCTCGCTGACGCGCGCGGAAGCCGAGTCCTGGTGGCGCAAGCAGTTCTCTTCACCCGCCTCGGGCTCGATCTTCCTCGTCGCGCGCGACGCCGATGGCATCGTCGGCAGCGTGCAGCTACACCCGTCCTGGGCGCCGAACCAGCCACACCGCGCGGACGTCGTGAAGCTGATCGTGCACCGGCGCGCCCGCCGTCAGGGCATCGGCCGGCAGCTGATGCAGGCGCTGGAGCGCGAGGCCGAGGCCGCGGGGTTCCGGCTCCTCGTGCTCGACTCGAAGCGCGGCGATGCGGGCGAGCGGCTCTACCGCGCACTCGGCTGGACGGTCGTCGGCACGATCCCGCGCTTTGCGCTCGATGCGGACGGCAAGACGCCGCACGACACCGTCGTCTTCTATAAGGAGTTGCCGGCGGCCACGCCGGCATGACGATGTCGCCTGAGGAAGAAGCCTGGGCCATCGTCGAGAGCGAGCTCGGCTATCACCAGCGCCCCGGGCACGACTGGCTCGACACGCTGAACCGGCTGTGGCGCAAGAACCGCTTCGTCATGTCCATGGACGGCGTGCTGAAGCTCGATCAGGCGCCGCCGGTGCTGACACGCGCGATGCTCTCCGTCACGCGCGAGCGCTGGCCGCTCGAGCGCCTCGCCCCGCTCGTGCATCCGGACGCCCACGACCGCCGGCGCCCGAAGCGCGACGACCTGCCGGTGCTCGTGCTCGAATGGCAGGGCCGGGACTACCTCATCGACGGCCTCAACCGCGTCAACCGGCGCGTCCGCGAGCGGCTGCCGGGGCCGCACGAGGTCATCGTCATCCACGGGAGAACGCCATGAAGATCGCAGCCGCTGCGCGGATTTTCGTATTTTGCGCGGCGCTCCTCGCCGCGCCGCTGGCCGCGGCGGACTGGGCCGCCGACGAGGCGCAAATCCGGCAATCTCTCGCCGATTCGGTCGATGCCTTCAACCGCGGCGACCTGAAAGGCCACCTCGCGCTCTACGACGAGGGCGTGACGTTCATGACGAAGGACGGCCCGCGCCCCGGCATCGCGCCCATCGAAAAGGCCTTTCGCGAGCACTATTTCCGGGATGGCAAGGCGATCCAGCAACTGCGCTTCGAGCAGCTCGCCGTGCGCCGGCTCAATGACGACGCCGCGATCGCGACCGCCCGCTGGGCGCTCGCCGGCGGGGGCAAGCCCGAGCAGTCGGGCTGGTTCACGCTGGTGTGGCTGCGGACAGCCGCGGGCTGGCGCGCCGTGCACGATCATTCGAGCTGAACTGTCGCCGAAAGGCGCAAGCTGGGTCGCGCAGGGGCTGGCGGTTTTGAGATAATTCCGCCCCCCGCTTCAAGGGGCGACCCATGCCGTACCAACTCACCATCGTCGAGAAACCGACCTACCTGCACGCCATCGTGACCGGGCAGAACACGATGGAGAACGTGGTCGGCTACCTGCAGGACCTGCTGCGCGAGTGCGAGGCCCGGCAGCGCTTCAACGTGCTGATCGAGGAGAACCTCACCGGACGCCGGCTCGAGACCTGGGACGTCTACCAGGTCGCCTCGGACAGCAGCGCGCACGCGCGCGGCATCTTCAAGTCCGTCGCATACGTCGACGTCAACGCGGGCGGCGACCTCATGAAATTCGCCGAGACCGTCGCGAACAATCGCGGCGTGCCCATGAACGTCTTCGCCACGGTCGCGGAAGCAGAGCAGTGGCTCACGGGACAATTGCGCTGATGCCGGCGGCCGGCTTCGAGACGTTGTGGGAATTCTCGGTCCGCGAATCCCGGCAGGCGGAGTTCGAGTCCCACTACGGGCCCGCCGGCGACTGGGCACGGCTCTTCAGCCAGGCGCCCGGCTTCATCGGCACCGAGCTCCTGCGCGACCGCGCGGATCCGCTGCGCTACGTCACGATCGACCGCTGGGCGAGCATCGAGGACTGGCGGGCCTTCCGCGCGCGCTTCGCCGCCGAGTACGAGCGCCTGGACCACGCCTGCGAGACGCTGACCGCGCGCGAAGCGCCGCTCGGCGAATACACGCCCGCGGGCACGGCGGCGCGCTGATGCCCGCCGCGCGCTATCCGGTCGAAGGCGGCTGCGACTGCCGCGCGGTGCGCTACCGCATGGCGTCGGCGCCGCTCTTCGTGCACTGCTGTCATTGCCGCTGGTGCCAGCGCGAGAGCGGCGCGTCGTTCGCGCTGAACGCGATGATCGAGGCCGATCGGGTGACGCTGCTCGCGGGCGTGCCGGAGGTGGTGGACACGCCCTCGGCGAGCGGCAAAGGCCAGAAGATCCTGCGCTGCCCCAGCTGCCGCATCGCGCTCTGGAGCCACTACGCGGGCGCCGGCCGGCCGTCTCCTTCGTCCGCGTCGGCACGCTCGACAACCCCGACCTGCTCCCGCCCGACATCCACATCTTCACGTCGTCGAAGCAGCCCTGGGTCGTCCTGCCCCCGGGCACGCCCGCGGTGCCCGAATACTACGACCGCAAGCAGTATTGGCCGGCGGAAAGCCTGGCCCGGCGCGAGGCGCTACTCGCGCGCCCGCCCGCATGAGAAAATGACCTTGGCCGGCTCCGCTCCGCCCCCTCCCCAAGGACCTCCCATGAACGAACCGATTTCGAGAAGCCTCGTCGTGCTGGGCGCCAGCATCCTCCTCGCCTTCATTGCGCTCGGATGGCTGATCGGCAATGCGGCCATCGACGTCAAGCGATTCGACCGCACGGTCGCGGTGAAAGGCCTCTCCGAACGCGAGGTGCCTGCCGACGTCGCGATCTGGCCGCTCACCTTCCAGGACGCCAACAACGACCTCAACGCGCTGTTCGAGTCGCTGCAGCGCAAGAACGCGCTGATCACGAAGTTCCTGGCCGGGCACGGCATCAAGCCGGAGGCCATCACGGTCGGCCCGCCGGCCGTGACCGACTTATACGCGCAGAGCTACGGCAACCAGAACAACATCGTCTACCGCTACACGGCGCGGTCCACGGTCACCGTGTACTCGAACGACGTCGAGGCCGTGCGCAAGGCCATGAGCGACGTCATCGCGCTCGGCAAGCAGGGCGTTGCGCTCTCCGGCGACGGCTACGAGAACCAGGCGCGCTTCGAGTTCACCGGGCTGTCTGCGCTGAAGCCCGCGATGATCGAGGAAGCGACCAAGAACGCGCGCACGGTCGCGGAGAAATTCGCCGCCGACTCGGGCAGCCGGCTCGGGCACATCCGCTCCGCGCAGCAGGGCCAGTTCTCGATCGAGAACCGCGACGCGACGACCCCGCACATCAAGAAGGTCCGCGTCGTCGCGACGGTCGAATACCACCTCGCGAACTGAGCATGCCCGAGCACGTGCACACGGACGAGGAGATCGCCGCCTGCTACGACGTGATGGCGGAGCTGCGGCCTCACGTCGCGCGCGACGGATTTCCTGCCGGCGGTGCATGCGATGCGCAAAGGCGGCCTGCGCCTCGCCTGCATCCGCGAGGACGGGCGCGTGGTCGCGGTCGCCGGCTATCGCATCGCGAACAACCTCTTCTGCGGCAAGCACCTGTACGTGGACGACCTCGTCACGGCCGAGTCGGAGCGCTCCAAGGGCCACGGCAAGGCGCTGCTTGCGTGGCTGCGCGCGCTCGCGGTCGAGCATGACTGCGACGTCTTCCACCTCGACTCGGGCGTGCAGCGAAAGCGCGCCCACCAGTTCTATCTCCGCGAGGGGATGGATCTCAGCTCCTATCACTTCAGCGAACGGCTGAAGCCGCGAGCCTGACCGTGCGCGCGGGCGAGCGTCCCGCGCCCGCGCCGCCGCGGGTGCTGACCGGGGCGACGCTCGCCGAAGGCGCGCGGGCGCTGTCGCTGCGCGACCCGGACCTCGCCGCCCTCTTCGCCCGCAATGGCCTGCCGCCGATGTGGGCGCGCCGACCGGGATTTCCGACGCTCGTGCACATCGTGCTCGAGCAACAGGTCTCGATCGCCGCCGCGCGGACGCTCTTTCGCCGCGTGCGCGAGGCGCTCGGCGAGATGACGCCGGAGCTCGTCGTCGAACGCGGCATCCTCGGCCTGCATCGCCTCGGGTTGACTCGGCAGAAAGCCGCGTACTGCCATGCGCTCGCAGAGGCGGTGATGGACGGCAGCCTCTCGCTCTCCGGCATCGCGCGCGCTGAAGACGCGGCCGGCCGCTCGACGCTCCTGCAGCTTCGCGGCATCGGGCCCTGGAGCGCGGACATCTATTACCTGATGGCGCTCCGGCGGCCCGACGTCTGGCCCGTCGGCGATCTCGCGCTCGCCATCGCGCTCGCCGAGGTCAAGCGCCTGCGCGCGCGGCCGGATACGCAGCGCCAGCTCTCCTTGAGCGCCGCCTGGGCGCCCTGGCGATCAGTCGCGGCGCGGCTCCTGTGGCATTACTATCTGACGACACGCAGGGAACGGCGAACACGGGAGAGACGCGATGGATAGAAGGGCAACCGCCGTCTGGCAGGGCGACCTGCGGCACGGCAAGGGCACGCTGACGACCGAGAGCAAGGCGCTTTCCGCCACGCCGTATTCCTTCAGCACCCGCTTCGAGGGCGCCCCCGGCACGAATCCGGAGGAGCTGCTCGGCGCCGCGCATGCCGGCTGCTTCACCATGGCGCTGACGCACTCGCTGGGCGAAGCCGGCATCACGCCCGAGCGCATCGAGACCCGGGCGACGGTCACGCTCGAAAAAACGGAGGCCGGCTTCACGATCACGAAAGTGCATCTCGACGTCGGCATCCAGGCGCCTGGCGCAGATCGCTGCGAAGGTCGAAGAGTCCGCGCAGAAGGCGAAGGCCAACTGCCCGCTCAGCCGCGTGCTGAAGGCCGCCATCTCGATGGAGGCGCGGCTCAACGCCTGAAGATGCTGACGCCGTTTCACCTCGCGATTCCCGTCCGCGAACTCAAGTCCGCGCGCGCTTTCTACGGCGGCCTGCTCGGCTGCCCCGAGGGCCGCAGTTCGGCCGAATGGGTGGACTTCGACTTCTTCGGCCACCAGCTCGTCTGCCACCTCGTCGCGGAACGCGGGCGCCCGCGCGCGCCGCGCACAATCCCGTGGACGGCCATGACGTGCCCGTGCCGCATTTCGGCATGGTGCTCGAGATGCCGGACTGGGATGCGCTCGCCACAAGGCTGCGGAAAGCGGGCGCCGCCTTCGTCATCGAGCCGCATGTGCGCTTTGCCGGGCCAGCCCGGCGAGCAGGCGACGATGTTCCTGTACGACCCGAGCGGCAATGCGCTCGAATTCAAGGCGTTCCGTGACATCGCGGGACAGTTGTTCGCAAAATAAGACGTTCCAGGGGGACTTCATGCACTCGCGCAAGACTGACGTTCGTGGCCGCCGCCTGCCTGCTCGCCACGGCCGCCGCTGCCGCCGCGCGGCCGACCGACGCCGAGATCTCGGATCTCGTCGCGAAATATTCCGCCGCCGCGATCGCGGACCGCGAGGACATCCACAAGAACCCGGAACTCTCGAACCGCGAGACGCGCACCGGCGCGCTCATCGCGGCGCACCTGAAGAAACTCGGGATCGAGACCCGGACCGGCGTCGCGCATACCGGCGTCGTCGGCATCCTGAAGGGCGGGCTGCCCGGCCGCACGATCGCCGTGCGCGCGGACATCGATGCGCTGCCGGTCACCGAGGTCTCGGACTTCCCCTTCAAGTCCACGGCGCGCAGCACCTACCTCGGCAACGATGTCGGCGTCTCGCATGCCTGCGGCCACGACGTGCACACTGCGGCGCTGCTCGGCACGGCGGCGGTGCTCAGCCTCGATGCGCGACCGGCTGCCGGGCACGGTGATGTTCATCTTCCAGCCCGCCGAGGAAGGCGTGCCGACCGGCGAGAAAGGCGGCGCGAAGCTGATGCTCGAGGAAGGCATCTTCTCGACGATCAAGCCGGACGCGGTGATCGCCTTTCACACCAACGGTTCGCCGCCGGACGAGGCAGGCGACAACGAGAAGTTGGGCACGGTCGCCTACCGGGCCGGGCCGGCATTCGCTGCCGCGACACGCTGGATATGCCACGGTGCACGGGCGCCAGGCGCACGGCTCGACGCCGCACCTCGGCGTCGATCCGATCGTCACCGCTTCCGAGATCGTGATGTCCCTGCAGACGATCCGCTCGCGCGTGCTGCCGCCGCTCTCCGACAATGTCATCACGGTCGGCACATTCCGCGCCGGCGAGCGCAACAACATCATCCCGGAGAGCGCCGAACTCAGCGGCACGATCCGCACCTTCGACGACGACGTGCTCGCGACCATCGAGTCGCGCATGCGGGACATCTTCGACGGCGTCACGAAAGCCGCGCATGCGACCTTCGAGCTGTCCTTCGACACCGGCCACCCGATGACGGTCAACAACCCGGAGCTCACGGCGCAGCTCGTGCCGACGCTCACGCGGCTGGTGGGCGCCGACAAGATCCACGAGGCCCCGCCGATCACCGGCGCCGAGGACTTCTCGTACTTCGCGAACGTGGTGCCGGGCTTCTACTTCCAGATCGGCGTCGTGCCGGAGGGCAAGGTCTCGGGCGGCCACCACACGCCGACGTTCTACGCGGCGGACGAGGCGGTGCCGATCGCAATGCGCCTGATGTCGACGCTGGTGGTGGACTACCTCGAGGGCGGGGCACCCTGATGCAGGCACTCGTCGAATGCGTCCCGAATTTTTCCGAGGGACGCGACCGCTCGGTGATCGATGCCATATCCCGGGCGATTTCCGGCGTCAGCGGCGTGCGGCTCCTCGACGTCGATGCAGGCGCCGACACGAACCGGACGGTCTATACGTTCGTGGGCGCGCCTGAGGCGGTGAGCGAGGCGGCATTCCGGGCCGCGGTCGCGGCGGGCGAGCTCATCGACATGTCGAAGCACGAGGGCGCCCACCCGCGCATGGGCGCGCTCGACGTCTGCCCGATCGTGCCGATCTCCGGCGTGACGATGGACCAGTGCGTCGCGACGGCGCAGGCGCTGGGCCGCCGCCTCGCCGAGGCACTGGCCTTGCCGGTCTATTTCTACGAGTACGCGGCGACACGGCCGGAGCGGCGAAACCTCGCCGACATCCGCGCCGGCGAGTACGAGGGCCTGCGCGAGAAGCTCGCCAAGGCTGAATGGGCGCCCGATGCCGGGCCTGCCGCCTTCAACGAGCGGCTCGGCGCCAGCGTCGTCGGCGCGCGCGAGTTCCTCATCGCCTACAACGTCAACGTCAATTCGCGCGACCAGAAGCTCGCGAACGAAGTCGCGCTCAACATCCGCGAGGCGGGACGCCTCAAGCGCGATGCGAAGGGCCTGGTCGTGACCGACGCGCAAGGACGGGAACTGCGGGTGCCGGGCCGGCTCAAGGCGGTAAAGGCGATCGGCTGGTACATCGAGCAATACCGCCAGGCCCAGGTGTCGATCAACCTGCTGAGCTACCGGACGACACCGCTGCATGAAGTGTTCGAAACGACGCGGGAAGAGGCTGGCAAGCTCGGCCTCGTCGTGACCGGCTCCGAACTCGTCGGCATGACACCGCTCGAGCCGATGCTGGAAGCGGGCCGCTTTTACCTGAAGAAGCAGGGCCGGTCGACCGGCCTGCCGGAGCGCGAGCTGGTGGAGATTGCCGTGCAGTCGCTCGGCCTCGCCCAGCTCTCGCCCTTCGACCCCGACAAGCGAATCATCGAGTACGCTGTGCGCGTGGCGGCACCCCTGGTTTCAATGACGGTCGAGCGCTTCGTCGACGAAGTCTCGAGCAACTCGCCGGCCCCAGGCGGCGGCTCGGTGGCCGCGCTTGCCGGCAGCCTCGGCGCGGCGCTGGCGGCGATGGTCGCGAACCTCACAGTCGGCAAGGCCGGGCTACGAGTCGGCGTGGGCGCCGTTGTCCTCGCTGGCGGAGCGGGCCCAGGGGCTGAAGGCCGCGCTGCTGCGCGCCGTCGACGACGATACGAAAGCATTCGACGATGTGCTGGCGGCCATGCGCCTGCCGAAGGCCACCGAGGAGCAGAAAGCGGCGCGGGCGTCCGCGATCGCGGCCGCCTACGAGAAGGCGACCGCCGTTCCCCTCGCCACGGCGCGACTCTGCCTGCAGGCGCTCGAGCTCACCGAGCAGGCCGCCGCGAGCGGGAACCGGAACTCAGCGTCGGACGCCGGCGTCGGCGCGCTGCTCGCCAAGGCCGGGCTCGACGCGGCGCTCATGAACGTGCGCATCAACCTGCCGTCGGTGAAGGAAGGCGCGTTCAAGACCACCACCCTTGCCGAGATCGCCGAACTGCAGTCGAAGGCCGCGGGCCCGCTGGCGCGGACGCTCGCCACCGTCGAAGCGAACCTATAGGTGCCGGGTCGTACATTCGTACATTTGCAGTCCGCCAAATGTACGAATGTACGACCCGGCACCGTTATTGCGGTTTCGGCCTGCCGCGGACACGGTTCACGACGTCGTGGGCTTTCGCCTTGAGCTTGCGAAGCCAGTGGCGCGCCCAGGCGAATTCCAGGCCGAGCACGCCGAGGCCGAGCGGGATGACGATGATCGCGGGTCCCGGCAGCACGATCATGGCGATACCGATCAGGAGGATGCTGCCGCCGATCACGGCAACGACAATGCGCCGCGCCCATGCGTAGGTGATGTTGCGGCGAAGAAAACTGCGGAGCTGCCATCTCATTCAGCGCGCATCCGTGCGAGCGCGCGATCGTGCACGCGCGAGAGCAGGAGCAAGGCGACGATGGCGCCGCAGAGCGCCATGAACATGTCCCACTGCGTATCCCAGATGTCCCCCTGGGTCGCCAGGAACTGGTCTGCCGCGACGCCGGCCGCGAGCGAGGTCCACCACTCCACGAATTCGTACGTCGCGCTGATCGCGAGGCAGGTCGCCACCGTCAGGAACGCGAGCCAGCCGCCCTGTCTGACCGGCGAGGTCCGTATCAGGATTTCGCGCACGGCGATCGCGGGCACGAATCCCTGCGCGAAATGACCGAGGCGGTCATAGTGATTGCGCGAAAGGTCGAGCGCGTCCTGCACCCAGAACCCGAGCGGCACGAGCGCGTAGGTGTAATGCGCGCCCACGATGAGGATCAGGCAGTGCACGCCGATCAGCGCGTAGAGGAGCGGCGTCAGCGGAAACCGCTGTCGCCGTCAGGTACAGCAGCGGCAGCACGATGGCGACGGGAAATACCTCGAGCATCCAGGTCAGCGCGTCGTGCGGGTGGATCCGCGACAGCGCGGCCGACGGCAGGACCACGAGCGTCATCCAGAGCAGCATGCGTGGCCACGGCCGCGGCGACATCAGGATTCCCCGACAAAAGTCTCGATGAGCCGCGCGACGGCGCGCGGCTCTTCATGATGCAGCATGTGCCCCGCGCCGGCCACCGTTTCCACGCGAAGATCCTGGACCAGCGAGCGGAAGGTTTCGACGCCGCCTTCCGGCGCGAGCCGCGCGAGCAGCTCCGATTCCGAACCGACGACGAGCAGGACGCGCGCCTCGATCCGGCGCCAGCAGGCTTCCATCTCCTCGCGGCGATACAGGTATGGATTCACGCGGCGGTGCGCAGGATCGGCGAGCAGGCGCACGCCGCCGCCGGGCAGCGAGCGGCTCCAGCATTCCGCCACCCAGGCGGCACGCTCGGGCGTGATCCGCGGGTTTCGCTTCGCGATGCGCGCCGCGAGCTCGGCGACGTCGGCGTAATCGGCAAATTCGGCAGGCACGCGCAGTTCATCGAGCCACTTCTCGAGGCGGGCCGGCGCCTGCGAGGCATCGGTGCGCGGGAGGCCAAAGCCCTCGAGATTCACGAGCGCGCGCACGCGCGACGGGCGCACGCCCGCGTAGATCATCGCGACATTCGCGCCCATGCTGTGGCCGACGAGGCGCGCGGGCGCACGCGGGCACAGCCGGTCGACGAGGTCATCGAGGTCGGCGTAGTAGTCCGGGAACCAGTAGCCGCCGGGGTTTCGCGCGCTGCCGCCAAACCCGCGCCAGTCCAGGGCGACGAGGGGAAGCGCAGGCGAAATCTCGTCCGCGACGAACTGGAAGCTCGCCGCGCAATCCGCATAGCCGTGCAGCACGATCACCGGATCGTCGGAATCCGGCCCCCAGGTCATCAGGTGGTGGTCGAGGCCACGGAGCGAGATCGTCCGGTGCCTGCCCGGGCGCGCGGGACGGTAAGTCATCGGTTCAGCCGGGCGCCAGGCGGTGGACCAGCAGCTTGTCGATGCGCCGGCCGTCCATGTCAACGACCTCGAAGCGGAAGTTCCGCCACCGGAAGCTTTCGCTCGTCGTCGGCAGGTGGCCGAGCTGCGCGAGCACGAAGCCCGCGAGCGTCGTGTAGTCGTCGCCCGAGCGCATGTTGCCGCTGCCGAGCAGGCGCTCGACGTCGTCGATGGACATGCTGCCGTCAACCAGCCAGGAAGAATCGTCACGCGCAACCGCCTCGGCAGGCTCCTCCTTGGCGGACTCCGGCAACTCGCCGGCGATCGCCGTCAGGATGTCGGACGGAGTGACGACGCCCTCGATCGAGCCGTGCTCGTCCACGATGACGGCGAAGTGCATCTTCGATTCGCGGAAGAGATCCAGCAGCCGCAGGATCCGCGTCGACTCGTGCACGATGAGCGGTGCGTGCACGCGCGCCGCAAGCTCGCCGGATTCCGGGTTGCCGAGCCATTCCGCGAGGTCGCCGGTCAGCACGACGCCGACCAGCTCGTCCAGTTGTTCGCGGCAGACCGGGTAGCGCGAGTGCCCGCTGGTGCGTACGGCATTCCAGACCGTCTCGCGGCCGTCCGCGGCGTCGAGCCAGACGACGTCGCCGCGCGGGATCATGATGCTGCGCACCGTGCGGTCGGTCAGGCGCAGCACGCCCTCGATCATCTGGTGCTCGGCCTTGTGGAAGATGCCGGCATGCGTGCCTTCCGCGATCATCGAGCGGATCTCCTCCTCGCTCACTGCGCGGTTGGTCGTGGTGCGGATGCCGAGGACGCGCGTGACGAGCTCGGTCGAGCCCTGCAGCACCCAGACGAAAGGCTTGCCGAAGAGCGCGAGCGCCTCCATCAGCGGCGCGAGGCGCGCGGCGATCAGCTCGGGATTGGTGAGCGCCCAGCGCTTCGGCACGAGCTCGCCGATCACGAGCGAGAGGAAGGTGACGCCGACGACGACGAGGCCGTAGGCCGTCGTGTCGAGCCAGGGCGCGACCGGCGCGAGGAATTCGAAGCGCGAGAGCCAGGCCGCGAGCGGCCCGGCGAATCGCGCGCCGGAATAGACGCCCGCGAGCACGCCGATCAGCGTGATGAAAAACTGCACCGTGGAGAGGAAGCGAGTCGGGTCGTCGAGCAGCCGGAGCGCCGCGCGGGCGCCGCGGCTGCCTTCCTGCGCGAGTTGCCGCAGGCGCGTCGCGCGCGAGGAAAACAGCGATAGCTCGGCCATCGCGAACAGGCCGTTCACGAGGATCAGGGCGACGAGGATCAGGAAGTAAGCCAACATTGTGCGCCGGGCGGCCCGGCCGGGGTGATTCTACCAGTTAGGCGGAAAGCGGTCGGTTGCGGCCCGGAACAGCCCGCTGCAAGATGCCCGCTTGCAGACACGCGACGCTTCCCGGCGGCTGATCGCAGGCTCCGCGATCATCGGCTCGATCGGCACCTTCAGCCTGCACGTGCTGCTGCCGGCGCTGCCCGCGATTGCGCTCGCGATGCACGTCGCGCCGCACGCGGCGCAGCTGCTCATCAGCCTGTCGATCCTCTCGATCGCGCTCGGCAACCTCATGGTCGCGCCGCTCTCGGACCGCTATGGGCGCAGGCGCATCGTGCTGCTCTCGCTCGCGCTTTTCGTGCTCGGCAGCGCCGCGGGCATCGTCGCGAAGTCGCTCGACATGCTGGTCGTCGCGCGCGTCGTGCAGGCCTTCGGCGGCGGCGCCGCAATGTCGGTCATGCGGGCGACGATCCTCGATCACTTCGGCGCGGCGAAAGCCGCCTCCGCGCTCGCCGCCACCGCGACCGCGATCCTGATCGCGCCGATGCTCGCGCCGACGCTCGGCGGCTTCGTGCTCGAGTGGCTCGACTGGCGCGCGGTGTTCGCGCTCTCCGGCGTGCTCGGCTTTGGCGTCTTCATCTTTGCCTCGCGGAACCTGCGCGATGCGAGGCGCGCCGACCGGGCGGCCGGGCCGTCGCTGCGTTACCTGGCCGGCTACAAGCGCCTGCTTGGCTCGCGCGAATACCTCGCGTTCCTGCTGTACGGCTCCTGCATGGTCAGCATGATCTACACGTTCGTCACGGGCGCGCCCTATGTCGCGATCGACGTGCTCGGCGTATCGCCCTCGCGCTTCGGCCTGCTCCTGTTCTTTCCGGCCGTTGCGTCGTTCGCCGGCTTCCTGGTCGCGGCGCGCATGACGGGCCGCCTCGGCGGGCAGCGCATGATGCGGATGGGCGCGATGATCGCTTTCGCGGGCACGGTCACGATGGCGGGGCTCGCGCTGGCGGGCGTCTGGCATCCGCTTGCGCTCTTCATCCCCGGCATGGCGATCGGCTTCGCGAATGCGATCGCCGCGCCCTCCTCGACCATCGGTGCGATCTCGCGCGACCCGGCGATCGCGGGCGCGGCATCGGGCTTGTTTGGCTTCCTGCAGCTGGTCACGGCCGCCGTCGCGTCGCAGACGGTTGCGGCACTCACCGGGCGCACGCCGGTGCCACTCACGATCGTCCTGCTGGTTCTATGCCTGGGAGCGCTGATCGCGCTCAGGCCGATCGGAAAGATCCGGCTGCAGTCTCAGGCCGAGCCGCCCGGGCCGCCGGTCGCGTCGGAACCGACGCGGTAGCGGAAACGGACGGTGCCGAAGGTGACGAGGTCGCCGTCGTCGAGGCGCGCATAGCGCACCTGGATGCCATTCACGAAGATGCCGTTGCGGCTGTTCGCGTCCACGACCATCGCTTCGCCGTTCCGGACCGTCAGCATGGCGTGCAGGCGGCTCACGGTCGGGTCCACGATGCGAAGGTCGTTGTCGCGCGTGCGGCCGATGTTGACGCGCCGGCTCGAGATCTCGTGCACGCAGCCGACGAGGTCGAGGCCGATCAGGTAGCGGCGCAGGCGCGGCGTCGCGGCGACCGCGGGCGTGATGGGCGGCAGCTCGGGGGTCGGCAGCTCGAGCGTGAAATCCACTTCCGGGTAGAGCTCGGCCGTCGCGTCGGCGCGCGGCTCGGCTGCGTCCGGCGGCAGCGCATCGGTGACCGCGGCGTTCAGCGGGCGCGATTCGCGCAGCTCATCGGCCAGGCTCTCGCGCTCGAGGGTGCGCGTCGCGAGCCTGGCCTGCAATTCATCGATCCGGCGCTCACGCTCGGCGAGCAGCTGGTCGCGCTCGGCCAGGGAGCGGAGCAGGGACTCGATCCGCTTCTGCCAGCGCGCGCGCTCGGCGGCGAGCGCAGCGGCCTGGTCGGTCCGGCGGCGTTCGTTCGTCAGCAGCTGGTTGAGGTCGGCCTGGGTCTCGGTGTAGAGCTGGGTGTCTTCGCCTTCGACGCCCATGCTGTCGAGTTCGGGATCGTCATCGGCCACTTCGCCGATGAGGATCGGGGCGTCGTCGAGATCGGTGGCGGGAGTCGCGAGTTCCCACTCGTGGGCTTCCGGCAAGCGATGGGGACTCGTGAGCTCGATGTGCTCGACGAGTAACGTCAGGTCCTCGGAGACGATGCCGTCGTCCGGGGTCCCATCCCCTTCCCCCTTCTCCATGGCGAGCATTATCCCCGAGTTATCCCCGAGTACGAATGCCCCGTTGTCAGGACCGCTGCAAGCCCGTTACTTTTCAACGACTTAGGAGCGCGTTCGGCCTGCGACGGCGCAAGCGAGTGCGAACTGCGTCACACGGCCGGCGCAGCTTTGCGCTGTGTAGGATGGCCGCCATGCGACCGGTCTGGATGCTCTCCGCAACGCAGGCACTGTGCATGTCGGGCAGTTTCCTGTTCGTCCTGCTCGGCGGAATCATCGGTTCCCATCTCGCGCCGGCCCCGCGCTCGCGACGCTGCCGGTGTCGGTGCTGATCGCGGGGCTCGCGGCGAGCGTCGTGCCCGCCGGGGCGCCCTGATCCACCGCTTCGGGCGTCGCACGGTCTTCGCCTGCAGCGCACTGCAGGCCGCCGCGGGCTGCGTGCTCGCCGGGTACGCGATTTCGACCGGCCGCTTCTGGCCTGCGGCGCCGCCTTCCTGCTCAGCTACGACGCGGTCGTCATGCAGTACCGCTTCGCGGCGACCGTACGTCGAAAACGCACGCGAGCCGCTCGATCGCGGTCGTCATGAGCGGCGCGCTGCTCCGCGGCCTGGCTGACGGTCTGCGCGGTGCGCACCGCCGACCTCGTGCCGGCGGCGCACTACGCCCGGGTCCTTCTACTCGGGCACCGTGCTGTACCTGCTCGCGGCCGTCGTGCTGGCGCGGGTCCATCGACCGTGCATGCCGACGATGCGGCTCCGCCCCGGCGGCTCGGCGAGATCGCGGCGCAGCCGGTCTATCGCGTCGCGGTGCTCGCGGCGCTGACGTCCTATGCGGTGATGAGCTTCGTCGTCGACCGCGACGCCGATCGCCACATGCACGTCGTCGACGGCCGCGACGAGATCTCGACCGCGCACGTCACCGGTGCATCTGCTGGCGATCTACCTCCTCGCTCGGCAGCGGCTGCGGATCATCGCGAAATTCGGCGAGCACCCCGTGATCGTCGCCGGAACTGCTGATCGCGGTCTGCGTCGCGATCGCGACGCACGGCATCTCCGCCCTGCACTACGGCTGGGCGCTCGGTGTGCTCGGGCTCGGCTGGAACCTGCTCTTCATCGCCGCGACGACCATGCTCACCAAGACCTACCGGCGCGGCGAGCGCATCCAGGCGCAGACGCTGAACGATTTCCTCGGTCTTTGGTTCCCAGGCGGCAGCATCGCTACTGGCCGGGCTCGCCGTCACGACGATCGGCTGGGAGCGGCTCAACTACGCGACGCTGCCGCTGCTCGCGGCGGTGCTGGTCGCGACATTGGCGACAGGACCGCGGCGCGCGGCGGTTGCCCGGCTAGACGCGGTCGAGGAAGCTGCGGATTTCGGCGACGACGGCGTCGGCCGGCTCCTCGGGGGTTTCCGCCGGATCGGGCGAGAGTTGGAGCATCGGCTGGGCGATGCCGGTGGCCGGCTGCTGCCGGAACCTACAACGATCAGCGGCTTGTTCTGGGGCCGCGTGGCGGCGAGCTGGAAAGCGACGTTCGCGCCGCGTCCGCAGCCGAGAAGGTCAACGCGGCGCAGGCGCAGGTGATCGATGAGGTCCACGATTGCGAGCGCGATCCCGGCCACGGCCATGCGGCCTTTCGGCGAGTCGGAGGCGCCGCTGCCCGGCAGGTCTGGCGCGTAAATCGAGCGGTCGGTGCCAAGCAGCGCCGCGCAGCGGCCGAAGTCCGCGCCGCTGCCGTCCTCTGCATGCAGGAAGATGAGCGGCGACGCCTCGTCGAAGCCGCCGCTCGACGGATAGGCGGTCGCGAGGTGCAGCTGGCCGTAACGGCAATCAATGTACATGCGCCGCAGTTGCGCGGCACGCCTGCCTGTTGCCGTTTCTTCGTCGCCATGCCTGCCCCGTGCTCTATTGTGCCGCTATCATGGTGCATCGAGTTCATGCCCAAGTATCATCCCTGGCAGCCGTCGTTGCGACCGGCGCATCGTCGCTCGCCCAGGGTGCGCCTGCCGCGGCCGCGCCGGATGACAAGGCGATTTATGACCGGATCGTGTCGCTCGCGGGCGACTGGACCGGACATATGGAAGATCCGCTTGCGGGTCCGCCGGTCACGGTGCGCTTCGAAGTCGTGAGCGGCGGCAAGGCCGTCATCGAATACCAGAGCCCGACCGGCAGCCTGCAATGAGGGCACCGTGTATTTTCGCGAGCGGAAAATTGCGCGCCGTGCAGTACTCGCCGGCAGGCAACCAGCCGAACTACAAGCTCGGCGCGGATTCCACGGCGGAAATCGCGCATCTCGAGTTCGATGGCGGCACGGGATTCGATGCGGACCACGACGGCCATGTGCACAAGGGCGAGTTGCGCTTCGTGTCGCCGGAGCGCATCGAACATCGCTGGTTCCATTACGTCGGGCCCAAGGAACAGGGCGTGACGCAGTGGTTCCTGGAGCGCAAGGCTGCCGAGGAAAAACCGGACGCTACGCCTGCGCCGGAGGAGAAAAAGCCGGAGGCGCCGGCGCCGGCGCGCGGCACCGGGGAAGAAGGACGCTGAGTCCGCTATCGGAGGGGGCGGTCCGCCTTTAAAGGTGACCGTCCCCTCCAAAAGGGACGGTCGCCTTTAAAGGGGACAGTCCCCTTCAGTACTCGTCGTATTTTCTAGACCCCCCGCGGACGCGGTCGGCGGGATATTTCTCGGCGTGTGGCGGCGAGCTTCAGCTCGGCGGCCGCGAGCAGGTCGATGTCGAGCCGGTCCAGAGGCAGGACGAGGAAACCGCGGCACCGTCCGCAAGTTCTTCGGCGACGCGCTGGCGCTGCTTGCCGTCGAGCGATGCGCTTTCCGCTTCCGTCAGCCACTGGAACAGCTCCACGAGTTTCGAGGCCTCGACCAGAAGCGCCATAGCGCGACTTGGGCTGTGGAAGCGGTCCCAGTCGCGCTCGGCGACGAAAGCCCGCACGCGCTCCTTCAATTCGCCGATCCCGCATGCGGACACTGTCCACCAATCGCCATTGCGGCGCAACGTGCCTGCTTTGCGCCGAACCGAGTTTGCAAGGCCCAACCCGCAGCCCTCAGAATCACGCACCTCAAAATGCCAGCCCCAGCCCGCCATGAATTTCGCCATCCGCCTGCTCGCGGCCGCCCTCGCCGTCCTGCCGGTCGCCGCCCTTGCGGACACGGCGCCCGCGCCGCTGACGGCCGAGACGATGTGGCAACTGAAGCGCGTCGGGGCGCCCGCGATCTCGCCGGACGGCAAGTTCGCGGTCTACGACCTCAAGCGCTACGACGCGGATACTGACAAGGGCAATTCCGACCTCTACCTCGTGCCGACCGCCGGCGGCAAGCCGCAGCGCCTGACGAGCTCGAAAGGCAACGAGACCGAGCCGACCTGGAGCCCGGACGGCCGCTTCATCGCCTTCGTCGCGAAGCGCGGCGATGACAAGCAGCCGCAGCTCTACGTGATCGCCGCGAACGGCGGCGAAGCGACCCGCGTGAGCAACGCCGACCGGCGTCGCCTCCCAAGTGACGCCGGACTCCAAGCGCGTGGCCGCTTCATCACCGAAGTCTGGCCGGACATCACGGACTGGGCCAAGACCAAGGAAAAGATGACACAGCGCGAAGAGTGGAAGATGAGCGCGATGACCTGGGACCGCCCGCCGGTCACGCACTGGGATCACTTCATCGAGGATCGCATCCCGCACCTGTATTCCGTCGCAATCGACGGCGCGACGCCCGTCGCGATCACGCTGGACTCCGGCCAGTCGCTCCCGCGCCGTGAAAACGGCAAGGATTCCTACGACATCTCGCCGGACGGCCGGGAAATCGCCTTCGTCGCGAACACCGACACGACCGGCCGCGACGAGAACACGGACGTCTACGTCGTCCCGGCGACCGGCGGCGCGGCGAAAAACCTGACCGCGGACAATCCCGCGGGCGACGAGAGCCCGTCGTACAGCCCGGACGGCCGCTACCTCGCGTACTCGATGCAGACCATCAAGGGTTTCTACGGCGACACCAGTCGGCTCGTCGACCGCGAGTCTGATCACCGGCGCCGTCGCCGCGGACTGGGACCGCTCGGTCAGCGGCATCTCCTGGGCGCCCCATTCGAAGTCGTTCTACGCGCCGGTCGACGACGCGGCGACCGAGCGCATCTACCGCTTCGACGTCGCGAAGGGCATGCAGCACGCGCTGACGACGAACTCGAGCTTCAGTTCGCTCGCGATCGCCGGCAAGCCCGCGACCCTCGTCGCACTCCGGCAATCCTTCACCGAACCGCCGACACTCGTCGCCGTCTCGACCAAGGACGGCGCCGCGACCAAGCTCTCCGACCACAACGATGAGCAGCTTGCCGCGACCGCCTTCGGCAAGGTCGAGAGCGTGACCTACAAGGGCGCGGAAGGCGCCGACATCCAGATGTGGGTGATCTACCCGCCCGGCTTCGACCCGGCGAAGAAATACCCGCTCTATCTCATCCTGCACGGCGGGCCGCACAACGGCGTCTACGACAGCTGGACCTTCCGCTGGAACGCCGAGGTGTTCTCGAGCTGGGGCTACGTGACGGCCTGGCACAACTTCCACGGCTCGAGCGGCTTCGGCCAGAAATTCACCGACTCGATCAACCCCGACAGCATCACGCTGCCCTACGAGGACACGATCAAGGCCGCGGAGTGGTTCGAGTCAAAGCCCTGGATCGACAGCGACCGCATGGCCGCGGGCGGCGACAGCTTCGGCGGGTTCCTGGCGGCGACGCTGCTCGGACGCCCGCATCCGTTCAAGACGCTCATCGCGCACACGAGCGGTGTATGACAACTACGCGATGTACGGCGGCGACTACGGCGCCGAGAAGAACCGTTTCTTCGAAGCCTGGGAGCGGCCCGAGGAATGGGCGAAATACTCACCCTCGACGAGCGCCGCGAACTTCAAGACGCCGACGCTCGTGATCCACAACCAGCTCGACCAGCGCGTGCCGTTCAACAACGGCATGGAGCTGTTCCAGATGCTCCTCCGGACGAAGAGGCCCAGCCGGCTCGTGTACTACCAAACGGGGCCAGCGACATGAAGCGCCAGAACTCGCTGTTCTGGTATTCCGAAGTCAAGAACTGGCTCGAGCACTACCTGCCGCCGCGCTGAGGAGCCATCGATGAAGATGTCACGTCGCACGATCCTGAAAGCCGGGGCCGGCACGGCGCTCGCACTCGCGGGCTCACGCCTGGCCCGCGGAGAGGAGCCCGGGCACGATGCTGATCCTCGGCACCGGGTTCATCGGGCCGCGCATGACGGAGCTCGCGCTCGCGCGCGGCTGAAGGTCACGCACTTCAATCGCGGCAAGCGCGACGCGGACAGCATCGAAACATCCTCCACGGCGACCGCAAGGGCCAGCTCGAGTCGCTGCAGGGCCGCAGATCGGGACGTCGTCGTCGACGACGCCGGCTACATCCCGAAGTACACGAAGTGCTGACGGACCTGCTCCGCCCCGAACACGGGCTACTGCCTCTACATCTCGAGCATCTCGGCCTACGCGGCTTTTGCTGCGCCGAACGACATCGGCTCGCCGACCGGCGTGCTCGACAACGACCAGGAAGAGATCAC
>CAVXET010000013.1:0-19888 GCA_963760725.1 uncultured Gammaproteobacteria bacterium
TCGCCCGGCTTCAGGCGGCGAGCAGGCGCTCCACCTCATCCACCAAATCGCGCAGGTGAAACGGCTTGGACAGAGAATTTTGGCGTCTTTCGGCGCGTGATTGTCGGGATTGAGCGCGACCGCGGCAAAGCCGGTGATGATATTATGGTCCGCGCGCCTGCGGCGCGCTCGCTTAGACCTCTCACGGACCGTTCCAACGCATAGTTAGGCATCGATGATTCAACGACCCTGTTGTCTACTTATCCAGTGCGGATGGCAACGATAAAGAGCCGAACAAATAATTACGGGCGAGCCAGGCTAAGTGAACACTACCAGCAAGCGGAAGAATTACCGTGAACATTCCAATGGTGTTGTGGATCGCAAAAGGAGCAAACACAATTAGCGGGAGAACGCCGACACACATGAGCCAAAGGACAGTCTTCGGCTTGAGGCTCGTCGATGTTCGATACAGCAGCCATTTCATGACGCTGTGCAACGCCACCAGCCCGCAGATTCCGGCGGCGATAATCGCAAGGAAGCTTAAAGCTCCAAACTGTGCTTTTGATTCGGTAGTAACCAGAAAGAATATCTGCATAGGCGTCACTATCAGTCCAAGCAGCAACTGAAGAACTACGGGTAGAAAACAAATGCCAACCTCGACTAATAGTAGATTCCTCCGCATTAGCGTCATTCGATGCCTAACGTCCGCGTTGAGCGGGCCGCGGTACAGCCCGACCAGGCGCCGCAGGCGCCAAAATTGTCTGGGCGCCTGCGGCGCCCCGCGCCAAACCTCTCACGGACCGCTCCAACGCATAGTTAGGCATCGTTTGTCATCACCGGCGCGCCGCGTTACCAGAAGGGTCCGGAACCTCAGTATCGTCAGAACATGCGGGGAATCGTTCCAGCAGCTCGGCCCAGCTCGTGGTAAGCCACTCACGCCGCGCCATGAGGTCTTGGTAATCCCACCACCACCTCTGCACCGGTCCAATTGTCCACTGACCGCGGATTTTTGAGAGTAGGACCCCCATTGATCTTTCTGGACGATGCGCGACGATCCAAACTTGGTCAGAACATGAGGAGCCGTCCTCACATGGGCATCCTGTCACAACAGTACCAATGTTTACGATGGCGCCAGGCATGACATCAGCCATTGCGAGCTGAATTTCCTTAACTTCGCGATCCCTAATGTTGTCTTCTCGGACTGGTTCTTCCCTCCGATACGGCTGTACCTCCTTTGCGCGGTCCTCGACTTTTCTGAGCTGAACCACCTTTTCATAAGGAACGAAGCGCGGCTTGTTGTCCGCGGATTGTGCCAGCACGATTCCGGAGATCGTGAGCGAAAGGATCGAAGTAACGAGCTTGATAACGATGCCTAACTACTATTGGGTCTGAAATTTGACGTCTAGTTTTACGTCATTTCCGCCCATTTAGCATCCAGCGGGTGTGTAACCCTTTGACTAGCCTACCCCCTGATCAGGTCTAACTAGAAAATGTAAATACCACGGATGGTTGAACGGCAGGGATTGCTGGCCGAGACCCAAGCTCGTATCCGCGCTCGTCACATGAGCCTGCGGACCGAGAAGACCTACTTGCACTGGATCCGGCTATTCATCCGCTATCACGGCCGACGTCACCCGAGAGAAATGGGCGGTAGTGAAGTGGAGAATTTCCTGACGGCGCTCGCTGTGAAGAACAAGGTGTCTGCTTCAACGCAGAACCAGGCGCTGGCTGCCATCCTCTTTCTTTACCGCAGCGTGCTCGAGATCGACCTGCCCTGGCTCAAGAACGTCGTCCGTGCAAAGCGCCCACAGCGCCTGCCCGTCGTGCTGACCCGTGCGGAGGTGCAACGGGTTCTCGCCCGCCTGTCCGACACCGAATGGCTGGTCGTCTCGATGCTCTATGGATCGGGGATGCGCTTGCTCGAATGCTTGAACTTGCGTGTGAAGGACGTCGATCTCTCGATGCGTGAGCTGCTCATTCGCGATGCCAAGGGACAGAAGGATCGGGTGACAGTCCTCCCCGATGCTCTGGTCCCGAACCTGCAGGCACACCTGCAGCGCGTCAAGCTGCTATTCGAATCCGACCGCGAAAGGAATCAGCCCGGTGTGTCGCTCCCCACGGCACTCCGACGCAAGTATCCAGGCGCGACGACCTCATGGCCCTGGTTCTGGATCTTTCCGGCGAATTCGTTTTGCATCGATCCGTACTCGGACGAGATGGTGCGGCATCACTTCTATCCACAGAACGTTCAACGCGCCGTCAAGCTCGCCATTGACGCTGCAGGAATCACAAAGCCCGCGAGTTGCCACACCTTCCGCCACTGCTTCGCCACCCACCTCCTCGAAGACGGCTACGACATCCGCACCGTGCAGGAGCTCCTCGGCCACTCGGACGTGAAGACCACGATGATCTACACGCACGTGCTGAACCGGGGAGGGCGCGGCGTGCGGAGCCCGCTCGACGCGGGCCGGCTTTCAGGCGAGTAACGAAACGATTGCGTCGGCGAACCGCTCGGGCGCGCCGGCGGAAGTGCGAAGGTAAAACCCGGGCTCGACCAGCTCGAGTTCCATCACGCGGAAGGAATCCTCGCTGCGGACGAGATCCACACGCGCGTAGAGCAGTTTTGATCCTATTGCTGCGACTGCGGCATCGCCCGCCGCCAGCAGCGCCGGCTCCGGCGTAATCGGAACGACCGTGCTGCCGTATTCTTCCTGCACGCGGAAGTCTCCGCGCTTCGGCACCTTCAGGAGGCTGTGGCTGTGCGCGCCATTGAAATAAATCATCGAGAACTCGCCTTCATCGACGATGCCGCGCTCGAAGGGTTGCAGCATGAGTGCGCGATCGGCGTAGTACGCCTCGATCTCTGCGGTTTGTTGACGGACGCTTGCCGCATCGAGTCGCCAGGCGCCTTGGGCCGTGGCGCTGAGGACCGGCTTAATCACGGCCTCTTCGCTGCGCAGCTCCTCGAAGAGCGGCACCAGCTCGCCCGGCGCGAGCCGGTCGCGCCAGAATGTCGGCACGATGTCGATGCCACGAAGCGTAAGGTCGCGCAGGTACGTCTTCTGCATGTTCCAGCGCGCGATCTCGCTGCCGTTCTCGAGCCGCACGCCGCTGTGCTCGATCTGCTCGAGCACGCGCAGGAACTGGTCCGCGTGATTCTGGTAGTCCCAGGTCGAGCGGATGACGACGAGCTCGTATCGCCGCCAGTCAACACCCGGCCGGTTCCAGGGCACGGTCTCGACCTGCCAGCCTCGCTTCGCAAGTGGCTCGATGGCGAGATCGTCATCGATGACGAAATTCCTGCGATCGCTGAGCGTGAGGAACGCGACCCGGCGCATCGTCAGAAGCGTGCAGTCCAGCGAAACGTCTGGCGACCGAAATTGAGCTGCTCGAGTCCCCAGGAAATGTTATTGCGCGCCTGGCGCTCGTAGCGCTCGCGAAACTCATGCGTCGCGTAGATGGACGATCTCTTGACGAATGAATTCAGGATGGCGCTGCGCTGCTTGCGGTAGAGCGTGGTCGGGACCCACCAGTACTCGGCGCGGATCTGCAGTTCGAACTCGGCGTAGCGCTCGGCTTCGGCGCCAAGTATGGCGAGGTCAATGTCCACCAGCAGTTGCTGTGACGGCTCCGTGGGCTGGACGCCGTGGCGGGTCGCCAGGATCAGGGCGCGGACCAGGTCGAAACCGGACGTGGGCCGGCCGGAGCGTTTGAGGACGCTTACGGCGGCGTCGGCGCTGCGCTCCTCGTTCTTGTTCGAGAACGTGTTGTATATCGCGTCGTGAAACCACAGCGCGTACTCGACCAGTGAATTGGAACCCTCCGGGTGCTGCGTGCGATCGAGGATACCGAGACACTCGTTGATGTGATGCGGCGTGTGGTACTTGCGGGCGGTCTGCTCGTAATGGGACTCGAGCCAGCGAAAAGCAATCAGCGGCTTGACGAGGCCGAGTCGTGCCGCGAGATCGTTCCAGCGCGCGGCGACGAGGGTTTCTTTCACGCCGACCGGTCCTTTGGGTAGGTCACGAGCTGCGTGCAACGGAACAGGGCGAGGGTCTTTCCCGTGTCCTTGTGCGAGACGACGGCGTCCCAGAGCTGCGTCGTGCGCCCGAGGTGCTGGGCCCGCGCGACGCAGGCGATGGTGCCTTCGCGCGCCGTGCCGAGGAAATTGGATTTCAGCTCGATGGTCGTGAACCCGGTCGCGCCTTCGGGCAGGTGGACGACGCAGCCGTAGCCGCAGGCGGTGTCCGCGAGCGTGATAACGGTGCCGGCGTGCAGGTAGCCGTTCGGCGCGATGTGGTGCGGCTGGATTACGAGCTCCGCGTGCAGTTCCTTATCCGCAAGCTTCGTGATCACGACGCCCATGTACCCCGGCAGGAATCCCGTTCCCCGCCGGTTGAGCTGTTCGAGCGTGATCACGAGGCGCCTTCGCGCAGGATGACGGCCGGGCGGATGAGGCCGAACTGGGCCGCGAGCTCGGCCGGGTGCTCGGCGTTCCAGATCACGAGGTCGGCGAACTTGCCGGGCTCGATCGTGCCGCGTTCCTTGCGCATGCCGAGCGCGCGTGCCGCGTGGCGCGTCACGCCGAGCAATGCCTCTTCGGTCGTGAGGCCGAACTGGGTGCAGGCGAGGTGCATGTTGAGCTGCAGCGAAGCGAGCGGGGCGCTCCCGGGGTTGAGGTCGCTCGCGATCGCGATCGGCACGCGGTGCACGCGCAGCATCTCGATCGGCGGCAGCTTCGTCTCGCGCAGGTACGAATACGCGCCGGGCAGCAGGACGGCGACGGTGCGGGCGACGGCCATGGCCTGCACGCCCTCCTTGTCGAGGTGCTCGAGGTGGTCGGCGGAGAGTGCCTTGTGCTTGGCGGCGAGCGCGGCGCCGTGCTGGTTGGAGAACTGCTCGGCATGCAGCTTGACCGCGAGCTTGAGCTCGGTCGCCCTGGCGAAGACGCGCTCCACCTGCTCGGGCGTGAAGCCGATGTTGTCGCAGTACGCGTCCACGGCATCGGCGAGCCCCTCGGCCGCCGCGGCCGGCAGGATCTCGTCGCATACACATTTAATATAGTCATCGGCCTGGCCGTGGAACTCGGGCGGCACGGCGTGGGCGGCGAGGAGTGTCGTGCGCACCGTGAGCGAGAGTCGCTTGCCCAGCGTGCGGGCGACCCGGAGGATCTTGAGTTCGTTGTCCTTGTCGAGTCCGTAGCCCGACTTGATCTCGATCGTCGTCACGCCTTCGGCCACGTACTTCGCGGCGCGGGCGAGGGCGAGCGTGAGGAGGTCCGCCTCGCTCGCGGCGCGCGTCGCGGCGACGGTCGAGGCGATGCCGCCGCCGGCCTTCGCGATGTCCTGGTAGCTCGCGCCCTGGAGCCGCTGCTCGAATTCGCGGAAGCGCGAGCCGGCCCAGACCAGGTGCGTGTGGCAGTCGATGAGCCCCGGGGTCACGAGCGCGCCGCGCACGTCGTTGACGGCGCAGGTCTTCGGCAGCGTCGCCGGCATGTTCTTCTTGGTGCCGATCCAGGCGATGCGGTTGCCGGCGAGCGCGACCGCGCCTTTCGGGATGAGTCCGTAGGGCTTGCCCTCCGCGCAGGTCGCGAGGGTCGCGTTCCGGATCAGGCGG
This sequence comes from uncultured Gammaproteobacteria bacterium, assembly GCA_963760725.1. Taxonomy (GTDB): domain Bacteria; phylum Pseudomonadota; class Gammaproteobacteria; order Steroidobacterales; family Steroidobacteraceae; genus SCUD01. Next base: position 5,596 of record CAVXET010000013.1, read on the forward strand.
GTCCAGCTTGAGGTGTCGGTGGTTTCCACGGATGCAGAGCTTACCGGAAGCCGTCGCCGCCGCGTTATGCTGCGTGTCTCAATCGCCCTGGGTGCCGATGTGCCGGATGCCGCCATCACGCGTGAGTTCGTCGCGGAATTGCCGAAGACGGACCTGCACGTCCACCTCGACGGGTCGCTGCGCATCCCGACGCTGATCGAGCTCGCGCGCGCGCATCACGTGCAGTTGCCGAGCTACACCGAGGGCGGCCTGCGCGAGACTGTATATAAGGAGCGGTACACCAGCCTCGGCGACTACCTGAAGGGTTTCCAATACACGGTCGCCGTGATGCAGACGGAGGAAGCGCTCGAACGGATCGCGGCGGAACTCGCCGAAGACAACCAGGCGGAGGGAGTGCGGTATCTGGAAGTGCGCTTCGCGCCGCAGCTGCATGTACGCCCCGGCCTCAATGCGATCCAGGTGCTGGCGGCGGTGGACCGGGGCCTGCGCCGCGCGCGGGACGCCTACAACCGCCGGCCCGAGATCGCAGCCGGGCGCGAGCCGCACTTCGAGTACGGGATCATCTGCTGTGCGCTTCGCATGTTCGGGGCGGGCTTCAGCCAGCACTACGACACGCTGCTCGCGGCGCATCCGTTCACGCGGCCAAAGGACATCTTTGCGATCGCTTCGCTCGATGCCGTGCGCGCGGCGGTGCTCGCGCGCGACACACTCGGGCTGCAGGTCGTCGGTTTCGACCTCGCGGGCGAGGAGGCGGGCTACCCCGCGAGCGCGCACAAGGAGGCCTTCGAGTACGCGCACAAGCACTTCCTGAAGCGCACCGTGCACGCGGGCGAGGCCTATGGCCCCGAGTCCATCTTCCAGGCGATCACGGACCTGCACGCGGACCGGATCGGCCACGGCACTTACCTGCTCGAGGCGGACCAGATCCGCGACCCGGAGATCGAGGACCGCGAGGGCTACGTGAAAATGCTCGGCAACTACATCGCCGACCGGCGCATCACGCTCGAGATCTGCCTGACCAGCAACCTGCAGACGAATCCGGACATGAAGGCCCTCGATGACCACACGTTCCGGAAGCTGCGCGACGCGCGCATCTCGACGACGCTCTGCACCGACAACCGCCTGATGAGCAACACGACGGTCACGAACGAGCTGATGCTCGCGGTCCAGCATCTTGGCCTGGACCGGCACGACCTCAAGTCGATCGTGATCTACGGCTTCAAGCGCAGCTTCTGGCCCGGCGACTACCTCAGCAAGCGCCAGTACGTGCGCCAGGTGATCGACCACTACGACGCGGTGGAGCGCCGCCACTCGGACTCCCCGAGCGGAACCTATCGTTCGCTCGGGGCTACATGAGAGGGGACGTTCCCCGATTTCCTTCGGTCCTTCGGGAAATCGGGGAACGTCCCCTCTGATCAGATCTCGACTTCCGTCGCGAGCACGACGACACGCTTGGTCGGCATGCGGAAGAACTCCGCAGCCTGCGCGCTGCGGCGCTGCATCCAGGCGAAGAGCCGCATCTTGATGCCGGCGAGGCCGCCGCGCGCGCGGGCGCGCACGAGGTGCCAGCCGAGGAAGAACGTGGCATTCGGGTCGATGCGCAGTCCCTTGCGGGCCGCGCCGGCTAGCGCCATCGTCACGTCCGGCGTTTCCATGAAGCCAAAGCGCGCATGCACCAGGTGGATGCCTGGGAACACTTCCTCGGGGTAGCTTCGCGAGACGAGGTCCTGGCGCGGCGAGCGCTGGATCTCGAGGTGCAGGATGATGATCGTCTCGTGGCAGACGCGGTTGTGGTCGATGTTCCGCAGCAGCGCGGTCGGCACAACCCCTGGTGGCTCACGAGGAAGACTGCCGTGCCCGGCACGCGGATCACGTCCTTGAGGAGCGAGGGTAGTTCCGCGAGCGGCACCGCGCGGCGCTGCAGTTCCTCGCGCAGGAGCGCGCGCCCGTCGCGCCAGGTGCGGAACACGGCAAACATGGCGGTGGCAAGTGCGAGCGGCACCCAGCCGCCGGTCGGGATCTTGCTGGCGTTGCCGGCGACGAATGCGAGGTCAACGAGAAAGAACAGTCCGAACACCAGCGCGATGCGCCAAGCCGGCCATTTCCACGCCGTGGCAGCCGCGACTGCACCGAGCAGCGTCGTGATCAGCATCGTTCCCATCACGGACGCACCGTAGGCGCCGGAAATGGCGCTTGAGGACCCGAATCCCAGCACGAATGCAACGACGGCGATGAACATGATGGTGTTTGTCGCCGGTACGTAGATCTGGCCGCGCTCGTCGGCTGAAGTCTGGAGAATCTTTACGCGCGGCAGCAGGTCGAGCTGCACGGCCTGGCGCGTGATGGAGAAAGCCCCTGAAATCGTCGCCTGCGAGGCGATCACGGTTGCGAGCGTCGCGAGGAGCAGCAGGCCCGGCAACGTTCCGGCAGGCGCAAGCTCGAAGAAAGGGTTCGCGGCTGCCGCTGGATGCGCAAGCACGAGCGCTCCCTGCCCGAAATAGTTGAGCAGGAGTCCCGGCCAGACCACGGTCAGCCAGGCGAGGCGGACGGGTTTGCGACCGAAGTGCCCCATGTCCGCGTACAGCGCCTCGCCGCCCGTCACGACCAGGAACACGGCACCAAGTATCGCGAGCGCGAGTTTTGGGTGCGCCAGCAGCAAGGCGATGCCGTGTCCCGGGTACAGCGCCGCGAGAACCCGCGGCTCGGCCAGGATGGCGCGGATCCCGATGAGTGCGAGCACCGCGAACCACACGATCATCACCGGTCCGAAGAGGCGGCCGACGCGCGCCGTGCCGCGGCGCTGCAGGGCGAAGAGTGCGACGAGAATCGCGATCGTGATTGGCAGCACCGCGGTCGCCATGCGCGGATCAAGCAGTTGAAGCCCTTCGACGGCGCTCAGGACCGAGATTGCCGGAGTCAACAGCGCATCGCAGTAGAACAGCGCGGTGCCGAGCACGCCGAGCGCAACGAGCCGAGTCGCCCACTTGCCGGAGCCCGTGAGGCTCCGCTGCACCAGCGCGAGCAGCGACAGGATGCCGCCTTCGCCGTCATTGTCCGCACGCAGGATCAGGACGACGTACTTGAGCGTGATGACGAGCAGCAGGCTCCAGAAGATCAGCGAGACGACGCCGAGCACAGCCGCGGGCGTAGGTCCGCCGGCGGCGGCCGTCGCCTCGCGCAGCGCATAGAGCGGGCTCGTACCGATGTCACCATACACGACGCCGAGCGCGCCCAGCGTGGCCGCGGAGAGGGAGCGGGGATTGTTCATATTCTGCCCTTCGGCGGCGCATATTCTGCCTGATGTCGCGGCGCGCGGATGCGACTACAATGCTGCGGGGCGTCATGCCTGAGGGAGGCAAGGATGTACCAGCTCCCGACAGGGCCTCGCGCGAATGGCGAGGTGCTCGATTCCGCCTTCAAGCTCGCGCGCACGGGCTTTGTGCGAATGCTTCCCTACGCAATCCTGACGAGCCTTCTGAGTGCTGCGCCGTCCGTCTACCTGCTCAAGACTTACGCCGACGTGCTGGCCGATCCCGCCGCCGTGATCAGTTTTTTCTTTTCCTGGCGCAGCTGGCTGATGGGGCTCGCCATGATCGCGCTCGGCATGTTCATCTACGGTGCCTCAATCGTTCGCATCGAATCCATCGCGCAGGGCGCCGATGTCGGCATCGGCCCGTCGTTCGGCTCGACCCTGCCGCGGGTCCCAGGGCTTGTCGGCGCGATGTTCTGCTTCGTATTGGCGGTCCTGGTCGGGTGCATGTTGTTCGTGGTTCCCGGAATCTACCTGGCCGGCGCACTCTTTCTGTTCGTGCCGGCGATTGTGCTTGACGGCAAGGGTGCGATCGAGAGCCTCAGCCATAGCTACCGGTTGATACTCGGCAACTGGTGGCGACTGGCGGTGATCGGAGGCATCGCCCTCATCATCGCTTACCTGGTCTACCTGGCGGTCGGGGTCCTGGTCGGGCTGGTCATGGGCTTCCGGGGCGCGGAACTGTCGTTCGTTATCGTCGTCAACCTGGTGTCGTCGCTCGTCGGCGGCGTGCTGATGGCGCCCTTCTTCGCGGCCCTCTACGTCGAGATGTATCGCGAAGTGAAGATGCGAAAGCAGGGCTAAGCGCGCCGACGTCGCAAGGGCAGGAACAGCAGCAGCGCGAGCACGGACGCGAGATCGAGCGCTCCGCCGCCGCCGCCGGTGTAGCCCTCGGAGCGCGTGACGCGCACGCTCTGGTCGGTGCGGATGCGTTCCTTGAAGGCATTCAGTTCCTTGTCGAGGTTGACCGTCATGTCGGCCATCGCCTTCTCGAAGCCCTGGCGCTGGGTCACCCGCATGTCCTGCTCGAGATCGACGAGCGTCGCGCTGCTCACGGTGGTGCTGATGCCCGGCGCGCGGAACAGGAGCTTGTGCGTCGGCACGTCGAACACGGCGGTGTCCACGAAAGTCTGCACGTCGTTCTTGTTGCCCTTGACGACATAGGCGCCGACGATCGTCCAGTACAGCAGCGACGAGGTCTTCTCCGAGGAATTCGCGACCTGGTCGTAGGAAACGAGCGCCATGACGTCGAGCCCGTAGAGCCGCGCGGTCTGTTCGAGCCCGGTGAAACCGCTGGCGCCGCGCATGTACGCCTCGGGAATCACCGCGATCTCGGCGATGAAGTCGCGGTCCGCGAACGAAGCCTTGACGTCGTTCAAAAGCATCATCCGCTCCGCTTCGGACAGGGCCGACCGGCCGTTGGCCGGAGGGACGAATGCGAGGCCGACATTGAGCGGCAGTTCCAGGTTCGGAATCTGCCCCTGCGCCGGCGGCTTCTCGCCTTCCGGATACAGGTACTGGACAAGGCTGCTCGAGACGCCTTCGCGCCGCGATTCGCCGAAGAGTCCGGCGCAGGCCGTGACCAGGAGCACGAGCGCGAGCAGTAACAGGCGGGTCGCTTTCATGGGCGATTCTCCTGTCGCCAGGCTGCGCCGGCTCGGCCGCAGCGGGGGGTGCCGTGCAATTCTACCTGACTCGGGGAGTGTGCCATCGCGGCAGGGCGCGGTATCCTCGCAGCCCATGAATGCAAAAGCTGCTCCGATGGCCGCCGGCCCGCGCGTCGTGCGCGCGCCACGCGGCAAGGTGCTGAATTGCGGCAGCTGGCTGACCGAAGCGCCGTTCCGGATGCTGCAAAACAACCTCGACCCGGAAGTTGCGGAGCACCCCGACAAGCTCGTCGTCTACGGCGGAATAGGCAAAGCCGCGCGCAACTGGGAAGCTTTCGACACGATTCTCGCGGTCCTGCGCCGCCTCAAGGACGACGAGTCGCTGCTCGTGCAGTCCGGAAAACCGGTCGGCGTTTTCCGCACGCACGTGGATGCGCCGCGCGTGCTGATCGCGAACTCGAATCTCGTGCCGCACTGGGCGACCTGGGAGCATTTCCACGAGCTCGACCGCAAGGGATTGATGATGTACGGCCAGATGACGGCGGGCTCCTGGATCTACATCGGCTCGCAGGGCATCGTGCAGGGCACGTACGAGACTTTCGGCGCCTGTGCGCGCACGCATTTTTCCGGCGATGCGCGCGGACGCTGGATCCTGACCGCGGGGCTCGGCGGCATGGGCGGCGCGCAGCCGCTGGCGGCGACCATGGCGGGCTTCTCGATGCTCGCGGTGGATTGCGACGAGTCGCGCATCGACTTTCGCCTGCGCACCGGTTACGTCGATCGCAAGGCGACGATCGCTCGACGAGGCGCTCGCGATCATCGACGAGGCGAACCATGCGAAGCGTGCGCTCTCGGTCGGTCTGCTCGGCAATGCCGCGGACGTTTTCCCCGAACTCGCGCGGCGCAAGCGCGTGCCGGACGTCGTGACCGACCAGACCTCCGCGCACGATCCGCGCAATGGCTACCTCCCGCGCGGCTGGACGATGGCCGAGGCCGCGGACGCGCGAAAGAACGATCCCGCGCGCATCGAACGCGAGGCGCGCGCCTCGATGAAGATCCATGTGCAGGCGATGCTCGACCTCAAGGCACAGGGCGCGGTCGTCTTCGACTACGGCAACAACATCCGCCAGGTCGCGCTCGACGAGGGCCTGAAGAACGCCTTCGACTTTCCGGGATTCGTGCCGGCTTACATCCGCCCGCTCTTCTGCGAGGGCATCGGGCCCTTCCGCTGGGTCGCGCTCTCCGGCGATCCCGACGACATCTACCGCACCGACGCGAAGGTGAAGGCGCTGATGCCGGACGATGCGCACCTGCATCGCTGGCTCGACATGGCGCGTGAGCGCATCAAGTTCCAGGGCCTGCCGGCGCGCATCTGCTGGGTGGGCCTCAAGGACCGCGCGCGACTCGGCCTCGCCTTCAACGAGATGGTCGCGAACGGCGAGCTCTCGGCGCCGATCGTGATCGGCCGCGATCATCTCGACTCCGGCTCGGTCGCGAGCCCGAACCGTGAAACCGAGTCGATGAAAGACGGCTCGGACGCGGTCTCCGACTGGGCGTTCCTGAATGCGCTCCTGAACACCGCGAGCGGCGCCACCTGGGTCTCGATCCATCACGGCGGCGGCGTCGGCATGGGCTTCTCGCAGCACGCCGGCGTCGTGATCGTCTGCGACGGCACGGCCGCCGCTGCCGCGCGCATCGCGCGCGTGCTCCGGAACGACCCCGGTACCGGCGTCATGCGCCACGCGGACGCAGGTTACGAGCTTGCGATCGCCTGCGCGCGCGAGCAGGGCCTCGACCTGCCCTCGGTGCGCTGAGGTGGCGAAGATGACGTTGAAGCCCGGCGCGATTTCGCTCGCGGAGCTGCGGCAGATTTCCCGCGGGAGCGATGCGATCGCGCTCGCCGAGGGCTGGCGCGGCCCGGTCGAGGCCTCTCTCGCGGCTGTGCGCGCGCGACTCGCCGGCGGCGAATCGCTCTACGGCATCAACACCGGCTTCGGCAAGCTCGCGAAGACGCGCATCTCGGACGACGAGCTCGCGACACTGCAGCTCTATTTGATGCGCTCGCACGCCGCGGGCGTCGGCAGCGCCGCTCGCGGACTCGACCGTGCGCCTGATCCTCGTGCTGAAGGCCGCGAGCCTTGCCCGCGGTTACTCCGGCGTGCGCGCCGTCGTGATCGAGAAGCTGCTCGCGCTCGTCAATGCGGGAATCCATCCCGTCGTGCCCGGCCAGGGCTCGGTCGGCGCTTCCGGCGATCTCGCGCCGCTCGCGCACCTCTCGCTCGCGCTGATCGGCGAAGGGCGCGTCCGCGTCGGCGGCAAGGAACAGGACTGCGCGGTCGCGCTGAAAGCCGCCGGCATCGAGCCGCTCGTGCTCGGGCCCAAGGAGGGGCTCGCGCTCCTGAATGGCACGCAGGTCTCGACGTCGCTCGCGCTCGTGGCGCTGTTCGCGGCGGAGGACCTGCTCGCCGGCTCGATCGTGAGCGGCGCGATGTCCGTGGACGCCGCGCTCGGCAGCCGAGTGCCCTTCGATGCGCGCATCCACGACGCGCGGGGCCAGCCCGCACAGATCGAGGTCGCGGCGGCGTTCCGCGCCGTGCTCGGCGAGAGCGAAATCGGCCACTCGCACGAGAACTGCGACCGCGTGCAGGACCCGTACTCGCTGCGCTGCCAGCCGCAGGTCGCCGGGCGCCTGCCTGCAGCAGATCCAGAACGTCGCGCGCACGCTGATGCTCGAGGCGAACGGCGTCTCCGACAACCCGCTCGTCTTCGGCGAGGAGGGCGAAGTCCTCTCCGGCGGAAACTTCCACGCCGAGCCCGTCGCCTTCGCCGCGGACAATCTCGCGCTCGCGATCGCCGAGATCGGCGCGCTCTCGGAGCGTCGCATCGCGATGCTGATCGACGATTCCCTGAGCCAGCTGCCCGCGTTCCTGGTGAAGCAGGGCGGGCTCAACTCCGGTTTCATGATCGCGCAGGTGACTGCGGCGGCGCTCGCCTCCGAGAACAAGTCGCTCGCGCATCCGGCGTCGGTCGACAGCCTCCCGACCTCGGCGAACCAGGAGGATCACGTCAGCATGGCGACCTTCGCCGCGCGCCGCCTCGGTCCGATGGCGGAGAACACCCGCGGCGTGATCGCCATCGAATTGCTGGCCGCCGCCCAGGGCATCGATTTCCGCCGCCCGCTCAAGTCGAGCCCGGCGCTTGAACAAGCCCACGCTCTCCTGCGCTCGAAAGTCGCCTTCTACGACCACGACCGGTTGTTCGCGCCGGACATTGAAGCCGCGAAGGCTGTCATCTCCAGCGAAGCGCTCGTCTCACTCGTTCCAGCCGGTTTAGTTCCAAGTCGATAGCTGAACGCCCGTCGCGCGGGATCCGGCGGTTGCGGTCCGTCACGCGACCTTCGCGCCGGGCGGGGACCCACCCGGCACTCGGTCGCGTGACAACCACCGCTGCATTTCGCCGTGCGCGCGAGGTGGCGGGGTCTCGCGAGCAAACTCTTAATTCTCCGGCAGAGTTTGCGAGCGAGAACCCCGCCGGATCCCGCGCGCACGCTTACTGCGACGGTGGATGATCCTTCAGCCACCGCATTGCTCGCTCGACGCGCGCTCGACCGCTGGGATGATCGTAGAAGATGATCTCTTCGAGCGACCCCGGCTCGAGCTTGCGATAGTTGCTCAGTCGCATGGCAACACTCGCAAACCCGTGCGGCTCTTTCGCCGCCTCGAGTCCGAACGCGTCCGCCTGGTTCTCCGCCGTCCGGATCATCGTGTTCGTCACCGGCGACAGCAGATAGAGCACGATCATTAGGATCGCCATCGCGAGCGGAACGCCCGCGGGGTCGGCAAGGTCGCGCACGCCCCAGCGCTCGCCGCGGCGTCGCTGGATACGTCCGAACACGCGATTGACGACGAAGTAGCCGACGCCCATCGCGACCGTGAATCCGAGCGTGAGCCACAAGCCGTGGTGCAGCCGGTAATGGCCCATTTCGTGGCCCATGACGGCGCGGATCTCGGGCAGCGACGTGCCGTTCATCAGGTTGTCATTGAGCGCGATGCGCGTCGTACCCGCGAGTCCCGAGACATTGGCGCTGATGCGCTTCGTCTGTTTCGAGGCGTCGAACCAGTAGACGTTGTCCACCGGAATCTTCGTCTCGTGGGCGAGCGTCAGGATCGAGTCCCGCACTTCGCCGGCCGACAGTGGCTTGTAGTCGTTGAATATCGGCGCGATGAACACGGGCTCGACCATGATCACGAACAGCATGAAGAGCGCCGTGACGCCGCTCGCCCACCAGATCCAGCGTTCGCGAACGCGACGCACCAGGCGGTAGATCCCGGCGATCGCGAGGCCGATGAAGGCGCTGTAGAGCGCGGAGTTGATCGCCCATTCGCCGAGCCAGGCGCCGAACGTCTGGTTGGACATGCCGTACTGGTGTTCGCGGAAGTAACCCGTGTAAGCCGACCACGGCAGGAACAGGATCGAGAGGACGGCCATGAAGCCGATGGCGACGATGAGCGACTGCAGCCACGGTCCGCGCCCGCGCGATGCGGCCCAGTCGCGCAATCGCGCCGTGAACCTGAAATGCAGCAACAGCCCGCAGAGCGCGACGGTGATCAGCGTGGACCAGAGTCCGATCCAGTAGCCGCCCTCGAAGTACGCATCGGATTTCACGCGATCGGCGGCGGGCACGGTTGCGATGTACGCGTCCGTCGCGCGCGCGACGTCGAATGTCGGTCCCCAGGCTGCTTCCGGCGGAACGTTGAGTTGCGGCGTCGGCTCGCTCATGTGTCGGCTCCCCCATCCGGCACGCTATAGTGCGTGCTTTGCAGTGCAACAGTCGAGCGGATGAAGAACAATCCCCGGACGGGCCTGATCGGCTGGCGCGGCATGGTCGGTTCCGTACTCGTCGAGCGCATGCGCGCCGAGAAAGATTTCGCGCTCATCGAGCCCGCGTTCTTTTCAACGACGCAGGCGGGCGCCGCCGCGCCCGACATCGGGCAGGCAACCGGCGAAAGTCGGTGACGCGAACGATCTGGCGGCGCTTTCGCGCTGCGACATCCTCGTTTCCTGCCAGGGCGGCGATTACACGGAAGCCGTGCACCCGAAACTCCGTGCATCCGGCTGGCGCGGCCACTGGATCGACGCGGCATCGCAGCTGCGCCTGAAAGACGAGGCCGTGATCGTTCTCGACCCCGTCAACCGAAGCGTGATCGACCGGGCGCTCGCGGCCGGGCGGCGCGACTGGATCGGCGGCAACTGCACCGTGAGCCTCATGCTGATGGCCTTCGGCGGCCTGTTCCGCGCGGGCCTCGTCGAGTGGATGACGACGATGACGTACCAGGCTGCCTCGGGCGCGGGTGCGCGCGAGATGCGCGAGCTCCTCGCGCAGATGGGCCATTTGCACCGCGCGGCGGGCGCACTCCTCGACGATCCCGCGAGCGCGATCCTCGACATCGACCGGCGCGCGTCCGCCGCATTCGCAGGCGGCATGCCCGTCGAGCGACTCGGTCGTCCGCTCGCGGGGAGCCTGCTGCCCTGGATCGATCGCGACCTCGGCAATGGCTACAGCCGCGAGGAGTTCAAGGCGGGCGTGGAGGGCAACAAGATCCTCGGCCTGACGTCTGCGCCCGTGCCGATCGACGGCCTGTGCGTGCGCATCGGCGCGATGCGCTGCCACAGCCAGGCGGTCACGATCAAGCTGAAGCGACGGATGATGATTGCGGAGGTCGAGCGCGTGATCGAGGAGCGCGCACGAATTCATCCGCATCGTGCCGAACGAACGCGAAGCCTCGCTCTCGCAGCTCACGCCCGCCGCCGTCACGGGCACGCTCGGGATCGCGGTCGGGCGCCTGCGCCATCTCGCGATGGGCGAGGACTACCTCACCGCGTTCACGGTCGGCGACCAGTTGCTCTGGGGCGCGGCCGAGCCGCTGCGCCGCATGCTGCGACTGCTCGTCGGGCGCTGACCTGCGCATGAGTTTCATCGAACCCGCAGGCGCGCCGCTCGGTCGGCTGATCGCACACCCCGGATTCATGCGGTTCCTGACCGCGCGGCTTCTCGCGTCCGTCGCCGTGCAGATGCAGACGGTCGCGGTCGGCTGGCAGGTCTACGCGATCACGGGCAATCCGCTCGACCTCGGCTTCATCGGCCTGTCGCAGTTCCTGCCGTTCGTCCTGCTGGTGCTGCCCGCGGGCCACATCGCGGATCGCTACAACCGCGCGTTCATTCTCTCGCTCTGCATCGCGCTCGAATTCCTCTGCGCGCTCGCGCTGCTCGCGTTCACGCTCTCGGGTCTCAAGGTCGCCTGGCCGGTGTTCGCCGTGATGGTCGTCTTCGGCACGGCGCGCGCGTTTTCGATGCCGGCGGGGCAGGCGATCATGCCGAACCTCGTGCCGCCCTCGCTCTTCTCGCGCGCGGTCGCGGTGAACTCGAGCACCTGGCAGCTCTCGACGATCGCGGGCCCTGCGATCGGCGGCCTCGTGTACCTCGCGGGCCCCGACATCGTCTACGGCACGGTCGCGGGCCTGCTCGCCGCGGCCTTCGCCTTCATCATCGGCGTGAAGACGGAAAAGCCTGCGCGGCCGGAAGCGCCCGACAGCTGGCACACGCTGCTCGAGGGCCTGCGTTTCGTCTGGAAGAAGAAAGTGATCCTCGGCGCCGTCTCGCTCGACCTCTTCGCCGTGCTGTTCGGCGGCGCGGTCGCCCTGCTGCCGGCGTACGCGAGCGACATCCTGCACGTCGGGCCGGACGGTTTCGGCTGGCTGCGCGCCGCGCCCGGCATGGGCGCTGCAATCGTCGCGATCACGCTCGCCTGGCGGCCGATCACGCGCCACGTCGGCGCGAAGATGTTCGCGGGCGTCGCGGTCTTCGGCATCGCGACGGTCGTGTTCGGCCTCTCGCACAATTTCCTGCTGTCGCTCGCCGCGCTCGCGACGCTCGGCGGCGCCGACATGGTGAGCGTCTACATCCGCCACATGCTGGTGCAGCTCGAGACGCCGGACGGGATTCGCGGCCGCGTCAGCGCGGTGAACGCGGTCTTCATCGGCGCTTCGAACGAGCTCGGCGAGTTCGAGTCGGGCGTGACGGCGCACTGGTGGGGATTGAAGACCGCGGTCGTCGTCGGCGGTCTCGCCAGCGTCGCGATCGCGGGCCTCTGGATCCGCGGCTTCCCCGGGATCTGGCGCATCGACCACTTTCCGGAGCCCGAACAAAGTCCTCTTGACCGGCCGAGGGCGTAGCTGTATATCCATACAGTATGCCGACTGGCGTGCAGAAAGGGCGAGGAGCCATCTCGAACCGGACCGGGCGCTTCGAAGCGCTCGCGGTCGAAGCCGTGGACGACGGCTGGGGCATCGCCGACGAGCCGCTGCCGCCGCTCGCGACGACCGTGCAGCCGGAGCCGGCGCACAGCGTCATCACGCGCAACAACTCGCCCGACATTCCTTTCGATCAGTCGATCAATCCGTACCGTGGCTGCGAGCATGGATGTGTGTATTGCCTGTCGGGTGATACCCGAATCCTCATGGGAGACGGGAGCCAGAAAGCACTGGCCCAGCTAGCAGTGGGCGATGAGATCTACGGTACGGCGAAGCCCGGCCTTAACCGTGGCTATGTACGTACGCGCGTCCTCGCCCACTGGCGAATCAACAAGCAGGCGTACCAAGTTCGTCTCGCCGACGGCACCGAACTCGTCGCGAGCGCCGATCACCGTTTCCTAACTGAGCGTGGATGGAAGTTCGTGGCGGCGAGCGGCGGCCCTGGCCAGCGTCCCTTGCTGGTGCGCAACACGACACTGATGGGCTTGGGCGCGACCTTGAATTCCGCTGTCGCAAGGAAGCGCGAAATGGAGGGTCAATCGGTCAGAGCCATGGCGGGCCTGGAGGTCGTCGAGATTGAGCCCCTGGCTGGAAGCCGGGAGCTCTTCGACATCACGACAGGCACTGGCGACTTCATAGCCAACGGCGTGATCAGCCACAACTGCTACGCCCGGCCCAGCCATCAGTACATGAACCTGTCGGCCGGTCTCGATTTCGAGACCAAGCTCTTCTACAAGAAAGACGCGGCGATGCACCTGCGCGAAGAGCTGAACCGGCGCAGCTATAAGTGCAGCCCGATCAACCTCGGCGCGAACACCGATCCCTACCAGCCGATCGAGCGCAAGCTCGGCGTCACGCGTTCGATCCTCGAAGTGCTCGCCGAGAGCCATCACCCGGTCACGATCGTGACCAAGGGCGCGCTCGTCGTCCGCGACATCGACGTGCTCGCGAAGCTCGCCGCGGAACGACTCGTGAAAGTGTTTGTCAGTGTGACGACGCTCGACAACGAGCTGAAGCGGCGCATGGAACCGCGCGCCGCCTCGCCGGCCGCGCGCCTGGCGGCGATCGGCAAGCTCGCGGACGCGGGCATCCCGACCGGCGTGATGTTCGCGCCCGTCGTGCCCGCCATCAACGACCACGAGCTCGAGGCGGTGCTGGATGCCTCGGCCGCGGCCGGCGCGACGACGGCAGGTTATGTCCTGTTGCGGCTGCCGGGCGAGGTGAGGGAACTGTTCTATGAATGGCTCGAGCTGCATTACCCCGACCGGGTGCAGAAGGTACGGAGCCGCATCCAGGAGCTGCGCGGCGGGCGCGACAACGATCCGCGCTTCGGCCACCGCATGCGCGGCCAGGGACCCTGGGCGGATCTCCTCAAGCGCCGCTTCGAGGCGAGTTGCCGCCGGCACGGGCTGGCGGAGCGGGCGCGCGGCGCCGCTCACGACGCTGCAATTTCGCCCGCCAAATCGCTCGCCCGATCAGATGGAACTGTGGTAACCGCGGCGTATACTCGGGCGAAGCGGGGAGCGCAGGCCAAGGAGGCGTCCGATGATGCGCCAGACAGATCGGTCATTGCGTTTCGCGGGCACGGGCGCCGCGGCACTCCTCCTGCTGTCGGGCTGCATGACGGCGAAGCTCGAAGAAGACCGCGCGATGTCGACTTCGATCGGCGCGACCGAAGCGGTCGTGTTGCTCGCCAAGCCCCACGTCGAAGGCATCACCGCCGAAGACGACTTCATGGATTGCGTCGGCGACAAGATGGCGAAGTCGACCGGCATCCAGGTGCGTCCGAACGACCTCTTTGTGGATTCGATGTTCCCCTGGCTCGAACCGTCCACGGCGCCGCAACGGCCGGAGGGCATCACGAAGCTCCTGTCGAAGGACGTGGTCGCGGCGCGCGTCGCCGAGAGCGGCGTGCGCTATCTCATCTGGATTGACGGTGCGACGCGCCAGACCGACAGCGGCGGCAGCATCACCTGCACGCTCGGTCCGGCCGGCGGCGGCTGCATTGGATTCGGCTGGTGGGAAAAGGAATCCGACTACCAGGCCATTGTCTGGGACCTCAATA